>CAWFVJ010000021.1:0-329156 GCA_963819175.1 uncultured Acidobacteriota bacterium
TGAAACAGTCATCCGAACTGAAGCAGGTCGCGGAAGTCCGCTGGTGTTCTACGGGTGTCTGCGCATCGCGTGCGGTTGGTGTTGAAGCAGAGTAGCGGTTCTGGGGCCGAGGGCGGTCCGAGGTTCCTGCTCGCCGTTTGTCGAATCACAGCGAGCAGGCACCGGGCTCTCGCCCTGTTGTGAAGAACCGGGAATTGGTGGAACGCCTAAGCTGCGTTCTCTTGGTTTTCTTCGTCTATGCCAGCCGAACTTCCTCGGGTGGGCGATCTGGCTCTCTCCAGCCTGACGTGGCCAGGGAGCAATAAGGGAGGATTCAGTGCCGAGTCCGTATGCAAGACTGTCGAACTTGGGCATAAATCATCTTCTTTACAGCGACGGCGGAACACTCCAGTTATCTGGGTTCAGGGTTACATTTCCGGCAGGCGCAGGAGTGGCCTTCTGCTCGGGTTCCGGAACTGTCTGTTGATCCGTTACTGCATCTTTGCCCTGCTCTGAGGTTGAGGCGGGTTGACCTATCTGGTAGCCATCCGCGTCACCAGTAGCATTTTGTTGACCTACCTGGTAGCCATCGGCGTCACCAGTGGTATTTTCACTTGTTTCGGTCTGGGCCTGTGCACCCATGGCGAAGCCGAGCGCCAGAATAGTCCCAAGCGAGAGAATACGGATTTTCTTCATCGGTGTAGCTATCCTCCGGGCTAATCGATAATCGCGAAACGCCGAAGTTGCCCGTATCGTTTGACTTCCAAACCGGTAAAGATCGTGCTGGCCAAACTGATGGAACCGCTGTTCCATTTGTCCGGGAATCTTCATTGACCGAACTTGTTGAGCGTCAGCTTTCGGCCTCTGTCACAAAGCAGCAAAGGATTTTTCTGCACCGCCCTTTCCCCAGATCACCAGTTGGCGGCAGTTGAGCGTTTATGCGAAACTGTTGAGGCACTGGAACCTGTCGATGCATGAAAAGGACCAAGTGCCACCAGAACTGCCACCAGTGCGCTTGAGCCGTCTAGCGAATCTGTGGCAGTCGTGCAGTAAGCTGTTTCCTTCCTTGTATTTGCGGAGCAGATGGGCCTGTAGCTCAGCTGGTTAGAGCAGTGGACTCATAATCCATTGGTCGTAGGTTCAAATCCTACCGGGCCCACCAATTTTCAATCACTTACCGGGGTTGTGTTTTGGGGTGTGCCGTAAAGTGTGCCGTAAACTTTTTCGGCCATCACCCTCTCCATTCGCTTGCTTCTTCTGTTTGGTTCAGTGCGGCACGCACGATCTCCAGCTCGGGATGCTGGTATTGCATCGCCGTCTTCACATCCTTGTGTCCCATCGTTTTCATGACGGCGGCCAGATTCCCGGTCTTCTTTAAGACTCGCGTCCCGTAATCGTGCCGTCCGCAATATAAGACCAGGTTATCGGGAAGACCGGCCTTGGAACGAGCCGCACGAAACAGCTTCGCGATCGTAGTGCGATGGCCGGATCGCGAACGCTTGGACGGAAAAATCCATCCCCCTGCCGCGAGCCGCAACGCGCTCGCAGTATGGATAACACGCGGTCGCTCGTGGGCACCATTCGCCGCCCTTCGATCGTCTTGCTGTCCGGCACGAAGATGAACTTGTTGTTCCAGTCGATGTTCTCGATGCGCACTCGGTAAAGCTCTCTTTCATTTCGCATTCCCGTGTCGCGCATCATGATGGTGATATCGCGGAAAAGAAGTTGGTGTTTGGGTCTCCATTTGGCCTCCTCGACCAGCGCTTCGGCGGCCGCCAAAAGCTTCTTTTCCGCCTCGTGATCAAGCCGCAAGGACCGGCCGTATTCCTTCAGCAGCTTGACTTTGGGGGCGCTGCGAATTAGCTTCCATTCTTCCGCCTTGTGCAGCATGCGACGCAGGGTTCGCAGGGCGCGGTTGGCGGTGGATGAGGAGCCGGTGAAGTCTAGCGTCTCGATTTCATCGGCGGTGATGGCGTCCAGTCGCATCCCCGTAATCGGAGTGGCAGCCAGCAGCCGCCATCCGTCGTTGTAGTAATCCTTGGTCGTAGCTTCCAATTTGGTGCTCTGGACCCAATCCAGAAAGCGCCGCGAAAATTCGGCCAATCTGGGAGCTTTTCGCGGCAGCGGATCCTTGCCTCCGGTGACTTGCACTAGCTTGATGGCCGCAATTGAACCCGCCCTGTTTCGGTTGCTCTCCTTGGTTGATCCACGGTAGCGCCGGCCGCCGACCGTGAAGTCATACCAATAGAACTTGGATTTCTTCTTCCTAAGCAATTCCACGAGCCTCCTCCATTGCAGCCCGCACGGAAGGCACTCGTGTGTGCTTCCGGATGAACTCCAGAAGCACCGCTACATCATACTGGATGGAGTGGACCCCGAAAATGAGGCAGCCAGTTAACCCATCCAATACATGGAATGGGGAGTACTGGGATGATGTCTCGGAGAAAGTTTTCCAAAGAGTTTAAGCTGGCGGCGGTTCGGCGGATTCAAGCTGGCGAACCGGTGCCGTATTTGGCGCGGGTGTTGGAAGTCAACCCCAGCGATTTGTACCGCTGGCATCGCGAGTCGCAGCAGTTGGGCGAGCTCGCTTTTGCCGGAGCAGGACAGCGGCAAGTGGAGCAGGATCGGGCGGCCGAACTGGAGCGCAAGATTGGCCAGCAGGCGGTGGAGATTGATTTTTTGCGGCGAGCCTTGCAGCGTGTCGAGCGAGCAGCGCCGGCTGCGGGCCTGCCTCGACGGCGCGCCCTCTACGAACACATCCGGCGGGAGAGCCGAAGCGGGAACGCGTTGACGGTGCGGCGCATGTGCGAATTGACGAAGGTTAGCCAGGCTGGCTATTACCGTTACTCGCAGGGCACACTGCCGGAGCGGCAGGAGTCATTGAACTCCGGCATCAGCATCCAGCAGATTGCCTTGGCAGTGGCCAGCCTATGGAAGCCGCGGATCACCGCCGAGTTACAGCGGCGTGGCTGGCGGGTGAACCGGAAGCGGGTGCAGCGGCTGATGCGCGAAGACAATCTGCTCTGCCTACGGCAAAGGCCGCTGTGTGGTGACCACCGACTCCGAGCATGACTATGCCGGTCTATCCCAACCGGCGCCGCCTCGATGATCGCTGACGGGATGGACCAGCTGTGGGTGGCCGATATCACCTACATCCGACTGCTGTGCGAGTTTGTCTACCTGGCGGTGATCCTGGACGCGTATTCGCGGCGCGTGATTGGCTGGGCGCTGGAACGCACGCTGCAGGACCGGTCTGAGCGTGGCTGCCCTGCACATGGCGCTTGATCCCGGCGGCAAGTACGCGACCGGGCTGGTGCATCACTCCGATCGCGGCGTGCAGTACGCTCAGCGCTGGACTACACCGAGCGAGTTGCGCGCTCACGGCATCGACGATCAGCATGTCGCGTCGCGGCAATCCCTACGACAACGCCGCCTGCGAGTCGTTCATGAAAACGCTCAAGTGCGAGGAGGTCTATCGCAGCGAGTACCAGGACCTGGAAGACGCCCGCGCCCGCATCGGCACCTTCCTGGAGCACATCTACAACCAGAAGCGCTTGCATTCGGCCTTGAACTACCGTCCGCCCGCCGAGTTTGAGAGCTCGTTGCCAGAGGTTGCGTTGCTGTCGCCACCGCGGCCACGATCGGTTGCGAGGGAACGAACATGAGTTTACGAAGGCATGGGGAGATCTATCCATACGACGAAGGCACGACCCGGCCGGATCGTGCCCCGGCTCATCGTCTGGATGAGTTCCAGCTGGCTATTCCTGGCGGGTTGCTCTCCAGCATGGCCCGCTTCCGCTTCACCAGCCAACGCCATGCTGCATCCAAAACCAATACCGTTCAACGCGAAAGCAGCGAATGGCAAATCATGAGTTAACCAGTTGCCTCAGCCCAGGGGTCCACTTCTCGTCCTCTGTGGTTTACGTAATCCGGCCCAACCCCCTCGTAACGCCACCTTTTCAATGTGTTAGGTGACTTGCCTAGAATCCGCGCGGCCTCTCGCGTATCAACAAGCCCGGGAACGACTCTGCTCGCATCCGCTTTCGTGGCCATTAAGCCGCCCTCCTGGAGAGAACACCGACCGTAACATCACACTTTTCGCCGGGAGGCCGCGCGGCGACGGGGTACTCTGTGTGATCCATCCTCACGTTTACACTCCCGCTCCCAATACTGCTCATCTGCTTCCAGTTCATTCTCGCCAGGCTTTCGCCGCCGCAGCTAGCTGTCTCTTCCGTTCCGCGGGGATTGCTCATTAGTGCGCGTCCATAGCAAGTGTCTACGCCAATGAGAAACTTCTGCAACTCCTAAAGGCTTCGTGCTTTTGGGGAGGTTTCGACAAAAACATCCGGACAAAAGTTACAGAAGGGCTGCCGCGCAAATTCTTCTTGTCCCAGACCGCTGCTGTCCAGGTTCGATCACCAGGAAAGCGGAAGTTGCTCGGCGGGGCCGGTAGCGGCGGCTGAAAGGGCTTGTCGATCCAGTCGAACCCCGCTATCGGCGGAGGTATCATTCACGCCAAGGCGTACCCGCGCCTGCTAGCTGGGTCTTTTTTGGCGAGCCTCCAGGTTATTTCTTGTGAGGGTTGAAAAACCAATCGGTACCTCGCGGAAACCAGGTGGGATCTAGAAAGCGAAGGGGTTTGCCGTAGTCCGGCCGCCCGTCTGTTTTCTGCCGGCGCAGCTCTCTGTCAATGCTCCCCTCGGTACGTCCCACAGCCCCAAACGCTGCATCGAACAGCCGCCCAATGAATTGAGCTACATTGCTGATTTTCATGGCGGTTTCAGCCTGGTATTTTTCTAGACAGGTTGCTGCTGCCCCAATAAACCAATGATCGATGGCAGGTGTCTTGGGACCTATCAGTGGATACCTATGCGGCTTATGCGGATTGGCTTCACTAGCCAGACGTTGCTCGACGGGGGTGCGAAACCTGGGATGAATAGTTAGCGCAATTATCTCTTCGCGTGTTTCAAGCTCTACGACTAGTTCTCTTAATCGTTCCGCAATTTTCCCAATTTCGAGATCACCTTTGGTGAACTCGATGTCGCCCAGTTGCTCACTGTAGTCGATCGGGCCTTTGACTACTTTGAAGGAGTATGTACTGGGGTCAGACATAAACTGAGACATAAACTGTCTGAAGCACTCGATGTCGTACATTTGCTCGCCGCAGTCGCTGCACGCTTGGTCAAGGCAGTCAGCGGCCTCAGAAATCAATTGGCGGAGTTTAGAGATCTTTATCCGTTCGTTTCGCAGCCAAGGAACGGATCTCCGTGCTGCTTCTGCAAACTTTTCGGACACTACCTTGCGCACTGCGATGTGGTAAAGGTCGTCGAGAAGGGCGCTGCGCTGTTTCTCCTTGAGCATCTTTAGCTGAGGCAACTCGTTCATCACCCTACAAAAATCGTCAAACGACTTAAACTTTTCATCCATGTTGTTGCGGCCTCCTGCAATCCCACACTAACGCCGCAGGCCTATTGCTTGATCTCGTGCGCCGGTCGTCACGGCTCTGCGCGAACATAGTATACCCATTTTCAATTGATTTTCTTCAGGACAAAAGCATAAACACATTCAGATTTCCATCATGAATTTGTCCGGACAAGGTGTTCAAGAGTGCATGGTGACCGCTTTCACTTTGGTAGATGACTAAACCCTCCAGGTGCCAGATCCTTAAATGCAGTCGTGCGCGCCAAAGCCACCGGCTTTAGCTGGTGTCGTTGCGCGCTGAAGAGCGTTGCACTGCCTGCAGGTTCAAAACTTCGCGTCGGGCCATGCGTTTCCACGATCCGCATTGCCACCGCGGAAGGCTATTGGATTATGGGTTTAGAAACCAATATCGGATTTTGTGACTCTACTGCAAACCTGGAGATGGGTTGTTCGGGCTGTGAGTTGTGGAACGGGCGTGACCCCCGCGAATGCTACGCCGGAAATCTGACTACTCGGTATGCGGGCCGTCCCGGTTGGCCTGCTGCGTTCGGCCAACCCAAGCTATTCATGCAACGACTGGAGGCCGCGCTGCATTGGCCTGACCTGCGCGGCAAGAACCGCTCTGATAAGCCGTGGTTGAGCGGCTTGCCCCGAGTCATTTTCCTGAATGATATGGGTGACACATTCACCGAGGGCTTGCCTGTTGACTGGCTCGCTCCCGTCTGGCCGCGCATTGCGGCGTCCAAGCACATCTGGCTCATGCTGACGAAGCGTCCGCAGCGGATGGCGCAATTCCTTGCGCAGTACAGATGTCCGCCTAATGTCTGGCCAGGAGTGAGTGTTACGAGCATGGCCACTATCGGGCGGCTCGATGACCTATTTAAGATTGATTCCCCCCATCTCTGGGTATCGGCTGAGCCGCTGCGCGGCCCTCTTAACGTGTTGCGCTTTGATCCTGGCGTGTTGCGCTGGCTAGTCACCGGCGGTGAAAGCGGCAAAGCTGCGTGCGAATCCGACCTCCAATGGTTCCGGGACCTACGCGACCATTGCGGCACCAATGAAATCGCGTTTTTCATGAAGCAGCTCGGATCGGCATACGGCCCGCACAAAGGGGCGGATAGCATCCCCGCCGATCTCTTGATACGCGAAGTTCCTGATGCAAATCCGGCACCGCCAGCACCACTTCATCCAGGAGCGCCCGGGAAATCGCTCAGCATAGCAGGTTGCAAGGGCAAACACAACGGCGCAACAGGTTCGCTATTTCCTCCTGCAGCAGACACTTTTGAGCGCGTTAGGCAAATGACCGAGCAGCAGAAAACCGAGTACGCTCACTCGCTGATTACGCAAGGCGACCAAGTTGCAATTGATGCTGTGATTCCAGTCTTCCGTACCGGGAGCACTTTTGCAGAAATCTTTGAAGTCTATCGGCCTGTAATCCTCATACTCAAGCTCCACTTCGACAGACCGGGGCGGCCCATCGCGGGACAGATCACGTGGGGTGAGATTGTGCGCCGGCACTTCGGTGTGAGTCTTCGCAGGATGCAACAGCTGCTGCAGGAGCGCAAGGAACCGAGGCGGCGGCGAGGCGGCAAACGGCAACGCGATTTCCGTCTGCTAGCCATCGCGGCGATCAAACTGGCGCGTGCAGTTGTGGCGGGCAATGGAGCAGAGGCACGCATGATAGCGGACAAAATATTAGAGCTTGCTGACGGGCTACCAACGATGAGTTCGGTGATCTGCCCGGGTGAGAATCGGGCATTGCGATCTATACCGTTTAGTGCTTAAGGAAACGAATGAGCCGAGTTAGATCAACTAGCGGTCGCTGATGATCATTCTGGCCGTTCAACGGAACGTAAGAGGAGAACACGATGCCGCAGAAACAATGGGATTGGTCACGCATATCGCGGATGAAGGTAAACAAGCCACTTGAATGGCGCCCCGCCATAAGCCGCGTTACCGTAACGACGCACAACATCGAGGACTTGATGGAAACAGCGGCTAGCTGCCGTTGCTGAAAAACTACTCTCGTTTCCACAGGCGAACCTGTTAAGAAGAAGGCATGCGCGGAGACGACGAGCAGCAATTGGATGTGTTCAGTTACGTAAGCCCCGAACAGCGTATTCCCCAAGACCATCCGCTTCGTCCAGTACGGGTCATGGCCGACGAAGCATTGCACGATCTGAAGCCACACTTCAGCAGGCTGTACGCCAAGACGGGGCGGCCTTCGATTGCCCCGGAGAAGCTGCTGCGTGCCCTGCTGCTGCAAGTGCTGTACTCGGTGCGCAGTGAACGCATGTTGATGGAACAACTCAACTACAACCTGCTCTTCCGCTGGTTCGTGGGATTGAACATGGACGACGCTATCTGGGACGCGACGGTGTTCAGCAAGAACCGTCAACGTCTACTGGCTGGCGACATTGCCGAAGCGTTCTTTGAGGCCGTTCTGAAACAAGCGAGACGGCGAGACCTGCTCTCGGATGAGCACTTCACCGTGGATGGAACCTTGCTGGAAGCATGGGCGGGGCAGAAGAGTTTTCGCCGTATTAATGATGATGAGCAGCCACCTGCGGCTTCGGGCGAAGAGGGCGGCTCGAATCCAACGGTAAACTTCCACGGCGAAAAACGCAGCAATGATACCCACTTCTCCACAACCGACCCGGATGCAATGCAGGCCCGCAAGAGCCGGGGCAGCGCAGCGGTGCTAGCCTATCGCGGCCACCTGCTCACAGAGAACCGCAACGGACTGGTTGTGTCCACGCGCACGACACAAGCCGATGGCGCCGCCGAACGCGATGCCGCGCTGCTAATGGTCGAGGACATTCCCGGCAATGGCCGCGTCACACTGGGAGCCGACAAGGGCTATGACGTTCACGACTTCGTTGGCGAGTTGCGGCACATGAACGTTACTCCGCATGTAGCGCAGAACGATACCAACCGCCGCAGTGCCATCGACCAGCGCACCACTCATCATGACGGCTATCGGGTGAGCCAGAGAAAGCGCAAGAGAATCGAAGAGGTGTTCGGCTGGATGAAAACAGTTGGGCTGTTACGCAAACTGCGGCATCGTGGACTGGAGCAGGTCGGCTGGGTCTTCACCTTTACGGCTGCGGCCTACAATCTGGTGCGCATCCGCAATCTCATGGGTAGTACCCCTCAGCCGAAGTGTGCGTAAAACCGCCACTAATCGCCTCCAACCTCCACGTCAACCACAACAGTTCACCAGCGGAATCCTTGAACTGACCACATACAACACAGGCGAAGCCTGAATAGGCGCATTTTTCAGCAGCCTGCTAGGTCCGTGTCTGGGCCTGCCAACCGAGTATGACACTCTCGCCATAGGGGATGTGATCTCCCACCAGTGCTATTCCGGCCTTTACTCGCATGACGCGCCGGCGGTCTTGGTTTGGCATAGCCGGCAGAACAAACCCACAGATAACACCGCCACGGTTGAGCATGGTGGCGATCCGGACTGGGGGGAGTACCTGCCTGAACTGGCCTGTATAGCCCTCGCCTGCACTGATGATGTCCCTCGTACCTTGTTTGATCTGGATGAGGGCAGGTTGGTAGACGGCCAGACCGTGGGAAAGTACTACGCAGACTACTTGGAATAGCGCACGGCCAGGAGGCGAGTCGAATTCTGGATCGTCGCAGGCTGCAACACCACGGCCCACATGGTGACGTGAGCATATTTCGAGGTTGCCCGGGCCGTTGGCTCCATCCGCCAGTAAGGACCGAAGCCCAATTTGTTGGGCTTACAGTCGCCCATACCGCGCCGCAAGACGAACGCGTCAAGGCAGATGGTGCATCACATCTGCCGCTCGACCGGAGGACGGTTAGTGTAACAAGGAACGCAGACGACACAGCGATCAAACCCAGGAGGTATTAGGGTGACAACTATACGTAACCACACTAGGCGGAAGAAGCAAACTCGGCGCGCTCGCAGGCTGTCCCCCGAAATCATTGAGCCAGCACGGAGCTTGTTGCAAAACTCGCCGTTGCGGCAGAAACCGCTAGCAGGCTGCTGAAAAACGGACCGATTTTATTGCCCGCTCTCCCAATCTGTCGTCGAGCGATGGGAAACGAGGTCTGTTTGTGTCTCTGTTCGCTGGCCTATCAACGTCTTGCGTGCCCAGCGGACACACTTTGGCCTTGCACTACGCCGGTTGAACGGACAGGTTCCGCAGGCGCACCAGATTGTAAGCCGCGCATGCAAAGGTGAACACCCAGTCCACCTTGTACAGCCCACGATGCCGAACCTTGCGAAGCAAGGCTATCGTCTTCAGCCATCCGAAACATTCTTCGATCCGCTTTCGTTTCCGTTGGCTGATGCGATAGCTTGCATGTCGTGTCGTCCGCTCGTCGATCGCACTGCCGCCGCGCCGTTTGTCATTCTGCGCGACATGCGGTGTCACCTGCATCTGTCGGCACTCAGCCACGAAGTTTGCCGTGTCGAAGCCCTTGTCCCCACCCACCGTTAGCCGCTGCTGGCCCGGAATCTGCTCCAGCATGAGCAGCGCCGTGTCGCGCTCCGCCGTCCCGTTCGCTTCCCACGCCATGGCATTCACGATCAGCCCGCTGCGATTCTCCACCAGCAGATTGCCGCTGTAGCTCAACTTGGACTCCTTGCCCTCGCCCTTGCGCGCCAACTTCGCCTCCCGGTCAGTCGTCGATTCATGGGTCCGGTTCGACCGCTGTTCGCCATGAAAGTTCACCGTCGGATTGCCGGGATCGCCATCGCTCGGCGGCGGATTCTTGCCGTCCTTCCGCTGATAGCTCTTGATCCCCGCCCACGCTTCCAGCAACGTACCGTCCACCGTGAAGTGCTCATCCGAGGTCAAGCCTTTCGCCCGCGCCTGTGCCACCACTTGCGCCAGAAACAACTTGGCAACCTCCGCCTCCAATAATCGGTCCCGGTTCTTGGTGAACGTGGTCGCATCCCATACCTCTTCATCCAAGTTCAGTCCCACAAACCAGCGGAACAGCACGCTGTAGTCGATTTCTTCCATCAGCAGCCGCTCACTGCGAACCGAGTACAGCATCTGCAGCAACTGCGCCCGCAGCAGTTTCTCCGGCGCAATCGATGGGCGTCCCTCGCTGGCATACATGCGGTCGAACTGCGGCGACAGCCCGCCGAGGACTTCGTCGACCATGGTGCGGATGGCGCGCAGCGGATGATCCTTCCGCACTCGCGTCTCCGGCGACAAATAACTGAACATCTGGCTCTGCTGATGATCCGTGCCTCGCATACCTTCTCGTAACATGTATGCCCTGTGGATTACGAGTAGTTTTTCAGCAGCCTGCTAGGAGCCCGTCCGAGTAAATCGGCAGCGAACCTCTGATAATGCTTGAAACTCACAGGACGGATGTGCCAGCTTTCGAGCATGGGAAAAACCTACCGGCCCTACCTGCCTGAACAGGATTTGTTGCTGCCTCCCAGTCTTCGGGATTGGTTGCCAGAAGGACACCTAGCGTACTTTGTCAGCGACTTGATCGATGAGCTGAACTTGAATGCGATCGAGTCGCATTACGAGCAGGAAGAACGCGGATATCCTCCGTACCATCCGCGGATGATGACCAAGATTCTCGTCTACGGCTACTGCGTTGGGGTGTTCTCTTCAAGGCGGCTGCAGCAACGGCTGCACGAGGACGTAGCGTTTCGGGTGCTGGCAGTGGACAACCAACCGGATTTCCGCACCCTGTCGGATTTTCGCAAGATTCACCTCTCGACGCTGCAAGGGCTGTTCGAACAGGTACTACGGATGGCGCTGGAGTTGGGGGCGCTGAAGCTGGGACGCATCGCCATCGACGGCAGCAAGCTGAAGGCAAACGCCAGTAAGCACAAGGCGATGAGCTATAAGCGCATGAAAAAAGAGGAGCAAAAGCGGCTGAAACAGGAGGTGCGCCGCTTGCTGGAGGAGGCTGAACGCATCGACGCCGAAGAGGATGCGCGTTATGGCCGGAACAGTTATGGAGACGAACTGCCGGCTGAACTGCAGCGACGGGAAGAACGGCTGCAACGGATTCGCGCGGCCAAGCGTGCCCTGGAAGCAAGGGCTCGCCAGGAAGCCGAGGCCACCGCGAAGGAGCCGGACGAAAACGGCAGCAAGCAGGAAGTTAAGCCGGAAGAGAAAGACCAGTACAATTTCACCGATCCGGAATCGCGCATTCTGAAAGGTCCGGACGGTTTTCTGCAGGGATACAACGCCCAGATTGCCGTAGAGCCAGGGTTGCAGTTGATCGTCGGGCAGGCCGTCACCCAAGCCGCCAATGATAAGAAACAACTGCTGCCGATGCTCGCCACAGTCGAGCACCAAGCCGGACAGAAACCGATCCAGGTTCTGGCCGACAGCGGGTATACCTCCGACGCCAGCCTGCAAGGAATGGAAAAAGCCAAAGTCGATGCTTATCTTGCGGTGGCTCGCGACAAGCACCATCAGCGAACTGAGCAGTGCCCACGTGGAGCGCTACCCAAGGGGGCGACGCGCACCGACCGCATGCGCCGGAAACTGCAGACCCAAGTGGGACGAGCCATTTACGCGGCACGGAAAGCGATTGTGGAACCGGTGTTCGGGCAGATCAAGCAAGCTCGGGGATTTCGGCAGTTCTTGTTGCGCGGTCTGGACAAAGTGCAGGGGGAGTGGGCCTTGGTCTGTATGGCCCACAACATTTTGAAGCTTCATCGGCTGGTTAGCACGTAGCCACCGCGGGTAAAACCCGCACGCAGTCCCCGGGAAGCGAGCACAGCCCGGCAAGTATCTAGGTGCTCATGTCGAACCGGTAGCTGGTTCCGACATCCTTCCAACACCATCCCCAAGGCTCAATCTGCCGGGCCGGTTGGAGAGTTACTCGGACGGGCTCCTAGCCTGCCACGCCTTCGTTTCCTGCACGACATGGTCGTCGAGATGCGGGATGAGATCGGCGTGTGGTCGCACTGCAAGCACCTCAATCAGACACCCTCGGTGAGCCCGGCGGCATCCGACCCCTTGATCCCGGGTCAGTTCCACGGCTGATGGAAATGTTCGGAAATCTGTCACCCGTAGCAGCATATTTGTACGTGCCACAGACAATACTGCTGGCTCTGATCGAATGGAATAGACATGCTGGCTAGTGATCCTAGCGGGTAATCAATTTCGCAGGCATCTTGGCCTCGCACTAACCCCTTGAGCTCACGCTGCAGGCTGGAAGGAGATGTTTTCAGGTGCGACCGATCGCGATAACGCCGGTAACGTAGTGTCCTCCCACTCGATCCCGAACGAAGGCTTACGCTCCAGTTGGTGTAGACACGGACTTTTCTCCGGGCCTATGTTTGGCTGAGAGCAGATGGTCGATGGCCATCACGAGGACAGGAGTAGTACAGGCTACATAAATGCTGTCGATCCCAAGAGGATTTCCCGCCATGTACCAGGCCGTCGTAGCGGCCGCCGCGGTTATTAGCCCTATCGATGCGCCGCGCCCGCTGCTGAACCTGGGAGCGTAGAACATCAGGACAACAACCACCGCGATCGTGGTTCGCAATGCGCGAGCGAAAAACATCGTGTTCAGGATCTGCGGAACGAGGATAGCGAAGGGAATCGGGATCAGTCCCATGACGACCGTTGCCATCCGGGCGAACCGGAGCGATTGCTTTTCAGTGGCATTCCGGTTCACGAAAGGCAGGTATACATCTTTCAGCAAGAGAGCTGCGCACGCCAGGGCACCGGCCGACGATGCCGAGAACACTGCCGCGATCAGGCCGGCCACGACGACTCCGCCGACCACCGGGTTCATCATGGTTACCAGGATCGGGAAAGCTTGGGCCGACGGGGCGGCTGGGAAAAGAACCTTCGACATCACCCCGATGAGGGCGATCATGAATCCGATGGGTACGATCAGCAGTCCCGCGTAAACGCTCGCCAGCTTCGCTGTACGCTCGCTTTTAGTCGAGGTTACCGCCTGAATGATGTACTGGGTTGAGAAGATGGCACCCATATTGCCAATCGTCCAGGCGATGATAGTCGGCCAGCCGATGCCGGTCCAGTTCAGCATCTTCGGGTTGACATGCATCTTCAAGCCCGTCACGCCACCGAGGGCGGCCAGTCCCACGGCAACGCAAATGATCACGCCCAGGTACTTCACCGTAACGTGTGCAATGTTCGTGTAAGCAACTGCCGACATTCCACCGGCAGTAACATAGATGACCGACACTACCCCCACGATGATCACGGCCAGCACCTTGGGGACGTCCAGGAGAACGGCCACCGTCGCCGCGCCGCCGGCGTACGTCGAGGTATTGGCGACGACAAGAGCGTAGGTCATGATGAGGGACGTGATGAGCTTGGCATGTGGCCCGTAACTTCTCGCAATTGCGCCTGAGATCGTATACTCGGACCTCTCGTGGAACTTTTTCGCCAGGAAGAACGCGAACGCGATGAAAGCCACCATCAGCGAGTAAAGATTCCAGGAGGCCGAAATCCCCTTGAGGAATGCAGTCTGGGCGGTTCCGATTGTGGAGCCAACCGCGATGAACTCGGACATCATCAGCGCCCCGATGACGATGGCTCCGAAATTCTTCCCGCCTTGCATGAAGCCTCGCCGACGTGCGCGAGCGTTTCTTCATGTACACGCCGATGCTAGTCGTTATGAGGACATACAAAAGGGCGATACCGATCATGATGAGTTTTGCCACTAAGAAGCTCCTTCGCTCCTCGATCAGCGGAGCGGCGCGCGTTCGAGGCCAGCCGCGGTGATTTCAAAACGGCCGGCCTCGATGTTGGAGATCGAAGTTCCCCTGAGCGGAACCCACAGATACTATCGGCCGAGTCTCTGGGCGGTTTTCGAGGGCGAAAATGCATCGCCGAGGAAAACGTTGTTTGCCAACAGGATCTGCTGCACCTGCTTCACGTCCAGTTCGGGAATCGAGCAATTACGTTTCACGGCAATGGAGGCGGCCACTCCGGCGGCCTCTCCCGTGACCAGGCAAGGAGCATGGTTGCGAGTGGCTCCTTGTGCGTACTGGGTGGCGGAGATGCACCGGCCCGCGACCACCAGGTTCTGCAATCCCTGCGGGACCAAGGCGCGGAAAGGAATATCGAATGTGCCATCGTCCCCGATTTCATGGAAGTGCGCCTGTCCGGTGTCGGGATCGTGAATATCGACCGGGAAGCAGATTTTGCCGATTGTGTCGGAGAACTTTTTCCCTTCGATGATGTCGCGGTCGGTGATTTCATACACCCCTTTGATCCGCCGGGTCTCGCGCACCTGCGCCCAGGAGGCTGGCGCGAAGTATGCGTTCTGGAATCCCGGGACGAACTCCCGCAGGAATTTGGCGATCTTGTAGATCTGCCTGGTCAGGCGCACCGTTGCCTTCGACAGGTCCAGCGAGTCCGTTCCGTCGATGCCGGTAACGGCCGAGGTGTTCACGTTAAGGTGGTTCGGCCAGACGGTATTGGTGAACACCTTGTGATCCTTATTCGGGAAGATGCCGTTCTCGAGCACGTAGTCGTTCCATTTTCCGAAGTGCCCGTTGAAGTAAACCGGGATGGGGTCCGGATAATCGCGGCGCTTCGCCATGGCCGGATTGACCACGCTGATCGTCTCCGCAATCGTCTTATTGTCCGTGGCATAGCATCGGATAATCATAGAGACTGGCTGCATCTTGCCAGTCTTTTCATCCCCTTTGCTGCATTTCGCGCCGACGAAGACAGACAGGTCGGCGTCTCCGCTGGCATCGATGTAGTTCCTGGCGCGGATCGTGCCCAGACCGTCCTTGGCGGCAATCCGCACGCTTGCGATGCGGCCGCTGCCGTCTACTTCGGCCCCAACCGCCATCACTCCGACGATGACTTGTACGCCGGCCTCATCCAGCAACTGGGTCGCGAGAAAGCGGAACATCTCTCCGTCCACCGGAGTCACTGCGGAGACGAATCCCTTGTAAGGGACGTGTCCGACCGCACCGCCCATTTCGATCAGCTTGTCGACCATCTCTTGCGCCAGGCCGAAAACGGCCTGCTTGCCATTTTTTGTCATGAAGCTATGCAAACAGTAGCCGGTTGCGGGCACACCGCCGACAAACGTTTTGCTTTCGATCAGGATCGTTTTCGATCCCTGCCGGGCGGCAGCGATCGCCGCAGCCACCCCGGAAATTCCACCACCCACGACTAGGACGTCACAACTTAAGTCGATCACGTTATGTCCTCCACTCAGGTTGGCTAAGGCTTTCGCGGCATGAATGGCCCCCGGAAGCCCGCTTGGTACTCACGAATGTGCTTTCTTCCGCTTCAAATGAGGATAGTAGTCCAGCTCAGCACCCGTTAGTTGTTTGGTGATGAAGATGATCTGCCCGGTGTGCTGAGCAAAATGCTCGACTACGGCGAAGATGTTCTGCATGACGGAGCGTTCGTAATACGGGATCTTGGCGCGTTCCAGGAAGCGGTCAGGAGGACACTGCCGCAAAGTATCGACCGCTTCGGCAATCGTTTCTTTCATCAGCCGACGAAGCTCGTCGCCTGTGGCGCAGGAGCGGGAATAGAACTCCCGATCCCTGTTCCGTGTGTCCGGTATATCCTCGCGCAGCGCCGCGACAATACGCTGGCGAATGTTTCCGCAAAGGTGCAGAACGAGGTTCCCAACCGCGTTCTGGGCTTCGCCGCTGCGCCACCAGAGTTGATCTAAGGTGAGGCGACTCATGCAATCATCCGCCCAGGAAGAGAGAACCTCAAGTCGCGTACAGCAGTGCTTGAGAAAGTGTTCGGCGAGATCGTTATCGGTTGGCATGTGATTTCTCGGCTCGCACACAACCCCGGATTCCGCGGATGCCGCCGCACGGGGCACAGCTGGCGACACAGCCGCTCGGCCATTCCCCGCGCGTCTCGACATGTTCGCGATATTCTTATAATCTGAGCAATTACGTGCGAACTGGTTCCTTGAATAAAGTTTTTACCAACTTGCCACAGGCGCGGGTGTGACAATAGTCACACTTGGGGTGCTTACCCGGAGTTCCTGCTTGCGCCCGTTTCGCATGACCTGCTTTGAGCCTGGAACACACCCCGGGGCCCGTGTCGCCGGGCCCCGAGCCTTTGCCGTTCAGGGAGTCGCGGCCCGGATTATGCTCCTGCCGCTTCGGGATGCTCCCAGGTCGACTCTACCGGCGGCGAGTGCGCGTTGAATCACTGCCACAGGCACGTCGCGTGGTTCCACACCATGTTGCACCGCGTAGGCGGCGGCCAGCGCAGCGGCTTCGGCAGTAATGGCGCATACCGGCAGATTCCTGGTGGAACCGAATGCGATCTCGTCCACCGAAATGCATCTTCCGGCCAGCAGTAAAGAGTCCACGCCCTTCGGAAGCAAGCAGCGATAGGGCACCCCATAGCCCGCGCCGACGCTGTCCATAATGGCCTTTTCCCCGCCCGGCTCGTGCACATCGACAGGGCAGTTGGAGAGGCCGATTGCATCCGCGAAGCGCGCCTCATTTCGCACATCTTTTTCGGTGAGAATGTACTCGCCGACGATTCGCCGAGTCTCGCGCACCCCGAGCTTGGGGGCGACCTCAAGGAAGATAGCGTTTTCGAATCCGCGGACATACTTCTTCAGGAAGTCAAAGACGTTGTAGGCCTGCTTGCGGATTTCAATGGTCGCCTTCGTCAGCGTTCGTTCGTCGAGCGCATTGCCGTGGAAGCGCGTGACGTTCAAGCTGATCTCGCCGGGAATCAGTCCGGCCTTGAAGGTAATGTGGTTCTTGGGGATGATCCACTTGAACCCTTCTTTCTTCGCCTGCTCAATGCGCTTGGTAAGACCGGTCGCGAAGAACACTAGGGCATGGTCTTCGTTCGTGGCGTTCTCTTTTTGGGGAACATTCAGCTCCCACATGTCATCCTTGTGCTCCTGAAAGTCCCTGGCGACTGCCGGAAAATCGACATTGACGAGGCGGACGTAGGATGTGATGGGTTGCGTCAGCCCGTCTCCTTTTCGTCCGACCATGTACTCCGCGCCTGCCAGGCAGGCCAGATCGCCATCTCCCGAGCAATCGATAAAAGCCTTTCCAAGGATGAGCTTGGGTCCCGATTTTGTCTGGACCCTGATCCCCTTGAGCCGCTTGCCTTCCTTAATAGCCTCGGTTACGGGAGCATAAAGCAACAGCTCCACTCCGCTTTCTTCGACGATTTCGACGATGACCCGCTGCATGACTTCAGCGTCAAACTGGCCGGTATACTTGCCCCAGTACGAGCTCCTGATCTCAGGATCGGCACCCTTGTATTGCACGCAGCGATTCAGCAGCTCTTGAAAAACGCCGCCATTGACCAAGCCCGTCGATTTGGTCTGCCGGCCACCGGTGATCAGACCGCCGAGAACGCCGCTTCCTTCAACCAGCAAGGTCTTTGTTCCCTCGCGCTTCGCCTTTATGGCGGCACAGACGCCAGAGATCCCGGCGCCCACAACCACGACATCGTATGTACCAAACAATTGCATGGATTGCTCCTAGCCACATCTTCAAGAATGTATTTTCTCAGCTCACACCATTTGTTTCGAAAACTGCCCCGCTAGCTCGCTCCGGGCTAGTGCATCAGGCCGAGCATCCGCCAGTAAGGGACGCTTACCAGGAATCCGATAATGGCAATGACCGCATAAGCAATCGAAAGCTTAATCATCTGGCGATGCTCCACCATTTCGCCTCCGACGGCGTAAAAAGACAGCAGGTAATAGGAATTTTGAAAGAAGAAGAACCAGATATTGGAGGCTGCGAACGACACGAAAGCAATAATCCACGGGTGCATGCCGTGAGTTATGACCAACGGGCTCAGGACGATGGTAAATATAACCGCGGTAGCAAGCATGGATATGATAATCAGGCGGCACACAAGAACCGCCAGGGCGAGCGCAATCACGAAAAGATAGCTGTTCGACAAAAACGAAGCGACTATCGGCTGTAGTGCATGCCCGAGCCATAAATTGATCTTTAACGCGGCGAATACCGCACCGATGTTTAGAATGCAGCCGACGTAGATGATCGCGGCCCAGTCGATGCCTTTACGGAAGTCGTCACGGTTCAAGACGTTCAGCGCCAACAATACACATATGCTAAGAACCGCGACCTCGCCCGAGTCAATCTTGTGCAGGCTTTCCGTCATCCATAGCAACAAGGTGACGATCAGGACAATGGCTGTGATCTTTTCGTCTCGCCCCATTGGACCCAAACGTGCCAATTCGGCGAAAACAACGTTCTTGGACAATCCAGCGTTCTGAGCTGGTTTGTACATAAAATAGATGACCGCGCCGGCACCGATGAATGCCACCACCGCCCAAGGGAGGGCATAGATCAGCCATGAAATCCAAGTGACGTTCTGGTACCCCTGAGGGAAGAGTCCCAAGGTCGCATAATTAGTAAACGACCCACTCAGGAACACCGGCGACCCCAGAACACAAAAGCCCATGAACATGGCGCCGAACAGGCCGCCGGCTCCGTCGCTTTTCCGGTCGTATTTTAGAGAATCACTTATCGCCATTGCGACCGGCGCGGCTATCGCTCCTCTGGCATTGGCGCTCGGTATGAGGGGAGACACAATGGTTCCGGCTCCCAACAATCCCAAGGTTTGCCCGATAAAAGTTGGCGGAAACAATTTCAAGACAAACAGCGAAATACGCCGCAGAAGGCCGCACTTGGTGGCGGCGACGCCGAGACCAAAAGCCCCGACCATGATCCACCAACTGGAGCTGGAAAAACTCGCAAATGCCTTGCTAAACGGCACGACCTTGATTGCCGCCCACAGGGTACACATCACAAGGCCTGTGATGTACTCAGGCAGGACTTCCAAGATCCAGAAAGTCACTGCCCAGACCAACACCCCGGAAGCCTGCATTGCCGCAACGGTCAATCCTACCGGTGGTTGGTGAAAGGCGACATAGAGAGCCAGCAGAATACTCAGAACTGCTCCCACAGAAGTAATCGTCTTCCGAGTGCGCGACTTTTCAGGTTTCAGCGGTGCCTTCGCTGCAGTCGGTCCTTGTGACATTGAAGAATTCTCCTCGGCAATCAAAGCCTGCGTTTCCGATTCTTTCATCCATCTATCACGCGCTGGCAGTTTCTGGCTTGGTTCCCAGAACGACACCGGCCGCGCGCAATCGCGCCTGCACTTCCTTCACCGGCACCTGCGGAGTCTGGAGATCATGAGTGGCACAGTACGCTGCCGCCACCCCCGCAGCTTCGCCGGTCATGGCACAGGCTGGCAGGTTTCTCGTGGATCCGAATGCGGTCGTATCAACCGAAATGCACCGACCGGCGATAAACAGACCCTCGATCTTTTCCGGGACGATGCAGCGCAAAGGAATAGCATAGCCGGTGCCGACGTTCTCCATGGTAGCCCGCACTCCGCCCGGTTCATGAATGTCGACCGGCGAATTGCACAACCCGATGGCGTCTTCGAAGCGGGCCTGCCCGCGAACGTCAGCCCCAGTGAGGACGTAGCGGCACTTGATGCGACGCGTCTCACGCACCCCTAGCTTGGGAGCAACCTCTAGGAAAATGGCGTTCTCAAATCCCTTCACATACCGCTTCAGGAAGTCGAATGCACAGTAAGCCTGCTTTCTGACCTCAAACTCGGCTCGACTAAGAGTGCGAAAGTCGAGGGCGCTGCCGTGAACGCGGGTGACATTGACGATGACTTCGCCCGGGATCACTCCCGCCTTCAGGCTCATGTGATCCTTCGGCACGATCCAGTTGAAGCCCTCTTTTTTCGCCTGCTGGATGCGCTTGGTGAAGCCGGTAGTGAAGAACACCAGCACATAATCTTCGTTACGGGAACCATCCTCCGGGATCGTCAGTTCCCACATATCGTCCATGTTCGTCTGGCAATCTTTAACGACCTCGGGAATGTTAACGTTCAGGACGCGGAGGTATGAGGTGATCGGTTGTGTGAGCCCATCTTTCTCCCTGCCGAGCATGAACTCGGCGCCGGCCAGCGCGGCCAAATCGCCATCTCCGGTAGCGTCCACAAATATCTTGCCGACGACGAGCTTTCTACCGCTCTTGGTCTGAATCTCGACGGCGCGCATGACATTGCCCTCTTTGACCGCCTGAACCACCGGAGCGTGCAGCAGGACTTCAACGCCAGCTTCTTCGACCGCCTCCATCATGACCCGCTCCATGGTCTCGGCATCAAACGCCCCCGTGTAGGCGCCCCAGAACGATTCCCTCGGGACAGGGTCTGCTCCCTTGTAGGCGACGCAGTGATCCAGCAGCTCCCGAAAGATCCCGCCATTGATCACGCCGGTCGGTTTCGTCTGCCTCCCGCCGGTAACGAGGCCTCCGAGAAATCCACTCGCTTCCAGCAGCAGGGTCTTGGCTCCTTCGCGAGTAGACCGCAGTGCGGCCACTACCCCGGCGATTCCAGCGCCGGCCACCACCACTTCATAAGCGCCAACCAGTTCCATTCTTTCCTCCTTGTAGGAATCCGGGATGAACGTGTTCGTTCCGCTCTCCGAGATGGGTCCTAATGCCAGCCAGGATCGTGCATGCGGCTCTGCTCCAATGTATGCGGGTATCCGTCGCCATTCGCGCATGCTCAATTGTTAGTGGCGCGGAAACACAGCTTTGCAGTTCGGCCCTAACGTGGGGCGCTCGAAAGCCTTCCCGGCACGCGTGTTGAGGGCTGAAGCAGTCGCAGATATCAACGGCGGGGAACGCAATCGCCACCCGCCCCAGTGTAGACTCTCCACCGCCACGCAGCCGGCAACCCGGCTATGCACGATCACGCCTCGGCGGTGATTCCCCAGCAGGCCTTTGCGGTTTGAAATCCTCCAGAGCAGTTAACCACAGCGGCGTATCCTGTCAATCAAAAAACTAGGGGTATTTATTTTGCCGCCGCGAGCATCGACAAGCCTGCTTTCCCCCCCCGTCCTCTGGAGATGACTGTTGCGCACCCGCCGGCGAAAGGACTGCGCAACAGTCAATCCATCAGTCTAGGCTGAGCTGCCCTGTGTAAAAAGGTCCGAGTCGACCGTCACGCGCCCGCAATCGCTGCAAACTTCTGACAAGCCGACCGGAACCTATGCCCTGAACGCACAGACGTCCACTCGTGGCCGCAGCTGTCTGCGCGGCAACGGCACTATGTCGACTGACGCTAGCTCAAGCCCCCGCTGATTGGCTGCGTATCGCGGCCGAAGGCTCGATGGGCAGAACAATTGAAAACACCGTGCCTCTACGCGCTCCGGTACTGCTGGAACGCACGCGGATGGCCCCGCCGTGCTTGTCGATAATCTGCTTGCTAACCCAGAGGCCAAGCCCGGTCCCGACCGTACCTTTCGTCGTGAAGAACGGCTCAAAGATATGCTGCAGCAAGCTCGCGTCGATGCCTTTGCCGTTATCAGCAACGATTACCCGGACGCAGCGGTGGCCGTTATTAACCGCCGCGCCAGTAGACACCCGCAACTTAATCGTGCCTCTCTCATCGATAGCGTCCAAACTGTTGGCCAGGAGATTGGAAAATACCTGCCGCAGCTCGCCAGCCACGGCGGTGATCTCCACGTCCTCATCCCATTGCTTCTCGATGACGGCGTGCTTCGTTTTGATCCTGCTCTTCAACAAGTCAACAGCAGATTCCAGCACTGCATTGACCGACATGAGGGCCGGTGCATCGACTCACGATAGAAGCCTAGCGACTGTCGCGTGATATGCGCGATCCGCTTCAACTCTGCATCCGCCATGTCCAGATACTGGCACGCTGATTCAGGCAGATCCTTGAGGCTCTTAGCGATGAATAGCAGGTTCATCACTGCCGCCAGCGGGTTGTTGATTTCGTGCGCGATGGTTGCCGCCATTCGACCCACAGAGGCCAGCTTCTCGCTGCGGATCAGCGCCGCCTCCGACTGTTTCTGGGTGGTGATGTCCTCGATCGTCACAACCGCCAGAGTCACGTTCCCAGCGGCATCCCGTACAGGCACCGCATTGACGCTGAGGATTACCTCGTGGCCGGTATCGATCCTGCGAACACGCTGTTGCGAATGCAGCACCGTCTCGCCGCGAAGTGCGCGGGAGAATGGCCATTCCTCGGGGGAAAGCAACCTGCCGTTCAGATCGTAACGTTCCAGCAGCGCCGAAATCGAAGAGGCGAATTCCTCCGGAGGCGCGGGCTCGAAGCTGTGAATCCTGAAGTAGGCGGGATTCGTCAGCAACCGCTTGCCGTCGGCACCGATAACGTACATTCCCTCCGACATGCTGTCGATGTTGGCGCGGAACTGCGCCACCGTTTTCTCCGCCAGTTCCTTGGCCGCAACCGCCTCCTGCTCCACCCGCTTACGCTCGGTGATGTCGATGAATGCGCCTACCGCGCCCCGAACTTCTCCCCGGTCGTCGAGCAGCGGAACGGCGTTGCCGAACAGGTCGCGCGAGGTGCCGTCTTCGAACACTAAACTGAACTCGGCCTCACGTACTTCGCGCCCGGTTTTCGCTGCCATATGCACGGGCAGCTCATTTGAAGAAAGCTCTTGACCATCCCTCATCACACGGAAGTTCGAAGGACGTTCTTTTTGCAGCGCGGTCTTGGAAATATCGGCCCCGATGGGGACGCGAAGCAGCTCATGGGCGGCGCGGCTGCTTACCATCCGGCGGCATTCGGGGTCTTGGGCAATGAATGTGAGCGCCGGCACGACGTCCATGATGGCCGCCAGTTCCGCATCGCGAGCGCTGGAACGGGCAATGCTCCGTCCTAGCAACACTGCCACCGTTATGCCCGTGATGGACAGCAGAGCCGTACCGGCAACGATCCACCACAGCCAGTGCCAAATCTCTGCCGTCATGATTGCTTTAGGCACCCCGATCACGACTGTCCAGCCGGACGTCGCCGAGCGGCTGAAGCTGTCGAACACCCGAATCCCTTCAAGGTTGGTAAGCTCCACCGTGCCTTCCGCTGCCTCCACCATCCGTTGCAACAGGACGGGACCGGACAGATGCCCGACAAGCTTTTCCGGGAGATGGGTTCGGGCAACTACTACATGGTCGTTGTCGACGATCGTTCCCACCCACTCCGGCGGGAGGTGCTGCTGCAAGAGGACTGTGGCAAAGCGATCAGGAGGAACGGTCATAGCTAAGTCGTAAACGACTCGCCCGTCGCGGAACACTGGCACGTCCACGCTGATCAGAACGCGCCCAGTCACAGCGCCCTTGAAGACGTTGGTGATAAGCGGCCTACCTGTCGCATACACCTGGCGAACTGCCTCTGGAACACCGCGCTTGGGCAAGGGCGCGCCGAATGGGAGAAGTGTATTGACGAGTTCCTGACCGGTCGCGTCTGCAAGGAGGATATCGTCGCCGGGGTGAGCCTCCAGGATTACCCGCGCCTGACGGTAAAATGCAGGCAGGTCGCCAGAGATGAGCGAAGGTGAAGTAGCGAGAACGCTCAAGCCGGCCTGCATGTTGGCCAGCTCCCGGTCAACGACCATCGTGAGTGCCTGCGCTGTTTCCAGCATGCGTTGTTCGGTAAGCACCCGCCTACTCTGATAGTTGTAGTAGATGAGGAAGCCAGCGGCGATCCATACCGGCAGCACACTAGCAACAACGAGAGACACAAGCCTGAGTCGCATGGAATCCCAGCGGCGGTTTCCAGCAGGCACCCGCACCTCCGCCGTAGTGCTCGTGCCGGAGCCGCCAATGGCGGAACCGGCGTCATGTCCGCTGGCGAGTTGCTCAGGCGGTTCTGCGGGTTCCGGTTTCATCTGATCAGTAGTACCTTGCCATGTCTTACGGTGGTGAGCCATCAACTGGTTAAGCGCATCGAGGGCGACGGCCTGCCTGTGTCCTCAGCGCGACGAACCCCACGTCGTCCAAAGCGACTGTGTACCCCGACGCGAGCCACAGGCCCGACGCACGCAGAATCCCTACACGTCCTGGGCTCAGTCCCGCTCGGAGTAACAGGAGCCACGGAGTGTAAGTGAAGGCCGCCGTGGTAGCTGTGACGAGGATCACAACTGACTCCACTTGCCATTAGCGTTACAGCAAACGTTGCCGAGAAGTGAAATCCCTGATGCCTTAGTTCTCTCCTGACGCCTTCTTTTGCCAGTGCCACCAGCGTGAACTCTGCTGCCACCTTTGCCATAGCGTGTATGCGGAACCGCCGCATGCCGCGTTGTTTCTCCAGAACCCGGATACCGGTTCGACCGCGGCTTTGCGGGAGGCGCAAGAGCTCTGAGGCGCTCGAATTGGCTCGTGAACGGTATTGCAAGCCAAAGCAGCCAAAGCAGCTTCTGTGAACGAGGAGTGATGCCGCTTGATGTTTGGGCGCTGTCGTGTAATCGAGATCGTTCCTCGTCAATTTCTCGCACACCGCTCCACTGTGCCGAGCCCTGGGCCCAGCCTAAGAAAAATAGTGCGCTCGACTCCCTCGCGGGGTATATAGTGTGGGGCTGTTGGACGCTAGAAGGGAAATTCCGGTCTACGTCTGCCAGCAGTCCGCCATGGTTTCAGAACCTCTATCAGTCACAAGTCACTATACCTTGGGAGAAATGGAATGAAACGGATGTTGCCATTGCTACTGGTCTTTGCGGTTAGCGTCTCCTTTAACTGCCTTGCGGATTCCACCGACGCCGCGGCTCTCTTCAAGTCCAAATGCGCCATGTGTCACGGGCCGGACGGCACGGGAAATACGACGATGGGAAAGAAATTCGGCATCAAGAGCTACAAATCGCCTGACATTCAAAAGCAGTCGGACGCCGCTCTGAAGAACGCCATAACCAACGGCAAAGGCAAGATGCCGTCATACAAGAGCCTCACGCCTGAAGAGGCGAACGGGCTGTTGAAGTACGTACGCGAACTCGGTAAATAGCGGGAGGCTTTCGACGATTTCGGCGCCCGGTACAAGCGCCACGTCTGTGTCCGCACCTGCAGGTTTGCCGCGCGTCCGCCGGAACTTCCGATTGGCAAGCCCTCAGAATCTCCCCGCCTTGAGTGACGAGCAGAACTGTTCTCCGGCTGCGCTCAGGAAGCTCGTTTCCGGATCACGATAGCAAGCCGTGCTCGCGCAGTTTTCGGTACAAATTCCGCTCGCTGATTCCGAGAATCCTGGCCGCGTCTCCGCGGTGACCCTTGCTGGCCTCGATCGCCTGTCGGATGTGCGTGCGCTCTGCTTCTTCGAGCGTCGGCAGTGAGGCGTCCTGCGCTGAAGGACCGGCTGGCGGAGCAGGCTTCAAATTGCGCAAGGCGGCGGGAAGGTGCTCGGGCAGAACCTGTGATCCCTCACAGAGCACCAGGGCCGCTTCCACCACATGCAGGAGCTCGCGCACGTTTCCAGGCCAGTTATGTTGTCGCAGGAGTTCCAGGGCGGCTTCGCCGATCTGTTTGTTGGAGCCAAAGCGCTCGTTGAGCACGGTCACATAATGTTGCGCCAGCAGGTCCACGTCTGCCCCTCGGGCGCGGAGGGGCGGCAGCTCCACCGTGATCGTGCTCAGGCGGTAAAACAAGTCCTCGCGGAAAAGACCCTGCCGCACCATGGAGGGCACATCGCGATTGGTCGCGGTCAGAATCCGGACATCTACTCTAATTTCTGCGGTGCCGCCGACATGCCTGAACGTGGAGGTATCGAGCACGCGCAACAGCTTGGTCTGCGTTGCTGGGCTCACCTCCCCGATCTCGTCGAGGAAAATCGTGCCGCCGTTGGCGACTTCGAACAATCCGGGCTTGGCGCGGTCGGCTCCTGTGAATGCTCCACGCTCGTGGCCGAACAGTTCGCTCTGCAGCAGAGTTTCCTGCAGTGCGGCGCACTCGACTACCACGAATGGCCGCGATCGGCGGGAGCTGCGCGCATGAATCAGCTTGGCGACACGTTCCTTTCCCGTGCCAGTCTCGCCGGTGATGAGCACGGTCGAATCGCTGGGGGCCACCCGATCGATTAGGTTGAGCAGGCGGCGGAATTCCGCGCTATCGCCGATGAAGGAATTACCAAGATCCGGGGGAGTCAGACCACGTTCGAGAAGATTCGCTCGCTGGCGTAGCGATCGCCGTTCGAGCGCCCTTTTAATGCGAATGTGGAGCTCGTCCAGCGGGCAAGGCTTCACCACGTAATCGAAAGCCCCGATACGGATCGATTCGATTGCGGTATCGATGGAGCCGTGTCCAGTCAACATGATGACCTCGGTTGCCGGCGTCGCGGCTTGGATGGCCTTCAGAGTCTCAAGCCCGCCCATTGCGGGCAAGCGCAGGTCGAGCAGGACGACTTCGGGCTCCGCCGCCACGACTCGCCGGATTGCCTCCTCACCCGTGCCCACGGCGTCAACTTCGTAGCCGAGACGACTCAGTTCGCCCGCCATCACCTGCCGGAATGCCGCATCGTCATCGACCAGAAGGAGGGAGGGTGGCTTCATAGCGCGTCCTTCGGTTGCGGACCAAGATGAATCGCCGGGATTATGACTTCGAAGATAGACCCCTTTCCAGGCGTACTCTCGACCAAAATGTTGCCTCCCCAGCTCCGGACAGCGTTCAGCGACAGGAACAGACCGAGCCCCGTGCCGCCCGGGCGGAGGCTGAAAAATGGCTCAAAGATCTTTTGACGGTATTCTGGGGCGATCCCGCATCCTTCATCGGTGACGCGAATGTGGACCGTATCACCGCCTTGAGTGGTAACGACGACCTTGCCGCCCGGCTTCGATGCCTGAATCGCGTTGAGCAGAAGATTGACCAGCAGATTCTGCAACTCGGCCTCGTCGGCCCGGACATGCAGGGTCGTTGCGAACGGCCGCACTGCGACCCCGACGGAGTTGGCGCGGGCCGTCGGATCGACGAGCCTCCGGGCGGCCTCGATAGCCGCATCTGCGTCCACGATATCCCCAGCATGCGGCTGCCCGCGCGACAGGCGCAGGAAGTGCTGGGTGATGCCGCGGCAGCGCAGGATCTGCTCGCGCGCGATCGTAGCATTCTCACGGATTCTGGCCTGATCGATGTGCCCGACCTGCCCGGGGGGAGTCTCGCGGAGGATTCCTTCCACGCACACCAGGATCGTTGCTAGAGGGGTATTCATCTCGTGCGAAAACCCGGAGGCCAGGACTCCGACCGATGCCAAACGGTGGGTCTCGGCTAGATTTGCCTCGGCTGCTCGTCGCTCGGAGATATCGCGCCAAACCTCTACTACTTGAGCCAGCCGCCCCGAGGCATCCAGAATCGGTGAAGCGTGGATTTCTTCCCAAGCCACTGTGTTGTTGCCTGTCTTGCGCTCGCAGATTCGGACTTGGCGGCCACCCGACCGCAGGCAGGCGAGGGTGGGGCAGTCGGACAGGTTGCACGGCCGCGGTCCGAGTTCGTAGCAGCAGCAGCCCAGAACCTGCTCGCGGGAGTTGCTGGCTCGCTGCAGAAAGGCGTCGTTGGCCGCAATAATCTTTCGCTCCGGGTCAAGGACCACGATCCCGTCATCAATACTGTTGATTACTGTTTCCAGCCGCTCCCGCTGGGTGCGGACTTCTCCGACCAGGCCAGACACCGAGTCGGCCATGGCATTGAACTCCTTTGCCAGCCACGCCACCGTGTCCGAGCCTTCCGCCGGCACGCGCCGTTCGAGATCACCCTCGGAAATCAGACGCGCCGTGGTTTCAAAACGCTGCAAGCGGCGCAATACCGACACTCGGATCACCAGGGCGATGGTCCCAACGATGACGAAGGTCAAGGCACCGGTGCCACCAACCATCCAGCGCAGGTCCCGTGTCATCGCGGCACGGACCTCTCCGGCGTTGTAGTCCAGAATCAGGATGCCATTGATTTTCTGGCTTGGATCGTGGCACCGGTAACACTCCGCGCGGTTGTGAATCGGCACGACAGTTCTCAGAATTGTTCCACCCCGGGTCTCGATCACGCGGCTAGTTCCTCGGCGTTCCGGCGGATCGCGGTGGCAAGCCTGGCAGGTGGGAGAGTCGATCCGGAAATCATTCCCCACCGTCCCCGGCTTACTGGAGTAGCGTTCCACGCCGTTGCGGTCCAGCACTACGAGTTGTTCGACGCGTGACTGTTTACCGAAGCTCTCGATCATTTGCGCTATCAGGGTGCGGTCATTTCCCACCATCTGGTGCTCGAGCGCGGTTCGGATCAATTCGCCTTCGGCGAGTGCACTGGTGCGTGCGGTTTCGAGAAGGCTTCGAAAGTGATAGACCGAATAGACGTAGGCCGCGACCGTGCAGGCCACAACCACCGCCGCGGTGACACCGAGCGCGAGACCAACCGTCATACTGGCAAAACGTCGCTTCATGGGATGAAAAGAGGTTGCCGGGGATGATGGCACACGCCGTGGCAGACGTCAACGACTGACGAAAAGTCAGGCACAACTGACAATCTGGCAGTCCGTTGTTCAGGCACATTCTCACCTCGTCTGAAAAAAAAGGAGTTAGGCCTCGGCCAATGTTGGCAGACCACGTGCCCTTAGGAAGTACGGAAGGAGGACTTCTCCCATGGAAATGTTTTTGATGTGCTTGTGCATTAGCGTATTTGGGCTGGGAGTCGCGGCTGCTGCGTTTGGGGCGGCGACGCGTTCGGAGTCACCAAATCCAGCTGTGCAGCCTGAGCTTCCGTTGGTCAAGGCGACTGCCCCGGCCCGCTTTTTCTCGGACCATGTGGCTACACCGCCGCCTGTACCGCCAGTTGTCCAGCCCTGGCAGGTACCCATTGAGGTCCTGTTGCTGCAACTTGAAAACCACGTCCGGCTGGAACAGGCTGCCGCGGAATCGTTCGTAGAATTTCCCACGCACGCACTGTTGCACAGCAAAACGACTTCGCCGTTTATGAACTGAGAGAGTGGCTCATGACGCATGAACTGCTGAACGGTCTCTCATCCGCCGAGATGGAACAGGTTCTGGGACTCGGCACCAGGCTGACCGTTCCCAGCGGGAGCTCGCTGTTCCGCCTGGGAGACCCTGCCGATCGCCTGTTCCTGACCGAACGCGGCCGAATCAGGCTTACCCTACCGATGCAGCTCCGGGGCAAGGATGAAGATATTCTCGTGGAAGAAAGATCTCCCGGCCAGATCGTGGGCTGGTCGGCCCTGATTCCGCCCTACCGGTTCACCCTTACCGCGACCGCGCCGCTGGAAACGGAAGTTATCGCCTTATCGCGTGAGGCGTTAGTCGACTATTTTGCCGCTCATCCGGCGGCGGGGTATAAAATTGCCATGAATCTGGCGATGGTCATTGGACATCGCCTGCACCTGTTCCAAACGATGTGGCTGCGCGAGATGCAGCGTAACGTGGAAGTGCGTTCCGCTTGACCCGGGTGAGACTGGCAATCCGGATCCGAAGTGGCTCCTGCGGCAGGGGGCGCAGTAAATGACAGCTGAGCAACTTTCCCAAACCCAACCTACGCGCCGCAGCGTGATTGGAATTTTCCTCGGTTGTGGCCTGTTGGCTTCGTTTGCTTCTTTCATCTACCCCGTAATGCGCTATCTTGTGCCTCCGCCAGTGACAGATCTCGGCGGAAACGACATCGTTGCTGCCAAGCTCGCGGAGCTGAAGCCGAATTCCGCTATGATTTTCCGTTTCGGCAGCCATCCCGGCCTGTTGATCATGACCAGCGACGGCACTTATCGCGCTCTCTCCGCCACTTGTACTCACCTCGGCTGCACGGTGCAGTATCGCAGCGATCTGCGCGAGATCTGGTGTCCTTGTCACAACGGAATCTACGATCTCAACGGCCGCAATATTTCCGGTCCTCCGCCCAGGCCGCTCGATGTGTATGATGTCCACGTACGCGGCGATGAGATTGTCGTCAGCCGAAAGCGGGAGGCATGACCTTGTTTGCCGCCCTCATCCGCTGGCTTGATGAACGACTTGATTTGGACGACCTCATAGCCTCCCTCCGCCACAAGACCGTGCCCACTCATCGCCTGTCCTACTGGTATTTTCTCGGGGGTATCACCCTTTTTCTCTTCGTAATCCAGGTACTGACCGGAATCTTGCTACTCCTGTATTACCGTCCCGGCGCCAACGAAGCCTTCGAAAGCGTCCAGTACGTCATGACCCGGGTCCGGTTTGGCTGGCTGATTCGTTCCATCCACTCCTGGTCAGCCAATCTCATGATTTTTACTGCCTTTGCGCACATGTTCAGCGTGGTGTTTCTCAAGGCCTACCGCAAACCCAGGGAGCTGACATGGGTTAGCGGTGTGCTTCTTCTTTTTCTTGTCATGGGATTTGGATTCAGCGGGTATCTGCTGCCCTGGAACACACTGGCCTTCTTCGCTACGACGGTTGGCACCGCGATTACTGGGCAGGTTCCGATCATCGGCAGACCCTTGATGATCTTTCTCCGCGGTGGTCCACAGGTGACGGGCGCCACGCTGACCCGGTTCTTTGGATTCCATGTCGCCGTCTTGCCCGGATTGGCAACCTTGCTGATCCTTGTGCACCTGCTGCTGGTCCAACGCCAGGGCATGAGCATTCCGCCGAAACTGGAAGCTCAATGGACCGCGAATCCGTCCGCCAGGCGGGAAATGAAATTCTTTCCCAACTTCTTGCTGCGGGAATTGATGGCTTGGTACGTGGCCCTGGGGGCACTGGGTGCGTTGGCAGCACTCTTCCCGTGGAACCTTGGTGTCAAGGCAGATCCTTTTGCGTCTGCCCCAGCGGGAATCAAGCCCGAGTGGTACTTCCTCTTCATGTTCCAGACACTCAAGCTCATCCCGTCCAAAGTGTGGTTCATCGACGGGGAGGTTTTGGGTGTACTTGGTTTCGGCTTAGTCGCCTTGTTGTGGCTGCTGCTACCTTTCTTTGAGAGTGACCAACCCTCACGCACAAAAGGGTGGATCACTGGGCTTGCAGTCTTTGCTCTTGCGTACATGGCGGGTATGAGTGTTTATGGCTATCTTGCGAAATAGGCTCCGTCCGTTCAGCGCAGCTCGCTATGTCGGACTGGCCGGCTTCGTCGTGCTCGCAGCGTGCCTGTGCTATGGGCAAACCAAGAGCTCCTGCCTGGATTGTCACTCCGCCTTGCCTGATCCCCTTGGGGTAAGCGAGGAGAAGTTCAGCCAAGATATACACGCACAAAAGGGTTTGACTTGCGCCAGCTGCCACGGCGGCGACCCAACCAGCGATGATCCAGAGATAGCCATGAGCCGAAAGGCGGGGTGGAAAGGCAAGATTGATCGCAAGCAGATCCCGCAGTTGTGCGGAACTTGCCATTCGGATCCGGCCTATATTCGGCAGTTCAACCCCAGCTTGCGCACGGACGAGTTGGCCCAGTACCGCACCAGCGTGCACGGCAAGCGGCTTGCAGCTGGAGACACGAAGGTTGCAGTGTGCACAGATTGTCATAGTGTCCACGACCTAAGGCCGCCGAGCGATCCCCGTTCCACGGTTAACCCGGTCAACGTGGCGAACACGTGCGCTCGCTGCCATTCTGACGCGGGTTACATGAAGGGATACTCCATTCCCACGGATCAGTTCGCGAAGTACAGCACCAGCGTGCACCACCAGGCGCTGGTGCTGCGAGGCGATCTGAGTGCGCCAACCTGTCCGACGTGCCATGGAGATCATGGCGCGGCGCCGCCAGGAGTAGACAAGGTTCAGAATGTGTGTTCGAACTGTCACACTTTCCAAGCACAGATGTACGACAAGAGTTCGCACAAAGCTGCCTTTCAGGCGGCTTCTCTTCCGGGATGCGTCGTGTGTCACAGCAATCATGGCATCAGCCATCCAACGGACGCGATGCTGGGCACTGGTCCTAACGGCGTCTGCATGCGGTGTCATTCCCCTGGTGACGCCTGTGATCAAGCAAGGACAGGATTGCAAAGGTCCTTGAGTCGATTGGACAATGCCATTAAAAGCGCAGACCACATTCTCGCTGTCGCCGAGTCTTCCGGCATGGAAGTGAGCGAGGCTAAGCTGGGACAGGATCAAGCACGGGATTCGCTAACCAAGGCTCGAGTCACCATCCATAGCTTCCGGACGGACTTGGTGGATCAGGATATTCAAGCCGGCCTGAAAATCGCCGCCAAGAACCTGCAAGCCGGTAAAGATGCCATGGTTGAACGCAACCATCGCCGTGTTGGGCTCGGAATCTCGCTCATCGCAATCGGGATGGTGCTAGTTGGGCTTCGACTATACCTCAAGAAGATCGAGAGTTAGATCCAAGGATGCATTTTTCTTCCAAGCGATTTAAGTCATTGAGGTGAAACGGTATGAACCTCCTCGATGATCGCGGGATTGTGGTCAGCTACGCAATCCCGTTCCAACGCCGGGCCCGAAGCCGTTATGCCCAGAAACATGCGCTGGCGTGCCGTGTAGCCGGCCCCGAAGTGACCGCCGGATTGGTGTTCCAAAAACCTCTCGCACACAGGTGGGGTAAGTAGTTGATATTGCGGCGGCGAAACTGTCGTGCTTGAGCGTTCCGAAATGAACTGATTCTGATCTGTTGACGTGTGAAAAGGGTGGCCAGCGGGTCAGCGCCGCTGAAGCCTTTTCGCACACCTCGGGCCTGCGCCAATCTGCCTTTCCCGTGTGAAAAGGGTCGAAATCGTGTCCTCTACAACCCGCATGAATACAGGCCCGAAAACGGCCGCCTAAGCCGTTTTGGCCTGTGTGGAAAGGTATGGATTAGTTCACAATCGCGCGCACCCAGTTGCCTTATTGCTTCGCCTGACCCTAATGCTCGATATGACATCTTGAATTTCGACGGCATCAATGGCCGGCGAATTGATCACCGAGTGTAGGTAACAAGGGCGTCTCCAGATGGGATTTCACGATGGATCGCATATTAGGGTTTATACTGACAGGCTACCGCGTCGGCCACAGTGCCGCGAACTCGGCGTATGTAGACGCACGCTTTGGGCGGTAGTTGAGTTTGTTAGTTGGCGACAAGCCGGGTTTAACTCTTGCTCCGCTGATCGCCGCGTTTGATGCTCCTTTAGCGTACCTGAGATTTTGTTCTTCCGCGGCCTGCACAATGCGAACCCACTTCCTGCAAAACCTTGGACAAGCAGCGAAGTACCTGCTGATCAGCTTGGTGCTCTTATACGCCGCAGACTGGAGCGTCTTTGAGGTACGACTGGTGCGGGGGGCGGGGTTGGGAATCGTCCCGACGGAGCAGTATCTGAAAACATCGCTCAAGGGCGGGAAGGCCGAATACGACTATATGGGGACGTTAGACGAGAACTGCTCACGAGCCATGTTCCCGCAGTATGCAGCGTCGCAATGGAATCTTCCCTGCTGGTGGCGGGAACGGTACAGGCAACACTGGCACTGAACAAGCAGCCGGTGAACACGGCGCGGTTGCACATCAGCGAGGTTGCGAACGGCGCCGGTCTTCCAGCTTTTCTTGCAGATATCCGTACAACCCCTGTTTGGTGCATTCGTAGCAGAATGTTGAGGTTTGCGAGCTATCACCGGTCTCTAAAACTTGGCTTTTGCCTGTTGCTCGCGCACCAAATTGCAAGTTTGCTGCCCGCTCCTTAGCCGGCTGCTTCTTTTGCTCACTCGCCGGCTAGTTAACATCGCTATTGCTGCAATGCCGTATCTGCCTTCTCCGGTTTCGCGCTGACCTGCTGCGGGGTGGGCAGTTGCGAGCTGTCCCAGCCTCCACCGAGGGCCTCGATGAGCTGCACGGAGGCGGTTGCGCGCTGGATTTCGATCTGGGCCAGGATCTGCTGGGCAGAGAGCAGGATGTTCTGCTCGGTGACCACGTTAATGTAGGGGTCGAGGCCAGCTTCGTAGCGCTTCGTTTCCAGATCGAGAGCAACTCTGGCGGATTCGACCGCCTGGTGCTGCTGCTGAATCTGCTGGGTGAGGATGCGGAGAGTAGCGAGGGCGTCTTCCACCTGCTGGAAGGCGGTGAGCACGGTTTGGCGATACGCGGCTAGATTAGCGTTGTAGGTGGCGACGTACTGGTTGACGGTGGCGCGACGCAGGCCGGCATCGAAGATGGTCTCCGAGACCGAGGGACCAACGGACCAGATGCGGCTGGGCCAGTCGAGGAGGTGCTTCCAGGTCGAGCTTTCAAAGCCTCCGGTTGCCGAGAGGGTCAGGTTGGGGTAGTAAGCGGCGTAGGCGATGCCGATCTGGGCGTTGGCGGCAGCCATGGTGCGCTCGGCGGCAGCGATGTCCGGACGGCGCTCGAGAAGCTGCGAGGGCAGGCCGACCGGGATGGGCGGAGGCGTAGTGAGCAGCGGCTTGGCGGGGATGGAGAAGTCCGATGCTGCCTTGCCGATGAGGGTGGCGATGGCATGCTCGTACTGGGCGCGTGCAATGCCGAGATTGGTGGCCTGCGACTGTGCGCTCTGCAGGGTGGTCTGCGCCTGGACGACGGCGATCTGATCCGAAAGTCCCGTTTCATATTGAGCGCGGGCGAGTTCCAGGGACTTCTGATCGGCGGCAACCGTCGCGTCCAGGATCTGCTGGAGGGCATCCTGCCCGCGGAGTTGGAAGAAGAAGGTTGCCAAGCTGGCCTGCTCGGTGAGGCGTTCGTTTTCAAGATCGGCGGCGCTGAGCTGGGCCGAGTACTGTGCCTGGCGCACGGTATTGCGTATCTTGCCCCAGAGATCAGGCTCCCATGAGACCGTCGGCCGGCAGGTCAATGAGCGTGCTCGTGGCACCGTTGACCGGAGCCCTCCGGCGGCTCCCGCAGTGTTGGGCATGTTGGACGAAGCTTCGCGAACGCGACCAGGAAGGCCCGGTCGACACAGTCGGAAAGAGCTGGGCGTGCGCCTGGCGGACAATGGCGCGAGCGGCCATGAAGTTCTCGAAGAACTGTTTGATGTTCTGGTTATTGATGTTGAGCTGCTCTTCGAGTGCATTCAATTCAGGATCGTTGTAGATCTCCCACCATTTGCCGCGCAGCGAGGCATCCTGGGGCTGGGCGACAGTCCAGTCCCCGAGGCCGCCGAGGGTCGGGTCGGTCGATGTGGTTGCCGGGGGCGCCGGAGACTTCTGCGGGACGTTCGCGGGCGACTCTTTGTAGGCGGGCGGGGCTTGTGTCGTGGGCGGGTGATACTTGGGGCCGACCATGCATCCGGTGAGCACGCACGAGAGCACAGCGGCGGCCAGCAGGAGGGAGCGCGGTGTGAGGTTGAGGTCGGTCATACGCATCTCGATACCAGGTTCCTTCATGTTATCCCCCGGCTATACGGATTCTTCCGGCACGCTTCCGTTGGTAGGCGGGAGCGAGTCGTGCTCCTTGCCCAGGAAGCGGAGGCGCAGGCGGTCGAGAAACAGATACACGACCGGGGTGGTGTAGAGAGTGAGCAACTGGCTCATAATGAGGCCGCCGACAATGGTGATTCCCAGAGGGCGGCGCAGCTCCGATCCGATGCCGGTGCCGAAGGCCAGCGGCAGGGCGCCGAAGATGGCTGCCATGGTGGTCATCAGGATGGGGCGGAAGCGGAGCATGCATGCTTCGAAGATGGCATCGGTGGTGGTCTTGCCCTCGTTGCGTTCGGCGGCCAGGGCGAAGTCGATCATCATGATGGCGTTCTTCTTCACGATGCCGATGAGCAGGATGATGCCGATGATGGAAATGACGTTGAGGTCGATCTTGAAAAGCATCAGCGCCAGCATGGCTCCGACGCTGGCCGATGGCAGCGTGGAGATGATGGTGAGCGGGTGCATCAGGCTCTCATAAAGAATGCCGAGCACGATGTAGACGGCGAGCAGCGCAGTGGCTACCAGGATGGGCTCGCTGGAGAGCGAGACTTGGTAGGCCTGCGCGGTTCCGGCAAAGAAGCCGCGGACGGTCTGAGGCATGTTCAGCTGCTGCTGCATCTTGGCAACCTCGCGGGTAGCGTCGCTGAGCGCAACGCCCGGACTCGAGATTGAAGGAGACCGTAACCGAAGGGAACAGACTGGTGTGGTTGACGGAGAGGGGGATGGTGTTGGTGCGGGTGCTGGCGACGGCGCTGAGCGGCACGTTGCCGGCATTCGCCGAGTTCAGGTAGATATACTTCAGTCCTTCGGGGGTCTGCCAGAACTGGGGCGCGACCTCGAGCACCACGTAATACTGGTTGAGCTGGGTGTAGATGATGGAGACTTCCTGTTGACCGAAGGCGCTGTACAAAGTGGAGTCGAGAGCCTGCGCGGTAATGCCGAGGCGGGCGGCGGTGGTGCGGTCGTAGGTGAGGTACTGGTCAAGGCCGCCGTTCTGCTGGTCGGAGTTGACGTCCTGGAAGCCTGGGAGCTTGCGCATCTCGCGTCAGCAGGATGGGCCCCCAGTGTGCCAGGTCCTGCACGTTGTCCGACTGAATCGTGTACTGGTAGAGGGCGTTGCTCGCCCGCCCGCCGATGCGGAGGTCCTGCGCCGGCTGCAGGAAGGCGGAAGCGACGGGCAGGGCCATCATCTTGGGACGCAGCCGGCCGAGGATCTGCGTGGCGCTGGCCTTGCGCTCGTTCAGCGGCTTGAGGGAGATGAAGATGAAGCCGCCGTTGGTGTTGCCCTGACCGCCGGTAAAGGCGATGACATTCTCCACTGCCGGGTCGCTCTTGATGACTGACACCAGCCGCCGGACGGAGTCGTTCATCGACCGCAAACGAGGCGTCCTGCGGCCCCTGCACACCGCCGAAGATAACTCCGGTGTCCTGCTGCGGGAAAAATCCTTTGGGAATCAGCACGATCACGACCACGTTGAGCGCGATGACCAGCACCAGCACGGTCAGCGTGAGCACCGAATTGTCGAGCACCCAGAGCGAGCGAGCGCCGATAGAAGGAGAGCATCCCGGCGAAGAACCTGTCGCTCAGTCGATACAGGCGGCCGTGCTTTTCTTCGTGCGGCTTCAGCAGGTGCGCGCACATCATCGGCGTGGTGGTGAGCGAGATGACCATGGACACGAGGATGGCGGTGGAGAGCGTGATGGCGAATTCGCGGAAAAGGCGGCCGACAATGCCGCCCATCAGCAGAATGGGAATAAAGACGGCGATCAGCGAGATGCTGATGGAGAAGACCGTAAAGCCGATTTCCTTTGCGCCCTTGAGAGCGGCAGCGAAGGGCTCCATGCCGTTCTCGATGTGGCGCGTAGATGTTTTCCATCACCACGATGGCGTCGTCCACCACGAATCCGGTGGAGATGGTGAGGGCCATCAGCGAGAGATTGTCGAGGCTGAAACCGAGCAGGTACATCACCGCGAAGGTGCCGATCAGCGAAACCGGAACGGCGACGGCGGGGATAAGCGTGGCGCGCGGGTTGCGCAGGAAGAGAAACACCACGCACCACCACCAGGCAGATGGAGATGATCAGCGTGCGCTCGACGTCGTTCACCGAGGCGCGGATGGTGGTGGTGCGGTCGAGGACGATGGTGGTTTCGATGGCCTGTGGGAATGGAGGCCTTGATGGAAGGCAGCTCGCTGCGGATGTTTTCCACGGTCTGGATGATGTTGGCGCCGGGCTGGCGGAAGATGATGATAGGAATGGCGGGCTTGCCGTTGAGATAGCCGGCGGCACGGATGTTCTGCACCGAGTCCGTCACGTTGGCGACATCGGAGAGGCGGACGGCGGCGCCGTTGTGGTAGCCGACGATCGAGGGGCTTGTATTCGTCGGCGTACCGGATCTGGTCGTTGGTGATGATGTCGGCGGTGACGATGCCGTCGGAGAGCTGGCCGCGGGCCTGGTGGGCATTCTGCAGGCTCAGCATGGATTGAACGTTGGCGAGCGTGAGCCCGTAGCTGTTGAGCTGGGTGGGATTCACATCGACGCGAACGGAGGGCAGAGCGCCGCCGCCGGTAGTGACCTGGCCCACTCCCTGAATCTGCGAGAGCTTCTGCTGGATGATGGTGGAGGCTTCGTCGTAGAGCTTGCCGCGGTCGTAGATGTCCGAGGTGAGGCCGATGACCATGATCGGCGCGTCGGCCGGATTCACCTTGCGATAGGTGGGATTGGCGGGCAGGTTGGCGGGCAGGTAGGTGCGCGCCGCATTGATGGCGGCTTCCACGTCGCGCGCCGCGCCGTCGATGTTGCGGCTGAGGTCGAACTGCAGCGTGATGGCGGTGGTGCCGAGCGAACTGGTCGAGGTCATCTCCGTGACGCCGGCGATGTGGCCGAACTGCCGCTCCAGAGGAGTGGCGACGGAAGAGGCCATGATCTCGGCGCTGGCGCCGGGCAGGGCGGCGCCGACGGAGATGGTGGGGAAATCCACCTGCGGCAGCGGCGAGACCGGCAGCACGTTGAAGGCGATGGCCCCGGCCAAGGCGATTGCCACGGTCAGCAGCGTGGTGGCCACGGGCCGGTGGATGAATAGCCGCGACGGATTCATGACTGCTCCAGCGGCGGCTCGGAGTCCGGCGTGTCGGGCGTGCTGCTCGGACGTGACCTGGAACGCGAGAAGCGCTGCGCCAGATCGGTCGAAGAAGATGTAGATGACCGGCGTGGTGTAAAGCGTGAGCACCTGGCTGAGCAGCAGCCCGCCGACCATGCAGATGCCCAGCGGCCGGCGCAGCTCCGAGCCGATGCCGCTGCCCAGCGGCCAGCGGGATGCCGCCGAGCAGCGCGGCCATGGTGGTCATCATGATGGGACGGAAGCGCAGCAGGCTGGCTTCGTAGATGGCGTCGGTGGAGTTCTTGCCGTGCTTGCGCTCGGCCTCCAGGGCGAAGTCCACCATCATGATGCCGTTCTTCTTCACGATGCCGATGAGCAGAATGATGCCGATGATGGCGACGACGCTGAGATCCTGATGGAACAGCATGAGCGCCAGCAGCGCGCCCACGCCGGCCGAAGGCAGCGTGGAGAGAATCGTGATCGGGTGAATGAAGCTCTCGTAGAGCACGCCGAGCACGATGTAGACCGTCACCAGCGCGGCCAGAATCAGCAGCGCCTCATTGGAGAGCGAATTCTTGAACGAGGCAGCGGTGCCCTGGAAGCCGGCCTGCAGGCTGGCCGGCATGTCCATCTCTTTCTGCACCTTGTCGATAGCGGAAATGGCGTCGCCCAGCGAGGCGTATGGCGCCAGATTGAACGAGACGGTGACCGCCGGAAATTGTCCCTGGTGATTGATGGAAAGCGGCGAGTTGATGCGATTGTAGTGGGTGAAGGCGCTGAGCGGCACGGCGTTTGCCGGCGTGGAACTGCTGGCGGCAGTTCGAGGCTGGAGTGCGTGCGCGCCAGCGCATTCGACGGAGCGCGTCAGCGCGCCGGAAGAGGGCGTGTATGCGGCCGTCGCGGTGGTGGCGTTCGAACCGGCGGAGGCCGAGCTGGAGGCGGCGAAGGAAGTGGACGCTCCCGCGCCGGATGCCCCGGACGACGCGTTGGCCTGGATGTACAGGCTCGACAGCTTGCTCGGATCCTTCTGGAATTCGGGCAGCGCTTCCAGGATCACGTGGTACTGGTTGAGCTGCGTGTACATGGTGTTGATCTGGCGCTGGCCGTAGGCGTCATAGAGCGTGTTGTCGATGGTGGAAGGCGCGATACCCAGAGCGCGAAGCGGTGACGCGGTCGATCATCAGCGAAACAGCCAGGCCGCCGGTCTGCTGGTCGGTGGCCACGTCTTCGAGTTGCGGCAGCTTCTTCAGTCTGTTCGACGAAGCGATTGGTCCACAGGTTCAGTTCGTTCGGGTCGGGATCTTCGAGGGTGTACTGATACTGGGTGCGGCTCACCCGGTCGTCCACGGTGATGTTCTGCACCGGCTGCATGAAGAGCTTGATTCCCTCAACGTTCTGCAGCTTAGCTTTGCAGCCGGCGAATGACATCCGAGGCGTTGCAGATCGCGCTGAGAAAGCGGCTTCAGGTTGATGGAGAAGCGCCCGCTGTTCAGCGTGGTGTTCGTGCCGTCCGCGCCGATGAACGAGGAGAGGCTCTCGACAGCGGGATCGGCGAGGATCACCTTCGCCAGTTCCTGCTGCTTCTCGCGCCATGGCCGGGAACGAGATGGTTTCCGGCGCCTGCGAGATACCCTGGATCACACCGGTATCCTGCACCGGGAAGAACCCTTTGGGAACGACGATGTAGAGAAAGATCGTCAGCACCAGAGTGCCAACGGCGACCAGCAGCGTGATGGTCTGGAACCGGAGGACGAACTTCAGAGTGCGGCCGTAGAAGGCGATCATGCGCTCGAAGGCGCGCTCGGAAACGCGATAGAAGCGTGTCTGCTGCTCGTTCCGGATCGTGGCGCAGCATGCGCGCGCACATCATCGGCGTCAGGGTCAGCGAGACGACCGCCGAGATGATGATGGTAACGGCCAGCGTCACCGCGAATTCGCGGAAGAGGCGGCCCACCACATCGCCCATGAACAGCAGCGGAATCAGCACCGCGATCAGCGAAACCGTGAGCGAGAGGATGGTGAAGCCGATCTGCTCGGCGCCTTTGAGCGCGGCCTGCAACGGCGGATCGCCCTCTTCGAGATAGCGCGAGATGTTCTCGATCATCACGATGGCGTCGTCCACCACGAATCCGGTGGCGATGGTGAGCGCCATCATGGAGAGGTTGTCCAGGCTGTAGCCCAGCACGATACATCGCGCCAAGCGTGCCGACCAGCGAGATCGGCACGGCCACGCTGGGAATGATGGTGGCGCGGAGGCTGCGCAGGAAGAGGAAGATGACCAGCACCACCAGCACCACGGTCAGCATCAGCTCGAACTCCACGTCGGCGACCGAGGCCTGGATGGGCACGGTGAGGTCGGTCATCTGCGTGACTTTGATGCCGGCCGGCAGGTTGGTCTCAAGCTGCGGCAGGATGGCCTTGATGCTCTTGACGACGCTGATGGTGTTGGCGCCGGGCTGCCGCTGGATGTTGAGGATCACCGCCGGCGTCTGGTTCATCCAGGCCGCCTGGTTGTTGTTCTCGACGCCGTCCACCACCTGGGCGACATCCTTGAGCACGACCGGCGCGCCGTTGCGGTAGGCGACGACGACGTCTCTGTAATCATCGCTGCGTTGAAGCTGATCGTTGGAGTCGATCTGATAATCCTGCCGGGGACCGTCGAAGTTGCCCTTCGCTGCATTCACGCTGGTTTGGACAAGCGCGGTGCGCAGGTGCTCCAGAGTGATGCCGTAAGAAGCAAGCGCCGCAGGATTGGCCTGGATGCGCACCGCCGGCTTCTGGCCGCCGCTGATGCTCACCAGGCCGACTCCGTTGAGCTGCGAAAGCTTCGGCGCAAGCCGCGTATCCACCAGGTCTTCCACCTGCGAGAGCGGCATCGAGTCGGAGGTGATGGCCAGCGTGAGCACCGGCGCGTCGGCCGGATTCGTCTTGCTGTAGATCGGTGGCGCCGGAAGCACGCTGGGCAGGAAGCTCTGCGCGGCGTTGATGGCCGACTGCACCTCTTCCTCGGCCACATCGATGTTCAGGCTCAGGTTGAACTGCAGCACGATGACCGAAGTCGTGCCCGAGCTGGTCGAGGTCATCTGGCTGAGGCCCTGCAACTGGCCGAACTGCCGCTCCAGCGGCGCGGTCACCGTGGTGGCCACCACGTCCGGACTGGCGCCGGGATAGAAGGTGAGCACCTGGATGGTCGGGTAGTCCACCTGCGGCAGGGCGGAAACCGGCAACTGCGTATAGGCGACGATGCCCACCAGCAGAATGGCGGCCATCAGCAGCGAGGTCGCAACCGGCCGCAGAATGAATGGGCGCGATGGACTCACGGAGTGCTGCTCCCGCTCGTGGCGGCCGGCTGAGCTGCCTTGGGCGATGCCCACCTTCGCATTGGGCTGCAGCTTTTCAAAGCTGCTGTTGGCGACGACTTCTCCGGGCTGGATGCCTTCGACCGCGGTCATGCCTGCATTCGACCGCGCCGGGCTTGACGGTGCGCATCTGCGCGGTTCCGTTCTGAATCACGTAGACGAAGGAAGCCTGGCCATTGTGCTGGATGGCGGAGGTGGGAATCAGCGTCATGTCCTTGAGCGTCTCCACCAGCAGGCGGGTATTCACAAACTGGTTGGGGAAGAGCGCGTCGTTCTTGTTGTCGAAGATGGCGCGCAGTTTGACCGTGCCGGTCGTGGTATCGATCTGGTTGTCGAGGGTCAGCAGCTTGCCGGTGGCGATTTTGGTCTGCGCGGCGCGATCATAAGCATCCACGCGTGAGGCGGCCGCCGTGACGAAGCTGGGCCTGCATCTGGCCGAGGCAGTCCTCGGCGACGGTGAAGATCACGGTGATGGGCTGCTCCTGAGTGATGACCACCAGCGGAGTGGTGCTGTTGGCCTGCACCACGTTGCCGGGATCGATCAGCCGCAGACCCACGCGCCCGGTCGAAGGGCGCGGTAATGTGGCAGTAGGCGAGCTGGACCTGGTCGAATTGCACCAGGCCCTGGTCGGCCTTGACCGTCCCTTCATCCTGCAGCACCGTCTTTTCCTGGTCGTCAAGGATCTGCTTGGCGATCGCGTTTCGCGCCCAGGCAGCGCGATAGCGTTCCAGGTCCATCTTGGCCTGCGCAAGGATATGCGTATCCTTCTCCAGCGTGCCCTGGGCCTGCGCAAGCTGCGCCTCAAAAGGACGGGGATCGATGTCGATCAGCGGATCGCCCTTGCGGACCAGGCTGCCTTCGCGGTAGTGGACGGCCATGACCAATCCGGTCACCTGGCTGGTCACCGAACTGGTATAGACGGGCGTCACCGTGCCGATGGCCTCCAGGTAGACGCCGATGTCGCCCTTTTGCGCGGTGGCTGGCACCACAGCGACCGGACCGCCTATCATCGCTGCGCGCCCCGCCTGCGCAGCTTTCTGCGGGGTGTTCTGAAAACGCAGAACCAACGTAATCAGGCCTGCAAAGAACAGAAGGACCACGATCCACACAATTACCCGCCGCCTCATAGAGCGATTGGGTTTGGAGTGGAAAGACGGATCATTTGGCTGGATTGGTGGAGGAGCTTCTTCTTCCATCTCATCTACTTTCTGGCACGGCCTCGCCCTTCTGAATCGACAACGCAGTAAGCAACATTGGTTGGAACTTATCGAAAATAGCTTAATGGAAGAGGCACGACGCTGTCACTTTTAGGCCACGTCGACCATTGAGAAGAGGAGGACGTAGTTTGCAGTATTTTAGATCTTCGCGGCAGCGACCGCGGCGCTTAAGATGCACGCCATCACTGACGGACGCGAAGGGAACCATCGAAACCTACGAATATCACGTCAACAACCACATTCTGCCCCGATGGGAGAATGTTGTCGCCGAGAAGATGAAGGCGCTTGCGATACGCAACTGGCTCTTTGATCTCCACGACGGCGAAGACTACGCCTGGGAAACCTGTGCCAAGATTGCGGGGATCATGTCCTTGGTATTCGATTTCGTTGACCTCAACGAAATCTGCGGCATCCGCAATCCGCTGGATAAGGTCACCATTCCGGCCAGCGAGGAAGAGCACGCCGAGGTAAAGTTGCTGTCTCCGAGGCAGGTGTTTCGTTTGCTGGAGCGGCTGCCGCTTCCAATCTTCATTGCTGTCCTGCTGGTTGCGGCCACAGGCATCAGGATCTCGGAGTGCCTTGGCCTCCGGTGGCAACACGTGAAGTGGAGCGAAAACCGCATCCTTATTGAACAGGTGTTCCGCCGGGGCGAGATCGTGAAGCGCACCAAGACGAAGGCCAGCAAGGCCGCCGTCCCGATGTGCGAGGCTCTGGCAACCGCCCTTAAAGAATGGCGGCAGGAAACGCCTTACAGCCGGAACGAGGATTTCATCTTTGCCTCAGATCAGTTGAAAGGCGAGCAGCCGATGTGGGGCCAGACCATGAACGCCGATTTTGTTAAACCGGCCGCAATCGCTTTGGGGCTGGTGGCTGAAGGCGAGCGCTTTGGTTGGCACTGCTTTCGCCACAGCCTGAGCACGTGGGCAAACGAAACGACCAAGGACATCACCGTCAGCCAGACCATGCTCCGTCATGCCAAGCCCGATATGACCGCGCTCTACACGCACGGGAACTTCGACAAGGCACTGGATGCGCAACGCCTATACATGGAGCAACTGACGGCGATGAAGCCGGCCTCGGAGGCCACCCAATGATGAACTCCAATTTCATCATCATCGGGCTGGCCATCGGTCTGGATCTTGGGGAATCAAAAACAACAGTCACTCGTAGGTGGCCGTGCGGTAACAACTTAGAGATGGTGGGCGCTACAGGATTTGAACCTGTGACTTCCACCGTGTGAACGCGGTTTCTGGCTGGAAAAGGTTTGCTGCTCCTGGTGCCGCACTGGCTGAGGAGGGCGCCACGATAGCGTGTTGGTGCGCATCTTGTGCTCTTCTTCCTAGCCGGCGCCCGCCCGCAAGGCTGAGCACTCTGCGCAGGGCCGGGCGGCATAGCGGCAGCTTTCAGGCCAGAGCTCTTCTGGGATGATGTATCAGAAATAGAGCGGTTTTCCGCTTAGTGTCTTCCTCGTTAAGCAGCGGTTGCCAAGCTGAAGAGCACCAGCAACTGAGCTTGCAGCCTTGAACATCCAAAGATTGGGGAAGACTATGAACAGCAGCCGAATTGTACCTCAGTCTACAAGGCCACCGGCAACACACCGCCAATCAGCCGTCAATCTGGCCGCAGTCGTGGTGCGGGTATCCTGGTTGGCGATAGTGTTGGGAGTCTCAATGCAGCTTCTGCTGTTGGCAGCGGGGGCCGCGTTCGGGAGCTTTCCCAAAGCAGGTCCTCTGCTCGCCGGCCTGGCGCAAACGGTCTCCTGGTCTACCATCGTGTGTTTAGGGATTGCCCTGGTCGCGGTGGTCTCAAGCTTTCGGGCGGAATTCATGGGAATTGCTGGCCTGCTTTCGGCGCCGCTTGCTCTGAATGTGGCACGCAGCCTGCATAGGGGCGTCTCGGCGGCTCTCGCGTTGCCTCAGGCCACGGTGGCCGCGGCCGGCCCTTCGCCGCTGATCTTGGGGGTGATCAAGGCCCTCGAGTATGGCTGTTTTGCCGCCGTGATCGGCTGGATTGTCGGACGAGGAAAGAGAAGCGCTCTGCATTACGTGCTCGTAGGGCTGTCGGCCGGTGTCGTCTTTGGCGGAATCATTCTTGGCTATCTCTACTTCAGCAGCGCCAAGCGGATAGGTGCGGTGGTGTTGCTGCCGCGCGCTATCAACGAAATATTGTTTCCGGTCGGCTGTTCTCTCGTGCTGTTCGCGACAGAGATGGTGGGAGAACGTTACAAACCGGCATCAACGGAGGATGCGGCGGATATCCATGCCGCGTGAACCGCGTTCCATCGACCGCCAAGAGTGGCAAGCCCTACGCCCAGCTCGCGGGAGATAGTGCGAACACCGGCCACGCGGACAGTTCACGGACAGCAGCGCGCGACCTCACGCACGATAAAGGTTTATGCGGCGTGTTGGGTTGTAGCGATGTCGGGGACGGAACCGCTCACCGACCGCGATTCGTCCGAGGCCAGTCAATCCGCCACCTTCCGCCCGGCACCGGAGCCCAAAACAATCGCTTGGGCGGTGTCCCCCGTGCATGGTGGTAAAGAGCGGCGGTGCGCTCGTAAAAGCCCCGTGTATGCCACGAATCGGAAAACCGGAATCGGTGAAAATCGAGATGGTGGCAGAACTCGTGGCAGAGCGTATTCAGAAACGTCCCAAACGACGTGACTTCCTTGCGCACCGCCGTTCGCATCCACAAGCGGATCAGCATGGTCTCGGGATGGTAGTCCCCGAACAGTTCTATCGTCCAGTTTTCACGGACTCGCAGAGGTCTGGCTGCGAGCACTCGGATGCCGCAGCTAGGGGTTTGATAAAACTTCGATGTTTCTGCCAGAAACTCTGCACAGGCACGACGAACTTCCGCAGTTTTTCCCGCCTTCATGGCTGACTCAATTGAGTTCGCGATGGTGAGCAAAGAGCCATTCTGCGGCAGGTCGAGCGTCCTGATCCAATCACTCTCCAGAAAACCTGCGCGGTCTGCGTCGTGTGGTGGAGCGTCGGTTAACATCGTTCAGCCATTTGAAAGCCCTCGTCCGGATACCAGATATACGGCGAAGCTCCCGAGCCAGTGACCACCCTCGTAATGCTCGCCAGTGACGGCATTCAGACCAGCATGTCTGTGCGCTCCAGCCGCAGCATTGATCGCAGGAATCATCTCATCTTCATTCGGCAACCGGGCAGCGACACCCTCCAGCATCCAAGCCCGACTCAAGTTTAGTCCGTCCAAGTGCGCCAGCTTGCCGTCGCTCGGAGCCGTCCCCCACGCAACTCCCGTTGCGGCCTTCCGCGCCCTGCCCACCGACCCCTTGTATCTTGTATCCAGCGTACTTCAGGGGCAAGCACTGGTGTTGCCGATTCCGGTTCTGCGTTGTCGTTTTCGATTCCTTGCAGGACGTGGGCTGTGAGGTTACCAACGTAATTTGCGAGCGCAAGGCCGAAACTGTAGGTTTTGTATGTCACAGCGAATCTGCTGTGTGAAAAGTTAAAGGCCGACATTCTTGGGGGAGGCTGTCGGTCTTTAACTTTTGAGTAAGGATTCTACCAGCCCCGGCACACATCCTCGCACTCATCCCTCCCCCGAAAATCCCGCTCGCCGCCTCGCTCCCGTTCGAAGAGTTCTTCTCGCCCGACCCACTCCGCAGGATGCAGGTGCATTTTGTTCGTTGAACGGTGTGATCCGTTGAATCACGCCGGAGATGTTCTCGGTGGGGGTGCTGCATTCCTGGGTTGTTGCATTCGGTTGGGCGGGGTCATTTTGACAGGTGCCGCCTCTCCGGCAGCAAAGAGCGTTTAGTCAAACTTGTATTCAAAACTTCGTGGGGGTGCTTGCTCCAAGCGACTACTTTAGCTGCCCAAATGGATGCTTTTCGTGCCCAAAGGCTGTCCGGAAAGTGCTGCTCCAATTCCTTACTGATTAGCGGCAGTACAGTGTGATCGATTGTCCGTTTGTAGGTCGCCACGCCTGCCCAGTAGATCGCCTCGGCGGCGGTCGGGCTGCTGCTATACTGCTGCACGATATTTTTGTATCTGCGTTCCGCCTCGTCCCACTTTTTGCACATGAAGGCAATCCTTGCCAAACCTAATTCAAGCTGAGCCGCGAACTCGTCCGACGGCAGGTATCCTTCGATGCGGTGCCGTTCTTTTCCGCTTGAATCAAGCAGTAAAACGGTAGGCGTCCACAGCACTTCGAACCGATGGAATGCAGCAGCACCTTTCTTCGTGCTGACGGAGGCTGGGACAAACTGATTATTGATGAACATCGCAATTTCTTTGTATGCGTATGATTCGGCTTCCAGCCGATCACAACAACCTCAGGTATGCGGGGCGCTGAAATCGAGCAATACGGGACGATTCTTTGCAGCCGCGTCGCTCAACGCCACATCGACGCTCTCAAGCCAATGAATAGGCAGAGCCTCTCCCCCTGAAGTTATATTCTTTGCAGGTAATTCCCCACACCCACAAGTTGGGCACAGATTAAAGCACCGACTGCTCTCAAGTCAATGCAGAAACTCTGGACTGCTGTTTTGTTGCGAAACTGTAAGTCCGGCGACAGCCGCGCACGCCCTCACACACGCATCCCACCCCTGGAAATCCGGATCGCCGCTACGCTTGACACGAGAATTCATTCGACCTTACTTACCGCAGACTGCAATGGGTAGAAGTGTCGATCAGTTGTTGTCCACCGTGCATCTATAGCCCCGTTGGTTTTGAACCCCATGGTAACAACGACTCTGTTTGTGCCGCTCTGCCATTCGAACTTGACGGTCGAAGCGGATTGAGAGAACTTGCCCTTGAACGCTCGCCATGCACCGGGGCAGTCACGTCGCAGGTCAGAGCCATAAATCCCCATCACTTCATCCCCCTTGATCGAGATTAGCGCAATACAAAAATTGCGGCGTGATGATCGCTCTCCCCTTCCTTCCCATGTCCCCGTGTACAACCCGATTTTCTCTGGGTATGGAGTGTCCCGATCAAACTCAAGGTTCTGGGGAAGAGGGCAGTAATCATGGCGTGCGGACGGGCCGTCTGCAAAAAGGAGGCTTGCAGCAACGAAGCTGACGATGATCGCGCTCACGGTTCTCATTACCGGGTTCCCGAGAGTCGGGCGATTGCGTCCGGGTAGGATGGCGATAAGCCGTTTCACTTGCACGCGTCCATAAATCTAAGACGGCGCACGCCGTATTGAATGATGGGTTGAGGTAGGAAACGACGTACGCCTTATTGAATTGAACGAATATTAGCTATTTGGAGTGCCCGTGGCAATGATATTCGTCGCACTCCAGAGAATTTCTGATGAGCCTTCCTGCACTGCTTTCTACCAACGGTTGGTTGAGCCAAAACAAAACCCCGAGCCGAAGCTCAGGGCCTTGCGAGGGTCGTATGCGGATACGACAATTGCAAGCTTACATCTTCTGGTGGCGCATTCAAGGACAATTACAAACGCCGGAACCATGAACGCTACCGACAAGTCTTAGTGCTGTATCTGGAGCGCCCCGCGAAACAGTTCGGGTTTGCATGTTCCTGGAGGGGCGCTTCTGATACAGCGACTTGAAGGAAGCCGCCCACAGGGAAGCCTATGTACTTTGAATCGGCCCGAGTGGGTGCAGAGGGATCACGGACAGGCTGAGTTGGGTGCAATTTGTTTGCCTGAAGTTCGAACGGAGCGGGCCAGTGACTTTTCGAAGCCTGATGTGGGCGCTGGAGAGGCTGGCATCGAAGGGGTCTTGGCCGGATGAGACAAGGCATCCGCGTGCGCGCCGAAGCACGGGCAAAGACCGAGGATGTGTATAGAGGTTCATGCAACGCACCGTTCTGGTTGAGGTGGGGAGCGAAGCAGGAGTTGGGCAGCGGAGAGCCGTTCAACGACGCGCATGGTTCCGCCGCAGACTGGGCAGTTCCAGAGTGAATGAGTTTGATCTGTGGACGGTGATGCCGGCGTAGCTTTGTTTTGCTGTGATCCGCCGAGCAGTCGTAGGCACAGTGGCAGCAACGTAGCACGGTTCCGGTTGGCGAGGAAGCCGAAGTTGCGGATGCGCACGAAGCCCGGTGGCAGCAGATGGAGCAGGAAACGGCGCAGGAACTCCTCGACATCCAGAGTCATGAGCCTCTTCTTGTTGCCGTGGGCGGAATCACGCCAGCGGAAGGTGACGTTGCCCTCGGAGAGCGCGACCAGCCTGGAGTTCGAGATGGCGACGCGATGGGTGTAGGCGCCGAGATAACGCAGCACATGTTCCGGTCCGCCGAAAGGCGGCTTGGAGTAGACGACCCAATCGTGGCGGAACAGTACTCGCAGCCAGGCAGCGAAGGCGCGCGGATGAGCTTGCGGCAGAAGCTCGCCGTGGAACTGGAGCTCACCTCGATGGAAAGCGTTGCGAAGTCCGGCGACGAACTTGCCGCGGAAGACGCGGCTGAGGGCACCGATGGGCAGGAAGAAAGAGCGTCTGGCGGAGACCCAGCTTGAGTGGTCCGGGGCAAGGCCGCCTGCGGCAAGTACGCAGTGGACGTGCGGATGAAACTGCAAGCGCTGATTCCAGCTATGGAGCACGCTGAAGAAGCCGATCTCGGCACCGAGATGCCGTGGATCGTGAGCGACTTCAAGCAGGGTCTCTGCACTGGCGTGAAAGAGCAGGTTGTAGATGAGCCGTTTGTTCTGCAATGCCAGCGGGGCAAGTTCCCGCGGCAGAGTAAAGACAGCATGTACATAGCGAGTGGGCAGCAGTTCCCGTTCGCGCGCCTGGAGCCAGCGTCTGCGCGCGTTGCCCTGGCATCTTGGGCAATGCCTGTTTCGACACGAGTTGTATGAGATGGTGGTCGTATGTCCGCAGCCGGTGCAGCGGTCGCGATGCCCGCCCAGCGCGGCGGTGCGGCAGCGCGCAATGGCCAGCAACACCTTCTGGTGTTGCCAGTTAATCCACCTGCGGCTGTGTTCGACAAATGTCTGTCCGGCACAGCGAACAATGTCGGCCATCTCCACCAGAGGCCGGTTGTTCAACTGTGCCTGTGCCCTCCCTGTGAAGTGAAGGTGAGCGCATCGAGCGGGCTGGCGGTCGCGCTCAGATGCCGTTGGGACAGATGCAGGTAGACAGTGGTGACCTCGAGATCGCGATGGCCGAGCAGGATCTGAATCGTGCGCAGGTCAGCGCCGGCTTCGAGAAGATGTGTCGCGAAACAATGTCTTAACGTGTGCGGGTGGATTTTCCTGTTCTCAAGCCCGGCGCGTTCGGCGGCGATCTGGCAGGCGCTCCACAGGACCTTGGTGGTCACAGGATGACTGGATGTGTGCCAGCGGTTGCCGGGAAAGAGCCACTCCTTCGGCTTGCGCCTGAGTCCGCGCCAGTAAGTGCGCAGTTCTTCGAGCAGCCTCGGGCTGAGCATGACATCGCGGTCCTTGCCGCCCTTGCCCTCGCGGATATGAACCACCATCCGCTTGCTATCGATGTCACTGACCTTGAGATGTGCCGCTTCTGCGCGGCGTGCGCCGGTGGCATACATTGTCATCAGCAGAATGCGATGAAAGGGCGTATCCGCCGCCTCAATCAGTCGCGCGACTTCTTCCTGACTGAGTACCCCTGGAAGGTGACGCACCTTCTTCGGATAGGGCGTTTCGGCGATGCTCCAGCCACGCTTCAACACGTGAATATAGAAAAAGCGCAGTGACGCCAGCCGCAGGATGACGGTGTTCGGACTGTACTTCAACTTGGTGAACAGCATCGCCTGATACTTGCGAATGTCCTCAGGGCCAAGCTGATCGGGTGGGCGCCGGAAGTATCGGCTGAAGTGCGCTACACCGTGCAGGTAGCAGCGGATGGTTGTATCGGCGAAGTTGCGGCGATGCAACTCCTCAAGCATGAGCTGACGTAGTTGGTTCACAGAGAATCCTCCTTCTCTGCGAACCAAACTACCCCGGCAGCCACAAAAGCCAGCTCAACCGCACGCGAATGCGTCCGCCGCGCCAGCGGCTTCGTTCAAGTCTACATCACGCCATCAAGCACCGTCGCGGGGGCGAAGAGCTCCCGCATCCACCTCCGAGCGTGAAAATTGATGGCGCGTGGCGTTCTCAGGCTGTCTTGATAACAACAGATGTCGTGGGTACTCGGGCTACTGGCTTCCGCTGAAGCCGGTTGATGCAGACGTGCGCTTCCTCTGCAATTGCAATTGCGGTTTTGCTGCCTGCTGCGCTCCAGCCACAGTCGAGGCATTGGCTGGAGTCGAGCTGACTACGGCGCTCCGGCCCCACCAAGAGGGTTGTATGCCAGAACCCGAGCATGATACCGCTCCACTTGCAGCAGTCCCCGCTCACCCCTTTTCGGTGTGCCGCAAGAACTTTCCGCTTAGTGGCGTTACGGCGAATGTTACAACCATCGAATGTTGTGTCAAGGTGGGCTGAATTTTTCCTGTGGATAACGGGGCTGAAATATTCCCTTTTTGGGAATACTGTGGCGCATGATGTTTGTTGTTGAGCTATGCGGTTGCGGCTGCACCGAGTTCAACTGCGTCGTCCCGATCGGCGTGGCATTGACCGTTATGCCCTGCTTGCAAGTTTGCTACCGCATGTTTCACCTTAGGGTTGCAACCGATGGAGTCACTGCATCAATTCTGATGCATGCTCGTATTGGCTCCACTGGCTAAGCTTATAGGTGACCTGAATTCCATTCCGAGTGTGAATAGGTGGTGAAAATCTAACCGACACCGCATTTTTGCGTCATGAAAGGGAGAGTGCATTGAACAGGAGCCGGGAGTATCGTCTGGGGGCATGAAACACTACAGTCTGGTGGTAGCTCGAATCCGGCCCTCCGAGAATGTGCTCGTAGTGCCTTTCGCACAAACGCTGGATTTTGAGGTCAAACGTAGTTTGACTGACGCCGAGTTCGTCGGGCTGATGCAAAAGCTCGGGATTAACTCTGATGAAGCCAAAGTGAAGCTGGCAATGACTTACCATACTCCAGTAGGGTTCGAAGTTTCCCTCGAATTGTCGGGCGAACAGATCGCCTGTCTACACGCCTACTTTCCTTGCCTTGCTGATAATGTTTGTTTAACCGCCTGAGACTTCGGTAATTGCCGATCTTGGACGAGGTCGCCAGAAAAGCTGCGTAGCGAAAAGAACGGCGCACGCCGTAGTATGTGGGGTGAGGACGGCACGTGCGCCTTAGCAAGTTGAGCAATTGTGGCTCTTTGGGCGCATTCGTGTCACAGATAAAGCCTTACGCTTGCTGGCAGCCGGGTTCCGGGTTACGCAAAAGCCCTCTTGTCCATTTCCCGGTTCTCCATGATTCTTTCCCATTGCGACCTGCTCTGACTGTGAAGACCTGAACGCTAAATTCCATATAGCCAGCCTTCGGTACGGCAGGTTTGTCAATTCGCTTAAGGGATTGGTCGTGACCGTCAAAGATAACGAGGAATCTAAGCGACTCGAAGAAGAGATGAACGAAGCCCGTCGAACATTGTTGAAGCATCAGGAAGGGCATCGGTGCCGACCCTAACTGGACAGCAACTTCAGACTCAGGAAGGACTGCGTGGTCGCGCCCCGACATGCGCCCGAACAAACCCCGCATTCCGCCCAACGTGGAAGCTTCAATCCGGCAATACCCGGAACAACCCAAGCTATTGAGTTCACAAATACGAAACGCCTCAAGGACTTCGACCCAAGCTGTGGTGAAGAGCCGCTTTCGCATTAGTTCGTTATTTTAGCCAGACTACCTAAGCCAATAGTTTAGTTACTTGCGCCTACTTCCCCGGTGGTAAGTAAAATAGCTTATGCCAAAAGGAGACTTGTCGCGATCTTCCGCTCAGTGCATCGTGAACACTGTTCGCTCCCTTCTCGGTCACTGACACCGATGAAGGCGAACATCGGTCGGCTGACAGGGGTGCTCAGGTCGAAGTTGTCACACAGGATCACGAATGAGAGATTGCGCGATAACAATGGAGACTTTCGAGGCCCAGAGCGGGATAACTTTCTAGCAGGTTGTAAGGTGAGTTTACGCGAGCGCTATTCATAGATATCCTCTCAGCGCTGCGCGACCGGGAGGGCAGAGAGAATCTGCTTTGCCTTTTGCGGTTTATTTAATTGTTGCAATGATTCCCGCTCTCTCGCGTGCTCGTTTTGGAGTCGAGTAAAAGATGTCCGCACCAGAAATATTGAGGAAAGCACAATATAGTGACAGTCGCCGACCTGGCAACCACCCTCCAAATGGGACTCTCGGCACCTTCAAAATGTCACTATATTCTGCGCCGCTCAATAGAACGGTGTCCTTCAACGCGGTTTCCGATGGAGTTGGCCGTAACGGTTAAGCCGCAGGATGGCACAGAGCAGAATTGTGCGACTAGGTCTGTGACCGCAGGATGATTTCCATCACGGAGAGGCGGACGCTTCGCCCATACTTCCTAGACGGTTCTCCGCCAGATAAGATGGCCCGTGACAGTAATTATCATACGGTTGCGCTACTAGAGACATCAGCGCTGGGGGCGTTTTCTTTTTCTTGTGATTTCGGAATTGTGCAGGGCTCTCCAATCCTGTTGGTGATGATAATGCCGCCCGAAAGCACAGGTGGAGAAAAGCTGTGGGTTTGCTACCACAGACGAGTGGTACGGGTGGAGGAGGATTCGGCTGACGGGCAGCGTGGGGTTGCGGTCAAAGTGAAGCACCTTGCATTCTTGCCTGAAATAACCCTTAGCTGCTGTATCGCCCAACCATTTTCGAGGAGACGGTTAGTTCGACACGTTTTTTCTGCCGCTGCGAGAAGTCCCAAGAGGACAGCGATATTTGACTGTGCGTCTGCTTAATTTGTGGAATGACTGAGGTAACTTGTAAAGCAGGCGGTGGGAGATGGGAATACCTGTCCGGTGTGATGCTGCCGCTGGGCAGCGAATTATGGAAACAACCACCGAATCCCGCAAGCCGACGCTACTTTGTGTTGATGACAATGAAACGGCTCTTCATGTCCGAAAACTAGTGCTAGAAAGTGCCGGATACAGAGTGCTAGTCGCCAGTGATTCCGCAACAGCGATGGAGGTTTTCTCCTCGTCTGCGGTCGATATTGTTGTGAGCGATCACTTCCTACAAGACTGCACTGGGATTGAATTAGCCGCCGTAATGAAGAAACTAAAGCCTTTTGTCCCAATCATAATAATCTCAGGGTTGGTGGACGCACCAGAGGGCATAGAACACGCAGACCTGTTCATCTCCAAAGCTGATTCTCCTCCGGAGATTTTGCAGAAGATTTCAGAACTACTCAAAATATTCAACCGTCGAAACTAAGGACGTGTTCAATAGTCGGCAAATGCGCCAATAGCTTGTGTTCTACATCTCGTCATCATCATGAGGGGACACTCTAACGTCTTGATCTCAACCTCAGTAACAAAGCTGGAGCAGATGAATACAAAAGACAATCATGGTTATGTGGCGTTGCGCTCAGGAGATGCACCCCAAGGTCGCAGTTGTCGGGGACACTGTAACGGTGCGACTTTCGAAGAATGATCCGATGTGGGAGGCGGAATCCGGTGCAGCCTCGGGGGTCACCCAAAACCGGCCACGAAAGGTCACTTCAAAACCGGCCACGCTAGAGGTCCAAGACAGAAGCTCTGACTGGGGCGCAGGTAGCCTCAGTTGGCATGGGCAATGTCTTGAGCGAAGCGAAGCGGCAGCAAGTGATTGCGCTGGGGCGGCTAGGTTGGTCGCTGCGGCGGATTGAGCAGGAGACCGGGGTTCGTCGTGAGACGGCGGGCGGCTATCTGAAGGCAGCCGGGATTGCGATCGGTCGACCAGGCGGATCGAAAGGGAGGCATGGGGCAAAACTGATTGGATAAGGGCGAAGGCTTCCGCCAGATCCGGTATGTTCTTTGGTTGAGGACCAAGAGCCACTGGAACAGGAGAAGCCTTCATGATCATTGTAGGGTGTGATTTCCATCCCAGCTGGCAACAAGTAGCAGTTCTTGATGCCGAAACGGGAGAGGTGACCGAACGGAAGTTGGTCAATAGCGACGGTGAGGCCGAGCGATTTTACAGGCAATTGCCTGTGCCCTCGCTGATCGGCCTTGAAGCCTGCGGCAACAGTCAGTGGTTGATCGAGTCGCTACAGCAGTTGGGCCACGAAGTTTGGATTGGGGATGCGGCGCAAATCCGCGCCAGCTATGTACGCAAACAGAAGACCGACCGGCGAGATGCGGCGCACATTCTGAAGCTATTAGTGGAGGGCCGCTTTCCGCGGCTGTGGATGCCGAGCGCGGAGCAGCGGGACCTGCGGCAGTTGTTGGTTCATCGGCACAAGCTGGTGGAGATCCGCACGCGGGTAAAGAACGGGTTGCAGCACCTGGCTCTGAATCGCGGCATGCAGAAGAAGAGCAAGCTGTGGACGCAGGCCGGACAGAAAGCACTGCGCGAGCTTCCGCTGGAGAGCTGGGCGGCATGCCGGCGCGAGGATCTACTGGGACTACTGGCGAGTCTGGACAAACAGATCGACAAGCTAGATGTGGCGGTGAAACAAGCGGCCGACGAGCATCCGCAGGCGCGGCTGCTGATGACGCAACCCGGCGTGGGCCCGATCACCGCGTTGGCCTTTGTGCTGACCCTCGGCGATGTCACCGCGTTTCAAACGCGGCAAGCAGGTCGCCAGCTACCTGGGGCTGATTCCGCGCGAGCATAGCTCGGGAGGCAAACAACGGCTGGGAGCGATCAACAAGCAGGGCAACGGCTTCATGCGCACGTTGCTGGTGGAAAGCGCACAGACTGTTACACGTCTGGATGAAGGATTTCGCAAGCAGTACGTACACCGCTGCCACCGGATGGCCAAAGGCGTGGCCAAGGTGGCGGCGGCGCGAAGATTGGCGGTACGACTCTTCTGGATGCTGCGCACCAACACGGGTATCCGGAGATCGTTCGCATCGAGAGCAGCCCGGACGTGGCCGTGGTCGGCGAAAGCTAGACCGAAAAACTGATTGGGCACTCTCGCATCCAGACTGGCCCGTGCAGAAGACGGCGCTTACGCGCCTTGGAAAACAAACGGACCGTTTTCCACTTCAGCACCGGCCCGGCGGCTGGATGTTCGCATAGAAGAATCATGGCCGCAGTATGGAGCCGTATCGATGGTTGGTGGAGCGATTCGCTCCCCGCAGTGGTGATTCAGCGTGAGATCCCAGGGTCTTGGTCCTCAACCTCCTCTGGCGCAACACGCGGTGTCACAAACACCGGGCAGGACAATTCTGCCCTTGACAAGACCTTCGCCCTTATCGACGGCCACGGTGACCACCGACTCCGGCACCGGAAATCCCTTCCCTCAACTTACAAACAGAAGGCGAGTTTTCAAAACCGGCCATGGAGGTGACCACCGACCTCGGGCCGCCCGCAGTGGCTGTGGAGAAAAGCCGCCAGACATCGGCCAGTGCCTGCGAGTTGTATCGGGAAACGATCCAGCTTGGGCTGTCGCAAGGCCGCAACGCGATGGGGATCTGGCAGGATCTGGTCGACAGTTACGGGTTTGCGAGGCGGCTACCAGAGCGTGAAGCGTTTCGTGCGCAAACTGCGCGGGACGCGATCGCCGGAAGCGCGGGTGGTCATCGAAACCCCGCCAGGTGAAGAGGCGCAGGTTGATTACGGCAGCGGCCCGATGGTGCGCGACCCGCAGAGCGGCAAGTACCGGCGTACCCGGATGTTCGTACTGACGCTGGGCTACAGCCGCAAATCGGTTCGTCTGCTGTGCTTCCGTTCCAGCACACGCACCTGGGCCGAGTTGCATGAGCAGGCCTTTCGGCGACTGGGCGGTTCGACGCGAATCGTGGTTCTGGACAATCTGCGCGAAGGCGTGCTGGTCCCCGACATCTACGATCCCAGTCTGAATCCGCTGTATCGCGATGTTCTGGCGCACTACGGCGTGGTCGCCCTGCCTTGCCGGATCAGAGATCCAGATCGGAAGGGTAAGGTCGAAGCAGGCGTCGGCCATGCCAAAAAGACGCCGCTGAAGGGCAAGCGTTTCGAGAGCCTGGAAGAGGCGCAAGCATATCTGGATCACTGGGAAGAACGCTGGGCCGACACGCGCATCCACGGCACGACCAAACGGCAAGTCGCGGCGATGTTCGCCGAAGAGAAGCCCTTCTTACAGCCGCTGCCGCTGGAACCGTTCCGTTACTACCAGTACGGCGACTCGTACGGTTCACCTGGATGGCTGTGTCGAGGTTGACGCGGCCTACTACGGAGCGCCTCCGGGATGGATCGGGCGCAAGGTGTTGGTGCAGTGGGACGGGCTGTTCGTGCGCCTGCTCGATCCGCGGACCGGACAGCTGCTGCGCGAGCATCTGGGGCAGAAGCGCGGCGCGCACCGCATCCGCGATGAGGACCGTCCACGGCGCACACCACTTCGCATTCAACAACTACTGACGCGGGCTCACAAAGCTGGAGCCAGCATCGGCGCCCTCTGCGATGCCATTCACCACCGGCAGGGCGAGCTTGGAGCGCGTCGCATTCAGGGCGTGCTCTCGCTTGCCAAGAAGTATGGCTGCGCGGCCACCGACGAGGCCTGTGCCTTGGCCTTGGAGATGCGGCGTGCCTGAGTACCGCTTCGTTCGACGCTGCCTGGAGCGCGGCCCGCAAGCTCCTCTGAGCCTGCGCCAAGTCGATCCTCTCATCCGCGAACTGGTGCAGTATCGCGACCTGATCCAACAACGAACCCAATCTGAGGAATCCAAATCATGAACCTGATCGAACTCAACGGCGCCCTGCGCCAACTGCGTCTGAGCGGCATGGCCGGAACATTGGAAACGCGCCTGCTGCAAGCCCAGAGCGAAGCCATGGCTCCCATCGACCTGATCTCCATCCTGGTGTCAGATGAACTGTCCTGTCGCAGCGAGCGGCTGCTGGATCGCCGGCACAAGCAGGCGCGTTTCCGCGATGCCAACAAGACTCTTGATACCTTCGACTTCCAGTTCAATCCGAAGATGAACCGTGCCCTTGTCTTCGATCTGGCGACCGCCGCCTTCATCGGCCGGCGCGAGGACGGACTTTTTATCGGTCCACCCGGGAGCGGAAAAAGCCATCTTGCCCAAGCCATCGGACATGCCGTCATCCTGCAAGGCTACCGCGTGCTCTATCGCGAAGCACACGTGCTGCTGGAAGATCTGGCCGACGCCACCTTGGACGGTAAGCGCAAAGAGCACATGGAACTGCTGTCCACCGTGCCTCTGTTGATCATCGACGACCTCGGCATGCGGAAACTGCCACTGACCGCCGCCGAAGAACTGCTGGAAATCATCATGCGCCGCTACGAGCGCACGAGCACACTCTTGACTTCGAATCGACCCGTCGAGGACTGGGGTAAGCTGCTCGGCGACAGTGCCGCCGTCACTGCCATGCTGGACCGCCTGCTACATCACGGACACGTTCTCAAGTGCGGGCCACGAAGCTGGCGAACCAAAACCGACAAGCGCGGAGAAGCCCAATGACGAAAGCAAGAACAATAAGGAGGCCGGGCAAAAGCAGCCCGGCAACGTCGCGTTTCGTAATCCAAGGGCCTCTACAACGGAACATACACCAAACGAATGGCGACAGAAACACGAAACCCTTCGCAAAGTCAGCCATCACGGCTCACCTGCAAAGGGCCTCAATCGCCGATTCCTTCGGAGCCATCCCCGCGTCTTCGGCCCTGGATGTCTCCGCCAGGCGCGACCCCGGCGGGAACAGCATTAACTTAACACGTCACTGCGACATCAACTCCTGCCTTGCCAAACCAACTTCGGCAGGGTAAAACAAAACCTGTCTGGGATCAAAGCGTGGCCGGTTTTGAGACGTCCACGCGTGGCCGGTTTTAAGGTGACCACCGAGGCGGTGCAGTGTCGGTACGGGTGAATTGAAGCCCTGCCAAGCAGAATTAAGAATGATCAGTGGTCTGCTATTTCACCCGCCGTGAAAACAAATTCCTGACCGCAGTCGATACACTTGAGCACTTGGTCGTAGAATTCCATCGTGGAAACTCCTCCTACCCCTCTTCAATGAACTTGCACGCTACTGCTATACCCCAGTTGTCATCAGCACGTCTTTCCAGCCTCACGACGGTTCCATCGCAATAAAAGGGAAAGTTATCGGGGAATGCGTCCTGCCCCGGAACCGTGAAAGTCATCTTCACTTTCGAGCCAAGGGGGATGGCAGTTGCACTGCGTACAAAGGCTCCGCCGGGGCCGATATCATGTGTCTCGACATGCAGTTCGCCAGCCGGGGTTTGCAACACGACGGGCATCGCTACGTTGAAGCGAGGTTTGGTTCGGCGCTCTGTTGATTGCCAAGCCATCGCAATTCAGAGTACCTCGACAAGCAGCATTATTCCACAAGAAAACAGCGAATAGTACAGAGTTACCGCAGAATAGAGTCCCTGCCCTCGGCCAAGCAACGTGTGTGCATCCTCCCTGAGAAATCAACGAGAACGGAACGTTGGCGATGCCCTTGACGTCGGGTTTTCATGCCTGCCATCTGCATGCCAATCCTGTCCCGGCGTCAGAAACCAGACTGCCAGAATTGTCCATTTCGGCTAATCAGTTTGCGCTAACATATTCTGAGTCTTGCCCCTCCATCAAAAAGTGATAGCGTTCCGCCGTGTGACGCTCATTCTCGTTAATCGGAATGTCGATGACGTGGTTCCAACCGGCATCCAATTTTTAAATCCTTGGGACTAAGCCCCACATCGAGGACTTCCTCGGCTTCGTACATCTCGCCTGCAGACAAATGATGCTCAGGCATTTGCAGAGTCGAAAAAAGGCGCATCGGCGGTAGTCTCCCGGTGGCTTTTGGCTGAGCTTTCGCTTCTGAACCTGGAGCAGGATGAGCCAGAGATTCTGCTCAATGCTCTGCACCGCTGTTTTGTCTGTTGCCCTATGGGCAACAAGCCACCTTCCTGCAGCGACTTATTGCCGCATGACACCTTCGGCTCGACTGCGCCAAATTTCAAGACTTGCATCGCCGTGTCTTGGAGCGTGACGGCTGGCGTTGCCAGCTCTGCGGAGCCAGAACGCAGTTACAGGTCCATCACCTTGAAACTCGAGGGCAGCTCGGGGCCGACGCAGAACAGAATCTGATTACGCTCTGCTCCACATGCCATCGAGCAGTTCACGTCTGACTACGCAATTTTATTGCCAACTATTTTTCACAATTCTATGCCCCCAATTGCAGAACGCACATAGCAATTTCGCTTTAACTACAGGTTATGTGTATATATATCAATAAGATACATGAAAAATAATAATTTACATATTTTCCGATAACGCTTCCGCCTGTAGGGGCAGTAAGCAGCCCCCGAATTCATGCCCAATGGGGGAAAGTTGCAATGTCGGAATCAGAAGGTAAATCGGAAATTATGTCCAAGCCTGAAGAAATAGCGCCGGTGAAAACTACTTCAGAAAAAAAGCGTCGTACGAATCAAGAGAACGGTCGCAAGTCGAGGGGGCCCAGCACCCCTCATGGCAAGAGTCACAGCCGCTGGAACAGCTTTCAGCATGGCTTTTTCGCCAAAGACTTGAGTATTGTCAAGGGCAAGCACCTGTCTGACTATGAAGACTTCGTCAAATTGCACAAGGCGCTTAGAGAAGAACTGAATCCGCAAAGCATCACCGAAGAGCTCCTGGTGGAGAATTTTGCGGTCAACTGTTGGCGCCGAGCACGAAGCCTTAAATACGAGTTCGAGGTCACTGAGCTCAATTTCGCCTTTCTCACTCAGACCACGGGTTTGGCTACGCTGGTTCGCTATCAAACAGCGGTAGGGCGTGAGCTGGCGCAGGCTGACGGTGCAATTAAGCAGATGGCTGAACGCAGCCGTATAAGCAATACAGGTGAAGATAATTCTGACTCGATCCCGTCACCTGAGGAAGAGACTGAAATCTCGATTGGCGGAGGAACCTCCGACGGCACACGTGCTTCTGCGGCACCTGATCTGACGGAACGAACCCAATAAGTTGTTTATTTTCAGCAACTGGAAATAATCGAAAAACACGGGGCAGTATGGCGAAGAGGTTGGACGGTCACATCAACACCTGCGACAGCGATAAATTCAGCTTTTGCGGGTGCTCCTCCGTTAAGTGGAGTTGGTCAGGAATGCCGTAGGTCGTACAAGTCGAGAAGAACACAACATTATGCGCAAGGTGCCCGTGCCAGTCTTCAGGCTGCCGAGGCGCGGATCGTGGTGCCGCTGCGCAGAATGGGCGCTCAAATCAACAGTTCGGAAGGGGCCCAGTCGCCCTTGTGCATGCCTATATCGGCAATTCGCGTTACAGCTTGGTAGCGATCATCAAATCGCTGGGGCCGGGCAGCCGCACACGGGCAACTTCATTGAATCCGGCTGCGTGCAACCAATCCGCGTATTCGGGTTCGCTATAACTGCTGCCGGCTTCGGTGCCGACCAGCATATTAAGCGCGAATAGCGCGGCAAATTGCGGCGAAGTCTTGTCGCCTTCCAGGATGAAATCCTGCACGACCAAACGGCCATTCTTGCCCAGCGCATCATAAGCGCGACGGAAGAGGGCGCGGTTCTGCTCCTCCGAAAACATGTGGCAGATCGCATTTAACAAGACGAGATCGTGGTCATGACCGAAGTCATCGCTCAGCATGTCTCCCGCACGAACTTTAATTTGATCGGCGAAGCCCGCCTTGGAAACGTAATCGCGCGTAAGCGGGACGACCTCCTGGATATCCAGTATTTCGGCTTGCGTGCCGGGGTTCGCGCGAGCAAACGCAATCGAGTACGCGCCCGAGCCGCCGCCGAGATCAAGAATGCGACGAACTCCTTCGCTCCCAAGCGCTTTCAGCAAGTGCCGGGCGCGCTCGTTGGCGATGCGATCCATAGCGGCGATGAAGTTTCGCGTCCAGTCACCCGCAGGTCTAGCGGTTTTAACAGAGGTGCCCTGGCGCACGCACTCGGTCAGGTTCGACCAGTTGTGCCAGATGTTGGCCATGTGTAACAATCCGCCGCGAGCATTGTCCTTCGAGCTTTGCGAGAAGAACCGCGCACTGGCAGCAGTGTTCTGAAAACTGCCATCGGTCTTCTGTAGAAGCTGGAGACTTGCGACCGCGTTCAGCAGCATTTCCGTGGCGCGCGGACGCGTCTTCAATTTGTCGGCGACGACCTCCGCCGAAGCGCCGTCCCCGACGGCGGTGAACAGATCCAGTTCGAGCGCAGTCAGGATTGCGCGGCTCGGCCAGTAGCCGCGTATCAGATTGTCCAGTTCCTCAGGCAGAATTCCCGCCTGCTCGCGCGCCTTCTGTGCCGCTCTGACGTGCTCACGATGTTCCAGCGATGCAAGCTTCATCGCCCGTGCGTCGGTCCACTCCAGGCGCGCCACCACTTTTCCGGTCGCCAGATGCGAAGAGACAATCTCGGGCACATCTGCGGGCGCGACGCGGCGATACCAAACCCCATCGGGATAAATGATGACAATCGGCCCTTCGTCGCACAGCCCCAGGCAGCCACAGGTAGTGACTTGAACCTCATTCTCCAGCCCTTGCGATTGCACCTCGCGGTTGAGTGCATCGAGGACTCGTTTAGAGCCGCTCGCAGAACAGGACGTCACTCCTTCCGGCTTGGTTTGCGTGCAGACAAATGCGTGATACCGAAACGGTTCCATCTATTCTCCTCTCGCAAACAACAATACCAGCCAGCAACAGGCTATCGCGTTCAGCCCGGCGACGCCAGCATTGGCCCGGTTCGTTCGCGGATGTTCCCGAGTCCGGTCCAAAAGCAAAAGCCCGAAGCTTTGCAGCTTCGGGCTCTGATTTTTAGGTCTGGTCTTACAGAACCTGTACGTTCTCTGCCTGCCAGCCCTTCGGGCCACGCTTGACATCGAACTGCACGGACTGACCTTCCTGGAGGCTGCGGAAACCGTTCGACTGAATGGCCGTGTGATGGACGAATACGTCTTCGCCATTCTGACGGCTGATGAAGCCAAAACCCTTGGCGTCGTTAAACCACTTCACTGTTCCTTGTTCCACTTTTTGTTTTACCTTTGTTTCTGTTAATTTCTATCTTGTTTCTGCTGAGATCGTTTGCTCTGAGAGTGGGTGACGCAGATGAATCGGCGGGACCAGCTCAACATGGCTGAAAGCGAACTTAGCCAAACATAAATAGCGTACACCAATCCAGGGAAGAAATGCAAGTCCCAGTTCTTGGTCGGCAATATCTCACATTGAGGCACACCAACAACTGCCCTAATTTAGACGCAATGATCCAAAAAATCAGCTCCGCCCGTTCTTGAGCTAAGGTCCCTGCTGCATCTAAAAGAGTTCCCCAATTGCGGGGCGTCAGTGTAAGATCTTGATTGTTGTGATGTGCGTCACATCTTTCGGTGATAGAACTTTTGTAGGATCGTTGAGTCGCATGGGTCGTTTGTTCAAATTCGTTGCCCTATTGCTGATAGTGGCCATCGGGGTAATTCCCGTGCTGGCTGCCGCGCCATGCTCCGGTGAAGCTGAACCGGGAATGCACTGCCCGCCCGGTTGTCCAATGATGGCGTCCGGCAATATGGCTGCGACAACCGAGTTTCAAAGCCAGAATCCGGCCTCATCCTGCTGCGATATGCATTCCGGGAAGCCGATTCCCTCTACGGAGCTTCAGCCTGCAAGCGCGACAGCTTCAATCACGCCTCCGCTCCCGATCATCGCCCTTATAGCGACAGCCGACTTCGGCGCTGACGACAAGTCAGAATTTCGATTACCGAATTCCTGCTCGCACCAAGCCCTTCTCTGCACATTCCTGATCTAGTCCTCTCTTAGCTACCTTCGGCACCGTCATATCCCATCATCTTTAGCCAATAGGAGAGATGCCTCCATGTATACACGGGGACTTATTGCAGTCCTGCTATTGCTGCTCGCTACGCCTTTGATAGCGGAGGAGAATTCGCCAGCGAAACGCTAGGCCAGTCGTCATCCCAGCACTGTCGCGGCCCCTGCGGCTGCCAGTCAACCTCAACAGGCCACCACGGTTTTGACTCTCGATGCTGTCATCCGCGAAGCGCTGGCGAACAATCCCTCGGTGCAGAGCGCGGCGCACATGGTCGCGGCGCAACGGCGGAAGATTTCACAGGCGCGGGCTTTGCCTGATCCCCAGGTTTCTGTCGGGTGGATGGGAAATGCCACTCCGTTCAGCACGCAGCAGGGCGACCCCTCGAGTTATCGCAGCGTCGGCGCCATGCAGATGCTGCCCTACCCCGGCAAGTTAAGACTCAAGGGAGAGATCGCCGGCAAGGAAATGGAGGCCGGAGCCGCGGATCATGAGGCGGTTCGGCGCAAAGTCGCCAGTCAGGCGAAGGCGGCGTTCTTCGACTACTTCTACTATGACAAGGCGCTGCAGGTGGCGCTCAAGGACAAGGATTTGTTGCAGCAGCTCTCGAAGATCTCCGAGGCGCGCTATCGGGTCGGCAAGGCTATGCAGCAGGATGTGCTGAAGTCTCAGACAGAGATCTCCATTCTGTTGCAGAAGATCACGATCCTGCAGCAGCAGCGTTCGGTGGCACAGGCCCGGCTAAACGTGCTGATGGCCCGCTCGCCGGAATCGCCGCTCCCGCCGGCGGCTGATGTCGCGCTGACGCAATCGACCCGGTCGCTCGACGATCTCTACCAGCTTGCCGCGAAGAACAGCCCGATGCTGCAGCGCGAACAGCGGATGATCGAGCGCAGTCAGCTTGCTGTGAACCTCGCCGAAAAGGAGTATCGGCCCGATTTGAGCGTCGCATTCATGTACCAGCAGCGCCCCGACATGCCGGACATGAAAGGGGTGACCTTCACCATCAATGTTCCTGTTTTCTACCGTGAGAAGCAACGGCAAGGCGTGCAGCAGGCCCAGGAAGAGGTGATCGCCGCGCAGAAGAGTCGCGAGGATATTGCCAACGAAACGCAATTCGAAGTGAAGCAGGCCTATTTGGCGGCGAAGGCGGCGAGGGACCTTGCCGATCTGTACACAAAAGCCGTGGTCCCGCAATCCTCTTTAACGCTGGAATCATCGATGTCGGCGTACCAGGTTGGCAACAACGATTTCCTCACGGTGCTCAGCAATTTCAGTACGCTTCTCAACTACGAAACGGACTACTACCGGCAAGTTGCGGATTACAACATGGCTTTGGCGCAGATCGAGAGCCTCGTAGGCGTCGAGCTTGTGCCGGCGGCGGCGAACGCACAAACGCCAGATTCTCAATCGAACTCTCAAGCCAGCATCGCGGTTGCTGCTGCTGGACAGGTACAGGCGGTGAAGAAATGAAATCAAAGAATAAGGTTCTCCGGATTCTCGCACTCGTCGCTGTCGTGGCGATTTCACTGACGTTGCTCTTTGGCAAAAAGCTCGGTGCCTTCCAGCACGATCACTCAGCTCAAAGCAGCACGGCGGCAAGCTCAAGCGGAGAGCGCAAGATTCTCTACTGGTATGACGCGATGAACCCGCAGCATACCTATAACAAGCCCGGCAAGGCTCCGGATGGAATGGACCTGGTTGCGAAGTACGCCGACGATCAGCCTGCTGCGGGCCAAGCGGCCACGGCGAGTGCGTCCAAACCGGCCGGGGGAGAGCGAAAGATTCTCTATTGGTATGACCCGATGCATCCGGCCTACAAGGCTGACAAGCCGGGCATCGCACCCGACTGCGGCATGGACCTGGTGCCCAAGTACGCCGACGATGGCGGCGGCCAGGAGATGGCGGCCGGAACGGTCAACATCGGGGCGGGCAAGCAACAGTTGATGGGCGTACGAACCGCGACGGTGGAGCAGAAACCGGTGGTGCGCGACATACGCGCCACGGCGCAGATCGTCCCCGATGAGACGAAGATTGCCCACATTCACGTCAAGGTTCCCGGGTTCGTGGAAAAGGTCTACGTCGATTTTGTCGGCCAGTTGGTAAAGAAGGGCCAGCCGGTCTTCACGCTCTACAGCCCCGACATGGTCGCCACGCAGGAGGAATACCTGATTGCCAAGCGCGGCGAGCAGACGCTGAGCGGCGCGCCCTATCAGGAGGTTTCTCAGGGAGCGCAATCGCTGCTTCGTTCCGCGCGGCAACGCTTGAAGCTGTGGGATATCTCCGATGCGCAGATTAAGAAACTGGACGAGACGGGCGAAGTCAGCAAGACGATGACGATTTATTCGCCGATCACGGGATTTGTAACGGACCGCAAGGTGTTTCCAAATGTCTCGGTAACGCCGGATATGGATTTGTACGTCGTTTCCGATCTCTCCCATGTCTGGGCGACAGCCGACATCTACCAGTACGAATTGCCTTTCGTGAAGGTTGGCCAGACAGCGCAGCTGCGGTTGAGCTACTACCCCGGGAAAATCTATTCCGGACGGATCAGCTATATCTATCCGTCCATGGACCCGACGACGCATACGGCCAAGGTGCGGATCGAACTTTCAAATCCGCACTTCGAGCTGAAGCCGCAGATGTTCGCCGATGCCCAGATCAAGGTCAACTACGGTAACAAGATTTTGATTCCACAGGATGCAGTGCTCAATTCCGGTAATGCGCAGACCGTGTTTGTGGTGCTTGAAGGCGGCAACTTCGAACCGCGCAAAGTAGCGCTTGGCCCCGCGGTGGAAGGCAATGTCGTAATCCTTTCCGGACTGAAGCCCGGCGAGACGATCGTGACCTCCGGCAACTTCCTCATCGATTCGGAAAGCCGCATGAAGAGCGCCACGGCTGAGATGCACTAAGAAGCGGCTATCCGCCAGGATGGCGGTGCGCTGGTGAACTACACGGAGCTTATGGCCCAAGCGAGGTACCAGTGATCAACAAGATTATCGAGTTCAGCGCCGAGCACAAATTTCTGGTGTTCCTGTTCATCGGTGTTGCCGCCGTGCTCGGCTGGCATTCGATGAAGGACACGAAGCTCGATGCCATTCCGGACCTTTCGGACACCCAGGTCATCGTCTACGCAAAGTGGGACCGCAGCCCTGACATCATGGAAGATCAGGTGTCTTACCCGATCACCTCCGCGCTGCTCGGCATGCCGAAGGTGAAGGACATCCGCGCTTTCTCGGACTTCGGATACTCCTACATTTACATCATCTTCGACGAAGGCACGGATATCTACTGGGCGCGTTCGCGCACGCTCGAATACCTGAACTCGGTAACTTCGAGGCTGCCCAAAGGCGTCAACGTCGAGTTGGCAAAAGATGCTACTGCAGTCGGCTGGGTCTATCAGTATGCATTGGTGGATACCAGCGGGCAGTACAGTCTCGACCAGATGCGTTCGTACCAGGATTGGTATCTGCGCTACGCGCTGCAGTCTGTTCCCGGGGTCGCCGAGGTTGCGCCGGTCGGCGGATTTGTGCGGCAGTATCAGGTCAACGTCGATCCGAGACAAACTGCTCAGCTACAAGATCCCGATCAATATGGTGTCCGATGCGATCCAGAAGTCGAACAACGATGTCGGCGGCAGGCTGGTCGAGTTCTCCAGCCGCGAGTACATGGTGCGCGGGCGAGGCTATATCAAGTCGCTCGACGACATCCGCAATATCGTGATTGCGGTGAATCCGCAGAGCGGCACGCCGGTGCGGGTGGGCGACGTAGCAACGGTAACATTCGGACCTGACATGCGCCGCGGCGTCGGCGAACTGAATGGCAAAGGGGAGGCGGTTGGCGGCGTCGTGATCATGCGCTTCGGCGAGAACGCTCAGAAGGTGATCGAGCGCGTCAAGGCAAGAATTAGTGATATTCAGCCGACATTGCCGCCGGGGTTGAAACTTGTAAACACCTATGACCGTTCCGATCTGATCGACCGCTCGATCGAGAATCTTAAGCACACGCTGATGGAAGAGCTGTTCATCGTCAGCCTGATCATCCTGATCTTCCTGTGGCATTTCCCAAGTGCCGTCATCCCCATTATCACCATCCCGATCACGATTGTTCTGGCCTTCATTCCGATGCAAGCGATGGGATTGACGGCCAACATCATGTCGCTGGGCGGAATCGCCGTTGCCATCGGAGCCATGGTTGACGCCGCCATCGTCGTCGTCGAGCAGACGCACAAGAAGCTGGAGCATTGGCAATCCGAGGGGCGTCCCGGCGACTATCGCTCAGTGGTCATTTCGGCGGTAAAGGAAGTTGCCGGCCCAAGCTTTTTCGCTCTGCTGGTGATCGCTGTTGGCTTCCTGCCTGTGTTCACCTTGGAAGCACAAGAAGGCCGGATGTTCAAGCCTTTGGCATACACCAAGAACTTCGCGATGATCATTGCCGCGGTATTGGCGATCACGCTCGATCCGGCGATGCGATTGCTTTTCACCCGCATGGACAACTATACGTTTCGTCCGAGGTGGCTGGCCAAGATCGTGAACGCCATCCTTGTGGGCAAAATTCACAGCGAAGAAAACCACCCGATCAGCCGCCCGTTGATGAAGATCTATCACCCTGTCGTTAAGTTCGTTCTTGAATACAAGTGGGTGACGATCGGCACCGCAGTGCTGGCGATGGCAATCACGGTGCCCGTGTTTTTCAAACTCGGCTCGGAATTCATGCCGCTGCTCGACGAAGGCACGCTGCTGTACATGCCGACGACCCTGCCGGGTATCTCGGTAACCGAAGCCTCTCGGCTGCTGCAAACGCAGGACAAGATCATCAAGAGCTTTCCCGAAGTTGAGAGCGTCTTTGGCAAGGCGGGCCGCGCCGAGAGCGCGACCGACCCAGCCCCCTACTCGATGATGGAGACCGTCATCGTGATGAAGCCGCAGGAAGAGTGGCCGATGCGCGAGCGCTGGTACTCGAAGTGGGCGCCCAAGCGCATTCAGCCGTTGCTGCGGCGCTTCTGGCCGGATCACAAGACCACACAGGAACTGGTCTACGGCCTAGGCGGTATGAATGAGGCACTGGCTATGCCTGGAGTCGCAAATGCATGGACGATGCCAATCAAGGCGCGTATCGACATGTTGACGACCGGCATCCGGACGCCGCTCGGAATCAAAGTTTTGGGCTCCGACCTTGGCGAGATTCAACGAGTCGGCGAGGAAATCGAAAAGGCACTGAAAGATATCCCGGGGACGACCAGCGTCTTTGCCGAGCGTACGGCGGGCGGCTACTTCCTTGACTTCGATCTCAAGCGCGACCAACTCGCGCGCTATGGTCTGACTGTCGATGACGCGGAGAACGTGCTGACATCGGCCGTCGGTGGCGATCAGATCAGCACGACGATTGAAGGCCGCGAGCGTTATCCGATCAACGTTCGCTATATGCGCGATTACCGCAGCGATCTCGGCGCGCTGGAGCGTGTGCTGGTCAACACGCCATCGGGTGCGCAGATTCCGCTGGCAGAGATCGCCGATATCCGCATGAAGACAGGGCCAGGCATGATTCGCGACGAGAACGGACGCCTGAGCGGATACGTCTACGTGGACGTTTCCGGACGCGACATCGGCAGCTACGTGCGTGACGCGAAGAAGATCGTTGCGGAAAAGGTGAAGGTGCCAGCCGGATACCAGCTTGTCTGGAGCGGCCAGTATGAGTACATGGAACGCGTCCGGGAGCGGTTGAATCTGGTGGTGCCGATTACGCTTTTCATCGTTTTCCTGCTGTTGTACTTCAACACCGGATCGGCGGTGAAGACGTTCATCATCCTGCTGGCGGTTCCCTTTTCCGCTATTGGCGCCGTGTGGTTCTTGTATCTGCTTGGCTACAACATGAGCATTGCCGTCTGGGTCGGGCTGATCGCGTTGCTCGGCGTGGACGCCGAGACCGCTGTATTCATGCTCCTCTACCTGGATCTCGCTTATCACGAAGCGCAGAAGAAGGGACTGATGCGCAGTTGGGATGACCTGCGCGAGGCGATCGTGAATGGCGCGGTTAAGCGTCTTCGCCCGAAGGTTATGACGGTGGCCTGCATGTTGTTCGGGCTGTTACCGATCATGTGGTCTGTCGGTGCGGGCGCTGATGTCATGAAGCGCATTGCGGCGCCAATGGTCGGGGGAATCCTGACCTCGTTCCTGATGGAATTGATTGTCTATCCGCCAATCTTCGCGATCTGGAAGTGGAATTGGGAAGTGAAGCCCGCTCTGCGGAAAGCTGAAATTCAAGCTGAGGACCTGATGCACGTGTAGGATGGGCCCGCTCGATGATGCGCATGATTTCCTGTCAAGTGGGTCTGCGGAAATTCGTTTGATTTAGGCTGCGAGTGTGTTCCCGTAGTACATTGGAATTTCAACCCGGAGTTCCCGAAGGCCCCATCAGAAGGAGTTCTGTTCGCTCGTGCACACGAACTACACGGCTTCTGACTTACTGCTGAGCGCACAAGCGTTCGCTCTGATGCCGCTCTTCTTTTTTATCCCCGGATTCGTGCTGGGCTGGCTGCTGCGTGTCCTCGACTTCAGGCGGAGATCGTTCAGCGAGCAAGTGCTGCTTAGCACTCCGCTCTCCTTGGCGGTTTGCCCGATTGCCACTTATCTGGTTTGGTTGAGTACGTCCGTTGGCGTGGTGTGGTTCTTCTACGGAGGCTGCTGGGCGATCTTTCCGGTTGTCCTGGCATTCCAGGCGCGAAGATTTCGCTGGTCTGAGCTGCGCGTCTCGCGCTACACATGGATTGCGCTTGGAATTCTTGCGGTTTGGTGCCTCGTCATACTCTTCAGCCTCGTCGACCTGCAGATCCAGGATCGCTTGTACTCCAGCGTGGCCGCGAACGACTACGGATTTCGTGTCCCGATCACGCAGGCGCTGGCGCAAAAAGGCCCACCGGGAGTCAATCCATTCTTCTATCCAGGCCGGGAAGTTCCGCTGCGTTACCACTACTTCTGGATGCTTCTTTGCAGTCTTCCGGTGAGATTGTTCGGCATTCGTGCGCTCCACGCAATGTGGGGAGCGACACCGTGGTGCGCTATCGGGTTGATGTCGATGATCCCGCTGTTTTTGAAGTTCTTTTTCGGGCAGACGGCGAACCTCCGGCGACAAACCGTGATCGGCATTTCTCTGTTGGCCGTCACCGGGCTGGACATTATCCCCACTGCCGCGAGCTTTGTGACTATGCCCCTGCAAATACAGGGCGACATGGAGTGGTGGAACGAACAGGTCGCCTCCTGGATGGATAGCGTACTCTGGAACCCACATCACGTGTCCGCCCTCGTCGTTTGTCTGCTGGGATTCTTATTGCTGTGGAACGCCCGCTCCGCTTGCTGGCGCGACAGAATCATTGCCGTGTTGATTGCCGGGGCGGGCTTCGCTACCGCCTGTGGGCTTTCCGTTTTCGTGACTTTCACGTTTGCGGTATTCATGGCGGCATGGTTGCTGGTCACGATCCATGAACAGAAATGGCTGGTGGCAGGGTTGCTGAGCCTTTCTGGAATTCTGGCGGTTTGTTTTGCGCTGCCGTTATTGAAGATGCTGTTGGCTCCAGCCGGGACGGGTAGTGGCTTTGCGACGTTCGGTATCAGGCCCTTTCACGTAGGGTCTGTCGTTCTCCAGCTTTTTCACGTAGTGTCCCCCTTGGCCTATCAAGCGGCGCACCTGTTCGCGCTTCCCTTGAGTTACTTCTTTGAGCTTGGGATTTTCGGCATAGTCGCGTTGTTTCGGTTTCGGGATAGCTGCCGTAAGATTCCGTCGCTCTCGGATGCAGAGAAGGCCAGTTGGGTGATGGTTCTGACGAGCCTGCTCATCGCGACCTTCATGCAATCTTCCGTGCTGGGAAATCCCAATGATTTGGGCTGGAGGGCTTTTCTGCCCTTTCAGTTCATTACGCTGCTGTGGGCCATTCCGTTGGTGGAGAGCTGGTTGTACAGAGACGGAGGCGAAACCGCATGCGTTCCCGCGAGCGGTCCGCTGGCAATACGCCGTTCGTGGTTGGTTGCTCTTTTGGTTCTCGGATTGATCGGAACGCTGTATCAGGTTGTTTGTTTGCGGACCTACGCCATTGGAGTCGAAAAGGGTCAGGTGCTGGCGCCGGAATGGATTGAGGACGACGCAAACCTAGGCAGAAGACAGCTCGCCATCCGAGAGCTCTACGAAGCCATCAATCAGAAGCTACCGAAGGACATTATTGTCCAGCAGAATCCGGTATGCCGGCATTTGACCGAGCACTTGCTTTACAACGAGCGCCAGCGAGTGGCCGCAATGCGCGGCTGTGGGGCGAATTTTGGGGGCAATCTGCGCGACTGCATAGACATAATCAGGAACACCTTTAGCTTCTACAGGATTCCGAATTCCATTCAGGACCTGGACTCCGCCTGTCGCGCGCTGTCGATCGATGTGATCATCGCGACAGACTTGGACTATGTTTGGGCGGACCGGCGAAGCTGGGTGTGGCGAACGACCCCGATCGTCGCAAACAGATTCGCGCGAGCCTTCGCCTGCAGTGACCGCTCCAAGTTGGTGGCGAAAGTCGGGAATTAGACCCGATTCGAGGAAGGCGCATCCGCCGAGAGAACTTCGCGCCCCGCCCGTCGGTGATTGATCCATTCCAGCACGAACGCGCCCGCCAGAAGGGGTAGTAACCAGATCACGCGGACCTGGTAACGGTCGTCAACCTCCGACAAGACGCCAGTCACGAATGCGTTGGCGACGACCGCAAAAAAGATCACCGCAGTGAGCCCCACAAGTCGATGAGACAGGTGTCGCCGCATCAACGGCACAAGAACCCCTAGCGAAACAATTGACGCAATGACCGTCCAGGCTTGCAGCGATGTGAAGAATTCACTGGGTAACGTTTGCTGCGCCTGTCGGCTTTGCAAATAACGCCAACGTGCCCCCGGAAACGCGTTCTCGAAATCATCGGAAATCCAGCCGCTTGGTCCGTTGAACACGCCAAATCTTATTAGCTGTCGCCAGAAGTTGCGGAACGAGATGGACAACTGCTCCCGTGGATAAGCGCGCAAAGTTGCCAGGACGAAAGGCATCTCCTGCCGAAGCAGTAGTTCTTGTGTTTCCTGCGAGGCGTTTTGCCAGATTCCATTCGCATCCCAGAGAAAGTCGTCGGTGCTTTCGGGAAGACGATGAACATAATTGCACATAGCCAATTTCACATTCGGGCAATTCCGCTCCAAATACCAGCGCCCGGGGCCGTCAGTAATGATACGGGCGGTCAGATACGGCGGCCGGTCGCCAGTCAGCGACGGCTTGCCATACAGATACGCGTACAGCGCGTATTGGGCTGCGGCCGCAATCAGGAGAATCACGGCCACTCCCCCGACGGCCCTCCATCGTATGCGCGTCGAATGGCGCCAAACAACCACCAGCGAAGCCAACAATAGGCACATTCCGGCGGCCAGTATCAAATGCGTGACATGGGACGCCGCAGCCCAGCAGGCAATAGGAACTACGGTCAGGCGTTCAGCGCGGGAGAGGGTCTCTGGGGCAAACACGAGCAGATAAATGGAAAGATACAGCACCGGGCCCAGGATATCCGGCATGATCAGGCCGACGACCCAGCCCAAGCCGGTGAACAGGGTAAGCGGCACGACGAGGAAAAAGTAATGCGTCACCGTTTGCCGCGGCAAAAGTGATCGCACAACCAGCCAGATGACATATGCGGTCAGCAGGGCCTGAAGAACGACGATGGGCCACGGGGTTATATTCCAGTGAAACGGCAGGATGACGAGGGAGTAGATAAACGACCGCTCGCCGTAGTAGTCCGCGAAGTTATGCAGGAACAGCGCCCGCGCTACGGGGCGGCCGCTCTCGATGTACGACAGCGAGTCCGGATATATCAGCGGATAGCCGTTATAAAGCGCTGGCCATGTCAGGAGAAGTGCCCCCAACAGAACCGCGCTGCCGCGCCAAAGTGAACGGAAGGTCAGTCGCATCTTGTTGTCAGGAATCTTTTTCAGCAGCTGAATCGCTCGAATTGTACTGCTTGTGAGAGTTCAAGACTCGCGCCGAACAAGCCCGAGCAAGCTCAGAAAAAAGCTGACGAGGCTCACCTCCAACCCAAGCGTGAAGGCTGCCATCGCAGGCAACACGATGCGTCCCATCTGAGCAGGGTCAAGTGGGCCAAAATGTTGCGCGCGCCATTGGCACAGGGCGAAAATCCATCCGGCGGCGCCGGCAAGGATGAGCACTCCACCGGTCAAAAGGCCGGTCTCAAGTTTGACATATCGCAAAATGCGATTCAGGCGCGGATCCGCAGGCAGCAAGCCCTGTGTGACCCCGAAAATCTTGGCGAATACCGCAAAGGCGACGGCTTGGAACCCGACCATCACAAGCATGATGGCAAACGACAAAGTGTGAACATCGAGAGTTACCTGGCCCACCATGCGCGGTTGCGGAAGCAGCCAAGCCACCGTGAAAAGACCGATAGCCATAACTGCAATTCCTGGATAGAGAAACAGCCATCGTGGACTGTAAAGCAGCAAGAAACGCAAGTGCCGCCAGCCATCGCGCCACGTCCGAAGGTGCGGTGGGCGGCTGCGGCCATCCGGCGCAAGTGTGGTTGGAACCTCCGCGATCTTCATCTTGAGCAGCGTAGCCCTGACCACCATTTCGCTGGCGAACTCCATGCCGACGCAACGCAATTCCATCTGCTCGTATGCCTTTTTGCTGAACGCGCGCAGTCCACAGTGGAAGTCGCCACTTGGGCTGGCAAAAAACAGCCGGCCGATGCCGGTCAGTATGGGATTTCCCAGGTAGCGGTGCAACGGCGGCATGGCTCCCGGAAGAATGCCTCCCTGGAACCGATTTCCCATGACGACTTCGCTGCCCTCGCGTAGCTTTGTGAGGAATTTGGGCAACTGCCCGAAGTCATAGCTCGCATCAGCGTCACCCATGATTACGTAGCGCCCGTGAGCCGCCTCAATTCCGCCTCTCAATGCATTTCCATATCCTTTTTGGGGAACCTGCACAACACGCGCCCCCGCCCGGGTTGCAATCCCCTGGGAACCATCCGTGCTGCCATTGTCGGCGATCACAATCTCGCCGTCGATTCCGTTCTCGCGCAAGGCCTCCGCCGCCCGTTCGATGCATGTCGAAAGGGTTTCCGCCTCATTAAGGCAGGGCATCACGACAGAAATCTCAGGGGTTTCGGAGTTCACGAACGTTTCTTTGCCGAGCGCAGTACCAGTCGATGGCATATTGGCGTAGCTCTTACAATAAGAATTGCAAATCACAACATACCGGCAACAACCCTACTCGAATCACCAGGCTAGTCCCACCGAGATACCTTGACCGTAAACAAACGAAACCTCGCAATGCTGTATCCGGAGCAGTCATCTTAACTTGAAATTACCGTTTTGGCATTGAAAACATTTGGGTTATACGCCTGAATCAGCCGCGTTGGGCGCGAATCGCATCCCGTCACGCCGAGTGATCGCTGGCTAAACAAGCAATGATTGCTTGGATAACCGGCTTCGTCTCATTGGGGCCTCGAACTGGGATAGAAACAACTCCCGCCTCGACCGCCGGATAGTCATTCCCTCCCACAAACAAGGCATCGCCTATGAAAATCATCTCCTTCAATGAAATGCCCAGCAGGTCTCGCAGCTTTCTGATGCCGTAGGCTTTGTCAATCCCAGGTTTGGTGACATCAATAGATGTCGAGCCCCCCAAGCGGACGGAAAACTCGGGTATCAACGTGTCAAGAATCACCTTGATCTTCTTCCGTTTGGCGAAATCGGGGTCCCATTTTTCCTTTTCTGCCAAGGGAGCCTGCTGACCTAACGCGGAAAATGTTATCTGGCTTCCCCGGTCTTCGATTGCCTCTCCCCAGAGCTTCTCGACCTTGAAGCCCGCCATCTCGACCGCTTTTTCCAGAGAGCCGACGATCTTTTCTTTTTCATCCGCACTGAAATCCTCTGAGTACATCTTTTTCCAATCCCCCGTGTATTGAAAAAATTTTGTTCCGCAGGTAGGAAGAAGGGAAAGGTTCACGAGGTGTTCATCTTGGGGAAGATTGGAGAGCAATTGCTTTTCAAACTGTGGCCAACCACCTCCGGAAATCACGGCCACTTTGACACTGCCGAGAAGATTGTGAAGCAGTACCGACATTTCGGCATCGAGCGATGATTTGCTTTCGGCAAGCGTTCCATCCAAATCAAAAACAATTAGCTTCTTCACTATCCTTGCACCTCTGAATGCTGCGTACTCATTTGCGATTGTTCCACTTCCAGTTCCGGATCTCCGGCATGTCCTGGCCGTATTTGTCGATATATTGCTTGTGCTCGATCAGCTTGTCCTTGAGCTGCTGCTTCAGGTAGATGCCTTTCTCGCCGGTCTGCGGCAGGCGGTCTATGGCATCCATCACGAGGTGAAAGCGGTCGAGATCGTTCAGCACCGTCATATCGAAGGGCGTGGTGATGGTGCCCTCTTCCTTGTAGCCCCGGACGTGCAGGTTATCGTGGTTGGCGCGACGGTAGGTCAGCCGGTGGATCAACCACGGGTAGGCATGGAAGGCGAAGATGACAGGCTTGTCCTTGGTGAAAAGTTCGTTAAAATCCATGTCGCTCAACCCGTGCGGGTGTTCGGTTTGCGGCTGCAGCCGCATGAGGTCGACAACGTTGACCACCCGGATTTTCAACTCGGGCAGATGCTCGCGCATGATGGAGACGGCGGCAAGCGTCTCCAGCGTTGGCACGTCGCCGCAGCAGGCCATCACCACGTCGGGCGCAATGCCCTGGTCGTTGCTGGCCCATTGCCAGATGCCGATTCCCTCTGTGCAGTGCTTGACGGCGGCGTCCATCGTCAACCACTGCGGCGCCGGGTGTTTGCCCGCGATCACGACGTTGACATAGTGGCGGCTGCGCAGGCAGTGGTCCATTACCGAGAGCAGGCAGTTTGCATCCGGCGGCAAGTAAACCCGCACGACCTCGGCCTTCTTGTTCACGACATGATCGATAAAACCGGGGTCCTGGTGCGTGAAGCCGTTGTGATCCTGGCGCCAGACATGCGAGGCCAGCAGGTAGTTCAGCGATGCGATCTTGCGCCGCCACGGGAGGTGCGACGTAACCTTCAGCCACTTGGCGTGCTGGTTAAACATCGAATCGACAATGTGGATGAACGCCTCGTAGCAATTGAAGAGTCCATGCCGCCCGGTGAGCAGGTAGCCTTCGAGCCAGCCTTCGCATTGGTGCTCGCTGAGCATTTCCATCACCCGCCCGGCGGGTGCTAGAGATTCGTCGTTCGGCACGGTTGCGGCATCCCATTGGCGTTTGGTCACTTCAAAGAGGGCCTCCAAGCCGTTGGAGAGAGTCTCATCAGGGCCAAAGACGCGGAAGTTCCGCTGCTCGCTGTTCAGCTTCTCCACATCGCGCAGGAAAGGCCCGAGCACATGCGTGTCGCCGATGCCGCCGATTCCCGGCGAAGCCACGTCGACCGCGTAGTCGCGGAAATCCGGCATCCGCAGTTCACGGAGCAGAATGCCGCCGTTGGCGTGGGGATTGGCGCCCATGCGTCGTTCGCCCTTGGGCGCAAGTTCGGCCAGCTCCGGTTTCAATCGGCCCTGCTCATCGAAGAGATCCTCCGGCCGGTAGCTCCTCAGCCATTCTTCCAACAGCTTGAGGTGTTCGGGATTGGCGGCTGGGTCGGAGAGCGGCACCTGGTGCGAATGGAAGGTGCCTTCAATTTGCACGCCGTCGACCACCTTCGGCCCCGTCCAGCCTTTGGGTGAATTGAGGACGATCATCGGCCAGCGCGGACGCGTAAAGTTGCCCTTGCTGCGAGCGTCCTGCTGGATTTTTCTGATTTGCTCCACCACCGTGTCGAGCGTTGCGGCCATGGCCTCATGCATCAAAGCGGGTTCGTGGCCCTCGACGAAGTGCGGCGTCCACCCATAGCCGCGGAGCAACTGTTCCAATTCTTCACGACTAATTCGGGCGAGCACAGTGGGGTTGGAAATCTTGTAGCCGTTGAGATGCAGGATCGGCAGCACCGCGCCGTCGGTTATCGGATCGAGGAACTTGTTCGAATGCCACGCCGTCGCCAGCGGTCCGGTTTCCGCTTCGCCATCGCCGACCACACAGGCGACGACGAGATTGGGATTGTCGAACACAGCCCCGAACGAATGGCTAAGCGAATAGCCCAGTTCCCCGCCTTCATGGATCGAGCCCGGGCATTCCGGTGACGCGTGGCTGGGGATTCCTCCGGGAAACGAAAACTGAACAAAGAGCTTCCGCAGCCCGGCTTCGTCCTGGCTGATATTGGGGTATATCTCGCTGTACGTGCCCTCGAGGTAGGTGTTGCCCACGACGGCTGGGCCACCGTGTCCGGGGCCGGAGACGTAAATCATGTCGAGGTCATATTTCTTGATGACCCGGTTCAAGTGCACATAAATGAAGTTCTGACCAGGGGTCGTCCCCCAATGCCCCAGCAGCATGTGCTTCACATCCGCGAGCGTCAGCGGACGCTTCAACAACGGATTGTCGTAAAGATAAATCTGGCCGACCGACAGATAATTGGCGGCGCGCCAGTACGCATCGATCTTGTGGAGCAGTTCGGGGGAAAGAGTTTTTGTCTTCACGGCTCAATTCTCCTCTTTTCTGCCAAGGCCGAGAACGCGGCAAACCAATTTGGCGATCATGCGTTCTTCGTCCGTGCGAATGACGCGTACCGTGACCCGGCTGGCCGCCGCGGAAATTACGCCATCGTTCGCCGCGTTTCGCTTTTCATCGAGTTCGATGCCAAAGAATCCCAACCCGTCGCAACTCCGGGTACGTACCGCAGGCGCATTTTCTCCGATGCCGCCGGCGAACACCAGCGTGTCCACTCCGCCGAGCGCCGCCGCGAATGCGCCGATCCATTTCTTGACCTGATAGCAGAACAGCGCGACCGCTTCAGCCGCCCGCACGTCCTCGGTTTCACGGTCGAGCAAGTCTCGCATGTCGGAGCTGGTCTCCGACACCCCGAGCAGTCCGGACTGAAAATTGACCATCTCATTGAAGCGCTTGTCATCGAGGCCTTCGGTGCGCGCCAAGTACCACACCAGCCCGGGATCGAGATCGCCGGAGCGGGTACTCATCGGAATCCCGGCGGTCGGCGTGAAGCTCATGCTCGTATCGACGGACTTGCCGCCACGCACCGCCGCCAGGCTTGCGCCGTTGCCGAGGTGGGCGAGGATGACACGGCCTTGTGCCGCCTCCAATCCCGCCAGGCGCGCCAGCTCTCCCATCAGAAACGCATACGACAATCCGTGAAACCCGTACCGGCGCACTCCTTGCGCTTCGTAGCGGCGCGGGATCGGCAACAACCGTGCCACGCGCGGCAGATCATGGTGAAAAGCCGTGTCGAAGCACGCCACTTGGGGCAGGTCGGGAAACCGCCGATGAAACGCATCGGTCAACAGAATCTCTTCCGGCAGATGTTCAGGATCGAATGCGCTGAGCCGGCGCAGCTCCTCGACCATTCCCGCGGTGATTCGCTGCGGTTCGCTATACTTCGGCCCGCCGTGCACCACGCGATGCCCCACCGCGGTCAATGCGTCACGCCCTCCCCGTTCCTCAATCCAATCCATCAGAGCGCCCACTGCCGCCGTATGATCCGGCGCCGTCACTAGCCGCGAAAAGCTGTCTGCCTGGTTCAAGCCTTTCACCCGCAAGCTGGCCTCCGGCAGTCCAATCCGCTCGATCGCGCCCTCCAGAATCCGTCGCAGCGAATCACCTGCCTCGAACAGGGCAAACTTAATGCTCGATGAGCCGCCATTGATCGTCATAATGCGTGGGGTAGCTGGTTTCGTCGCTTCTTTCATCGTCTTTTCTTTCGTACTGGCAAGGCGCGTCCCTTTCCCAGCTAGATGCTAATCGACCTGAAGAACGAGAATGGGTTCATGCGGATCGCCCGTCCCAATCCATCATCATAGAACGGAAGGGCGTTCGCCGGCTGCGGCCGTTGGTAAACCCCGAGGCCGTAAGAGAAATTCATCGCCACAAAGACAAAGCTGGAGTACGGCAGGGTCAGGAAGATTTTGTCGCAGTATCTGCTTGGAAGGAAGGGGTTAATTATTGCGATACGCACTCAGCGGCGCTGCTGTGTTTACGGGCCTGTTCGACGGTTGCTCGGAGTTCCTTGTCGGACACGTACCAGTTTTTCCCATCCGAATCCCAGACGAAGAGGGCTTTAATATTGGGGCTGATTACGGAAAGGTCAGGCGTGAACTCTTGGTGAGATTCGTGCCCTTTCAGCATCCGTGGCAAGCCCTGAGAAATCACGACGAATTTGTCTTTCCCATTTTCGGGAATTTTCCATTCGCCGCCCCACCCCTGCAACAGCATGGGTCTACGACCGACGTTGGTCATCTTGACGACCAGGTGCACGTCGGCGCCTGCATCTCCAGTGGGCAAATGAAAAGCGAACGCAGATTGCCTTCCATCGATTCCCGTCTCTATCCGCATCAGCGAAATCGAAATTTTGACACGGGCTCGGTCATGCAGTTCACGGTACAGGTTCCAGCCGAGCAAGATGCTGGAGATGATCGCTGCGTAAATAGCCAAAATGGTTGTGAGGGACATGCCGCACTTGTCGCAGCGAGTTTAGCGCCTCCGAACAATCTGCGTAAGTAACCGAAAGATCAATGCGACTTTGCCTTGCGCACGCCGGCGCCAAATCCGGCTTTTGTGTTGCTCCCAAGTCCGGGCACTGACGTAACCTATGATGAGAGTCAGTTTTTCCATAGGATAAGGTGTTTAGGATAATCTCCCCCAGATTACCCTGGTTTTCAGCGCCCAGGAGTTCCCAGTGCATTGGACGATCGGCAGAAAACTGTACGTAAGCTTCGGGATAGTGATGTTCCTCGTGGCAATCAGCTCGACTGTCGCGTATGTCAAGATGACGCAGATTATAGCCGCTCAGGGTCGGGCTGCGTTCCGCACGACGGAACTGAACCAGGCTTACGCGGTGTTGTCGAACACCAACCAGCTCAACGCCGCCGTGCGGGGATACATCCTCGCTCATGAGGGCAAAGACGTCAGTGAGATCGATCGGCTGAAGAAAATGGTTGCGTTCTTGTGGAACAATGCCGACACCGCCGCTGCCAAGTTGCAAGAGCTGAGCCCAAAGTTCACGTTGCCGGAGGACCGGGATATAGTTCAGGCAATGCTCGCCGATCTGGCTAGCAACAAGCGGCAGCAGTATTCCCAGATGGCGCTGGCCGATGGCGGTGAAGCTGGCGTGCTGCAGGCCCGCTCGAATCTTACGATCAGTTCCTTTCAGTCAGCAAACAAGGTCCGTGCCGATGCAAATAAGCTAATAGACAATATCAACAAACTTGCCGAGGAGGATGGCATGCGGGCGGAAGCATCGGCTTCCGCGGCCCTGGCAACGGTGGTGATCTGCTGTTTGCTGGTGATCGCTCTGGGATTGGTTCTTGCTGCCTTCATCAGTCGCAAGATAACGATTGCAGTCCACCGTCTGGTCGCACGGGCGCGGCGGATTGCAGAAGGCGATCTGAGCGGCGTGGACGAAGAGACAAAGTTGACGGACGAGATCGGCGAGTTGGCGCGTTCTTTCGCTGCGATGGTGTCTTACCTGCAGGAGATGGCTGCAATCTCCGAGGCCATTGCCGGCGGCAATTTGGCGAATGAAGTCAAGCCGAGGTCCGAGCGCGATACGCTGGGCAACGCTTTTGCCCGCATGGCCGAAGGACTGGGAACGCTGGTGCGCGGCGTGCGTGACAGCGCCGCGCAGGTAGCCAGCGGCTCCAGCCAGGTCGCCGACACGACGGAGAAAGCGGCCAGAGTCGGACTGCAGGCCTCCTCCGCCATCGACGAAGTAACCAGCACCATGCACGAGATGAGCCTCAACGTCGAAAGCGTCGTTAAGAACACCCAGGTGCAGGCGGCCAGCGTCAACGAAACAGCGGCCTCGATCGACCAGATGGTGGCTTCCATTCAGCGAGTGGCCGATACTTCCAGAATCCTGCTCGACATCTCCAATCGTTCTCGCCAGGAAGTGGAGAACGGGATTGGCAGCATGGATAAGGCGACCAATGGACTGAACCGCATCAACACCTCGATCCGTTCTTCGGCGGAGATCATTGACGTGCTGGGCCATCGCGTCGAAGAAGTCGATAAGATCATCGAGGTTATTGACGATTTAGCCGAGCAGACGAACCTGCTTTCCTTGAATGCCGCCATTGAAGCCGCGCGTGCCGGCGAACAGGGTCTTGGATTCGCAGTTGTCGCCGACGAAGTTCGCAAACTGTCCGAAAGGTCTGCGCAATCGGCCAAAGAGATTTCCGAGCTGATTCAGAGCATCCAGAAAGAAGCGCGGAAAGCGGTCGCAGACATGGACAAGAGCACGAGCATCGTCAACGAAGGCTTGGACTTGAATCGAGAACTCAGCGCGGCGCTCAAGAAGATCTCCGACGTTGTCACAGAGGTGTATAAATTCGCTCAGGAAATTGGTGGAGCGACGAATGAGCAGTCGGCTGGTTCCACGCAGATTGCCCGCGCCACCACCCGCCTGAATGAAATTACGAACGAGATCAACTGTTCGGTGGAGGAGCAATCCACGGGCACGCACGCGGTGGTCAAGGCAATGGAGCGTATGCGTGACCTGGCACAGCAGAGCAGCTCCGGTTCGAGCGAACTTGCGGCATCCGCGGAACAGATGTCAAGAATGTCGGCGAACTTGCTCCAAATGATGGACCGCTTCAAGCTGGGGCTGGGCGATGTGTCGCAACCGCCCGGTAAACGCCGCGCTGCCGCCGCCAAGGCTCACTTCTGATCAGCATGCAACAAGAGTTCAATGAGCTGCCTGCAACCCGCCACACCTCGCGGGCAAAGAAGATGAATGCCGCCCGACTGCGGTGCTGCTTGATCCGAAAAGCGAACTCAGCCATCTCAACGGGGCAAAGACCGCCCCACATCAGTATCAACTTCGCCCGGCAGCCGCGGTTGACGGCAGTAGCGAATCTGTGACTTCAGATTGTGGGGCCGGGGCCGCCGCTACTTGCTGGTTCACATGCACGACCGTCGCCGGCGGAAAGCCGTTGAAGTACGTACTGCTGGCGGCGGAATAGGCACCTATGTTTTCGGAGTAGACCAGATCGCCCATCTCCAAGTCCGGGAGTTCCTCGGCCAGGTTGATGGTATCGAACGCGTCGCACGTGGGGCCGAAGACAGAGCAGATCTGAGTAGGGCCATTCTTGAAACTCTTAAGGTGGTACTGGGCGTGGTCAAAGACCATCCCGCTATAGGTGTGATAGACGCCGTCGTTAAGATAGTAACAAGATCTGCCCTCACGGACGGCTTTGCCTATGATCTGGGCGACGGCGGTGGCGGCGGAGGCGACCAGGAAACGCCCCGGCTCAGCAAGGATCTCGATCGATTCAGGGAAAAGACGGTCCAACTCGGCATTGATCATTTTGGCGAGCTTCCTAAAGGGAGGAACCGTCTCGTCGTAGTGGGCAGGAAAACCACCGCCGATGTCGAGGAGTTTGAGATCGAAGCCACGTAACTTGGCCTCTGCGAAGATGCCCGCGGCTAGGTGCAGCGCCTGGCTGTAGTTCTTAGCGTTGGTGCACTGGCTGCCGACGTGGAAGCTCAGCCCTTCGACCTCGAGCTTGTTATTGTGAGCGAAGGCGATCAGGTCAACAGCCTCGCCGGGCAAAGCGCCGAACTTGCTTGACAGCTCCACCATCGATCCGGTGTTGGGAACACGCAACCGTAGCACCAAGCCCGCGTGCGGCGCATAGCGGGCGATCTTGATCACCTCTTCGTGGTTATCGTAGGTGACCAGCGGCTTGTATGGGTCCAACCGCTCGAGCGTTTCGATCGCCTTGATCGGGTGCGAGTAAATGATCTTATCCCAGATGAAATCCTGCCGCTGTTTCTCCGGAAGATCCTTGATTCTTTCGTGGACGTTCAAGAACTCCGCCATGCTGGCGACGTCGAAACTGGCTCCGGCATCGTAAAACGTCTGTACGATTGCAGGATCGCTGTTAGCCTTGACCGCGTAGTAGGCCTGCACGCGCGGCAGATGCTTCCGGAACTGGTCGTAGTTTTCCCGCAGCACCTTATGGTCAACAACAACAAACGGTGTGCCGTGCTTTTTGGCCAATTGCAAGAGTATCTTTTGGTCCATAGCTTTGTAGTCCTTGGCTCAGATGTTTACGTCAACTGCGAGCAGGATGCCATTGTGAATCCTGTAAATTTCCGTCACGCCGCGCCGGGTTCAAATACCGTCTCCCTCAGTAACTAGAAAATTCTTGAACTGCCAAGGGTCGGCCGTGTCGATCTGTGGCTTGTTATATCCGCTGAAGAAATTCGAGTAGTGTTTCAGCGGGTTCCAATCCGAGGCCACGGAAACAAATGTTCCCAGGTATGGCTTGCTGACCTCCAGCACGTAGTCATGGGGCAAATCGTCAGGCACGCACAGCCCCCGGCACGGGTTCTCGACCATCCACATGCAGGCGGCAACAACCGAAATCGCTACCTGCATCGTGGTTGCGTTCTGATGCGGTACCAGGCGGCGCGATTCCTCGATATCGAGATCGCTTCCGCACCACCACGATTCGTAAGGGTGCCCCATCACCAGTGCGCCCAGAATATCGGCTCCGCTGGTAATTTCGTCGGTCATGATGCGGATCTGCGGTTGCAAGCGGTAGTCGTAGCCGCGCAGTTCGTGAAGTGAGGCAATGGCGGCGTCACACGGGCAATAAGCGTAGTGGACCGTCGGGCGATAGATCGCCTTGCCGTCTTCCCAAACAGTGAGCTTCTCGGTGATGGTGAACGCCTCGCCGTGGCGCACGATCATGCCGACGATGTCGTGATTCGGCGGTACCCAGCTCGCCACGAATGTGTTGATGCCCATCCGCGCCAGGCATATCTGGCTCTTGGGACCGTCCGCGTGCTCGAAAGCGAGGGCTGGCAGCTCTTTTTCATGGGTGCCCCAGCCCATCTCGGCCGTGGTCGTCCCCTCCTCCCGGAAGCCCTCCACGCTCCAGGTATTGACGAACTCGTTCACCTGTTTGGGCTGATCTGTGATCTGCGTGTCGCGCTCGCTGCAGTGAATGACCTTGACGCCGAGTTGCTGAGCCAAGTGGTTAAAGTTCCGCGCCTTGGCGTGGTGAGCGACCTTTTCCGCCTGCGCCCCGCTGAATTTTTTCTCCGCCAGCGCGCGCTGCGCGATGTCGAGAAGCGCTTGCTTGGTGAAATGGCTGATGAGGCCGGGGTTAGCTCCGTGTTCAATCACCGCCGTCGGCCCAGGTTCGCTCCAGGTGGAGATCATCCGCCGCAGGTTCATGTGGCGCCAGTATAGGGTACGCGTGGTAGGGTGCTTGTTTTCCGCTCCAGCGTAGGGATCCCAAAGCTCTACTGACGTGTTCACATAGAGGACGCCCCGGTCGTGGCACCACTGCACGATTTCGCAACAATCGATGTTCCACGCCAGGTCGATGAGGAGGTCTCCAGCCGAGAGATGTTGTCCCAGCAAACTCCCCAGGCTCTCGGGCGTCACGCGATCCTTGATAAAAGTCACACCCTGCTCGACCCACGGCTTCAGAGCGGCATCGTTTGGCTCAAAGTCTATGATGGTGATGTGCTTGGGATCGATACTAAGGTGTTTGACTAAGATAGGCAGCGTGCAACGCGCTACCGCCCCAAAGCCGACGAGCAAGACTCTATTCGGAAACCTAACCATCCTTATTCCTCTCCGCTGTAGTGACTAGATTATCTAATGCGATCGTTCGAGTCTCGCCCCGCTCACGGGGGCTGTTTCGAACGACATGCTGGGCCAGCCTGATGGCCTTTGCGACTTCTCCAGAGACCGAATCACTGGCGTCACGCAGTTGGCGGGCGGCAGCGCATAGTTCCTCTTTGACTATGATTTGCACGGTGCCATCATAATCGAAGGTCGTGGATGATCTCCAGAGCATTTCTTCGGGTTCGTCTTCCTCGTCGCCTTCCTCCGGGTCGACGACAGGAGATTCCTAGCTCTGAGTGGATTACGAGTAGTTTTTCAGCAGCCTGCTAGGACTTCGGGCCCGCGTCGGCGGACCTATTCTGCGGGCGTGACGCTCCAGTGTTTTCAGGTCAAGCGAGGAACAGACATGCGGCAGTTGCCACCCTGGAACCTGGTTCGGGATCAGGAACTCTGCTTAGCCCTTGAACCGTTTACAGGCTGGATCTGGCGCTGCAGTTGATTCCTCTGGGTTCGGCGGAGGAGCCGCAACTCGGCTCCGTGGAATCCCTCAGGTCTGAACGCCGAAGCGTGGCAGCACCCAGCGGGTTACCAATATCCACACGGCGATAAATGCGAGAGCCCCCAGAAAGTTGTTCATAACGCGTTCCCCTCATCGTGAATAGATGCACGTTCTAAGAGCTTGCTGAAGCCCGCTTCGTTCGGGTGGGCCTTCGTGCCCCGTTGAGCGATTCCACTTTGTGTACGAAATGCGACATCGACTTGCTCACGTTGTGAAGCACCTCTGCCCATTGCTGCAGGTGGTGCTCACCGTCTCTGGTTAACGAGTACACCTTTCGTGCCGGTCCAGAACCCTTCGTATCCCAATGGCTGGTGACGTATTTGTTCTTTTCGAGGATGTTCAGCGTACGATAAAGTGCGGCTCTTTCGATGTCCGCATCCGTAAATGCGTAATCTCCGAGTTCTCCCGACAGGTCGTAACCATAAGCATGCCCGCGCTCGCGAATCATCAACAAGAGAACCGGTTCAATAAACCGATACAAGTGTCCCATGGCGCAGGTGCAAGGATAGTCGCTGGGGTGACGAGAGCATTTTCCACGTGGCATTCTCAACCTCCAACGCCGCTTTGGTTTAAGTGTAACACGCACCTATTTCTCTCGCTTCAAAAAGGTCGCCGCCAAGGCGCCGAGAGCGGCGGCTGTTGACTAAATGAGCGAATTCCTCGATTGAACGTGGCAAACAAGTACCGTCAGAACGTTTCGCCCACGGGATTAAATGGCATTTCAACAAGGTGATAAGTACACCTAATCAGTGATGGACTCTTTGCAACCAACAACATACAAAAACGTTTAGACTTCCCTCAATTCTGCCTTGCGCGAGGCTCCCAAGCAAGGCTATAAGAGTTTAGGGATTCTAGACGCATACTACATCTAGTTGTGACTGCCGACAGATCGGTCAAGAAATAGAGGAGTCATGCAGCTTATCAGTCCGGAAGATCGGGCAAAAGCCTTTCACTCGGGGAAGAAGCCGGAGGTCGTCCGGAAGCAACTATTGCCGGTTCGCTACCACGTGGAGGATTTCGCGGTTCAGGACCGCCCCCGCCGCTTTCTTGAAGCATTCGCCGCCATTCTGAAGCATACGAACTATCGCGTGGCGCTGGACCAATATGTCCGGGTCAGCGCGAAGTGCTCGCGTTGTACGGTCAAATGCCAAGTCTATCTGGCGACCGGTGATGAGCAAGACATTCCGTGCTATCGCTCGGAATTGTTGCTGTCGGTTTATCGTCGCCACTTCACCGTCGCCGGCGTTTTGAGGGCACGACTACTGGGCGATCCGGGACTGACCGATGACAAGGTCCAGGAAATGGCCGATGCATTTTACAACTGCACGGCATGCCGTCGCTGCCATTTCGAGTGCCCTATGGGAATCGATCACGGCTTGCTGACTCACCTCGGGCGTTACATCCTGTCGGAGATTGGGATTATCCCACGGGCACTGGCCGTCAGCGTTCGCGAGCAGTTAATCGGCGCCAGCGGAAACACGTCGGCGGTGCCGGTGCCGGCGTTGTTGGATACGCTCGAGTTCCTGAGCGATGAGATCAAAGAGGGTATAGGGGTAGATGTAGCGTTTCCGGTCGATAAACAAGGAGCCGAATACATCTTTTTTCCGGCCGTTTCGGACTACATCATGGAGGCTGACACGCTGATGGGCAATGCCGCGGTTTTTCACGCGACCGGCGACGCCTGGACCATTGGCACCGGCTACTTTGACGGCATCAATTACGGCCTCTTTTACAGCGACCAGATACTGGAACACGTGGTGAAAAAGATCCAAGTGGAAGCAGATCGCCTGCAGGCGAAGAAGATTTTGATCGGCGAGTGCGGCCATGCTTCGCGAAGTGCCAAAGTCTTTTATCCAAACTTTTGCGGAGGAAAAGAAGCGCGACCGGTCGTCAGCATCATGGAGTACACCCATAAGGCTTGGCGGGACGGAAGATTGAAGCTCAAGCCGAATGTGATCACCGAGCGGGTCACCTATCACGATCCGTGTAACTTCTCCCGGAGTGGTTGGGTTGTGGAGCAACCTCGGGAGCTTCTCAAGGCAATTTGCAGCGATTACGTCGAGATGACGCCGAACCGGCGCGACAACATTTGCTGTGGCGGTGGCGGTGGCACCGTATCCATGGACGAGTTACGCCCCTATCGGACACTGGTGGGGGGTAAGGCCAAAGCCGAACAGATTCGGGCGACTGGCGCCAAGTACTGCGTAGCGCCCTGCGCCAACTGCAAAAAGCAGCTAAAAGAATTGATGGAAGACCAAGGCGTTGATTGCCAAATCGTCGGCTTGCACGACTTGCTATACAAGGCGATCGACTTTGAATCAGGGGGCACTAGTGGAAACGTGGATTGAGTTCGGCCGCGGACCTCTGTTCCGTATTGCATTTTCACTGATGCTACTTGGCCTGTTGCGGTCGGTGGTGCTTACTGCAATCGGACTCGTGGAGGCGTATCGACAGAGCCCGGATAAGATTGTGAGCTGGCGTGAAGTGCGGAGGCAGACGATCGCGTGGCTATTCCCTGCAACGCGCCTTTGGCGCCAGCGTCCAGCCTACAGCACTTTTTCTTTCTTGTTCCATGTCGGGCTACTCCTGGTTCCCCCATTCTTATTTGCGCATGTCCTGTTATGGAAGCGTTCCGTTGGATTTGCCTGGCTCACAATTCCACAGCCCTTAGCGAACTATCTCACCGTGATCGTCGTTGCAGCAGGCACGGCTTTGTTTCTCGGCCGTGTTCTTGACGCGAGATCGCGCAAGCTAAGCCGCCCGCAGGATTATGCCTGGCCATTGTTTCTGGTGGTTCCTTTCATTACCGGATTCCTATGCACGAATCTTGCGATAGGGCCGAAGACGTACCAATCGCTGATGCTGGTCCACGTTTATTCGGCGAATCTCATCATGCTTCTAATCCCGTTTACGAAAATCGCTCACTGCGTACTGGCTCCACTGTCACAAGTAGTCACCGCGATCGCCTGGAAGTTTCCCGCCGGAGCGGGCGATCGGGTTGCGGCTACTTTAGGGTACGCGGATAGGCCCACGTGGTTGCCGAAGGCAAGGCTGGAGATTGCGACAGTCGTACACACCAAGGCGGAAAACAAATGAAGGCGGCCATTCTCACCGATACTACGAAGTGCAACAACTGCCACGAGTGTGTGGCTGCCTGCAAGAAGCAGAACCTGTTGGCTGCGGACATGCCGCGCCGATGGGATCTCGATGACGGTCTCTCGGCCAAAAACTGGACCTCGGTAGTTGAGGGTCCTCAGCACGCGTTTGTCCGCAAACAATGCCGGCACTGCCTTGAGCCGGCTTGTGCCTCGGCTTGCCCTGTCGGCGCCCTCCATCAGACAAAGCTCGGAGCCGTTGTATACGACGCCAGCAAGTGCATGGGTTGCCGGTACTGCATGATGGCGTGCCCATATGGTATTCCCCGCTATGAGTGGCAGGCTGCAGTGCCATATGTGCGCAAGTGCATCCTCTGTTACGACCGGATCGTGGAGGGTCGCCAGCCCGCATGCACCGAGGCGTGTCCGCAAAAAGCGACCATCTTCGGAGATCGCGATCAGCTTTTGGCGGAGGCGCATGATCGCATCGCGAAGAACCCGGGCAAGTATGTAAACAAGGTCTGGGGAGAACACGACGCCGGCGGATCCTCGGTGCTCTATATCTCGAATGTCGACCTTTCATTCCTAACCGCGGGCCACGTGATTGGCCCCAAGCCTCTGCCGGAAGCCACCGCGGTTGCGATGGAAGCGGTTCCGTTCGTATTTACGAGTGTCATGGCGTGCATGGCAGGAGTCTCGTGGATCATCGAGCGCCGCATGAGGATTGAGAAGGACGCAACGGGGAAGGATGAATCGCATGAATAGGGTCCGCAAACTGAAGCTGGCACTCTGGGCGTTGATTGGGTTGGCGGTATCGGTGGCGACGGCACGCTTTCTTTTTGGGTTGGGCGCCAGCACAAATCTGACGGATGCAAATCCGTGGGGTGTCTGGGTCGGATTCGACGTGATGGGCGGAGTGGCGCTGGCGGCTGGCGGGTTCATCGTTACCGCCACGGTTTACATCTTCAAACTGGAGCGATTCCATTCCATCGTTCGCCCTGCGGTACTGACCGCGTTTCTCGGCTATCTTGCGGTTGCGATTGGGTTGCTGTTCGATCTGGGCCTGCCTTGGAACATCTGGCACATGATCGTCTACTGGAATCCCCGGTCGCCGCTGTTTGAGGTCGGCTGGTGCGTCATGCTGTACCTCACAGTTTTGGCCTTGGAGTTCTTTCCGGTTCCAGCCGAAGAGTTTCCGCGCCTCGCGAAGATCCGCACAACCCTCGTCAAGGCACGCCTGCCATTAGTGATCGTTGGGATCGGACTTTCATCCCTGCACCAATCGTCGCTGGGTTCGCTGTTCCTGATCATGCCGTACCGGCTGCATCCGTTGTGGTACTCGCCGATCCTTCCAGTCATGTTCCTGATCTCCGCGATTGGGTTGGGACTCTCGATGGTGATTTTTGAGAGCCATCTAACGGCGTACCTTTACCACCGCAAGCCAGAGACGGACCTGTTAGCGTCATTCGCCAATGCGTGCCGCTGGGTCTTATCGATTTATGTGATCGTGCGAATCGCCGACCTTATCATTCGGCGGCAGGCCGCACAGCTTTTTGTGGCCGACTGGCGGCCTGGTTTGTTTTGGTTCGAAGTCATGGTGATGGCGCTCATTCCCATCGCCCTCTTCTCTGCTTCGCGTGTGCGACACAGTCGCGCCGGTCAATGGACGGCCGCCACATTTGCCGTTTGTGGCATAGTCCTCAACCGTATCGATGTCGGCGGCGTTGCCCACCCCAGACCGGACGGCGCTTTCTATCTGCCCTCCTGGACTGAAATCGCCATCAGTGTCGGCGTAGTTTCCGCCGCAGTGTTGGCGTTCCTTTTTATGATCGAGCACTTCAAGGTGTGGGAGGAACGGCCCGCCGATCCGAACGCCGATCCGCTCAAGCTGCCGGAACTCGATCCTGTGGGCGCTACCTGGCTGGGAGTTCCCGGCATTGCGGCCCGCACCACATATTCTTTGGCCTTCATACTGGCAGCGGCCGTGGGTTTTGGCGCTTTGAAGGCTGAACCTGCCGAAAGCCGCGGGATCGATGCAACGCCGGTTCAACGCGCCCGCGGTGGCGAAGTCCTTTGGATCGACGGGAACCTCAATGGCTTCGGCGTTGCGTTCAAGCACGCGGAGCACGAGAAGCGCGAAGGCGGAAAAGAGTCGTGCATCAAATGTCATCACATGAACCTGCCCAGGGACGAAGGTACAGCTTGTGCTCGTTGCCACCGGGACATGTATTCGCCGGTCGATGCTTTCCGGCATGACTGGCACTCATCGCCCTCCGGCGCGCGCGTAGCATGCTACCAATGCCACGCCAAGGGCCAGGTGCGCAGCGCCGAAAGCGCGGTCCGCTGCGACAAATGCCACAAGGACCTCGTCCCGGCCGGCGCTTCGATCACTGTTAAGCGCTACCGGGCAGTTGCCTATACCGAGGCGATGCACCGGCTTTGTATCGGCTGTCATGTGAAGAAGGCGCAGGAGAAGAGTAAGCCTGAAATGACCCGCTGCGACTGGTGTCACAAAGACAGGCGCGAAGTCATCGACTCCCACGAACTCGTGCTCCGCAGAGCGGGATTGACGGGGCAGAACGTAGTGCTTCCAACACCGGAAGCGAGGAAGTAGAGGTAGTAAATGGCACAGCTAAATCAATCCGAGCTGGACCAACTGCTGGGCCGCAGCATGTTCGAGCTGGTTCCATTCAACGTGGCCGTCATAGATCGCGAATTTAACATCGTGGCTGGAAACGGGAACTTCGAAGAGTACTTCGGAAATTGGCGGAATCGTCGCTGTTACGAGGTGTGCAAGCGAGCATCGCAGCCCTGCGATCCTTGTGGTATGACAGAGACATTCGAGGATGGGCGCATGCGGGTGACAGACGAAACCGGCGTGGACCGGCACGGTCGGACATGCCATTACGCGACACACCTCGTGCCATTGAGGGACGCCAGCGGACAGATTACTCACGTCATGGCGATGAAGACGGACTTGACGGAGACACGTGCGTGGAAACGGGAATACGACCGATTGTTCGAGCGCGTGCCCTGCCCGGCCTTTGTGATCGACCGCAACTATCGCGTTACTCAAGCGAACGACAAATTCCAGGAAATCTTCGGCATCCCCGAGGGAAAATTCTGCTATGAGGTTTGCAAACGGCGCAGGAGTCCTTGCCGAAGCTGCACGGCTGCGCTGACATTCGCTGACGGTGCCGAGCACGCAGCCAACGAGGTTGGCGTGCATAAGGACGGGTCTCCCGCATATTACATTGTGACCAGTTCCCCGTTATTGCGCGGCCAGGAAGGCGTTTCCCATGTCATTCAAATGGCCACCGATATCACCGAGATCTCTCAACTCGAGCGGGAATTGCAAAAAACTCAGGACTACTACGAGGCTCTGATCCACAATTCGCCTGCCGGAATCATCGCAGTCGACTCCTCGGGCGATCCCAAGGTTATCAATCCAGCGGCGCGCGCTCTGCTGGAGTGGACTGCGGGCCAGCCACCAACGGCGGTTCGGCTAAGACAGATGCTTCCAGAGAAATTTTTTGCCTCTGACGCCATGCCCGAGGGCAAGCTTGATCTGCCTGAAATCTCAGTGTGCTCGGCACAACGGCAGCAAATTCCAGTTCACTTTTCGGCTGTTGAACTGAGAAGCGGAAGACGGCAGCTTGGGCGTGCGGCCTTCATGGAGGATGTACGCGAGATCAAACGTCTTGAACAGGAGAAACTGGATGCGGAACGGCTAGCCGCTGTCGGGCAAACAGTCGCGGGGCTGGCACATACGATCAAGAATCTTCTGATGGGCCTCGAAGGCGGAATGTACATGGTGGACAGCGGCCTGTCCAAGGGTGACGCCTCACGGATCACCGCCGGATGGCAAATGCTACAGCGTAACTTCGAGAAGACCACCGGCCTTGTCAAAGACTTTCTCAGCTTTGCAAAAGGGAGGCTGCCGGAGCTGCGCCCGACCGATCCCAACGCACTCGCCCGCGACATTGTTGCTCTTTATGTGGATGCGGCTCGTCTGCAAGGCGTGGAACTGAAGCTCGAACTCGGCGTCGAAGTGGAACCGGCCCCGCTCGATGCGCAGGGAATGGAGACTTGCATCACCAATCTGCTCTCGAATGGAATTGATGCAGCCGCTATGCGACCTGAAGGCGGGGGAGAAGTTATTTTGCGCACGTGCGAACGAGCTGGAGACTTAGTCTTCGAGGTAGTTGACAATGGAGGTGGGATGGATTGGGAAGTGAGTGGAAAAGTGTTCACTACATTCTTCACCACCAAGGGAAATAAGGGAACCGGCCTCGGCCTGCTGACAACCCGAAAGATAGTGCAGGAGCATGGTGGCCGGATTGATGTGGAGTCGACGCCTGGCCAAGGAGCTACCTTCCGCATTCGCTTGTCGCGCGAGCGCCTGCAGGCGATCGCCAAATCGGCTCCCGGGCTCGCAAACTCAAGTCGTGAGGTAATGTAATGACCGAGATAAAGCCTTACCGAATTCTGGTAGTCGATGACGAGGCAGATGTCCGCGATTACCTGCGCGCCGCTCTTGAAGATGCCGGTTTCATTGTCGAAACCGCCAAGGATGGGCTCGAAGCTCTGGAATCGGTGCAGCGAAGCGCACCCGACCTAATCTCGCTGGATCTGGTGATGCCTCGCCATTCCGGTGCGAGATTCTATCATGATCTTCAAAAGGACAAAGCGCTCTCGAAGATACCTGTGTTGATCGTTACCGGCCATGCCCGCGACGAGATGGGCAAGGCGGATTTCAACGAAATGACTATGTCCGGTCGGGGTATCTACCTTGAGAAACCTGTGCGGCACGATTCTTATGTTTCAGCCGTTCGCAGTTTGCTGGGCATTCCAACAGCCGAAGAACGAGTTAACGACCCGGAAAGACTCCGCAGCGAACTGGCTGCCGTACTCTCAACAGCTAATACGGATACATTGCAGCGCACGCTGGATGCGTTAAAGAAGAAATGAGGTGACTAGTATGGCGGAATACAAAGCAAAGATTCTCATCGTCGACGATGAAGAGGATGTGACTACCTTCATCGGCACGCTGCTGGAAGACAATGGCTATTCGGTGGTCAAAGCCGCGGATGGCAAACAGGGCATGGCAAAAGCTAAGTCCGAGAGTCCTGATCTAATTATCCTGGACATCTGCATGCCGGAAGAGACCGGCGTGCGCATGTTCCGCAACCTGCAGGAAGAGGCGCAAACGGCCGTAATCCCGGTGATCGTCCTGACGGGGATTACGCACGAGTTCAAGCGGTTCATCGAGAATCGGCGCAACCTTCGTCCACCCGCTGGTTACTTCGACAAACCGCCGGACCGCGAGCAGTTGTTGGCCAAGGTGGCTGAACTCGTTGCGGCAAAACACGTCATATAACGAGGTAGCGCATTGCTGCACCCGAGAGTCGCTCGCGATACCTCAAGGCTTCCGAAGTTTTGCAGCTACTACTCTGGAAATGGGCAGCAGGCTTGCCTCTGGTGGAAGCTCATGTCGCGTGACAGTGCGTCAACAGGCAAGCTGAGATGGAGAGCATGAATGAAGCACAAGATACTGATCGCAGCGCTCATTTGTCTGGTGCTGATCGTGACGGGCACGGCGAATGCCACCGGACCGGAAGCTGGATCGAAACTGCTGGTTCAGACCAGCTGGCTGGCTGCGCACCTCAATGATTCGAATGTCGTCATCCTTCACGTTGCGCCCAATCGGAACTCTTATGACGCAGGCCATATTTCCGGAGCGCGCTTCTTGCCATTGAGCGACGTCGCCGTCACCCGCAATGGCATTCCGAACCAACTCCCCAACCGTCGATGCTATGAAGACCGCCTTCGAGCGGGTAGGCGTTGGCGATAAATCGCGCATTGTAATTTACAGCGATATGGGCGGCCTGTTTGCCGCGCGCGCGTATTTCGCGCTCGATTATCTTGGCCATGGGACACAAGCCGCCCTCCTCGATGGCGGATTGGAAAGTGGAAGGCCGAACACCGCAACGTAAGCACGGCTGCGCCTGCCTCCAAGAGTGCTACTTTGACGGTAAAGGTTCGTCCGGAACTTGTGGTGGGTCTACCCGCCATGAAGCAGATAGTGGACGGCAAGAAGACCACGCTGATCGATGCCCGTCCGCCGAACGAGTATTCCGGGGCGGCAACCGGTGGTGGCGTACCGCGGGCCGGACACATTCCCGGGGCGAAGAACGTTTTCTGGGTGGACAACTTGAAAAGCAAAGACAATCCCGTTTTGAAGCCGGCACCGGAGATGCGGGCGAAATATGCGGCGGCGGGTGTGGTGCGCGGAAAGAACGTGGTGGTCTACTGTCGTTCCGGCATTCAAGCTTCGCACGACTATTTCACCCTTAAGCTTCTTGGCTTTAGTCCGGTCTTGTACGAAGGATCATTCCTTGAGTGGAGTAATGCGCCCGGAACGCGAGTTGAGACAAGCATGCCGTAATCGCCCTTGCGTGATGAATTAACTTCTTGCAACGGGGCAGTCCGATCAGGGATTCACAATTCCAATTGCTCCTGCACATTCCGGCCGGCCAGATCGTCGCCTGCCTTCCGGGACAAGCCGGTCGCGGAGTAGGCGGACGTCATCGCAATGAGCCCGACAACCAGAAATGCGGGCCAGAAATCTTCGGCAACGATGGCTCGGTGCCGTTGGAAGAAGCTTGATGCTTGCAAGGCGAAGGCCCCGAAAGTGATGCCCATTCCTAACGAGAGCTGTTGAATTGTGGTATACAGACTCGTCGCCGGGCTCACGTCCTCGTCGGCTATATCCGCGTAAGTAATCGCATTCAGCGCGGTGAACTGCAGGCAGTGAAAGCATCCCGCAATAAAAAGGACGATTAAGATCAGCGGATGAGGAGTGGTGGCTTTGAAGAGCCCATAGCTAATCACCGCGACCGATGAAAAGATGGCGTTGTACATCAGCACGGGGCGAAAGCCGAACCTCCGCAACAACATTCTCGTCGTCGCTTTCATCAACACGGCGCCGATGGCGGAGGCACAGGTCAGCAAGCCCGACTGGAATGGATTCAGACCAAAACCGAGCTGAAACAGTAAAGGCAACAAGAGCGATATTGCGCCAATAGCCACGCGAAACAGTGCGCCGCCTCCGGCGACTCCAACCCAGAAAGTTTTAATCCGAAGGAAAGCCAGATTCAGCAGCGGCTGCTTTTTATGCCGGGCATGGATGAAATAGGCGCACATGGATACGGCGCCAACGATGCCACAAACCACGCAAAACTTTATGGGCATCACGCGGTCGGTAATCGTACTTAACCCGAACATCGCCAACGACAGTCCAAAGCCGGACAACAGAAAGCCTGTCCAATCCAGCGGCGGCACTTCTTCTTCGCTTACATTTTCCATGAAGAACCCCGCCAGAACGATACCAAGGACGCTGATGGGAATGTTGATGAAGAAGATCCAACGCCAGCTGGTGTACGTAGTAATTAAACCGCCGACGGGCGGACCAATCACGGGCCCCAGCATCGCGGGCGCGGTGAGAGTGTTCAACGCCGAAACCAATTGGTGTCTCGGCACAGTGCGTAAGATCACGATTCGTCCGACGGGGACCATCATGGCCCCGCCGATGCCTTGCAGAAACCGCGCCGCGACGAAGCTAAAGAAAGAGTGCGTCAAGCCACACAGTATCGAGCCGAGCATGAATACGCCAAGCGAAGCCCGGAACACCGTGCGCGCCCCGAAGCGATCGGAGAACCAGCCGGAAATGGGAATAAAAACCGCGAGACTGATTAAGTATGCGCTCAGCCCCAGCTTCAATACGACCGGATCTATCCCAAAATCGCGGGCGATAATCGGCAACGAGGTCGCAATGATCGTCGAATCCATCACCTGCACAAACAGGGCGCAAGCGACGATCAGGGGCAGCAGGAAAGCGGAGTCAAAGCGCCGCTCTGAGCCAATCGCCTTCGCCTCTGGAAAAGCTGAAGACGCCGGCTCAAGTGCCTGCTCTCTTTCTTCGGGATTCTCAACTCTGGGTGGCACGCCTCAGTTTTCGTCCTTGTATGCCGCAGCAACTTTTATTCGTAGTGGCAGGAAGCCGGTTACGGAGAAGAACGGCCGCATCAGCTTGTGCCGCTCCAACGCTCCCTGCATCCTCACACAAAGCCGAATTAGCGCGCGCCGGCAGAAGCATCTGCGTCGCGAACCGCGCAGCGGATGCTGAGTACGGGGCAGCTCGCCGTGCGGACAACTTTTTCTGCAACGGATCCAAAGGCCAGGTGACGCCAGCCGGTTTTTCCGTGGGTAGCAATCACAATTAGGTCAACTGCCTTCTGTTTCGCAATTTTCACAATTTCGCTTGCCGGATCGCCCCGGGTTATCAATATCTCGACCTTCAAACCCTTGGCGAGCATCGGCCTGGCCATTTCCTCCATGCGCTGTTTGGGCTGCAAGAGCCGCTCGTACTCGGGCATCGACACCATCACCGTCGAATCCCCTCCGTCCGTTAACAATGCCGGCAACACATGGACAAGATAAATCTCGGCTTCGTTATGGAGGGCGATTTCCACTGCGCTGGAAAACGCCTGAACAGCGGCATCACTGAAGTCAGTGGAGCAAAGAATCCGCTTCGAGGGGAACATCTGTTCGCCTCCGGCGAAATCATACACCCCGTATTGCAGACTAGCCGCAAAAATCTGGCAGCCACATCTTCGCAAAGCCCACTTCTTTAACAATCGGCCGTCCGATTTCCCAGGAAGAGCGTTTCAGGACAAGTTCCCCAGCACTGAATCTTCATCGTGGGATAATCTCAGTAGCTGTGCACGATTCCACTCCACAATTACCACACAAATTTCCGACGCTTGGGAAACTGCGAAACCACGGAACCACGCTGTTAAGTTGATTTTATTAACTGGCGTCCCTGACCAATCAAAGTTTGAACCAGTTTGCCGAAAACGTGTCAAAGGCAGATGCTCTAAGTGCATAAATCGCCAGCATTCATGCTGGTTTGGCATGTTCCGGTGATTCTCGAATCCGCCCTGAATCCCGGCACCCCGGCCCGCCATCAGAGGTGAAAATACATAGCAAAGACGCTGCTCATATACCCCCACATGTATTTGAATCCGGCAGGAGCAGGTAGAAACTCTGCGCTAAATATAGCGGAAAGACTAATTCGATTATGGACGGATGGCAAGGGACATCGTGGCTTCGCCGGGTGATCCTCTGCACAGCGACAGGCGAGCGAATCAGGAAATTGCGCCGCGCCAAGGGCTGGCGGCAAATTGACCTTGCCGAGCAGTCCGGCGTCCATGAGGTGCATACTTCGGACTTGGAGCGCGGGACACGCCAGCCGGGGCTGCGCACCCTCCGCAAAATCGCTCTTGCGCTGGATACTACGCTATCGGAGTTATTGAAAGGCTTGTGAGCCGCGCGCCAGTCGGCGCGTTCATTACGGAAGAACCTTCCCCCGTTTGTGACACCTCTCGACAGTATCCGAGTAATGAATCATGCCCCCGTTGGCGTCTTTGCCATCGCTGGTAATCTGGGTGCAGAAAGCATATGCCTTTTCAGTTGCGCCGGGCTTCGGTCCTGCGCTGATTTGTGCTGAGGCCTTTCCGTTACAGTGAATTGAATAGTTGTAACCATTGCGCTGGCCTGAGGCCAGATCGTCGTATATCAACCCAGAGGAGTTTGGCCCCTCAGAGCCATCCTTGCTTGACCCAAGGTCAGTCAATCTGCATGCCAGTCTCTTATACGTGTAAAAGTATGCAAATTCCGCCGTCGCGAGTGTTCTCACGTCTCCTATCGCAGCTGCCTCCACTTGTGTAAACTCAACCGATTGCGCCTTCCTTTCCTGGCCTTTGCTGACTAAGTGAGCCAGTATCACGAATAATGGCAGTAACCACATCATTCCTCTTCACAGGGCTCCTCCATTGGAACTCGGGCTTTCCGCTATGCGGGTCAGTTTGACTGCTTTTTGTTCGGCTGCTGTTTGTCAAGTAGCCCAAAGGAATCACTCGGATTGCCGACCGATGGATATTGTTGATAGAGGGACAGGCAAGTTGGTGTGAACTCACCAAATTTGCGCTGGGGAGCCGCCCCAGTTTCAGCATCGGGCTTGGCGGCCTTGCCGAGAGGTTGCCAATCCCAGGTTCGACATATTTGCCCAGTCTGGGAGTCAAAGCCAACGTCTGCGCCGAAGTTCATAATGACGAAGCGGTGTATTGGCGTAGCAGACTCGCGTTTTATTGGTTGGGTAGCGGCGATCATACATCCCCACGTTATATAGAACCGTTTAGAAGAGAAACTAAGATCATCAACGTACAGTGTACGCTTCGGAAAGGCACCAGTGATTCATTTACTGGAATTGCACGCCAGATCAAGACCTTTCCCCACCTAAAACATGGACGGCTTGCCTCCGCAGAGTTCGACCGCATGTTTAAAGGCTTTTGTAAATCTAATTGCCCCGTTATTGCTTTCCATGAGAAAAATATCGCCAGTTTGATCTTTTGCCAATCTGGTTTTTGTGCCGGGTTCGAGTAGGAAGCCAGGTTCTCCAAACCCACCTTTTCCAGCCTTATCAATGGCCTGCTTGACGGTGCTCTCATCAACAAAATCCCTAGCATGTATCGCCTTAATTAAATTCGATGTTTTGAAAAAGACGATTGAGCGATCAGGATGGGGTAGATTAGGATCAAAGCTGTCTGGCCTGTCTGCTATGGCCTTGATGCTGAACACTTCAGTTGCTTTGATGGACTCAGGATCGATGTCCTTGAGATTAAAATCAGATCGGAGATGGGTAGCCGGATCGATAATAGCCCACTCATAACTATGACGGTCAGGAATGCCCATGCGAGGGTTACCTTCCACCTTATGTAAACCACTTGGGATGGTAACCTTCTCTATGTGGTAGCGAATCAATTGGACTTCGCAACCGCTGTCACCGTGGCTTTCAATAGAACCGGCAAAATCCTCTTCCAACGAGCGATTCATAAAACTTAAGGTGTCGCTTAAAGATGGTTGTGTATTTCTGCCCGAGGGCCAATCCAGTTAAAAGCAGTACCGCGACAATCGTTTTCATAGAATCCTCTGTTTTGAACAGAGCAGCGCAACCTGAAAACTAGTTGGCATAATCCCCAGTGGTCACGCGGCATATCTCTTACGCGAGTACGCACCAGCACGCCTGTATCCTATAGGCGAAATGTAACCGGAAGGATACAGCCACAATGCGGGAGTGGCAACAGAAGAAATTTGCGTCCGATTTGGCAGACGAATCCGCAAGCTCCGTCAGGAGCGTGGCTGGACGCAAACATATTTGGCGGTCCATACGGGCCTTGGCCGCCCGTTCATTTCCAACGTCGAGACTGGCAAAGAAAGAACCGTGCTTACGCTCGGTGGAGATTCTCGCAATGGGGTTTGAGATGTCGGTGTCACAGCTCATGCGCGGTGTCTAGCCGCCTCATGCTTTGATTGCGGGCAACCCCTTTTCCCTGTATACGAGGTTTAAGCCGCGAACCGCTAACGTCTGAATGCTGACGCCTTCCGATACGACCAGCCGATAAGCTACCCCGTGTCCCGCTGCATTCACTCTATGCCTCAGGCGAGCAGCCTAGCGTCATGCACACCCGGTACACGTCGCTCTTGCTCCGGCCCAGCTCAGCGGCAACCTCACCGTAGCTTTGCCCTTCGTCGCGCAGTCTGCGGATCGCGCTCGCATCCGGGTCTGCCTTACGGTTGACCGTTGGACGCCCGCCGATATGCCCTTGCGCTCTTGCCCGCTCTAGGCCAGCGTGAACGCGCTCTGAAAGCCTCACACGCTCCTGCTTTGCTAGTGCGGCCAAGATGCCGATGATGGCGTCACGAAACAGCCCGGTGCCGTCGAGGTATTGCTCGGTGAAACTTTTGAAAGCCACGCCGCACGCTGTGAGCCTCTGCAAGTGCTGTAGCGTCTCCAGTGTGCCCTCGCGGCTGAACCTGTCCAAACTCCAGAACAACACCAATCGAACTCCCGGCGTGAGGCAGCCTCGAACATCTGCTGGAACTGCTCACGGTCTCCGGTCTTGCCGCTTTTCCTGTCGATGTACTCACAGACGATCACCCAGCCCATCTTCGCGCAGTAGACGCGCAGTTGGCGAAGCTGGTTCTGGGTGTCTTGGCCAGAGTTCTTCTTGCTGATTCTGGCGTACAGGGCAACCTGCTTGATTTCGTTCGTCATAATGTCTGCATCATGCGTCCGCTCAATATCTATGTCAAGATAAATCGTACCAGAAAACAATTGTTTTAAGGACACAATATATCGTGCCAGCTAAGTACTTGAAAACACGTTCAAGGAGGGTGCATTTCTCAGAGAGGTTTTTTGGAACGACATGATCCGGGTATGCGTTCGTTTGTAAAACAGCCAACAGTGTCGGGGAAAGTTCTTGCTTTTCAGTGCTGCCGAACGTAAGATTCGGCCTACGTTTTTGGAACGACTGTGAAATACGTCAAATACGAAGGGAATGAACTAAAACATGAAAACCATCGTGCTGGCTATTTTGCTGCTAGGAGTAACTGCTTACGCTAGCTGTCCGATGATGGTCAAGTGCAGTATGGACGGGCAGTCCATGTCTCAAGAGGAGTACTACATGAACGGATTACACAGGTCGTGCAAGTATAGTCACGACTACTACGGGCCAAAAGGCAAAGAACACCACTACGTCATCGTGGAATGCAATTGATTCCCCATTGCGTGCCTACACGCCCGCCAACGGCTCTAAACGCATCCTGACGCGATTGCGGAGTATTGTAGAGGCTGTCTGCGGAACGATTCGTATCCGTTGTGTACGATAATACACAACAGCCCTGCACACTTTAGCCTTTTGCGATGTTCTGGGCCTTTCCTGCGACAAAAAGTAGTACCTAAGCCTGATGACCTACCCGCCCGGCAAGCGCCCCCCGGCCCTCTACCCTGTTTCCTCTAGCTGACCCGGCCCTAAAACGCCGCCTTTCGTCGCCGCTGACGTTTGCGCTGAAATGCTGCCGGTAATGCAATCGCGTAGTTATATGCTAAGTATATTATTATCAATTAGTTGAATGAATTTTATCCCTTCAGGACCCTATACTGGAACCTATCCATTATCCTATCTGACATCTTATCTAAATGCTGTAAATAGCTGCCCGGCGCACAGAACACGCAACACGGTAATAGTGCGTATTTAGTACAATACACAATCAGTCAAGCGGTCTGAGGCCGATGGCGAAGGGCTGGTTTGTGAACCCGCCGGGTGCGTTCTCTGCATGCCGATGCTCGACCGCCATGACGCTCACTGCTTACCACCTCTCTGCTTCTTCAACCTGATCCCTTTTCGCAAACGCCGCAGTGACTCCAGGTGGGCACAATACGCTTCGCAATAAATCTTGTTGTGCTTGCTGAGTTAGCTCGAAAGAGTTTCCTACAGTCAGGGCGAGCACAGAAACGGAATTTCGCTTCTCCGCAAGTGGTCGATGTAGATGGTGGCAATGATCGCCGTGACTGCATCCCGTGCTTCTATAACGGCGGAATACTTCGTGTCTTGCCACCGGAACTGAATCGGCAGGGTGCTGGCATCGTTCAGGGCATCCTCCACCAGAGCCAGCCTGATCCCATCCCCGTTTGAGTTTTACCTGTCTTTTTCCATGTGGTCGGTGAGTGCGTGAGCGCGTCTTTAAGCACCTGTTGCCACCCCCACAACGTTTCCAATGACCACCATTCCTCCCCGCGCGATCTGAGGGGCAAATCGCCCAATCTGTTGCAAAAAGGCTAGCAATTCCGTTTTGTCCTGACATTGAAAAACTGTTGCCTCACATTCCATCGCGTCGAACCAATCCGCCACTGCCCCAGTCCTTTTCGGACGCATGAAAGGCCTCCAATTTGGACACGGACGCGGCGGACATCGCCGGATGTCGGGTCTAGAACTGACTCTCGTTATCGGCTTCACTTCCCAAGTACAGGGCGTCGGATGCAACAGGACTGTTAACGGGTATGCTGACCAGCATTTTATTTTGTACCATTTTTTTTGTGTGCCTAGATATGTGCCTTGTTTGTACTACATCAAAAAGTGTACTATATCGGAGCATGGAAAATCACAAACTGATCGGAGGTTATATGAAAACTACGTCCGATATTGCGTGAGTGTGGGTGTAAAGCCTCCGTCGTTCCGTTTGTGGTTGGCACTGCGGGACTATGTTCTGGCACGGAGGTAATTGAGCACCCAAGAAGTATGCGGCCAAGGCGGATGCTGACCCGCCGCAACCGTCGGAAACAATACGCCAGCAGCGGCTATACCAAATGGAACAACTCGCCGACATCTTCGCTTGCATTTACGGTGAATTATCACCGGAACAGGCAGCCAACCAGTTGTCGGATGTTGTCCTTGGTGAACAGAACGCGGCCTAACAAAACAGCGTTCTGCAAACGGAGCAGTCCAGGATGCACCGTTTGAAAGCGAACGGAGGCGAGCACGGCAATGGCAAAGGCGAAACATAACGGGGCAGTAATCTACGTCCGGGTTTCGACAGACGAACAGGCGAACGGCCCCCTGAACCTCGAGCAATCAGGAGAAGCGATGCCGGGATTACTGCAAGTCAGAAAGACTTACCAGTCGTCGGATGTATTTATTGACCCAGGCGAGTCTGCCCGTTCCGCAGATCGTCCCGAATTTCAACGGATGCTGGCCTTTTGCAAGGCGCATCGGCGGGAAGTTCGCTTTGTCGTTGTGCAAGACCTGAGCCGTTTCGCCCGCAACCTGCAAGATCAGGATCAAACCATTGTTCGAATTAAGTACGCTCGGCATTACTGGTGCGTTCGGTATACGAGAGCAATTTCGACGAGACTGCAGACGGGAAAATGGCAGGCGAACATCTTACGGCAGCGTTCAACCAGTATTTTTCGGATGCGCTCTCCGAGAAGATGCAAGATAGGACACGTGCGGTCGGTTGCCGCTGGACGCTTTCCGTGGCGTGCTCCCATCGGCTACAAGAACATCGGCGGGAAAGAGCGGTGCCGAACATCAAGCCCGATCGCACGAACGTGCGCCCCTGATCCGCCGCGCGTTTGAACTAATGGCAACCGGCCTGCACAAGAAAACTGAAGTACTGAAGATCGTCACGAGAGAGGGCCTGAGAACCGATAGGCGACAAAACCGCTTTCGCCGCAGACATTCCAAGCGGTGATGACGAAATCCCCTTTACGCAGGATGGATCACACTGCCGAGTGACGGAAGATTTTGAGCCGGTTAAGCGGGTTGCATGAACCGATTCGTGACCAAGAGACTATTCGACCGACGTACAGGCGATTCTTGAGCGGCAGAAAGCCAAGCGCGGCCCCGAAACGCAAATACAATCCCGCCCTTCCGCTAAAATGCTTTGTAAGGTGCGAAGTATGCGGCACTCCGTTAACCGGAGGATTCGTCCAAAGGCCGGAGCGAAGAAATACGCCCGGTATTGGTGCCGGAAAGCCGGGCTGCCGAGCCGTAAAACTGTCGAAGGAACAGCTCGAAACCGAGTTTCTCGCGTTGCTTGCGATCGCTTGCGCCCGACGCCAGACATCATTATCTGAAGTTCCCCAAAATCGCGGCAAAAGTGTGGGCGCAAAAACAGGGCGATAACTGAGAAGGCATCTGAAGAAACTGACCGCCCGATCTCGAAGAGCAGAAGAAACTCAAGGCCGAACTACTCAAGGCCAAAGTTAAAGGACGAAATATCGCAGATCGATTACGAACGAGGCCAATGCGGAATTTTGCTGCCGAGATAGCCGCGACGGAACGAGGAGTTACAGGCCCTCAGTTCCACAACGGGCAACACAAGATACATTCATCCGGTTCGCCGAACTTCATTTGATGGACATTGCAGGAGCATGGCAAATCGCCGGGCCGGAACAGCGCCAGCGGGTTCAAAATTTCCTGTTTCAAGACGGTTTGCGCTACTCGCCGGAATCAGGGATTTTGAACCGCTCCAACTCTTCGTCTGTTCACGCATGTTGGAGCGATGACAGACGAAAACGGGCTTGTTGGCGTCCCCGGCGGGATTTGAACCCGCGTTACCGCCGTGAAAGTTGGGCGGTGTTGATAAGACTGCAACTTACTGATTCTATTGATTGGATAGACGGCATAAATGGCATGTTCGCCGGGTCGGTGGCACAGATCTGGCACAGTAATTAGTTATTGTAATAGATATATTAGATAATCTAATGACCAAGGTGCGCTGCGGCAGACGGTAATAGGCGGAGGCCGGGATCGCTCCCGGCCTCGCTGCGGACATGAAAATGGGCGGGCAGCAGTTCCGATTTGGGGCGTAAGTTGTGCTAACGCCTGTTATCGACAATTACCCTGCGTTACGATGTTGCCGAATAAAATGACCCGGAGCATGATTGAACGAAGGTGCGGCCTTGAAGCACATCAGGTTCATCAATTACGCGAAGAACAGAATCTTGCCAGCGATGGCATCGGGCGATGCAGAGCACGTCCTTCGGGCCAGCGTCGGCAAGCGAATCCGAATTGTGTTTACTGACGGCTTAGGAGAATCGGTTCAGGTTGAGTGGGTAGATGACGAGGGCTTCGGCTACAGTGGCCCAGAGCCATCAACATACGCGAGGAATTATGAACTGGTCGCGCCGAACCCCACTCGCTACTGGACGCCTTTCGAAGCAATCGCTTCCATCGAATCCAGCGCGTGATTGGTGATAAATCGCCTTCACAACAGTTACGCCGTTCCGGACGGAACGTTCGCCCTTGATCCATCACCCGCCAAGCAGATCAAGAAGGGCAGCAGCGGTCATGACAGCCAGAGATGCTAAGAAGCACCCGTTCGCCAGCCGTGGCAGGTCATCTCTGCCGTAAAGCTGACGGTATCGTTCATCCATATATCGCCGTTTTTGCCACCACCGGACGGTATAAGGCTGATGCTGGTCGCGTGCATCAACCATCCGCTTCATTCGTAGCTGAATCGCACCCGCGATGAACAGAGCACCCGTTCCAAGCATCCAAAGCGCGGCACTGACATTTGCGAGCATAATAACCCCGACCTTTCAATATCATATCTGCGCCCCGGATGCTCGGGTAACTGTCGATAAATCGCCTTTGCACCAATAACCGAGCAGCAGTGCCCTTTCGGCGATCACTGGACGAGAAACGCGTGCCGGGGGAAAGGCCCGGACTGCGGCAGCCCTTTTCGTTTACCGGCTACTCGTCTGCTATGGGTAGGCATGGTCGAGTTCCTTCAGGGATGTCCACCGACATTCGTGTGCGCCTCGGCAACCGCGTCCGCACGCTGCGCCGCCAGCGTGGCTGGATGGTCGCCGCTCCTGTCGCGGCGCCTCTACCCATTCTCGTCGTTTTTAGTCGTTGCCCGCGTGCGTATTCTCTTGCCAATTAGGCAACTAGTTTGTTGCTGTCCATCTCTAAGCAGGTTTGTAGCTGAATTCGGGGCTGATCCGTAAATCCGCAGAGGTTTCAGATTACATGTACACATCCTTCTCTCCAGCACTTAGCCGCCGCCAACGGCCTTTTCAGTTTATTTCGATCTTCTTCCTGATGGCGATGTTGCTGGTTGGCACGCTGCGGGCGCAGAACGTGACCGCGACTGTGCCCGTTGGGACAACCCCCGTTGCGGTGGCGGTCAACTCGGCGACCAACAAGATCTATGTCGCCAACCGAGGAAACAACAGCGTGACGGTGATCGACGGGGCAAGCAACAGCACCATCACTGTCAGCGTCGGGCCGAACCCGGCCGCGGTGGCGGTCAACTCGGTGACCAACAAGATCTATGTCGGCGGCAGCTACGTGACGGTGATCGATGGGGTAAGTAACGGCACCACCACCGTCAGGGCCGGGTCGGGCGCCGGTGCGGTTGCGGTCAACCCGGCGACCAACAAGATCTATGTCACCGATTTTAGCGACGGCACGGTGACGGTGATCGATGGGGCGAGCAACAGCACCACCACCGTCTGCGTTGGGACGAACTATCTGTGCGATGATGCATTCCCAGTTGCGGTTGCGGTCAACCCGGTTACTAACAAGATCTATGCCGTTAATTATGGCGTCAACACTGGCAGCGGCACAGTGACGGTGATCGATGGAGCGACCAACAGCACCACCACTATCACCGATCCTGCGGCGGTAACCCCTCAGGCGATTGCGGTCAACCCGGTGACCAACAAGATTTATGTCGTTAACAACGGCAGCGTGACCGTAATCGACGGCGCGACCGACAGCATCACCAACATCAGTGGTGTTGGCGCGGTAGACCCCAGCGCGCTGGCAATCAACTCGATGACCAACAAGATCTACGTCGCCAACAGTGACAGCGTGACGGTGATCGATGGAGCGACCAACAGTACCGCCACTATCGATGTTGGGATAGAACCCATGTCGATAGCGGTCAACCCGGCGACCAACCAGATCTATGTTGCCGCCAATCTCGGCAACAGCGTGACGGTGATCGACGGGGCAAGCAACAGCACCACCACCCTCAGTGTTGCTGGACCCGATGCGGTGGCGGTCAACCCGGTGACCAACAAGATCTATGTCGCCAGCTCGGGCGGCAACAACTTGACAGTGATCAATGGGGCAGGCGGCACCACCACCTCCCCCGGTTCTCCCAATCTCAGCTTAACGGCAAGCTCGACCACCTTGGCTCTCCAGCAAGGGCAGTCGGGAACTGTCACCATTTCCTTAACCGGCATCAATGGTTATACCGGAACCGTGAACCTCAGTTGCGGCACCCTGCCAGCAGGGTTGGGATGTAGCTTTGCGCCCGCATCAGTGACGGCGAATGCCGCCGGTTCGGCGGTAACCTCTGTACTGACCGTTACCAGCGCAGGGCCATCAGCCATGCTGAACAAGAACGGTGCGCGTCCGCTGTTTGCGATGTATTGGACGATGGGCTTCGGTGCCTTCGGTTTTGTGCTGGTCAGCGGAGGCGCTCGTCGTAAGCGTCTGGCGATGATTGGTCTGGTGCTCTTGTCGTTAGCTCTGGTAATGGCAATGGTGGCGTGCGGCAGCGGTAGCAGCGGCAGCGGTAGCAGCGGCAGCGGTAGCAGCGCCAATATCAGTAGCAGCGCAAGCGGAAACAACTCTGGCAGCACGCCAATTGGCACCTATAATGTCACCGTGAATGCGGTAGATGCTGCCAGTGGAACGCCTACTCAGTCGGCACCGCTGACGATCACTGTGACGCAATAGCGGGTGACCACGGCGCGCGGGCGCCGACGGTGAATAGCAAAGGCCGGGATCGCTCCCGGCCGTCACCTGAACCGACAATTCAACCGCTGGATGAAGGGGCTGCTACGGCAGCCCTCTTTCGTCGTTTGTTCGTTCTACTACACAAATCTGGCACAGTCGGCCAAAAAGCCTGTTTTAGACCCTCTCGATTGTGCTTGTATCTTGTTTATTATGTTAGGCTTGGCGTCCCCGGCGGGATTTGAACCCGCGTTACCGCCGTGAAAGGGCGATGTCCTAGGCCAGGCTAGACGACGGGGACTCTACAGGCAGGAACTCTTGCACGTAACAGCAGTTTCATCGTATCAGCACACCTCGGCAGTGTCAAAAGCCTATCTGCAGAGGTCCCCGACTCCTGCTCCGCGCCGTCCTCGGAGCAGAGGCACGAAGCCGACGGATGCTGATATTATTTTGCAGTCCCCGTCGCAAGGTCGAATCGGGTTCCCGGCGCACGCTGGAGTTGCGCGTGTTGGGCAGGGCAGTATGGCTCAACCTGCCGACAAGCGTTGTCATCACTGGTTGCAACTCGCTGCCGGTGTTGTCCGCGAATTCCCCGTTTCTCTCCGTGGCGAGCGAAGGACAAATTGAGTAACCAGATCAGCCACTTTTCGACGGCAGCTCGAGCCATCCTGAATGACTCAGCAAGCCGTCTGATGCTCACCATTCAACCCCAACCGGGGTGTCGAGGGACCCGGCGCGAGGAGAGATGATGTTGAATCGGAAGACCGTTGTTCGCCTCTTTGCTTTGTTGCTTTTATTGGCCTCGATCAGTATGGCTCAAAACCGGCCGCCGGTGCCGTCGCCTCCCGCCGCAAACCCACAGGCAGGCGCGCAGAAGGGGATGATGATGCTTACCATCTTCTTGCACCACGACGAGTCCAAAACACTCGGCCAGATCAATGCCGACCTCAAGGCACACGGCTATTTCGACAATTTTCCTCCCAAGGACGTCGAAGTCGTTTCCTGGTACGTGATGATGGGCATCGGGCAGGTCGTCACGCTTCGATTCCCGGCCGAGCGTTTGCGTGAAGTGAATCTCGCGATCGAGAACGGCGCGTGGGGAGCGTTCCGAACGGACTTCTATCCGACCTACGACTACAAGTCCGTGTGGGAAGCCGCGCAGAAGAAAAAGTGAACGCGCAGTAACATAGTATTGGGTCGTGGCAGCTGGGCCGGATGTCGCATCAACCGGCCCAGTGAGTCATTCATTCCGGCACTGTTTCGCCGGGCCTGAACCCCTGGAGCAACCATGGCCGATCCGCTCTACCTGAGCTTGTGGTTCCCAACCTTTCGCGCCGAAGAAATGGCGGTGCGTGCGCTTGGCGTTTTACAGCAGTTTCCTTTTGCGTCCGCCGCGCCGGGGATCGCTTACGTTGCAGTGCAGCCCATTAGTTACTCGGAGCCTTCCATCCTTGAGCGCCGGTTCACGCCGCCTGCCACTCCAGAAGAAGCCATGGAGGTAGTGCAGGAGTTTGCCCATGAAGACTACGCCATCACCCTGGAGGCTTATTGGGACTTATGGGTACCCGCTGTCGAGAGCAGTCAGTGGGCGCGGCGCGAGAACAAAGTCAGCTTCATCCTCCATGGCACGGAATTCGATGAGGGTACCTACACCGAACTCGGACATCTCGAAATCGACTTCGGGTTGGACTTCCCGTTCCTCTACGAAGAAATGGATCTGTCGCTCGCGGATCAACAGCGGGTGCGCGAGAATGTCGCCCAGCTCGTTGCCTTCACGCATGCAGTGGAGAAGCACTGCCAACTGACGGGACGCATACTCTGGTCGGAAAGCGAAGAGAACCTCGCGCAAAAACTCGTCGCCCGTTTGCAAAAAGTGCAGTAGAGACAGGCGAATACCCCCCGAATAAGACATTCAGCAGCCCTCTAGAGCGCTCGCGACAGCACGTGGGTAAATCGCTGCTTTAACTTCAGGAATGGAGTCTCCAGCCAACGGTAGGAAGCCGCCGCCAACACGACCGTCAGCATCAGCGCAATCACTCCGTGCAATGCCAGGCGCCCGGCAGACTTTGCGAAGTTTGGCATCAGATAGTCTGAACACATCAGGGCCAACACATGGAATACATAGAGCCCATACGAAATGCGGCCCAGATATACCAGCAAGCTCTTGTCCAGCATCGGCCGGCTGCAAAGCACGGCGATGAGCAGCGCCGAAGCTCCCGCAGCCATGGCCGGGTAGCCAAGCAATAGGTCCTGCAACTTGAGAGGATCGGCTTTAATGCGGAAAAAATTAGCGGCTAGCCACAACAGCGCAATTCCCGCTGTCGCGAGCGCGACCCTCGCTCTCACGCCAATCGCAGGTGTTCTTCCCTTCAATAACACCGCAATCAGAATGCCGGCCGCAATCGGGTCGAGTTGCACCAGCGTGTTGCACCAGGCCTGGGTCTCCATCGTGTGGTGCAGTCCAAGATAAACGCGTGTCGCATTCGCCAGGGCCAGCATGCAAACCGCAATTGCCAGCATCGTTGCAGTTCCTGCCCGCTTTACCGCAGCCGGCCACAGCAGGTAAAACTGCTCTTCGATCGAGATGCTCCACAATGGAAAGATCACTGAGGACGGGAAACCATGAAACACAATCCACCAGTTTCCCGCCAGAAAGGTGAATCCCATTGCTGCCCGCCACCCGATGTGCTGTCCGGGCACAAACAACTGCATCGCCGCCGCCAACGCCAAAAATGCGAAATAGAGCGGCCATATCCGCAGCACTCGGCGGGCATAAAACGACCTGACATCGACCTCTCCCAACAGAGACTTCTCCCGCAACAGCAGCTCCGTGATGAGAAACGAGCTGAGCACGAAGAAAATGTCGACGCCGAAGGCGCCCGTCGCGGCGAGGCCCGCCAGAAGATGACCAAGCCACAACGGCATGTGAAGAGCGGCATACGCCGAAACTTCGTGCGGCAGCGCGTGGTGGCAAAACACGGCGAAGAACGCGAAGAAGCGCAGGATGTCCAGCTCAGGATGATAGAAGCGCGATGCCGCCACCCTTGCCGGCGCTTCCTCGGCTATCGCTTCATTCCAGATGGTCGTGAGGGAAGACAAAGCAGAATCGATTGGCCCATTTCGAAATGTCGATACCGTACATGGTAGCAGGCGAGGCGCGATCGACATAGAAGAACTGCTGTCGGTCAGCCCTGTCGCACCAGACAAAGAAGGCCCGGCTTTTTCAGCCAGGCCTTCTCCTGCTGATGCTGGTTGTTGCTCGAGCTAAGAGCCTGCGTGTTTCAGAGTTACTTCGTCTGGCCGCCCTCCATCCCTCTTTCCGCCAGTCCTTCCTGCGCCGCGGCAAGGCGTGCGGTCAAAACACGGAACGGGGAGCAGGAGACGTAGTCCATGCCGACGCGGTGGCAGAACTTTACCGATTCGGGCTCGCCGCCGTGCTCGCCGCAGATGCCAACCTCCAGCTTCGGACGCGTGCTGCGGCCGCGCTCGGTACCCATCTTCACCAGCTGTCCCATGCCTTCCTGGTCCAACACTGCAAACGGGTCCTGCTTGATAATTCCGTCCTTCAGATAGGCCGGCAGGAACTTGTTGATGTCGTCACGCGAAAAGCCGAATGTCGTCTGCGTGAGATCGTTGGTGCCGAAGCTGAAGAACTCGGCCTCCTGCGCAATCTGGTCCGCCATCAGACAGGCACGCGGCAGCTCGATCATGGTGCCAACCAGGTACTCGACCGTCGTGCCCTTCTCCTTGAACACCTCTGCGGCGACGCGGCGACAGATGTCAGCCTGGTTTTTCATTTCCTTGATGCCGCTGGTGAGCGGGATCATGATCTCCGGGTGCACCTTGATGCCTTTTTTCTTGACGTCGACGGCCGCCTCCAGAATGGCGCGCGCCTGCATCTCGGTGATCTCCGGATACGTGATTCCCAAACGGCATCCGCGGTGTCCGAGCATCGGGTTGATCTCGTGCAGATCTTCCACGCGAGACAACAGATGGCGAAGTTCCTTCAGCTTCGGAGACTTCGGCTTGCTGATCTCGAGCTTGGCGATTTCCACCATCAAATCCTCGCGCTTGGGCAGGAACTCGTGCAGCGGAGGATCAAGGGTGCGAATGACAACCGGCAAGCCGTCCATTGCCTTGAACAGGCCGGCGAAGTCGGCGCGCTGCATTGGAAGCAGCTTCTTGAGCGCCGTACGGCGGTCCTTCTCGTTGTCGGCCAGAATCATGATGCGCATGAACGGCAGACGGTCCTCGGCAAAGAACATGTGCTCGGTGCGGCACAGGCCAATGCCTTCCGCCCCGAACAGCCGGGCCTGCTTCGCGTCACGCGGAATGTCTGCATTGGCGCGCACTCCCAGCTTGCGATACGGATCGGCCCAGCCCATGAACTTCACCAGGTCCGGATTGTCCGCCGAAACCGCGATCGTGTTCAGCTTGCCCTTGATCACGCGGCCGGTCGTGCCATCCAGAGATAGCCAGTCGCCTTCCTTGAACACCTGCCCTTTCACCCGCATCTCGCGCTTCTTCTCGTCCACATAGATGTCGCCCGCACCAGCCACACAGCACTTGCCCATGCCGCGCGTGACCACCGCAGCGTGCGACGTCATGCCGCCGCGCGAAGTCAAGATGCCGGACGCGATTTCCATGCCATGAATATCTTCCGGCGTGGTTTCGCCGCGCACCAGGATGACCGATTTGATCTTGCCCTTCTGGGTGTAGGCGACAGCGTCATTGGCACTGAACACGATCTGCCCCACAGCCGCGCCGGGGGATGCCGGCAAACCGGTAGCGAGCACTTCGACCTTGGTTCCCTTTTCGTCGAGCTGCGGTACCAGGAAGTCATAAAGCTGATTGGGCTCTACCCGGAAGATCGCCTCTTCCTTTGTGATCAAGCCCTCTTCCACCATGTCGATGGCCAGGCGCACAGCCGCCAGTCCCGTACGCTTGCCGTTGCGGGTCTGTAGCATGTAAAGCTTGCCGTCCTGAATGGTGAACTCGAAGTCCTGCATGTCGCGATAGTGCTTTTCCATGCGCGACGTAATATCGCGCAGCTGGTTGTAGACTTCCGGCATGATCTTCTCAAGCTCCGTGATGTGAGCCGGAGTGCGCACACCGGAGACGACGTCTTCGCCCTGCGCGTTCAGCAGGAACTCGCCGTAGAATTCTTTCTTACCGGTTGCTGGGTTGCGCGTGAAGCCGACGCCCGTGCCGCTGTTATCGCCCATGTTGCCGAAGACCATCGCCTGCACGTTGACGGCTGTTCCCAACCAGTCATCGATGTTGTTGATGCGCCGATAGGTCTTGGCACGCTCGTTGTTCCAGCTCCGGAAAACCGCGTCGCGGGCCATCACCAGTTGCTCGCGCGGAGTCTGCGGGAAATCGATCTTCGCGAACTTCTTGACCACCTTCTTGTACTCGGCGATCACTTCCTGCAGCGCGGCAGCGTCGAGATCGGTATCCAGCTTCGCCTTCTTCTGTTTCTTCTTTTTGTCGAAGACTTCCTCGAAATGCGCCTTTTCGATCTCCAGCACGACGTTGCCGAACATCTGGATGAGCCGGCGATAAGAGTCATAGGCAAACCGCGGATTGCTGGTCTTCTCCGCCAGGGCCGCCACCGATTGGTCATTCAGGCCAAGGTTCAGAATCGTGTCCATCATGCCCGGCATGGAAAACTTCGCGCCCGAACGCACGGATACCAGCAACGGACTCTCACCCGAGCCCAGTTTCTGCCCCTGCAGTTTTTCCAGCCTCGCGAGCGCTTCGTCCATCTGCGCGTCGAGTGCGGGTGACAGCGAACCGCGCATCTGGTCGCGGCAGGCCTCCGTCTGGATCGTGAAGCCCGGAGGAACCGGTAGTCCAGCGTTCGTCATTTCGGCCAGGCCGGCGCCTTTGCCGCCCAGCACATCCTTCATTTTCCCGTTTCCTTCAGCCTTCCCGCCGCCGAAGAAGTATACGTATTTGACCGCGGTTTCTTTGGGTGTTGCCATCTGTGCGCTCTCACTTTCAAAAGTTTGTGTACTCATTTCAATCTCAACCTCGAAGGCGTCTACCACCGCCGGAATAACAGTGCTGCCAGACCTCCCGGACCTGTACGACGTTGCCGCCCAAAGGAACCGGTTACTATGAACTCTTACGCTCGGTCACGATCTCGCTGAAGTCGGCGATACTGCTAAAGTGGCCGAGCACCATTTCAAGCAACGCCAACCTCCGGTTACGAACCTGTTCGTCCTCGACCATAACCATCACCCGATCGAAAAATACATCAATCGGTTTACGTATCTTCGCGACCTCGACCAACGCATCGTCGTATTTCTTCTCGGCGCAGAGTGCGCGAACATTCGCCCCGGACCGTGCCCCCTGTTCGGCCAACTCACGCTCTGCCGGATCGTCATCGTTAAGCGTTCCCGCAGCCTCTCCCGATCCAGGCTTCTTGCTTTCGGCAGCCTGCCGCAGGATGTTTTTCATCCGCTTGAATGCGATCGAAATCGCCTCGAAATCCTCCGAGCCGCGAACTCTCGCCACCGCTTCAGCCCGCATGATCGCGTCCGGAACATTGTCCGCGCCAGAGGCGAGCACCGCATTCACCACGTCATAAGCATAGCCCTTCACGTCGCGCAGGTAGAATTCCAGGCGCTCGCGGAAGAATGCCGCAACCTCCCGTGGAAAACTCTCCGCCGCCGTGAACTTCTTCTCGGCTTCGCTGCCTTTGTATTGCAAAAGCGCATCCGCCGTGATTTGCGAAATACTCAGCGGCAACTTGTGCTCGGCCAGAATGCGAACAATCCCGTTGGCCGCGCGGCGCAGCGCGAAGGGATCTTTCGATCCCGTGGGCTGCATCCCCAAGGCAAACATGCCGGCGATGGAATCCGCCTTGTCGGAAATCGACAGGACCGCGCTCTCTAGCGTGCGCGGCACCGCATCTTCCATCGATTCGGGCTTGTAATGATCATAAATCACATCGCCCACGAAGGGATTCATCTCCAGCGCCGTGGCCTGTGCCTTAGCGTAAAGGCCGCCGATAATGCCCTGGAGTTCGGTAAATTCCTTGACCAGCTCGGTCGTTAAATCGGCCTTGGCCAGCAGCGCGGCCTTGTGGATTATCCCCGGACGCACCGTGATTCCCTTCTCACGCACGGCCTCCGCCACCAAACTCGCCAGGTGCTGAGTGCGGATGGCCTTTTCGAAATAGCTGCCAAGGTCTTTTTGGAAGGTGACCGACTTCAGCAACTCGACACGCTCACGGAGCGTGATCTTCTGGTCGGTCTGCCAGAAGAAGCGCGCATCGTTGAAGCGCGCGCGCAGCACCCGCTCGTTGCCATGACGGATCAAACCGTCGGCGTCGGAGGACGTATTCAGCACCGCAAGAAAGTGTGGCGCCAGTTTGCCGTTTGCGTCCTCCACGGCAAAATATTTCTGATGATCGCGCATCACGGTCACCAGTACTTCTTCGGGCAGGGTCAAATACTCGGCCTCGAAATTGCCGAGAATGACCGCCGGATATTCTGTGAGGTTCACGACCGTCGCCAGCAGCTCTTTATCCTCCCGCCAGCGTGCTCCGGGAATCGCCCTGGTGGCCGCATCCAGTGCCTTGCGAATGATCGCCTCCCGCTCCGACGGGCGCAGAATTACACACGCGTCTTTTAACTTGTTCGCGTACTGATCTTCCTCATGCAGCGCTATGTCGCCCTGCGATAAAATTCTGTGGCCGCGCGATTTGTTTCCCGCCGTGATTCCGCCAAACTCGACCGGCACCACCTTGCCATCGAGTAAGGCCACGATCCAACGCACCGGGCGCACGAAGCGCTCCGCGGATTTGCCGCGCCAGTACATGTTCTTGGCCCAGTAGATCGCACCCATTTCTTTCGGCAGCGACTCCGCCAGCAGTGCCGAAGCATCGCGTCCCTTCTTCAACACCTTCGCCGCCAGGTACTCGCCTTTCGGGGTTGAAACTTTTTCCAGTGCGTCCAGGTCCAGGTTCACCTTCTTCGCAAAGGCATGCGCCGCCGGCGTCGGCTGACCGTCTCGAAAGGCGACTTTCAGCGAAGGCCCCATCACCTGGTCGCTGACATCAGGCTGTGCGTCAGCCACTCCGCGAGCCAGCACCGCAATGCGGCGCGGCGTGGAGAAAGATTCCACGGTCGCGCTTTCGGCGAGGTGCTCGCGCGCCAACAAATCGCACACGCGTTTGGTCAGTTCCTCGGAGGCTGCGGCGATCATGCGGGCCGGGATTTCTTCGGTTCCTATTTCAAACAGAAAATTCGCCATTGCAACCAGTTCTTCCTATTTTATGCGCGGCTCATCGCACGATGAGCAAACTCCAGGTAAATTTTCGAGCCCAAGCGGGCAGCAATCCCGAATTCGGGCTGATCCGGATTCGGCTTGATGCACCTATTCTGAAATCGTTCAGTTGGCAGCCGCGGCCGCCATTCCGGTTTTCTGCTGATCGACCCACGACCTGGCGGCGGCAACGGCCAGCGCGCGAATCCGCGCGATAATACCGACCCGCTCCGTCACGCTGATTGCTCCGCGCGCGTCGAGCAGATTGAACAAGTGCGAGCACTTCAGGCACAGGTCAAACGCAGGCAGCAGCGGGAAACGCATCTTCTGCTGCGCCAAGTGCCGTCCGAACTCCTCATCCAGCACGCGCTCCTTCTTCCCTGTCTCTTTCTTCTCGCCCATTAACTTGGCGTACTCTGCCAATAGCTCCTGACACTCGGCCTCGTAGGCATCCAGATGCTTCCAGAGTTTGTCCACATCAGCCAATTCAAAGTTGTAGACCGAATACTGCTGCTCGTCGGCCAAGCGAATGTCGCCGTACGTCACCGGCTTGCCGTCGGGTCCGTACACCCAAACGATGTCGTAGATCGAATCGACATCCTGCAAAAAGGCGGCGATTCGCTCCAGTCCGTAGGTCAGCTCGGCGCACATCGGGTCCAGGTCCACGGCGCCGCACTGCTGGAAGTACGTAAACTGCGTGACCTCCAGCCCATCGAGCATCACCTGCCAGCCCACGCCCCAGGCGCCAAGCGTCGGGGACTCCCAGTTATCTTCCTCGAACTTGACGTCGTGCTTCCGCAGATCGATACCGATTGCCTTCAGAGACTCCAGGTAGAGCTCCTGCACGTTCTCCGGCGGCGGCTTCAGAATCACCTGGAACTGCGTATGCTTGTACAGCCGGTTCGGGTTCTCACCGTAGCGGCCATCGGCCGGACGGCGCGAAGGTTGTACGTAACCCACGCGATACGGCTCCGGCCCAAGCACGCGCAGAAAAGTTTCGGGCGACATTGTGCCCGCGCCAACCTCGACATCATGCGGTTGCTGCAACACACATCCGTTTCGCGCCCAGAACTCTTGCAGTTTCAGGATTAATTCCTGAAAGGTGAGCGGTTTATCAACTGATCCAGTCACAGAAAGTCTTTCCCGTTTCCACATCCAATCATGTTATCCAGACGCTGTTGGCTCAATCCAACTTCTCCAACTGTGCCGCCGTCACCAGCTTGCGATCCAGGTGCCGCGACAGAATCTGCATCAGGAACTTGCGCAAGTCGGCGCCACGCGCTCGCGGCCATGGCTCGCCTGCCAGCTTCTCCACCGGCGAGCGAAACATCTCTGCCGCCAGCCCCCTCGACTCGGCCGTCATCTCCGACGATGCCAGCCGCTTATGCTCCGGACACATCAAGCCATCTGCCAGCGCATGAAACCACGCCCTCTGCCCGTCCAGGGCTCGTCCGCATACGATGCAGGCGCTCAACTCCGGCAGAAAACCCATCAACCGCACCAGCCAGAGCTGGAAGTAAGTCACCGGCATCCAGATGGCATTCGAATTCAAATTCGCCAGCACCGAGATCGCCAGCCGGTAGATCGCGTCGTTCGCTTCGCGCTCCGGCAGCATCTCGTCAAGCATCTCGGCCACATGTCCCAAGGCCACGATGCGAGGGTAGTCCACCTGCGACGAGAGCGGTGACGCCAACACCTCGCAGGAATCGATCCGCGCCAACTCCCTTCGCTCGCGGTCCTCCCAGAAGACGCGCACGCAGGTCAGTGGTTCCAGTGCGCCCGCGAATCGGCGGCGCGACTTCTTAGCCGCCTTCGCTACGCCCTTCACCTTGCCTTCCAGGCGAGTGAACAAAGTGACCAGCAGGTCCGCCTCGTGCAGCGGATACGTGCGCAGAACAATCGCCTCAGACTGCTTCAGCGGCATGCGGAGTGGTTCTCGGCGCCTATGAAGTCCTCGCCGGTCGCGGTTGCGTCCGTTACGGCCGACACAGGCCAGTCCTTCGAATCAATTGCATCAGAACAATCTTACTGGAGTGCAGACAAGGAGGGAAGCACGGGAATTCGCCCGTGCGTGGACGCACTCTTCCGGAGGCGCCTTAACCCGGCTCAACCCTGAAAAAAGCTCAAAGCTCAAAACTCGACCGGTGGCAGTCCACAGACCCGGGGCCGGGCAGAGGCTGCTGCCGCGACTTACCGCCCAAAGTACTTCGCGTTGCGCTCGGTGTATTCCTTCCACTTTTCCGGCAGATCATCAAGCGCAAAAATAGCCGAAACGGGACAAACCGGAACACACGCCCCGCAGTCTATGCACTCGACCGGATCGATATACAGCATCTCTTCCTTTGCGAATGCTTCTTCGTCTTTTTTCGGGTGTATGCAATCCACCGGACACGCATCGACGCACGCCGTATCCTTAGTGCCGATACAGGGTTCTGCAATCACATATGCCATAGTTTTCGCCTTCTCCGGAACGCCTGTTGATGATTACGAAACGCCATCGAAAACACTAGATTCTAACAAACATCCGGGAACCCATCCTCACCGCTCATACCTCTACAGATGCAAACGGGAACAGAAGAGTCGCTATCGGCCATTCAGGGCTGGCGATTCCGGGTCCAACCCGACGGCGACGGCAGAGGCTCCAGCCCTCGTCCGGCAAAAATCTCGGTGAAGTTCTCGATGAGTTCCTGGTGAAGCAGGCCGTTCGAGGCGAGTGTTTCGCTGCTGTCCAGCCGCCAGGGTGAGCCGTCGAACCGCGTCACCTTCCCACCGGCCTCCAGCACAAGCAGAACTCCGGCCAAAGTATCCCAGGGGTTCAGATTGAACTCCCAAAAACCGTCGTAGCGTCCCGATGCGACGTTTGCCAAGTCGAGCGCCGCCGAACCGGCGCGCCGCACGCCGTGGCTCCGCAACGTAAGCTGATGATAGACGTGTATGTTCGGGTTCTTGTGCCGCTTGAAGCTTGGGAACCCGGTTCCAAGGATCGCCTCGGAAATGCTCCGCGTCTTGGAGACCCGAATCGGCTTGCCGTTTAGCGTGGCGCCTTTGCCCCTCTCGGCGGCGAACAATTCACTTCGCGTCGGATCGTACAGCACCCCCGCTTGTGGCACGCCTGCGAGTTCCAGCCCAATAGAAACGCAAAACACGGGATAGCCATGCGCGAAGTTCGTTGTGCCGTCCAGCGGATCGACATACCACTGGTAGCTGCTGTCGCTCTCCTTGCGGCTTCCCTCTTCGCCGACGATACCGTGATCCGGCCACCGTTTGTGCAAACGCGAAACAATCAGATGCTCCGACGCGTGATCGGCAGCGGTCACGAGGTCCGCGTCACCCTTATACTCGAAACCGATGCTTTGTTGGAAATGGTCCATCAGCACTTCGCCCGCTTCGCGGGCAATCGCCGACATCTCTGGGAGGAACTCAGAACCGACGTTTGTAGTCACTGGAGGTTTGATGCCGACTTTCTATTTACTGGGCCCGCCTGGATCGTTCGATTCCGGGTCACGTTGAGGCGCCGGTTTGGCCGCATCGCGCTTGCGGGAAGCCTCCCGGCCGCCGCCTTCGGCGATATACATGATTTCGTGCTTAAAAATAAATAGGTTGGGGGCGCCTTCGCGTGTCAGCCGGATCATGTTGCGGTCATAGTACTCGATCCAGCCGCGAACAACTTCGCCATCCACCAGCTTGACGCTCACCGCCTTCTGCTTCTCGCCAAGCCACTTCAGGTACGTAACCTCTTCGAATGTCTCCTCGGGAGGCGGAGTCTTGCCCTTGCGGTTCGCAAGACTGTTTTGAGCAGTTTGAGCCGAACGGAAAACCATGCCTGAATTGTACAGGCAGCTTGCATTTCTGTCAGTGGTGAACATCCGTGCGGCGCCGGCTATTCGAGCTTGCTGCTGTAATACCCGGTTCGATGCCGAACCCGCAGCTTCCCAGCCGGGATATTTTCCGCGGCCTGCGGCTCCACGACGACCTTAATTTTGCGGAATTCACCGCCAGTTCGCTGCGCGGGATAATAGGCGACCAAGTACTGCGTGCGAAGCTCTTCGCTGATTTGCTTGAACGCCTTATCCAGCCCGTTCCGGTCCGACGCGTAATAATACTTCCCACCGGTGTCGTGAGAGATTTGTATGAGCGCATGCTCTCCGCCGATGTCCCTCCCTGCGCTGGCTTCGATCGGCACCATGATGATCGAATAGACAATCGTCTCCGCCGTTTGGGCCGCACGCACCGCCTCGCTATAGGAAACCTTGCTGCTTGTGTCGCCGCCATCGGTGATGACGACCAGCACCTTTCTTCCTTCCCTTGAGATTAACGCCCGCGACCCGAGGTAAATCGCGTCGTAAAGCGCGGTCGAGGATTGCGATTGAATCCGCGCGATTCCCCGGTCGATAACGCGCAAATCGCCGGTGAAAGGGATCACTTCCGTGACATACTGGCTGAACTGGTAAATCGAAACCGCATCGACCGGCCGCAGGATGACATCAGCAAAACGTCTCGCCGATTCCAATTCGAGCGGAAGATCTTTGCGCGTGCTCAGGCTGGCATCGACCGCCAACACAATCGACAACGGCAACTCGCTTTCGCGGGCAAAGACAGCTATCTCTTGCTCCTTGCCGTCCTCGAAAACGTGAAAGTCCCCTTTAGTCAGGTTCCCTACCGGCGCGCCGCTCTCATCGGTGACGATCGTAAACACGTTCACCAGCCTGACATTCACCTTGAACGTCGTTGCCGGCTCCTCGCTCTGCGAAGAATGCGGCTGTGCGGGCGGATGCGGCACTTGCTGCGCCAGAAATACGGTCGGAGCCGCCACCAACAGCAACGCCGAGAGCAGCACTAGGCCTTTTGCAAGCTTCATAACCCTGATCTAACCCGAAACCGCCTCATGAGTTTGCCGGATTCTTGAATTCCGTCCGTTCCGGCCTGTCCGGTTCGTGGGTCTCGCCCGGCACGCTTTGGCCGCCTGGAAGTGTCGCCACGCTTGGCGGAAAGGAATCTCCATCGGCCCAGACCGCTCCATCGGCAAAATGCTCTTTCTTCCAGATGGGTACGGTCCGCTTCAAGGTATCGATGATCCAGCGGCAAGCGTCGAATGCCGCCGCCCTGTGAGCCGAAGCGACCACAATCAGCACGCTGCTGTCGCCGATCTCCAGCCTCCCCAGGCGATGCACGATCGCGCAGTCGCGCACTTCGAAACGTGTATTTGCCTCCGTGGCCAGTGCCTCCAAGGCGTCCAGCGCCATCTTCTCGTAGGCTTCGTATTCCAGGAAGAGCGTGCGGCGCCCGCGACTGTGGTTGCGCACAATCCCGTCGAAGACCACGACGGCTCCGTCCTCGCCCCGCCGCATGCGATGGACAATCGACTCGGTATCGATTGGCTCATGCTGCAATCGGCAATGAGCGCTCCTCAGCGGGGCTTTAGCGTCGGGCTGGCCGGCGCCGGAACCGCTACCACCGCTTACCGGAGGAAGCAGCGCGACCTCGTCGCCCTCATGGAGCAGCGTTCCCGGCTCCGAGTAGTGCTGATTCACCGCCACCGCCACCGATTTCTGGAAGCGGGCGAGTCCGGGCGTTTGCGCCTGAAGCGCCGTCCAGAGTTCCGCCGCGGTCGCTCCCGCACGTAGCTCTAACTGCGCTTCGGAGCTTCCCATAAGGTCTTTGAGAATCCCAAAAAAAACTACCTGCACGCGCATCCACGAAGCATATCAGAGTGTTCCGCAACTTACAGGGCTGCGCAGTCCAGCCTCCGGTACGTCCGATACAACCCCAAAGCTACAGGATGAATCGAGAGCCCTATGTCTTAGTGTGCCGCGCCCAATGGGCGGAGGTGTAGGATGCCCAACCCCCGTGTTCTTTTCGTCGATGATGATCCCGGTATTCGAGCAACCCTTCCAAAAGTCTTGGAAATGCATGGATACGGTGTCACCGTTGCCGGTTCCGTATCCGAGGCACTAAACATAATCACAAACCACCAGAGGTTCGATGTCTTGATCTCTGATTTGAATATGGGCCACGCTGCCGATGGGTTCACCGTGGTTCACGCCATGCGGCGGATCAATCCTAGCTGCGTTAATTTCATCCTGACAGGCTTTCCTGCCTTCGAATCCGCCCTGCAAGCATTGCGCTCCAACATCGATGACTATTTCACTAAGCCATCGAGTATCCCGCAACTGGTGGGGCGGATTGAGCAGAGCCTGAAGGAGCGCCCCAAGAAGCAACCGGTTGCAACACTGCGTCTTCCACACGTTTTACGTGCCAATATAGATCAGATTACTGCTCGTGCCCTGACCGCAATCAAGGCCGACCTGCATCTTGCTGGTTTGCCTCTTTCAGATTCCGAACGGCTCGACCCGGTAGCGGAATCGCTCAGGGATATTGCCGATCACATGGAGTCGGGGCAGCCTAATGATGACAGTGAGTTGCTGCTGCGCTCTGCTCGTCTTCGTGGGGAGACCCGCTACAAGCAGGGATGCCCGCTCGATCTCATGGTTAAGAACGAGCGCTTGATCGAACAGGTGATCCGCAACGTAATTTACGAGAACCTATTAAGCCTCAACTTGAGCTACTTGCTTTTGGATTTGGAAAGAATGAGTGATGCGCTGCTCCTGCAATTGCAGGAGTCCATCCGGGCTTACGTACAAGCCGAAGGCGAAGGAAGGAAGGAAGGAAGGAAGGAAGGAAGGAAGGAAACAGCTCTGCCCTTTGATTCTTCCACTATTTGATTCACCTTCTTGCGGGGTGCAGGTTCCGCGCCGTGCTGTTCGTGCTAATGAATTCCATTTTGTACACGAATAAGAGGAGTCATGGTGACCGTAGCGAAGCGGAGTGGAGCCACCCTTTGTTTTTTAGCAATAGAAACACAAGATGGCTCGACCCACCGCCAGCCAGCATATGGATGTATTGGAATACATCTTTGGGAATCGCGCTAACCTGTGCCGAGATGACGCGCTCCCAAACGGCGCAAAAAGCCCCCTTTTAGGCGGGTGCTCGGTCTTTGCCAATCAGCGTTTATCAGACGCTGCTGAGCAATTGCTCGCGAACCTCGGAGTCTTTCTTCTCCTCGTCCTTGCTCGTCGGCAGCGCGATGTCGAGCACCTCGTTAATCGTATTCGCGTAATGCACGTTGACGCCTTCCAATTGCTCTGGGAGCACATCCTCTTCCACATTCTGCCGATTGTCGGCCGGGAAGATGATGTCCTTGACTCCGGCGCGCCTGGCGGCAAGAAATTTTTCCTTCACCCCGCCGATCGGCAGCACGTTGCCGCTGAGCGTGATCTCGCCGGTCATGGCCAGCAGCGGTCGAACCGGCCGCCCGGTCAATAGCGAAACCAATGCCGAAGCGATCGTCACGCCAGCCGAAGGGCCATCCTTCGGTATGGCGCCGGCCGGCACGTGGATGTGCAGATCGTTCTTCGTCAGGAAGTCCTCATCGATGCCGAGCGAGGTCGCATTCGACCGCACCCAACTGAGCGCCGCCTGCATCGACTCGCGCATCACGTCCTGAATCTGGCCGGTGATCTTGAACTCGCCCTTCCCCTTCATCTTCATCGCTTCGACAAAGAGGATGTCGCCTCCGGTCGGAGTCCAGGCAAGCCCAACTACCACTCCTGGCCGCTTCGTGCGCTCGGCGATCTCGGTGTCAACCCGGACCTTGATGCCGCCCAGCATCTCGTGCACCACTTCGCGCGTGACGACAAGCTTCTCAAGTTTGCCTTCGGCGATGCGGCGCGCCTGCTTCCGGCAGATGGTTCCGATCTGCCGCTCCAGACTGCGCACCCCGGCCTCCCGCGTGTAGTGCCGAATGATGAAGCTCACGGCATCCGGCGTGAACTCGATCTGCTGATCGGTAATGCCGTTTTCTTCCGTCTGCCGCTTGATCAGGTATTGGAAGGTGATGTGAGCCTTGTCTTCTTCCGTGTATCCGTGCAGTTCGATGATCTCCATGCGGTCGCGCAACGGATCGGGAATCGTGTCGAGCTGATTCGCGGTCGTGATAAACAGCACCTTTGACAGGTCGAATTGCACGTCGAGGTAGTTATCGCGGAACGAGTTGTTCTGCTCCGGGTCCAGTGCCTCCAGCAACGCTGAAGTTGGATCGCCACGGAAGTCGCGGCCCACCTTGTCGATCTCGTCGAGCATGAATACCGGGTCGTTGGTCTCCGCACGGCGAATGCCCTGGATGATCTGCCCCGGCATCGCTCCGATGTACGTGCGGCGATGTCCGCGGATCTCCGCCTCATCGTGCACGCCACCCAGAGACAGGCGGACAAACTTGCGTCCGAGCGCCCGCGCAATCGACTTGCCCAGTGATGTTTTGCCCACACCCGGCGGCCCGAAGAAGCACAGGATCGGACCCTTCATCTTCGGGTTCAGGCGGCGCACCGACAAATAGTCAAGGATGCGCTCCTTTACCTTCTGAAGGTCATAGTGGTCTTCATCGAGAATATCTTTGGCCTTGAGAATATCGGCTTCGACGCCCGACGATTTTGCCCAGGGCAGCACTACCAGCCACTCAAGGTAATTGCGCGTCACCGAATAGTCGGCCGCCATTGGAGACATGCGCGATAACCGGGCCAGCTCCTTCAGCGCTTCCTTTTTTGCTTCGTCCGGCATGCCCGACTGTTCGATTTTTTCTTTGAAATCCTCCGCGTCGCGCTGCGTTTCGTCCTGCTCGCCCAGCTCTTTCTGGATTGCCTTCATCTGCTCGCGCAGGTAGTACTCACGCTGCGTTTGCTGCACCTTGTCCTGTACCTCGGACTGAATCTTGTTGCGTAGCTGCTGCACTTCCAGCTCTTTTGCCAGGTGCTGGTTGATCTTGTCCAACCGCAGGTAGACGTCCGGCGTCTCCAGAATCTCCTGCTTGTCTCGCGTCGAAAGCGAGGGCAGAGACGAGGCAACAAAATCGACCAGACGCCCCGGCTCCTCGATGTTCATCGCCACGGTCGACAGTTCGTCGGAGAGCGTTGGCGAACCTGACACAATCTGCTGGAACAGCGTCAGGATGTTCCGCTGCAAGGCCTCCACCTCGGCGCTCTTGGGCGGAGTAACCTCGCTGATCGTGGTCACCGTTGCCTTCATAAACGGCATCAGCTGCGTGTATTCGTCAAGCCGCACACGCTCCAAGCCCTCGGCAAACACGAACAGGCTCTGGTTGGGCATCTTGACGACTTTATGCACCACCGCCAACGTCCCAATCATGAACAAGTCGGTCGGTTGCGGCGAATCCACACGCGCCTCGCGCTGGGCCACAACCACAATCGTCTTGTCTTCTCCCAGCGAGTTGATCAATTGAACCGAACTCTCGCGGCCCACAGTAAGCGGCAACACGGCATGCGGAAACAAGACGGTGTCCCTTACCGGCAGCACCGGCAGGGTGCGCGCTTCCGTGGAATCATTCCGGAATTCGGGTGGGACACTCTCTAAGTTGCGCGTTTCGTTGGCCATAACGCTCCTTGAACTTAATCCTTGAGTCAATCCTACTCAACTTTTGATGTCGTTTGTTGGAAAATGGATTCAGCTCGAAATAAGTATCATAAAAATCATCTACATAGGTCCATCACCAAACTTTGCAGGCAAAGCGCCGGTGCGTCCTCTGCTGCCAACAGCCAGCTTCCTTCCTCCAGAAGGCCCCGGAGAACCGAAAAACGAGTCGCGCGGATTCTAGTTGAAGTCGACCCGCTCGGCAACTGCCTCCGCCGAAATATCCAGCTCACGCCGCCAATGCCCTTTTCTTCCAGCAACTCGGCTTAGTCTGCGGTCTTCTGTTTCTCGGGGAATGCCAGCGAGAGCCCGACGGAAACCGCCAGCACGCCCGCCACTGTTGCCAGAGCCCATCCGGTCGGCATCTCCCACCAACTCGAAGCCAGCATCTTTGCTCCGATGAAAATCAGAATCACCGCCAAGCCGTAATTCAGCAGATGAAACATTTTCATCATGCCCGCTAGCGCGAAGAACAGCGACCGCAGCCCAAGAATCGCAAAGACATTGGATGTGTACACGATAAAAGGGTCGCGTGAAATAGCCAGTATTGCCGGAATTGAATCAGTCGCGAACACCACGTCGGTAGTCTCGACGACCACCACAACCAGCGCCAGCAACGTCGCGTAGCGCCTCCCCTCTCTATAGGCGATAAACCTGCCGTCTCCGTAATCGGAAACCATCGGCACGTGTCCGCGAAAAAACCTGACCACCGGATTGCTCTCGGGGTCAATCTGTTTTTCATCTCTCTGTACGAACAGCTTCGCGCCGGCATAGACCAGGAAAGCGCCGAAGATGTAAATCACCCAGTGGAAGCGATTCACCAGTGTCACCCCTGTCAGGATGAAAACGGCGCGAGTAACCAGCGCTCCCAGAATTCCCCAGAACAAGACCTTGTGTTGATATTCGCCGGGCACTCCGAAGTAACGGAACAGCAGGAGGAATACGAACAGGTTATCGACGCTGAGCGCCTCCTCGACGACGTATCCGGTGATGAACTCGAGCGAAAGCACGCGTGTCGGGCGGTGCAACCTGCCCGTCATGGCGTGCCCGAAGAAATAGATCAGGACCGCAAAAATCGCGGCCAGCGCAATCCATACGGCGGTCCAGGCAAGGGCCTCGCGAAAGGGAATGACTCGCGCCTTGCGATGGAAGACGCCGAGATCGAGCGCCAGCATGGCAAAGACGAAAACATGAAACAACACCCAAAAAATCCAGTTCGTGGGCATCGCTGGAATTGTAACAACCGCGCGGGAAAGGACGAAAAAACGAACGTAAAAGACGACAAAAACGACCTAAAAAACGCTTACTTTGCGGCAGTTCTATGTCCGATAATGATTTTGTGTCCGATAATGCGTAACGCGTGCGCGTCCTAGCTGCTTGTCGGACAGGTATTGATCAATTTCCAGCACAGATGTGGGATTTCAACTGACTCGGGGCCGAACATCCCACATTTGCTAACCGATGGCAAATATGGGCCACCCGCCCGTCAAGAGGAAGAGTCGAGATGTTTGCGCTAATTGCGAGTGTTAAGCAGGTTCGAAATCTGCCGCAAAATCTCCGGAGGAGAAACACCTTTACAGATGAATAGATCTGCGTTTTCTATGCCGGCCGGTGGGTCCACCAATCCCGAAATGATTACGATTGGGACATCAGGCTTGAGTTTCTTCATTGCGACGGCTAGTTCTGTCCCGTGCAGCCTTGCAGAAGGTGATCGCTCACCACCATATCGATCACGGACGAAGAGAATATCTCCATTGCGGCGGTGGAATCGTGGGCGACCAGCACTGTATATCCGGCGCTTTCCAGCACCAATTGCCGGACATGGAGTGCGGTTGGATCGTCATCGACGCAGAGTAGTGTTGGCTTGACGACGGCGACTGCGGCGATGGCCATTGCTACTCCTTCATCGCGAGGCGAAGCGTGCACCCCAACGTGGGTGTCCGAAGTGGGCACCAAACCGTCAGGCAGGAAAATCGCGAAGATAGTGCCACTTCGGCCCGGCGTCGTGCTGCTTCGCACATGCAGCGAGCCATCGTGCTTTTGCACCACATCTTTGACAAGAGCGAGCCCGAGACCGCTACCACCGGAGCCCTTCGTGGTAAAGAAGGGTTTGAAGATTTTGCGCAGGTTCTCCGGAGTAATCCCGCTGCCGTTATCGGCAAATGTCACCCGTAATCCGTGTCGCTGCTGTCCCGACCACTCGCGGCCGATGGAGGCGCGTGCCTGTAAATGTCCGCCTTCAGGCATGGCGTCGGCGGCATTCAGCAAGAGGTTGGCGAACACCTGGCGCAACGGACCAGCGTAGATCGGAAGATCGCCGTCGACACAGTAGCGCGTATTGACCGAGATGCCGCGCGCCGCAAACCGTGACCTGTAGAAATCGACCACGGACCCGATTAATCGAGGCACGTTCGCATCCCTCTGACCATCCGAATCCCGGTGATCGTGCAGGGTCGCATGAACGATCTGGGAAATTCGCTGTAGCTCTTGCTCCACGAGCCCCAGATATTGGCCGCCCTTCTCGGTGAAGGTGGCCTCGGCTTTCATAAGGTAGAGCAGATTAAGGAGCGAATCGAGAGGATTATTGATTTCGTGGGCAAGAGATGCCGCAAGCCTGACCTCTTCCGAGGGCGCTGCCGAACGGCTTAGTTTTGTCGACTCCACAGGAGTACACGGACGGTACTTGGGCCCATATGCCTAACACTTATGTTTACCACCAGACTCAGTCTGATGCAAGACATAAGTGGGTAGCTGCCGGAAAAAGATTGCAACTGCTGGCTTGAATGGGCCAGCCGCCGGATTGTCTCAAAAGGGGGCAGTTCCCTACAAAAAGCAAACTACCCCACTCAAGCCAACAGCGGGCTTCCACCCCAGCGAGCCGAGCCTCGCCGGGGACCCCGGCTTGAATGGGGCACCCGCGGACACAAACAGCAGATCCTTCGCTCCTCCACCCCAACAAGCCAACAGAGGGCTTGTCGGGGACCCCGGCTTGAATGGGCCACCCGCGGCTAAGGAGTAGCAGATGTGGAACTTGGGCACTTGGCGAACGACCCCACGTTAGCCAAAAACGGGCGAACGTGGGGCACCAAGCTAGCTCAAACGCTAGTGTGCATCGAGGGCGCGGATGGTTTCGAGCACCGTATCGCCGACGATTTGCAGGCTGGCGGGGCTGAGTTTGTCGAGCGTGTCCTGCGGGGTGTGCCAGAAGACGTTGTCGTAGCCATAATCGAAGTCGATGAGGTCGGCGACCGGGACGCCGATTTTAGCAAAGGGCAGGTGATCGTCTTCGACGGCGATCTGCCGGGCGAAGAAGTGCGACTGGTAGCCCAGACGGGCAGCCGCATCTCTGACCAGGTCCTCCAGCCAGACGGTTGAGTTGAGATCGCGATCGATGTTGAGGTCGGCGTCTCCCACCATGTCAAGCAGCAAAAAGGCTTTGATCTTCTTGGCGGTGCCGTCCTGCTGCCAGAGTTGCGCCAGGTGGCGGCTGCCGTAAAGGCTGTCGGTGTCGGTCCACTTTACGGTGGCCTCTTCGCCGTCCAGCCACACCAGCCACACGCTGTAACCTTCCAGCGGCTTGCCACGCAACACGTCGGCCAACTCCAGCAGCAGGCCGGTGTCTGAACCGCTATCGTTGGCGCCCACGTAGGCTTTGGGCAAAGGCAGGTTGGTGTCGTAATGGCCGGCGACGACGATAATCCCGTCCTTCTTGCCCGGTAGCTTGGCAATGATGTTGCGGATAGGATACGGGCCGGCGGCGGTCTGGGCGGTGAAGGCGTCATCGGCAACCGTGACGTGCGCGGCGCTTAGTTTCTGGTGGATATAGGCTTCGAGCTTCTGGTGCGCGGGGCTGCCGATGGGGCGCGAGCCGAAGTCCACGGTTTCGCGGACATACTGCATGGCGCGTTTGGGGTTGACGCGCGGCGCGGGCGCAGTGTCTTTGGGGATGACGAAATCGGCCGCAGTGGGCTGCCAGCGTGCGGAGGGCGAGCCGCCGGAAGGCACGTCACCCATCACAACCTGCTCACTTCCGCCAGTGCGTTTGCAGCCCATCAAGAGCACCGTCAACAGCACTAGCAAGACCGCCGAGTCCCACATCTGCTGACTGCGGCAGATGTGGGGCACCAGACAGGAGAAAGAGCGCAGCGCTTTCCGCCGCGCTCCCTTCGGTGGCCTGAGCGAAATTCGCGCCAGGCCCGCATGCTGCCCGATCATTCGTTCAACGCCTTTTTCTTCTTCCGGTTGCGCCGGTTCGGGTGGACAACGTAAGCCACCCCGATGCTGGCCAGGTAGAGCACGATCATAGGCGCCGCAAAGATGCACATATTCATGATATCGGTGGTCGGGGTGATGATGGCGGCAATTATGAAAATTACAAGAATCGAATAGCGCAAGTTATGCCACATCCACCCGGCGCTGACCACGCCCATCAGGGCCAGAAAGAAGACCAGGATCGGCATCTCGAAGACGATCCCAAGGCCGAGGATGATGGTCATGAACAGGTTGGTGTACTCGCTGATGGTGATCATCGGCGCGAACTGCTGGCCATAACCGATGAGGAAATCCAGCGCCGCCGGATAGACCATCTTGTAGCCAAAGACTCCGCCGGCAATGAACAAGCCTACGGTGGAAAACAGAAATGGCGCCACGTAACGCCGCTCCTGGCGGTAAAGCCCCGGCGCAATGAACAGCCACACCTGGTACAGAATGAGTGGAGAGGCGACAAAAATCCCGGCGATAAAAGCCACCTTCAAGTACATGTTGAAGGGCTCGGTCGGGTTCAGATAGACAAGCGTCTGAGGCATCCCGTGCGCCTTTAGCGCCTCGAAAATCGGCCGCTGCATTAGGTTGTAAATCTCTTCGTGATACCAGTAGCAGACGGAGAAGCCGCCCACGATGTAGACGATGCTCCAGATGATGCGACGCCGCAGCTCCTCGAGGTGATCGAGAAAGCCCATCGACTGCAAGGATTCATCCTTGCTGGTTTTAGTAGGAGGAGATGCCAAATCAGGCATTGGACTCTCTTAATGGGGCCTTGTTGAGATTGATCGAGCCGGCGTCTTCGCCCTGCACAGCGGCTGGATTCGAGGGCCCAACTGTGGCGGCGACGATCGGTTCGGTGGGCGGCAAAATCCGCGGCTCGATGGTGGCCGAAAACTCCGGGCTGGCCGGGGCGGAAACCGCCTTCCCTAACTCCTTGGCCTCTACCTGCGCTATTTCGGTCTGGAGCTGGCTCGTGAACTCGTTGCTTGCCCGCTTGAACTCGCCCAGTGCTTTACCCAGCTCGCGGCCCATCTGGGGCAACTTCTTCGGCCCAAAAAGCAGCAGGGCGAGCAGAAGGATAAAGAACATTTCGGGCATTCCGAGGTTCATATTTGTATGATACTTCGCCCAACCCCCGGCAGCAATGAATGGCTACGAGTTTTTGGGTGCCGCGGGGAGAAATTCATCATCTTTCCGAAGCCACGGAAGAGCTACTTGCATCTGAATCAGTAGCACCTCGCGGGCACGCGGCTCCGCTCCAGTGGCGAGCTTGTACGTGCTATACTTTTTAGAATCTTCACGGTTGTGGGCCTGTTTCTCGCCACTCTGGCGGCCGAAGGACAATTTGGATGGCTGGTAGTTCTCGTCGCTCCTTTTTTGTAGTGTTTCTGGTGATCTTGCTTTGCGGTTGTCTGGGCGTGGTTTTCGGACAGCGCATAGGAACCGGCTCGCCGGCAGGCGACAATGACGTTCGCGACAGCTTGCGCTCGTTTACGCAGGTCTATGACCTCGTCGAACAAAACTATGCCGAGACCGTCAGTCCCGACAAGGCGATTTACAACGGAGCCATCCCGGGGATGCTTCGCGTGCTCGACCCCCACTCCAACTTCTTCGATCCGAAGTCGTATGCCCTGCTTCGCGAGGAGCAGAGCGGCAAGTATTACGGAGTTGGCATGCAGGTCGGCCCGCGCAATAACAAGGTGATTGTTATCGCGCCGTTTGCGGGCGCTCCCGCGTACCGGGCAGGGATTCGTCCAGGCGACATCATCGTCTCGGTCGACGGCAAGCCCACGGACAACATGAGCGTCAGCGAAGTGGCCGAACTGCTGAAAGGGCCCAAAGGCACCGCGGTCAAGATTTCGGTAGTCCGCGAGGGCTCCGACAAACCGGTCGAGTTCGCCGTGATCCGCGATGAAATTCCACGCCACAGCGTCGATTTGCATTTCATGATTCGTCCGGGCATCGGCTATCTCCACATCAGCGGCTTCCAGGAGACCACCGACCAGGAAGTGAACAAGGCATTGGACGCCATGGGAGATTTGAACGGCCTGATCCTTGACCTTCGCCAAAATCCGGGCGGGCTGCTCAGCGAGGGCGTGGGCGTCGCCGACAAGTTTCTCCGCAAGGGGCAGGTGATTGTCTCTCATCACGGACGTAATTCACCGGAGAAGGTCTACCACGCCCAGCACGGAAACGGCGGTAAGGAGTTTCCGCTGGTCGTGTTGGTGAACCGTGGCAGCGCCTCGGCAGCCGAAATTGTCGCCGGAGCGATTCAGGATCACGACCGTGGCCTGATTGTCGGAGAGACGACGTTTGGCAAAGGACTGGTACAGACGGTCTATCCGCTGTCGGAGAACACCGGCTTGGCCCTGACCACCGCCAAGTATTACACCCCAAGCGGACGACTCATCCAACGCGATTATTCCGGCATTTCACTCTATGACTACTATTACACCCGGGACGGCAGCTCGCAAAACTCGCCCCAGAACCATGATATAAAGCTGACCGACAGCGGTCGCACGGTCTACGGCGGAGGCGGCATCACGCCCGACGTGAAGTTGCCTACCATCAAGAGCAACAAGTTCCAGGACACCTTGCTGCAGAAGTATGCTTTCTTCAACTTCTCCAAGCATTACATCGCAATCCACAAGAGCATTGCCAAGGGTTTTGTGGTGGATGACGGGGTCATGCAAGAGTTTCGCCACTACCTGGGCGATCAGAAGGTCCCGTTTACCGAAGGCGAGCTGGCCGATAACCTCGACTGGGTGAAGTCGAGCATAAAGACCGAGCTGTTTATCAGTCAGTTCGGCCAGGAAGAGGGCTTGCGCGTGCAGGCCGAATCCGATCCCAACGTGACCAAGGCCCTCGATCTGCTGCCGCAAGCCAAGCAATTGGCTGAGAATGCCCGCAAGATCATCGCCGAGCACAGCAATCCCCAGTTGGGAACTCGCTGATCGGCAAGTTAAGACGATGGTTTTTCTATTCGGCCCGCTTCGGCGGGCCTTTTGTTTTCCCCATGGGCTGCTGAAAAACTTGTAGGAATGTCATCCTGAGGTCGCTCCGATTTTGCGGGGGTTCCCGGCATGCGCAGTAGTTGCGCATTTTGGGGCGGGCGACCGAAGGATCTGCTTTTCTTTTAGCGCGCGCAAACAGCAGATCCTTCGCTCTCGCTCAGGACCGGCCTAGTGACACCTCGGAGAGTAGTTTTTCGGCAGCCTGTATAGTCCGTACCCCACGTTAGCCCAACAGCGGCAAATGTGGACCACCCTGACATTGCAGAGTCAGACGGAAATGCAGCTACCCCAGGTTAGAGCGGTTCCCCGGTTGCTATATCCGGTGTTCCCGCAAGTCGTCATCCCGACCGGAGCGTCTAGCGCCCGCAGGCCGGAGCAGCCAAGCTGCGTACCCGAATGCACTCGATAAGCAAGAAGCTATTCAAGCCGCGGAGTGGAGGGATATTGTGTTTTTCGGCAAACCACAAGATTTCTCGACTCGCGCCAAAACACGGCGCTCGCTCGAAATGACGTTGATTCCCGGATACGGCATCTCGGGAAGCGCTCTAGCCCAACGACGGGCGAACCTGGGGTACCCGACGAGCCAAGTCCCACATCCGCTAACTGCGGCAGATGTGGGGCACCTTCACGGCGCGGTGTGGTTCACCTGTATTGGTACGGCTGCTGCATGTGTTGGCGGGCGGTCTCGGCGGACCCGGTATGGTTGCCGGCCAGAAGCAAGGACTGGTAGCGATCGACCGCTAAATCGCGCTTCTGGATGGTGTCGTACATCTCGCCTGCGGCAAGCATGGCGCGCTCGATCAGTTCGCGGCTGGCACCAGGATAGGTTCCGACTGAGTCGAAGGCCTCGGCAGCTTCCAGGAAACGGTGCTGCCCGCGCAGGGCGTTTCCCAGGAAAAAGGCGGCGGTGGCCGGCTCGGGAAGCGGATATTTCTTCTCTCTATAGTTAACCAGGATCTGGCGGTAGGCGGCGATCGATTCCGGCCCGTGGCCCGCCGCCGCCAGCAGATGCGCGTATTCCAGGGCAATCATGCAACTGCGGGGATAAGCGACGCTCATCCCCTGCACCAGCCGAAGCGCCTCGTCGTAGGCCTGCTCCCGGCGCAGGAACAGCGCCAGCACAATCTGCGCGTCCGGACTGGCCAGCGAGCCAGCGTTGGATAGCTGCCGCAGCATATCCAGGCCCCTCTGCCTGTTACCCCCAATGCCGATAATCGAGGCCGAAACCCTTAGCGGCCAACTCATGCTGCCAATCACGTAGTTGTGAACCCCGACCGTCAACTTAGCGTCAACATAGTCGGGGTCGAGCTCCAAAACCCGCTCATGGTCCCGGCGAGCGGCGATGGCAGCCTTTATCCCGCTGAGCCAGGCTTTTTCGCCCATGCCCATGAAAGTGCAGCGCAGGGCGCGGGCAGCACCCCTGGCGTAAAGGGCGTCAACATCGTCGGGATTCTGGGCGAGCAATCGATTGGCCTGGGCCTCGGCGCGGGCATCCAACTCCAGAATTCGCGCCCTTGCGGCAGGGTCCAGCGGCCGGGAGGCCTTGCGATCCATGAAGCTGTCGTTGGCGTAACTTTCCGTATCCAGCGCTCCTATCCGGTACAGCTCCTTGAATAGGACAGCCGACAGCAGATAGTTGGTGGCAAAAGGATCGTCTGGATGTTCTCTTACCAGGGTTTCGAACCCCCGGATCGCACGGTCATAATCCTGGTTGTAGAAGTCGTCGAAGGCCTTTTTCGCGATAGGGTTGTTATTGAAATGGACAAAACGAAGGGTTTCGGCGGGGTTCCGCTCCGAAGCGGCAACCGCCGAAACAGAAATCATCGCCAGGATGAGGGCCAAAACGCAGAATCGAGGTACTGATTGCCTGATCTTCACTTCTGAATATAGAGTCTACCCGAACTCAAAAGCGGACGAAAGGATTAGGTTTCGGCGAAACCAGGGAGGTATGTCCCTATTTCGTTTCGTTCAAGGTCGCTGCCCAGAAAGAGTCCGCGAGCCTATTCGCTTGCGGCCCTGAGGTAACGGGAAGGATTGTTGGCGGCTAGCATCGTGGCGTTCTGGTCAACAACGTCTAGCCTGACCTTCTGGATGCCCTTGCGACTGAACTGCAGGATTTCCGCCGCTTTATAGGAAAGATCAATCACCCGGCCCGGCGTAACCGGCCCCCGGTCATTGATTCGGACGATAACAGAGCGCGAATTGTTCAGATTGGTGACCCGTACGAAACTGCCCAGAGGCAGCTCCGGATGCGCGGCAGTGAGCTTAAACATATCGTAGGTTTCACCGCTGGCAGTCGCCTTGCCGTTGAACAATTCGCCATACCACGATGCTTTGCCCACCTGGTAGGGCTTGGCTGGCTTAGCCTCAGTCAGCCTTGGGGCTATGCGCTTGACCGTGTAGTCGTGCAGGCTGGGTGCCGCGCCCAAGGTACTGACCAGAACAGCAGCCAGCATCGATTGGGTCAGTACTCGTCGCATCCAATACCTCGTCTTTCAAATTTCCGAGTTACAGTTACGGCACGGGCCCAGTCGCCTTAAACAGGCGACCTTCTAATTCTAGGTGCAATAGAGACTTACGGTCAATAACTAAGGAGAAACCCTGAATTTTTGCTTGCCTTTTCGATGCGATTGTGCTAAGCAAAAAGCAGAGTATCCCAAAGGCAGCCTTTCACCATCGCACCCTTCATTTGGGGGAAACTCTGAACGAGCCTTGCTCGCAGAACCGAGGTCCCTCAGGGGCTAAAGCCTCCTTAGGTTTTGCTGGTCTTACATACGGGCTGAACAGGCTGCTGAAAAAGTCGTAGAGTGTCATCCTGAGGTCGCGCCGATTGTGCGCGTCCGAAGGATCGGCAATAATATATTTGACTGACTTTCAGGGTAGAATGGATGGCTAAAAATAGCCAGTGAGGGAAAGTCACTGGCGGAAAGGAAACAAATGAACTCGCTTGCTGCTGATATGCTTCTGAAAACCCTAGCCGATATGGGGAACGCTATAGCCGACTCTCAGGTGCGGATTAAGGCACTTGAAACGGCTCTTCAGAAGTACGAACCGAATATGTATCAGTGTTACCTAAAAGCTGTGGACGAGGAGAGTCAGGCCAAAGCGACGAGTGGACAGAAGCCAGTCTCTCCCGCAGGCGTTGCAAACCTTCGATCATTGCTTGTTCGGGATTAGATTCAATTTTTGCTTGCACGTTCAACACACTCCATGCGAAGATTCGCGTGGATGCGTGAACCCTTTAAGGCTCCGGCTGGCACCGGGGCTTTTCTATTTGTGATTAAATCATAGCTGTCAAGCGCACTAGTTGTTGATGCCGTGACAGGGGTGTGATTTAATCAGGCAAAAGAACGCCCGCCTGCCAGGGCGGGGATTCTAGGTTTGGGCGTCGCCAAATCATAGCATGAGGTGCGCCCAATGGAAGAAAGATTCCCCACAATTTCGTTTTGCTGTGAGTGTGGAAAGCGTCTCTATACGATAAGCACGAATGTTATTAGCTGCGATTGGAAGCTAGAATGTCCGAAGTGTGGCCTGCACTACGAATGCAGCGATTCTATCATCGCAAGACTCGTTTCCCCTTCGACTTCTGAGAAACAAGATTTGAACGCTGCACGTCCGAACGCGAATACGTGTGCAAATCCTTGCAGTGATGGCAAATGATTTCGATTCGAGACGGGAGTTCACTTCCGGCATGTGGCGTGATTGTGGCAGTGAGCGTTTTCTTGGTCTTTGGGCAGACAAAATAGAGTCTTTGCACAACAGGCATCGCGGTTCCCCTCTATTTATTAACCGAGCGAATCTCTTCGAGAATCTCGTCTCGTACCTGATGCAGTTCTTCCCGAATGGCTTTTACAAGTTCGTCCCGTTCTTCTCTCTTGTCGCGCAAATAAAGCAACTTCCAGAGGATGAGTGCCGGAACGCCTATGATAATCAGCAGCCAATTCATATAATTACGCCTCTGCCTCTATAAGTTCCTTTAGTGTTCTCAGAACTCCAGCATGAATATACTTGGCGTTAACCTTTAGCTTTCTTTCAAAGATAGCCCGGAGTGCATCGCGCATCTTTTCAGTCTCGGGCATCACTGTGTCGGTGACAAAGCGGAAAGTCTCATAAGCAATCATATCGGCGGGTTGAAGGCCGATTGATTGTTCCCATGGCATTGGGATAATGCCGACAAAGAACTTTCTCAACTCCCATCGGACATCATCCACCATTCGGTTATAGGCTTCCAACGCTTCCACATCCCAATTTCCTCTTTCGTGGACAATTAAGACTTGATCGTTTGGATAGTGCTCGCTCATGGTGTGGCCGATTTCAACTAGCATATGCCTAATGCATAAAGCATATCCTTTGGCCTGTACATTTTCCTTGTCAGTGTCGGGGAAAACCTCAAGAATGGCATTCATGTCGGTTGCCATACAAATAGCCTGCATATCTCGCTTTTGGATGGTGGACATAAACTTCTTGGAGAAAGCGATGCTCATTGGCCGATCCCAGTTCTCGAACTCGTTGTCGAGGGCGTTCAATGGCGCGGCGTGGAATCTTTCGACTTGCTGGTTTGGCGCATTTCTCGAATTGATATACGCGAGCCGCTTTGCCCACATCCGCTCGAATCGCTTCCATTCGAGTTCATTAGCCAGCCATCCACCGACACACATGGCGCGTGAGCCGTAGCTTTCATCGAACTGGAACTTAAGAACGGCCACAATCTTATGTCCTCTTGCACTCGGATGTATGAGCCGCGCTAGATCGCTAATCTGACGGGCGACAATAGAAATTCCCGGCTGGCGACAGTCAGAATTCCCGATCCAACCACAAATTGAGCCAAGCTGGTTCCGGTCTTATGGACGGAGGCGGATTGGTCACTGACAAGCAGGTTCGGAGGTTATTTGTGTTGGTGAAGACAACGGGAAATCAAGAAACGGCGGCAGCGAAGGCGGGAATGGACGCAAAGACAGCGCGCAAGTATCGGCGTCTGGGAAAGCTGCCGAGCGAATTGCCGGTAGCACCGCGGTGGCGGAATCAACCGGACCCATTCATCGAAGTCTGGGGAGAGATTTGCGAGCTTCTGGAAATCAACGCCGGGCTGGAAGCCAAGACGATATTCGAGTTTTTGCAGCGGCGTTCCCCAGGCGAGTTTGCCGACGGGCAGTTGCGCACGTTGCAGCGTCGTGTGAAGGGTTGGCGGGCGACCGAGGGACCGGCCAAGGAGGTGTTTTTCACGCAGAAACATTCGCCAGGCCGACTGGGAGCGTCGGACTTCACCCATATGGAAGAGCTGGGCATCACGATCCAAGGACAGAGCTTCCCCCACTTGATCTATCACTTCGTGCTGACGTACTCGAACTGGGAAGCGGGAACAGTGTGCTATTCGGAAAGCTTCGAGAGTCTTTGTGAAGGACTCCAGAACGCGGTATGGGAACTGGGCAAGGTTCCGCAGCGGCATCGGACCGATCGGCTATCGACAGCGGTTAGCAACACGAGCGATCCAGTCGAGTTCACGGAGCGCTATAAGGGCCTGATGCGCCATTACGGACTGGAGGCTGAAAAAACGCAAGCCGGTCATGGCAATGAGAACGGCGATGTAGAGCAGCGGCACCATCGTTTCAAACGGGCGATAGCGCAGGAACTGATGCTGCGCGGCAGTCGGGACTTCGCCAGCATGGAAGCGTATCAGCGGTTTCTGCGGATGTTGTTCGATCGCTTAAACGCTGGGCGCAAGCAACGACTCGCAGAAGAGATGAAGGTTATGAGACTGCTCCCTGAGCGCCGCATGGAGTCCTGCAAGCGAGAGCGGGTGAAGGTGGATTCGGGCAGTTTGATCTACGCGGATCGGAATGCGTACTCAGTGCCAAGCCGGTTGATCGGCGAGCAGGTGGAAGCACGCCTGTACATGGATCATGTGGAAGTTTGGTATGGCCAGAAAAAGGTTGAGCAGATGCCGCGCCTGCGCGGACGGCGGAAACATCGTGTTGATTACCGCCACATTATCGACTGGCTAGTGCGCAAGCCCGGGGCCTTCGAGAACTACCGTTATCGTGATGAGTTGTTTCCGACCAGCCGATTCCGCATGGTGTTCGATGTGCTTCAGTGTCAGCTTGGCAAGCCCAAGGGCAGCAAGGAGTATCTGAAGATTCTGGAGTTGGCAGCCAAAGACAGCGAGGTCCAGGTAGACGAGGCATTGCGTTCCTTGCTGGAGGGAGGAATCGAGGAAATCAGTGCTGAGCGAATCGAGGCCATGCTTGGCTTCCACCGCGGTGATGCCATCCGGGATGTGCAGGTGGCCGCAGTCGACCTCGGGCTGTTTGACCAGTTGTGCGATGTGCGGGAGGTGTTGCAATGAGCGCGGCGCCTCAGATCAGAACGGCGTTGCTGGAGAACCTGAAGGAACTGCACCTGCCGACGATGCGCGCCGCTTTCGAAGAGGCAGCACAACAGGCCGAGAAAGAAACCCTCAGCTACGAGCAATACCTGCTGGAGTTAGCCGAACGTGAGTGCGAAGCTCGGCGACGCAATCGCATCGTCAAGTTGTTGCGAGAGTCGGAACTGCCGCGGGAAAAGACGTTGGCCAACTTCGATCTGAAGCGCTTACCCGCCAAGGCCGGGCGACAGCTGAAGATGCTATTAGACGGAAGCTTCTTGGACTGCAAGGAGAATTTGCTCGTATTCGGAAATCCCGGAGCGGGCAAGAGCCACTTATTGTGCGCCCTCGGCCATGAACTGATCGCCCAAGGGCGCAGGGTGAAATACACAAGCTGCGCCATGCTGGTGCAAGACCTGTTGGTAGCCAAGCGGGATCTGAGGCTGAGCAAAGAGATCAAGAAACTGGCCAAGCACGACGGCCTCATTATTGACGAAATGGGATATGTTCAGCAGAGCCGGGAGGAGATGGAGGTACTGTTCACACTGCTGGCGGAGCGTTACGAGCGCGGTAGCGTTCTGCTGACAAGCAATCTACCGTTCTCAAAGTGGGAGGGGATCTTCAAGGATCCAATGACCACTGCGGCAGCCATTGATCGACTCGTGCATCACTGCGTCATCTTGGAGCTAAACATCCCGAGTTACCGAATGGAACAAGCCAAGAAGAATCGGGATACGGCACCCGACAGCGGCGAAACAAAGTGAGTGGTCGGCGCCCGGCTGTTGCCGGCAGGCCCTCCGCTCCGCCCCTACGGGGCTCCGCTCCGGCCCTGCCGGCAACAACATCTCAAGCAAGGAAAGGAGAGGAAGAACTAGTTACATCCGTCGGGAATTCTGACTGTCGTTGATAGGGAAGAACGCTTGACGTCCGACAGCTAATCTGCTATTTGACTCGGGCACACCACTGGTATACCCTCTCTTTCTAGTGAGAGGGCACACCATGAAACTCCCCGCAAACCCGGCCAAGAGTGATGCGGGAGAGTTCGCCCGGTTCAAAAACTTTATGACACGTCTCGTTGCCGTTCCCCATTCGGAGATCAAGGCCAAACTGGACGCTGAAAAAGCCGCGAAGTTGCGGAAGCCTAAACACGCTTCCGCTTCCCGCGCTTCCACGCGAACAGGATTAGTTAATCGTTTCTCCCACCTTGCCAGTCAATTCCGCGTAAGTGAGCCGCTTGCCAACAATCTGCGACATTGCCAGAAAGAAACGGTCAGAGTCGTTGAAGGGATTATCATTAGTCGCCCGATTATTGTAGCGAAATACCTGCTCATCGACGTAGCGCCCCAAGTGATAAGGCTCCACGGCAACGTAGGTTCCATTCAAGCCGCGTTTCAGCAGGCTCCAGAAGTTCTCAAGGCCGTTAGTGTGAACCTGCCCACGGACGTATCTTCTCATGTGGTTCACGACTTCGTGCGCGTAACTTGTTCGATCAGATCCCGTCATAGGCTTGCGCTTGATCGGTGTAGACCTTGGAGCCGTGCTCAACCTGCTCCAGAACCGCAGATTGCAGGGTATCGCGCCGGACGTTCGGAATCACGGAACGCTCTAACCTTGCGCTGCTCACGGTCAAGGATTCCCTTGAACGGCAGTCTTTCCGGTCGAATGTCGCCACGCACCTGCAAGCTACGAGCCTGATTCAATCGAAGTTTGCGATCGCTTGTGCAGGTTCTCCGGCTTGCCGCCGATAAAGGTTTCGTCAACCTCAACCTGCTGCCGCCTCCGCCAAGTTTCATAAACGATCCGCTCTGCATCGCAAGCCGAATGCGATGCAGCATGAACCATGCGCTTTTCTGAGTGACGCCAAGAGCGCGGTGAAATCTCGTATGAGCTAACGCCGTTCTTATCAGTTGCAGAGCATCCAGACTGCGGGAAGCCACTTCTCAAGGGCAATCGGGGAATCCTCAAACACGGTTCCCACCTTGAGCGAGAACTTCTGGCTTGGGATGCTTTCTCATTGCACTTGTAGACACGCGCATTCGCGAGATAGATGATCTTCTCAGAACCGCACGCGGGACAACGTACCTTGCCATCTAACCAGCGTACGGCAATCATAAACTCACGGCAGTTATCAAAGTCGGTGAAGTGCTGAATGGCTTCTTGCAGGGTCTTTGGGACTTTCATCGTTCTCACTCCTGCTCACTTAGAAGCAGAGTAGCCACCAAAGGTTAGTCTGTCAAGTATATTATTGCCGAAGGATCTGCTTTCTTTTCAGCACGCGCAAACAGCAGATCCTTCGCTTCGCTCAGGATGACACCCTCATAAAGTACTTTTTCAGCAGCCTCTAAAGCCCGTACCCTTCAAAACCTTTTCCTTAGTCGGGGCCGTACCCTTCAAAACCTTCGTTTGTTCAGACTTTCCTTGGCTGGGGCCGGGTCACTGTTTCAAAGGGCCCTACCGCAATACCAAGTAAAAGGATGGGACTTGGGTAGGGATGCGGTTGCGTGGGGCAAGGGCAATAATTCGCGGTACCGGACCAATTCGGGCTGAAAACACCACCTTTAGCTACAAATAGCCTATAAACTGGTCACGCGCTGAAATGTCGCGAGCTTTTGAAACCTCCGATGAGCTGTTTTCGCTTGCAGTGGAATCCGTTTGCGCTAGGGTTGATTCGTGACTCAGATGGATAACCCTCCGGTGGTGCTTTCAATCGCCGGCTTCGATCCGTGCTCCGGCGCGGGAATTACTGCGGATATCAAGACGATTGCGGCCCACGGATGCTACGGCGCCACTTGTATTACGGCGCTGACGGTACAGACGACGCAGGGCGTCCGGGCCGTCGAAGCCGTAAAACCGGAGATTGTACGGGCCACGCTCCGGGAACTTGCGGCGGACCTCCCGGTAAGCGCGGTTCGAATTGGAATGCTCGGCTCAGCCGCGGTGGTGGAAGCGGTGTTGGAATTCCTTGAGAGCACCCGCCCGCCAAACGTGGTCCTGGACCCGGTTGTTCGCTCGAGTTCGGGAGCGGAGTTACTCGATCCTGCCGGGGTGGCCCTTCTCAAGGGCCGAATGCTACCGCTTATCTCGGTCGTGACCCCGAATGTCGATGAGGTTGTGATGCTGAGCGGGCTTCCCGTCCCTGAGCCGTCGCCGGCTGCCGCCCGGTTCATAGACCCAGACGCAGATCCGAGGCTCCGGGGGGCCATTGCCGCCGGGGAGGTACTGCTGGATAGCGGGGTCAAGGCGGTTGTGGTTACGGGCGGGCACCTGGAAAAGCCTACCGATGTCCTCTTGTGGCGGCCCGGAGCACAACTCCAGGTCCGGGCTTTTCCTTCCCGGAGAATCGAATCGCGCTCGACCCACGGCACGGGCTGCGCTTTTGCCGCCTCACTTGCTTGCTCTCTGGCGCTTGGAGCTTCGCTTCCCGAAGCAGTGGCTCGCGCCCAGCAATACGTATTTCGAGCTATTCAGACGGCCGAGCCGTTAGGCCAAGGGACGGGCCCGATCAATCATCTGTGGCCGCTGCAAAAGCGGCCATGACGGGGAGTGGGGATAAGTGGTTAGGAAAACCCTGAACAAGCCTTGCTAGAGCGGTTCCTCAGTTGCATTATCCGGTGTTCCCGAAAGCGTCATCCCGACCGGAGCGCCTAGCGCCCGCAGGCCGGAGCAGCCAAGCTGCGTACCCGATTGCACTCGATAAGCAAGAAGCTATTCAAGCGCGGAGTGGAGGGATCTTGTGTTTTCGGCAAACCACAAGATTTCTCGACTCGCGCCAAAACACGGCGCTCGCTCGAAATGACGTTGATTTCCGGATACAGCATCTCGGGAAGCGCTCTAGCCGAAATCCCTCAGAGGCTAAAGCCTCATGGTTTTGCTGCTCTTACGTACGGGCTGAACGGGCTGCTGAAAAACAGATTTCGCGCACTTCGAAGATACCGCCCGTGATGTAACGAGTTTATGCTGCACACATTCCGTAGCGCCTCGCTCGTTGCTTCGGCGCGTTTTTCAGCAGCCGGTGAAGCCCGTACCCTTCAAAACCTTCACTTGTTCAGACCTGCCTTAGTTCACGGGCGCTGGGCCGGCGGAGGCTCAGGCGGAGCAGTATCGACGACAGGAGTGTTGTCGCGCCGCAGCAGAGCCGGGGGAGTGCCCTGGCGACGGCGAATCTCCTGTTGGGTGCGCTCGGCGGCGTCTACCGCCTGATCGTTGGTGGTGGCGACCACGCCAAGTTTCTGTCCCTCCATCTCTTTTCGGGTGGCTGTGGCGACGCGCACGTTCGATTTTCGGGCTTCCAGGGCCTTGCCATAGAAGAAGCTGGCGGTTTCGCGATCGCCCTCCAGTTCGGCGACATAGCCCATATTGTTCAAGGTGAAGGCGTTTTTGGGGTCCAGCGTATAGGCCTGCTGAAAGTATTCCAGGCCGAGTCGGCGGTCGTTGCGGTTGAGGGCCGAAACCCCCTTCAGGTTCAGCCTCGCCACCCTGGCCGCCACGTCCTGCTCGTGATCGAGCGCCTGTTGCGCTTTCCTGGCGTTTTCGGCAGCTACCGAGCTGATGCCCTTGCCCCGCCAGCTCTTATTCATCGCCACAATAATCGGTTCTTTGGAATTGATCCCGGCCGAGCGAAGGTAGAAGGTCAGAGCCTGTTCCAGCTCTCCTTCTTTCTCTTTGGCATATCCCAGATTGTTCAGGGTGAAGGGGTTCTTCGAGTCGAGCGCCAGCGCCTTTTGCAGCATCTGATCGGCCTCGGAGACCCGATCTCGCTCGAGCAGGCCGATGGCGGAGACGTTGAGGCGGTTGATCTCCATTTGCTGGTCGCCTGCGTTACCGGCTATCTGATCCACCGGTTTGCCAAGCACAGCCTTGTCCGAAGCCTTGGCGACAGCCGCCTCCGACGGATGCTCGGCTGCCAGCGCATAGAAGCGCTGAGCCCGGTCCAGATCGCCCTCCATCTCGGAGATGTAGCCCAAATTATTGAGCGTGAAGGGGTCGTTGGGATCGATCAGGTACGCCTTGTAGAAGAACTTTTTGGCCTTTGCGTAATCGTGCTTCTGGACCGCCTGCACACCTTCCTGATTGAGTTTTTGAACCGGCGTTGGCTTGGAACTCTTGGGCAGCGGAATGCGGATATCGCCTGCCAAGCACGCCGTGGCGGCCAACAGGACGAAAACCAAAGCGACCAAACGCGGGGAACGTAGCACCTGCGGAGAAGGCATCAGACCTCCGGAAACTGCACTGTCATTACCTGAATCGCGGTGTTAACCGGCTGAAACCGGCGTCACCCTCGGCATCCCGGGGGACCTGCCGGGCTGCTTTTGGTTGGATGGGCAAAAGGCACTTTTTGTTGTGTGTCTCCCGATTCTCCGTCGGGCTCCATGCGGGCTGCAAACGATCCCTCGATTCGCTGCATCCAATAGCAAGGGCAGAGCTTCTCATTCCTGCCGCTGCTAGGGTTCAGCCCCTTTCACGGTCAGCCCCGAGGACAAGATGAATCGACTGTTTCCCGCCCTTGCATTGCTCCTGGTCTCAGTTCTTTTGGCGCAGGCGCAAAACGCCGAACCGGCTCCGCCCACTGCCATTGAGAAGCAGTCCGCCGGAGCGCCGACCGGGCCCCACACGGAGATCATCCCCGAAACGGATACCGCGCCCGACCCGATTCTTGACCACGGGCCGCTGCCGAACAAGTCCATGAGCCTGATCGGCGGGACGGTAAAGAAAGTCGATGCGGTCCGGAATCGCGTCTTGATTCAACCGTTCGGCGGTGGCAAAGAAGTGAGCATTCTGTTCGACGATCGCTCCCACATCTATCGCAATGGCAGTGCCGCAACCGTGCTCGGCATCCATCGCGGCGACCGTGTCTATGTGGATACGATGACCCTTGAGCACAAGGTCTTCGCTCGCACCATCCGGGTGGAAACCGGCACTGGACCGATGGAGGCACATGGCCAGGTCGTGAGTTTCGATCCGGCGACTCAAGTGGTCCAGATGCGCGATAGCTTGACTTCACAGACGATTAGCTTTTCCATCTCGGACCGCACCACGCTCCACAAGAAGAATGGCGCTGCGAGGGCCGGCGATTTTATTCCCGGCGCGCTGATCGAGGTGGTTTTCGCTCCGGGCCGCAAGGGCGGGATAGCGGACGAGGTCTACATTTTGGCCGTACCCGGAAGCAGCTACGTCTTTGTCGGACGGATTACAAATGTGGACGGGCGACAAGGGTTGCTGGCCATCGATAATCAAAGCGATCAGCGGAATTACGAACTCCACTACAACCGAGCACAGATTCTCGAAAATGATCGGCTCCGGGTTGGAGCCAAGGTGACGGCACACGCCATCTTCGACGGAACGAGCTATTCTGCAGATTCAATTTCGATCCTGGAGCTGGCTCCCGACAATACCCAAGCCGTGCGCTGACGGATGACGCCTTTCGGGAACACCGGATATAGCAACTAAGGAACCGCTCTAGGCTGCGGGCTTTTTCAGCAGAAGGCCGGCCAGCAGAGCCACGGCGGAAGCTAACATCCACTCGATCCGCCACGTCTGCACGGCCTGCCACTCAACAATCGTGTCAGCACGATAGATCAGGCCGCTGAGGATTGCGCCAAGAGCGCACATGCATGCCGCGGCGAAGAGAAGAAATGAGGCCAGGTTGAGGCCCAGCTTCTCGCGCATGCTCTCAATCTCGAACCAGCGCGTCCAGCGCGGGCTCTGCTCCGCCAAAGGCTCTCGCAGGGCGCCGCAGACGTGGCAGAAACGGGCGCCAAGCACAAACTCGGCACCGCAATTTGCGCAGCATGCCGTCGATAAAGCAGGGTTAACATCCACGCGCGGCGTATTTGCCGGCCGCCAAAAATCCTGTGATACTTCCCGCGCGCGCTCAGCCATCGCCGATACCTCCCGACACTGCCTTGTTGGTATCGCAAGCAAGGTGCCATTTGCCCTGGGCGCACAAATGCCGGTTTTGGGCGCTTTCACCGGAGAGCGACGTTCAAAAGGGAGAGGCGATGAAGGCAAAATTTACCAAGGTACGCAGGAAGTTCCTGCGAAAGTCGAGAGCGGTTCCTCAGTTGCTATATCCGGTGTTCCCGAAAGGCGTCATCCCGACCGGAGCGCCTAGCGCCCGCAGGCCGGAGCAGCCAAGCTGCGTACCCGATTGCAGTCGATAAGCAAGAAGCTATTCAAGCGCGAAGCGGAGAGATCTTGTGTTTTTCGGCAAACCACAAGATTTCTCGACTCGCGCCAAAACACGGCGCTCGCTCGAAATGACGTTGATTTCCGGATACAGCATCTCGGGAAGCGCTCTAAGCAAGGAAGAGAACAGCTGGAGCATTCCCGAAACACTCGGGAGCAGTTCGCTCCAGCCATGCTGGCTAACTTCTCGACGGCATTGCGAGAACGTTCTCCATGGATGTCTTTTCCACCCAATAGGAGATCATCAGCAGGTCCGATGAGGTAAACTCGACGTTTTCGGGGCGGGGGGTCCCGTCATTGAAGATGTGTGCGTCAAGGATGACATGAAGTAATGGGAGAGCAATACCGAGTGCCTCGGAGGCCTCTCTCTCGTTGTAAAGCTGTTTCGATGGCATTCTTAAGTTATGCATAGTGGCGCGTGTCGAATTGGGGGACCATTCCTTTTTACCGGCCTGGCGCGTCCACGCATATCGGGTAAAGTTCTAAGCATCTACTCTGCTTTTGCCTTATTAACCATACTGCCATCGCTTTTTGGCCCATTAGAGTGCTTAGAGAATCAATGAGAATCAGCCCAGTTAGACCCTAGGGGGACGCTGAAGACGCAGAACCAAGGAAATGCAATTACCCCACGTTAGCCCAACAGCGGGGCGGAACGTGGGGCACCCGAGGGCAATGAAAAACGCGCCACAAAGCGGGCGCGTTTCGCTATTGCTGAACTGGATTCCGTCAAATGTTGTCGGGGCGGCGCACTTGCGCCCATTGGGACGAACTCCAGGTCGGAGGTTTTCTTATGGGTTAGAGCTTCTCGTAGAAGTCGCAAGCCGAGCAGGAGATGTAAACTCCGCCTGGGATGTTGCGCTCGCGATCCTTAACGCGCTTCACAATTCGGGTCGGTTTGCCGCACTTTGGACAATCGGTGCTCTTGGATGTGTCCATCACCTTCTTGCGGTCTGCAGTCTTCGCAATCTTCGCCATTTCCTTCTCCTCAAAGTCTTTGCCGCAGCCTGCAACCGGACTCCGCCAATCATGGCAGTTTCGTCGCAGTTGCCGAAGCTTTCACCGGATTCCGGGTCCCCGGACGCGTCGTGGCCAAAAAACAGTTCTTGCCGGAGACCCCGACAGATGGGGCAAACTTACCGGGCAGCACCCTGATATTACCATGGACCATTTTGCGTCGAGCCCACGACCGAGTTCCACCTGGCTATATCTGTCGAAGGTCGGCATTGGCTAAGGAGAAAGCCCGCACGCAAATCTTGGACCGCATCTGTTATATTTCCAGCAGTATTTTCAGCGGCCAGCCAATGCGGTAAATGGTGGGCCAAACTTTGTGGTCCAAGCTTTCCAGCCACATTCAGAATGGAACTCTTCTCGCCAACGGAGTTTGCCAAGCAAAAGATCCTGTCAGTTCAGGAATACGCTCTGCTTTCCTGGCATTCCCTCACAAACCTCTTCAAGCAACCGCGTTATTTTGCGGATATGTTGCAGCAGGCCGACGTGATCGGCGTTGGCTCGCTGCCAATCGTGATTCTGACCGGCTTCTTCACCGGGGCGGTGCTGGCGTTGCAGAGTGCGAACTCATTGACCCGCTTCGGCGCGTTGTCGTTTACCGGGCAGCTTGTGTCGCTCTCCATGGTGCGTGAACTTGGACCGGTGCTCACCGGCTTGATGGTGGCGGGCCGCAACGCCAGTGGGATGGCCAGCGAACTGGGCTCGATGCAGGTCACAGAGCAGATTGACGCCATGCGTGCGCTCGGCACCGATCCGGGCAAGAAGTTGGTTACGCCCCGGGTCATCTCGACCATGGTCATGCTGTTCTTCCTCACCATCATCTCCGATCTGGTGGGCCTGTCCGGCGGGTCCATGGTGGCAGTGTTTCTGCTGCGGCTGGACTCGAATGAATATTGGAACTACGCCTGGCGCGCGCTCGACTTCGGCGACGTAACGATGGGGTTGGCGAAGCCCGTGTTCTTCGGTTTTATCATCGCCACCATCGGGTGCTACTACGGATTGAGCGCCCGCGGCGGCACACAGGGCGTTGGCCGCGCCACCACCCAGGCGGTGGTTGCCGCCAGCGTTCTAATCCTCGTCATCGACTTCTTCCTGACACGATTGTTGATCGTGATCCTTCCCAACGGCTGATATGGCGAACGGAGCTAAGAGCGGCCCCGCGGCCAACGATGCCCGGCAGACCATCGTTTTCGAAAAAGTCAGTATCGGCTTTGGAGGACAGCCGGTGCTGCAAGAAGTTTCCTTCGCGCTTGATCACGGCGAAACCAAAATCCTGCTGGGCGTGAGCGGTTCGGGCAAGACACTTATCCTTAAGCTTGCGCTTGGGCTCATCAAGCCGGACAGCGGGCGGATCTACGTCCTCGGCCACGAAATCACGCAGTTGAAGGAAGACGACCTGTTCGAGTTGCGCCGAATGATGGGCATGGTCTTCCAGGAGAGCGCCCTGTTCGATTCGCTCACGGTCGAGGAAAACGTCGCCTTCCGCCTCTACGAAGAGCACATTGCTTACGCGGAAATTCACCGCCGCGTAGTCGAGGCGCTGCGGTTCGTGGAGCTGGAAGGCACAGTCGGACTCTACCCTTCCGAGCTTTCAGGCGGGATGCGGCGGCGAGTCGCCATCGCGCGCGCAATCATCGCCGAACCGCAAGTCCTGCTCTACGATTCGCCAACCGCCGGACTCGATCCGGTCACCTCAACCACGATCATTGAATTGCTGGTTAAACAGAGGGACGTTTACAAAACCAGCGCGCTACTGGTTACACACCGGCTGCAAGATGCGTATCTGATGGCCACGCACAACTTCAACCGGCAGACGAACAGGATGGAACAGGTCCCCGAGGGGGGGCATGTCAATATGCACACCAGCTTCATCCTGCTGCGCGACTGCCGGATTATCTTCCAGGGCACCGCGGGCGAACTGGCCAACTCGACAGATCCGTATATACGCGACTATCTGAGCTGAGCGGAGTTCGCCAGGGGCTCAGCCTTTTGCCATCTTCTTGCGCATTTCGGAGATCACCCGTACACGCTCCAGGGTCGCTTTGACCTTTGCGCGCGCAGCCTCGCTGCGATTCAACAAGGTCTCTATGTTCTTGAGGAATTCCGGCGCCCCCATGCCCTCGCGGATCTTGGGAAGAAAGGGATGTAACTTGGAGAAAGTGAAGATCATTTCGCCGGCGCTATCGAGGAACAGCTCTTCATGCAGCGCGCCCCGCAAAACCAAACTCGCAGCCATATCCCAGTAGCTGACCACCTGGCGCATGTATGCGTTCTCGTCGGTTCCCCAGGCCTGCATCAGCCGCAGAACTTCGTCCGCCGACTGCGGGAAGAAGGTGTTTACGAAATCTCTTGCTTTGCGCATCACCGGCTCGCGCCGGAGGTCGTAAAGCTTCAGGATTAATTTGGCGTCGTCGGGAGTGGCGCTTCGTGGTTCCATGCTGCCTCCATGGTGAATGAAAATCCAAACCCGCCGAGAACCGGCGGGGCTGGGGTTTAGAACAGTTGGGGAGATGCTGTGCCCCGAGAGATGAACGTCATTCCGAGCGAGTGACGCATTGTGTCGCGAGTCGAGGAATCTTGTGTGTTCTTCTTGCTGCAGAACCACAAGATCCCTCCACTCCGCTTCGCTTCGGTCGGGATGACGCCTTTTGTGAACAATGCGATGCACCAACGGTGGAATGGGTCTAGAACAAATTCGTGAGCCACCTTACCAACAAGGAAACCGCTCTCGAGCCCAGTTAAGCGGGCGATGCTCAGGCCGAAGCCTTTTCCGCCGGCGGTGCCACCCGGCGGGAATAATCGCACGGCTTTGCCAGTTCGATGGGCGCAGCCTTCTTCTTGCCTTTGCCTTTCGCCGGCGACGTGGCCTTGCCGTTCGGACAGACCAGAAATGTGCCGTCCTTGGTTATCTTTTCCACCAGATATGAACTGCCGCAGCTGGGGCAGGTCTCCGCCACCGGCTTGGTTGCCGAAGTGAAATCACACTTAGGATAGTTGGCGCAGCCGTAAAAGAAATTTCCACGACGCGCTTTCTTTTCGACCAGTTCACCGTCCTTGCACTTCGGACATTTCATCCCGATAAAGTTCTGCTTTACCCATTTGCATTCGGGGTATCCCGAGCAGGCGACGAACTCTCCAAACCGTCCGTGGCGCAACACTAGATTGCGTTCGCACTGCGGACATTTTTCGTCAAGTGGAACATCGGGAATTCTCTTTCCCTGATCGAGCCGCCTCGTGGTCTTGCAATCCGGATACCCGGTACACGCCATGAACTGCCCGAAGCGCCCGCGCTTGAGCACCATCGGACGGCCGCAGTTCTCGCAGTACTCTTCCTCCTGCGTTCCCTGCATCTCGGCCCCGTCGAGGTCGGTGAGGTTGATCGGGTTTTCCTTGGTAAAGGTGCAGGAGTTCGCATCCTTCTTGTCGTAGGTGGAGCAGGCGAAGAACGAGCCGTGCTTTCCCCACTTCAATACCAGCGGTGCGCCGCACCGTTCGCACTTCTGGTCTGTCGGCTTCTCCATGCGCTTGATGTTTTCCATGTGCTTTTCAGCGTAGGAGAGATCCTCGCTCGAACTTGTCGTAGAACTCCCGCAGCGCGGCGGTCCACTTCTGCTTGCCGTCTTCGATCTCGTCGAGTTCTTCTTCGAGACGCGCCGTGTACTGTGGATCGAATATGTCCTTGAAGTTGTCAACCAGCAGATCGGTGACGACCATGCCGATTTCCGTCGGGGTGAATTTTCCACCGCGACCCGGCGTCTTCTGCACGTACTGGCGTTCCTGGATCGTGCTCAGGATGGTGGCATAAGTCGAAGGTCTTCCGATGCCGCGTTCCTCGAGCTCCTTTACCAACGACGCCTCGTTGAAACGCGGAGGCGGTTCGGTGAAGTGCTGCTCCGGCTTGAGGCTTCTCAGCTTGAGTTTCTGCCCCTCGACCAGAGGCGGCAGCTTGTGCTTTAACGCCTCTTCTTCCTCGTCCCTGGCGTCCTTGGCTTCCTCATAGACCTTCAAGAAGCCGTCGAATTTCGGCACCGTTCCGGTCACGCGGAACTGATGCCGGTCGCCATTCGTCGCCGCATCGATATCCACCGTTGTCTGATCGAAGACCGCCGGCGCCATCTGCGAGGCAAGGAAACGCTGCCAGATGAGTTTGTAAACCTTCATCTCATCTTCGTGCAGATACTGCTTCAGCCCATCGGGATGCCGCGAAACCTCTGTCGGACGAATCGCTTCATGCGCTTCCTGCGCTCCCTGCTGCTTGGATTTGAAAACGTTTGGCTGATCGGGCAAATACTGCTTTCCATAATCGCGCTCGATCAGCGCGCGCGCCTCCGCCAGCGCCTCGTTCGAGACGCGAGTCGAATCGGTTCGCATGTAGGTGATGAGGCCGACCGTGCCTTCGTCGCCGAGATCGACGCCTTCATAGAGCCGTTGCGCGAGCATCATCGCGCGCTTCACGCTCATGCCCAGCTTGCGCGACGCATCCTGCTGGAATTTACTGGTGGTGAACGGCGCACCCGCATTGCGACGCGTCTCGCGCGTCTCCACAGAGCGCACGGTCCAGGCGGCGTCCCGCAGCGCCGCTTCAAGCAGCTTTGCCGCTTCTTCGTTGGGGAGGACGTTAGTCTTCGGGTTTGTTCCCACCAGACGCGCGTCGAATGCCGGAGGCTTCGGCCCCAGCAGATGCGCGTCCAGCGTCCAATATTCCACGGGCGAGAAAGCCTTGATCTCGCGCTCTCGCTCGACGATGAGTCTTAGGGCAACGGTTTGCACGCGTCCCGCGGAAAGGCCTCGGCGAACCTTGTCCCACAACAAAGGAGAGACCTGGTAGCCCACGATGCGGTCGAGCACGCGCCTGGTCTGCTGTGCATCCACCAGGTTTTGATCGATCTCGCGAGGATGCCGGAACGCCTCCTGGACGGCCCTTTTGGTGATCTCATTGAAGCTGACGCGTACGATGTGCTGGGCCGCGCCCTTCTTGCTCTTGGCGCCTCCGTTACCGAGTTCCCCGGCCAGGTGCCACGCAATCGCTTCGCCCTCGCGGTCCGGATCGGGGGCCAGGTAAATTGTGTCGGCATCCTTGGCAAGCTTCTTCAGCTTGGCCAGAACCTTTTCTTTTCCGGGAATAACCAGGTATTCGGCCTCGAAATCATTTTCAACGTCAACACCAAGATTGCTCTTCGGCAGATCTTTTACGTGCCCCAGAGAGGCTTCCACTTCGAATCCGCTTCCCAGGTATTTTTGAATCGTCTTTGCCTTGGCAGGCGATTCGACGATGACTAATCCTTTTGCCAAAGTAACCCTCTACACCTCTAAAAAACTTTTGCGTAAACTTCCTGGCGGCAAATCAGCACGCCTTGAATCCAATTGAAGCTAGCACGAGAAAGCAAAAATCACAAAATCGGAAGGCTCGACCGACATGCCCGGAAGAGCAATGGCTTCTTGCAAAGTCATTCTGAGCGAGCGTAACGGGCCAAGAATCTAATGCATAGATCCTTCGCTGCGCTCAGGATGACATCCTGAAATTTATGCAGCGAACTTGCGAGACAGCCCGGTCTAAAAAGTGCGCACGTAGTTTTTGCCCGGAAGTTGCCGAATGCGCCCCGCGAGTTCCAGCTCAAAAAGCGCGGCAAAAATTTCGGACGAAGAAAAAACGCCTTCCAGTTTCTCTACCAACTCGTCGATATGAATCGATTCGTCGGCCTTGATGAGGGCGTAAACCTTTTTTTCATTCCCCTCAAGAGGCGTCGGCTGCTCAAACAGAGATGCGGTCGCCGACTCGTTCGATGCGGAAGGTCGCTCGGCTTCAATGCGCAGCCGGATGTCGGTTGGCAGCTCCTCCCAAACATCTTCCCAGGTCGCCACCAGTTTAGCGCCCTGCTTGATCAACGTGTTCGGTCCCCATGCGAGTTTGTTGGTCACGTTCCCCGGAACGGCGAACACTTCCCTGCACTGCTCCAGAGCGCAGCGAGCGGTGATGCGGGTGCCGCTGTACTCGCCCGCCTCCGTCACCAGCACACCGCGCGAGAGCCCGCTGATGATGCGATTGCGAATCGGAAAGTTATGAGGCGACGGCGGAGCCCCCATGGGAAACTCGCTGACCAGCGCACCGCCGTGGGCAAGAATCTGCTCGGAAAGTTTCTGGTTCTCTCGTGGATAAATAATGTCGACACCGGTCCCGAAGACCGCCACCGTTTTTGCGCGCGCATTCACCGCCCCGCGATGCGCCGCGGAATCGACACCGCGAGCCATTCCACTGAATATGATGAGTCCTCGAGTGGCAAGGTCGCAGGCCAGCCTCTCTGTCATCCCCAGGCCATAAGGCGTGGGATGCCGCGTTCCGACGATCGCAATCCCCGGTATGCTTAGCGCCTCGACATTGCCCTGGACGTGCAGCACCGCCGGAGGGTCATAGATCTCAAGCAGTTGGCGCGGGTAAGCCGGGTCGTCCGGAACCAACAGCGATGCGCCCGCCGTGTGCACCTTCTCCAGTTCCTCGTCGGCGAGCTGCATCGATGACCCGAGCGCGATCGATTGCGCCGAAGCCGCAGGCAGTCCCGCCGCCTCCAATTCGGTTAACGAGGCGCGGAAGACCTGGCCAACGTTGCCGAAACGTTCCAGCAGCCGTTTGATCCTCGTGGGTCCAAGGCCGGGAGTAGCGGATAGAGCAAGCCACTCGCGCGTTCGTGCGGCAGAGATTGCAGGAGAAGCAGAGGACACAATAATCGCTCCGGGAAACTCGGACTGTAGCCCCGCGCACCGATTTCTGTCAAGGAAACAACTGAGAGCGGGCAGTGTACAATCCTGGGTGGCTCCCGACATCCAGCACAGGTAGATCATGCGCCCACTAAGGATTTCCGCAATTTCGTTCCTGAACACAGCTCCGCTAATGTGGAACTTCGAGCACCAGCCCACAGCCGAGCTGACCAGCAATTTTGAAATTTCATATACCGTACCATCGCAATGCGCCCGTGCTCTGCACGAAGGCACCGCCGACATAGGGATCGTCCCGGTTATCACCTACACGACAATTCCCGGCCTGGTGGTGATTCCTCGCGTGACCATCGCGGCACGCGGCCCGGTTCGCAGCATACTGCTGATCAGCAAAGTGCCGATCGAGCAGATCGGAAGCGTCGCGGTTGACAGCTCTTCACGGACGTCGGTAGGTCTGACGCAGGTTCTGCTTACGAAATTTTTCGGCGGCAAGCGGCCTCTGGTTTCGATGCAGCCAGATCTGAAGCCCATGCTCGCGCGATGCGATGCGGCCTTGATCATCGGCGATCCGGCGTTGCTGGTCAAAACCGATGGCCTCTACTCGTATGACCTGGCGCAAATTTGGTTTGAGCGCACCGGCAAGCCATTCGTCTTTGCGGTGTGGGCCGTACGGCGGCAAGCATTGGAAGAAATGCAGCCAGGCTTACAGGTCGCGGAAATTTTTCAGCGCTCGCGCGACGCGGGGCTGCAACCGGAAAACGTCGAACGGATCGCTTGCGACTGGTCGCAGCGCATTGGGCTCTCGCCGGAGGAGATCCGCAACTATCTCATGCGCAACATCTACTACGAACTCGACGGGCCTTGCCTTGAAGGATTGCGGCTGTTCTTTGATTATGCAGTCGAGTGCGGCGCGGCTCCCCAGGCGCCTGCGCTGAGTTTTCTCTGATCGACATTCGTCAGGGGCAATCCTGTTCACCGCAACAGCCATGCGTGAAGATTTCCGATCACTCGGAGAATTGCCGGCTGTGCGGGTTCGCGTAAAATAGAAGCACCAAGGGACGAGCACGCGATGAGCCTTACGAAGCAAGAAGCACTGGAGATGTTCCGCTCCGACGACCTGATCGGCATCGGCATGGAAGCCGACGCGGTTCGCCGCAGATTGCATCCGGACGGCATCGTCAGCTACATCATCGACCGCAACATCAATTACACGAACTTCTGCACTGAATACTGCAGCTTCTGCGCCTTCTACCGTCCGCTCAAGGGCAAGCTCGCGTCCGAAGGCTACATCCTGGATTTCGAAACTATCTACGAAAAGATCCGTGAGACCGTGGAGTTGGGCGGCACGGGCGTGCTCATGCAGGGCGGACTTCATCCGGAGCTGAAGATCGACTACTTCGAGCGGATGATGAGCGGCATCAAGCAGCGCTTTCCGCAGGTTCATCTGCATTGCTTCTCGGCCTCTGAAATTCTGGCCATCGCCGAGTACAGCGGCATCGGCGTGGAGGAAACCATTGTGCGCTTGCGGGCCGCCGGACTGGATTCGATCCCCGGCGGCGGCGCGGAGATTCTCGATGACGAGGTTCGCCGGCGTATCGCACGGCTGAAATGCCTGACCGATGACTGGCTGTTGGTGCATCGCACCGCGCACCGGCTGGGAATGAAGACGACGGCGACCATGATGTTCGGCGTCGGAGAAGATTACGAACACCGGGTCAATCACTTCCAGCGCATTTACGATTTGCAGGAGGAAACCGGCGGCTTCACCGCGTTCATCCCCTGGTCGTTTCAACCCGGCAACACTGCGCTCGGCGGCCGCGGCTGGGACGAGGCGACTGCCGTGGATTACCTGAAGACGCTGGCAATCTCGCGGGTTTTTCTGTCGAACTTTCCAAACGTGCAGGCAAGCTGGGTGACGCAGGGGCTCAAAATATGCCAGATGGGGCTGCGCTTTGGCGGCAATGACGTGGGGTCGGTGATGATCGAGGAAAACGTCGTGGCTTCGGCGGGCGTGCACAACTGCACCACGGAAGAAGAGCTGCGCCGCATCATCCGCGATGCCGGATTCAGGCCGGTGCAACGCGATACGCTCTACCGGACGTACTTCCTCAACTAGTAACCCGATACCTCCGGGTACTGCCTCGACGCCGCGCTTCAGGTACAATCAGCCTTGGCTGGCCCAAATCCCTGCAATCTGGATCATGTGTTGATCGTCTACTTCGCGACATTTTTCGTCTTCATGCAGTCGAGGCCGAACGCTGTCATCCAGTTTCTGCAAAAGCAGACGAATCCCGCTTTCAAAGGACTCTATCAGGCCAACGGCTTCGACATGATGCTGCTGGTGCCTTACTTTATTGTTCTCATCATTTTGGCCGCCTACGGATTCCATAGATACCAGCTCGTCTGGATGTATTACCGGCACCGCAAGAATGCGGTTCGCGAGCCGAAGTCCCATTTTCTGGAACTGCCGCGCATCACCATCCAGTTGCCCATCTTCAACGAGCAGTTCGTGATCGACCGCCTGGTGGAGTCGATTTGCAAACTGGACTACCCGCGCGAAAAGCTGGACATTCAGGTGCTCGACGACTCGACGGACGAAACCGTAGAGGTCGCGCGAGCGGTGGTCGAGCGTTATGCGGCCCTGGGACACCAGATCAGCTACCACCACCGCAGCGATCGGCACGGCTTCAAGGCCGGCGCGTTGCAGGAAGGATTGAAAAGCGCGAAAGGTGAGTTCGTCGCCATCTTCGACGCCGACTTTACCCCCTCGCCCGATTGGCTGATGAAGGTGATCCACCATTTTGCCGAACCCGGGATCGGCATGGTGCAGACTCGCTGGACACACATCAACCGGAACTATTCATTTCTGACCGAGATCGAGGCTATCCTGCTGGACGGCCACTTTGTGCTGGAACACGGCGGGCGCTCACGCACGGGCGTTTTCTTCAACTTCAACGGCACGGCAGGAATGTGGCGCATCAAGGCCATCGACGACGCGGGCGGCTGGCAGCACGATACGCTTACGGAAGACACCGATCTGAGCTATCGCGCCCAACTCAAAGGGTGGAAGTTTCTCTATCTGCAAGACGTGGAGTGCCCGGCTGAGTTGCCCATCGAGATGACGGCCTTCAAGACGCAGCAGGCGCGCTGGGCCAAGGGGTTGATCCAGTGCGCCATCAAAGACCTTCCCCAAGTCATGCGCTCCAAAGTCAACCTCAGAGAGAAGATCGAAGCCGTGTACCACCTGACGGCCAACCTCAGCTATCCGCTGATGATTATGCTTTCCGTGCTGCTGCTGCCGGCGATGGTCATCCGCTTTTACCAGGGATGGTTCCAGATGCTCTACATCGACGTGCCGCTGTTCCTGGCCTCTACGTTCTCCATATCCAGCTTCTACCTGGTTTCGCAAAAGGAGTTGTTTCCGCGGCGCTGGTTTCGGACGTTCCTCTACCTGCCCTGCCTGATGGCGCTTGGGATTGGCCTGACCATCACCAACTCCAAGGCGGTGATTGAAGCTTTGATCGGAAAGCAGACGGCCTTTGCGCGGACTCCCAAGTACCGCGTGCAGAACAAGAGCGACAGATCGGTCGCGGCAAAGAAGTATCGCAAACGGCTCGGCATCGTGCCCTGGATCGAGTTGGCCATCGGCTGCTACTTCGCCATGACGGTCGTCTATGCGATCCAAAACGAGAACTACATTACGGTTCCGTTCCTCATCCTTTTCGTGTTCGGTTACTGGTACACAGGCATGATGTCATTGCTTCAGGGAAGATTCGACGCCATGATCCGCTCCAATCCGGAGCAGCACACCAAACCATTCCCGGTGGGAGTGTAGCGGCAAAAGACTATGCGCGTACGACTGGTCTTCGCCCTGATTGCCTTGCTGACACTGGCCGGCATTTACTTCTGGTACAGCCCCTATCACCAGGTGCGCTCGATCGTGACCGTGGTGGAGATCAACGCACCGGGCGACCGCGTCTGGCAGGTGCTGACCGATCTGGATGGTTATCGCGCCTGGAATCCTTTTCTCACATCCGCTAGCGGCGCGATTGCACCCGGCAGCAAAATTACGATTTCGGCGAAAGTGGGAAAGCGCACCATCACTTTTCATCCGCGCATCACCGTCGTCGCGCCGAAGAAAAAACTGGTGTGGGTTGACCGGCTGCTCTTCTCGGAGTTGTTCGAAGGCGAGCACGAATTCGATGTGATCGAGCGTGATCAATCGCACACCCGCGTGATTCAATCGGAGCATTTCAAGGGAATGCTGGTCGCCGCCTTGTGGACCCGGTTTTCTCCCGCGCTGATGCAAGGCTTCCGTGCCATGAACGAAACGATGAAGCACCGTAGCGAGCAAATCGTTGCCACTCAACACTGAAGCGCCATAACCGCGCAAGATACGCCACGCGAAAATCGGAAACCTGCCGACTCGACGCATATTGCTATCGCGCCGGGCAGCGGGCTTGCTGTATGCTAGATTCCTGTGATCGTGAAGATCTTGTATGCGGTCTTGGTGCTCTCGACAATTGCCGTGGTTGGTGTTGCGCTTGCAATCTATTGGCGTGTTCGGCGGCACTTGTCGCAGAAAACCGATCAGCAAATCTCCGAACCCTTGGAACGCAAGGTTGAGTAATCTTGCGCCGGATGGGGTGTTCCCAATCGGGGGATAAAGATACCAAGAGATGATTGTGGGAAATACAGGAGCAGTGTCGGCTGCCAAGTTCAAGCTTGAAGATTAGCGTGTGCTTAAAAATTGAGTTCGCTGGTTCGAGCAAACCAGCTCGAGTTTTGGAGTGATATGACCGTCGAGGATAGCAAAGAAATAAAAGTCGCACACAGTCCTGATTCGGACGACGCATTCATGTTTTACGCCTTGGCTACCAACAAGGTGCGTGTTCCCGGGCTGAAGTTTACGCACACGCTCTGCGATATAGAGACGTTGAATCGTATGGCCATGGAAGGCTACTACGACGTCACCGCCATCTCGTTTCATGCCTATCCCTATATTCAGGACAAGTACCTGCTCATGCCGAACGGCGGGAGCGTTGGCGAGGGATACGGGCCCATGATCATCTCCACCAAGCACTTGAGCGTGGATGAGGTCAAGAAGGTGCGTATTGCGGTCCCTGGGACGATGACGACCGCCTATCTTATTCTGAAGCTCTTCGCCCCGGAGGCCGAGACCCAGGTGGTTCCCTTCGACCAGATCATTCCCGAGGTCCTTGCCGGAAAATTCGACGCCGGACTCATCATTCATGAGGGCCAGCTCACTTATTCCAACAGCGGGTTGAGCCGGGTGGTCGATATGGGAAAGTGGTGGAGCGACCTGACAGGGATGCCTTTGCCCCTGGGCGGCAACGTAATCAAGCGCGATTTGGGGCCGGAGGTGTCGGCGCTGGTCTGCAAGGCCCTGCGCGACAGCATTCAGTACGCTCTCGACCATCGTGAACAAGCGTTGGAATATGCCATGCAGTTCGCGCGCGATCTGGATACGCAATTGGCCGACAAATTCGTGGGCATGTACGTCAACGAACGCACCCTCGACTACGGAGAGGACGGACGGGCCGCCGTGGCCAAGCTCCTCGATATGGGCTACGAGCATGGAATTATTCCGCACCGGGCAAAATTGGATTGGGCCGGCACCGCCGTTGTCGAGTCCGCCTGAATTATGATTCACGGCGAGATGAAATGCGCTCCCAGAACACGGCAGACACTGTTGATCGACGCCGACGATACCCTCTGGGAGAACAACATCTACTTTGAACGGGCGATTGCCGATTTCATCTCATTTCTCAACCACCGCGAGTTCACGCCCGCCGATATTCGGCGGGTGCTGTACGAGGTTGAGCGCAAGAACATCCCCACTCATGGTTATGGCATGCGCAGCTTCATGCACGCACTGGTCGGAACCTTTGAAAGGCTCTCGGTAGAACCGCTCACTCCCGGCCTTCACGACACGATTTGCGGATTCGCGCACGCTATCGCCGAACATCCGATGGAGCTGATCGAGGAAGTGGAGCCCACGCTCGAGTATCTGCAACCGCGTCATCAATTGATCATGATGACGAAGGGCAACATCACGGAGCAGTTTGGCAAGATCGAGCGTTCCGGTCTGAAGCGCTACTTCAGCGCGGTGGAGATTGTCGCCGAAAAGGATTCCGCAACTTACAGCCGGGTGGTGGAAAAATACGAACTCGCCCACGAGACGACCTGGATGGTCGGCAACAGTCCGAAATCGGACATTAATCCCGCCCTGGGCGCGGGACTCAATGCGGTTTTCATACCACACTCCGACACTTGGGTCCTGGAGCACGAACCGCTGCTGCGTCCAGATGAAGCAGATAGGCTGATGGAACTGAGCAGGTTCAGCGAGCTGCGCGGCATCTTCTAAGCGATTCAGAGCAGCAATTCAAGAAAAATACCTTAGGGTATCTAAGAAGTCACCTACTCGCACGAAAGTAGCTGTTGCCCGTGTTAGGCTCCAGGAGCTACTCTGCATAGGCTGGCACTATGAGCGACGACTCCTTGCGCCTCCAACATGCACTCGAAGCTCTGGGTGAGCTTGGACCAGCGCTGACGGCGAATAGCGATTTTCGCGAGACGACCGGCAAGATTCTGACGATGGTCATGAAGATAGCCGGCAGCCGTAGCGCCGTTCTCTTCCAATTCGGAGAGAAGCCGCTGATGCTTCGTTCGCTGGCCTCCTCGGGATTTTCCAAATTTTCTGAAGACGCCACCGTTCCCCTGCTTCCCAGACACGGCTACGCACTCGGCAAGCTCCGCGAGCCGGTGCGGCTCGATGGCGAAATGCGCGAGCAGTTTTTCTCGACGGACGGCAATTTCAATCCCTCCTGGCTGGAATGGATCGTCCCACTGCGCATCGGGCGCAAACTGGTAGGAATCTTCGGCCTGGGCGAGCATTTGGACGGCATCGAATACGACGCGGAGGAAGTGCATTCCCTGCAAGTGGTGTCACACTACTGCGCCCTCGCCGTTCACAACCACAGCCTGTCGGAAACACTGGCAGCACGGATTTCTGAAAATCTCAGATTGCTAAGCAGTGTTCACGCCTTCTATGACTCGACGCTTGAGGTCCTGGCCGCCGCCATCGATATCAAGGATATCAACGTCCATGGCCACTCCATGCGCGTAGGCACATACGGGACGGCAATCGCCCAGGCTCTCGGGATGAGCGAAAACGAGATGGCCGGAGTTCGTGCCGCGGGCTTCCTGCACGACATAGGAAAGGTCGCCGTGGATCGCTACCTTTTCAACAAGGCGGACCCGCTCAACCCCGCCGAGTTCCGCCAGATTGCCGACCACACAGTGCTTGGGTATGACATTGTCAAGGATGTCGAGTTCCCCTGGGCAAGTATTCCAGAGGTCGTTCGCTCACATCATGAACGTGCCGATGGCTCTGGTTATCCGGACGGGCTCCTGCTCAGCGACATGCGGCCAGAGGTGAGAATTGTGGCGCTGGCCGATACGTTCGAGGCGATGACCAGCGAGCGCACTTATCGCCGAAGCATGTCGGTCGGCGAGGCCCTGACGACGATCGTCAATCTCACCCCCACGAAGCTGGATCCCGAATCCGTTCAGGCGCTGATCGTGCAAGTCCGGCGCGATGCCGTGGCCACGCTCACCCCTCCGCCAGACTCCGGAGTAGAGTCCGTTCTTCAGCGGCCCCGGTTTCTACACGAAGGTCTCACCTGCAACCTCTTTCCCTCCGACATCGACCAAATCGCGTCACTGCTGAACCATAAGCTCACGCAGGGACGCACCTATTTCGACGTGGTCCACTAGAACTATGTCCCCGAAGTTCGTTGCATAAGTTTCAGGATGTCATCCTGAGCGCAGCGAAGGATCTGTGCATTACGAATCAAATACATAGATTCTTCGTTCGCTGCGCTCGCTCAGAATGACATTTCTGGAGAACAGTTTTTCAGCCTGTTAGACCCCGTTGCATTCAGGGATGCTGCTTGGGGGCGGTCTCCACATAGGGATACTGCAATCGCATCGGCTCAAAAACCTTGGTGTCGATCATGGCCACTTGATCGGCAATGAGCGTCGCCAACTCGTCCGGAGGAGCATTCCCGATTGCCTCGGGAGCCAATTCTTCGGTCAGAATTTTGTAGCCGTCGAAGTTCGCCACCTTCCATGTTCTGAAGGCCTTGGATGCAACCAACACGGCGGCAACACGCCCGGCCGCAGTCTTCATCTGGTATGCCTGCACCGCGATCTGAAGGTCAGCCTGGGGCTTGGCGACCACCTCGACATCCTTATACGGCTTCAATGCTCTGAGGTACGCCGCCTTGATTTCATTGGACATTCCCTCCTCGAACATCACTTCGACATAAATGCGCTTGGGAGGGTGCGGATCGATGGTATCGCGGCTTGGATTGCGCTGTAACGTCCAGGCGATCAGGTTCGCATATTCGCCGTCGGAAAGTTGGCAAAGCCCAAATTTCTCGAATTGCCCGGTCGTCATGCCAAATAACTGGGTCATGCTGGCTTCGTATTTCTCTTTGACGCCCGCATCGCAGATGGTTTTCCGTGTCTGCCCGAGTGCTGGAAGGCACAGCAGCAGTATTCCGAGTGTCAATAGGAATCGGCGTTTCATAAGATCTCCGCTGGTCTCTGACCGTAGCACAACTTTGTCCGGCTTTGTAGCTGTTTTCTCAGGGGAAACGTGGCCGCGTACGCCGTTGACGATCTTTGCAACCTGACTGGATGCTGAATTGCTCCGCTCCGAATGCCGGCCGCCAGGCGATCCCCAAAAAAATAGCACAGCCGAAGCTGTGCTGAACTCGAACTTCAACTGCGCTCGCCAGACGAGCGAGGCCTACTTTGGCTGGAGCGTCTGCGAAATCTGGACGTTGCGCTTGAAGTCCTCCACCATGCCCTCGGCGAGGCGCACCTGGGTCGGCCGCTTGGCGATGCTCATGGTGTCGATCTTGTCCTGTAGCTTTAGCAGTGCGTAGAACAGGTTTTCCGGGCGCGGCGGGCAGCCGACTGTGTAAACGTCAACCGGGACGATCTTGTCCACGCCTTGCAATACCGCGTAAGTGTTGAACGGACCGCCGACCGAAGCGCAGGCGCCCATGGCGATCACCCATTTCGGGTCCGGCATCTGGGCGTAAATCCGCTGGACGACGGGGGCCATCTTGAGGCTGACCGTGCCCGCCACGATCATCAGATCGCTCTGGCGCGGGCTGGGGCGAAACACTTCGGAACCGAACCGGGCAATGTCATAGCGCGCCGCCGAAGCCGCAATCATTTCAATGGCACAGCAGGCAAGGCCGAAGGTCATGGGCCAGATCGCCGATTTGCGCGCCCAGTTAAAAACGTAGTCAACGGTCGTAATGACGAAATTCTTCTCGAACTTGTTCTCAATCCAGCCCATGAAAACCCTCTATATCCTCTCGGGAACGCCGCCGCCGGCGTGGCTCCAGCCCCAGCAGGCGCAAAGCCTTTGCCGGGAAACCCGAGTGCCCGATCAATTCGCGAGGTATATTTTCCGCGTATCCAGTCTAGTTTCGCCCATGGATAAACCGGCCCGCTGTGATTTGCGTCACAACGGCCTAGCCAATGCCGCTACCCTGAAAAAACGTCGAGGAAGCCCAAATCAGGTTACCACCTTCCCCAGAAACACAGCTCCATTTGACAGGCCAATTTGGCGGAAGGCGCATCCGGAGCTGGTGTTGATCATTCCGGGTAGAGGCTTCGGCGCGTTTTTCAGCAGCCGGTGAAAGCCGCTCGCAATCAGCTTCTTCGTTCCGTGCCTGAGACTCAAAAAACACCCTAACACTCGCGCGGATGGCAACCCGCTCTCAACCCAGAGCCTCTCTCTTGTGTCACCCTCCCCTGGCACACGGAAAAAGAAAGGGAGCTATGAATGCAGGTTTGTTGAAGGTACTGTTGATAGACCGCGACCCTGAGCTGCGCAAGGAGCGCATCTCGCTTCTGAAAAAGAATGGATACAGGGTATTTCCCGCCCTCGAGTTGCAGCAAGCTAAGGGGCGGTGCAGGCCCGGCGCTTACGATTTGATCGTTGTGAACGCCGGTGAGCAGCCGGAGATGGCGCTTGAATTCTGCGAGTCGATCCGAAGCAACGATCCCAAGCAAGCTGTTCTGCTGATGGTCGGCGCAATCGACAGACTGCCGCGCCGTGATTACATGGTTTCAGACATCAAGGAACGGCTGCTGGAGAGGATCGAATCCATGTTCGAACGACGCGCGGAGATCGTCGCCAAAGCTGCGTGAGCAGGGACATTTCAGATTGAAGCGTTGCAGATTTCAGATTTGAAGAGCTGGGAGATTCCAGATTGCGACCACCGCAGTACTCGCGCCAGAGGTCTGGCGCGAGCAATCTTCAATCTGAAATCTTCTTTTTGAAACGCCTGTAAGCAGCGTTCCTCCCGGGAAAAATCTCTCAATAGAGCTCGACTTCGCTGGGCGGCGTCAGGACATTCGGCTTGCGCGCGACCAACAACAGCGCACCGATTCGCTTGAATTCGCGCGCTTCCTGCGCATTGCTGAACCCGTGTCCCTTGTAGTCGTCCGGAGTCGGCGACTCATCCGGGACGTGATGGATTTCGATCTCCTCGAACGTTTGACGCTTCAGCATCTCCGCATATTCATTCTCCGAGCGCAGATGAACCGGAACGCCCAGTTTGTCCACCCAGCGCAGTGAAGAGGGATTCTCTTTGTAGAGATTGATCAGGATGTATAGCCGGGCCTTGGGAGCCATGACCCGGAAAATCTCGGCAAGCACCCGCTCCTGATCGGGATAGTAGTAGAACGCCTCAATCGAGAGCACTCTGTTGAAGTAGTTTTCTTCCCACGGAATCTGTTCCGCTGAACTCCAGACAAAGAGAATGTTGTCGAACTCCTTCGATGCCTCGCGGGCGCGCGCGATCATCTCGTCGGAGATGTCAAGGCCAATGACCTGTCCAAAACCCACCGGCCCCTCAGCCACCAGACGCGCGAGAACCCGGGTCGCCCAGCCGGTGCCGCAGCCGAGGTCCAGCACACGTTCGCCCGGCTTCAAGTCCATGCGGCGGATGGTCTGCTCCGCAATGCTGAGGTGGTGACCCTCCATGCCGTCCGCGCGGCCGGTCAGCACCCAGTTGTTGAACTCCTGTCGCAGCTTCTCGTCTGCATCTTTGCCCTGCATGGTTTTGGACCTCTCCTCGCTTATGTTACAGTCGCAGAACCATGGTGGAAAATACAAGCAATTCGAAGCCAGGTGATCGAGAGTCCGCGCTCTACTGCCCAAACTGCGCACGCAAAGTGGAAGACCCGCTGGTGTGCGGAGATTGCACGGCCGTGATCTGCCGCGCTTGTGGAACTCCACTGGAATCCGCCGACGAGCTGGCGATGGGATAAGACATTTCAGATTTCAGATTTCAGATTTCAGATTTCAGATTTCAGATTTCAGATTTCAGATTTCAGATTTCAGATTGCAGATTGCAAATTGCAGATTGCAGATTGCGAATTGCAAATTTCAGATTGCGGATTGCGAGGGGTAGGGCACCCGAAAGGCGACCGAATCGATTCGGCTTCTCATGCAGCCCGACGACGCCTTGTGCGCCAACCCTGTTCAATCTCTTCCAGGGTGCGGCCTTTGGTTTCCGGAACCATGTAATAGGAAAACAGAAAAGCGGCAATCGACAGCACACCGTAGAGCCAAAACGTCCAACTGGGACCAACCGCCTGCACCAGGCTCAGAAACGTAATGGAAACCACCAGGTTGAAGATCCAGTTACTGCCGGCAGCCGTGCCCTCGGCCAATCCACGGATTCGCAGCGGATAGATTTCCGCGATGAGCAGCCAGAAGATAGGTCCAAGGCTAATCGCAAAAAAGGCAACATAGGCCATCAGGGTAATCACCGCCACCCAGGCGACGGTGCTGGTTTCGGCCTGCATGCGGAAGGCCGCGCCTAGAATTCCGAGGCAGACGGCCATTCCGGCAATTCCGACGAGCAGCAGCGGTCGTCGTCCCACGCGATCAATGAGCCACATGGCGACGATGGTCATGATCACGTTCACCAGGCCAATGACGGCGGTCGCCAGAATCGCGCCCGAGGCGGAGGAAATGCCCGCCGTCAGGACGATCGTGGGAGCGTAGTAGATAACCGTGTTGATGCCGGTGATTTGCTGAAAAATTGCCAGCCCAATTCCAACCACGAGCGCCGGGCGCACCGTGGGAGAAAGCAGATCCGCCCAGCGGCCGCGCTCTTCCGACTGCTCCAGGCTGCCGACGATCTCCTGGAGCTCCGCGTCAACGTTATCGGTTCCGCGTATCCGCACCAGAACCGCGCGAGCGGCCTCGGGGTGCAGGTACTTTGCGAGCCAACGAGGGCTCTCCGGCAGCACCAGCATCCCCACGCCCAGGATGATGCCGGGGACGACGGCCAATCCCAGCATCCAGCGCCAAGCCTCGCTTTTCGCGTAAGCGAAATCGACCAGGTAAGCGCCGAGAATGCCGATGGTGATCGCCAACTGAAACAGTGAAACCTGCCAGCCGCGCGCTTCCGGGGGAGCGACTTCCGAAATGTAGACGGGGACGGTGGTGCAAGCCAGTCCGATGCCTAACCCTACGATGACGCGGCCAACGACGAGCGCCGCAATCGACGTGGCGGCCGCGCACAGAATTGCCCCTGCGATAAAGACGATGGAGGTTGCGAGCAACGTCAACCGGCGCCCAAAGCGGTCCGACAGGCCGCCCCCGGTGAGTGCCCCGACGATCGCTCCCGCCAGCACAATGCTGACGATCAATTCCTGCTCGAAGGTCGAGAGCGCAAATTCCTTCTTGATGAAGATAAGCGCCCCGGAGATCACGCCCGTGTCGTAACCGAAAAGCAAGCCGCCCAGAGCTGCGAAGGCAGCGGCCAAGTAGACGAACCGCGCACCTTTGCCTTGCGCGCCTGCGACATGGATCTTCGAGCCATTTATCGTCACAATCTGCTCCTGTCTATCCTTAGGCTGCCGTTTTCTGCTAGGGCTTTGGTGTGCCGATGGTGAAATGTGCCATCTGTCCCTGCGTCGAGTTCGGGCCTATCCAGACCGATACCTCCGCCGGTTCCACCGTGTATTGCATATCGATATTCCAGAAGGCGAGTTCGTCGCGGCCCAATCGAAACTCGACGCTCTGCGCTTCACCGGGGGCAAGCACCAGGGTTCGAAAGCCCTTCAGCTCCTTAATCGGACGCGCTACGCTCGTCCCGCGCTGCCCGATGTAGAGCTGAACGATTTCCCGGCCCACTCGCGTTCCCGCGTTCGTGACCGTGGTGGAAACCGTGACGTAACCCGTGCCGCTGTTCAAGGCGCGAGCTGAGGCCGTGGTCTCGCTCAGCTTCAGAGGAGAGTAGGTGAACTGCGTGTAGGAGAGGCCGAAACCGAACGGGAACAACGGCGTGTTTTGCTCGTCAATGTAGCGCGAGACGTATTTTTCCGCCGAGTTTGCAGGCGGATGAGTGAGGTCCACACCATCCGCCGGACGGCCTGTGTTGAGTTCGTTGTAGTAGAGAGGCTCTTGCCCCACGCTGCGCGGCATGGAAACCGTCAGCTTGCCGCTGAAATTGACATCGCCGAAGAGCGTCCTCACCAAGGCAGGTCCGGCCTGCACGCCCGGATACCACGCTTGAACCATCGCGGGCACATGCGCGGCGGCCCAAGTCAACGCCAATGGACGCCCACTGAAAATAATCAGCAGCACCGGCTTGCCCGTGGCAGCGATTCGTTCCAGCAACTGCTCCTGATTGCCGGGCAGGTCGAGATGAGCGCGTGAAGCAGCCTCGGCCGTCATCGATGGCGCATCCTCGCCCAGCGCCGCAATCACCAGATCAGCCTGGTTTGCGGCTTCCACCGCTGCTTCGAATCCGGCATCGCTGGCGGTATTGATTTCAGTGCCCTTCGCGTACAGCAGCTTTCCTCCGGATTGAAGCATGCGCTGTTCAAGCGCGGATTTGAGCGTGACCGCATCTTTCGCTTCGCCCTTGCCGGGCCACGATCCAAGCATGTTTGAGGCATCGTCGGCGAGCGGGCCGATGAGGGCAACGGTTCTTACCTTGGGGGAGAGCGGCAGCAAAGGAGAGCCGCCGACTTTCTCGTTCTTCAGCAGCACGAGGGAACGCTCCGCGATGGTGCGCGCCAGTTCCAGATGCGCGGGATCAAGCTTCGTAGGGGCTCCCGCGCCAATTTCCGGCGTATAGGGATGATCGAACAAGCCCAAGGCAAACTTTACCCGGAGCACACGGCGCACTGCCTCATCCAACACCGATTCGGGCACGGCTCCGCTGCGCACGAGGTCGCTCAAGTGCCGTTGAAACAAGCCGCTTTCCATGTCCACGTCAAGACCGGCGAGGATCGCTTTCCGGGCGGCGGTCGCGCCATCCAGGGCGACGCCATGAGCAATCAATTCAGCGACTGCCTGCCAGTCACTCACGACCAGTCCCTGAAATTTCCATTCTCCTCGCAAAATTCTGGTCAACGTCATCGGATTGGCGGTGGCGGGGACTTCATTCAGCGTGTTGAATGCGCTCATGATGCTCGCCGCGCCCGCCTTCACTGCGGACTCAAACGGCGGAAGGTAGATTTGGCGAAGCGTGCGCTCCGACATATCCGCCGCGTTGTAATCGCGGCCCGCTTCGGCTGCTCCGTATCCGGCATAGTGCTTGGCGCAGGCCGCCAGTGAATCGGCATTCGCCAGATTCGCACCCTGGTATCCGCGCACATAAGCCGCCGCCATCGCGGAGCCCAGGTATGGGTCTTCGCCGGCGCCTTCCACGATGCGTCCCCAACGGGCATCGCGTGCGATGTCGACCATGGGCGAGAATGTCCAGCGAATGCCCTCCGCCGTCGCCTCCTTGGCGGCGACCCTGGCGGCCTGCTCGACAAGTTGCGGGTCCCAGGTTGACGCCATGCCCAGCGGAACTGGAAACACTGTCCTGTAGCCATGAATGACGTCAATCCCGAACAGCAGCGGAATCCGGAGGCGCGATTGCTCGACCGCAATTCGCTGCAGCGCATTGGTTTCGGCGGCGCCCGTCAGATTCCCGAACGAGCCGATCTGCCCCTTTGCGATCTGCTCGCGATAGTCGGCGCGCCCAGTGCCCGGTCCAGTCGGAACTCCCGCTGAGTACAGGACTAGCTGGCCCACCTTCTCGTCCACCGTCATTCGCTGAAGCAAGGCATCGATGCGGTGCTCGATTTCAGGGCTCCCGAACTTGCTCTGCGCGAAAGCCGAACCAGCAATCAACGCCAGAACGCCAAGGACTGCGAGGGTTCGTCGCATGAAGTTTCGCAAGAGGTTTGATGCTGGCGCGGGCTTCGCGCCACACCATGCAACACTGGAGCTTGTTTCATAAATCCATTTCAGGCAAAGCGTGCGTCCCTCGGGGGCTAAAGCCCCATTTTTTCTGACTCGGGACGGCATGGCTAAAGCCATGCCCCTTCAAGACCCATTTATGAAACACGCTCTCTTATGAACACGCACTGATGTCGGATTCCGGAAGCGGGGGTAAGGATGCCGCGAATTACGAGTGCATGGCTGGCGAGCCCTGCATCGAGTAGAGAGTTGCCGGCGCGCGCAAAGGGCCAAACCCGGCCTTTAACATGGCTGTCTGCATTTCAGGATTGCGCATGAAGGTGCGCCAGACGAATTCGCTGCGCGCATTCTCGGCCATCAACATACTGATGCCCACATCGATTCCGACTACCTCGTGATCGACCCAGCCAGTCATCGGATTGAAGGCATCGACAAATCCATAGCGCTTCCAGATTTGCTTTCCGTAGCGTTGGCGAAGATTGCGCAGCACCATCATCGAGTCTGCGAAGAGGAACGGCAGAGACCCTGAGGCCGCAGCGGGAACAATGCTCCCATCGACCGGCCCTTGCAACGGCGGACCGCCCCAGGCGACATATCCCTTAACTGAATCCGACGCCGTGATCCCCCAGAGCTCCGGAGAATAGCTGGGAAAACGCGCGCTGAGCGCCTGGCAGAACTGCCGGTGCGCTTGCGAGGCGACTACCGAGTTCGCAAAGTAATCGGCGTATTCATCCTGTTTTCCGCGGAAATCGAACCACGCATGCGAGTACTGGTGGACAAACAGCGGCGCCGGCGTGGAGATGAATTGATAATCCCCGTAGACAATCTTCGGCCTGCGCACGGCGTGCCAGCATGCGGCCGGAATCGGATGCGTCGGCGATCCGATGGCCAACAGATAGAGCATCATGGATTCGCAATACGCATCCCATCGCAACGGGCTGAAACCAAATTCCGGCTTCCATTCGAGGGCAAACGTGTCGCCGTTGTGTAGTGCCCACGGCCACTCGACGCGGCGATAAATCCGCGCCGCAGCCCGGCGAATTGCCGCATCGTGGAAATACTCGCGGCAGGTCAACACCCCGCACAACAGAATCGACATATCGATAGGCGACAGCTCCGATTTTGCGAAACGTCTCCCGTTGCGCATGTCGACATAGTGGTAGAGAAAGCCATGAACGTGCGGGGCGCGCTCGAGGAAGTGCAGCGTCTGCCGAACCCGTGCTGTAATTTCGGCGCGCGGCCTGTAGCCGCGTTGGTGAGCGATGCACAGAGCAGTGAGCCCGAAGCCGGTGGCCGCAATGCTGCTCATACGGCTGTTGCTGCCGCCGTCTGCTTCGGCCCGGTCGCGAACCAGGCCCGTGTGCGGGTCGGCTTCGTTCCAGAAGAATTCGAAAGAAGCGCGCTCCATCTGGTCCAACAGCTCGGAGTTGGTGCTCGTCGCCGCTGACGCCTTTGACAGCAATACATCGGTTGCGATCCCGCCGCCGGTAAAGCGCAAGATAGTGGAACCGATCATCAGTGTGCGCATGAAATCGCGTCTGTTCAAAAGCATCGTAGGGGCGTAGCAACCTGAAAACTGTTTGCGAGTGTTCAGTGTGCCTCGCCGGCTGCGATTTTGGGTTAAGGTGAATCTCCAAGAATGGTCGGCTAAAGAATCGGTCTTAGGCGCTGGGAGGGCTAAGGTTTGCCGTCGTCAAAAACGGTAGCCGGGTTTGAGTTCGCAGCGGTAGGTTCTGCTTTCGTGCTCAACTCCGAGGGCGCAATCGGCCCAGCTCAAGCAAAGGCTCGGGCCAAGCGGAAAAACCACGCGCTCGCCGCCGATCTCTGCCTCGATGCTCGGCCCCTCGGCCTCGGGGGGAAGACTGAAGTTGAGCGTTCGTCCAAAGACAATCGGGTACGAAGTGCGCACCAGGTCGGCGACCCAGGGGTGAAAGACTTCGGCTTCAATAAGGAAGGTAGCGGTATCCGACCAGTTGAGGGCCGACACTTTCACCATCCGTCCGCCTCGAGAAAGTTGACTGGGCTCGATCCTGGTGAACGGACAGGGGCCTGCGATGCAGGAGACTCTCACGTTGCGGAATTCGTTTCCTTCGCCGGCATCGAGCGATCCGGAACCGATTGCCGCCTTCCATCTCCCATCCGGCGAGCAAGGAGATTTTTGATCGCAAGGCACGTTGCCGGTGTTGATCACCTGGAAGGCCTTTACCGCGCTGCCGACTTCGGCTGCCGTAGTGGTCTTGACGGCGTACCTGACCGAGATATTGGCGACGAGCGTTTCGGGATGATGAACTTCCGCGTGGGAAGCTTGCGGCGAAACTGGAACCATGCGGGCGATGTAAAGGCTATTCCCGGCAGCTTCGCTAAGTTGCAGCGGCTCGTAACCGGAATGCCGAAACGTCAGCGTTAGAGGCTCTCCAGCTCGAATTCCTCTCGGAAGCGTGACCCGAAAGAAGCCCGTCGCGTCCGACCTGCCCGCGTACGATGCCAATCCGTCTAGCAACCGTCACGTCGACATCGGCAATGGGCTGCTCCTTGTTCGGGTCAGCATTCCGCTTGATCACCGCGCCTTGCAGGACCATTGGCCGCAGTTTGAAGGAGCGCACAAGGGCCAGCGCCAGAATCGTCGCGAGGGCTGCCACAACAGCAGCGAGAATCGCGGTCTTCCGCCTCACCCTCATAACCTTCGAACGACTTTATGCAGCGGCTCCGGAGTTGGTGAACTCAAGCGATCAACGCCAGACCTAACTGATGATGCGTGATCGTGCTCTCCTGTTTGGCTCATCCCGTTCCCGACTTTTGTCATCCCATTAGCAGATGCAGAAAGAAGAAACTGCGAGCTTCAGCCGGATTTCGCGCCGGGTGTTTCTGAGTCATCTCGTTAGACTCGGGATTGCGATCCCGGTTGCCTGTGGCGTGCTGCCGGTTTTCGCGGCGCCGCAGACCGCGTGCCCGGCGCCTGCGCCCGTCCCGGGCCGCCTCGCCGCAGATGATGCGCAACTGCTGGAAGAGATCGAGCATGCAAACTTTCTGTTTTTCTGGGAGCAGGCAAACCCGCAATCCGGATTGGTAAGAGATCGCTTCAACGTGCGCACGATGGGCGATGGAGTGGTTGGGAGCATTGCCGCGACCGGCTTCGGGCTGACCGCTCTCTGCATAGGGCAGCAGCGCGGCTACGTTTCCATGGCCGAGGCAAGTGGGCGTGTGCTCACGACGTTGCGCTTCATCTGGAGGAAGCTGCCCATTCATCGCGGCTTTTTCTTCCACTGGGCCAACGTGGAGACGGGTGAAAGAATTTGGGACTCGGAAATATCGTCGGTGGACACTGCGATTCTGCTCTGCGGAGTGCTCACCTGCCGGGAGCACTTTCGCCATCCGGAGATTCGCCGTCTGGCCAGCCAGATTCTCCGCCGCGTCGACTGGACATGGCTCTCCGAAGACACTTCGTTGCTGCCGCACGGATGGACTCCGGAAGTTGGCTTTCTGTCTTATCGATGGGACTACTATAGCGAGCTGATGATGATGTACCTGCTCGGCTTGGGATCTGCAATCCATCCCTTGCGGGTCGGAAACCTGGAAGGCGTGGAAGCGAACGACCTTCGAATACGATGGACTGCGATACATCGGTTCGTTCGCGCCTTTGTTCGTGCATCAATACTCCCAAGCCTGGTTCGATTTTCGCGGCAAGCGCGATCAATATGCCGATTACTTTCAGAATTCGATCGTCGCCACCGATGTCCATCGCCGCTTCTGCATCGAACTGGCAAAGCAGTTTCCCGACTACAGCGATGACCTGTGGGGAATTACCGCGTCCGATTCGCAGAAAGGCTACGTCGTTTGGGGCGGCCCGCCACGGATGGGCCCGATCGACGGAACCGTCGTCCCCAGCGCGGCGGCAGGGTCGCTGCCGTTTCTGCCGGAGGCTACGATGCGCGTCCTGAGGACGATTCGAAACCGCTATGGAGCAGCCTGGAGCCGCTACGGATTCGTGAACGCCTTCAACCCGCTGAAGAATTGGTATGACACCGACGTGATCGGAATCGATACCGGAATCACCATGGTCATGGCTGAGAATGCGCGCACCGGTTTTGTCTGGGAAACATTCATGAAAAGTCCGGAGGCGCAACGCGGCATGCGGCGGGCAGGATTCAGACCCAACGCATCCACGTGAGGCGATCAGCTTGCCTGAACGATTTTCTTTTCTCCCCTGCCGCCGTTTCGAAACGATAGCGCCGGCCACCGCAGCAGTCGCGCCGAGCGTTGCTTCACGATGGGGCGCTCGTGCAAAAGCAACTCGGTCGCCTGCACCCGCGGATCGCCATGGAACCAGCGCTGCACAACGCCGTCCTCCAGCACGTTGGCAATGGACAGCAGACTCATACCCTCGTGGTGCGCCATCCATGACTTCACCAGTTCAAAGCGGCGCCAACGCGAACGTCCACGCACCGGGGTGAAGTCGGCAGCCTCATAGAAACCGTACGGGCCAAGCCAACCGCGCTTCATCATCCAGCGCAGATTGCCGAGAGCGGCCGCGGAATCGAATCCGACAGCCAGGATCGAGGCGTACGGCGCTACGACGAGAGTTTTGGAATCTTCCTTCTGCAACGCCAGCTGTGGAACCCCGAACGCGCGATATCCGTAATTGCCGCCGTCGTCGACGGAGCAATAAGCGGATTCGGAAATTCCCCACGGAATTCCTTTTCGAAGCGCATACGACTGCTGTGCCCGAATAGCGCCCTCCGCGGAGCGTCTGAGCAGGGTGTCCGGATAAGAGCGCATCCAGATTGAAGGCATCAGGTACTCAAACATCGTCCCTGTCCAGGAGGCGAGAACAGGACGGCCTGCCGCTAAAACATAGCCGCGGCCAAGCAGGAACCAGATCTCTTGCGGAATGTCACCCTTCGCAATCGCGACGAACGTTGCAATGCGCGACTCGGAGGCGAGCAAGTCGTAGCACGCCTGGTGCAGCGTGTCGCTGTCAACTTCATAACCTATCGAGAGGAGTTTGCGCCGCCGCTCAAGCAAGAAGCCGAAATCCATGCCTGAAAACCAGTTCCCGGCGTCCTCGGCAAGCGACTGCAATTCACCAATAAGCCGGGTGGAATTTTCGCGTGCAGCATGCAAAAGCTGCGTTAGTTGCCGGCAGCAGCTCTGCATGTCGCTGGAGAGTGAATCGCCGGCGGCATTCTTCAAGGCGCGTGCTGAGAAGCTCGATTGCCGCCGGCAAGCGCGCCAAGGAAACCTCATGATGCGGTCCTTTCAGAAATGCGAACGCCGGATCGCGGTAAAGAGATTCGAACTGCGGCAACAGCCACGGCGTGTAGTCGGCGATCATCTCCCGATTGCGCTCCTCGCGGGCCGCGAGTTCGGTCTCGAACCAGGAAGGCGCTAGCTTTGCCGGTCGACCGCCTGACGCCGCCGGATAGGCTGGCGCGAGCAGGCGCTCCAGCCACGGCATTTTCTGACGCCGCCGGAGCGACCCTGAGCGTCTTGCGGGAACCCTGCCGCAATTCGTCCAGCACACCTATGTAATCGGCGTAGCCATCCACCAGCGTGGGCGACAGCAAAGGCTTGCCGAGCAATGCGGTAGTGCCGTTTTTCAAGGCTACGAGCGCCGACGCAAGGTTCCCGCTATCCACCGTGGAGACGAATCGCGGGGCCATCGGGGACAACGTTCTAGTGTCGTACCAATTCAGCAGATGCCCGCGATAGGTTTGCATGCGAGCCATCGTCTCGAGCGTCTTGAGGGTCTGCCACGCAAACTCCGGAACCGTAAGGTAGCCCATTTCGCAGGCGACCTGACGCGCATTCAAAAGGAACGCAAGATTGGTCGGAGATATTCGTGGCGCGATCTTCAACGGTTGCTCTTGCACGTTATCCGGCACCAGCCAGTTATGTTCCTCGGTGCTGAACTCGGCAAAATAACGCCATGTGCGCAGGGCAAGCCGGCGCAAAAACCGCCGATCGCTCCTGGAAGACATTTTGCGAACAGAGCGAAACGGCCTGTCAAGCCACAGCGAGATCAGCTTGCTGCCCGCCCAAAGCAGCAGAATGGGTAGTGCCGCGGCCATGCCTGCCTGGGCGACGGACAAAGTAGACAAGCACTCCTATCCCCAACGCGACCGCCGGCGTCCAGATCAGGTACCAATCGGCCGGAGTGCGCGTCTGTTTGCCCATCTCGGCTTCCTCCGCGGTTTCCCATTCCAGCATGCGCCGGCGTGAAACCATCCGGCGATAGAGCGTTCGCGCAATCGCGTCCACGGAAACCAATGCATTGTGCTGCAGGAACGTAAGCGTCAGGACAACACTGACAAGCGCTGTTCCAAGCGCGGCCAGGGCATCTGCAATCCCGCTAAGGCTGGCGGAGAGCGCGGCCCGCATCACTGCGCACGCGAATTGCACCCATGGCGGAACAAACAGAATGGCGAGCATGACGGCGGTCCAGTAGAGCGGATGCCCCGGAAGCGCCGTCCATCCCAAAACCAGAAACACGAAGATCGCAATCTCGACCAGGCTCCTCCGCAGATTGTCGAGGATCTTCCAGCGCGATATGAACGAGATTGGGTTGCGGACGCGGTTGCCGCTCTCATCGGGAACCCGTGGAAACAGCCACTCGACGATCTGCCAATCTCCCCGCAGCCAGCGATGTTTGCGCCTGATGTAGGCGCGGTAATGCGACGGATAATCGTCAATGACCTGGGCATCGTTGACGAATCCCGCGCGCGCATACGCGCCCTCGATCAAATCGTGACTCAGAAGAGCATTGCGCGGGAAACGATGGCTGAGAACTTTGTGCAGCGTTCGAACTTCATAAAGACCCTTTCCGACGAAGGTGCCCTCGCCATACAAGTCCTGATAAACGTCAGAAACCGAACGCGTGTAAATATCGAAGCCCGTCTGCCCGGAATAGATCGATGCCAGCCGCGATTGAGCCGCACTCTGGACGCTCACTCCCACGCGCGGTTGAAGAATTCCAAAACCTTCGACGACGATGTTGCGCTCGGGATCGACAATGGCCTGGCACAAAGGATGCGCGAGCGCGCCGATCAACTGGTGCGCTGTGCCGCGAGGCAGTTCTGTGTCCGAATCCAGCGTCAAGACATAACGAATGCGCGGCAGACTGGAAAGGTCGCCCGCCTTGTAGGGAAAGCTGTCGTAGTCGCCAAGAATCAGCCTGTTGAAGTCAAGCAGCTTGCCGCGTTTGCGCTCCCAGCCCATCCACACGCCTTCGCGCGGGTTATACACGCGATGCCGGTGGAACATGGCAAACGTGCCGGCGCCGTTTCCGCGGTATTTGTCGTTGAGCCCGCGGATGAGTTCGCCGCAGAGATAGACCAACGGATCGTCCTCGCTGGGGCGCGAGGCGGAATCGGGCAAATCCGTCAGCAGCGCAAAGTGCAGGTTTGCACTCATGTTGCCGACGTAGCGGACCTCCAGGTCGTTCACCAGCCGTCGAACCTGTTTTTCATCGAGCAGCAAGGTTGGCACCACTACCATTGTGAGACAGTCCTGCGGGATGCCATCCTGGAAATCCAGCTTGGGAAGAATCCGCGGCGGAAGCAGCGAAGTGACGAGGTAATTCATCACTTCAACCGCGCTCTGGCTGCTGGGCAGAAGCAGTACCAGCACGCAAAAGAAGATCGCGGAGAGCGAGTAGACCTCGATGCCGCGCCAGATGATGGCGATCACGATCGCGAAGGTCAGCACTTCAATGCCGCTGAGGTAGAACTCATCGGCGTAGCGGCGCAGGACCTCCTGCACCCGCTCGTGCCAGGGGAGGTGTACATGGGCGCGCTTGTACAGCAGTTCCCCGCCCTCGGCGATCAGGTAGTAGCCCACATGCGAACGGCGAAGCGCAACCCGAGGATCGGCCTCGCGATTCCGCTGTGACTCGCGAGCCAGAGTGAGCGCCTGCTGTGCGATCTCCAGCTCCGAGCAGTCCGAGTGCGCCGCCAGATGGACCACGGCCCGCCGATACATCTCCCGCGTGCCCACATCCATATGCGCGTACGCGCCTGCCGGGTCCTCGCGCAGCACCTGATCAAAAACGATCAGAGGCTCAAGCAACTCCCTCCAGGGCGCCTGCGCAATGTCCCGCAAGCTGCGAATACAGATGCGCGTTCCCTTCGCTTCCTGGCCCTCCATCAAGATGCGGAAGAAAACTGCGATTCGTTCCAGCAACACCAAATTGAAAGCCGCCGGCAGCGCTTGCAGTTCTTGCAGGGGCAGAACGGTTACGCTTTGAAATGCGCGCAGATACGTACAGACGTCAGAGTCGACGAAACGATTGGCGAGAAAATCGAATAGGTCTTCGGCAATGGCGACGCCTCGGGGCACGATCTCCCCATTGCTCTGCGTCACATTCGGCAGCGATGCAAGCGTGCGCTCCGCCTCGGGCAACTTCGCGGCCATCGTGCGCAGCAGGTGAACGTTGTCGCGAAGCCAACGCCACTCCTCCGAATCGGCGACCTGGTCTGCCGAAGGCCTCTCCAGAGCGGCAATCAGCTTTCGAAGTTCGCTGGCGAGCGTGTGCGACCGCCCGGCGAAACGCCGCGAAGCCCGAGCCTCCGGCAGCCAGACCAGTGACCGCGCACAGTCGACGGCACGGGCCGCGATCAACTTAGCATCATGAGCGCCATCTTGCCCGACGGAACCGAAGAATCTTTCGGAAGCTTCGGCCGATTCAACGTGAGTATTCTGAGGCATATCAATCCAAAATAATTACCGGTAGCTTGCGGCCTGCAATTCAAATAGTTCGGCGTACCGCCCGCCCAAGGCCATCAACCGGCGATGGTCGCCATCTTCGGCGATGCGGCCATCGGCGAGCACAACGATGCGGTCGGCCATGCGAACGGTGGAGAAACGATGCGAAATGAATAGCGCCATCTTGGCCTGCGTGAGTTCGCTGAATCGCTCGAAGACTTCAGCTTCGCTGCGTGCATCCAGCGCGGCCGTCGGCTCGTCCAGCACCAGCAGTTGAGCGTCCCGGAGATAAGCACGCGCCAGCGCCAGCCTCTGCCACTCGCCGCCCGAGAGATCGACGCCCTCATTAAAGCGCCTGCCCAGCATCTGCTCGTAGCCGCCGTAGAGCTTCGCAATCACCTCATCGGCCATGCTCTTGTGGGCTGCGGCCCGAATCAAATCCAGATCCTGGAGTTGCTCGATCCGTCCCACCGCGATATTCTCGCGCGCGGTCATCTCGTAACGCATGAAATCCTGGAAGATGACCCCGATCTCCCGATACAGGTCTTCCAGGCTGTATTCGCGGAGATCGACGCCGTCGAGAAGAATCTCACCCTCTGTAGGATCGTAGAGGCGGGTGATCAATTTGACGATGGTGGTCTTTCCCTGTCCGTTCTCGCCGATCAGCGCCACGCGCTCACCGGGGCGCAAATGAAAATCGAGACCCTCCAGAATGAGTCTGTCGCTTCCGGGATAATGGAACGACACATTTCGGAACTCGAAGCCGCGCACAATTGGCCGCGGCGCAGGCAGCGCATCCGGCTTGGAGCGGATGGTGGGTTCCATCTGGAAAAACTCAAGCAGGTCGGTCAGGAACAAGCGCCTGGTCCGCGATGCCGGACAAGGTCGAGAATATCTGCTGAATGTTGTTGCTTGCCTGTAGAATGGCGCCCGCCAGAAAATACAAGGTGCCAACCGAGAGGATTCCCAGCAGAGTACGCCAGATCACCCACGCGTATGCGGCGTAATAGCCGAGTGTCCCGAGAACCGAGAAGAACATTCCGGCCAGCAATCGCGACCGGGAGAGCGCGACGTTCTCGCGATAGATGTCGTCGGAAAGCTTCGCGAAACGCCCGGTGATGAACTCGCTCAACCCGAATAGCTTCAGCTCCTTTGCGGCTTCCTTGCTGCCTCCCAGGATGCGCAGGTAATCGAGTTGCCGCCGGACCGGGGTTTGCCGGAAGTTCTTGGCATAGCCGAGGAACGCGAAGTGACTTTCTCCGAGAAACGCGGGAATCACGCCGGCGATCAAAACCAGCAGCAGCCAGGGAGAAAAGTAGACGATCGAGATCGACAACGAGAGCGTCGTGATCACCTGCTGCACCAGTCGCCCGATAGACTGAATCATTCCAAGCCGGTCTGTGGCCTGCACACGAGCGCGTTCGAGCCGGTCGTAAAACACCGGGTCTTCATAGGCAATCACGTCCAACTGCGCGGCGTGCCGCATCACGGCAATGCTGACGTGGCGGGTGTACTTGTCAGCCAGCAGCGAGTCCAGGTAATCAAGAACACGGGTCACCACGCTGCTGGTCACCGCCAGCGCGAACTCCGCCGCCACGAGCCACCAGAAATGGTTGGATACCGGCTGGTGATGCGCAACAACGTTGACAATGCTGTCGATAATCAGCTTGCTGATGGCAAGCAGACCAATCGGCAGCAGAGCGCTGAAGACCCGGACGAGAATGCCGAGGGTGACAACCGTTGGCCCGGACTGCCACACGATCTTCAGGACAGGCGGAATCTGGCCGAGCGCCGCCAGACGCTCGTGCCACCCGCTCCATAAATTATTCTTGCGGTGTGCCATCGATCCTTTTTGGGTTGGCCATCGCAAGGCAAACGACGGCCTTACCCTGCAATGGCCAGAGCAGTTATTTGTGGCGCTGTTTGGACAGATGCGAAAAACGGTATTTAGGTTTGTCTTTTGGCCGACCGCAGGCGGGAATCCGGCACATGCTCGGTCCCGTTCGGAGGCGGGCGCGAGTCGCGCGATCTTAACTCAAAAAGGAAGATCTTGAGGAGAACGGGCGGCCAGCCTGGGCTAGGGCTGCACCCGACTCCACTCCAGATTGAACGAATCAGGGCACACAAACGCCAGCTACTAACCAGCTACAAATTGGAAGCACGGCCCTGAACAGTGCTCGCGGACGTATCAGTCAACAACAATGATTCGGCACGGCGCACGGCCGCCGCGCCCATTATCATTTCATCTCACCGGACGCGGGCAAGCGCAGCGAACCCCGATGTTTGTTTTCCTGGATGTGATCCCAAACAAGCCGCTCTCCCAGCCAAGCGGCTTGTCTGGCTGCAAGCTCGACATCCTGGAAAGACAGACGATGGCCAATGGCGAACCGGGCGCCACACTGGTCACAGGTCACCGTCGACATTTCGACAAGGTTGGAAACGCGCTCGCCGCCTTGCCGCACCCGCTTGGCCATCCCACAGGACCGCTGCTTCTCTGCCTCGCCGAGTTCTACCACCGAGGTTCGCGAGGCTGACGCGCATGACCATGATAGTCATCCCGTCCGCCGCCGCCGCCGCGTCCACCGCCGCCGCCGCGCTCAACCTTGGGTCGCGCTTCATTGACGGTAAGCGGCCTTCCGCCCGAGTCCTGGCCGTGCAAGGCTGCAATCGCCTTCATAGCTTCGTCTTTGTTAGCCATCTCGACGAATCCGAAGCCTCGCGAGCGGCCGGTGTCACGGTCGGTTACCAGCGAAACGCTGTCGACGGTACCGAAGGGCTGAAATAGTGCACGAAGCTCTGCTTCGGTCATGCTGAAACTAAAGTTCCCGACGAAAATCTTCATTTTTCCCGATTCCTTTGCAATCGTTAGGTGCTGCGATGCCGCCAACCTGTGATGCCCTGGCACGCGCCAAGGTCGAGCACCCGCTGGCAATCAGCCGCTAGCTGCCGCCTTTGGAAGGCTGCGGTCGCGGTTGGTGCTCTTTCTCTGTCTTGCTTGTGTCTTTGTTTTGGCTCATCGAGTGCTGGGGCCAGTACGCTAAGGGGGAATGGACTCCAGATACTCTGACTTAGCTTCAGAGAGTCTGAAAGAGGAGGACGGAACTACTCGCTCAGCTTCTACCCTAGGCGTTGAGCATTAGATTGTCAACTGCGAAAGGGCAAAGAATGCCTGCAAACCGGCCAAGTTGGTGAATCGCACGCTGTCATGCGGCATCAAATTACTTGTAGGTCGCGAAGTTGACGCGCGACTTGGAGCTGGCCAGCCGGTTCGGTCTGTGTCTCCACTCTTAGTCCAAGCAGAATCTTCGAGCCGTATCTCAGGAAAAGAAGGTAGAAAAACGTGGAACAAGGAACAGTGAAGTGGTTTAACGATGCCAAGGGGTTTGGTTTCATAGCGCGGCAGAACGGCGAGGGGGACGTGTTCGTGCACTTCTCGGCTATCAAGTCAAACGGCTTCCGCAGTCTTCAGGAAGGGCAGTCGGTACAGTTCGAGGTGACCAAGGGACCGAAAGGTTTGCAGGCGGAAAACGTCGAAGTCCTGTAAACTTAAATCTGGGCGAACCCGGCGCAGCAGCTCCGGGCTCTCTTAGCACCAAACCCTTGTAACAGGAGCATCAATGGCAGGAAACTCTCGACCGTCGTTCACCAAACGCTCGAAGGAACGCGCCCGTCAGGAAAAACGGGTGGAAAAACTACAAAAGAAAGCACAACGTAAGTTGGAAGTTAAGGAAGAAACGCCGGGAGAACGCAGTGGGAACCCGGTGATCGAGTACGACGAAGATGGCCAGCCTTTGGCGTTGGACTTCAACGATTTCTAATCGCGTACACCCCGCCACCCGTGCGGCTTTTGCCAAGTGGTGGTATACTGAACAGGAAAGCTACTGACCACGGTTTTTCAGTGGTGCGAACGTTCGATCTAGCGACTCGAGTCCCGCCCTTCTGCTACCCCGTACAACTCAGCGGCCATTAACCGATGATATTGAGCGGCATCCCTAAGATCTATTCGCGAATCGCCTCACTTGAGTGCGCGTCGCGAGGCGCCCCTCGAAGAAAGAAAGTACTTTACGATTCGCATGATGAAGTTTTCTGAACTACCTCTGTCTTCTGCACTTCAGCAGAAACTTGCTACAGCACAATTCACAATAACCACGCCTGTCCAGGCCGCAACCATTCCGCAGGCGCTCGCAGGCAAAGACATTCTGGCCACAGCCCAGACCGGCACCGGCAAGACCCTTGCCTTCCTGGTTCCTATTATCGAGCGGTTGGCAGCCATCGACTCGCGCCGCATCGAGGTGCTCATTCTGGTTCCGACTCGCGAACTTGCGATGCAGGTTTGCGAGCACTATGACAATGTCCGCAGTAAGCGGGCGCCCGCTGCCCTGGTCATGGGCGGCGTACCTGAAAAGAAACAGCTTCAGGCGCTGCGCTCCGGCGCGCAACTGATGGTTGCCACTCCCGGGAGACTGGAAGATTACCTCGGCCGCAAACTGGTCGACCTGCAGCATGTCAGCGTTCTGGTGCTGGATGAAGCCGACCGGATGCTCGACATGGGCTTCCTTCCGTCAATCCGGCGCATTGTAGGACGGCTGCCGCAGCAGCGCCAGACGATGTGCTTCTCGGCTACGCTGGAAGCATCCGTCGCGGGGCTCGTCAATGACTACCTGAAGAATCCCGTGCGCATCGCCTTGGGTTCGATTCTGAAGCCCGCGGAAAGCGTGGAACTGCAGGCATTTGAGGTGGCCTTGGCAGAGAAGCCAGGCGTTCTGCGCGAACTTCTCTATGCCGAAAAAGGACAAACGCTGATCTTTGCCCGCACCAAGCGGGGCGCCGAACGTCTGGCCAAGAACCTGGTGCGCGACGGATTTGCGGCGGCGATGATCCACGGCGACCGCTCTCAGGCGCAGCGCATCGGCGCGCTCAACGGCTTCGACGAAGGCCGTTACAAAGTGCTGGTTGCAACTGACGTAGCATCGCGCGGCCTCGACGTGAACGATGTCGCCCACGTGATCAACTACGACCTGCCGGCCATGCCGGAAGATTTTATTCACCGTGTCGGACGCACCGGACGCGCAGGTGCTTGCGGACGCGCTTCAACATTGGTTTCGGGTGTTGAGGTGGTTGAGTTGCGCCATATCGAACGCATTTTGAAACTCAAAATAGCGCGCAAGCAGATCAGCCTGGACGCTGCGCTTGTGGAGGCCCGGCCCACGCGGAATACACTTCCGTCCCGCACCCTGCTTCGGATGCCGGGAGAAGTATTCGTCTAACGGTTGCCCGAGATGCTGTATCCGGAAATCAACGTCATTTCGAGCGAGCGCCGTGTTTTGGCGCGAGTCGAGAAATCTTGTGGTTTGCCGAAAAACACAAGATCCCTCCACTCCGCTTCGCTCCGGTCGGGATGACGCCTTTCGGGAACACCGGATATAGCAACTGAGGAACCGCTCTAAGGGTTTCAAGTAAAGCGGGAAGGATTAGGGCCGCTGCCACAGGTAGCGGCCCGAATTGCGCTTGGTAAGAAGTTAGCGACGGTGAATGCTCTGCTTTTTCGTGACGGTCACGCGCCCGCCTTGTGTCAGCCCGGAAGACAAGTCATGGATCTCGTTGCGCGCCGCGGCCTCGGCAAGTTCCCGCGTAGAGGAATGCCCCCAGGAAACCATTTGATCAGGGTTCTTCGCCGAGCAAATCATCCAGTGGTAGCGCACCTCTCTGTGGAAGGGCTCCGCTTGGATCGAGAATACGTAATTTCCGACCGCATCCGGCATCGATACTCCTATCACATAGCGTTGACGGAGATCGTCAAGCGATCTTTCATGGGCATGCCGACTCGTACCCGATTCCGGAGGGCTGGCCCTCCAGCATAACAATGAGCGGCAGCCCCAGGGCAAGCAGAGATGCGTATGAAGATGCCTAGTCAGATGTTACGCCGCTTATACCGTTTCAGCCAATGCCGCGATCGAATCCAGAGGATGCAAACCAGAACATCCGGCATAAACCGGGTGTTATAAGAACCTCAGGATTCGCCAGAAGCTGCAATCCTTGGGAAAAAATTGGTGGAGCTAGTCGGGATCGAACCGACGACCTCTGCAGTGCGATTGCAGCGCTCTCCCAGCTGAGCTATAGCCCCGTCCAGTACACACACCTCTCAGGCGCGCATTGGCTGCGCTCTTTGAGGAGGCTCTAAATTGCATCTTATCAGCCAGCCGCTCCGCAGGTAAAGCGGGTGGAAGAAATCCTCTGTCTCCACGCGAACCACAGCTCGTCAGTGCCGCAGGTCACATCTTTCAACTCTGACACGTTTATAATTAGTAGCGTGAATTCCATCAGAAAAATTGCCGAGGCCGACTTCCCCACGCGCTGGGGACAATTTCGGATCTACGGCTTTGAAGGCTACTTTACAAGCTCCGTTCGTTACGCAAACGACTCGCCCGCCGATGTGGAACGCCGCAGGGAAACCGCTGTCGCTCTGGTCATGGGCGACATTCACTCGCAACCGCCTCTGGTGCGCATTCACTCGCAGTGCCTTACGGGCGACGTATTCGGATCGAACCGCTGTGACTGCCGCGCACAGCTTGAAATGGCTCTGGAACAAATCTCCAAACTTGGCCATGGAATTCTCATTTACGAACAGCAGGAGGGCCGCGGAATCGGATTGATGGCCAAGCTGGAGGCCTACGAGTTGCAGGATGGGGGGCTCGACACCGTCCAGGCCAACGAACAACTCGGCTTTAAACCCGATTGCCGCGAATACAACCTGTCGGTCGCGATCCTGACCACGCTTGGCGTGAAACAAATCAAACTGATGTCCAATAACCCTGAAAAGATCACGGCTGTCGAGCAGGCTGGAATCAAGGTGGAAAGGGTGTCAGCACAAGTCGACCCGCATCCGCGGTCGGCGCGATATCTGCGCACCAAGCGCGAAAAGATGGGTCACCTGATCACGTAGTTCTCCGCTTGCGCTATAGTTTTAGGATCATGGCTCGCAAGACTACGCCCCGCAATAAGATTTCCAAAATAAACACCGTTAAGCGTTTCGGGAGAGCTGCCTCGCCCGCCAAGGTTTTGAAGTCGCGAGTCGCATTTCGCGCGCCGATCTTCTATGTGACTTCCGAGCAGGTGCGCGAGCCCAGCGGGGTGATCGTGCGTCGCGACGTGGTACGCCATCCTGGCTCAGTCGTGATCATGGCCGTCGACGACACGCGCGAGCCATGGCAAGTATTGCTGATCCGGCAATTTCGTTATGCGGCTGCACGCGAGCTGTGGGAATTCCCCGCCGGCAGAATCGACGAAGGCGAAGAGATGCTCGCCGCGGCCAAGCGCGAGTTGCTGGAGGAAACTGGACTCACCGCGAAGCGCTGGAAAAAGGCGGCTTCATTCTTCTCCAGCCCCGGATTTCTCGACGAAACGATGGAGCTGTTACTGGCCCGCAGACTGAAGCAGGGCGAGGCGCAACCGGAAGAAGACGAGGTAATACTTGCGCGTTTCTTCCCGCTTTCGCTCGCGGTCAAAATGGTCATGTCGGGCAAGATTGAAGATGGCAAGACGATCGCTGGCGTGCTCTGGCTGGATAAGTTTCACCGGCGGACCTGATTGGCCTCCGGGCCTTCCGCGACACCGTCCCGCACTGCTGGATTCCCGCATTTTCAATAGCTTGGGCCTATGTACTAACTTGACAACACATTCTTGTCCGCAATAACATCGATTTGCGGTCTTGACAAGTCCCACCCAATCCGGATCATTCAGCGGGAATATATCCGTGTAGGTTTGGTCTCATGCTTGTTGAGACTGAAGCGGCTTCGGCCGCAGTAGTAGCACGGAGGAATCAGCAAGTGTCTCGTCTAAAGGGAACCGTTAAGTGGTTCAACAACGCCAAAGGGTTCGGCTTTATCGGCCGCGATGGTGGACCCGATGTTTTCGTTCACTACACTGCCATCACCTCCGAGGGATACAAGAGTCTTCAGGAGGGCGATGAGGTTGAATTTGAGATCGTCGAGGGCCAGAAGGGGCCCCAGGCCGGCAACGTCACGAAAGTCGCCTGACTTCTCATGAGCCGGCATTAATCGCGAAACCCAGCCGAACGGCTGGGTTTTCCTGTTTGCGGCTTGATAGGATGCAACACCTCGGGCACTGCTCTAGAATTCAGAGGTGGAGGCCGTGCTACGGCGGCGCAATCGTGATATTTGTGTCGTACATCTCAGAAGAGATCACGGTTGCGCGTGTTGAGGCAGAGACGCGTGGATAACAAAGGCATCGCCAATATCCTGATCGAGACCGCCGATCTGATGGAGATCGCGGGCGACGATTCGTTTCGCATACGTTCCTACCGCAATGCCGCCGAAGCCATTGAAGCTTTGCCGCGGCAGGTCGCCGAACTGATCGACGATCCCAAGAAACTGCTGGAGGTTCCCGGCATCGGCAAAGGCATGGCCGCGAACCTGCGAGAAATCTTTCAGGAAGGCGACCTGAAGCTGCACGCACAGCTACTGGAAAAATATCGCCCGTCGATGCTGGAGCTGCTCAAGATTCAGGGACTCGGTCCAAAAACCGTCAACCTGATCTGGCTGAATTTTCAGGTTTCCGACGTTACCGGGGTGGAGCAGCTTGCGCGCGAAGGCAAGCTGCGCGGCCTTCCGCGCATGAGCGAGAAGACCGAGCAGAAAATACTGAAGGCCATTCAAACTTATCGCGGCATTTCAGGCCGCTTCCACCTCGATGAAGCCGATCGCACGGCGGCCAAATTAATGGAGCACATCGGCCGGATGCCCGGAGTGGAGACGATGACTCCGGCCGGTTCGCTGCGTCGCGGACGCGAGACGGTGGGCGATCTCGACTTGCTCATCACCGGGCCCTGCTGCGCGCAGCCGGCAGAGCGCGACGCGCTCATCGAGCGCATTTTGCAGTTCCCCGGCATTGCCGATGTGCTGGCGCGCGGCGAAAACAAGGTCAGCTTCAAACTTCGCAGTGGTTTGCAAATCGACGTGCGTATCCTTCCGCCGGAGTCCTACGGCGCCGCCTTGCAATACTTCACCGGCTCCAAGGCGCACAACGTGGCCCTGCGTCAGCGCGCGCTAAAGCAGGGATTCACGCTCAACGAGTACGGCTTGTTCCAACTGGAAGGCAACCAACTGGCGGCCAGCGCCACCGAGGAGGAAATCTACGGCAAGCTCGGCCTCGACTGGATTCCGCCCGAGTTGCGCGAAAACTGCGGTGAGCTGGAGGCTGCCGAAAAGCACGCTTTGCCGCAGTTGGTGCGCCTGGAAGATATTCGCGGCGAAGTCCACATGCACACGGTGGAAACCGATGGCCGTTGCACCATCGAAGAAATGGCGCTGGCCGCCCGCGAACGCGGCTACCAGTACATCGCCATCACCGAGCACTCCAAAAACCTGGCGTTCGCCAACGGGCTCGACGAGAAGCGGACCGTAGAGCATGCGCAGCGGCTTCGCCGCGCCAGCGAGCAGATCGAGGGAATCACCATCCTGGCGGGCATAGAGGTCGACATCCTCGCCGATGGCGCGCTCGACCTGGACGACTCCGCACTGGCGCAGCTGGATGTTGTGATCGCCAGCGTACACTCGGCGTTTAACCAGGAACCGGCGCAGATGACCGAGCGTCTGCTGCGCGCCGTCGAGAATCGTTACGTCACCGCCATCGGCCATCCTACCGGGCGGCTGCTACTGCGTCGCGACGCTTATCGTTTCGATCTCGACGCGGTGCTCAATGCGGCGGCCGCGCACAAGGTCGCGATGGAATTGAACGCCTATCCCGACCGGCTCGATCTTTGCGATGTGCATCTGCGCATGGCGCGCGAACGCGGAGTGAAGATATTCATCAACACCGACGCGCATCACACCTCGCATTTCGAAAAGCTGAAGTATGGCGTTCTCCAGGCGCGCCGAGCCTGGTTGACTGCTTCCGACGTGCTGAATACTCTGCCCCTCGACGAGCTGCTTGCCGCCATCAAGCGAGGGTAAATCCGCAGCAACTCAGGAACCCTGGAATGCCGCCCTTTGCATCTCATCAAATGGGCGGAGATTCAATACCCGGCATGAGCGGCCGGAGCAAGGAGGAACGATGGCCAGTCCCTTGTCAAACCCGGGGTTCAATCCAGGTCCCGATCCGGACGATGCCGGTCATGTGCCTATGACCGAGGAGTTCGACAGCTTCAAGCACACCATGCCTTCGGCCGGTCCGGTCATCATCGGCATGGTACTACTGGCAATTGCCATAGGCGCGGCCGCATATTTCCTGCGCGCGACGCCAGTCGCCTCCGGCAGCATCGATCAGGCGTTTGCCGTCAACGTTCCGGGTCAGGATCTTGCGCTTGCCACCGTGCAACTCAGCCTGAAGAATATTTCTAAGAAGCCGCTTTTTCTGAAAAATGTGAAGATCACGATCCGGACCAGCAAAGGCGAGTTCAGCGACGACTTCGGTTCGGTGTCCGACTTCGAACGCTACTTTCAGGCGTTCCCGGATTTGCGGCAACACTCCATTGCCGGGCTGATCCGTGAATCCCGTATCGCTCCGGGCGGCCAGTTATCAGGCAGCGTTGTGGTCAGCTTCCCGGTTACGAAAGAGACCTTCGACGACCGGCAGGGAATGACGGCCACCGTCTCCTACTACGATCAGCGGCCCATCGAAATCAAACAGTAGGCCAGTTCCTGAGTTGCTATATCCGGTGTTCCCGAAAGGCGTCATCCCGACCGGAGCGAAGCGGAGTCGGAGGGGATCTTGTGTTTTTTCGGGCAAAGCCACAAGATTTCTCGACTCGCGCCAAAACACGGCGCTCGCTCGAAATGACGTTGATTTCCGGATACAGCATCTCGGGAAGCGCTCCAGCGCGTCATCTATTCGGTGGCCGCCCGTCACGCGCTTCCGATCAAAATGCCGGTCAGGAATACCAGCACTCCGCCGAGCACAACCTGCATCGTCGCGGCAAGCCACGGCGTATCCATGTAACGGGCGCGAATCCAGGAAATAGCAGCCAGCTCGAACGCAACCACAATGACGGCAACCGTCGTGGCCATTCCAAAGGAGTGGATCAGGAAGGGCAACGTATGTCCAATACCGCCGGCCGTCGTCATCAGTCCGCAGACCAATCCGCGCATCCATGGATGGCCGCGGCCGGTGAGACTGCCATCGTCGGAGAGCGCCTCGGCAAAGCCCATGCTGATGCCGGCGCCGATCGATGCGGCCAGGCCCACGACGAAAGCGTCCCACGAACTCCTGGTGGCAAATGCCGCGGCAAAGACCGGGGCGAGGGTGGAAACGGAGCCGTCCATGAGGCCCGCCAGCCCCGGCTGCACGATCTGAAGCACGAAAAGCCTGCGGCTGACCTCGTCTTCTTCGCGCCGGACATCGGGTTGAAGGTTTTCCTTCCCCAACTCCTCGGCGCGCATCGCGTGCGACCGTTCCTCTTCCGCCAGATCTCCCAGCAACTGGCGCAAGCTGGCGTCCTGGGTAATTGCCGCCGTCTTCTCGTAGAAACGGCGAATCTCTAACTCCATGGCGCTCGCTTGTTTGCGCACCACATCGAGTCCAAGCGGCTTGTAGAGCCACACCGGGCGGCGCTTGACGAACCCTCTTACGTCATCGCGACGGATCAAGGGAATGTGTTCGCCAAACTTCTGCTTGTAGAGTTCGAAGAGACGATGCCGGTGAACCGACTCCTCCTGCCGCATGCCTTCGAACACCTGGGCCGAAGCGGGATAATTCTCACGAAGTCCTTCGGCAAAATCGGCATAGATGCGCGCGTCTTCCTCTTCCAATTCAATCGCAAGGGCTAGAACTTCCCGTTCGGAGAGGCTTTCAAAGTTTCTCATCAATTCCCCTGTTCCATGTCAGACGGCAACCGTAAACAGTATAAAAGTTGACCGCGGTATCAACCAGTGTAGTGTCTGATCCTATTGGAGAGTTTGAAATTGGAACTACGTTGTCGGCGCGTTTTTTCCCAGCTCGCTAATCGCTGCGCGACCAATCGCGAAGGTTGAGTTGCAGGTGTCCGCCGAAATCGCTATGACTATTGCGCTCGAGGGTAAAGGCGAGGTCCAGCAACTGGCCCGCCTCGAACGGATTGCTTTCGAATCGGGCCGCCATTCCCCAGCCGAGCGCCTCGATGCTGCGCGCCAGGCCTGAGCTGTTGTCCACTCCTCGCGCCAGCTTCAGCTTCAGGTGCTTGCCTTTCAGAATTTTCGCCGGCGCAAGCGAGCGCGCTTTGCGTGCGATGAAGACCGGCTGCGGATTCCCCGCGCCAAATGGTTCCAGGCGGCAGAGCGCATCCCATAGCGGCGGCCCAATCTCATGCAGCGGAAGTTCCAGGTCGTATTCGAGCGCGGGCTCCAGGTCCTCGGGCCGCAGACGCACTTCGGCAAAGCGGTTCAGCCGCCGGCGCAACTCGGGCACGTGCTCGGAGCGCATCGCAAATCCAACCGCATGGGCATGGCCGCCAAAGCGAGTGAACAGTTCGGAACAATCTTCCAGCGCCTCCAGCAGATGAAATCCGGAAATGGATCGTCCCGAGCCATACGCCTCGTCTCCGTCGCGCGAAATCACCACCGCCGGATGATGATAGCGATCCACCAGTCGCGACGCGCAGATGCCGATCACTCCGCGGTGCCACCCTTCACCGTCCAGCACCAGGCAAACGGCGGCGCACTCGGATGACTCTTCCAGTTGCGCAGCTATAGCTTCCAAAATGCGCGCTTCTTCCTGTTGACGGTCGCCGTTCAAGCGATCCAGGTTCCGGGCAATTTCCAGTGCGCGTGCCGGGACTTTCTCCGCGAACAGGTCAACCACGTTGCGAGCGACATCCATTCTTCCCGCGGCATTCATGCGCGGAGCAATGCGGAATGCGATCTCGGTCGCCGTGAGCGGTCGGCCTTGCTCGATGTTGGCAACCTCGAGCAATGCCCGCAGGCCGGGATTCACCGGATGCCGCAACTCATGCAGTCCGAGGCTGGCAAAGATGCGGTTTTCGCCGGTGAGCGGCACCGCATCAGCAATGGTCGCAATGGCAACCACCTTCAGAAACGAGGGCACCAGGCGTGAGCGCCCGTTCATTTCCAGCAGCGCTTGCGCCAACTTGAAAGCTACTCCGGCTCCGCATAGGCCCTTGTCCGGATATGGGCAGTCTGCCCGGTTCGGGTTCAGCACCGCGAGCGCTTTCGGCAGGCCCTTGCCCGCTTGCGGCAGATGATGGTCGGTGACGATGAGGTCGAGATTCAACCTGCGGGCGGTCTCGGCGGCGGCAAAGGCCCTTATTCCCATGTCGACGCTGATGATGAGATGGATTCCCTCGACGACGGCGCGCTCAATGACCTCGTCTCGCAGGTCGTAGCCCTCCAGCAGCCGGTGCGGCACGTGAAACTCGCACTGGCCGCCGCATAGCTCGATGGCCGTCTTCAGGATCACCGTGGCCATGGTGCCATCGACATCGTAATCGCCATAGACGAGCACGCGTTCGCCGCGCGCGATAGCCAGCGAAACGCGCCCGACGGCCGCCCGCATGTCGAGCATGAGATAAGGCGAGTGCAGGTCCGCCAGCGAGGGGTTCAGAAAACGGCTGGCCGCTTCCGCATCGCAAATCCCTCTGCGCGCAAGCAGAGTTGCAATCGTGAGCGGCAATTGCAAAGCTCGCGCCAACTCGCGCGCGCACTCATCAACGCCGGTGGGGGGGACTTCCGCGGCGACCGGCGACTCACGTACTGAGGGTGGTGGTCCGGATGCGCGGCGCGCTGACGGTCTGGGAATCCAGCGCAAGGTCAGCGCTCATCGTCCGAGTCGGACTCGTCGATCGTTATGCTGCCGAAATCTTCCGCAAGGTCGAGCAACCGTTGGTAACGGTCATGCCACTCGCAGGAGATCTCGAACAGGAACATGACGCCCTGGTGCGGAAAAGCCAGTTGGATGTAACCGACCTTGCCGAGGTAGGTGCGCAACCAGCGCGCTTCTTCCACGTCCTCGTCGGTGGCGTAATTGGCGTGTTCGAGCCGGCGGATGAGGTAGTCGATGTCGACTGCCTCCAGCGACACGTCGTTCGTGACCAGAAATGGCGCGCCGCTTGCCTTCGCAAGCTCGACAAAATCTTTCCAGCTTTCAGGATTCTCGCCACTGTCCCAAACGATGCTGTTCAGCTCGTCGGGAACGTAACCACGAAAGCGGCGCATGCCGTGGCCTTCCGTGAAGGCGATCATGTCGTCTTTCAGCGTACTGAGATCATCAAGCATAAGAGCTGTCTGCTGTTTTATCAGAAGTCTGCCTGCTTTGCACGTCTCCGCCTGCCGGTTCACTGAGGCAACCGCGATCCCCGGCGAATGCTGTGGAGTTTGCTGGGATGGCAGGGCGGCACAGCCGTGTCTCGGTGCCATGTGCTAAGATAATTTTTTTCAAAGATATTGTTTTTTATCCGCTGCTCTTATTAACGACATGGTCCTCTCCCGAGAATACGTTAACTACCTGGCTCGTCAAATCGCCAAACGCCTTATCGTCGGCCAATTTGTGGAAGCCAAGGACGTGAACGCTCTGGCCGAGCGCATCGACAAGTCTCTCCATGAAGAACTGAGCGTCGAAGATCGCATCAACGAGGAAGTTCGCGCCATTCTGGAAGCGTACTCGGACGAGATGCGCCGAAGCGGTGCGAACTATCAGGATATGTTCAAGAGAGTGAAGGGCGAGTTGGTGCGCAAATATAAGGCGGTGCTATGAGAATTAGCCACGACAAGGTGAGCCGCCTAACCAAGAGCGTCTTCGATTCGCTGAGAGAATACGAGCAACTGATCTTCGTCGAGGACCCGCAGACGATCCGGCAGGAGATCCGCGCCGCTCTGGAGCACCTGCTGAACCAGGAAGAAGGGCTCGACAAAGCCGCCCGGCAGAAGATCGAGTCTCAAAAGCGGACCATCGTTGAAGGCACTCAGGAGTGGGACATTCTCTACCGCAAGTATTATGCCGATGAAGTCAAGAAGCTCGGCATCAACTGAGCGGGTAGCTTCACTGGAAGCTGGGATTACAGATCAGTGTAGAGCGTAAGGGAGCTTGTTTCCATTACGGAACCACAATCATCATCATAAACAGTTGAAACCAATAAGTTTCGCTGTATGTTCGCTTGATTTGTGGAACTTTTCTCTTGACATCAGCATCTAACGAGACGTAAAAACGAAGTGCGACTGGGAGAACTGCATTTGCGGTTCGTTGGGGGCGACCCTACTCAGCCGCCTTTTTTTGCGATGCACATCTTATACGTGGACGAAGCCGGGGACGGTGGCACGGGTAAGGGATCGACTCAACACTTGGTCCTTGCGGGTGCCGCGATGCACGAGGCACAGTGGAGACAACTGACTCGTGTGATGAACGAAGCTCAGATGCGCCACTTTCCCGAAGCGGGTGCGCTTCTTGAGTTGCACGCTGGTCCCTTGCGGGCGGGGCGTAAGGAATTCCGGGGTATACCTCAACAAAAGAGACTTGCTGCACTGACCGACATTTATCGGCAGATTGGCTCCGTTCGCCAAGGGTTGACCATGTTTGCGGCGGTCATTCACAAGAGCGAGTACCACCTTGCCCATAAGGGGCTTGTTGATCCGTATGCGGGAGCATTTGAAGGTTTGTGCACGATGTTCAATTTTTTCCTGCATCGCTTGCAAGAACGATACGGCAGGTCAGAGCGCGGAATAGTTGTAATTGACTACGCTGACCCGGCACTTTCAAATCAATTACGCGCCTTACTTGCTCGGTTTCAGGCAACCGGGACTCAGTGGACGGTGCTGAAACAGGTCATTGAGACACCCTTCTTTTTCGATTCCAAAACTTCGCGGCTCATGCAGGTTGTGGACTTTGCATCATATGCGGTGTTTCGTTGGTATGAGCACGGCGATGATACCTATTTGCGGCTCATCTACCGTAAGTTCGATTCCCAGGGCAGTAAGGTTCATGGGCTGAAATGCTACCCATTAGGTTGCACCAAGACGTTTACCCCGTAATCATCAACGCACGTTTAGAACACTCCCCGATTTCCAGCCTGAGTGGCAAACGCCTTCTATTTCGCTATCCTTGATCTGTGGTTTAACAATGGACGGCTGGAATTCATTGAAGGAAAAAATCAGTCGACAGGCGCGCCAAGCCGGCTTTGATCTCTGCGGAGTTGCGCCGGCCCGGCACTTTGCCGAACTCGAGTACTTCCCCCGCTGGATTGCCGAAGGCCGCCACGGCGAGATGAACTACCTGGCCGCCCGCACCGATGACCAGCGGTTGAAACGCGAGAGCCTCGCCAATGTTGCGCCCTGGGCCCGCTCGGTTATCGTGTGCGCCGTCGACTACGACAGCCCGCACCCTTACTCCACCGAATGCACCGATTCCTCGCGGGGCTGGATTTCCCGTTATGCATGGACCGAAACCGACTATCACGACACGGTTCTGGAGCGCCTGCGAGCGCTGGAATCTGCCTTAACCGCACTTGCCTCGCATGAACAATTGCTTCCCGCGCCGCAACCGTTGCGAACCTGGTGCTACGTCGATACCGGACCGGTGGTCGAGCGTGTCCTAGCGCGCTATGCCGGTATTGGTTGGGTAGGCAAGAATACCTGCATCATCAATCAGCAGCTCGGTTCGTGGATTTTTCTCGGCGTTCTGCTGACCTCGTTGCCACTTCCGCCCGACCTGCCCGCGCCGGACCGTTGCGGCAGTTGCACCCGTTGCCTCGATGCCTGTCCAACCGGTGCCCTGCCTCAGCCTTACCAGATGGATGCCTCGCGTTGCATCGCTTATCTCACCATCGAGAAACGCGGTAGCATCCCCGCCGGCCTGCGCGCTGGAATCGGCCGGAATATTTTTGGCTGCGACATTTGCCAGGACGTGTGTCCCTGGAACCGTCGCAACGGCGAACCCTTGGCGAAACCGGCTGCGGGAGAGCATTTCGTGAACCCGGAGCTGCGTCGCTTGGCGCGCATGAGCGAGGAAGAGTTCCGCTCCGCTTTCCGGCACTCGCCCGTCAATCGCGCCAAATACGAGGGCCTGATGCGAAATGTCATCGTCGCCATGGGGAACAGCGGCGACCCATCGTTCATTCCCGAGTTGGAAGCCTTTGCCCGTTCCGAGAATCCGGTGTTGAGCGAACATGCACGGTGGTCTCTCGGAACCTTGCGCTCAACCCAAAAGCCTGTTAAACAACAGTTTGGCCCGTAATGCGGCACACTTGGCAACCGTGACACCCATTCATTCAACATCTTCGCCCAAAGACAGACGCTGGAAGCGCGTGCCGCTCGACGTGCGAGTCAAGGCCGTCCTCCTGGAAAGTGAGCATACGACCATAGTCCATGGCCGTTCGGCCCAGCTTTCTGAAGGCGGAATCGGCGTAACCATGACGCGCGAGATGCCCAAGGGCACCATCGCGACGCTGATCTTCAAACTGCCCGGCGATGAAGACGAGCGGACTTTGCTGGCTGAAGTGAAATATCGAAGCGGCTTCCGCTACGGCTTCGAATTCCTCGGAATTTCGCCGCAGACGCGGAAGGAATTGCTCAACTTCTGTACGCAGACGGCGACAGGGGCGGCGGCCCAACCTGGGATCGGCGAAAAGAACAGAAAAAAATAAGCCCTCCCCTTTGCAGAGGAGGGCGTGGAATCAAGCGCTGTTAGCCTTTGCTGACGTTCTGCGCCTGGAGACCCTTGGGGCCTTTTACACACTCAAACTCGACCGTTTCGCCTTCGTTCAGTGTGCGATAGCCGGTCTCCTGTATGACTGAATAGTGCACGAAAACGTCTTCGCCAGTGCTACGCTGGATGAATCCATAACCTTTCGCGCCGTTGAACCACTTAACAGTACCCTTCTCTCTCACAGATAACTCCTTTCCAACCGTTGAACAGTTACACGGCAGCGGACTGAGGCCCGTCACCGCTACGAATTATGTGCAAGTTGGCGCTTCTTCGAGCGCTTTTCACAAAAAACATGGACTCCCGAATTCGCCGCCAGATCATCGCTGGCGGTGAACTCCGGAGCCCATCTCTTCTGTTTCAAATCACTTCCCGGAAACATCAACCTACATCCTATAAAGCTCGCATGTATCGAGTTACGGATCATGGCAGGAACTTGCAATTTTAGCAATCTATTTTTCCACTGCGTAAGCGGTCAAAGTTCCAAATCGGGAGGTGAATCGGAGAATTAATGATATCCGGATGCAAATCCAACGGTTCGGCGTTCGGTAATCCCCGTACTCCTGGAGGGTCGGGCACTCTGCTACCATGAGAGCAGACCATCGCAAATGCCCGAAGAATCCTCCATCGCGGTCGAACCAGCGACACCAGCTGACGCCATAGCCGCCGCGGCTAGCGCAGCTCCAGCCCCCAAAAAGCTTCGACCGAAGATGTTCAAGGCGTTGAAAACACAGGTGATACCAACCTTTAAATATCTGGCGACCACGGAAGTGCATACCTACGCCTTCTCTGTCGCAGCCAACGCTATCCTGTCGTTTTTTCCGGCCATAGTACTGTTCCTGACCATTACCAGCAAGATACTGCGCAACATGTCTCTCTATGCCGCCGTGGTTAAGCTGGCCAAGGATTTCCTGCCCAGCAATCAGGATTTCATCGTCGGAAGCATGCAGCGGCTGGCTTCTCACAACCGCATTCAGGTTTTTTCCCTCATCATGCTGCTCATCAGCTCGACCGGGATCTTCGAGCCGCTGGAAGTAGCGCTGAACAAGGTATGGGGCATCCGCAAGAACCGCTCCTATCTTGCCAACCAGTTGGTTGCCCTCGGGTTGGCATTCGGTTGCGGAACGCTTTTCCTGATCTCGGCTGCGGCCAAAGCAAAGAGCGATGAGGTGTTGGCGTCGCTGGTGGGGAACCACCCCTTTATCCTCAAGTTGACGACTTTTGTCTTCGACTGGCCGATCCTGAAGCTGGCAGGTTTCGCCGCCGTCATCTCCATGTTCTTCCTGATCTATTGGGTTCTGCCGAACGGCAAAGTGCCGGCGCGCTCGGTGCTGCCGGCGGCCATCGTCATAGGCGTGCTGTTCGAGCTTTCAAAGTACGCCTACACCGCGCTGCTGCCGGTGTTCAACTTCCAGGATGTCTACGGGCCTTTCTATGTCTCGGTATCGCTCATCTTCTGGGCTTTCTGGGTGGGGATGCTGCTGCTGGCCGGTGCGCACTTGTCCGCGGCAGAGCATTTGCTGCAAGACGAGGCAAAGGCCGCGCCCGCTTCAGAGACGATGGAAACCGAGTCCAGGACCGATCTAGTCGCCCATCCTTAGAGGTAACTTAGAGGTAACATAGACAGGTGGGTGCCGGTTTCCGCAGCATCCAGGGAACACACCTTCCGAGCTGTGGAATGCATCCAACTCGTGGACGTTGCTGTGAACCAAGGGCGTGCTATGAATTGGAAGCGTTGGATCGCAATACTCCCCTGCATCGGGGTGCTTGCCATACTCTCGATCGCCGCCGCAGCCGACGATCGCGGCGAAGGGCCGCTCGTTCCCGACCAGCCGAAGCAGATTAGCGTCGACGAAATCATCCACAAATTTGCCTCCAAGGAGAAGGAGTTCAAGGAAGCGCGGGAACAGTACACGTGGCGGCAAAGCCTGATAATACAAACCCTTGACGGCAACGTGGTCGATGGCCAATACCAGTCGGTGACCGACATTCTTTTCGACGACCGCGGGCGCCGCATCGAGAACGTGGTCTTCGCTCCGCAGAGCTCGCTGCAGCGCATCAGCATGACCCGCGAAGACTTCGAAGACATCGAAAAACGCATGCCCTTCGTCCTCACCAGCGACGAAATCCCGCAATACGACATCAAGTATCTGGGCCAGCAGAAGGAAGACGAACTGAATACCTACGTCTTCGACATCCACCCCAAGCAGATAGAGCACAATCAGCGCTACTTTGAGGGACGCATATGGGTCGACGACCACGACTTCCAGATCGTCAAGACCTTTGGCAAGAACGTTCCCGACATCGTGAAGAAAAGAGGCAATGAAAACCTGTTCCCGAAGTTCACCACCTGGCGGGAACAGATCGACGGACGCTATTGGTTCCCGACCTACACGCGGGTGGACGACCATCTGCACTTCAAGATCGGCGATGTTCACGTCCGGCAGATCGTCAAGTACACCAATTACAAGCGCTTCGGCTCGAAAACGCGGATCACCTACGAAGGCCAGGAGCTGCCCTCGGGAGAACCGAAACCCGGCCAATCGCAGAAACCTTAGAGCAGTTCCAGAGATGCTATATCCCAAGAGATGAACGTCATTCCGAGCAAGCGACGCCTTGCGTCGCGAGTCGAGGAATCTTGTGGGTTGCTTTGCCGCGGGAAGACAGCGGAAGACACAAGATCCCTCCACTTCGCTTCGCTACGGTCGGGATGACGCTCTCTGGAACATTGGGTACACCAACGATGGAAGCGCGGGTGGCCGCAGATTATCAAGACGTTGTACTTCTAGCGAACGCTGGGACGCAAGATGCTTATCTGTCTACGGGGCGGTGCAAAAGACGGCGCATAAACTCGCGCCTTGGAAATACTTACCAGTAATTTCCACTTTCGCACCGGGTCGATTATGCTGCCGGCTCAGCTGCCAAAAAAGGTGAACAAGTCTTGAACGATCACAGGTGGCCCAGAGTTGGTTCTTTTCCAACTCTGGGGAATTATTATCGAGCGGGCGCGGCGTACTCTGTGTTCATGCCCGCAGGGTCTTGTGCGACGGCCAGTGCGGTGAGATTTACGAACTCCCAGAGTTGGAACTACGCCAACTCTGGGCCACCTGCCCGCGGGGAGATGCAGATGGTATGTGTTGAGCGAGCAGATAATCTGGTTATTAAGCCCTACGGATATGGAGCAAGGCGATAGTTACTGTCGTAAAATCGCCCTTACACTAACGATTGCACATCATGGAACGGCACTTCATTCCGGCAGACCTGACGATAGCGGAACTCAAAAAGCAGGTTGACGATTGCGAGCAGCAGACGTCAAAGGAACTGGAGCCGCTGGCGTCGGAGTTACGGGAAAAGGCCAAGCTTCTACGGGCGTGGATTGAAGAATTGCGTTCGGGCAAGTGGACAGCCTTCGGCCCTCCTGCCCGATGATTGTTGCAAAATCGCCTTCTGCACTACTTTGGACTCTTTCCCCCGGGGTATCGTGCTGGATTCGCCCCATACCCCTGACCTTTTTTCGTCTGCCCTCCCGGCAGGTTTTTTGGCATAATACAAACCCTGAGGACTCATTTGGGGCAATCGGCATAATGCTGTTTGCGGCAAGTAGTTCTTCTGGCTCTGGCGTAAAAGCGGGCACGGCAAGTCACCATCAATGGCTACAACGGCCAATGAAGTGAGGGTGTGTCCCGGTCCCCAACAGCGCCGTAGCTGCGGGTGTTGGGGCGGAACGCGTGCCATACGCCTATGAAGATTTTTTCCCGGCTCTGCACCCCGACCTCCAACAAGCGTCTCAACGAGCTGGTTGGATTCCTGTATTTTGTCTTCGCGTGCCTCCTTTTCCTCGCCCTGGCTTCCTATTCGCCGCTTGACCCCTCGCTAAACACGGCGGCTGCGGTTTCGGCCCGCCATCCGGCGCATAACTGGGTAGGCGTCGTGGGCGCCCTGGTCAGCGACCTTCTGTTGCAGGCGGGTGGCATCGCGGTCTTCCTTTTCCCCGTATTCCTGGCGCTGCTGGGATGGCGCTGGTTTCGCTCGCTGCCGATCGACACGCCTGTGGCGAAGGCGGTTGGAGCGGCCTCGCTCTTCCTTTTTGCTTCGGCGCTGTTTGGGCTTTTGCCATTGCACTGGCGTTGGCTGCGCGTCATTCCCCCGGAAGGCCTTTCGGGACGCATTCTGGCCGACTTGATGGTCCGTTATCTGAATCGTAGCGGAGCCTACATTATCTGCGTTGCGCTGATGGCCATTGGCCTGTATCTGGCGACCAAATTTTCCTTTGGGGCTCTGCGACTGTGGTTTCAAACCCGGTTCTCGTTTCTGCATGCAATCGCTGACCGCTATCGCGATTGGCGGATAGCGCGGGCGAAAGCCAAGACGCAAAGAGAGATGGAGAAGCGCCGGCGGGCGAAGGCCATCGTCGTCGAAGCGCAGTTTGTTCCGGCTTCAGCTCCAGATTCAGCACGAAAGCCGTCGGCCGAAACCGGACTCGTTCACGTGGCAGAGAACGGGGCGTCGGCGCCCGCCGAAGGCGAGCCGGTCGGCAGCCAACCGCGTTCCATGACCGGAATTGAGCGCACCTTTGAGGAAGCCGCCGCCGGCCAGGCCGCCGCGCCTGAGGTCACCGTGCGCGCCGACTCGCAGAGGAAACCGAAGACCACGCTGCCCCGCATGCAGGGGGGCTACAAGCTGCCCTCCACGACGCTCTTGCACCGTCCAGACGAACGCAGCGAATTCGATGAAACCGAGCTGCAGCGGTTGGCGCAGGTGCTCACCGGCAAGTGCGCCGAGTTCGATGTGCGCGGAACGGTGACGCAGATCAATCCCGGCCCGGTGGTTACAACCTTCGAGTTCAAGCCCGAGGCGGGCATCAAACTCTCGCGCATCACCAGCCTGAACGAAGACCTCTCGCTGGCCCTCAAGGCCGAAAGCGTGCTAATCGAGCGCATGGCTGGCAAGTCGACGGTCGGCATTCAGGTGCCCAACGCCCAACGCGAGACGATCTGGCTGCGCGAAGTCATCGAATCACAAGAATTCTCCGGCTCGAAGTCGCGAACCACCCTAGCACTGGGCAAGGACATCAATGGCCGCATCGTCACCGCCGAACTGAATACCATGCCGCATCTGCTCATCGCGGGCTCAACCGGCTCGGGCAAGTCCGTGGCGATCAACGCCTTCATCATGTCCGTCCTCTACAAGTCCACGCCCGACCAGGTGAGGCTGATTCTGGTTGACCCCAAGCGGCTGGAGCTGGGCAATTACGAGGGCGTCCCTCACCTCTACACTCCGATCATCACCGAACCCAAGCTGGCCTCGAATGCCTTGCGCAATGCGGTGCGCGAAATGGAGCGGCGCCTGAAATTGCTGGCCGCCAAGAGCGTGCGCAACATCGACCAATACAACCGATTGTTTGAGGAAGGCTCCACGCCCAGCCTCTTCGACGACGGAAGCGAAGAGAAACCGATCCCTTACATCCTCATCATCATCGACGAGTTGGCAGACCTGATGATGATCGACGGCGCCAACGTCGAGGAGTCGATCACGCGGCTGGCGCAGATGGCCCGCGCCGTCGGCATACACCTGATACTGGCCACGCAGCGGCCGTCCGTGGATGTGATCACCGGACTCATCAAGGCAAACTTTCCCGCCCGCATATCGTTCCGCGTGGCGACCAAGGTGGATTCGCGCACGATCCTCGACGCCAACGGAGCCGAGCAGCTCTTGGGAAAAGGCGACTTGCTTTACCTGCCGTCCGGTTCCTCGCGCGTGCAGCGCGTACACGCCCCGTTCGTCACCGAAAAGGAAATCGCCGCAGTCGTCGAGTTCTGGAAGACGCAGTCCACGGCCCAGTACGAGGAAAAGTTCCTCGAAGCCCCTGTGGAAGAAAAGAACAACAGCAACGGATCGTTCGCCGACTCCTCCGACGATTTACCCGGCGACGGCGAAGACGAGCTTTATCAGGATGCCGTGCGCGTGGTGCTGGAAGCCGGCAAAGCATCCACTTCCCTGCTGCAACGGCGTCTGCGCATAGGCTACGGACGCGCCGCACACCTCATAGACCTGATGGAAGAAGATGGACTGGTCGGCGCCCCCGATGGTCCCAAACCGCGTGAGGTGCTGAAGCGCCCCGATTGGCTCTCCGAAGTCGACGAGCCGATGCGGTAAGGAAACGTCGGCGCCCCACGCAGAACGCCGACGTGCTCGCTCACCATCATTTAATCACCACCCCGGTGCCGGTGATCGCCGCCGACGGATTCGTTCCCGCCGTCGAACTCACCTCCAGCGTGCCGCTTTGCAACCCTAAGGTAGTGGGGGCGAAGCTCAACGTAATGTAGCAGGTCGCATTCACCGCCAGCGTCTTGCCCGTGCAACTATCCGAGCTCAACGTCACCGACGGCAAACTCGGAGTCCATGCCATCACTGTTACCGCATCCGTCGTGTAGTTGGACAACCCCACCGTAAACGGCTTGCTGGTGTTCACGCCAACGTTGCCAAAGTTAATCGCGCTGTAACTCAGTATCAGCCCGTTCGACACCCCGGTGCCGGTAATCGTCGCCGACGGATTCGTCCCCGCCGTCGAAATCACCGCCAGCGTGCCACTCTGCGCCCCCAAGCCGGTGGGCATGAAGTTCATCGTAACGTAGCAGGTCGCATTCGCCGCCAGCGTCGTGCCCGTGCAACTATCCGAGCTCAACGTGATTGACGGCAAACTCGGGGTCAACGCCGTCACCGTTACCGGATTCGACGTGTAGTTGGACAGTCCCAGCGTCCACGGCTTGCTGGTGTTCAGGCCGACGTTGCCAAAGCTAGCCGCACTGGGACTCAGCGTCAGTCCATTCGACATCCCCGTGCCGCTGATCGTTGCCGACAGATCCGTCCCTGCTGTCGAACTCACCTTCAGCGTGCCATTCTGCAAACCCGAGCTGGTGGGGGCGAAGTTCAGCACTACGGTGCACCTTCCATCCACGGCCAGCGTCGTGCCCGTGCAGGTATCCGAGCTCAACGTCACCGACGGCAAACTCGGAGTCACCGCCGTTACGGTCACCGGATTCGCTGTGTAGTTGTACACGATCAATGTCCAAGGCTTGCTTGTGTTCACGCCAACGTTGCCAAAGGCAACCGCGCTGGCACTCAACGTCATTCCATATGACACACCGTTGCCGGTTAGGGTCGCCGACAATGGCCCCGCCGTCGTACTTACTGCCAGCGTGCCACTCTTCGGCCCCAAGGCAGTGGGTGCAAAGTTCAGCACAACGCTGCATCTCGAATCTACCGCCAGCGTCTGGCCCGTGCAATTATCCGAGCTCAACGTCACCGTCGGCATACTCGGGGTCAACGCCGTCACCGTCACAGGATTCGATGTGTAGTTGTAGACCATCACCGTCCAGGGCTTGACGGTGTTCACGCCAACATCGCCAAAGTCAATCGCTTTGTAACTCAGCGTCAACCCATATGGCGCCCCGGTGCCGGTGATCGTCGCCGACGGATTTGTTCCCGCCGTCGAATTCACCGCCAGCATGCCGCTCTGCAACCCCAAGTCGGTGGGCATGTAGTTCAACGTAAAGTAGCAGGTCTCATCCACCGCCAGCGTCTTGCCCGTGCAATTATCCGAGCTCAACGTCACCGACGGCAAACTTGGAGTCAACGCCGTCACTGTCACCGGATTCGTCGTGTAGTTGTATAGCGCCACTGTCCACGGCTTGCTGGTGGTCACGCCAACGTCGCCAAAGTCAATCGCGCTGGTGCTCAACGTCAGCTGATTCGACACCCCGGTACCGGTGATCGTCGCCGACGGATTCGTCCCCGCCGTCGAACTCACCGCCAGCGTGCCGCTCTGCGCCCCCAGACCAATGGGCATGAAGTTCAACGTAACGTAGCAAGTCTCATCCACCGCCAGCGTCTTGCCCGTGCAATAATCCGAGCTCAACGTCACCGCCGGCAAACTCGGGGTCAACGCCGCCACCGTCACCATACTCGCTGTGTAGTTGGACAACCCCACGGTGTACGGCTGACTGGTGTTCACGCCAACGTTGCCAAAGTCAACCACACTGGTACTCAGCATCAGCCCATACGCCACTCCGGCGCCGGTGATCGTCGCCGACGGATTCGTCCCCGCCGTCGAATTCACCATCAGCGTGCCGCTCTGCGGCCCCACGCTAGTGGGGGCGAAGTTCAGCACAACGACGCATCTCGCATCCACCGCCAGCGTCTTACCCGTGCAACCATCCGTGCTCAACGTCACCGCCGGCAAACTCGGGGTCAACGCCGTCACCGTCACCGGATTCGCCGTGTAGTTGTACAGCATCAACGTCCAAGGCTTGATGGTGCCCACGCCAACGTTGCCAAAGCTAACCGCACTGGGACTCAGCGCCAGCCCGTATGGCATCCCGGTGCCAGTCAGGCTCAGCGGCAAGGTGGCCGGGCCCACTTGCACATTCAGCGTGGACGAATAGGCCGTCGTACCAGTGGGGGTAAGACGGCGGCTGCGGCATCCTTACGGGCGGTGGCTAACGCGGCGGCAAACGTGAATTGCTGTTCCGTCGTGGAAAATATCTCGACTGCGGAAACAGGGCCGCTGCTGCTCTCGCCGCCAACGATCAACACATTGCCATCCTGCAAGCGCGCCATCGTATGGCCTGTGCGCGCGTCTCCCAAGGTTGCAGATAGCGTCCGCCAGGTATTCGTCTGAGGATTAAGGCTAAAAGCGTTCAAAATAGGAGGGAGGAAGATACAGTAAGGAAGAGAGAAAACGATGATAGTAGTAGATGTACGACAGGAAGGTGAAGATGAGGGAGAGAGAATCTAAGAGGTATTGGTACTAGATGAGATAGACCTACTAGCACTAAAGGGTTTACAAGAAAGACTAGAAGGAGGCGTTGTCGAAGGGATAGACGAGACGAGACAAGCTGATCAAGATGACGAGAGCGCGCAACTCGCTGGTGTAGAAGAGACCGAGTTCGTGACCCCGCCACCCGAGGTCGTGCCACCAGCTCACCAGCACTTCGCCGCTCAGACAGCCAGACGGCGGCCAGTCGACCGGTTCGGAGTGTACGCCCAGCGCCGAGCGAATAAAGAGAGCGAATACGCGTAGGATGACGCAGAAGAAAAATGGCGCAGCAGAGGATGTAGGTAATGTAGGCGAACATAGCTGGTAGCAACGGTTCAGGGTCAAAGAGGAGGCGAGGTAGGGATAGAAAGGCAAGGCAAGCTGGGAGTCGGTGGTCAACACGAAGCGGCGTTTGCGCAGGCAGAGCAGATGTCGTCGCGCACAGCCGCTGCACCCGCTTGCGGCTCGACGGCCAGCGGCGGCGCGTAACTCGGCGTGATACTACGGCTACCGTAAGCTGGCCACTGCAGGGCGATCTGCTGGAACTGATGCCCAGTTCGAAGACTCATGGATGGGCGGCGCCCCGCGAGGAACGGTAATAGCCGGTCGGGATGAAGATTAGATAATTCGCGCATGCGCTCGCACACGCTTACCGTCGGCCGCGGTTCCTCCCGCGATTAGAATGCGGCCGTCGGGCAGCAGCACTGCGGCTGCGCCGTTGCGAGGCGTCGACAGCGTTCCCGCCGGACTCCAAGTCGAGGTGGGTACGGCGGGAAGTGCGCCTTGCACTAAAACTGCGAACGCTGAAAACAGAACAACAACAATTGCGAGAGATGAAATACGCCGCATGCTTTGTTTCTCCTCGAAGCAGGTGTTGGGGCAATCCAACTTGGGCACAGAAAGGTCGGCCGGTGAGTACAACTCCAGCGACTCTCTTTGCAATTGGTTTGCAATTCAGAGTTCCTGCTTTTCGGTCGGCGTTAAGAGCTTTTCTCTCAGAGGATTAGCAGCCAGACGATTAGTCCTGGTACTAAGATGGCAGGTGTCACCATTTGATTACGCAGATGCTCGTTTGCGGTTACTTCCGATAGCCGAAAGATAATTCTAGGTCTTTGTTATCAAAGACCTAAGCTGTACTAGGATGAAAAGCGTAATTCGTATCACATGGCGTCACCTTTTGGTGATCCAAGGTTTCGTACCGGGCGAACCATGCCGATCTTGAAAGAAGCCGCACTCTAGGTGATCTTCGTAGCGGAATCTTCACCGTCAGGACTCAATGAATCCTGCGGTGCGAAATATAGTGGGCAAACAACTACTATCCACGCTGTGCCGCGTGCCAGTCGAAAGCGGTGCGCACGATCTCCTTCAGCTCCGAGCATTTCGGCTTCCAACCGAGCTTTTCGGTCGCTCGTCCGGACGCCGCCACCAGAACCGCAGGGTCGCCCGCCCGCCGGGGAGTTTCGCGGGCCGGCACCGTTCGTCCGGTTACTGTTTCCACCGCCGCAATTACTTCCCGAACGCTGTAACCGCAGCCCGTGCCGAGGTTCAGGGCCACGCTGTTGCCTGCCTCCAGTTGCCGCAACGCCAACACGTGCGCGCGCGCCAGATCGGTCACATGGATATAATCGCGGATCGCCGTCCCATCGGGAGTGGGGTAGTCGGTGCCGTAAATATCAATCGTGCTGCGCCGCCCGAGCGCGGCCTCGATGACCAGAGGGATCAGATGGGTCTCCGGAAAGTGATCCTCTCCCACCTCGCGATCCGCATCAGCCCCGGCGGCGTTGAAATAGCGCAACGCGGCATAGGTAAAGCCGTATGCCGGAGCGTACCAGCCCAGCATCTTCTCGATGAAAAGCTTTGACTCGCCGTAAGGATTCACCGGCTTTTGCGGGTGCTCCTCCGTCAGGTGGCTTTGCTCGGGAATGCCGTAGGTCGCACAAGTCGAGGAGAACACAATCCGCGTGACCCCGGCCGCCAACATTCCGTCCAACAAGCCGAGCGTATTCACAACATTGTTGCGGAAGTACTTGCGCGGGTCCACCATCGATTCGCCGACGTAGGAGCTGGCGGCAAAATGCACCACCGCATCGATGCCGCAGCGGCGCAAGGTGCGGGCCACCAGAGCAACATCGCCGACATCGCCTTCCACTAGTTCTCCCCACTTAACTGCCCAGCGATGTCCCGTGCTGAGGTTATCCAGCACAACCACCTCGTGCCCATCGCGCACGAGTTCTTTTGCCGTATGACTGCCAATGTAGCCGGCTCCGCCGGTGACCAGAACTTTCATCACGCCTCGTAAGTATTAAGAACGATCAGCGAACCCTAGTCTAGTTCTTTTGCAGTCCGCCAGAGTAGCCTATGCGCACACTTGGTAACCATCTACAATTCCTGGGAACCTGTTTCGGACAAAGTCGGCAAAAGATGGCGCTCCGTTGCAGCCGCACGCCACGTCAGCGCTGCGTGGACTCTTCGGTGTAGGTGACAAATTCGGGATATGCTCCGGCACCAAGCTCGTGCAGATCCATTCCCTGGCGCTCGCCCTCGGGCGGCACCCGTTGCGGCAGCACGCGGTCGAGCAGCAGGTTTAAGCCATAGCTCAACGGCAGCACAAATCCGAGCAATGTGGCGATTCCTACGACCTGCGCGATCCACTGCCCCCGAGCCGCGCCCGGCACATGAGCAAAAAATCCCGCCGCCAGCAGGCTCCAGAGGCCGCACAAGCCGTGCACGGAAAACGATCCTGCCGTGTCGTCCACCGCAATCAACTCGAGCCACTGGATGGAAAACGTGACCAGGGCTCCGGCCACAACGCCGATCAACAACGCCGCCAGCGGTGCCACAAACGCGCAACCGGCGCAACTCGCAACTAATCCGCCGACCCACCCGTTGGCGACCAGTGAGGCATCCGGTTTGCCGAAACGGATGCGCGTGATGAGCAAGGAAGCTAATGCGGAGGCAGCCGCCGAAAGCGTTGTGTTCACCGCGATGAGCACCACTCGCGCAGGCACAGTGCCTGTAAACAAGATCGCGCCCGCCGAATTCAGCCCTACCCATCCCAGCAAGGCCAACAGACAGCCAAACAGAACCAGCACGGTGTTGTGTCCGGGGATCGCCGTGGGAATGCCCTCGACCGAGTACTTGCCCCGGCGCGGACCGAGAATCCACAGGATCACCAAGGCGTTCAATCCGCCAACCGCCTGAATCGAACCGGCGCCGCCGCAATCGAGGAAACCACGGCCGAGCGAGTAGTTCACGCCGAGTTGAGCCAGCCAACCGCCGCCCCAAGCCCAGTGCGCGAACAGCGGATAGATGCAACCGGCCAGCAGCGCGGTAGCCGCGGCACTGGCGCCAAGCCGCCATCGATCCGCAGCGCTGCCGAGCGGAATCGCAGCCGCCAGTCCAACCCCAAAGATCTGAAGCAGTGCAGCCAGCGATGCGGGAGAGCCGTCGAGTTCCAGTCCGCGAAAGAAGAACTTCTCTGCGGCGAGCCAGTTCCACTGCTTACCCGCGACGCTGATCGCGTGCATCGAACGACCGGCGTATCCCTCCACGGCGAAGCCGCACGCGAAATAGACGACGGCGGCGACCGCAACCACGCACAGCGTACTCAGCATGGCGTGCGCCGCGCTGCGCGAACGCACAAAGCCGGTATTGATCAGCGCCAGTCCGGCTATCGCCAGAGGAACCAGCAATATCAGGAAAATGCACAGTGCCACTCCCACTTCCGAGAGCGTGGGAATCGTGGCGGCCATCAGTGACGCTCCCCGACAGCGAGGCAAATGTGCGCGAAAGACAAGCAACAAGCCCAGTATCTCGACGCCGATGCCGGCCAGCACGAAACCGGACAGGGACGCCGACGCGGCAAGCAGCGCAACCGCCGCCAGCACCAGCAACCATCCGGTCAACAGCAACAGGAAGCCTGCAATCTTCATTTCACTCGAGTCCTCGCCTGTCGGCTGACTTCACTTGTGACGCGCCACATAGAGCAACAAGGTGAATATCACGATGGGAATCAAAGCCAGCATGAGATAGAACAAAATCTTTCTGCCCCAAGGCGAGCGGCGTTGCTTCCAGTCGTGCAATTCGGCGCGATCAGCCGCCACCCCAACCTGGTCCTGATGTTCCAGGTCCCAGGCGAACTCGTGCGCATTGGGGTAGCGGTTCTTAGGGTCGCGCTCCATCGCGCGGTAAATGATCTCCTGCAGTTGCGGGGAAATTGACGGATCGATCTCACGCGGCGGAATCGGATTATTCAGCAGCCGTTCGTTCATAATCACGAAGGCATTGGGTCCGCTGAACGGCACCTTGCCCGTCAACATCTCATACAACATGACCCCGAGCGCGTAAATATCGCTGCGCACATCGCCACGCTTGCCTTTGACCTGTTCCGGAGAAATGTAGTCCGGCGTTCCCATCGTCTGCGAGGCCGACGTATAAGTGATGCGCCGTGAACTGATGTTGCCCGCGATGCCGAAGTCGATCAGCTTGATGTTGTCGTCGGCGTCGATCATGATGTTTTCCGGCTTGAGGTCGCGATGCACCACGCCGTTGCGATGAATGTAGTCGAGCGCGTCGCAGATGCGCAGCGCGATTCGTACAGCGCGCTCGGGCGGCAGCTTGCGTTGCTCGTTCATCAATTGCCGCAGCAGCCGTCCCTCAACCCACTCCATCACCATGTAGCGTTCGCTGCGGTCGTCATCGCCCAGGACCTTCATTACCCCCGGATGGTCCAGCTTTCTGCCGATTTCCTCTTCGCGCTGGAAGCGTTCGAAAAACACCGGGTCGCTTTCCATTTCGATATGCGGAACCTTGATGGCAACCGTGCGGCCGGTGCGCGTGTCTTTGCCGCGAAAGATCGAAGCCATGCCGCTGCGTGCGGCCACGCTCTCAAGGTAATAATGGTCGAGTTGCTCGCCAGGTTGGAGCTGGGTCATTGGTTGTCAGCAGGCCGAGGCTAACTGTTGGCTCGCGTCGATGATGCTAAACCGGATTTGCCGTAAGCTGCTGCGTTTCTTCCAGCACGGTTCAGCCAACCGACTCAGGGCAGTTTGTACGGCCGTCCTCGATACATTCCAACCCGTTCGACCTCACGAATGCGAACCAGTTGAAGGCTCACATTATCGCTGCCATCTCGCTCGTTGGCAAGCTGCACCAGTTGTTGCGCCGAAGCTTGCAGATCAGTCGTTTCGAGAACAGCCCTAGCCAGATCGGACTCCGTAACCGCGCCGTGCAGGCCGTCGGTACTCAACGAAAGCACGTCACCGGGAAGCAGCAGATGCTCACTGACGTCGGCGCTAACGAATAGTTCGCTCCCCACCGAGCGGCTTAACATGTGGCGAGTCGCGGCGTTCGCCTGGCCCGATGACAGAATACCAAGCCGTACCTGCTCGTTCGCCACCGTGTGATCGCGCGTCAGCAGCGTAGCGCGGCCCCGGCGAATCAGATAGCACCGCGAATCGCCAACGTGCGCAACGGTGACGCGGTCGAAGCGCAGCGCGCAAGCCACCAAGGTTGTCGCCATCGCCCGTCCAGCTGATTCAGATGCCAGGCCAGCTTCGTGCACATGCACGTTCGCGGCCTGTGCGAGACGCTGTAACAAAGGGGCATGTGGCTCACCGGCGACAGCGCCCTGAAATCCGGCGAGCAGCGTTCCAACCGCCAGCCGTGAAGCCACTTCGCCGTCCTCGTTGCCGCCAACTCCATCGGCAACCGCGAACAGCCAACCGTGACTCCGCGCTCTTGCCGGAGTGTCCGGAATCATGCGGTCTATATAATCTTCGTTATGCTCGCGGATGCGGCCGGGATCGCTGAGCTGCGCGAACTCTACATCGAGCATCGAACTCTGTCGCTGTAACCCAAACGCGACAGGGCTTGGCGCGGCTGGGGCAAGTTGACCTCGATACTTGTGGGACATTCAACCTCTCGCTGTTTCATCTTAACTCTTGCCAAATTATGGCCAAAACGGGCGGGCTTGCACCCGCCCCGGGAGGAAAACATCACTAGCTCGCCATAGGCCTGGCTGAAACCAAGGTGGTTCGGCCTGATGACTTGCTCATGCGGACAAAGTAAATGCCGCCGTAAATGGCCCAAACCGCGGCAATGCCCAGTGCCAGCAGCGGCTCCATCTTGGTGCCGTAACCCATAAATGGCCCAACCACGTAAAACCCCATACAAGCCAGGTTTGCCACGAGTCCGAAGATTGGAATCAACATATGCCGCATCATGCTGAATTTCGGGTGCTTGTGATAACCGACCATGCAGATTAAGCAGCTCATCCCATACAGCAGGAATGTCCCGAAGTTTGAAGCCAGCGTAACCGTTAGCAACGAGTTGGGCAGCCCCGCCATCTTGTCGTGAGTGCTGTAACCGAAGCTTGACCAGAAACCCTGCGGCAAAGCCTTAATCGCTTCGTCCGTCGGCGCGCCGGCATCGCCAAACGCCATCACCACCGCGACGCAACCGATCACTGCCGAAATGATTGCCAGCGTCCAGATCGCGCGGTGCGGGGTCAGGTTCTTGCCGTGCAACATGCCAAAGTGCTCCGGCGCTTCGCGGTCCTTGCCCATCGCATAGGTGACACGCGCACCGGTGTTCATGCACGAGAGCGTAGTGCCAATAATCGCCAGGAAGACCGTGAAAGCCTCGACCAGCATGAAGATCTTGCCGCGGCCGGGACCAAACAGCGCGTCGCCCACGACGATCATCATGTCACCAATCGGCGCGGCGGAGCCCGCCGCACTCTGCATGGTATAACCGCTATTGAGGAAGTAGTTGGCCGCGAAGTATTCGATGAGATAGCAGAATAGCCCCTGCACCAGCAGCGAAACGATCACCGCGATGGGAATGTCGCGTTTCGGGTTCTTCGCTTCCCCGCCCAGCGACGTACACGACTCGAATCCCACCAGGATCAGAATGGCCACCGTCGCCTGCACAAACGTCCAGCCGATGTTGTGGACACCCAAAACGGAAGAAGCTTTCGGGTGGCTCAGGAAATTGCCCTTCTCGTCCTCCTTCGGATAACTGATCAGGAACGGTACCGGCTTGCCGGCTGCATCCAGCTTGGGCTGCGGAACCAGCGCCGAATCGCGCACAACAGTTTCGGTTTCTTTTCCATCGACAGTTGCCTTTTGCGTCGCAAACTCATAGGTGTACGCCGAGCCGGAAGTCGAGTCGAACTGGTAGGCAACCGATCCCGGAGGGTGATTCATACGGTAGCCGAGCGCTATCACCGCGAAGATCAGCAACGCCGTAATCTGAATCACGTTAATGGCAATGGCGACGCCTGTCGATCCGTTCACGCCGCGGTAAGCGATGTACGCCACGCCCAAAGAGAACAGGACACAGACGGCCATCATGAACATCGGCCCTGGGTTGGAGGCATTCATGAAATTCGGCCAGATTGTCCCCACCAGGTACCCGCACAGGATACCCATCACGCCAACCATCACGCCCGGATAGATCCAGTAATAAAGATGCGACGCCCAACCAACAATAAACTTAGAGAGCCGCGCGTATTTCCACACCGTGTTGTGATTCAAGAACGACTGCTCCGCGAAGTAGTATGAGCTTCCCGGGCCGGGGTAAAGTTTCGACAACTCCGAATAGCACACCGCCGTCGCCAAACAGAGCAGCAGCGCGACGAAAATGCCCATCCACATTGCCGGCGAAGTGTTGCCCGTAGTGGCTTGAATATAGAACGTGAGCCATAGGAAGGCTCCGGGAGCGATCAACGCCATGGCGTTCATCGTCAGGCCCGTTAAGCCTAAAGTTGGTTTCATTTCAACTGCGGGAGTCTCCGCCATGTTCATTCTCCTTGTTTCTCATTTCAACGTTTGAGCGCCGTATGGTCCGCGCGCCTGCTGATTTCCATTTGCGTTATCGGTTCAGTACTCGCCGTCAACTGTCTACTTAGCTGCATCCGGCTCCAGCACAAGGATCAGCCCCGCCATAGCGGTACTTTGCGTATTGGCGAGCCTTGACGCTCCCTTTTCAAAGAACTTCTGGTTCGAGTCGTCAAAGCGGTACTCGAAGCGGGAGATCAGGTGCTGAGCGAACTTGCGTTCCAGCGTTGCGGTAACCTCGTTGATGTGTTGGGCGGTGCCGGTAGTGAACCCTGTATGGTCGTTGTAGTACTCATAGCGACCCGCCAGCGCCCACAAAGGCGTGTACTGATATTTCGCGTATCCAGCTATACCCGACCAATCGACAGCGTTCGTAAAGCCCAGAGGCTTCTGGCTTCGTCCGTAATCGCCATTCGCGGTTAGGGTGAGCTTTGCGTTAGGCGTATAGGTCACGACCGTGTCGCTTAAATTGCGCCAATTGTCACCATCCGCCGGAGTTGCTCCCGGGCCTCCGAGCCAAGTCTCGATGAGAGACACCTTTTTGTTAGGTGTCCAGGCGAAGCTCAACCCACCCGTTTTGCCGCTGTTGGTGTAGTTGTTGGCGATGGGAATCAATGTCGTATTGCCGTTGACCGAGTTGTTGAGTGGGTTGGAATCGTGCACAATGTCGTTCCAGCCATTCACCAGGTATCCAGTCACTGCCACCTTGCCGTTGAAAGCGTACTTAGCGCGTCCGCCGAAGTGATAGAAAGGAATGGCGTAGTTAAAGAGCAAGCCGCGCGAATAGTTCATGTTCGCATTGCTCTCAATCACCTCCGCACCGGCCGGAGTAACAAACTTGCCGAAATCGATCTGCAGTCCCTTACCGAGTGGCGCCATGTACGACAGATACGCTTCCTTCAGATACTGCATAGCGCTCGGATCGGACGCGTTCACGATGTTCATGGCATCGCCGAATCCAAATGTGATGTTGTAACCCAGGCGGCTTGTTGCATCCGGCGTCTTTACCACTCCCAACTCAACCAGGTTCAGCGCGAACTGGTTGGTGCGTTGATCGAACAGGCGCAGACCCGAGATGCGACTCTTAGGCTGATTGAAGTTATAACCATAGTACGTATCTACCAACCCAGTGACTGTGGCGCCCTTAAGCACACTAGCTATTCCATCCAGTGGACCAGGTGCAGCGGCAGGAGCAGTGGCTACCGCAACCGCATTCGATGGTGCGACTGGTGTGGCCGCTGGAGCCTGTGCTTTACCCTGCGCGGCAACCTGTGCTTTCAACTGCTGCAACTGCTGCTCCAAATCAGTGATGCGCTGATTGATGTCCACGGTGGACGGCGGCGCTGTTTGCGCCGCTAGAAGCAGCGGACATAATAGAAGGATCAAATAACATCCAGTTGCAGCAATTAACTTAGACATGTCTATGACCTGCTTTCTCAGTTGTGCATAGGCTAGGATTAGATTCGGGCTTGTAACCCGGTAGGTTCAGAGTAGGCCGGATGACTCATTGCGTCCAACGCATAGTTCCGTTGGCAATCATCGAAAAACCTTTTACAAATTGCAGTTATGAGAGAGATAAAGGATGGTTATGTGAATTGCGGTTATAGGCAGGATAAAAGATACTTATATCGCTTCGGCCCTCTTAACTATTGTCCACCAGATTCGACACAGCTAGGAGTGGAAACTACAAAGGCTCATGACGCAGCTTGGAGTTTCATGCTGAACGAGCACTCTACTCCACGCTTTGTTTCCGATTACGATGCATTTCTGATTCGCGTTTGGCTTGCTTCGTACTTCTCTACAATTGGCCCTTGCTGGCGAGGCAGCGCACGTTTGTTCGCTCGCGCGATGAGCGCATCGAGGGAAGCACTCCCCGGACCGAGAATCAAGATCAGAAGTGAGGCAAACAGAAACGTGAACGGAGCGGCGTTGAAGAACGTAGGTGGATCGGAGAAGATGGCGAGTAGAGCTGCCCGGTCCGCGGTAAGGTAGGCGACCACCATGTCTCCCGTCAGCAGCAGTGCCGTCAGTCGCGAACCGAGCCCGAGGATCAGCAATATGCCCCCAACAGTCTCCAGGCCGGCGATAAAAACCGCGTTCGCGTGAGGAAAAGGTATTCCGAGACTGGTGAAGTATCCGGTGACTCGCTCCAAATTATGCAGCTTGCCCCAACCGGTCTGCGCGAACAGAAAGCCCCAGTACAGCCGTATTGCGAGCAGCAGGGGCGAGCGCAATGCCGAAGCAACCCTGGCGAAATTTTCATAAGCCCAGATGCACTTCTCGTAAGATGTGCTCATCTTGCCCTCTTTTCAAAGTTGGGCCTGCTCGCTGGACGAGGCCGCGAAGCGCTCCGTAGAGAGAGCCAGCCCAGTTTACTCCAGATTCCGAACCACTCCTGAACCTTGGCGGCGCAATCACTATTTTCGTCGGCTCGATCTGCGAGCGCGCTCTCGATGGCGTCGCCGAGCGAGAGCCCGCGCTGCAATCCGGCCAACACCGCGAACTCACCCGGCTCCAGCCGCCTGTAGTGGACGCTGAACTCCGCGCGATGGACAGCAAGGAATATCTCTCCCGGCCCGCCGAAGCGCATCAGCCAGTTTGTCCGCGACCTGCTGTTGTGCGCAGCTACATCGACCGACATGTCATTTAGTGCCAGCAGAATGTCATCGGCCGCATAGCGCAACCTCAGCAGTCGAATGTAGGGTTGCAGCAACAATTTCGAATCGCTGTTCAGCCCCGCGATCTGGGCTGGCGTCAGTGGCTGTCGTTCCGCCGCGTCGAAGGCTTCGATGTGGGCCCATTCCAGCCGCACCACGTCGAGCGCCAGATCGCCGTGAGGCCCGGTAAACTCCGCATGTGCCTCGAGCCACGCGGGCAATTGCGAGCCGAGGTTGCGCATCGTAAATGACTGCGACGGGCAATCCGTCAGATACTTGCGCGCCAGCCGGTCGAATTGCTTTTGTCCAACCACCGCGCGCAGTCCGGGAAAGTCTTCCGCTAATGAATCCAGAATTCGGAACCAGTATTGCCGGTTATAGATCTCCAGCCGCTCGAAACCAGTGAGCCGGCTGTTGGGCTTGATGAACCCGGATGCCTCCGACACCATCGAACGGCCATCGCCGGTCGTGCGCCGCATGCCTTCCGCCGCCGTCAACGGCTGCATCACGGCCTTGGCCATCCTGCGCTGCAAATCAAGCAGTGAGTTCATGTACGTATGCCTCCGCGGGCATGCGGCGTGCGCCCTCCCCGGCGAATTGGCGCAGATATTTATTCGCCTTCAGCGCCTCGGCGTGCACTTCCTCGAACGAAGGAATCTTGTCATCCCACTCCAGCAGTGTCGCAGTCGGCCCGCATCGCCTGATGGCGGCCGCATACAACTCCCAAACCGGATCGATCACCGCGTGGTCGTGTGTGTCGAGTATGTACTTCCGATAGCGCGAATGGCCCGCGATGTGGATCTGCGCGACGCGTTCGGCGGGCACATTGTCGACATATTCGTGCGGATTGAAGCCATGATTGAAGGAAGAAACGTAAATGTTGTTCACGTCCAGCAGGATGCCGCAGTCGGCGCGCTCCACGACCTCCGACAGAAACTCCCATTCCGACATTTCCGAGTCGTGGAACTCGGCATAGCTGCTTACGTTTTCGACCGCGACCGGAATCTCGACAAAGTCTTGCACCTGTCGAACCTTTTTCGCAGTCGATTTCACCGCCTCCCACGTGTAGGGCATCGGCAGCAGGTCGTGCGTATAACGGCCGTCCACGCTTCCCCAGCACAGATGATCGGTCAGCCACGGAGTTTTGGTTCGGCGAACCAGGGCCTTCAGCCGCTTCAGGTGTTCGCGATTCAGCGGGCCCGCCGATCCGAAGTACATCGAGACGCCATGCTGCACAACCCTGTACTGTTCGAGGATGCAGTCGAGAGTGGCCAGCGGGCGGCCCCCGTCGATCATGTAGTTCTCTGAGATAATTTCGAACCAGTCGACCACGGGCTTGCGAGTCAGAATGTGCTGGTAATGCGGAATCCGGAGTCCAATACCAATGCCGTAGTTCGTGTACCCGTTAAAGCGGTTTGCTGGCATCGCCCTTCCCTTTGAAAATATTTGGTTAATGCCGTGCCGCCGGAGCGGATGCGTCCCGGAGGTCTATGGGCTCATCCTTCGTGAAAACGTGTCTGTTGCGCCAGCCGCTTGCCGATATCATTCAGCGAAGCACAATCAATAAGATGCGGGAAGCAGCCAGACGGACGCAGCGAGGGACCGGATCTACTGAATGTCCCGGCCCCTCTGCCTGGCACTTAGGACAACTGCATCTTCGAGCCCTCAGTGTTACAGCCACCCTTGCCTTTGCAGGAGTTCTTGCCCTTGCAGCCGTTGTCGCCAGTTTTACAACCGCCCTTACCTTTACAGGAGTTCTTGCCTTTGCAGCTGTGCTTATCTTTGTCGGCGAAAGCCGTGTTTGCCAGCTTCACGTTGGTAGAGCCCACACTCTTCTGGGGAGAAGTCTGGGATGTGGGAATGGTGGTTGCGCCGGCTCCGCCGAGAAGCCCGGAAATCGCAGCGGTCAGCACAAGGGTTTTCATCGATCTGGTCATCAAAATTCTCCTTTGGGGTTAGCTGTGTCTCGGTCTTCTTCGACCGATCTGCCTCACAAGGATGCGGATTCCAAATACTGGGAGGGCCGCTTAGATCCTCGTATTGAAAATCATTTTCAATTTAAGTACGAGAAACCAGCACGACCGGATGGCACCACCTAGGTGGCGTAAATACATAACCAGAGCAGTCCAACCAAGCTGCCGAATGCACTTGTGTACTGTTAATGAGGTTTCGTGCGTTTGCCTTCGAACCTTGAAACTCTGAAATCTGGCGTGGAACCCTTTTTCAATCTGAAATCAAAAATCTGAAATCTGAAATGGATTTTGAAATCTGAAATAGATTTTGTTCCCGCCAAATACGAGGTCGCGCGCCGTATCGTTCGCGATCCTGTCAATTTGGCCGGGGATTTCAGCGGTTCGGATTTTACGGGAATGCCGGGGAGTTCCGGTTGGAGGACCGGATCACGAGGTTGATGCCGCCTCGGCCTGGTCGATCTTCCGGGGCGGAACGGCTAGCGGTCGTTGCGCGCGCGGAAAGCAGGCGAAGAAGGTGGCGCCCACGCCAACCGCACTGTCGAAACTAATGAACCCGCCGCTCTGGGTAACAATGCCGTAGACGGTTGAGAGGCCCAACCCGGTTCCTTTGCCGGTTTCCTTGGTGGTGAAGAAAGGCTCAAAAACACGGCTTTGCGTAACCTCGTCCATGCCCATTCCGGTATCGCGAACGATCACGCGAACGTAGCTTCCGGGCAGTACCTGCGCGCCGGCGGCTTCAGCCGACTCGGCAGTTACTTCGAGGTTCTCGGTGGAGATTTCGAGCCTGCCGCCATCGGGCATTGCGTCACGGGAATTCAGCGCAAGATTCAGGATCACCTGCGTGATCTGAACCGGATCAGCCTTGATGTTTCCAAGGTCAGGGGCGAGGTTGATGTGCACTGCAATATTTTGCCGAAGCAGATGATCGAGCAGCTTCACCGTGTCGCGAATCACTTCGTTCAGGTTCAACACCTCCGGCCGCATTACTTGCCGCCGGCTGAAGGCAAGAAGCTGCCGGATGACGCCCGCTCCCTTCTGGGTCGCTTCGACCGTCTCCTTGATCCTGGCATTCTTAAACTCTGGATCATTGCTGACCAGCGCGAGGTGCGAGGCGAGAGTCACCACTTGAAGAACATTGTTCAGGTCGTGCGCAATGCCACCTGCCAATTGGCCGACAGCCTCCATCTTTTGCGCCTGCCGCAGTTGGCTCTCCAATTCCTCCAGGCGCGTCACGTCCCTCTTTACCGCAACATATTTCTGGGGGATTCCACGCGCGTCGTGAACCGGAGCGATCGTAGCCTCTTCCGTATACAGAGTGCCGTCCTTGCGGCGATTGATGAATCGGCCTTTCCACTCGCCTCCGGACTTCAACGTCCGCCAAAGATCGGCGTAAAACTCTCTCGGCTGCCGTCCAGATTGAAGGACCCGCGGATTCTTCCCGTAAACTTCCGCTCGCGTGTAACCGGTAAGCTTTTCAAAGTGCGGATTGACGTATTCAATCGATCCGCTAAGATCCGTAATCACGATGCTGTCGCTCGTGCTTTCAACCGCCCGCGCCAGCAACTGCACCTGCTGGTCCAGCAGCGTGCTCTCAACGCCCGTGTTGCGCCTTATCGAGCGCCGCAATAACACCAACGCCATCGCCGACGCGGCAATGACGTAACAAACCAATTCAATGAGCTCAAAGGCAAGCTCGGAATACCCAAGCGGGCGCCAAACCAAATGCTCGATCAGCGTCAGGCCAACCCCACACGCCGCAAGCCAGCCGGCGGTGATAAAAATCAGGCCCTTATGCTTTGCCGCAAATTGAAGCCAACTGGGACGCACTACACCATTCCTCACAGCTACAGGGTAGCTCTTACGGAACTTTTCGTCCAAACCAAAAAGCTGAACCCGCAGGTTGTCTCTGGAGCGTCCTGGGATGCGATAATCGTTGCGCTCGTATGGAGATGCAAGGAACCATCGCGGAAGACGCTCACCTCCGGCGCCAACGACTGGGGGAGTTAGCCTTACTTTTTCTGAAGCTTGGCACAATCGCATTCGGTGGCCCTGCCGCGCACATCGCCATGATGGAGCAGGAGGTCGTGCAGCGCCGGCATTGGCTGACCGAATCGGAATTCCTGGATCGCGTCGGCGCCGCCAATCTCATCCCCGGTCCCAGTTCGACCGAGTTGGTGATCCACATCGGCCATCGTCGCGCAGGGTGGCCAGGCCTCATCGTCGCCGGAAGCTGCTTCATTCTGCCGGCCGCATTCAGTGTTGGAGTGCTGGCATGGATCTACGTTCGTTTCGGCACAATGCCCGCGGCCGCGGGCCTGCTTTACGGCGTCAAGCCGGTCGTCATTGCCGTGGTTTTGCAGGCGCTGTGGAACTTTTCACGCACGGCGATTCGCAGCCGCTGGCTGGCGTTAATAGGGGTGATCGCGGCCGCGCTGGCACTGGTGCCGCTCCATCCGCTGCTGGTGCTGATTGCGGGCGGCGCTTCCGCCGGAATCAGGAATCTGCTCTCACGCGCGCAAGCATACCCGCAAGTCCGCGGCGGGCGCCATGATCTTGTTTGGCTCTAAAGCGGCCAGTGGCGTAGCTGTCGCAACCGCCATTGGAATTGGCGCCATTTTCACCACCTTCGTAAAAATAGGCTCGGTGCTTTTTGGCAGCGGATACGTGCTGCTCGCCTTTCTCCGCGCGGAGTTTGTCGAACGGCGAGGCTGGCTTACTTCGCAGCAGCTGCTCGATGCGGTTGCCGTTGGTCAGATCACGCCCGGACCTGTTTTTACCACGGCAACTTTCATCGGATATCTCCTTCATGGTGCGTCTGGAGCCTTCGCCGCCACCGCCGGGATATTCCTACCCGCCTTTGTTTTCGTGGCTGCCAGCGCGCCGTTGATCCCGCGTCTGCGCCGCTCGGCCTTTGCGGGTGCGGTTCTGGACGGAATCAATGTCGCTTCGCTGGCACTGATGGCGGTTGTGACCTGGCAGCTTGCGGCTGCCGCGCTGGTGGATTGGCTGACCGTATTGATCGCCGCCGTCAGTGCGGTGCTGCTGTTCCGCTGGCGCGTGAACTCCGCCTGGCTGATCCTGGCCTCCGCTATTCTGGGAATCCTCGTCAGGGGCCACATCGCTTAGGGAACCTCTGAATAAATGAAGTTTTGAAGGGTGCGGGCTTCACAGGAATCTCGGTTCCTGCTAGCAAAGCTCATGTGGGCATGAGACTGAGAAGAGCAGGTGTGGAAGGGACGCTTTGAGTAGGATTCCCGAAGAGTGTTCCCGGAGCCCCTCCCTGGCAAACGTACGCTAAGGCGATTTATCGCCAGTTATGGTCGGAGAACCACGTGCCAATGGGACGTCCGCCACGGCCAGAAACACTAAAGATATCCTCATTTACTATGCAATGGTTTGCACATCCACCCTTCTCCGTTGCTTTCAATGCTCGCGAACAGCAACCAATATAGTAAGCACAAGGTTACCCGTTCCCTCCGAGAGGGTTACTGGGCAGGCGCTCTCGACTGGCGGCGTGGGCGCGAGTGCAAATCCTGGTCGCTAGACTGGCAACCGTCAGTTGCGGCGACAAAAATGCACTTGTATCCGACCACATGATCTACGTGTCGGCAATTGTCGAGGGTACAAGTTAGCGGCGCATTCCCGCCCGGCCCTCGGGTTTCGCAGTCCCGGTCCCTACTTCTTAGTGGGTATGGAAGTCCAAATTCCATTCCCGATGGGAGACTAGAACGCAATGTTTATCCAAATGATCTCAATGAAAAGAATAGCTGTTACGTTGTTTGTTGCCGTGGTGATGTCATCCTCATCCATGGGTGCGAGCTTTGAACTCGCACCGGTCTCTGACATTGTAGCAATGACATGGACGAGTCCGGGAAACGGCACCATTACCATCTCTGGCGATGCTTGGGCGACCGGTGGTTCGCCCGGTGGGTCTGACACCATTAAGGTGTTATACGTTCCGTCGGCCTATGCCTCGACTATCACGTCGCCTGCTGGTCCTCCAGGTATCGCAGACGCAACACCCCTCCTCGGCGGTACAGTGCCACCTAATAACATCCCGTATCCTTTTCCCACGTACAACATGCTAAATTGGAATACCTCTATTCCATCGCTGCCTTCCCTACCCGGGGTTGCAAAAGGTGACGTAATCGTCCTTGAGCTCGCTAACCAGTATACTTTGGGAGTGATGAACGTCGGAGCCAGCCTAAACGTTGGGTTTGCCGGGAATCTTCAGGGCCAGGGCGGGAGTCTGAGTAATCCTCAGCTCGTCACAAGCCCGGTTAGCGGGATCTCTGGAAGCCTCAATCCATCTGCCGGTCACTCGACCGACGTGATCAAGTTTTCTTGGGCTGGAGGTGATTTTAGTGGTACTTCAGCCACCGACTATATCTTTGGGAGCGGCACAGGCGCCAGCGCCTTTGCGAGCGGCTTAGGATTGGACCTTTATAGTTCCTCCACGTTGATAGCTAGCACGATCCTTCTTGATTCCAGCGGCTCTGGTAGTTTCGATCTAGGGAACCTCGCGCAAGGTAATTACGTGCTTCAGCTAACTGACCTGAACAGTGGCGATGATCCTCCGTACGATATCCAATTTAATGGTCAAATCGGCGCTCCACTCAACTCCTCCGTTCCCGAACCTTCTCTCCCTAGCTTGCTTCTTTTCGGCTCTGGAGTCTTCGGGCTAGTGGGCGTATTGCACCGGAAGTCGTTGATGGTGTGATAGAGTGTATTTGGCATTGTCCACCCAAAGCCGCCCTCGCTGGCGGCTTTTTTCGCGAACGCCTTATTGTTGTGAACAGGCGTTTGCGTGAATTATCCTGAAACGGCAACCGCAGCCAGCGCGATGCACCTCCTACAAGCATCAGCATATGGGGGAAATTACAGGAAAGCACCGCAGCGTGCGCCGTTCATTGGAGAGGTTCCGGCTCGCGCTGGGTTTTCTGGGGGAGGTCATGCATAGAATCCCGCAACGAGAACCGGAACGCCCACAACACAACACCTTGGCCTCAGGACCATCAGAACGTATATCACATGGAGCAGCCCTGAGCACACCAGTTTCCCGGCCCACTCTACGAGCTTCGTAAAGGATCCGCCGTCCCGGCCGGACGGCTCAGATGAACGAAGTTGACGAAGCCGGACGAAACATTCTGATACCGGTCAATAATCGACGATCCCGCAACGGTCAGCCCGGGGAGCGCGATTCCCGCCCACAACTTCAGGATCAACAGCAACGAACGAATACGCAGTTGCAAAGCCTGTTCGACCACCGCTCGCGCGGTCGAGGCAACTTCGGGAATTGGGCTGGATTTCGCCGGGTCCGCCATGGCGATCAGCAGCGCCGCATTGTGCGCTACCGCCTTGACATAAGCCAGGGTTGCGATCTGACGCTGCCGCTGTATTTTGCGGAACGCGGCTGGCGCAAGCTTCTCGCGCAGGTACCGGGTCTCATTTGCGTCGACCAGGTTGCGGAACGCGACAATATCGACAGGCACCAACTGCCGGCTGAGTTCGTCGTAGCTTTGGGCTGACAGAACGCTGCGGCGCGCTATGTAGAACACGAAGAGCAGCGCGGGGACAATCCCGATGATCAAGAAAGTCGTGATCATGAAAACTCCGGCGCGTCCTTCCTGTCAGTGAACATCGCCAAATTGGACAAGGTAGTTTGAACTTAGTCCAAGTGCCGCCCTGGAGCCTACAAAACCAATCCACGTTCTATTTACGGAACAGGTTCCGTGTTTCGTTTCGGAATTTGCCCGAATCGATGTAATCTTGCTGCACACGTCGCATAATCCGGCTGACGTGGTTGAGGGGGCTGCATGCCACTGTTCAGTGCTTCGGAGGATTTCACCCGTCGCACATTGTCTGGAGTACCCGGGCTCTTGTCTCGTCTGGCTTACATCGCCAGCCTTCGAGATGACAAAGGAAGTTACCGGCACTGGGGGCTGGCACGCACCCACGGAACCGCCGCTGCCACGGATGCCATGTGCCGCGCGCACCTGGAAGCGCTGACGGAGGTGCTTCGCACGCCGCTGTCGCAACTCATGCGGGAGGTGGAAGATCCTCAGCAAGTCGAGCCCGGAGTGCAACAGGTTCTGCTCAAGAAATCGGCTCCTCTGCGGTCGCTGCTGCCGCCCGCGGCGCACGCCGCCACGCTCCGCCACGCTAAGGCTACGATTCTCGCGTTGCGCGCGTTGGAAGACGCGAGGAACTGGCTGCAATCCAGTCATCGAGCCGCATAGCTATCCCGACGACCTGTCCTAGAATTTCCGCTTCGTTCGGTTGCTTGAGCGAACGCGGATGCTCCGGCGAGAGCGGATGCGGTTGCAGGATCAGCGAATCGCCAACCACCACGCACCACGAACACATAAACCCCTGGCGCGTCTCGACAAAATAAATCGGCCGCTCATACTCGGAGCGCCACGTCCCTTCCTGCACTTTGTTGCGTGACTCGTCGATCTGTACAAACGTGCCCGGCAGCAGCAGCGGGTACATGGTGAGATCCTCGCTGCCGATATATCCATAGACAAAGCGTTCTGGCTGCAGGTGAGCCAGGTGCGAAAGTGGCACCGACCCCCAGCGCTGTATCATGCGGCCCATGTTCGTCGTACGCCTGGCATCGAAGCCGGGATCAATTTCCGTCGGCAGATAGATTGCCGTTGCGCTTTCCAGCGCCTCCGAAAGGTGCGTACGCGGAGGCTCCAGCAGAGACAAGTCTCCGGCTGTCTGGTTCACGTCGATCCCGAACCAGGAGAGCAGTTCACGCAAGTCGCGCCGGTAAATAATACTGAACGAGTACAGCCGGAAGATGCTGGGGATGACCCCTTTCGTCTCAATGTCGGATAGCCTGCTTAACGGAACAGCGAAATCATCGTTCTGGTGTTTCGTCGCGATCCGTAAACTTGCCGCTTCCACTTCTCGAATGGTGAACCCCAACTGCTCACGAAGCGCCCGGAGCTTTTGCCCTGCCGTGGTCAACAGCATGCCCCCTATCGTTCTAAGAACTAAAGCCGGAACCTTAACAAAGTACAGGAAGACCAGGAATATTTATAGTCTGCGATCCGGGTGTGCGGAATTTGTAACTGCTTCCAGTTGCCTTTGCCCGAGTGGCGCAACCATCCAACCGCCAAGGCGGAGATCACCGGCGACGCGATGTGCTCCGGATCACATCTGAGCGTGATATTCGTTGTTGACCCCGTGCCGTTCTGGCCGGACAATAGAGTTGGACTTGAAAATGATTTTCAGATTCGCAAACCGGCCTCCCTCCAAGATGCCTCCGCCGTCCCGTGCTGCAAAGCGCACCGTCCAACGCCGGCCAGCGTCGGGCTCTACTGAGACATCGAACTCCAGGGCAAACGTTACCGATTCCATTCGGGAGACACAGCTTTTGCCGCTTTGCGATCTTCCTCAAGGTGTTCACGCTATCATTCACGAGATTCACCTGGCGGCAGGCGCCGCCGAGCAAGTCATGCTGTTCGGATTCATGAAGGGCGTCGAGGTCGTCGCCGGCCAATGCGGTCCCGGCGGCTGATCCCAGAGTTTACCGGCTTGACGGAACGGAAGTGGCAATCCGGCGCTCTACCGCGCGGCACATCATGGTGCGAATTCCCTCCGCACAGGAGCAGGCCTGATGTCTTCGCGCGAGTGCTGCGGCCCTTCCTTCGGCACAGGGGTTCTTGGAAGGGGTTGAGAAACCGGTCCGCACGATCGCTCTTGTGGGGCCTCCAAATTGCGGCAAAACTACGTTGTTCAACCAGCTTACGGGCCTCAACCGCAAGGTAGCGAACTTCCCCGGCGTCACCGTCGAACACTTCACCGGACACATCACTTTGCCGGATGGCAAGCGCGTCGCGCTGATCGACCTGCCGGGCATCTACAGCCTGAACTCTAAATCCGAGGACGAGCGGGTTACGGTCTCCGTTCTGCGCGGCCAAATGACTGGAATCGACCTGCCGGATGCCATCGTGCTGGTGCTCGACTCCACTAATCTTGGCCGTCACCTGGCGCTGGCGGCGCCGGTCATCAGCCTCGGACTGCCTACGCTGGTGCTGCTCAACATGGCGGATTCCTTGCGCTCCCGCGAGGGTGATATCGATGTCCTATCGCTGGCGAGGCAACTGGGCACTCCCGTTGCTCTCGTCAGCGCCGTCACCGGAGAGGGTCTGGAAGCCGTCGAACACTTCATCAGCTCGGCCATGCGCCAGCCGCAGCCAACTGAGTTGCCCATACTGCACGATATCCGCGAATGCCGGCAATGGGCTGAACGCATCAATGTTCAGTCCAACTACCGCAAGCCGTTGCCGCCCGTGTGGACCCGCCGCCTGGATGCGGTCTATCTGCATCGCCTATGGGGTCCGATGATTTTTTTCCTGGTGGTGATTGCCGTTTTCCAGACGATCTTTGCCGCCGGCCAGCCTCTCTCCAAGATTCTTCAGGACGCGCTCGATTACCTGGGGAGCGCCGTTGCCCCCCATATCCACAGCCCACTGATCCGCTCTTTGTTGGTGGATGGCGCCTGGAACGGTGTTTCCTCTGTACTGGTTTTCCTGCCGCAGATTCTGCTGCTGTTCCTGCTGATCGGGGTACTGGAAGACTCGGGATACCTGGCGCGCGCGGCCGTGATCGCTGACCGCACCATGTCCCGCTTCGGATTGAACGGCAAGGCTTTTATCCCGCTGCTTTCGGCATATGCCTGCGCGGTTCCGGCCATCATGGCGACCCGCACCATCGAGAACAAGCGCGACCGCCTCGCCACCATCATGGTTGCCCCCTTCATGACGTGTTCGGCGCGTCTGCCGGTTTACACCATGGTGATCGCCGCGTTCGTGCCCAACGCACGCATCGCCGGAGTATTTTTCGGTTCGCGCGCCCTGGCTATGCTGGGGCTTTACGTGCTCGGTTTTCTGGCCGCGTTGTTCACCGCGCGCATGCTTAAGTCCTCGATCCTCAAGAGCAAGGATGTTCCCTTCCTGCTGGAGTTGCCGCCCTATCGCTGGCCGACCTTGCGCTCGCTGGGAATGCGCCTCCTGGATCGCACCAAAGCCTTCGTCTGGCGCGCTGGAACCGTTATTCTTGGGGTCTCGCTGCTGCTGGCGATTCTGACCAACCTGCCGCTCCATCAGGGACAACCGCCTGCCATTCAGGACAGCATCGTGGGACGCATCGGTCACTCCATTGTTCCGGTCATCGCTCCGCTCGGTTTCAACTGGAAGATTGGGGTCGGCTTGCTCACTTCGCTCGCCGCGCGCGAGGTCATTGTGGGTACGCTGGGCACGCTCTATGGCGTCGATCCCCAACAGCACGCGATGAACCTGCAACAGGCGCTGCACAGTGATCTGAGCCTGGGAGGCGCGGCCGCGCTGCTGATCTTCTTCGCCTTCGCCATGCAGTGCACTTCGACACTGGCCGTTGTACGCCGCGAAACCAACAGTTGGAAGTGGCCCGCGCTCCAGTTCACCTACATGACCGTGATGGCTTATTGTGGCGCCTTCGTCGCCAAGCAGCTCGTCGACGCCTTCTTCCGATAGATCAATCCCGGAACTATCGGGTGCCCTACCCTTCCGGCGGAGCCGGAGGGTGGGGTTGTTATTGCCTCCGGCCCGTAACGCCCGCAACGACACAGGCGTCCGCGAAAAAGCCCACCACTTAGGGCAAGTGGTGGGCCGCTCACCACCGAGGGGCGATGTTGGTCCCCGGCTTTTGCAGGTGTAGATGTGCGCGCCCACAGCGGTGTTCGCCGACGGGGCCAATATGACGAAATCTTCATCTTGCCGTGTTCGAAGCCGTGAAGCTGCGCGCGTTACCGCTTGGGCGCCTTATGCAAACGAATGTAGGTCACCTGGGCCACGGCGACCTCCGTCCCGTTCGCGTCGCGCAGGCTGATCGCCACCGGGCAGAGTGTCGAGCCGAACTTGATCACCCGGGCATCGGCGGTGACGTCGGTGAGGCAGGCTGCAAGAAAGCGGATGTTCATGTCCGTTGTCGTGATCGTCGCGTCGGCCCCCGCCAGGGTCAGGACCGCCACGCAGGCCGCGCAGTCCGCCAGAGCCATCAACATTCCTCCCTGAAACGATTCAAAAATCCCATTCAGACGCGGCGAATAGGGCATGGCGAAGACCGCTCTTCCCTTCTCCATCGCTTGCACTCGCATGCCAAGCGACTCGAAGATCGGGATTGAAACCACCCGTTGTGTCAGCGCGTTGTAGGCTTCCGGAGTCAGCGGGGCGTTCTTGTCGTCGGCTGTCATTTGCGGTTCTCCTGTGCACTGCCACCTACGTCCTGAGCACGCCCGCAAGCGCCTGCCCAGTATAGGATTTCTTCACCCGTGCAACCTGCTCCGGCGTTCCCTGGGCGACCAGGCGCCCGCCCTCTTCGCCGCCCTCCGGCCCCAGGTCGATGATCCAGTCGGCGTTGCGGACAACATCGAGATTGTGTTCGATGATGATGATGGTGTTGCCAAGATCGGTGAGCCGGTGCAGCACATCGAGCAGCTTGTTTACGTCCTCAAAGTGCAGGCCCGTTGTCGGCTCGTCGAGCAGGTAGAGCGTGCGTCCCGTCTGCCGCTTGCTGAGCTCGCGCCCCAGTTTGATGCGCTGCGCTTCGCCGCCCGACAGCGTGACCGAGGACTGGCCGAGGTGTATGTAGCCGAGCCCGACATCAACCAGCGTCTGTAATTTCTGCCGGGCCTGCGGAATGTTCTCCAGCACGCCGAGTGCATCCGAGATCGGCGTATTCAGCAGGTCCGCAATTGAGTACCCCTTGTACTTCACGGCCAGAGTCTCGCGGTTGTAGCGTTTGCCGCCACAGACCTCGCAGAGCACGTAAACATCAGGCAGGAAGTTCATCTCGATGCGGCGCTCGCCTTCGCCCTGGCAAGCCTCGCAACGGCCTCCAGCCACGTTGAAGGAGAAGCGGCCGACCTTGTAGCCGCGCTCGCGCGACTCCGGAAGCATGGCGTAGAGCTCGCGGATATTCGTGAAGACCCCGGTGTAGGTCGCCGGATTCGAGCGCGGCGTGCGCCCGATGGGCGACTGGTCGATGCGGATCACCTTGTCGATGTTTTCGCTTCCGCTGATGGCGCGGTGCTTGCCCGGATCTTCGCGCGAGCGGTAAAGCTGGCGCGCCAGAGCACGGTAAAGAATGTCATTCACCAGCGTCGATTTGCCGGAGCCGGAGACGCCGGTCACGACCGTCATCACGCCCAACGGAAAACTGATGTCCAGGTTCTTCAGGTTGTTCTCGTGCGCCCCCAGGATTGCAATGGCCGTGCCATTAGGCTGCCGGCGCTCGTGACGCACGCCGATCCGCCTGCGTCCGCTGATGTACTGGCCTGTCAGCGATTCGGGCTCATCGGCAATCTGATCGGGTGTTCCGGCGGCGACAACCTCGCCACCGTGCCGGCCGGCGCCGGGTCCAAGGTCGATCACGTAATCGGCGCGCCGGATGGTTTCTTCGTCGTGCTCCACCACCAGCACGGTGTTGCCGAGATCGCGCAGAGATTCCAGCGATTGCAGCAGGCGTGCATTGTCGCGGTGATGCAGGCCGATGGAAGGCTCGTCCAGCACGTAGAGCACGCCGCGCAGCCTGGAGCCGATCTGCGTTGCCAGCCTGATGCGTTGTCCTTCGCCGCCGGAGAGCGTGGCCGCCGAACGATCCAACGCAATGTAGCCCAAGCCGACATGATTAAGAAAACCGAGCCTCTCGCCGATTTCGCCCAGCACGCGGCCTGCGATCTTCTCCTCGCGTTCGTTCAGGTGTATGGCGCGCACCGCCTCGACGGCCCGCGAAACCGGAAGCGCCGTGAAGTCGGAAATGGACATGCCGTTGACCTTCACGGCAAGGCTCTCGGGCCGCAGGCGCCTGCCCTCGCAGCGAGGACACGGCGTGGCGGACATGTAGTTCAGCAACCACTCCCGGTAGCTGTCGGAGTTCGACTCCTCGATCATTTGCCGCAGGAAAGCGAAAACTCCGCGAAATCCGGCAGGGCTGCTCTTCTCCGGACCGTACAGGATCAGGTTCTGCGTTGCTGCCGGAAACTGCTCGAATGGCATCGCCAAATCAAAGTGATAGACCTCGGAGGCGCGCTTCAGCAACGTTTGCAGATAGGCAGAGCCGCTGCCCGGTCCCAGGCCGCCGTCCAGCAGCGGTTTCGACCAGTCCACCACAACCTTGGCGGGGTCGAAATCGTATTTCGAGCCGAGGCCGTTGCACTCCGCGCACGCACCATAGACGCTGTTGAAGGAAAACGATCGCGGCTCCAGTTGCGGAACGTTGATGCCGCACTCGGGACATGCCATGCGCGAGGAATACAGCTGCTCGTCGCCGCCGACAACAGCCACTTGCACCAGCCCTTGCCCGAGCTTCATGGCAACCTCGACGGAATTGGCCAGGCGTCGTTCGATTCCAGCCTTTAGCAGTAGGCGGTCCACCACAACCTCGATGGTGTGGTTGCGGCGCTTGTCGAGGCGGATCTCGGCTTCGATGTTGACCAGCTCGCCGTCGATGCGGGCGCGGGTAAATCCGTGTTGGGCGAGCTTCTCAAGTTCCTTCTTGAACTCGCCCTTGCGTCCGCGCACCAATGGGGCCAACAGCATCACCCGGCTCTGCCCCGTGGAGGATTCGTCAGCGGGAACCATTTCCAGCAGCCGCGCCACGATCTGGTCGACCGACTGCCGGGTGATCTCCCTGCCGCACTTTGGACAGTGGGGCAGCCCTATCGAGGAGTAGAGCAGGCGTAAATAGTCGTATATCTCGGTAATTGTTCCTACAGTCGAGCGCGGGCTGCGGCTGGTAGTCTTTTGTTCAATGGAGATGGCAGGGCTCAGGCCGTCGATCGCATCGACGTCGGGCCGCTCCAGTTGATCCAGGAACTGACGCGCATACGCCGAGAGCGTCTCGACATAGCGCCGCTGCCCTTCGGCATAGATGGTGTCGAAGGCCAGCGATGACTTGCCCGAGCCGCTCAACCCGGTGATCACCGTCAGGGAATTGCGCGGAATCTCCACCGAGATGTTCTTGAGATTGTGTTGGCGCGCACCGCGCACCGAGATTTCTGTAATTGGCATCCCAAAAGTACGCCCCCGGCGCGACCAAGGACAAGGCCCATAGTGACGTGGACAATCCCCTGGAAACGTCGGAAAGTGTGGAAGACAGTTCGACTCAGGTATCTTAGAAGGCAATAGGGTCAACGTCAAACTTGAGGCATAACAGAGTAAGCAGTGCGCGCTCGCTGATGCGCCGTTAATGAAGAATTCCCGCAACAGAGCCGCGGAGAATTCAGGACGGGGAAGGGTTCAAGCAGCCGGGAAATCTTGAGATATTACTTGTTCTGCACCGGCACAAAGGTTTAACGTGAGCTTGATCTTTCCGAGCATCTAAATGTTATAGGCTCTTGGCTGCGGCTCCCCCGCTGACAATAAAGACGGGTTGGAGTGAGCGTATTTATAGAAGAAGGTAGAGAGACTTGACGACTCTATTTGTCCCCCTCGCATTGCTTTTCATTATCATGCTTTCGATTGCATTTGGAATTGGTGCCGGATATCTGGCGATTGTCGGTATCCTGAACGCTTTCAGCCATAACCGCGGAGGACGGAAACCCGCGACTGCCGCTCTTATCTCCACTGCCGGTCCATCCGGCGACTGACCGGCGTTTCGGTCAGATGCGCGTCCGCTCGCGCTCCCGGCGCGAGCATGCGGTTCGTTGAATTCGCGCGCAGATATCAATATCGTTGCTCTTATGAGCGCCCCCACTTTTGAGTGCCCCACGGAAGTCCCTTGCGTTTCGTCGCAGCCGTTTCTATTCTGGCGCAGCTGAACACTTCCAGGCAGAAACTCGCAAATCTAAAGCGTGTTTGAGCTAGCGAGAGTAGGGCGCAAGCTATCGGACGAATGAATCATGCAAAGTGTTTTGAGGCGTTACACCAGTTTCGACTTTCTCGGAACGTTTCATACAAAGTTGATTGCAGCTTCAGGCAGCCATGCCGCATGCCGGGCCAACATCCGGATTATTGCGTGCTCAGCGATCTGACACGTGCTCGCTTCTAATAGCTGTCCTACGACCGTTATGGCGAATCTCAGCTCGCAGAGCCAGTGATGCGGGTAAACGTGCGATCCGGGAAATCGAGCATGCCGCAGCATGGGACTCGCAAAGATCTCGACCACCACTCCGTCCATGATATGCAATGCAGGGACGGGGGCAAGTCCGCGAGATTCCCGCCTGCTGCATGGTGCACAGCGCGAGATCGCCACGCGGAGGAGTCCAGGGTCGCCCGCGAATGGCGCAACCGCGCGGATGGCCATATCGAAGAAGCCATTCAGCATTTGAGGTGAGCGACACTGATCGATGAGGCCGATTCCCGGCAGGTATGTTGTAGTTCAAAGGGCTCTCAAACGATTGAGAGCCTGTGGCTCATTTCTCGGTTCGCAAAAACGGCGAACCTCCTCACGCTGACCATTCTCTGGTTCCGCTTCAGGAAACGGTGGCCACGCGATGATCCGGACGCAACGCCTGCTTGGCCCGCATCAGTTCCTGGGCCTTCTGCGCGATGTGTTCGGCCGCGACCTCGAACTCCTTCACCAGTTCCCAGGGAGCGCCGGAATCGCCAAAGCGGTCCTTGACGCCGATATAGCCCGCAACCACCGGGGTATTCAGCATCTCGGGATCTTCCAGAATGAGTCCGGCGACCCGCCATGCCAGCGCACCGATCTGGTGCTCTTCAGCGGTAACAATAACCTGGGTCTCGCGAGCGGCTCGTAAGATTGCCCGGCGGTCGATCGGTTTCAATGTGTGCACGTTCAAGATGCGCGTCTCGTAACCGAACTCCCGCTTCAAGATCCAGGCGGCGCGCATGGCCTCCGGCACCATTGGACCGCAGGCAATGATCGTCAGGTCCTCGTGTTCGTTGCGGTAATCGCTTTCCAGGCAGGTTTCGAAGGCATCGATGAAGTTCGGTTGCTCGCCGCGGAAGCGGATAGCATTGGCCTTGCCGAACTCGAAGGGTGTTTGCTCCGTGGTGATGACCGGCGTCGCTTCGCGGGCAAAGCGGATATATTTCGGCCCGATCACCCCCAGGAGCAGCTTTTGGGTGGCCTTCATCGTCTCCACCGAGTCGCAGGGTACCACGGCTCTCATGTTGGGCAGGCCGCAGATGGCGAACAAATCCTCCAGCGCCTGGTGCGTAGCTCCATCCGGACCTACGGAAACCCCACCGTGCGCACCGGCGATCAAGACATTGAAGTTGCCATAACAAACCGAGACGCGCAGTTGATCGAGGTTGCGGGCCGCCGCGAACGTAGCGTAGGTACCCATCACCGGCAGTTTGCCTTCCTTGGCCAGTCCGACGGCAACCGAGGTTGACGACTGCTCGGCAATGCCCATGCTTAACCAGCGGCTGGCGCGTTCCGGGTGGCCTTCGTAGAATTCGCTGATCGTGATCGACCCGGAGATGTCCAATCCGAGGCAGACGACGCGCGGATCGCCGCCCTCCAGCGAAAGCGCTTTGCCGAAGCCTTTACGCGTGGGCTCCATCTTCGCCTTCATGTTGTCGCCCGAGTTCCACCAGTAATCGCGTCCGAAGTGCGGCATCTTCGCTTCGAGAGAAGCATCCACTTCCTGCTGATAGCGCCGCATTCGCGCAAACATCTCCTCGACCGGGATCTGGCCTTCCACTCCAAGAATCCGCAACGCCTCATCCAACTCCTTGCGATTCGGCGCTTTTCCGTGCCAACCGGTCGCGTTCTCCATGAAGGTGACACCTTTGCCCTTCACGGTTTCCGCCAGGATGAGCAGCGGCTTGCCCGACTTGTTTTGCTTGGCCGACTGCAACGCAGCGACGATTTGCGTCATGTCATGCCCATCGATTCGCACCACCTGCCAGCCGAAAGCCTCGTATTTCGCGGCGATCGGCTCGACGTTCATCACCGTTTCGGTCTTGCCGTCAATCTGCAGATGGTTGTCGTCCAAAATGGCCACGACGTTGTCGAGTTTGTATTGAGCGGCCTCCATGGCAGCTTCCCAGACTTGTCCCTCCTGCTGCTCGCCATCGCCCATAATGCAGAACACGGTGTACGCGCGTCCGTCGAGCCGGCCGGCGAGCGCACTGCCTACGGCAATGCTCAGTCCCTGCCCCAGTGAGCCCGACGAGCACTCCACGCCCGGCAGCTTCAGCCAGTGCGGATGCCCTTGCAAAGGAGAACGCAAGCGCCGCAGCAGGCCCAAGTCCAGCTTATCGAAGAAGCCGGCAAAGGCCAGTCCTGCATAGAGCGCCGGAGCCTTGTGTCCGGCCGACCAGAAGATGCGGTCGCGGTCGACCCAGTTGGGATTCCTCGGATCATGTTTGGCTACGTGTAGATACAGGGCGGCGGTGATGTCCATCATCGAAAGGGTTCCGCCCGCGTGCCCTGAACCCGCACAACAAAGCCCGCTAAGGATATAACCGCGCATCAGCGCAGCCGTCTGCTTAAGCTGTTCAACTGAGTAATACTGAATCACGCTTCCGTTGTTTGAGTCCGATATCGGCACTGCAATCCTCCGCTGGAAGCCCCGCGCGCTGCCGGCTGAATTGCTGAATCGCCGGAAATGCGCTGGGGAAAGACCCAGCCCGGCAAGAGGTTATGCCGACGCCAACACTTCCGCAGTGAGGCACCTCACAAGGCATCTGTGACCCAGCGCTGGTAACGCGCAAGCCAATCGAGACTAATTCCAGAGATGCTGTATCACAGATCCCTCCGCTCCGCTTCGGTCGGGATGACGTTCCTTAAACGCCCGGATATACCAACTCTGGAATTGGTCTAGCTTACCGTTGGCTCACGTTGGCTTCGAAATCGGCCAGCGCCTTTTCCAGTTGCCATTGCTGGCGGGCCTTTTCGCTCCCCGACAAGAACTTCTGGCAGGCCGCTCCGGATGGGCGCGCGGTCAGCCTTTCATTAGCGCATTCTTTCACCACGGCAAACTTGCGGGCATCCGCCCAAAGGCTCTGCCCGGGAAGAAAGGCGTGTTCCATTCCGGTGCGCACCATCTTCTTCAGGATTGGGTAGTCGAGGCCCTGGTCTTCGACCGCCCGCTGATACTCGCGCGTGATCTCCGAGCGCGCAACCCCTTCGTCATCGGTCGAGAGCGCGACCGGAACTCCAGCTTTCAGGTAAGCCGCCAGCGGATGCTGACTGCCCCTGACGCCCAGGATCATGTCATTACTGCTTAGATTGATCTCGACCATCACGTTGCGGCGCGCCATCTCCTCAAGCAACTCTTGCGGGTCCTGCTCATACATGACATCGACGCCGTGGCCAATTCTCTCGGCGTGCCCCACCTCAATCGACTCGCGAATGTGGAATCGAAGCGCCTCTGGAGGAACCATCCCCGGCGCAAGTTCTCCGGCATGGAGCGAAACGTGGATGCTGGGATACAGCTCCTTGAGGAAGCTCAAGATGCGCATGTGTACCTCAAAATCGCGCAAGGGCACCAGCCAGTCCTCCGGCTGCACCATGTTGACGCCGACCATGCGGGAATCCTGCCGCGCCAATTCGAAGGCCAGCAGCATCTGCGAAAACACCTGCACTGGCGAAACCGCCCGCAGAACCGGATAGATGTAACGCACGGTTACGTTGCAACCCGGACGAACCAGCGCCTTGTTGTGCTCGCGGCAATTCAGAATCCGGTCCCGATCCGCTTCCCATGAGTCGAGGTTGCGCCGCGAATCCGCCACTAGGCCACTCATTCCCGAGGCCAGCAGCTTGTCTCGCATGTGGCCGAAATTCTCGTCCCACTGGATCTTCGCCGCCAACGCCAGCGCTTTGCCGCCGTCGGGAGATTCCATCACTTCCAGGTACTGCACTTTTCCGTCGGCCGCCCGGGAAACGACCTCGGCCAGCAGCTCGCCGTTGTGACCGTGCGAGGCCGCGTGGAAGCGGTAGAAAGAGTCGAAAAAGTGGTCGTGCCCGGACTCGGCCATGTTCCAACCCCGCATCGACCAGGCATCGATCATCTGGCGATAGAGCACGGGGTCGGTGAGCGACTGCGCGGCATCGACCTGCCCGTCCTTGCAAGGCGGCTGCATCAGCGTCATGGTCCGCACTTCGATACAAAGGTGCGACTCCGCTGCAAAGCGCGCATAGGTTTCGGCATAGGCCGCGCCCGTCAGGTGATTGTGCAGATCGGTCCCCTTCGGCATCTGCTTCAGGAAGGCATAGAGAGAGGGGCCGTTCGACTTCACGGAGTCCATCAGCCGCGCGGTTTTCTGCTCGGGAGTCTCCACCGCGGACGATGCCGCCCGTTGCGCGCTTGCCGTCGCCGCGACAGGCCTTACGGGAGCTTGGCGAAAAGCCTGGCTAGCCGAAGCCGACACGCTGAGAGTCATCTGCAGGCAGAACAGAAGCTGCCATACGCTACGCAAACGCATTGGCCCGCCGTGGCGCTTGAACATTTGCTGAAATGCTTCTACCATCGTTCGTTTCCCGACTTCCTGAAAAGTATAGATTCTCCGGAGCTGATAACAAAGTGTCTGACCTCAAAGTGCTTTTAACGCGCGACCAGATAGCGAGAAGAGTAGCGCAACTCGGCGAAAAGATCACCCGCGACTTCGCCGGAGAGCAAGTCGTGCTGATTGGGGTGCTGAAGGGCGCTGCGATCTTCCTCAGCGACCTTGCACGCAGCATCCAGCTCGACGCCACCTTCGACTTCATCTCCGTTTCCAGCTACGGAAACCAGAAACAAAACAGCGGCGAAGTAAAGCTGCTGAAAGATGTCGATCAATCGATGGAAGGCAGGAACATTATCCTCGTCGAAGACATCCTCGATACCGGGTTGACGCTCTCCTATCTGCGAAGAGTCCTGCTGGCGAAGCGCCCCAAGACGCTGCACATTGCCGCGCTGCTGGACAAAGTGCCGCGTCGCACCGAAGCCGTCAAGGCGGATTATGTCGGCTTTGAAATACCGGACGAATTCGTCGTTGGCTATGGCATGGACTACGCGGAAAAATACCGCAACCTCCCCGACATCTGTGTCGTGCCATGACGATAACGATTGCGGATTATTTTGCCTGTTTGAAGAAAATTTTAGTGGCGTTCCACTCCGTCAACGAGTGCTAGAATTCGACAAGTTATGACTCAAATCGGCCTTTTGTCACCCACGGGTGCTTTCCAGCCGGGGCTTCCGGACTGGAAGGACATAGCCAAGCTCATCGATCACACCCTGCTGAAGCCCGAAGCAACCCGGGCACAAATCGAGAAGCTCTGCCGTGAAGCCGTAGCCTACGGATTCCACTCGGTCGTGGTGAATCCCGGCAATGTGGCCTGTGCGGTTCGGCTGGTGCGCGGCTCCGGCGTTTTGGTGGGTACGGTGATCGGGTTTCCGTTGGGAGCGACAACCACTACGGTGAAGTTGGCCGAGGCCGCCGAGGCCCTCAAACTGGGAGCACAGGAGCTCGATATGGTCGTCAATATCGGAGCTCTCAAATCGGGCGACCGCGCGCTGGTGGAATCGGAAATCCGCGCGCTGAGCACTCTGGCTCGCCGCTCCCGTGCGCTGCTCAAAGTGATTCTTGAAACCGCTCTCCTCAGCACGGAAGAGAAGATCCTCGCCTGCCAGCTTTGCCTGCGCACCAAGGCCGACTTTGTAAAGACCTCAACCGGTTTCGCATCCGCCGGAGCTACCGCCGACGACGTGGCGCTGATGCGCGGCGTGGTCGGACACGAGATGGGAGTGAAAGCTGCGGGTGGCATCCGTACCGCCTCCGACCTGCTGGCCATGGTTGAGGCCGGAGCCAACCGCGTGGGTACCAGCGCCAGTGTCTCCATCGTCGAGTCGATGGGTGCACCCGCCAGATAAGCAGATGCACGAGAACGAGGCCCCACGTCCTTCTGGGGCTGGCGTGGGAGAACATTCCCCAGGCACCATCCAAATCAGCCCGCTACTCTTAATCTGCTTCCCTTCCCCCTTGCCGTGATTTACAACGTGATGAGAGGCGGCTCGCCACAGGAATGCTATGGGACGATTTACAGGTGTGATCGGCATTGTAGTGCTGCTCGGCTTGGCCTTTGTGTTCTCCAGCAATCGCCGGGCAATCCGGCCTCGAACCGTCGTCACCGGACTCGGGCTGCAAATCCTGTTTGCTTTTCTGGTACTCAAATTCGAATACGGACGGCGCGCACTGACCGCCGCCGGAGAGGCCGTCAACCGGTTGCTGGGCTACTCTTTTGCCGGTTCGCAGTTCGTCTTCGGCGAGCTTGGCGTCAAGCACTCGAAATACGGCTTTGATTTCGCCTTCCAGGTGTTGCCGACCATCATCTTTATCGCCGCGTTTTTCGCCATTCTTTATCACTACGGAGTCATGCAGTTCATCATCCGCATCGCGGCCCGCATCATGACCCGACTGATGGGCGCCAGCGGCGTCGAGTCGCTCAACGTGGCGGCCAGCATTTTCATGGGACAAACCGAAGCGCCGCTGACCATTCGTCCGTTTCTGCCCACCGTGACGCAATCGGAGCTGATGGTCATCATGACCGCCGGCATGGCGCATGTCTCCGGCGGCATCATGGGCGCTTATATTCTCAGCGGAGTCGAGGCCAAACACCTGCTGACGGCCGTCATCATGACCGCGCCCGGAACCATCTTGCTGGCCAAAATGATGGTGCCTGAAACCGAAAGTCCGCAAACGCAAGGCTCGGTGGATGCCATCCACATGGGAGAAGAAAAACACGAGAACGTACTGGCTGCCGCAGCGAAGGGCACGAGCGATGGCCTGGGCCTGGCGCTGAACGTTGCCGCCATGCTGATTTCTTTTCTGGCTATCATTGCACTGCTCAATGGAATCCTCGGCGGCGCGCATAGCTGGCTGGCGGCGCATGGGCTGCGCTGGTTTCCGGAAAGCCTGGAGACGATTTTCGGCTGGCTGTTCGCGCCGGTGGCATTCATCATCGGCATCCCGCTTCGCGATTGCCACGCGATCGGCAACCTGCTGGGCACACGCATGGTGCTGAACGAACTGGTGGCATTCACCATGCTCGGCGCACAAAAGGCCGTGCTCGATCCGCGCTCGTTCACCATCGCCACCTTCGCCCTCTGCGGATTCGCCAACATCAGCTCCATAGGCATCCAGATCGGCGGTCTCGGCGCGCTGGCTCCCAATCGCCGTGGAGACCTGGCACGCCTCGGCTTCCGCGCCATGATCTGCGGTACGATGGCGAATCTGATGTCGGCTTGCATCGCGGGGATTTTCCTATGAACACGGCGGCCACACCCGAACCCGATGAGTTCACCCGCGCTGAACAGGCGGCGCAATTCATTCTTGCCGCGCTCGCGCAAAGCCCGGCACTGCCTATTCCTCGCATTGCTGTCATTCTCGGCTCCGGGCTGGGAGATTTTGCCGGAAGCCTGCAGCCCGCGGTCGCGATCGGCTATGAGCAGATTCCGTTTTTCCCGCGCTCGACCGCCATAGGCCACGCCGGCAGACTGGTCATCGGCAAACTCGGCGATGTAACGGTCGCGGTCATGCAGGGCCGGGTTCATCAATACGAAGGCTACACGGCGAAGCAGACGGCGTTTCCGATTCGCGTTTTCGGACGCATGGGAGTGCGGGCGCTGGTGTTGACCAATGCAGCCGGCGGCATCAACCCGCAGTACGGCGAGGGAGCGCTGGTCCTCATCGGCGATCACATCAATTTGCAGGGAGCCAACCCTCTCACCGGTCCCAACGATGAACGCTTCGGCCCGCGCTTCCCCGACATGACCGAGGCTTACTCTTGCGTCTACCGGCAAATTGCGATTGAAGCAGGGCGCAAGCATGGCATGGAATTGCACGAGGGCATCTACGCTGCGCTCGCCGGGCCGAGCTACGAGACACCTGCCGAGATTCGCTACCTGCGCACGATTGGCGCCGATCTGGTAGGCATGTCCACAGTGCCGGAGGTGATTGTCGCGCGACACATGGGAATCGGAGTGCTGGCAATCTCGTGCGTCACCAACATGGCCGCTGGATTGTCACCGCGCGAGATCAATCACCAGGAGGTGCTCGCAACCGGGACGCGGGTGCGCGGCAAACTTCTGGCGCTGCTTGGCGACGTGATCCCCGGCATCGAAGAAACATTGCGCGGAGGCTAGAGCAGTTCCACAGAAGGTGTAGCTCCGTTTGCTGGAGAATGCATAGACCCTCACGTCGCGCCGCCGAAGGCGGACGGCGCGCCTCAGGGTGGCACGTTCAGAGTTGCGGGCCGGGATACATCAACTTTGAAATCGTAGGCGGGCATGAAACCATATCTGATTGGCATTGCCGGACCCTCGTGCGCGGGCAAGAGCTACCTGAGCACGCACCTAGCGCGTCATCTGAAGGCCGTCACGCTGAACCTTGACTCTTACTATGCCGACCTGAACCATTTCAGTCCGGCGCAGCGCGCGCATTTCAATTTCGACGCGCCCGAGTCGCTGGATTCACCCTTGCTGATCGAACATGTGCGCCAGCTTAGCCGTGGCGACGCCATCGAAAGACCGATCTACGATTTCAAGACGCACTCGCGCACCGATCAGACGGAGCGCCTCGATGCGCGCGAGTTCATCATTATCGAAGGCTTGTTCGCGCTCTATTGGGAAGCGATTCGCGCCGTGCAGGCGACCAAGGTCTTTGTCGACCTGGGCGAGGAGATATGCCTGGCGCGCCGCATCGAGCGCGACATCCGCGAGCGCGGACGAACCCGGGAGAGCGTCCTCGAACAATTCTCCGCCACCGTGCGGCCCATGGCGCAACGCTATGTGCATCCCACACGCCAGTTCGCGGACGTGGTGCTTACCGGCGACTGCGCGATCGGCGACGAAATGAGATTGGTGCTGGAGCATGTCAAGAGGGTGCGTCTTGATACAACTCCCCCAGGTTAGCGCCGAACAGCGCGGCGCGGAACCTGGCCACCCGGCAAATAGGGATAGAGACCCACTTCCCTTGATCTAAGGTGTCAAGTCGTTGTGATTCTGGTATTCTGTTTTCCCAATTCTGGCTCGCTGAGGTGCAAAATGAGCGACTGTCTGAAGTGTGGTCAGCTAATGCCCGCTGGGAGCATCGCTTGCCTCTCGTGCGGCACTCCGAATTACCTTCTGATCGCCCAAGGATTGGGGGCGGATGACGAGTTAATCTGGCAAAAGTGGGATGCCGCGATTCTGGCTCTCTGGATGCGGGACGGGTTCGTATGCAGCTACTGCGGTAGGGACATGTTTGAATCTTACGATGTTGCTTATCATGCGTACGCTTTCGATCATTTGCTTCCTGCGAGCAAATATCCGGAGCTTAAAGACGTGGCCTGGAACAACGTTTTGTCATGCCGAGCTTGTAACAGTTTTAAGACAAATGCTGACCCCAATGCACCCGCAATTTACGTTGAAGGACGTCGCCCGACGTTAGAGGAACGATCCGAGCTGATTAGACGAGCATCGGAAATCATCAAAACGAAACGATTAGCGAGAGAAGCTCTGTTTGCAAAAGAACGCGAGAGCATCCGAGAAGCAATTCGTTGCCTTGAAATTGCTTTACCGGCGACGGCCAAGTAGCCAATCTGTGCACTCGGTCTGCGCTTAGCGTTAACGACCAAATCGTCGTTTCTTTCACACCGGCAATTCTTCCTGTTGCCAGGGCGAGCGCTCAGCGGCCTTGGGTTCGGAGGAGAGTTCGAGGACGAGTTTCTCCAGGACCAGGCGCTTGCTGGGAGGGCTGGAGCGCAGGGCCAGGTCGGCGCGCGCGATGAGCCGGATGGCCCGCGTCAGTTCGCGGCGTGACTTATAACGGCGAGCTTGGCGCACGATATCGTCGGCGGCAAAGGGCGGCACGCGGAACCCCTGCCACAACACCTGCCACAGGGCGCGCGAGTCGCGCACGTTGTGCTCGCTGATGACCAGCATCTGGCGGAAGGTCTTGGCCAGCATATAGAGGTGTCCGATGGCGGCTTCGTCGCCATCGCCGGTGGAAAGAATCGCGTCGATGATGCCGAGCGCGCGGGGACGATCCTTGGCCGAGATCGCATCGGTCAGCTCATAGAGCGTGCGCTGCTTGGCGGCCAGCACCATGGTCTCGACATCGCCGAGCGTGATGCGTTTCTTTTCGCCGGCATAGAGGATGAGCTTTTCCAATTCGCCGGAAATCATCATCATGTCGCCACCAAGCGCGTCCACCAACTCGCGAGCCGCGTCGCTTTCGATCTTCACTCCCCGCGCGGTTGCAGCTTCGGCGATCCAACGCGAGGCCTCGGCTTCATCAACGCGCGCCAGTTCCACGATGGTGCAGAGCTCGCCCAGGGTTTCGCGAATGCGCTGGTAGCGATCCTTGTCGGTCATCTCCATGCGCCGGGGATCGGCGGGAATGCCGATGTGATCGGCGATGAAGAGGATCAGCGCATCCGGATTGGGATGGGCGAAATACTGCCGCAAGGCCTCGAACTCGGCATCGTGCTTGCCGCGCCCGTAGAGCGCCTTGACGCCGCGCACAAAGAAAACCTGGAACGGCGCCATCAGCGAAGGCGTAAGCGCCTGATCGAGGATTTCCTGAACCGGAGTCTCTTCCAAGTCGAGGTCGTGCAAACCGAAGTCGCGGAGTTCAATCGGAAGCAGATGTTCGAGCACAGCCTCGCGGCACTTCCTGCGGAAAAAAGCTTCATCGCCGGCGAGCACGTATCCCGGCTTCAGCTTGCGCCCGCTGACATCGGCAATGAAGCGTTCGACTACCGCAAAGGTCTTCAGAAGGCCTCCAGGACGTTGCTTACCAGCGTGCGCGCAAAATCATTGCACAGGCGGTCAAACGCGGGGTCTTGCTCCTCAAAGAAGCTGACAACCTGCTGCGATGACTGATATTCGTCGCGGAACAGGTAGTTGGAGTTGCGGAAGAACACTTCGCCATTTTTGCCAGTGAGCGTCACGCTCATGCGGATGGTGATTACGCCGGAAGAGGCGCGTCCGGTCCGCGGGTCATAAGTCAGCGGCTCGATCTGCGTGCTCAGCACGCTGCCGCGCATGGTGGCGTCGGCATTGGCGGGATCGCTGACAATCCGGTATTTGGTTCGGGTATTAAACTCGCGAACGACAGCCGCGGTAAGCTTGGCCTCGATGCGGTAGGTCTGGGTTCGATTCTGAAACGTGGGCACGGCGAGGGTACGAACGCTCTCCGGCAGGCGCGAAGCCTTGCCCGCCACATGATAGCCGCAGCCCGGCAGGCTCGCGATCGCCAGCAGCAGCACTCCGCAAACCTTTGCCCATGAGCGCGTCTTCACTGTACCTTCCCCCGGGGACGCGTGGCAGCCATGTCTTCAGCGGCCTCCACCGCAAGCGACGCCGAGATGCGCAGATTATCGGCGGCCGCCCAGATCCAGAAACCGGTCTTGCTGTTTGCGTCCGCCCGAACCGTAATCTGAACGTCCTGCTCGCCGGCGGCGTTCAAATTACTGGGCTGGCCCGGTTGCTCGTTGACAAACTCGACGTGTTCACCGGCAAGCGCCGCCTCGAATTCAGTCAGCGTGGCCGGCGACTCGAGGTCAATGTATATGGAAAAGGTGTGAGCGTGAAAGACCGGAACGTGCAGCAGCATCAGCGAAGGCATGGGCGCGCGCTTATTGGTGATAGCACGGTAATGACGCAGCATGCGGTCTTCAATGGAAGCCATCGTAGGCTCGGCTCCCTCGCCAAAGCTCGGCACGACATTGAACGCCACCTGCGTCCCGAAAACCATCATGGGCAATTGCTGAAACGAAAGCAGGTTCACCGTCTGCTCGTGGAGTTCGTCCATTCCACCGCGCCCCCGCTCGCTGGCCGGTTCCAGAATGGTCGCGTTGGCGCGACGGATTTTATGGCGCTTGTGCAGTCTCACCAGCAACAACCCGAGCACCACCGACACCGGATGCGCAATGACCACTGGGGTCGTGACCAGTTGCACGGGATGCCCCTCGCCGAGTTCCTGCTCCAGCCATGGCGCGCGAATCGCGGCCTCCGGACGGGCATCCAGCGCATAGGTCACATCGATAATCTCGCTGCCCGCGCGGCGCACCATCTCCCACGTCTTGTTTGTGCAGGCTTCCTCGGCTGCAAAGAAGGTGAAATCGACGCCGCTCAGGTGTTCCGCCGTAACGCTTTGAATGAACGAGGGCTCGTCGCCCACAGAGTCGAGCTGTCCGAGCGCATCTTCGTCGTCAAGCAACCGAATATTGCCGGCTGGAAAATTGCGCTCCGAGAGCAGGTCCTTGAGTTCCTTGCCCTTGAGCGTAGCGGCTCCAATAATGGCAACCAGGAATTTAGCCCCCTGGTTGGTTTCTGGTTTCGAACTTTTCATCAATGTCCGGTGACCTCTTGCGGAGGAGCAGGCGGCAAAGCCGCGCGCCGCCTGAGAGCGTAGAATAACCGAGCCCACACGCCCGAAATCATATAAAGAACCGCGAGCGCAAAAAGTACGTAGTGGGAGAAATTCCAGATCAAAGCGATAAGTCCGCACATGATCAGGACGAGCCGGAACGGATGCCGGCTTCGGAAATCAATGCTTTTAGCGCTCCAGAATCGCCATCGGCTTACCATGAGAAATCCCAGGATGGTGACCACCCCGATCCAGATGGCCGAATACCACCACTTCTCGATCGGGTCTCCATGCACCAGATGAACCATTGCGGCGATGAATCCTGCCGCGCCAGGGATCGGCATGCCGACAAAATATTTGCGCCCCGGACGGCCCGGATTCGTGGGTTGCGGATTCACCGCAATATTGAAACGCGCCAGCCGGGCCGCGCCGGCTGCCAGAAAAATGAATGAGGCGATGGCGCCAAGCTGGATGATCCGCGCTCTCGACGCGGCATCGACCATCAACGGAAGCTGCCGAAAGCCCCACATCCAGGCGAGCAAAGCCGGGGCCACGCCAAACGTAACAACATCAGCCAGGGAATCCAGCTCGCGCCCGAAGTCGCTGGTCGTATTGGTCATGCGCGCGACGGCGCCGTCCATGCCGTCGAACAGCACGGCAAAACCGATCGCGACGGCGGCAAGGTTGAAGTGCCACGGTTCCTGCGCGCTGCCAATCACCGTCTGCGAAATAGCGTAGTATCCGGCCGCCAGATTGGCTGTCGTGAACAAAGACGGCAGCAGGTACATGCCCTTCCTCATCCGACGAGGCGGTCTGTCCTCCCCGCGGCGATGGAAAACATTCATCGTGAGCTCCCCGACTGCTGTTCGTGCACGTCCAAAATCTCTTGCGGAACGGGTTCCGGCAGTGTGGCCAGAACCGTGGAACCGCCCTTCACGTTATCGCCAACTTTGACCACCGGCCGCGCCCCGGCAGGCAACAAAACATCGCAGCGCGAGCCGAATTTGATTAAGCCTACGCGCTCTCCGCGCTCCACGCGCTCTCCCGGGCGGCGATTGAAGACCACGCGCCGCGCCAGCAGGCCGGCAATCTGCTTGAAAACGATAGGATGGCCATCGTCCGTACGCAAGCTGCAAATACTCTGCTCGTTCAACTCCGCCGAGGCCGCGCCCATCGCGTTTTGAAACTTGCCCTTGCGGTATTCGACGCCGGTAATCACCCCTGACACCGGCGAGCGGTTGACATGGACACTAAAAACATTCATGAAGATGCTGATGCGCAGCCACTGCGCTCCCGCCACCGGTGAAACGTCCGTCACTTTGCCATCGGCGGGCGAAACCACCGCACCAGCGGCTTGCGGAATCACTCTATCCGGATCGCGGAAGAACCACAGGAAGAAAGCCGCCAGCAGCAAGGGAACGACCGCCAAGACAGGAATCGTCAACCAGCCGATGAACACGGCCACCAGCAGCAAAGCACCCGCGTAATAGAATCCGTCACGAACCATTAGATCAACTGATTATAGCGGACAGGTATTCACCAGTATCGGAGAAGAGTTTTCGGCGGGCGGACACACGCTGCCGTCGGCCCGTGATCGAGCGTTCATCGGACTTTAACAATTCGCGGAAACTGGATTGTCGGGCTTTACGCCACGTGCTCGGGATGCGTCTTCAGATATTGCTGTTCGAGCACTAGCATCTGGTCTTTCAGGCGAAGCTTTAGCTTCTTAAGTCGGACCTCTTCAAGCTTATCGTCGTCAGAGAGGTAGGGCTTCTGCGAGAGGGAATCGAGGCGTTGAGAGTATTGCGTGTGTTCCTGAACCAGGTGCCGGAATTCTTCATTGCTGGCCAGGAGCGACTCGCGTACGAGATTTACCATTTAGGACCTCCTTGCGGTACCCGGCGACGGCCTCCGGGGTGTTCAACCGTGTTGCAAACACTAGCACGCGGGAAGATATGCGTTCAACCGTTTTTGAGAGTACGACCGAGGGTTCCTAAGAAGAGGCGCGATTGCACCTGAAATGGAGCAAAAGCGCATCTTCCTCGGGGTCGCGGTAGTAGTTCTTGCGCCGTCCGATCACTTGGAATCCCCACTGGGCATAGAGTGCCCGGGCAGCCTCATTCGATTCCCGCACTTCCAGCAGAACTCGCTCAGCACCTTCGTGGCTGGCATACCCAAGCAGCTCGCTCAGGAGCAGCTTGGCACATCCCCGCCGGCGAAGCGCCGAATCAACCACTATGTTCTCAATCTCCCACTCCTGCCCCAGGCAAAGGGCCACCACAAATCCGGCAACGGCAAAGGCGGCGGCCTCCGATGCCATCTCCACCACCAGGCAGAGGCGCTTCGGCGGGCTACTCTCGTTAGACGCGCCCTCGGCAAAAATGTTGCCGAACAAGGCATGATATTCCCGCTCGCCCCAGTGCGCGGCCCCCGGCGATTCTCGTTCGATGGCCATCAGGCGCGGGATGTCTTTGAACTCCGCGGGACGCACTCGCATGCGGTTACTCCGGCGGCCGCGCTGATTTCGGAGTGGCAAATATCTCCGCATCCGAACGGCGCAGGTAATTCGCATCCAGCGCCTCGGACGAGGTCGTCAGGCCCTGGAGGTATTTTGCCACTCCCAGCCGGGCGATGAGATCCGCCCCTGGGCGCGGAATTTTTTCCACGGCGGAACCTGACTCGCGCACTGCCCTCTCGACGGTTGCGTCCGGCGTGTAGGTAACCGGCAGGGGGTTGCGTGCGCCCAAGGACGCCGTGAAGTCCTCCAGACTCAGCAGAACCTCGTCAATGCGATGCAGTCTCAGCTCCGAGGGCACTTCGCTGTGGATCACCTGGTACTCGCCGACATACGCATCGCCCCGTTGCGCATCCAGCACGGCAACCACGGAACCCGTCTGCCCGCTGGCGGCGGCTGTGGCCTCCAACATCGAAACCGCAACGATCGGCTTCCCCAGAGCTTCAGCTAATCCCTTCACCGTCGACAGGCCTACTCGGAGCCCGGTAAACGATCCGGGACCGGAGGCGACGGCCAGCAGATCGATAGCGCTCTTGGCCAGAGACGCGCCGTCCAGCAACGCCGCTATCGCCGGAATGAGCTGCGCCGAGTAGGTTCCGCCAGCAATCGGGGCCACGCCGAGCACCTCGAAGCGCTCCCCGGATCCGCGGGCCAGGGCAACGCTGCCGTCACGGCCCGAAGTATCGATGCCAAGGATAATCATTGTCGCCTTATGCCGCCTTTTGCGCCGCCCCGCTTGATCGATTCGAAGCGCAAGGCATGATTCACGAGGTCAAAGGATAGGCTCAGCCGCGTCCAAAGCTGCCGAGAATCTCCTCAACCACTGTGTACGGATCGCAGTCATGGCTCGCAATTCTCTCCGCCAGCTGCCGCGCCGCTGTCTCCGTCAGGTAGTCGCGCCTGACACGTTGCATCAGCTCGGTTCGCAGCATCTCGACCAGGCGTGTGCGCCAGTTCTCGATGCGACGAAGGCGGCCCACGTCAGACCTCTCAAGAAACGCCTCATACTGAGCGATGGCCATAGCCAATTCGGAGATGCCGCGGCCCTCGCTGGCGACGGTCTTGATAATCGGCGGCGTCCAACTCTCGCCGGCAGCGCCGTCGCGGCCAGTCTGCCCTCTGACCGGAGCCGTCGACTGCAAAGCGCGGATCTCGCGTTCGACTCGATCGGCGCCGTCGTGATCGCTCTTGTTGACGACGAAGATGTCGGCAATCTCCATGATTCCCGCCTTGATGGATTGCACGTCGTCTCCCATGCCGGGAACCAGGATCACCAGCGTCACGTCGGCCAGGCGCACGATATCCACTTCATCCTGCCCCACACCGACCGTTTCGATCAGCACCACGTCGCGCCCGCTGGCATCGAGCACGGAGGCCACGTCCGCCGTGGTGCTGGCCAGGCCGCCAAGCGAACCTCGCGTGGCCATGCTGCGAATGTAGATCCCAGGATCGGCGTGGTGCCGCTGCATGCGGATGCGGTCGCCCAGGATCGCGCCTCCGGTGAATGGACTCGTGGGATCGACCGCGACAATGCCGACACTCTGCTGGCGCTTGCGATACTCCAGCGCCAACTGATCGGTGAGTGTGCTCTTTCCCGATCCCGGAGCACCCGTGAGGCCCACAATACGAGCACGCCCACTGTAGGGAAAAAGCGCCCGCAGCAACTCGTACGACTCCCGCGTGCGGTCTTCAACCGCGGTAATCGCCTGGGCCAGGGCGCGCGGACTTCCCTCCCGAATCTTCTCCACCCAGCTTGCGATTGAATCGCTCACCAAACGTTCACCAAGTCTTTCTGAACCCTACGGCAAAGGGAAGTGTAGCAAAACAGGCTGCTGAAAGACTCGTACGAGTGTCATCCTGAGGTTGTGCCGGTTTTGCGGGGTCCCCGACATGCGCCGTATTTGCGAATGTTGGGGTGGGCGATCGAAGGATCTGCTTTCTTTTCGGCGTGCGCAAAACAGCAGATCCTTCGCTTCGCTCAGGATGACACCCTGAGAAAGTAGTTTTTCAGCGGCCTTAAAAGCCGCAATTCCAAACCGGCAACATCGCATCGCTGCCGATTTTTCCGGATTTCCCGGTCAAGTCGAGCTACCAATCTGTCGCTATTAGCATCTCTTATATATCTATAAGGTTTGCGGTGCGCTGCCCTTTCGGCGCACCCGAGAGAAAGGCATGGAGGAAGCACTTGAATTTTCAACTTACCGAAGAGCAGCAGCATCTCCGCAAAACGGTTCGCCAGTTCGCTCAGCATGAAATCGCGCCGCACGTGATGGAGTGGGATGAAGCGTCGTGCTTTCCGCTCGCGACGATCAAGGAACTCGGCCGGCTTGGGCTGATGGGAGCAATCTTTCCGGTCGAACTCTGCGGCGCGGGCATGGGATACGTCGAATATGCCGCGGCCATCGAAGAGCTTTCACGCGTCGACGGCTCGGTCGGCATCATCGTCGCCGCGCACACCTCTCTCTGCACCAACCACATCTTTGTCGCCGGCAACCCGGAGCAAAAGCGGAAGTACGTTCCGCGGCTGGCGAGCGGCGATTGGATTGGCGCCTGGGCGCTCACCGAACCCGGCTCCGGCTCCGACGCAGGCGCAGCGCGCTGCTCGGCCGTCCGGGTGAAAGACCGGTGGGTGCTGAACGGCACCAAGACTTTCTGCACCAACGGCCACTATGCAGACGTATGCGTGGTTCTGGCCGTTACCGACAAAGCGTCCCAAGCGCACAGCCGTCATGGCCTCTCGGCTTTCGTGGTCGAGAAGGGGACACCGGGTTTCAAACTCGGGAAGAAGGAGAACAAGCTCGGACTGCGCGCCAGCGATACCGCCGAACTCATCTTCGAGGATTGCGAGCTGCCTGCTGAAAACCTGCTCGGACACGAAGGCCACGGCTTCACCGATGCCATGCGCATTCTCGACGGCGGCCGCATCTCGATAGCGGCGCTCGGACTTGGCATGGCACAGGGCGCCTACGATTGCGCGCTTGCATATTCAAAGCAGCGCAAGCAGTTCGGCAAAGCCATCAGTGAATTTCAAGCCATACAGTGGAAGCTGGCTGACATGGCAACCGAAATCGAAGCTGCCCGCTTGCTCACCCAACGCGCGGCGTGGATGAAAGATAACGGCATGAAAACCACCCTGGAGTCCGCTATGGCCAAACTCTACGCCAGCGAAGTCGCGGTCAAGGCAGCCAACGAGGCGGTGCAGATCCATGGCGGCTACGGCTTCATCAAGGACTACCCGGCCGAAAAGTTTTATCGCGACTCCAAGCTCTGCACCATCGGCGAGGGCACCAGCGAAATCCAGCGCATGGTCATCGCGCGTCAACTGCTGAGCGATGAACACGCGATGCGCAATAACCCTGCGACGAGAGCAGCGTGAGAGAACTACCCCACGTCAGCCCGAAAGACGGGCGGGACGTGGGGCACCTACACGGTGGCGCCCACATCCGCTGAAATTCGCAGATGTGGGACTCGCCGGCGGATCAGGAGATTGGCCTTGCCTCGTGCGTCGCTTTGACCTCGTAATGCGCCGCTTTGGCATCGTGCCGGGACAGGTATTTGCGGCGCTCCTTGGGAACCACGGAGGTCTCGTAGTCGGCTCCAGCGAAGGCGCGAATCGCGTCGATGGAATCCCAGAGCATGATGGTAATGAACTCGACTTCGGCTCCCTGGTTTCTCCTGAGCAGGTAGCTGCTCTTGTAGCCTTTAACTTTGCTGATGCCGGGCAGAAGCTCCGGTTTCAGCATGGCCTCATAAGCATCGGCGTGCTCGGGTTTGGTGTATCCGTGCCAAACTCTTGCGATCATGTGACCTCCTCCAAATATTGCGCTCTTCTAATTCTTAGAATTGGCTCACATAACAAACACACTTCGCGAGTGTCATGCTGAGCGTCAGGGAAGCATCCCCGAACTGTCTTAACCCTCGCTGGTCCGAGCTTTTTGATGAAGCCCTTCGGCTGCGCACCAGCTCCGAAGCCCATAGGGATCCTTCGCTTTGCTCAGGATGACATTTTGCTTGGAGAGTGTTTTTCCTCCTAAGGGATTTTAGGAAACTTCCCATTTAGCCAAAGACGAGCGAACCCGGGGTACCCGGCTTCAGAGTCTCAACCGGCTAAGCCGTTGCCCGCGCGGCGCAGATCTGCTCGATAACCCGCAAAGCCCGCTCGCACTGGCTGCGGTTCACGTCCATGTGGGTTACAAAGCGCATGGTCTGCGGGTTCACGCCGTTCGCCCTCACCTTGTGCTCGGCAAGTTTGCTGGAAAGCTCGGCCGACGTCATTCCCGTGCCGGAGATATCGACAATCAGAATGTTGCTCTGGACGGCCTGCGGGTCGATGGCAATGCCCGCAATCCCTGCTAGCCCTTCCGCCAGAAAGCGGGCGTTCTCGTGATCTTCGTGCAACCGTTTCGGACTCTCCTCTAGCGCAATCAGTCCGGCTGCTGCCAGAACACCTGCCTGCCGCATGCCTCCGCCCAACGCCTTGCGGACCACGCGCGCTTCAGCAATGAATGCTTTGCTGCCAACCAGAAGCGAGCCGACGGGAGCCCCCGAGGCCTTTAGAAAGGCAGAACATCACGGAGTCGCACTTGGCCGTAAGGCGGTCGACCGGCACGCCCAGCGCGGCCGAGGCATTGAAGACACGCGCGCCATCCAGGTGAACGGGAATCCCGGCTTGATGCGCACCGTCGCAAATCTCGTTCATTACGGCTTGCGGCATCACCGCTCCTCCGGCCATGTTGTGCGTGTTTTCCAGCGACACCAGCCCGGTCTGCGCCAGGTAGTAAATCTTGGCCGAGAGTTTGGTCCGAACCAGGTCCCAGGTGAGTATGCCATCCGGCGCGGCAACCGGACGCACCACGCACCCGCTGAACCAGCTCAGCATTCCCATCTCGTAATTGAAGACGTGGCCGCGCTCTTCGCAGATGATCTCCTGTCCGGGACGGGTATGCAATTTGATGGCGATCGCGTTACCCATGCTGCCGCTGGGCACAAAGATAGCCGCCTCGCGTCCAAAGATCTCGGCTGCACGTGACTCCAGCCGATTGATCGTTGGATCCTCGCCATAAACGTCGTCGCCCACCTCGGCCTCCGCCATGGCTCGACGCATGGCCGGCGTGGGCAGAGTTACGGTGTCGCTGCGCAGATCAATCACCCCATCGAGCTGGGCTCGCTGGGGACCCCGGTCCACCAGACGATCTGCTTCAGAACTGAACTTCGAATTCAGGGAAGATGGAGGCATAAAAACGGGTTCTCCGGACAGTGAAATTTTAGAATATAAAAAAATTCTATCCTAAAGCCAAATACCCCCATCCAATCGGTATCTAAGTAGCAGCCGCAGATGGCAGCGGTCAGCGTCATTTTTTAATGTGGAAATCATTCTGAACCGGGGAATAAACGGCCTTGATGTGGTTTATTAACGATAGAAACGACGACGAACTACAGCCCCACACAGAGACACAACCCGAGGGCTCAAATCCGGAACTCAGGGGTGAGGAAATGACCATGGAGTGCGGTATCTGCGAACACAAAGGGAACCTCAGCGAAGCTCCCCTCTTTCTCTGTTTCAACTGCTGTGAAGCTATCCGGCGATTGGTTTGGATCAACGAGAGTGAGAAAGTGCGGGCAGAGCTTCGCCAGCCGGTTCAGAACGCCGAGCGTGCCGCAGCGCGCTTGCCAAAAACGGCAGTCCTGGGAAAACGTTAGTTCTTCCCGATTCAACTTCAAAGTATCCGTCGTCGACCGAGCGGCCCTCATCAGCTTTGTCTGGAAGCTTGTTCCGTGGCCTGGAGCTCTGGAAGCTCAGGCCAGAAATCGGCTGAAGACTTCGTTCGACAGCAGGCGTCCGCGTGCCGTCAGCCGGACCCAGCCGTTTTCGACAGCCAGCAGTCCATCGGATTCAAGCTCGCCGATCAAATCTCTGTGCAATGCTGCCGCGCCAAACTCGTATTCCACGCGGCTCAACTCCACCCCGCGATTCAGCCGCAGTCCAAGAAACCACGTCTCCTCCAGCGCCTGCCGCTCGTCGATCCTGGTCACATCGAGCGCAGCGCACGAGAGCAGCACCTCGAGTTCATCGCTGGTTGCAATGCGCACGGCGGAATGCCGCGAACCCGCGTCACGGGCCGGCAGCATGGAATGCGCATCGACTCCAAAGCCCATGTAAGGCCGCCGCAGCCAGTACTTCAGGTTATGGCGCGAAGCATGCACAGGAAATCTTTCATCATCCTGCGAACCACGCGCAAAGTTTGAGATTTCATACTGTGCAATCCCCGCCGATGTCAGCTCCTCGCAGGCCAGTGAATAAAGGTCGGCGATCAGGTCCTCGTCCGGCACGTGGTGCGCGTGGTAGCGCGTGCCTCCAGCGATCAGTTCCCGGCCCAGCCGCGAGTCCTCGTCCACTTCCAGCATGTAGACGCTGACATGCGGCACGCCCGCAGCCACCGTCTCCGCCAGCGTGTAACGCCACGACTCTCCGGTCTGGTGCGGCAGGCCCGCGATAAGGTCGATGTTGATTTCGGCGATCCCGTCAGCGCGCAGCCGTGCTATGTCGGCGAGCACGATGGCGCGCGTGTGCAGCCGTCCCACGGCGCGCGCCTCCTGGTCGATAAACGATTGCGCGCCGAGGCTCACGCGATTGACCCCGCAGCTCACCAGCGTGCTCACCACTTCAGGAGTGAGGGTTCCGGGAGCGCACTCGACCGTGATCTCCGCGGCGGGCTGCACGGCGAAGCTGCCGCCGATGGAGGCGAATATCCTCTTCAGTTGTTCCGGGGCAAGAATGCTGGGCGTACCGCCGCCCAGGTAGATGGAGTCCACCTCGCGCTCGAAGCGGCTGCCAGCCTGCTCGGCGATCTGCCCGGCCCGTCGCAGCTCACGCTCGAGATGAGCGACATAGCGCTCCAGCAGAGGCCGCGAGAACACGCCCGAGGCGAAGTTGCAGAAGCTGCACTTGGTGCGGCAAAACGGCACCGAGATATAAAGTCCCAGCGGCATGCAAGCATTTTAGTGCAGTGCGCCGCGCTTCACCCCTTCATGAACGCCGGGAGTTCTCGATCCGCCAGATGGTATCGAGCACGGTTCCGTCAACCCACTTCACCACCGCGACGGGTTCGTCGATCAAGCGGGGCTTCTGCGGCTTGCCGCCGCAAATTCGCTCGACCTCCTCTTTGATCTGCTCGATCGGCCGAATCGGCAGGTCCGATCCTTTCAGCGCATCCAGCAAATCCCGGCGACGCGGATTGACCGCGATTCCGCGTTCGGTGGCCACCACATCGATCAATTCGCCGGGGCCGGTCAGCGTCGTCACTTCATCCACGATGGTCGGGATGCGATCACGGAACGAAGGTATGGCCAGAATGGCGCAGCCCGAGTAGAGGCAATTTTGCCATCCGCCGATGCCATGCAGCATGCGGCCATCGGAGTGGGTCACCACGTTGGCGTTGAAGTTCACGTCGACTTCGGTGGCGCCGAGCACCACCGCATCCACCATCGACGCGAAATTTCCCTTGCCGTGGAAGTTGTAGGAGGTGAACGGAGAGGTTGCGACGTGACGCGGGATCGCCGGCGATGGAGCGCACGGCATCGAGATCGAATGTCTGCCCATCGAGGATGTAATCGATCAGGCCATCCTTCAGCATTTCAACCAGGTATTTGGTGGAACCACCGCGCACGAATCGCGCTTTGACTCCCTTTTCGCGCATGTACCGGCTCAGATAGTCGACGAAAGCCAGCGCGATTCCCCCGGCCCCTGCCTGGAAGGAAAAACCATCGCGCATGATCCCCGTATCGCGCAGGAAACGGGCGACCATCTCCGCAATCAGCAAGCGATCTGGTGAACGCGTGACCTGAGTGGTGCCGGAGACAATTTGCGCCGGATCGCCAATGGAAGGCACTTCGACGACAAAATCGACGTTGTTTCCCTGGATCTGCCACGGAATGCATGGGAACGGCACGAGGTTATCGGTCACCACGATAACGCGATCGGCGTATATCGAGTCGGCCAGCGCGAAACCAAGCGAGCCGCAAGCCGAGCTGCCGTGAGAACCGTCGGCGTTGCCGAAGCAATCAGCGGTCGGGGCGGCAATGACGGCGATGTCGATATGCACTTCGCCGTCCTGGATTGCCTGCCAGCGGCCTCCATGCGAGCGCAACACGCCGAGACCGCGCATCTTCCCCTGCGAACAGTAATCGCCGAGTGGGCCGTTCATGCCGCCTTCAATATGATGAACCACGCCGGCGTCCATCAGTTCAATGACCGGGGCGTGGCATGGGAAAGAGGCGCTGGGAAACCACCGCAGATCCTTTACTCCCAGGCCGCCAGCCGTTTGCAGGGCTTCCAGCGCAATGCGATCGCCATTGCGGAGGTGATGATGCGATGAAATCGTCATGCCATCGCGCAGCCCGCACAGTTGCAGAGCGGTCGCCAGATCGGGTACGCGCTTGTCGCCGTTTTCAGGCCAGTCGATGGCGCTCCTGACCGGCGGCGCAGCTTTGCGGCCCGCGGGGCGGTGCTGGTTGACGCCGGCGAACGGCACCTGCATCGGCCCACATGGTGACCAGCGCCCAGCGGCATTGCGGCATCTATGGCGTTGCGGCGCACGATTGCGTCATGGTTTCGCCTCGCCGGAATAATCCCCATCAGCCGGGCTCGCTCCACCAGTTTACGGGCACGGACCACGATGGGCGCATCGATCATCTTCGAGCCCAGGCTCACTACGCCCAGTCCTTTGGCCTGCGCCTCCTCGAAGGCGGCAACGATCTTCAAAGCCTTTTCCACCTCAGCCTGAGCCGGCGCAAACGCCCGTTCGACGACCGCGATCTGCGAAGGATGAACGCAGCCCATGCCTTCGAAGCCGAGCGAGCGCGACCGCTCGCCCCAACGCGCCAGTCCTTCGAGGTCGCCGACATCGGCGTAAACCGAATCGATGGCCTGCACGCCCGCGGCCTTGGCTGCGTTGACCAGCCGCATTCGCGCATACAGGCTCTCCTGTCCTTCAGCAGTCTTTACCACGCCGAGATCGGAGGTGTAGTCCTCCAGTCCAATCGTCATGGCGCAAATGCGCTCACTGGCGGAGGCAATCGAGAATGCGTTTTCGATTCCGATAGCAGACTCCAGAATCGGCATCAGCCAGATCGGTCGCTCGATGCCCTCGCGGGCGGTGATTTCGCCAATGCGACGATCGACTTCCATGACCTGCTCCGGAGATTCGGTCTTGGGGAGCAGCAGCAAATCCGGAGCCTGGGGCACAACCTCCTCCAGATCCTCAAGCCCAAGCGGAAGCTGGTTGATGCGAACCATGCGCTCACAGGCGCCAAAATCCACCGCCCGTAAGCCATTGCGTACCAGGATGCGCGCGCTGTCCTTCTCGGCGAAGTGCACCGCATCTTCGAGATCGAAGATAATCGCGTCCGGCTTGTAGAGCGCGGCATTCGCAAAGTACTTGGGCTCGCTGCCGGGAAGATAGAGCCGGGTGCGGCGCAACCGGTCCTTGGCGGACGGCTTCGGCAACGCTACCCGTTCGGGCAAGGCGTGGCGAGTGGAGGGTAATCCGGCGCGACGCGCCGCCGCCTCAATCCGCGCGGCAATGACAAATGGCAGCGCACCCATGTCTTCGATCCGCACGCGAGCGTGCTCGACGCCGAGTTCACGCAGAACGTCGCCGGCCTGCCTGCGGATCGCCTCGCCATAGTAAAGGTCAACGCGAGAGTCGAGTTCCAGCTGGATTCCTCCGGAGGCTCGCGGCTCCAGGAGGACGCGCAGGTCTGAGCGAATATCGGCGCCGGAACGGCCCGCCTCGCCCGCGCGCGTGAGTTTCACTTCCGCTGAATCCGCCGAAGATGACATTCAGCTTCCTCCATTCGCCCTCCAGAGTCTCCGCCCTACCATGACGAGCGAAGTTCGGGCGTCCCAACCTGCGCCATCGCTGCGCGGAACTTGCGATTCTGGATACACCGACAAGGGACCACCTAAAAAAAGTACAGCCGTCCCGTCGCCTCTGAAGCCGTGATGACGCAAATCACGTCGCGCTCGCGTTCCTGCACAGAAACAGGGTCATGGCCTTGAGACTCATGACCACTTCCCTGTTCTGGTTAAGCACCTCGATCTGGATGCGGACGAGTCCACGGTCGGGTTTTGAACTGGAGCGCCTGGCTTCGAGGATGGTCGCGCGGATCGAGAGTGTGTCGCCGGGCCTCACCGGCCGTATCCAGCGCAGTTCGTCGATACCCGGAGACCCCAGGCCAGCGACTTTGGAAACGACGTGATCGGCATAGAGCCGCATCATAATCGCGCTGGTGTGCCAGCCACTGGCGATCAAACCACCATACGGTCCATGTGCAGCTTGGATGGGATCTATATGGAACCTTTGCGGGTCGAATCGCCTGGCAAATTCGATGATCTCGTCCTCGCTGACGGTAATGCTCCCGTATTCGCCAACGAAGCCGGGCCGATAGTCCTCAAAATATCGATCTGTGATCGGAGTGGGAAAATCTGAAGTGTTCATAGGTTCCAGTGTGTTTCAACAGTCTTTCTTTTTGCTTACGCTCCCGCGGAGCCGACCGTCAGGCCGCCACAGACATACAGCACTTGTCCCGTAACGAATCCGCTACGCGCATCGAGCAAGTATGAAGCTGCGTGCGCGATGTCTTCGGGCAAACCGATGCGGCGCACCGGTATTGCGTTAATAATGGCCTTGGTGCGCGGGCTGTCAGGGGGATTCCCACGTTCAAACAACTCGGTCCGAATCGGGCCGGGACCAATTGCATTGGCCGTAATGCCATACTGACCCAATTCCAATGCCCAGACTCTGGCCATGCCCTGCAATCCAGCCTTGCTGGCCGCGTAGGCGGTCCGCAACTCCTTGCCGAGCGCGGCTCGCGACGACATGTTCACGATGCGCCCGAATTTGGCCTCTTTCATGCCCGGCAAGAGCGCCTGCACGCACTGCATCGCGCAACGCAGGTTGAGCGATATGGCCCGGTCAAAATCTTCCAGTGTCTGCTCCTCGATTGAGCCCGGACGGATCACGCCGACATTGTTGACCAAGCGGGTGATTGGGCCATCACGCAACGCGGCCTCCAGAGCCCGCGCCGTCTCTTTCGGATCTGACAAATCCGCTCGAATACCATCCCCGACCAGATCGATTACGACCGGTTCGTAGCCATCCGCTCTGCTTCGCTCAACAATGGCGCGGCCGATCCCATTAGCGCCGCCGGTAACAAGTACGCGTTCCCTCTTCATGCTTTGTCGCCTCGGTGTTCATTTTGTTCGCAATGGTAGAAGCAAACGTCGAAAAATGGAAGATCGATGCATGGAAAATATCAGCTTCAGTCAAGCGCTTTATGGAATCGGAGAACGGCAACCATGAGCAAGCTGATTCCCAGGGCAGCCATGGCGAGCATCTGGGGCCAGAGAATTTCCATGCCCACGCCCTTCAGATAGGTGCCGCGGAGCACAACCAGGAAATAGCGCAGCGGACTCAGATAGGTGCAGTATTGCAGCCACTGCGGCATGGTGCTGATCGGGAATCCGAAGCCGGAGAAAGTTATGGCGGGCATGATAAAGAAAAAGGAGGTCACCATCGCCTGCTGTTGCGTCGATGAAACGGTTGAAATCAGCAGGCCGACGCCCAGCATGCACAGAAGAAAAAGGACCGCGCCCGCAAATAGCACGAGGATGTGACCGCGAAACGGAACCTGAAACCACAGCGTCCCCACCGTCGCAATCAACGAAACATCGAAAAGACCAATCAAAAAGAAGGGCAGCGTCTTGCCGAGGATGAACTCGACGGGGCGAATGGGCGTGACCATGATCTGCTCGAGAGTGCCGATCTCGCGTTCGCGAACCACCGCAAAGGCGGTCAGAGTCACCACCAGCACGAGCGTCAGACTTCCGATGATTCCCGGCACAAAGAACCAGCGGCTCCTGAGGTCGGGGTTGTACCACGGCCGCTGTTCGAGCTGCACGGAAGGCATCTTGTCAACCATCTGCGGCGCGATGCGGTAGATGCGGTCCCTCTGGTAGCTTTGCGCGAAGCCGAGCGCGATCTGTGTAACGTAGCCGGAGGCGATCAGGGCGGTGTTTGAATTGGTCGCATCGACGATCACTTGCAGAGGCGCGGTCTGTCCTTTGCGCAGATTCTGGGCGAAGCCGGCGTCAATCTCGAGGCCCACCGTGGCTTCTCCCCGGTCAATGAGATCGCCGAGCTGGCGCATGTCCGTCAGTTGGCGTTGCACGTCGAAGTAGGGACTGGAAGAAAAACGGGAGAGCAGTTCGCGGCTCTCCTGGCTGTGGTCGAGATCGAGCACAACGGTTGGGACGTGATAAACCTCAAAGGTGGCTGCGTATCCAAAGATCAGCATCTGAATGATCGGTGGGCCAAAGAGCACGAAGCGCGTGCGCTTGTCGCGGAAGACCTGGATGAATTCCTTGATCAGCATCTGCTTAAGCCGCTCCAGCATCGCTTCTCCTTTCCTCTAGGCCAGCTTCTTGTGGAACGCACGGATGGCGAGCAGCGCCAGCACGAGCGTGAACACGGTCAATGGGATCAAGTCGGCATAGAGCAAGGCCACGGGTGTTCCCTTAAGGAATATCTTCTTCAGCACCGAAACGTAGTAGCGCGCCGGCAGAATACGAGTGATCCACTGCAAGACGAGAGGCATTTGCTCAATCGCATACAGAAATCCCGACAGCAGAAAAGCTGGAAGGAAGGTCACGAGCAGCGCGATTTGACTCGCCGCAAGCTGACTTTTCGCGATCACGGAAATAAAGAACCCGAGCGAAAGCACAACCACCATGAACATGGCGGAGCTGACCAGCAGCGTTAGAAAAGAGCCTCGAAAAGGAACATCGAACCAGTAGATGGCCATCAGGGCGCAGACGATGACGTCGAACATGCCGATGGCGAAATAGGGCGTCAGCTTGCCCAGCATGATCTCCAGCGGGGTGACGGGAGTTGAAATCAATTGCTCCATCGTGCCGCGCTCCCATTCGCGCGCGATGGTGAGAGAGGTAAGGAAGGCGCCGATCACGGACATGACCAGGGCAAGCACGCCGGGGACGATGAACGCGCTGCTCTCAAGATTCTCGTTGTACCAGGTGCGGGTTTGGACGCTGACGGGAGCGGGTTGGATGAGCTGGCCGTGGTTGCGCAACCAATTGAGTTGGATCTCCGACGAATAGCTTTGGACCACCGCCTGGGAATATCCGATGAGGACATTGGCGGTGTTGTCGTCAGTGCCATCGACGAGCACCTGAACCTGCGCCGGGCGGCCGTCGTACAGGCGCCGCGAGAAATCCCACGGGACCACAATACCCATTTTCGCGTGGCCGTCGTCAAGCGCGCGAGCCAGCGCCGGGTAGTTGTCCACCACGCGCACGAGGTTGAAGTAGGAGCTCGCCTGGAAGCGCTTCAAGAGGTCCTGGCTCTGCTGGCTGCCTTCGCGGTCGTACACATAAACCGGCAGACCCTTGAGATCGAGATTGACCCCGTAACCAAACAGCAGCACCAGAATCACCGGCATGATCACGACAATGATCAGGCTGCGCGAGTCACGAAGAATCTGGATGACCTCCTTCTTCGCCACGGCCAGGAAGCGGGTGAGGCTCATGCTGTCCGTTCCTTTCCCGAATCGCGCGTGGTTGTGAGAGAGACAAAAACATCTTCCAGGCTGGGGTGTATCTTCTCGATGCGGCCAACGGCGATGCTGCGATCGGAGAGGTACTTTTTGACCTGCGGGACCGCAGACGCGGCATCACGCACCACCAGGTGCAGAGCGTTGCCGAAAACCGCGGCATCGAGCACGTCCGGCGCGGATTGCAGAACTTCCACCGCGCTGCCCAGGGGTTCGCATTCCACCAGGAGCAGTTCGCCTTCCATCGATTTCCGCTTCAGCTCCGAAGGCGTTCCCAGGGCAACGATCTTCCCGCGAAAAATCAGCGCGAGGCGATTGCAGTATTCGGCCTCATCCATGTAATGCGTGGTCACGAAGACGGTCACGCCCTCTTCCGCCATGTGGTGAATGAGGTCCCAGAAGCGGCGGCGCGAAATCGGATCGACACCGGAAGTAGGCTCATCCAGGAAGATAATGGGCGGCTTGTGCAACACCGCGCAGCCCAAGGCCAGGCGCTGCTTCCACCCGCCCGGAAGCGTGCCGGTAATGAGATTTTCCTGGCCCTTGAGGTCCGCCATCTCCAGCGCCCATTCGATGCGTTCTTTGAGCTGGTTTGAAGGCACGCTATAGAGGCCGGCGAACAGGCGCACGTTCTCGATCACCGTGAGATCGTTGTAGAGGGAAAATTTCTGGGACATGTAGCCAATGTTCTGGCGCACGGATTCGGGTTCATGGCCGACGTCGTATCCTGCAACCCGCGCGCGGCCGGACGTGGGCCTCAGCAGACCGCAGAGCATGCGGATGGTAGTGGACTTGCCGGCGCCGTTCGGCCCGAGAAAGCCAAACACCTCGCCTTTGCGGATTTCGAGACTGATGTGATCGACGGCCACAAAATCACCGAATTGCTTGACCAGGTTCTCGATCACAACTGAATTGTTGTCCTCAGGCATGGTGAGACGCTCCACCGCTGACCGCGTCGACGAAGAGGTCCTCAATCGTCGGCGTGACCTGTTGAATCGCGTCGAATGGGACGTGCGCGCTCTTCAGCCGGGCCTCGAATTCGGGGATGCGGCGCGCTGCATCGTCAACCACCACGTGCAGGCCGTCGCCGGTCAGCACGAGGCTGGAGATGCCGGCCGCCTGCTCGAGTTGTTTGCGCAATCCACGCGGTTCGGACGAGGTTACGGACAAGACGCCCTTGCCCAGCTTGGCCTTGAGATTCGCGGGCGTGTCGCAGAAGAGCAGCTTGCCATGATCGAGCAAGGCGACCCGATGACAGCGCTCAGCTTCGTCGAGATAAGCGGTGGAGGTGAGTATCGCCACGCCCTCGGAGATCAGCTCATAAAGAATGCGCCAGAAGTCGCGCCGCGAAACCGGGTCGACACCCGTGGTCGGCTCATCCAGCAGGATCACCTTGGGGCGGTGAATGAGCGCGCAGACCAGGCCAAGTTTTTGCTTCATGCCGCCGGAAAGTTTTCCGGCCAGACGCTTGCGGAATTCCGCCATGCCGGCTGCCTGCAGCAGTTGCGCCGAACGCTCCTCGCGCTCAGCTCTTTTCACTCCAAACAGGTCGGCGTAGAAGCGAATGTTTTCGTCGACGGTGAGGTCTTCATAAAGCCCGAAGCGTTGCGGCATATAGCTCAGGCAATGCTTGGCGCCTTCGGGATCGCGAACGACATTGAAGTCAGCGACACTGGCTGTCCCTTCATCGGGCGGCAGAATGCCGGCGAGCATGCGGAGCGTTGTCGTTTTTCCCGCGCCGTCGGGACCGACCAAGCCGAAGATTTCGCCGGAGCGCACGTCAAAGCTCAGGTGATCGACCGCAAGTATGCCCGGAAAGCTCTTCGTGAGTCCCTCGGCAACGATCACGGATTGCGTCAGCTCGGTCATTTCTTCTCCGGCGTAGCGGCCGTGGCCAGATTGAGATGGGCGTCGGCGGGCATGCCAGGCTTGAGTTCGCGATTGAGATTCTCGATATCGATCTTGATCCGATAGACGAGGGTGACGCGCTCCTTGTAGGTTTGAACGCTCTTGGGTGTGAACTCAGCGGTCGATGCGATGAAGGAAACGCGTCCATGGTACTGCTTGCCGGGATAGGTATCGGTGGTGACAGTTGCATCCTGGCCCCAGTGGATGCGGCCCAGATCGGTCTCGGCGATATAGGCGCGCAACCAGATGTGATCGAGGTCGGCGAGCGTGACCACCGGAGTGCCGGGAGAAACTACTTCTCCGATTTCAGTCTCGCGCACTGTAATCACGCCGGCAGAGGGGGCATGGAGAACCGTGTAATCCAGGTTGACACGCGACAGGCCCAAATTGGCGTTGGCTTCGCCGAGATTGGCGCGAGCGATCGCGATGTCTTCTTTCCGGCTGCCTTCGACGGCTTCGTCGTAACGCTGTTGCGCCGCCTGGAAGATCGCCTCGGCACGCTTCAGCGCGGTTTCCGCTAAGTCGCGGTCCTGGGCAGAGACAGCATCTTTGCTGAAGAGGCGCTGGGCACGGTCATAGTCGAGCTTCTTCTGCTGCAGGTCGGCCTGTGCGTCGAGCATGGTTTGCTGCGAGGCATTCCGTTCCTGCTCGCGGGTTCCGGCAAGCGTAAGCGCAAGGCTGGATTTGCGCACATGAACATTGGCCTCATCGATCCGGACCTTCTGCTTGAAGTCGGCGTCGTCCAGGCGCGCCAGCAAGGCGCCCCGCTCAACCGACTGGCCTTCCTCAACCGGAAGTTCGATGATGCGCCCCTGAACCTTGAAGCTCACCAGGCTCTCGTGCGCTTCAATATTGCCGGAGAGCGTGAGCTGATTTTCGGGCTCCGTTTTCTTCGTCAGATGCGTGTAGAGGTATACCCCTGCGGCGATCGCCGCAGCCAGCAAGATCAGAACAGGTAAACGTCGTTTCATAGCTTCAAACCTCGCGAGGCCGACAAATCGCTTATGGGTTTCCCATATACTGTCCGATGTTCTTCTCCGTGTCCCCCACGGCCCGCGCCAGCGCAAACTTCGCGTCGGCGTGGCTGGAAACGGCAAAGATGTAGTTCTCCCGCGCACGAGCCAGTTCGTCTTGGGCGGTCACCACTTCAACGTTATTGGTCGCGCCCGACTCAAAACGATCCTGCGAAAGTTCGAGTTCGCGCTCCGCGAGATCCTGCCCTTCCTTGGCAACATCGACCTGCTCGGCCGCGGACTCCAGATTCAGCAGGGCCTCGCGTATCTCCTCTTCAATGCCGTGGCGCAAATCGTCGATTTGGTCGTCAATGCGTTTAATGCGGCTGGCGAGTTCCCGCGCCTCACCGCTGCGGTCACGATCGAAAACCGTAACGTCCACTTCGCCTTGAACCAGCCCCGTGCCTTGCATGCCTCCAATGCTTCGTCCAATCCCGCCATAGTTTCCGTTGATGCTGAGCTTCGGATAATAGCGGGCGCGACTGGCGCGTTGCTGCTCGACCAATGCCTGACGCTGGCCGGCAAGCGACAGGTAGTCGGGGCGCAAGAGGAGTGCCGGGGGGACAAGGTGCTCCGCCTGAGGCTGGGTTAGGGGCTGATACCGAAGCGGTTCAGCCAGTTCCAGCGGCGTGCCCGGATTCATGCCCAAGTTGCGCGCGAGGGCCAGCAGAGACCTCTTGTACTGGTTCCGCGCCACCAGCAGAGCCTGCTTGTCATTCGCAAGCTGCACCTGCGAGCGCAGCACGTCGACGCCGGTCGCGGTCCCGGCATCGTGCTTGTCTCTTGCGAGCTTGTACAAAACTTCAGAAGCGGTGACCCGGGACTGGGCGGCGTCAACCCGCGCCGCGGCGGACTGGGCGTTGAGATAAAGGCCCGCAATGGAACGAACGATTAGATCGCGTGCATCCTGGTAATCCATTTTGCTGGCGGCCAGGGTGCGTTCGCTAGCCTTCCATCCGCGATAGCTCTGAAGATCGACGATGTTCTGCTCGGCGTAGAAGTGAGCATCAAAATTGGAAAACGGTCCAACAACGTCAGGGATGCCGGGGACTGAAATCCCAAAGGCCCGCAGGTCGCGATTCTGCGCGTTGACGTAGCTTTGCACGCGCACCTTCGGAAGCAGCGCAGCCGACAAGCGGCGCATGCGAGTGCCTTCGGCTTCCTCGACCCGGGTGTCAGCGACGAGCACGTTGAGATTGGCCTGTAACGCCTTCTGAATTGCATCCCGCAACGTGAGGCGGTAAGGCGTCTGTTCCTGGGCTGCGCTGAACGTGCCACAGACCAGGATTGCCGGTAACAGAATGACGACAGCACGGAAATTGCATTTCATCGCTTCTACTCTTAACCGGAGAGCCGGCGACCCCGGCCTGCTCCGTAATTGCGCAGATTGGGGTGGATGGCGATTGCCCTCCAAAAATGTTGAAAGCTTTCTTCCAGCCAGACGCGGAGCGCCGGCTCGCCTCGCAGCGACCAAAGCAGGAGTGTTCCCATGAACGCCTGCTGAAAGCGAATCGCAATTTTCTCTTTCTTCAGGCGAGGGTCGATTTCTCCGCGCTTTTGCCCCACGGCCACAGCCCGGGCGAGCATCTTGCGGCCTTCAAGCCAAGTTGCGGTCGGATAAGCTCGCGAACGCCCTCACTCACCAGGAACGAAGACATCAAGGCACGGGCCAGATCGGGGCTGCGTCCGGGTTCTTCCCCGACGCGAAGAAACAGACGGTGCAACACCGAGTGAGATGGTCTGCTTGCCGGACTCGGTAAGCGTCATGGCTTCTCTCACCTTGCCAAGTTGAATTTCAGCCATGACACCCAGCACGTGATCTTTACTCTCGAAATAGTTAAAGAAGGTGCCCTTGCCAACATCCGCGGCTTCGGTGATGTCTCCTACGGTGACATTGGGAAAGCCGCGCTCGGCAAAGAGCTGAAGCGCGCAACGAAACAGCCGCAGACGCGTTTCGGCGGCGCGACGCTGACGGCGCCCCATACCTTGCAAGTGGGGCAGGTTCTCAGAAGCAAGAACCTCGATGCAAGTTGGTCGAGATGCATGACTACTATTCATTGATGACTAATAACCATAAACGACTAGTGGTCATATAATCGACGGGAAGGCCACGAGTTGTCAAGGGGCTCAACCTTGCAGGATTTTGGGGCGGACCATGGACTTGGCGAAGACCGAGAACTGTCAAGAGGTTAACGTCATTCCGAGCGAGCGACGCCTTGCGTCGCGAGTCGAGGAATCTTGTGTGTTGGTTTGCTGTGGGAAGACAGCGGAAAGACACAAGATCCCTCCACTTCGCGCCCGAACAGCTTCTTGCTTATCGAGTGCAATGTCGGGGTACGCGGCGTGGCTGCTCCGGCCGCAGGCGCCAAGCGCTTCGGTCGGGATGACGCTCTCTGAAAGAAATGGGTACACCAACTATGGAAGGCACAGTAGACTGAGGGAAAACGTGACCGGCGGAGTGCCGTAGGCAAAAAATGGCGCGGCTAAAAGCCACGCCCATTCAAAGAATCACCTAGAGTTATCGCGCTCAGTACCAGGGTCCGCGCCGCCCATAAACAATCACCCCCGGCGGGTACGGATATGGATATGGGTACGGATACGGATAGAAGCGCGGATAGGAGGCATCCTGACGCTGGTTTCGCACACGGCACCACTCATCGAAGGCGTCGGGCTTGGGGTCCTTATGGCGTTCATAAGCAGCCGCGGTTCCGGATAGCCGAACCTGCTCGTGCCTCTTCACGCGCAACGCTGAATGCTCTGCGGTAACGCTGCCCTCGCCCTTCCAAACGGTGATCGTAGTGGTGTTAGCCGTCGAGTCGGCGTCAAAGCGGTAATCACCCGACTTCATGACGGTGAATGAGCCGTTGTTGCTGTCCACCTCATAAACTTCACCGTCAAAGAGATGGCGCACGTGCAAGTACAAAGTTCCCTGGCTGAGCCGTACCTGAACCGTGTGGCGACTGACGTTGACAATGGTCAGGCTCGTCTCCGCGTTCATTTGCATCAAGCCGGTGCCGACGTTCAGCTCTGCCCGCGAAGCTTTGTCGGTCCACACGTTTTCCGTGTTTCCCAGCACAGCATTGGACGAAGCCGCAACCCAACTTCCCGTTCCGTGCGGCTGAATCGAGACAGCTCCGTTGATGTACTGCAAGACAGCGACACGTCCAGCAGGAGCGGCGCTTGCCAGCACCGCCCCAAAAAGCAACGGCAATAACGCCGCCCAACCCTTACGAACAAGTATGTTCATGCCGGACCTCCCCGGGTGATAACCCGAGCTGATCACCCGCAACTACTTACTATGCCCGCCGCTATGCCCACCGCCGCCGCTCGGATGACCGCCACCACTCGGATGACCGCCACTCGACCGGGGGCTGACCCATGATTCACCGAAGGCCGCGGAGCATTTGAGTGGACACTCCCGCTCGGCCTGGGGACTGAGCCACGATTGACCGATGCCCGAGGAGCACTTCTCCGGAACTCGGGCGGTGACTAACACTCCCGTTCGGCCTGGGGACTGAGCCACGATTGACCGATGCCCTTGCTCCCGGACTCGAGTGATTAACACTCCCGCCCGGCCTGGGAACTGAGCCACGATTGACCGATGCCCTCGCTCCCGGACCCCGGTTGACACCAGCACGGTTGAATCCTCCAGCTGGCCGCGCATAAGCTCCCCGCGCTCCAAAGTTTCGAGGCGGCCCGCCCGGACGATTTAATCCGCGGTTGACCACTGTCGTGCTGCGGGTGACGTAAGTGTTGTGGTTATAGAAGACGCCATGGCCGCCCCATCGAGGACCCCATCCACAACCCCAGTGGCCCCAGCCCCAGCCCCAATGCCCCCAGAGGCCGATACCGATCCCAACTCCGAAGCCGATCGCTAATCCGCCCCAAAAAATTCCCGGCGGCGGCGCATAGTAATAGCCCGGATAAACCGGGAACGGCGCTCCATAAATCGTCCAGGGGTCATATACCGGAACGTAGACGACGGTGGGGTTGGCTGGTGCAATCGTAATCGCGCCGTTCTCGCTGGATATCGTCTGCTGCGGCGTGCTGCGCAACTGACCAGCAGTCTGTGCCTTCTGGCGCATCGTCTGCACCGAATCCATCACGTCCTGTGGCTGGTTGTAATAGGCATTGCCCAAGTCAGTTGTCCACCGAAGGTTGCGGTCCATCTGCGCAAGCACCGACGGAAACGCCGTCAGCGCCTTCACGCTCGGATCCCAGTTCTTGGCTTCCGCACCGGCGGCAATCTGATCCGCGGGGGCGCTGCCCTGCGCCTGCCTCCAGCGATCTGCCTCCACCACTTGCGTCGGATACGTCGCGGCTGCAAGAACCTGCGCAACCAGGGGGTCGGGATAGAGCGCAATCGGCGCCACCAACTGGTTCAATTGCTCAGTTGACAAGGGCTGCCCCTGCGGAATCGCCGGTTCCGCCTGCGGCGCCGGCTGGCCATCGTCCAATCCCGGATTGGACTGTCCGTCGCCGGGCGGCGGCATTGGCACGGACTGCGCAAATGCATCGCCCTGCATCATCGGAATCAGGATCATCAGCGCGCTGAGCACGACTGCCAGCCCCTGCCGAGTCCATTGGCCAATTCTTCGTCCCGTGGATTGGGCATCCTGCTCGGGCTGAAAAATTTCGTGCAACATCTCTCTCAACCATCGGTAACTTCTCATGTTTTTATCGAATTTCATAGATTCCACCTTCAAACGCCTGCACATTTCCCAACTCGTCCATACAAACCCGGTTGGGGATGCGGAGTTTCGCGGAATACATTGGACGCCGGTCACCTCCCGCAAAGCGGGTGCGCGATTTATGGGGTCGTGCGGTCAAGGCACTAAAGTTTCAGGGCAGAAAGCTGCTCTTCAAAAGGGACCGGAGCTGAGAAGTTTGGACCGACCCGGCATCCAGCTTGTAATCCGTATATTGAATGGTAAGCGTAGCCGTGCCGCCGATCAGGACATTGGTAACTGACTTGTTAGATGCAGGTAACCAGAAATCGCCGACCTTTTCATAGCGATGCTCTATACGGGTCCTTTTAATCCAGAAAGAAGGGTTTTTCGCCGGCTCCGCATCGATCGATTCCACGGCAAAGTCAGTTCCGTTTACGCAAATTTCGCCGCGATACAAGTATTTGTCGTTTCGCACCGGATCTGCCCGCAGACGGTAGCAGCCGCCGTATTGGCTGGCCTTGGTTCCTAATAGCTCAAATTTGTAGTTATCGGGTGTTAGCGCTGTTTTGCGCTGATTTGCGGCGCTGGCGGCGTCCTTTTCGCCTTCCAGCAGCCTCTTTAGCACACGATTCAGGAGCAACTTTGAGCCCGATTGCGAGATGATGTCGAAGCTCTTCGTGGCCGGAGCCGAGTAGTGGGCCATTACGACCATGTTGGCTTCCAGGTGTGCGGGAAAGCCCTGGTAGTCCAGGTGATAGACACGCCGGCCAGTGAAACCCCGGAGGTTACGGGCCCGCTGCGCATTGGCCTGTACCAAACGGATGACAATCTCGTCGACGGACATGTCAGGCATGTCGGCGGTTGCGGCCTGCGTCCCCGGAAGAGGCAATTCGAGTGGATAAGGCTGTGCGGCAGCACGCATCGCCAAACAGAAAATGCACGCCACGCCGACAACCACAACTAGATGGACGACGACTTTGGAGCAACGAGGCATTCGTCTTGTCCTGGCAAATTTGGGGGCGTTGGAGGTTGCGCTATTGCACTAGGAATGGCTTGGCTGAAGCAGTTGTCTGTTCACTGGGTGTCCTGAGACCCGCGCCATTATTGAAGTAATCCATTTCGTGCCCATTCAGCGCCGCCCGAACACGCTCGTCCTCACGCCGGAAATGCTCAATGACGACTGCTTTGAGCAGCGGCTGGTCATCCAGTGTACATTCGCCAAAGCCCTGCTGGGATATCCGTTTCATCGCCGAAACGCTGACGGAAACGATGCTGGAAGAGATGACTTTCTTTTCGCCGTCCTCAGCATCGAAAACGATGACCGCGAGGAATGCCTTGTCTCTGGCTGTGTTGACAGCGCCAAGGTGGAGGCTCTCATGGTTGACGAAGGTGAATCGGACGGTTTGCATAATTGTGCCAGAGATAGCGTAACCCGAAATGCGGCTGAACCGTAACTAAAACGTGGCCATCGGGCAATAGAAATAAGCCTTACTTGCTCGCACGGCTCACTTCTCCGGGAGGCGAAAAGTCAGCGCCAGCCGTGGCTCGAGACAGCAGAGACTCGGCGTGCACCGGTAATGCCTCCACCGGCGGCAAGTTCTTTGCTCCACGGTGGAGGCTCGCGCGAGTTTCGCTACATTCATCTGAGAAGTGTTCGGCCCGGAGAGCCGAGCACTACTCAACTACTTAATAGTCGCAGCCGCTGCCTTGCAGCACACCTCATCCTGTGAGCCCGTGCCGCCCGAACAACCGATCGCGCCGATGAGTTGCTTCTTCGGTTTATTTCAGTTGGGAAGCCCGATCACCTGCTCAAATGGGTGTGAACAGATTCTTGTTTTTTGGCCGAGCCAACGCCGGCGCAATGCAATGTCAGAAACAGGAGCGTGACGGCTATCATGGCCCGGTGGTCGCGAACAACGAGTGGCGACCCCGGAGGGACTCGAACCCCCAACCCTCAGATCCGAAGTCTGATGCTCTATCCAGTTGAGCTACGGGGCCGTTTATTATCAGCGACTTACATGCACTATTTTCGGTGCAATCAAATTGAAGGGGTTTTTGAAGGGACTGAAATGCAACTTTTCGATTTCCGCGGTTCTACCCGGAAAAATCGCTTCAGCCACTTCCGATGTTCCCGATGTTCCCTTCATGACTTCATTCCTTTCACAGAGCACCATTGTACCGCCACTCGGGCCTGGGGATATAACTCAGGACGGACAGCCTCACCAGGTCAATAATTCCCCATATTGCGCCCAAAATAAAACGCGCCTGGCGGAGCAGGCACGCTGTGGTTTCGAAATTGTCCGGCTTCGCTAGTCTTCTCCAGCCGCTTTCGCGGCAGCCTTCTCCGGTTCCGGCTGCGGTAGCGATGGCAGCTTCCTTACAGTCATCGCCGCGACGATCCCGAAGATGTCGGCCTCTTCCGGATGGATATAGGGCCACAATCGTCACAAATCAAAAAATCCGTTGTATCGGCATTGAGCCAAGCCCATAAATAAGGTCCCCAACGGCCTGGATGCCTTGCCCACTTTGCGTTCAAGTGACCAATCTGCGCGTTGCTCGGGCACGGGGGAGGCAGTACGACGCCGGTCGCCGCTGGCGCCTGGTCCGACGATTCGCTGAATGCTGGCCGACTTCGCGTTACTAATCGGGCGGAAGAGTCGCTTCGGATCCTTCCTGAGATTTTCGAAGCGACGCCAGTCGGCGGGCATTTCGAGTGGTCCCGGCCCGTAGACGACCTCCTGCGAAACCGACCAGCTCTCACAGCTGTGACAAACACCGGTCCGGCACGATCAACGGATCGGAACACACACCCTCGGCTAGTTCCAAAATGCTCTCGGTTGTGAGCCACCGGGTGCTGGCCAGTTCTCGCGTTTCAGAGCCGCTCTAAGTGTTAGCCCCGTGCCGGTCGTCGAGCGTACATCACGGCGAACGCAGATAACATCTTTAGCTACCAGCCTCCGGAAACAGTTGTTTCGATCGGTGATTTCGACAAGCCTTTGCGGCGGGTCCGGGCTACATTTGGGGACCAGACCGCTCGGGCACTTGGATGGTGGCTGAGTATTTTAAGCTCGGGTCGCCGCGACACGGAGGCCGATCCTCGGGGGCCGAATTCCCGGCCCATCCGTTGGATACCAGAAATGAGCACTGTATCGGAACTGGAGTCGTCAAATGAGCAGCAGCGTACAAATCGAACAGAAGACCTACGAGATGCCCCCGCGAGAGGGGATCAGCGTCGCGCATTTCCTCACCGTCGCCGACATCGAGCGATCGGCTCGCTTCTATGAAAAAGTCTTCGGCGCTCGCATTCTGAGCCTGGGTGACGGCAACGCGCCTGGGTACCTTCAGCTTGCGAACATCTGGATGATTCTGAACATTGGAGGCGGGCCGACCCCGGATAAGCCCACGGTAACGCTCAGCGTCCCCGACCCGAATCACATCACAAGCTTTATGAATTTCCGCGTTGCGGATATTCAAGCGTGCTATGAATTATGGAAAAGTCGAGGAGCGGAGTTCATCACTGAACCGATCCCCAAGTACGGCGAGACGCGCTGCTACATCCGCGATCCTGATGGTTACATTATCGAGGTCGGCCAGAGCACTACCCTTACGTACGGTTAACGTGCGGGGTGAGGCGAGCGATACGCCATCGGAGATTGCTCCGTTCCTGTCCAGCTTGAAGGTCGTAAGCTCCTGCTCAACCGGATTAGCTCTCTCCAAAGTGAACGTTCTCCGGAGAGAGCACCCTTGGACTTTTGAACGCTACTCTTCCCCTCGGGACCAATAAATCCGGCGATAGATTTGGACTGCGCGGCCTGTGCAGGGCGCTACTTGACCGTCTTGCATCCCAGTCCACCAAACGCCGAAGGGAGCCAGAAGTCTTATAAATACCTGGATGCCACATTGACCGGCAGTGCGTGTCAATTGGGAATTTATCTGGAGTGAAAATGTAGCTGTCAAAGCCTTCAGAAGCCGCAGGGCTCAATGGGGTTCAACAAGCAGGCCGCAACAGGTCCAACAGCAATCACTTAGAATCCATAAAATTCCATAAAATAGGGGAGCCCAGCGACCACGAAAGCGCCACAGAGGATGTTCCTTATGCTCACCTCTGAGCCCCGCCCGGGGGCGGAAGGAGGTGAGCCCACTGAAAGACGAACACAAGGTGAAACGCATGAACCTGAACGTCAACGTCAGCCTGCACGCTGCTTTCAAGTCGGCGACCGCCGCCCGCGGCGAGAACATGACCGACATCCTGATGAAGTTCATCGAAGATTACGTCAACAAGCACACGTCGGCTGCCCTGAAACCGGCGAAGAAGGGCCGCTAGCATGAAGCCTGCGGCCCTATACCTCCGCGTCTCTACCCTGGATCAGCACCCGGAGACACAGCTTTACGCCTAAATAGAGACCTGCCAGGCTGTCATTACAGGCCGAGGTACGCTGCACGGACCTGCGCATTGCCCAGCAACTCGCTCGATGTGCCCTGCAAAACAATGGAGCCGTTTTCCACGACATAGCCGCGCGCAGAGACACTCAACCCGTCCACCACGTTTTGCTCCACGACGAGGACGGGAACGCCCTTCTCTCCGATCTCCTGGATCTTTTGGAAAACCTCTTCCACAAGTTTGGGCGCCAGCCCTAGCGATGGCTCATCCAGCAAGAGGAGTCTGGGTTCCGACATGAGGGCGCGGGCGATGGCAACCATCTGCTGCTCCCCGCCGGAGAGCGTGCCCGCAGTTTGCTTGCGGCGCTCCTTCAGTTTCGGGAATAGCGCGTATTGCTCTTCCAACAACTGCGGAATCTTGTGTCGCGTGCGGTCGATGTAAGCCCCCAAAATCAGGTGCTCTTCGACTGTCATGTAGGGGAACAATTGGCGGCCTTCGGGAACATGACTGATCCCAAGAGCTACAATTTCATGAATCGGCCGTTTGTTAATGTCCCGCCCGTCGAAGTTCACTGTCCCGGACTGGCAACGCACCAGTCCGCTGATAACCCGCAGGGTTGTCGTCTTGCCTGCGCCGTTCGCGCCGATCAGGGTTACGATCTCGCCCTGGCCGACGGTAAGCGAGAGATGAAACAGGACCTGAAAGTCGCCATAGCTGGCGTTGACGTTGCTTAGTTCCAGAAGTGGAGTGCCGCCGTTCGTACTCATTGCACAAATTCCTTGTATTTCGGCCCGAGATAGGCCTCGATAACTTCAGGGCGACGCACGACCTCCTGCGGCTTGCCCTCCGCAATCTTTACTCCGTGATCGAGTACCACGACCCGAGCGGCGATCTTCATGACCACCTGCATAACGTGCTCTACACCGCCGATAGCAGCAATCCCCCAGTCGGGGAGACGCTGCAGCAAATCGGCCAGCTTCAACGCCTCGGTGGTGGACAGGCCGGACACCACCTCGTCCAACAGAATCAACTTGGGGCGGGTGGCCAGCGAGCGCGCTATTTCCAGCCGCTTCAACATCGGCAGCCCCATGCCACGGGCCGGCAGATGCATCACACTCTCCATCCCGAGGAACTGGAGGACCTTGACCGATGCCTGCTCGGCGCGGGCGGGTGATGCCGTATGCAGAAACGCTCCCAACATCACGTTCTCCAGCACCGTCAGATTGCGCAACGGTTTAACGATTTGGTAAGTGCGGCCAATGCCGAGTCTGGCCGCCTTGTCGGGCGAGGAATGAGTAATGTCCTGCCCATGGAACAGCACCTGGCCCGAGTCGGCGTGATACACACTGGTGATCAGGTTGAATAGCGTCGTTTTCCCCGCACCGTTGGGGCCAACGATGAATACAATTTCGTCTGCCTCGATGGACATGGTGACGTCCGCCACCGCCTTCAGGCCGCCGAAACGTTTGCTGACGTTCTTGATCTCCAGTAAAGGCATGCATTTACCCTGTGTGAGGACGTGAGCATTCTTGATGTCGTCTTCAGTTCGCGCTTCCGATTTTATTGATCTCGTCCGCTGCCGCCGGCGCCTCGGGAAAAACCGCCGGAACTGCCGTCTTGTGACGGCTCAGCCTGCGAATCAGCGTCCCCACGATGCCCTCGGGGAGGAATAACACCACCAGAATGACGAGGACGCCGTAAATCAGCAGGTGCGCTTCTTTGAATACTTCCTTGAAGATTTCCGTCGCGCTCTCCAGCACCAGGGATCCTATCAGTGGTCCCAGTAGCGTGCCCGCTCCGCCGAGCATCGGCAGGATGGCAATTTCGACCGAGAGCTCCACCCCGAGAACCTGGTCGGGCACGATATAGAGAAAGACGCTGGCGTAGAGAGCGCCGCCCAGCGCCGTGACCGCCGCGCTCAACAGCAGAGACCACAGTTTCACCCGGGTCGTGTTGACGCCCACCGAGAGCGTTGTGTCCTCGTCTTCACGAATGGACATCAGGTAGTAGCCGAAGCGGGAGCGTTCGACCCAATAGCTGAGCGCGAAGGCCAGCATCGCCAGCAGCACCGCGGCGTAACAGAAGGAGGCCGAAGTGTGTCGCGGGAACAACAGCGGTACTTGCACCCCGACATCGCCGCCGGTCACATCGGGAAGGTTCTTGGCGATCAGACGCACGACTTCGGCAAAGGCAATTGTCGCCAGGCAAAAATAGGGGCCGCGCAGGCGGAATGAAACGCTGCCGATAATGGCGGCCGACAACATCGCCAGCAGCATTCCCGCCAAGATCGCCAGCCAGGGTGAGAGTCCCAGCTGGCTCAACAGAGCGAGGCTGTAAGCGCCGACGCCGAAGTAGGCCGCGTGGCCCAGCGAAAGCTGGCCGGCGTAACCGCCCACAATATTCCAAGCGAGTCCCAGCGCCGCGAACAGAAACAGCCGAAAGGCGACCTGCAGCAGGTAATCGTTGTGCACCAGGGTTGGGAGCCCCAGCGCCGCCACAAAGATAACCGCCGCGATGAGCAGTTGTGGACGTCTCATGCGCGCTGGCTCCCGAAGATGCCGCTCGGCTTGAGTGAGAGCACCAGGATGAAAATCACGAAGTCTACCACCAGTGCCCACTCGTTTCCCCAATAAAGGCTGGTAAGACTCTCGACCACTCCCAGCACCAGTCCGGCCGCAGCTGCCCCCTCGATCGAGCCCATGCCGCCCAGAACCACAATCAGGAAGGACTTCAGGTTGAACAGGTGGCCCACCTCGGGATAGAGATAAAAAACCGGCAAGAGCAATCCTCCCGCCACCCCGGCGGCCGCCGTTCCAATGCCGAAGGTGATCGCCTGTACGCGGCTCACGTTGATCCCCATCAAGGGCGCAGAAAAGGGGTTCTGGGCGATGGCGCGAGCCGCCCTTCCCCACCGTGTCCGCATAACGAACAGGTAGAGCGCTCCCGCCGACAGCAAGGCAATGGCGAACGAAATGAGCCAGGGCGCATTGAACGTAATCTGTGGAACCGGGCGAAAGTTCTTGCCCAGCAGCGGGAAATTCAGTTGGTGGTAGTCGGCGCCAAAGATGAGTTGGACACTATCTACACAGACCAGCGAGACGCCCAGGGTCAGCAAGATCACCATGAACTCTGCTTGCGCCGGAATGCGACGCACCAGGCCCATATATACCACGGCACCAAGGACGAACAGGATCATTCCGGCGGCAAGGAAACCCACATACGGGTTGATGCCAACATACTCGTACAACACCCAGGTGGCGTACATGCCCAACATTAAAAATGCGCCATGGGCAAAATTCACCAGACGCATGACTCCGAAGATCAAAGCCATGCCCATGGCGATCAGGGCGTAGAGGGAGCCCGTCAGTATGCCGTTCAGGACCGCCTGCAAAAAGGGATAGAACCAATTCATGAAGTTGGAGTCCAGTCCGGGCTGAACCGCCCTTCTAAAGGGTGCGCTTTGGCAGAGCAGCGGTTGCGCCGAATCTGAACTGCCGCAACCAGCCGCTCGCAGGATTTCATGCTGACGGGCCACCGCGCCGGGGTGCACATGGCCTGCCGGTTACAACTCGCCTGCCTTCCTTCGCGCGCTCCAAGTCGGGGTCGGATAAATCGGCTTGGCTTCGGCCGCATTCGCAGGCCAAACCACCTTATATTGCTGGTTCTGGACCTGCGTCACCAAGGTCGGGTGCGGATTCTGACCGCGGGCATCGAACTTAATGGGACCAAACGGCGTCATCGGCAAATCGGTCTTGCGGATTTCATCGCGGATGGCGGTTGGCGAAGACATGTTCCTCTTCATCGCGTCGACGGCGACATACAGCGCAACGTATGCCTCGAGCGCGTGGAATGACGGATGCGTTTTGGTCAACTGGAAATATTTCTGGTCGAATTCTTTCGAACCCGCCCAACTGGCCGTCGGCAGCCATTGCGATACCGAGAACGTGTAGTTGGCGTATTTGCCGGCGCCTTTCTCGGTAGGGAAATCGGCCACCGCGAAACCGGTGCCAGCCGAGGTGTAATAGCTGGGATTGAAGCGCATCTGCTCGGATTGACGCATCAGCGTAGTGGCGTCGAGCAGGTAGGCAGCGAAATACACCACTTGCGGATTCTTCGCTTTCACGCGCTGCAGCAGGGCCTTGTAATCGGGCGAACTGGCCTGGTAGGCCTCCGCATCCACGACCTCCATGCCTGCGGCCTTGGCCGCCGCCTCCATGGACTTGAAGTTCGCCTGCCCGAAGTTCGTGTTCTCATAGACGATGGCAATGGTCTTGGGATTGCCATTGTTCTTCAGGAAGTCTAGCGTCCACTTGGCATAATCGTCGGAACCGGAGCACAAGCGGAACACCCACTGTGAGCCGGTCTGCATAATGTTCTCCGCCACCGACGTTGGCACGATTAACGGCACCTGCTTGGCGGTCACGACGGGTACGATAGCCCGCGTACTTTCCGAAGAATATGAGCCCAGGATGACGGGCACATGGTCTTGAGCCACGAGCTTGTTGACGCCTTGCACCGCCTCATCAGGCTTGCTTTGGTCATCGTAGTAGTCGAGCTCGACTTTCTTGCCGTTAATACCCCCCTTCGCGTTGATCTCATCCAGCGCGATGGCGTACCCGTTCTTATGTGCGTGGCCGAAGGCAGCCTGGCTGCCGGTTAAAGAGGTAATGATCCCGATCCGGACAGTGTTGCCAGCCGCGCTCCCAGGCCCGCTTTGTTGACAACCCAGCAGCCCAAGCGCGACCGCCAAAACAAGAATCAGCCCCACCCCTGCGTATTTCCTCATTAGTATCGCCTCCTCAGTCGTTCATGCCCCAGAATGGTCATATTGTAGACGAGGGGCCTGAGTAGCACAACGGAGCACGAACTACGGCGAATACGATATGCTTTTGTTTCTCAGATTGGTTGGCCACGCATACAGGGTGATCTCCACTGACACGAGTCCAACTGAGGCCAAGCTCTTCCTGATGGCAGGCTGGGTCGTCCCGGCTTGCTCGTTAGCCAGGTGGAGAGCACGTAGAAACAGCAGGCTATCGCCCTTGGCGATGCGCCTGCCGAAGGCGAACTGGGAAATCCGCAATCAGAATGGACGGGCAACCATCTCTAGCAAGATAGAAGCTGCTCAAGATCCGCTAAGAAAGAAGTTGGCGAGGCGCCCTTCACCGATTGTTTGTCCACACGTTGCAGGGTCTCCTTGGGAATATCAACGTAGGCGGACAAAAGCAGAATCTTTATGTCAGGGTTCAGGCGCTTCAATTCCGCCGCGACTTGACCCCCATCCATGCCAGGCATTGCGTAGTCCAGCACAACCGCATTAACCGGATTGTCTTTAAATAACTTCAGACCTTCTGGTCCACTCGATGCAGTAAGCACTTCATAGCCCTTATTCCGTAGAATCGCCTTGCGAGCCACAAGGCCGATTGGCTCGTCATCGATGCACAAAACCGTGTTGTCTCCACTCGCCAGAACATTTACCCAGTCGGATTCGATACGAACATTTCGGAAAAGAAGATAGGCCAGGAAGCGTTCAGCAAATTTCGGTTTCTGCTGGAGGAGTGTTGCCATTGCTTGTTTGGTCACACGAATGACCATGCTCTGCTGAACTGCGCTGGCGGAGGACAATCGAAGCGGTTGCCCGGCCAGACAGCCCTCGCCGAAGAAGCTGGCTTCGGGGAGGCTGGCCACCACAACTTCCATGCCGCTTTGGGAGACGACCGTGAGCTTCACCTTGCCGCTCTGGATGTAGAACACAGCGTCGGCCATGTCCCCCTGCAAGAAAATGAATTCATCAGCTTGGTATTCCCGACTAGTTGTTCCGCTCGAAGGATCCGTCAGGATCACGCTTGAATCAAATGCGTCAGCCTCTTTAAATGATTCGTCAACTTCAAGATTTGCCTTGCTGAGCTCGGTCTTATGAGTTGTAAGCATCTGCAAATCGGCGCACTTCTTAGTGGCTGCCTTGCGCTTTTTCTTATCGGCGATGACCTTGCGCTTAGTGTCCATGGAGCCTCCGGCTCATAAGAGCCTACGCGCCGACCTCTCCGAAAGATGGTCAATTGTGCTCAGATTTGAGAAAAATCGGCCTTTTGGCTCATCGCGCGGGTGGGGAATTGGTCGGTGATGTGGAACGAAACAGAAGATGCGCAAGCATCGCATTCGACGGTGTGGGCACCAATGGGGAGCGGGGTAGGAACGGGGAACGTTCTCAGGCAGGAAGAGCACGTCACAGCAATGTAGTTTGCATCACTGATTGGAATCCAGACGGCTGGCTTGGCTCGATGCTCGGCGCGTGGGCGGGTGGGGAATTCTGCGAGTAGAGCGATGATCTTCTCGAAGAGTTCCGATACTGAATACTGGCCTTTTTCAAAAAAAGCATCCGCCAGGACGCTTTCAGGCACATCCCTGCCAGAAAAAGCCCCGCTGATTGCGATGGTCGGAATATTCGGAAAACGCTTTCGGACAATAGAGAGAAATTCAAACCCGCTCATATTGGGCATTTGCAAGTCGGAGATGATTACATCGGGCGGCGATTGTTTCAGCGCGGTGAGGCCGCCGAATCCGTCTGTCGCACAATGCACCTCGTACCCCTGCGATTCGAGGATCACTTTTGCAGCCGTAGTGATTTTGTTGTCGTCGTCTACCAAGAGAATTCTGTAACGGAATGGGCCCACACTCAATATCCTTCATTTCTTAGTATTACTGACCTGCTGCTTTGACGCCTCTTCAGACAAACTGTGATCTCCTCGAACAAGAGTGCCATTTCCGGGACTATGCCGACACCGCCCGCTAATCGTGAAGCACGACGCTGACAAGTGAGCTGTGGATCTGCATGCCGTCGCCGTTGTAGGCGATAAAGCCCAAGTCCCTGAACCGATTGAGAAAGAAACTGACGCGCGAGCGGGTTGTGCCGATCATATCGGCCAGTGTTTCCTGACTGATTTTCGCGATCAGCGGTATCGGCTTGGATTCCTGGCCAAAATTGGCCATCAGCAGGAGAAGCCGAGCCAGCCGCTTTTCACTGGAGTTGAAGAGGTGATCCACCAAGTCCGCTTCCATGCGGACGTTGCGGGAAAGCAGATAGGCGAGAAATCGTTCGGCAAATTCCGGTTCCTGGTGGAGCAACGCGACCATTGCCTGCTTCGTCACTCGAATGATAGCGGCGCGTTGCACCGCGGTGGCGGTGGCCATGCGAAGCGGTTGGCCCGCCAGACAGCCCTCGCCGAAAAAGCTACGCTTCCGGCAGGATGGCAACCACGGCTTCTTTGCCCTGCGCGGAAACTGCCGTGAGCTTCACCCTGCCGCTCTGGATGTAGAACACCGCATCCGCAGCGTCGCCTTGCGAGAAGACGGACTCATCAGCTTTGTATTCGCGAATGGTTTTTCCAGCCGCAAGCTTTGTGAGGAAGACGTGAGGATCAAAAGCAGCAATTTCTTGCTCCGGCGCACCAACCTCCGCCGGATTGAGCTTCGCTGCATGAGCCGTGTTCCGGGGCAGAGGGGCGCCCTGTTTGGGAGGCTTGCGCTCAGTCTTTGCCACGACAGTGGAGGGGGTGAAGGCCATGGAAATCCCTCTCGGAGAGCTTATACGCCAGTATTGCCGGCTGAATAATTATAGCCCACGCCCACCTTAGCGAAGTTGCCCCTTTGACATTCTGCTCGCGCTACGAAGACACTGATCGCCACGTGGTGTGATCCTTAAATACCCGCTTGGAAAGCGTCGTTGGGCCATGTGAGCGTTATTGCTCAGACAGGCCCATCCGAACCCGCTAACGTAGGAAATACCTCGTGCGCTGCGAATGCAGTAAAGCAACAAACGCGGCGCAGAGGTAGAAGAAAAGGCGGAAACTGTGAAAAAACTGATGCTGTTAGTTGCGTTGCTGAGTCTGGCCACGTTCGGCTGGGCGGAATCGAAGCGTGAATCATCGAACGATCGGCTGGATAAAGCGGCTACCGTGCTGCACGAAATTATGGCAGCGCCCGACAGGGGCATTCCGGAAGAGGTATTGGAACACGCCAAGTGCGTGGCCGTGGTACCGCACATGATCAAGGGCGGCTTTGTGTTTGGCGCCGAGGGTGGCAGAGGCGTAGCGACATGCCGCACTGCCAAAGGCTGGAGCGCACCAGCGTTTTTTGCGATCACGGGTGGTAGCTGGGGATTTCAGATCGGGATCGAGGGCGTCGATCTGGTCATGATCATCCAGAATGAAAGAGGCATGCAGCAGTTGCTTGCCAGCAAATTCCAGCTTGGAGCGGATGCCTCGGCGGCAGCGGGACCGGTAGGACGTCATGCTTCGGCCGATACCGACTGGAAGCTGAATACCGAGATTCTGACCTACTCTCGCGCCAAGGGCGCTTTTGCGGGACTCACGTTGACCGGCGCTTCGATTCGCCGCGACGACGATTCCATGCAGGCCGTTTACGGGCGTCATGTCTCGACCCGGAACGTATTAATGGGTAACGTATCGGCGACACCTGCGGCACGGTCGTTCCTCCACGCAGTCAGGAGCGCGAAGGCCGAGGCCATAGCTGCAAGGTAGTAGTTGGTTCTGGAACGCGCGGGTGCACCCGAGAAAGATGTCAGCTCTCGGGTGCCCACGATGCGGAGAGAAGGTGAATATGCTTTGGACAATAGTGGTGATTCTCCTGGTCATGTGGCTTCTGGGTTTCAGCTTTCATATCGCCGGTGGCCTGATCCACCTGCTGCTGGTTGTAGCGCTGGTGGTCCTGATCTTTAACCTGGTGACCGGACGCCGGCGGGTACTGTAGGAAATCCAATAAAGGCTAAGTTTGAGCGATTTGAAGGGCGCCGAGGGCTTGAATGAGCCTCGCGCCCGTTGCCACAACCAAGGAGATATGAATGTCGTCACAAGAGAGCGCATTGTTGAGAGGACCATTGGCTCGACTCAAGGTGCATGCGCCGGTGCTCGAAGAAAAGCTCGCAACGTTGTTGCGGTTGAGATCCAGTGCTTCGCTTCCAAGCCGGATAGCAGTGATTGGAAACTATCTACCGCGACAGTGTGGAATCGCGACATTCACGACAGACTTATGCGACGCCATCGGCGCAGAGTACGGAGCAGCTCAATTGTTGGCCGTGCCGGTCAACGATCCAGGGTCGCATTACAGCTATCCTGCACGCGTCCGATTCGAGCTCATGGAGGGCGATCCATCCAGCTATGAAGATGCCGCCGACTTTCTTAACTTCAGCAATGTTGATCTGGTCTCCCTTCAGCATGAGTACGGCATTTTCGGAGGTCCGGCCGGCAGCCACATCTTGCGGCTGCTGCGGCGCCTGAAGATGCCAGTTGTGACGACTCTGCATACAGTTCTGCGCGAGCCAGACGCGAATCAACGTATTGTCATGGACGAGATCGCCGCGCTCTCTGACCGTCTCATCGTCATGAGCGAGCTCTCCTCGCGACTCCTGCAAGAAGTGTTCCATGTGCCGGAGGAAAAGATCGACCTCATTCCTCATGGCATTCCAGACCTGCCGTTTGGAGATCCCAACTACTACAAAGACTCCTCGGGAACCGAAGGCAAGGCTGTGCTGCTCACGTTCGGACTGTTGTCGCCGAATAAGGGGGTTGAAAGCGTAATTGAAGCAATGCCGCGCATCATTGCTCAGCATCCGGAAGCCGTCTACGTCATCGCGGGTGCAACCCATCCGCATATCAGGCGCCGAGAAGGGGACCAATACCGACTTCAATTGCAGGCTCTGGCGAGAAAGCTCGGGGTTGAACGCAATGTGATCTTCCACAATCGGTTCGTTACGCCTGAAGAGATGGCCCAATTCGTTGGGTCGGCCGACATTTACATCACCCCTTATCGCTATGAGGCACAAGCCGTATCGGGCACGTTGGCGTATGCGCTAGGCGCGGGCAAGGCGATCATTTCGACGCCATACTGGCACGCCGCCGAACTGCTGGATGACGGCCGCGGAGTTTTGGTCCCATTCAATGACTCGAATGCGATTGCACGTGCGGCGATCGAACTCCTGGACAACGAAGCAGCTCGTCATGCCATGCGCAAACGCGCTTATCTATATGCGCGTGACACGGTCTGGAGCAAGGCTGCCCAGTCTTACATGCAGACGTTCGTGCGCGCCCGTTCTGACCGTATGCAAACACCGCGTATCGCGTTCTCGGACTTGAATGCCGAAAGAACGCTGGACAGGTTGCCGTCCGTAAAGCTGGATCACCTGTATCGAATGACCGACCATACCGGGCTTTTGCAGCATGCGGTGTTTACGGTCCCAAATTATCGGGAAGGGTACGCAACAGATGACAATGCGCGCGCATTGATCGTGGCTGTTCTGATGGAACAGCTTGGGATGACGGCTGTGTCCGAGTCGGCGAAGTTGGCATCCTGCTATCTGGCGTTTCTCTGGCACGCGTTCAATCCGGCGACCGGCCGGTTTAGAAACTTTCTGAGCTACGAGCGCCAGTGGCACGAAGCCGAGGGATCTGAAGACAGCCATGGGCGTGCGTTGTGGGGGTTGGGAACAGTCCTCGGGCGCTCCAAGTCTCCAGGGTCTAAGGGGCACTGCGGGCCGGCTCTTTGAATCTGCTCTTCCGGCGATCCGCGCCTTCACCAGTCCCCGTGCGTGGGCCTTTGCCGCGCTGGGATTGCAGGAATACCTTGACTCCTTTCCGGGAGACAGAGCGGCTCTTCAGACGAGAGACGAGATGGCACACCGGCTGCTTGATATTTACGCTTCCAGCCGCTCGCCAGGGTGGAACTGGTTCGAAGATGTTCTCGCTTACTCAAACGCCCGATTGCCGCAGGCTCTCTTAGCTTGCGCTTCGCGCACATCCGACAAAGCGATGCTTGCGGCTGGTCTTGAATCCCTGGATTGGTTTGTCACGACGCAGCGCTGCGAAATGAAAGGACACTTTGTGCCCATCGGATCGCAGGGCTTTTACCGCAAGGGCGGCGACAAAGCCCGATTCGATCAACAACCCGTCGAGGCAGGAGCCGTCGTCTCTGCATGCCTGCAGGCCTTTCGCGCAACCGGGGATGACCGTTGGTTGAAAGAGGCGTGGTCAGCATTCAACTGGTTCCTGGGCGACAATGATCTGCAGATCGTCCTTTACGATTCCAGCACCGGCGGGTGCCGGGATGGTTTGCATCCCGACCGGGCCAACGAGAATCAGGGAGCCGAGTCCACCCTTTCCTTCCTGATGGCGCTGTTGGAGATGCGTCTTCTGGAAGACGCCGACATACCGATACTCAAGCACGGAATGCTAGTCAACCCAGGTGGTCTTGAACAGGCCCCGCAATCCATCGGAGATTCAATGAGTGTAGTTAAGAATCATGACGAGCCGCTGCTTCACCGCCATCCCTCGAACCCGATCTTGACGAGCAAAGACTGGCCATATTCGATCAATAGCGTTTTCAATGCAGGCGCGACTCTGCTTGAGGATGGATCGACACTGCTGCTCTGCCGTGTAGAAGAGCGACGGGGTCTTTCGCATCTGTGCGCCGCCCGCTCTGCCAACGGCGTTGACGGATGGCAAATTGATCCGACGCCCACGCTCATGCCGAACCCGGATGAATACCCGGAAGAGTTGTGGGGCATCGAGGATCCTCGACTGACCTACGTGCCGGAACTGCAGCAGTACGCTGTTGTTTACACCTCATATTCCCGGGGCGGTCCCGGAGTCTCTCTGGCCCTCACAAAGGACTTCCGCAGCTTCGAGAGATACGGCGTGATCGCATCGCCCGATGACAAAGATGCAGCCCTTCTCCCACGAAGAATCGGAGGGCGCTGGGCACTAATCCATCGGCCAATGACGGCGCTTGGCGCTCACATCTGGATCTCGTACTCCCCCGACCTGCGACATTGGGGCAGTCACAAGGTAATGCTGGAGGCCCGCCGTGGCGCATGGTGGGACGCAAACAAGATCGGGCTGGCTTCGCCGCCCATCGAAACCGCGAGAGGCTGGCTGATTCTCTACCACGGAGTGCGACAGACGCCTTCAAGCGCTCTCTACCGCCTCGGTTTGGCGCTGTTCGATCTTGAGAAGCCGGACGAATGCTTGTTGCGAGGCGATTCCTGGATCTTCCGAGCAGAAACCGACTACGAACGCGGCGGCGATGTCCACGACGTGGTCTTCCCGTGCGGATACACGATGGGCGCCGACGGTGACACGCTCAATATCTATTACGGGGCAGCCGACTCCTGCATCGGGCTGGCTCACGCCAGCGTCCGCTGTCTTCTGGCTTGGCTGGATGTCCAATGGAAGTTGCGAACGCGGCCGCCGGGCGCGGGACTTATGAAACCCCTGCTTTGGATTTTCCAATTTGGATTCGGTTGCCATCATAGCCAACTGAGCCGCGTGTTCACGATCAAGAAACGGACGTACCAGGTCTGCGTCGATTGTGGACGGGAATTTGAGTATTCATGGCCACTGATGCACTGCCTGCAGTCGAGCGTTGCTGACAACGCCTGTGCGCCACTGGAATACCGCAAGGCAAGCTAAAGCGTGTGCGAACTTCGTTCAGGCGGTGCGACCCGAATTCCTCGCATGTGAGCGATCTTGCTCAGACACGACTGCTCACACCTGTCATTCTTTAATCTGTTGAGTGAGCCGAAAGTGCGACGACCACTTTGTAACAACCACATTTAGATCGCTGCGGGTGAGGATTCCAATTATTCACATCGAAGCGACCATATCCAGCCACATTGGCATTATTCATCCGCGTGTGGCGCGCAACCTCGGCGGACACTATTCGACCCTAAAGCTCTCGAATCTTTTACTTTGGGCAACGCCTTTAGGCGGATGAGAGGCGTTAGCTGCGAAACAAGGAAGGTCGAGGATTATGCCTCTGATTCAAATAGTGCAAGTGCTGATCGTGGTGGGTGTCCTGCTGTGGCTGGTGAATCGCTTCATCCCAATGCAGGCAACCCTCAAGTCAATTCTGAATGGCGTCGTGGTCATTGCAGTCGTTCTGTGGCTGATGAATGGGGTTGGTCTGTTTCACTCCATTTCCCGGATACACGTCGGGAAAGGATAAGGTGATCGCCAGCCGGCAGCAGAACCGGAGAGTGGAGCTTCTAGTCTCTGGCAAACCTATAGACGATCAGGTCATGTGACGACAGAGAGCTTGCGGTAGACAGCATACGCGACGAGCAGGAATGAGGTAACACCTATGAAAGCAATTGGACGTACCAGCACAGCTATTCTGTGCTTGATTCTCGGAATCGCTGCTTCTGGCTTTGCACAGCATGAAAAGCAGGGTGAAAAGCAGCGCGAGCCTGAGAAACAAGCCGAGCCCGCCAAGCAAGCTAAACCTGAGCAGCAGCACGCACAGCAAACGAAGCAAGCTGCGCCTGCCAGGCAAGTCAAGCCTGAGCAGCAACGTTCTCAGCAAACGAAGCGAGCCGAGCCCGCCAAGCAAGCCAAGCCTGAGCAGCAACGTGCTCAGCAAACGAAGCGAGCCGAGCCCGCCAAGCAAGCCAAGTCTGAGCAGCAACATGACTCAGCAACAAAAACAGCAACAACAGCACGCCCAGCAACAGCGTGGCAGTCAGCATCCCAAACCCAGCGCGAAACAGCGGCGTGTCGAGCAGAGTGCGTGGCAGGGGCATCGCGCGCGAAGTTGGCAGTCGGACCACCGCACTTGGCAGCAACGCGGCGGCTACAACGGCTACCGCATTCCTGACGATCGATTCCGTGGATATTTTGGGCCGGAACATGGTTTCCGAATCTATGGGCTCCCCTTCCTGGTTGTGGGCGGATATCCCCGCTTCCAATACAGCGGCTATTGGTTCAGTCTCGTTGACCCTTGGCCAGAATCCTGGGCGTCGAACTGGTATGACACCGACGATGTCTATGTCAGCTACGTCGACAACGGTTATTACCTGTTCGACCGCAGGCATCCCGATGTTGGAATAGCAATCAGCATCTCGATGTAGCCGGCCACCCGGTGCAGCCTCAAAAGGGCTGCACCAGACGAACATTCTCATAGCAATATGTGAAGAAGGAGCGAATATGCTTGGAACTATATTGATCGTGATTTTGATCTTAGCGCTCTGTGGTGCACTACCAAGATGGTCTCATAGCAGAGACTGGGGCTATTACCCGAGCGGCGGAGTAGGGCTGGTCCTCATGATAGTTGTCATTTTGTTGGTTCTCGGGCGGATCTAAACCGTGGACCACCCGCTAACATCGCCAGGCGTCATAACCAAGGGTTGGCGCCTGCTTTCTGTCCGCGTGGTGGCACTTGTTCTCGTCGTGTTCATGTGCAGCGGCGGTGCGTTCGCATACTCCGTCTTGACGCACGAGGAAATCGTAGACCTGCTCTGGACCGATGAGATCCGGCCGCTCTTGCTCAAACGATATCCAGGGCTGTCGGAAGACCAGATCAGGGAAGCGCACGCTTACGCCTATGGAGGCGCCGTCATCCAGGACCTCGGCTACTACCCGTTCGGCAATAAAGAATTCAGCAACCTGGTGCATTACGTCCGCAGCGGAGACTTTGTTCGTGAGCTGCTGCTCGAAAGCCAGGATGTGAACGAGTATGCCTTCGCCTTGGGCGCGCTGTCGCACTATGCGTCGGATATCGCCGGTCACCCGGCGATCAACCAGGCCGTCGCAATCGAGTATCCGAAACTGCGAGCGAAGTTTGGCAAGTCAGTTCGCTATGCCCAGGACAAGACGGCGCATCTGAAAACCGAGTTCGGGTTCGACACGGCGCAGGTCGCTAAGAACCGTTACGCCTCGCAGCAGTACCACGATTTCATCGGATTTCAGGTATCCAAGTCCTCTGCTGGAGCGGGTCTTTCCCGTTGTGTACGGAGTGGAGCTGAAAGACGTGCTCGCCCACGAAGATCTGGCGGTGGGTTCGTATCGTTTCGCTGTCAGCCGGTTGATTCCGCAGATGACTCAGGTTGCGCTGCAAACCCATAAGAAGGAGCTGATACACGAAACGCCGAACTTCGCGAAGCGGAAGTTCCTGTACCGTCTATCGCGTTCCGGGTATGAAAAGGAGTGGGGAAAGGACTACGTAAAGCCAGGCGTCAGGCACGCGCGTCTTATCAACCCTCCTGCGATACATGCCGAGGATTGGTCCCTTCAAAGGGTTAGCGTTCAAAACCCCGACTCCTCAAACTGAGGACCTGTATTTCAAAAGCATCAACACGACCGTCGATCAATACCGGGCCTTCTTGAAAGAAGTGCGCACTGACTCGCTCGTGCTTTCCAATCGCGATCTTGATAGCGGCAACGTAACCAAGGCAGCGGAATACTCGCTCACGGACGACACCTACGCAAAGTTACTGGCGCAATTGTCAGAGCGGAAGTTCGATCGGACCTCGCCGGAGCTTCGCGATAATATTTTGCAGTTTTATTCCGACCTTTCGTTACCGATCGAAACGAAGAAGGACCAGGGTCGCTGGCAGGCCGTACTGACATCGCTAGACCAGTTGAAGTCCGTGACTCCGAATGCGGCTGTCGCCGACAGCCAGGCACAGCAATTCGCGCCCGTGGCGAACGTCGCCCTCACGATGCCGCCCGTGATCGTCATCGGCTTTGTGGGCGGGTTCATCAAGCGCGATAATCCTGTCCATAGCGAGGTGCAACTTGCAGCGCGCCTGCGCAAGGCGTTCCCTTTGGGCGTAGACGTGAAAACCTTTGAGGGTTACAGCGGGGAAGAAGCCAGAAAGAGAATCCTCGGCCTGCTGGACACGAACCATGATGGGACAACAACAACCGGTGAGAAACAGAATGCCCGCATCATCATTTACGGACATAGCTGGGGAGGCTCGGAAGCCATTGCTTTGGCGCGTGAACTGGAAAAGGATGGCATCCCCGTGCGCCTTACCATTCAGGTGGATAGTATCGCTAAGATTCATCAAAACGATGCCGTTATCCCCGCGAATGTAGTCCGGGCCGCCAATTTTTATCAGCCGAACGGTCTTCTCCACGGCCAGCCCGAGATTCGCGCCGCCGATCCAACCCGCACGAGCATAATCGGGAATTTTCGCTTCGACTATCGCGCAAGCCCTTATACCTGCGGTGAGTATCCATGGTACGACCGCATGTTCGCGAAGCCTCACACCCAGATTGAATGTGATCCAACGGTGTGGAAACAAGTGGAGGTTCTGATACGGTCAGACCTGCCCCCAACAACAGGGACTGAATTAGAACATTGATCAATCTTGATCTGGGTTACCGACTTTAGGACTCCCAACTTGGCAGGTTAACCTTAGCCAGCCAATGTTTAGGCTGCTTCGAACAATAATCTTGGCGCTGGCCGGATATGCCTTGTTAGATCCATTGCTTTCGCAACAGCCACACCTTGATGATTTGCGTAAGGCCCATATAGCCCAGCAACGTGCCCAGCAGAATTGGCCAGTACATCCGCGGCAGGTGAGTGAATCCCAGCGCAGAAGCCAAAGGAGAATACGGCAGCCACACGCCAAAAGCCATGATTGATAACGATGTGACGGTCAGCGCCCAACTCGCCCTGCTCTGTAAAAAGGGAACCTTATTGGTGCGAATGACGTGGATGATGAGCGTCTGCGTCATCAACGACTCGACGAACCAGCCGGTCTGAAATAGCGATGCTCGGGATGGATCCCAGCAGTTGAATACCCAGAGCATAACGAAGAAAGTCGTATAGTCGAAAATCGAGCTGATAGGGCCGACATAGAGAATGAAGCGCTTGATTTCCCCGATGTTCCAGGGCTTTGGCTTAGTTATTTGCTCGTCGTCCACGGCGTCCGCCGGGATTGGCACCTGCGAGAAGTCATACAGGAGGCTGTTTGTCAGCACCTGAATCGGGGACATCGGCAGGAAGGGGAGGAAGGCACTTGCCCCCACCACGCTGAACATGCTTCCGAAGTTGGAACTTGCTCCCATCCGAATGTACTTAACGATATTCGCGAAGACCTTACGGCCTTCGATCACGCCGCCTCCCAGCACCGTGAGGTCCTTCTCCAGCAAGATCAGATCCGCTGACTCCTTGGCGATGTCAGTGGCGGTGTCTACCGAAATGCCAACGTCAGCCGCTCGCAAGGCGGGAGCGTCATTGATTCCGTCGCCCATGTATCCGACGACGTGCCCCTTGCCCCGGAGGATACGGATGACCCGCTCCTTGTGCGCGGGAGAGAGGCGGGCGAACAGCACAGCCTTCTCCGCTGCCTCGGCCAGTTCCGCGTCGGACATCTTCTCCACGTCGCCGCCCAGCAGCATCGGGTCGGCTGATAGGCCAACGTCTTTGCACACCTTGCGGCTGATAAGGTGGTTATCCCCGGTGAGGATTTTTACGGCCACGCCATGCTTGTGCAGGGCCGCAAGGGCGCCGGCTGCGGTGTTCTTGGGTGGGTCCAGGAAGGCGACGTACCCTCTGAGCACGAGTTCGTGCTCGTCGTTTAACGCGCAGAGTTTCTTCCCGGTCAGGACCTTTGTGGCTACTGCCAGCACGCGGAAGCCGTCGTTGCTGAGACTGTCGTACTCTTGCTTCAGCCCGACCATGAGGGCTGGCTCCATTGGGGACAATTTACCATCGAGCTCAAAATGCGAGCAGCGGAGGAAGACCTCCTCCGGAGCCCCTTTAGTGAAAAGAATTGCCTGACCTCCGGCATCCTCCACTAAAACCGACATCATGCGTCGAGTGAAATCAAACGGGAGTTCATCCAGCTTTTTATACTTCTCGACATCCGCCTTCCCGTGAAAGTCGGAACTATCCAGAATCGCCCGGTCGAGCAGGTTCTTTAGGCCTGTCTGGAAATAGCTGATCAGGTACCCGTCCAGCAGCACGTCATTAGTTTCACGCCCAGCGACGTTGCAATGCCGCATCAGGACAACGCGGTCCTCGGTGAGCGTACCCGTTTTGTCGGTGCACAACACGTCCATGGCCCCAAAGTTCTGGATTGAGTTAAGTCGCTTGACGATCACCTTCTTGCGGCTCATGGCGAGTGCGCCATTGGAAAGGCAGACGGAAACGATCATAGGCAGCATTTCAGGAGTGAGGCCGACAGCCACTGCCATTGCGAAGAAGAAGGCTCCCTTCCAATCGTGCTTGGTGAAACCATTGATGAGGAAGACTAGAGGGACCATTACTGCCATGAACTGCATCATCAGCCATGTAAAGCGGTTGAGGCCCTGGTCAAAGCTGGTCGGCGCTCGTTCCCCGGTGATCGAGCGGGCCATGCTGCCCAAGTAGGTTTGCACCCCCGTTGTGACCACGACCGCTGTGGCCGTGCCGCTCTCAACGCTCGTCCCCATGAAGCATGTGTTCTTGAGCTCAGTGGGTGAACTCTCCTCTTTGGTTTCGGGGTCGTGGCACTTCTCGATCGGGAGCGACTCACCCGTGAGACTGCCTTGGCTCACGAAGAGGTCCTTCGAAGACAGCAACCGCACGTCGCCTGGGATCATGTCGCCGGCGGCCAGTTTAATGATGTCACCGGGCACCAGGTCCCGGAGTGGGACCTCCCCCGCCGCTCCGTCCCGAACGACCGTGGCGGTCACATGGATCATGGCCTTCAGCTTTTGTGCGGCGGTGTCCGCCCGGGCCTCCTGCCAAAAGCGGAGTACCACACTCAGCGCCACCATGCCTACCATCACGAAGCCGGCGCGTGTGTCGCCTGTAAGGAAAGAAACTGCAGACAAAATCGACAGCAGAATCACGAGCGGGTTGCGGATGATTTTCAGAACGCGGATGGGCCAGCCCTGCTTCCGCTCTTGTGCAACCTCATTCGGCCCCGTCGTGCGCGCCCGTTGTTCGGCTTCAATCTGTGTTAGACCACCCAAAGACGTCCGCAAGTTCCGAAGCAGCTCTGCACCGTCCTTTCGAGCGGCGTCGAGGACTGCTGGCGAAACACGAATATTCTGGTGATTTGTCTTGGTTGGGATCGGTGATTCGTTCGGGCGAACCGATGGCCCGGCAGTCTTGGGACCTGCCGTTTCAACGCCGCCGACCAAAGCTCCTGTCGTGCTATCCGTATTCGGTGTTGTCATCGTTTCTTTGGTCGCTTTTCGGGCGGAGCTCTCAAGCCATGGAAAACCACCCACTCGAACAATCATCTTCCGGCCGGAACTCGCAGTCAACCGGCATGCTAGCGCCCACCTGTAACCTCAGCGCTTGTAGCCATGATCACTCCATTCGAATCGGCCTGTTGTTAAAGCTACCGTCTTTTCATTGCAAAACCGATTACCATTCCGACGGCGACACCTACTGCCAATGAAGCTACGACGGCTTCGGTAGGATGCCGTTGCAGACGCTTGGTCGTGTCATCAAGGAATTCCTCGGCGGCATCGCAGCTATGTTTTGCGACACGCTTCGCCACTCCAACGCCATCTTCAAATGCATCAGCAACGGCTGCCGTCGTTCGTGAAGCCTTGCGCGCTGATTCGGCGATTTGCTCGCTTGCTCGTTCCAACACTGATTGCGTCATTATTTTTAACCTCTTTCGTCTTCGTTTGCATGCTGATTCGTTCATCTCACGACGGCCTTCATCTTGATGTAAACCATCGGGTGACGCTTCGAGCCGTTAGCTTATTCATTGAGGCGTGAGTTTCTTGAAATCCTGATAATATTCGTCGAGTACCTGCCGCGTGAATCTGCCGATTGCAGCGTATTCGCTATCCGTGAGGTTGGCGAGCGACACTCGTGCTGAGGTGTCGACGACCTCGAATCCGTTACCAGGCAACAATACGACACCGGTCTCTTTTGTCAGTCGAAACAGAAAACCGATTCCTAAATCGCTTTTGACAAACCATGCCATCGAATTCCGGTCCGTATAGCTTCCCGCCTATTTCCTGCAAATCTATCAAGGTGTAATAATTGGCATCGTTGGGCTCATGCGCGGCCTTAATGCCCATATTGCTGTAGAGCGTTTGATATCTTTGCCGGATCAGCTGTTTGGCGGCATCTTTGTAGCGATGTTCGCGGTCCATCAGCCCATTGAGTGCGAATAACGCCATCTGTAACTGCTGCGGCCCAGACAGGCCGGCCGTATGGTTTAACGCAACGGCACGACTATCCGCAACCATGCGATCGATGAAACGTAAGGCGCGCGGCTGCGTGGTCAGTGTGGCATAGCGCGTGTCAAGGAGAAGCTTTTGTTTCTCCGGCAGGGCAGCCAGTGCGGCATCGAAGGCGTTATCATCATGCAAAGCGATGGCGCCGAGCCGCCAACCGGTTGCGCCAAAGAACTTCGAGAACGAGTAAACGCACGGTGTGTTACGCGGGCACTTTGCAAACAATGAAACGAAGTCGTCCGCAAAGGTGCCGTAGACATCGTCGGTGACGATAAAGAGGTCCGGACGATGGGTGGCAACCACAGTATGATGGCGTACCCAGGTTAGCCAGATTGCTTCGCCTACTGGGCGATCTGCCAGAGACCGAACACTGCGACCGCTCCGTGACAATCACTTACGAGCCGAGAGCTAAAAAGTGAACACGCGGCCCAACAGGGTCAACTACGGTGATGTATTCCGGGTGATCAGGCTGATGATCGCCGGTGCTGGTATGAGGGCCAAGGCTGATGGACCAAGCCCTGGCTGATAGCTATGGGTTAAATGAAGAAAAGAGCGGTGATGATGGATGACCATGACATCGCGCTTGGAGCAGGTGACACCCCCGAGGAGCGCGAAAAGTTCTGTGAAAGCCTCCGGGGGACGCAGTGGCCGATTCGAGCCTGGCCCGATGAGCAGAGCCTTTCACGTTTTCGCGGAGGCATCGGCACCTAAAATCACTCAAGCTGATTACCACCGTAACCGCAGCTTTCATCTCCGCTTAATACTCGCTTGCGAGAATGCAGCGCATGCGGAAATACGACGGCAATTCTGTTCGAGTCCACGGCGCCGAGCCCGAAAACGGTTCTGCCGCGGCACAACCGGCTTTTGCGGACAGCAGCGCCAGCGGCGATTCAGGCTCCCACCAGCGGCTAAGGCTCTCCTTTCTGTTTCTCGCCGGCTTTCAACTGGTCCTGATTGGGGTAAGCCTCTTTGGCTGGCTTCAACTCGAGAACTCTTATCAGCGTGCCACGAGATCGCAGCAGCTGTGGCACGCGCGACGTCAGAAGATCACCGAACTCGAGAGCTTTGCTGCCTCATCCAAGATGCCCGGCATGGAAGATTTCAATTCCGACGACTGGCGAGACGGCCGCCAGACCATGCGCTATGGGGCGAATATGTTCATGTCCCGGGCTAACGCCTTCGCCCAGGATCTCGCCGGTAGCGAGGATGCGCTTAGCCAGTCGATGCTGCCCACTGCGCGCTCTTTGAGTGACCAAATGCATGCCACACTGGAACAGGCGGACAAAGCGTTTGCTGCCTTTGAGGCAAGAGACCGGAAGCAGTTCGCGGCAGAGATGCTTTACACCGACCGCATCTACCGCCGTGTGCTGCTGGCCGTCGGAGAACTGCGGACGAGCGCCTTCGAGTCCGAATCGAGCGAACTGAAGCAGCAGACGCTGGTGGCCGGACGCGTGCGCACCTGGAGCTTCACCTTGGCGGTAATCGCCGCCCTGTTGGCACTTGCGCTGATCAAATACGCGTGGGGCTTGCAACGGCAACTGCTGGCGGATGAGGCACAACTGACCAAGCATCGCGCGGCGCTGGAAGCAAGGGTGCAGGAAACCACGGCCGAACTGCGCGCCGAAGCGACCAAGCTCAATCGTGCACAGTCGGCCATTCGGATGACCGAAGCGCACTTCGCCGAAGCGCAGCGCCTTGCGCATTTTGGCATTTGGGAGTGGGACGTGCGATCCGGGGAGATGTTCTGGTCAGACGAGACTTATCGTCTTCTCGGCTTCGCTCCTAATTCCCGGCCTGCGCACTTCGAAGCCTTTCTTCAGAAGATCTCTCCGACCGACCACGATCACGTGGTCCACGCCTTTCAGGAGTCGGTTGCAAGACGCGTCCCCCTGCGCACCGAATGCCGGATCCACAGACCCCACGGCGGTGACCGCGTATTGCTCTTGCAGGGAGAGGTCGAGAACGATGAGAACGGGAACCACTCCATTGCAGGATTTGCGCTGGACATCACCGACCGAAAGTTCGCCCAGGAACTCATGGAGCGGCAGGCCCACGAAGCTGTGGCCGCCGCCGCCCAATATAATCGAAGGCCCATTACGTAATGCGAAGGAAACGCGGTTGTTAAAGCGAGCTCAGAAGTGTGCATCCACCGTAGGGTCGGAACGTATCCTGCGGCACCTAGTTCACTCGGTGTTGAATCCAGAGAGGATTTTATCTATGACTATTCGGAAGATTGCGGTGTGTTTTGCACTACTTTGCGTTTTTGCAACTTCGACCGTTGCAGCCGATGCTCACGGACCAGCCGGGAACAATCGCCGGAACGTAATCATCTTCGTTGCCGACGGGCTGCGATCAGGATCCGTAAATGCACTCGACGCGCCGACCATCTTCGGCCTTCGCCAGAAAGGCGTCGAGTTCGCGAACAGCCACGCCGTCTTCCCGACATTCACGATGCCGAACGGTTCGGCCATTGCTACAGGTCACTACCTCGGGGACACCGGCACCTTTAGCAACTATGTTTATTCGGGATACCCCATTTTTAACAGCGGCAATTTCGGGAACGTCGCTGGGACGGTCACGCCATTCATCGAAGACGACCAGATTCTTGCCGATCTCGACGATCACTACGAAGGCAACTACGTGAATGAAGAAAGCCTGCTGGCGGCTGCCCGCAATGCCGGTTATGCCACCGCTGCCGTCGGAAAGCTCGGTCCGGCTGCCATGCAGGACGTTTCGCAGCTCAGACCGGTGAACCAGCGTTTTCCGGTGCCCCAGACCATCATCATTGACGACCGCACTGGTCAAACTTCCGGGGTCCCTCTTCCGGCAAGTATAGTCGCGTCATTGACTGCGGCTGGTCTGCCGACGACAGCGGTGGCTCGCAATCAGCCGGCAGGCAATAACACCACCGCCGGCACCCTGAACGCCAACCTTGGCCAGCAGCAATATTTCGCGGATGCTCTTACCAAAGCGATCCTGCCAACCTTCGTGCAACAGGGACAGCCATTCGTGCTGGTGTATTGGTCGCGTGACCCGGACGGCACCCAGCACAACGGGGGCGATAGTCTTAACTCGCTAACGCCAGGTATCAATGGTCCCACTTCACGCGCGGCGGTAAAGAATGCCGACAGCAATCTTGCGCAGATACTGGCATACATCAACAGCGATCCGAAGCTTGCGTCCAACACCGACATCTTCGTCACCTCGGACCATGGCTTTGCCACAATCAGCAAGCACGAGATCGATGGCACCGGGAAGGCATTCACCGCCAGCTATGCCGCGCAGTTCACGTACAAGGATTCCACCGGCCGTCAGGAAGTGAACACCGGCTTCTTGCCTCCGGGCTTTCTTGCCATCGACCTGGCTCATGCACTGGGAATGCCGCTCTTTGACCCGGATACCCAGGTTAAGGACAGCACCGGGCAAAGGCTCTATGCAGCGGGTTGATCCGACGATTCCGCAGCAGAGCGCGACTACCAGGCAGCGCCCGAATTCAGGAAACGGCTTGATCGGCGCGAAGTGGCCGCATTCTGGATGTGACGGATGCGAAGGTCATAGTAGCTGCGAATGGTGGATCCGATCTTATCTATGTGCCTGACCATAATAAGCAGTTGGTGCAACAGATCGTTGCATTCCTGAGCAAGCAGGATTACGTGGGGGCGATTTTGGTGGATAACAGCTACGGTAAGATTCCCGGCGCTCTTCCGTTCAGCTCCATTAATTTGATTGGAGCATCCAAAATGCCGAAGCCTGCGATTGCTGTCAGCTTCAAGACGTTCTATCTCACGCCAGGTGATCTCCAGAGTGCGGTTCAAATCGCCGATTCAACTCTTCAAGAGGGGCAGGGCATGCACGGGAGCTTCGGGCGAGACAACACTTTCAACACCATGGTGGCAGTCGGCCCAGACTTTAAGAGCAGTTTTGTGGACCCGTTCCCCGTCGGTAATGCCGACATTGCGGTTACCATGGCGCATATCCTCAAAGTTAAACTGCCATCGAAGGGCAAACTGACCGGACGCGTATTGAATGAGGCGCTGAGGAATGGAGCGGATAAGGTCCAGTTCCAGACCAAGAGAATTGCTTCTGAACCAAGCGCTGCGGGCAAGAGCACAATTTTGCTTTACCAGCAGGTTGGGCGTCAGCTTTACTTCGATGAGGCCTGTTATGTCGATCCGGGGGGCACTGGACAGAATCCATGCAGATAGTGTGTCCCCATATTGGCGTTGCGTCGAAGCCTTCTTCAACGGCAAGATTCCTGGGCGGGATTTCATGGGTACGTCTTGAGTGAATGGTGATGAAATGAGCTGAAGCACGAAAGACACGTTGAAAGATACACTTTTCGATTGACTTACTAAGAGCTGATAATAAAATACCTTCCCATCGCTCGGTGAGAGTTTATGGCAATGGAAATCGCCATCATCCTGGTTATTCTTGTGATCTTCTTTGTGCTGGGGGCGTTGCTTCCTGCCGACCATGAGGTCAAGTTCTGGCGTTAGACCATTGCCTATTAAGCTTCCGAATCCCGCAACAATTGTGAATAGACAAGCCGCTACGAGGCAGCCAGCGTGACGGACGCGAATGCGCGCGCGCCTGACTTACCTAAATACTTCGATAGCAGCACTGGGTCGCTTGTACGAAGATCGACCATGATGAGCGCGTCCAAGCACATCCGAGAATTTCGGGTCAACGGCAAGAGCTAACGTCTTGCCCCCCAACCTGAGATAATGCTTTACCAGAATCGGAAGATCCTTCCCGTCGGCTTCCAAGCCGGAAACGCGTTCCGAAACATCGCTCATCGTAAGCATCCTCGAAAAGTTCTGTTCACGAGGCAGCGCGCATCTCGCACCTCTGTGGAACGGAACTCGGGACCCCACCTTGTCGACCAGACTCTCCGGCGCCCTCTGAGCACGCAAAAAGGCAGTTATCACTTCTCGCGAGGCCGGCGAATACATGTTGCTGATGCTCACCGCGCCAAACAGTACCGGGCTCTCCGGGTGGCGCACCAGGTGTACGCCGATGCCTTTCCAGAGTTGGAGCAGTGGTAGATAGTGCCTTTGATATTCGGGTGTGATAAACGATCGACCCAACTCCAGAGCGCCACCGATGCTATCGAAAAATGACGGATCATAGCGGAACAGAGTTGCGGTATAGAGTCCGCTAATGCCGAATCGCCGCAGAATCTCGCGCACATTTCCCAGCCGATAGCCGCCGGCGATCTGTCGTAGTTCGCGATTCCAAAGTACAAAATGAGTGTAGTAATCGTCGAAGCGATCGAGGTCGAATGAACTCCCTGTACCCTCACCGGCCTGGCGAAAGGATATCTCGCGTAGCCTGCCGATCTCGCGGACGATGTTTGGGGCCTGGCTAGCCGCCAGTTCGTATACGTCGAATTCGCCCTGTTGCTGCAAGCATGCTTTCGTCGGAAGTGAACGCAGTTCCTGCGCGAGCAGCCTCGGGTCGGCACTTCTACCGATCGGCTTTACGGAACGTGGGATACCCAGCCGCCACGGGCGACGATGAGGAGCCGCTCGTAGCGCGAGCAGGTCCGTGCTCCATCGCAGCATCGAGGTTGCCGTTTCAGGCTTCCCCGTGTTCCGCAGTTTCTCGGCCTTGACTGGTTGCCCCACGCTGATCGTGACATGCTGGCCGCGCTTGTTAAGCAATTCGTGGGGCAACTGCAGCGTCCGCAACATCGGGTGAATCAGCCCGGACGCGTGGAACGAAAAGCTGTTTGTGCCGTGGATACAGACAGGCAGGACGGGTGCCCCAGTCATTTGTGATAGCCGTGCCGCACTATCATTCCAGCGAGACTCGCTAATTGACATGCTACGGAGCGACCAGTGTGCCACTTCGCCGGCGGGGAACAATACCAAGAGACCTCCTGCCGTCAGGTGCCGAATAGCTTCACGCAATCCTTGAGTATTTACCGCTTGCCTATCCTTGCCATCCATCGCGTCTACATAAATGCAATACTGCGAAAGTTCGGGAACACCCGCGAGCAACCTATTAGCAATGATCTTCACGTCGCTTCGCACGCGAAGCAGTAGAGCTCCTATCAGCAGGCCATCCAACATGCCGAATGGATGGTTGGCAACGACAATAGCCGCACCCGTTTTCGGAATCCAGCCGACATCTCTATCAGCAGCCACGGAGTTCACTTCCAATGCGCGAAGCAGCGATTCGAAAATATTCGCCCCGCGCCCATCACGTGACGATTCGTATAAATGCTGCAGTCGTCTTTGCGGCATCAGCACTCGTGTCCATCCGGCGGCATCCGTGAGGCGGTCGACAAAACGTGGTTCCAGTGGAGTATTGTTTCTGGGTCGCAGCATGATTCCTATGTAGCGGATTCCGATAAAGGAAGATTGAAACGGTTGTGAAGAGTGCGTGAAAGCCTTGTTTGGACTTTAGATACGGCCGGGGCTCAGGTCCCGTGATGACAGCACATCAGCGCGTGCTCGGTTTCACGAGAGTTTAACGACGTATTCACGATTCCTTTGCGAAGCTTTGCTAATGTTTAAAAACAAGTTCAATCTGCACTGTCCCCGATCCCCGGCCCCACGGGGATTTTTTTGGGACGGCGTTCAACGCATTGCCATTCCGGCCGGGGCCGCGCCCAACGTCTAAGGTCATCGGAAATAAGTTGTTCTGAATCAGCGATTTCCAACACGGCTTTCGCCCGAATTACCGATCGTGTTCTAATAAGGGGTACTGCAAGGCAAACATGACCCACCTGCGATTCAACAACATTTCTGATTGCGTTCCTGGGAGGTAATTGCGTGGAAAGCAACACGGAGCTTGCCAAGAGCATTAAAAATGCGATGAGCGCCAAGCACCTGACCCGAGATCAACTTGCAGAAACATTGGGAACAAGCCCGTTCATGATTGAAAAGCTGCTCTCCGGCGACGTCGTCCCTTCTACACATCTAAAGAATCAGCTGATTAATGTTCTCGAGATTCCGCGTGAGAGGATTACGCGGATTGCGGAGCGGCACAACCGACAAGCGCGAGGCGCGTAACCAGCGACTGTGCGCAAAGGCGTTCGACCAAATGGCCGGGCGGCTGGTAGATTATTGAGCCGTGGTCATCTGCAATGTCCGACAACCTGCAAGCATCCGCTTTTGTCCTCATCCTCTATGATGTCTCCGATGAGATACGCCTGGAGGAGTTGCGACGAACTCTTGGGGCGCGAAATGCCGATCGGGTGCTGAAACATGCGGCGCCTGAGTATTTACGACTCCAGCGGCCTCCGGTCGTGGAGGGCTTTGAAGAAACAACCCTTGAATCTGGCGAAAAGGTTCGTCGGCAAGTCAAATATTACGATTACGGTGTAATCAGCGTTCTGTTCGAGGCGCGCTTCTCCACGAACTGGGAAGACCTGCCGCGCTTAGCAAGCCGCTGGATATCAAGCAGTGAGTTTGAGCAGCAAGCTCTTCGGGTCGTGCAGGACAAGCTGAAACAGTGTGGCGCTGCCATCGTCAAACCCTATTCCGAATGGATCAGCGAAGACTACTTCATCTTCAACCTGAGTCAACTCTCCAGTGATCTGCTTGCCCCCGACCTGTTGGCACAGCACGGAGATCAGATTGCAGAGATAGTGAGGGGAGAAACTCGGGCTCTTTCCGCAGATGAGCAGAGGGAAGTCTTGCAATCGAGCATATCGTACTACCCCACCGATCTGGCGGTAATCGGCTGGCATGCAGCCTTTCTCTACGACACCCCCGAAGGGGCGCAGCCCTCCATCCAGCTTCTGGAGTACGCGAATTCGCAGCTATTGGAATTCCGCTATTACGACGAACTGTTGACCCGTGAGACGACCAGAGTTTATAAGTTTCTGGAGCGTCCTACCGGCATCCTTCGCCACTGGCACCTTGCAAGGGAAGCGACGCGCTTGCAGCGAGTGACCCTGGAGATCAGAGAGCTCGCTGAACGCGCGGAGAACGCGGTAAAGTTTCTTAGCGACATGTTTGCTGCGCGCCTTTACAGGTTGGCAGCAGCCAAGGTAGGCGTACTAGATTACCGCACACTCGTGGAACAAAAGCTTCGTACCGCTGCCAGCTTCTATGAATTCATGATCGGGGAGTTCCATCAGACCCGAACCTTCGTCTTGGAAGTCCTTGTGGTGATCATCCTCGTGGTTGAGCTTATTTTCTTGTTTTTTGGACACCCCTAAAGACAGGGTATTAACACTCCCGGACGTATCCATATCGAACCATCCACATTCCTTACGCCAAGCGAGCATTCATCTGACTGTCATAAATCTTTAACAAGGTGTTCACGTTGATCCGCCATTGTGTGGTCTGGTTTCCTTCATCATCTAGACGAGAAGTTACGGAATTTGTGTAAGGGATAACCCCCGAACGGCCATGAACATACAGCCACAAAACTTAGAAGCTAGTGACTCAATAGGTGTCTTTCGTATGCAAGCATCTTCTAGACAACAGGAAACCAGCGACGAACCAGATCGCCCACCTGTTGTCCAAATATCCAGGTTGACCAAAACCTTCCGTTCAGGACGTAAAGCGCTCAACGATATAGCCCTCAACATTGAACCGGGGCAGATGGTAGCTCTGATCGGCGCTTCCGGATCGGGCAAGTCCACACTGCTTCGCAATCTGGCAGGGCTCACCGTTGGAGATCGAGCTTCGGGCGAAGTCAGGGTGCTTGGTCGAACCGTGCAAAAAGACGGCGTTCTCGCCCGGGACATCCGTAAGGTTCGAAGCCGTATTGGCTTTGTGTTTCAACAATTCAATCTTGTAGATCGCTTGTCTTTGCTTACCAACGTATTGGCAGGAACACTTGGCCGGGTTCCAATGTGGCGGAGCACGATGTGCTGGTTTACGCGAGCGGAAAAGAACATGGCCATTGATGCCTTGGCGCTTGTGGGCATAGCGGAGTATGCCGGTCAGCGCGCCAGCACACTCTCTGGCGGGCAACAGCAGCGCGCTGCGATAGCCAGGGCCCTAGTTCAGAAAGCAGAGATTATTTTGGCAGATGAGCCAATCGCGTCGCTCGACCCTGAGGCATCCGTTCGCGTGATGGAAATCCTTTCCCAAATCAATCGCGAGAACGGTATCACCGTGATCGTTTCGCTGCATCAGGTGGAATTTGCCTTGAAGTACTGTTCCCGCGTGGTGGCTCTCAGGGATGGACGCGTCGTCTACGACGGCTCCAATACAGACCTGACGCCAGACTCACTTCGCGAAATATATTGCTGCCAGGACTCACAGTCAATAAGTGTGCCAATGAAACCAAGTGTTGTGGCGCGAAATCCAGGGGTTTTCAGTTCTGCAAGCAATATCGGCTAGGGGCCTCGCAAAGTGCGCCAGGAACGTTTGAAAAGCAGATGTGCGTGGTTGATCTGGGTTCGTGGGGAAGTAATTGATAAAGGAGAATTCAATGCAGTTTCAAAAACTGGTGAGGACGGTCTGCGCGACGTGCTTATTGACGCTGACTCTGATGGCAGCAGGGCCGGCAGGAGCTCAACAGGTCAATGAGCTGAACTTTGGCATCATCCCTGCCGAATTGGCTCCGAATGTCAAGAAAGAGTGGCAGCCATTTATCGACGACATGTCCAAAGCGGTTGGCATGAAAGTGAACGCGTTCTTCGCCTCGGACTATGCCGCGGTAATTGAAGGAATGCGCTTTAACAAGGTTCAACTTGCCTGGTTCGGCAACAAGTCAGCCATGGAAGCCGTGGATCGTGCCGATGGCGAAATCTTTGCCCAAACCATCACTCTGGACGGCAATCCCGGCTACTATTCCCTCCTGATCACTCACAAAGACAGTGACATCAAGAGCCTCGACGACGTTCTCAAGAATGGCAAGAAGTATAACTTCGGCAACGGCGATCCGAACTCAACCTCCGGATTTCTCGTCCCTGCCTACTACATATTTGCTGTAAACAAGATTGATCCCAAGACCCACTTCAAGATTGTCCGCAACGCCAGTCATGAGGCGAATCTTTTAGCGGTTGTGACTAGGCAAGTTGACGTGGCGACGAACAATACTATGGACTTCGCGAGGTTCCAAAAGGAGCAGCCGGCGAAAGCCGCGCAGATCAGGATCATCTGGAAATCCCCTCTTATTCCGAACGATCCGCTGGTCTGGCGCAAGGACCTTCCCGTGGACCTGAAGGCCAAGATCAGAACCTTCATTTTGAACTATGGAAAGCAAGGACCCGATGCTGAGCGTCAGCGTCAAGTGCTGGCACATCTGGCCCAGGGATGGCTCCCGTTCCATGAGTCGAATAACTCGCAGCTCGTTCCGATTCGCCAACTGGCGCTTGCAAAAGACAAGATGACCATCGAGAGCAGCCCAAACATACCGCCACAAGAGAAGCAGGCGAAACTGGCAGCCATCGACGCGAAGCTGGCTGACCTTCAAAAGCAAGCACAGCATATTTCAAAGTAGCTCAACAGGAAGCATCAGGATTTTCAACCTGATGCTTCTTGTTTTGCAAGTTCTCAATGGCCAATCAATTACATGTCGGCGCGCTCGATCGTGCATTCGCGGGTGCCCCCAAGAGAACGGTTTTACAGGTCCTCGGGTGGGCCACGGTTATTGCCGTGCTGGCCTGGTCCTGGCGGGGTGCGGAAATGAATCCGCTGCTCTTAATCAAGGACCGGGGAAACATGGTCACGTTTGCCCGGGACTTCTTCCCGCCGGACTTTCGCGAGTGGAAATCCTATCTGGTGGAGATGGCGGTAACCATTCAGATCGCTATTTGGGGAACGCTGTTGGCCGTGTTCTTTGCGATTCCCTTCGGCCTTCTAGCCTCCAAGAACGTTGCGCCTTGGTGGATCTATCAGCCGGTGCGCCGAGTGCTGGATTCGGCGCGAGCGATCAATGAGATGATGTTCGCCATGCTGTTCGTCGTGGTGGTAGGCATGGGTCCCTTTGCTGGCGTTCTGGCCTTGTTCGTTCACACCACAGGTATACTCGCCAAGCTCTTTTCGGAGGCCGTGGAGGCGATCGATCCCCGCCCGGTTGAAGGCATTCGTGTTACAGGAGCAACGGCACTCGAAGAGATTGTTTTTGGCATCATTCCACAGGTGTTGCCTCTGTGGGTCTCCTATTCGCTTTATCGGTTCGAGTCGAACGTGCGTTCCGCAAGCGTGGTGGGAATGGTGGGTGCCGGGGGGATCGGAATGGTGCTTTGGGAGATCATTCAGGGCTTCCAGTTCCAGCAGACATGCGCCGTCATCCTCATTGTGATTGCGACGTGTAGCTTGATCGACATGGCGTCGTCGCAGGTAAGGAAGAAGATGCTTTAGCGGTTCCGATCCGAAGCACACGGCAGCACCGCTAAAAACGCTCACTATTTCAGCAGGGCAGAAACAGAAATCAGTCCCTTCCAGGAGAGGTAATGACACATTCTTCAGCAAGCTTAAAAGGCGGCGTTCGCGCCGTGATTTTCGATATATCCGGTACTACCGTCGACTACGGAAGCCGCGGGCCGGTGGTTGCTTTTGTCGAGCTGTTCGCTCGCCACGGAGTGGCCGTTTCGGAAGAAGAAGCGCGACGCCCCATGGGCACCCACAAGAAAGACCATCTCTGGGCGATGCTCACCGATCCGGCGATCTGCGGACGCTGGACGAAAGCGAAGGGCGCGCAGCCAACTCGCGAGGCGTTGGACCAACTCTACGAAGAATTCCCGGCTGTGATGAAAGACGCCCTGATGGGTCACTGCGACGTCATTCCAGGAGTGTCTCGGATAGCCCTGGAGTTGCGGAACCGTGGAATCCGGATCGCCAACACTACAGGCTTTGACGCCGACATGATGGACGGTCTCAAAGAGCAAGCCGCCAAGGGCGGATACTCTCCAGACGTCTGGGTAACCCCGGACTTGGTTGGCCAGGGAAGGCCTTTCCCGTGGATGGCGTTCTACGCTGCTCGTCATCTTGGGGTCTATCCGATGAGTTCGTTTGTTAAAGTTGGCGACACCCTCATTGACGTGGCAGAGGGGCACAACGCGGGTATGTGGACGGTGTCCGTCGTCCGAACCGGCAACGAAGTCGGACTTTCAGAAGAACAGTTGGCGAAGTTGCCGTCATCGGAGCGAGATTCTCTGATTGCGGCTGCCCGACAGCGGTTGGAATCCGTCGGCCCTCACTACGTAATTGACGCGGTGGCCGACCTGATGCCGGTTGTCGACGAAATATCATCTCGGATAGACCGCGGCGAACGTCCATAACGAGGAAGAAGCGCCGAACATGATAAGCAAAGCAATGGTTTTTACCGCAGTCGGCAGCCCTCTGGAACTCCGGGAGTATCCCGTCACCCCTCCCGAACCGGGCGGGATATGGGTTAAGGTTGCAATGTCAACTATATGCGGGTCCGACCTGCATACGACATTGGGAGCACGACCGGCTCCGGTTCCAATTATTCTCGGCCACGAAATCACTGGAAGGGTTGCGGCCTTGGGCAAAGGCGTAACCACCGACACTATGGGGCGGCCGCTCAGGGAAGGTGACCGCATCACTTGGACAATCTTCGCAAGTTGCGGGAACTGCTATTTCTGCAAGATCAAATCTCTTCCCATGAAGTGCGTGAAGCTGTTTAAGTATGGGCACGAAACCTGCGCCGCTGCTCCCCATCTGAACGGCGGATATGCCGAGTACTGCTATATCATTCCTGGCACATTCGTATTTAAGGTGCCTGACACCGTGTCCGACGAAGAGGTGACGCCGGCGAATTGTGGCCTCGCTACCATCATGCAAGCATTCGACGGAATCAAGATTCAACCCGAAGATCATGTCGTAATTCAGGGTGCGGGTCTGCTTGGTATTTATGCCGCGGCAGTCGCCAAGGACCGTGGTGCCGGGAAGGTGATAGTACTCGACGTAGTGCCGGAACGGCTGGAAACGGCAAAGAGGTTCGGTGCGGACGTGGTCTTCAATACCAAGGAAATGTCTGATAGCAACATAGTCTCAGCCGTGATGGATCAGACCGGAAGCTGGGGAGCTGATATCGTCCTTGAAGTGGCGGGGACTCCCAAAGTTCTCTCTGCAGGACTAAAGATGCTTCGCAAGGGAGGCCAGTACTGCTGGCAAGGAAACGTCTTCCCAGGCGCGAAGGCTGAAATTGATGCCTACGATATCATCACCCGCTGGCTCACCATTCGTGGCTTTCATAACTACGATGCCCTGCAACTAGCGGAGGCAATCGGGTTCATCGAAAGAACCAAGGACAAGTACCCGTTCAAGAAGCTGGTTAGCCATAAGTTCCCTTTGGCAGAACTGGCCAAGGGGCTGAAAGTCGCGGAGGAAAGAAAAGCGGTTCGGGCGGCCATTTGTTTTTAGGAACGGAGTGGGGATTGAGCGCGACGCTGTGAATTAGGCATGCAGGTGGAGGGTCGAATTGAGGAGAATGGTTGAGCTTAACGGACGCTGTTACGAATGGCGAGGGCAACCCACCGTGGTCCTTTGCGTTGACGGATTCGATCCGGCATATCTCGACCGTGGCTTGACTGATGGAATTTTCCCTACTATCTCCACCTTTAAGACGCAAGGATTCATGGCTACAGCCGACTCGGTTGTTCCCACGTTTACGAATCCAAACAACACCTCGATTGTCACGGGGGTGCCCCCATCGGTCCACGGCATTTCGGGCAACTACTACCTTGATCGAGAGACTGGCAAGGAAGTCATGGTCACTGACGCGCATCTGCTGCGCAGCGAGACAATCCTCGGGCTGTTCTCGCAAGCAGGCGTGAAGACGGCTGCCGTGACCGCCAAAGATAAGCTCCGTAAAATGCTGGCCCACAACCTCAAGGGGATCGCGTTTTCCTCTCAATGCGCGGATAACTGCACCATCGAGGAGAACGGAATTATGGACGTCGAGGGAATGGTCGGTAGGCGCAGACCCGAGATGTACGATCCTGACCTATCTCTTTTTGTACTGGATGCCGGTATCCATTTGCTCGCACGCAAAGCGGTAGACATCCTCTACCTCTCGCTATCCGACTTGGTGCAACACGGTCACACGCCCGGCGAGCCAGAGAGTGATGCGTTTCATCGGGCAATCGATCAGCGTGTAGCCAAAATGGTCGCGTTGGGCGCGGTGGTGGGAATCACGGGTGACCACGGGATGAACGATAAATCTCGCGCGGACGGGACGCCCAACGTGGTGTTTCTGGAAGACGAGTTGAATGCTCGCTTTGGCGAAGGCACAGTCCGTGTGATTTGCCCGATCACCGATCCGTTTGTCATGCATCATGGTGCCTTGGGATCATTCGTGCGAGTTTATCGCAAGAATTCGATCGATCTGGACGCGTTGATGCGAGCTACAAGGTCGCTACCCGGAATTGAACTGGTGCTTGATGGACCGAGTGCCGCCGAGCGATTCGAGCTGCCGCTTGACCGGGAAGCAGACTTCGTTGCTGTCAGTGAGCGCCACGCCGTGATCGGTGCAACCCACGCAGAGCATCTAATGGGGCCTGGAACCCGGCTTCGTTCCCACGGAGGTATATCCGAGCAGCCCGTCCCTTTCCTTCTGTCGCGGCCACTCAACGAGAGATATCGTAAGATCGCAGAAAGCCGACGCTTGCGAAATTTCGATATATTTGAGTTCACTCTCAACGGTACGCAGAGGCCCAATTAATCAGGCGCGAGCGTAGGGCGTAATAATTCTGCCCCATGTTCGGGCGGATCGCGAAGGTGCGCCCATCGTGGTCTAAAGCAATTCCCGAGTTGCTGTATATTCCCAAAAACGTCATTCCGAGCGAGCGGAGCCTTGCGACGCGAGTCGAGGAATCTTTTGTGTTGCTTTGCCGCGGAAAACATAAGATCCCTCCACTCCGTTTCACTTCGGTCGGGATGACGCTTCTAAATTACATTACTGGGCGGCTACGCCAATCCGGGAACTGCTCTAATGCCACGTGGCACACACCGGACGACACGAAAAGTCAACTAATAACAATGGAGATTAGCAGTTACCAAAGTACCCGCCGTAATCACCGAGGATTCATACTGGCTTAATCAGAGTCGTTTCAAACTAGACCAGCCACAAGAATGGTGCGAAGGACGTTTTACCATGTCTCCTCGGATTAGTACGCGACGACGTCAAGCGCTCGATCGAAATCGTAACAGGCTAGGCATGCTCTACCTCGGACTCTGCGCCGTACAAATGTTGATCATGGCTGCAGGTCTGATACTTGCACACGGCGTAGAGAATATTTATTCGAAACAGATTTCTTACTCCGCCGAACTCAACGCTCATCAGCGGGCGGTTTCGGAGTTGCGGGTGCTTGCCGATAGTGCTTCCCCTCCCAGTGTTGATATCGACACAAACGATTGGGACGGGGAATGGTCAAGGATCCAGTATTCCTCCGAATTATTCGTGCGCAATGCCCGGCAACTGCAACAGCAGATCGAGCCTTCCGGGGCTACCCTCTCGCCCGGTCAACAGTATCTCCAATCGGCCACGGAAGAAATGCCGCAGGTAGTGGAGCAGATCCGTCAAGCTGGCGACGCGCTGAGAACAAAGCAGAGAGCATTATTCCGCACTCATCTGTTTTATGCCGACCGCGTGCTCGCACGCCTGTACACAGCGCTAGGCAATCTCAACGAAGTGATTTACCGCGCGAAGGACACAGCGTTGGCTCGCGACTCGGCCGCGGCTCGGCAATACCGAAGCTTCATAGGCCTGCTTTCAATTCTGGGGCTCTTGCTAATCCTTCCTGCGACGGCATACGCGCGCCGCCTGAGCAAGGAGGTGGGCGCCTACGAGCTGCGGCTACAAGCGGAACGTGACGCTTTGGAACAGCGGGTGGTCGAGCGCACGGCTGAGCTTCGCGCCGAGATTGAGGAAAGGCAAAAACTCGAAGAGTTCGAACTTGGCCGCAACCGGCTTCTCGAGCTGGTTGCCAAAGGAGCTTCGGTACAAGAAGTGTTATCGGAGTTGGCGCTTGTGACGGAGGCTTTTTGCGCCGAGAGTCGAGTTCTCCTGATGGCGGGTAAAAATGACTTGGACGCCCCGATCGCCCCCAGCTTATCACGCCAGTTTCTGGCTGGGCTGAAGCCAATCCTCGCGGATGTAGCCAGTCCGCCGCGGATCGCAGAGACAGAGATGCGAGCCGTGCTGATTGCCGACATTGAGAGGGAACTGGCGATCGCGCATCCTCCAGAGTTATATCCGCAAAGAGCCATTTCTTCGTGGTGGGTGGCGCCACTACTGGGCAGCGACCAGAAGGCGCTTGGCACCATCTCGATGTTCACCAATGAATGCCGACAACCTGAAAAGCAAGAACTGGATGTGCTTTTATCGGCTGCCCGTATGGCTGTGCTCGCCATCGATCATGCGCGGATGCAGGAAGAGCTCTTCCATCGGGCACACCACGATTCGCTTACGCAATTACCCAATCGCAGGTTGTGCGACGAGCGCATTACCGAGGCAATGGCGCGTGCACGCAGGCACGACGGCAAGGTGGGAATTCTTTGCATCGATCTGGACGAATTCAAGCAAGTCAATGATTCGCATGGCCACGATGCAGGAGATTACGTGTTGCGCACGGTCGCCGCTCGCCTGCTGGCACGACTGCGCGCGACTGACACGTTGTCCCGCGTAGGCGGGGACGAGTTTCTGGCGGTCTTGGACGACATCAAGAGTCCTGAAGATCTGGAAAAGGTCGCCGAAGCTCTACGCAATGGAGTTGCAGAGCCGATTGCTTTCGGTAACGTCGTTTTGAAAATTAGCGCCAGCATAGGGGCTGCTCTCTACCCGGCAGACGGAGAGACGACAACAATGCTCAAACTCCACGCCGACCATGCGATGTACCGCGCCAAAGAGCGTGGGCGCAATACGTTCCAGATGTTTTCAAAGGAGTTGAGCGAGAAGATGGCGAAGCGACGTCGCCTTGAAGGTTACCTGCGTGACGCACTCGACCATAACGGATTCGAAATTCACTACCAGCCACAGTACACGCTCGGGCGCGAGTTGATAGGCCTGGAGGCTCTCCTGCGCTTCCGCATGCCGGAGTTAGCTTCGATTTCCCCAGCCGAGTTCATTCCGGTTGCCGAGCAGACAGGGCTTATCCTTCAAATCGGGAACTGGGTTGTGCGAGAGGTCTGCCGCCAAGGCAAGGAGTGGCGCGACCGGGGATTCTCTCCCGTGCGCATTTCCGTCAACGTTTCGGCTCTCGAACTTACGGAGGATAAGTTTGCCGAGCACTTCGAGGACGCACTCCGAATGAGCGGTTTTGAGGGAAAGTACCTGCAAATCGAAGTGACCGAAACCGCGGTGATGAGCAACATCGACGAAGCGACTCGACAGTTACGCGAACTCGAACGCTTGGGAGTTGCCGTCTCCGTGGACGATTTTGGCACCGGCCATTCGTCGCTGAGCTATCTGCATCGGCTGCCAATCGATACGCTCAAGGTGGACCGCTCTTTCGTCTGGCAGATTACCGAGTCGGAAGAAACTGTAGCCATCGTTCGTGCGATCGTGGCCATGGCGAACAGTCTCGGATTGCAGGTGATTGCCGAAGGTGTTGAAACTGAGGACCAGTTGTCCGCGGTAGCGGAAGTCGGTTGCCAGATGATCCAGGGATACCTGTTTTCCCGACCGCTCAACGCTGAAGGGATCTCAGCGATGCTGATAGAGCGGCAAACTTCGATCCCGCAAAGGGAACATCCTAGTCCAGCGCGACTAGCGCCGATATCGCACTGCGGGAAGTCTCTGAGCGCTGCCGCATGCGATTAGTCGTTGGGTTGCAACGAGTGATCGACAGCCACTTGCCGGAGAGTTCGAGAGCCCATACGGAGATGATGCCACAATAACCGCCGACCGAGACAGCAGCTTTCCCTGACAACCCGAAGGGAAGAAAATGTTAATGGCGTGTTAAGCAATCATGCAACCATGGGCAGCTGCTCCGAATCGAACAGCATATTGGAACATTGGCGCTGCAGATTTCGCGTACTCTGTTCGCACTATTGAGAACCTGCCGCCTCCAAGCCCTTGCCGGACAGCGAAGCCGTGCTAACCGGCGAGCGGACTGCAAACCATGCCACCGGAGGATTTGGATGACCACGCGAACCCATTTTCACGAAGCGCTTAACGAGCTGAAGGGCAAACTGCTGGCCATGGGGGGCATGGCCGAAGATGCGGTCGCGGAGGCAGTTCGCGCTTACTGCGAGCGGTCCCCGGAAATTTGCCGGAAGATTTACGAAAATGAAGTAGGCATCAACACTCTCGAACGCGAGATCGACGAACTTTCCTTCGACTTGTTGGCCATGCAGCAGCCGATGGCCGTTGACTTGCGCTTCATCTTGGCCGTGATCAAGAGCAATGCCGACCTGGAACGTATTGGCGATCAGGCTGTCAACATCGCCGAGCGGGTCATGGGATTGATCGAACTACCGCCCGCCGAATTAGCCGCCGATATTCCACAGATGGCCGCGCTCGTCTCTGGAATGATCCGGCAATCACTCCAGGCTTTCGTTTCCGGCGATGCAAAATCCGCCCAGCACGTCTTGGAGCAAGATGACCGGGTGGACCGGATGAACCACGATATCTTCACGGCCATGGACAAAGCGATGGAGTCCTCTCCTCACTTGATTCACCAAGCGCTGCACACGATTAGTATCGCCCGTAATCTCGAACGGGTTGCCGATCACGCTACAAATATCGCCGAAGACGCCATTTTTTGGATATGCGGTGCCGACGTGCGGCGCCACTTTGGAAAAACCGCTTGAGATGCTCTGCCAATGCGAATGACGCCGGCGTTATGTTTACGGCCGGCTGATTTCCCAAACACCCGGTGTACCGGATATCGCGATCATCACGGCGCAATTGAAGAAGCAGGAATTACGACTTCACGCTCCGCCGACAAATGCCTGTAGGCTGCCGGAGCAATCGTCATTTCAAACGACCGCTTTGGCGTGTGATCACTGCTTCTGCGGTTCTATGGCATTCAGAGCCACGAGTGATCGTGCGACAACATTCGCCGGTAAAGGAACGTAGTGCAGCTCGGGCGCATATTTCTGGCCGTCGGTCAGGCACCATTGCAACATTTGGTGTAATGCAAGAGCTTTTCGCGAATCTGCATAGTTCCGATAAAGAAGTAGCCAAGTCAAAGTAACGATGGGGTAAGAGTCAGGGCCCTTAGGATCGGGCACGTAGACGCGCAAGTTATCTGGCAGCTCCGCCTGGGCGATGGCTACCATTGCGCTCTTTTCGTTTGGAGCAACGAATGTTCCTTCGCGATTCTCAAGCGAAGCGACGTTCAATCCTGCCTTGACAGCAAAATCGTAGCTGACATAGCCGACGGAACCGATCGATTGCTTGATCCTTGCGGCAACACCCTCATTGCCACGGGCTCGCATGGCATTGCCAGGCCAGTTGATCAATGTTGCCGGACCAAATTGGGAGCGCCACGCCGTACTGACGGCATCCAGGTGCTTGGTAAAAGCGAAGGTGGTGCCGCTGCCATCCTGGCGAACGACAGTCGTAATCGTGAGCTTGGGCAGCTTGAGTCCTGGATTGCTGCGCGTGATGACGGGATCGTTCCAGCTCTTGATCTGTCCCAGAAAGATTCCGGCGTAAGCTTGCCGGGAAAGTTTCAATTCGCCGCCAACGCCCGGAACGTTGTAGGCGAGCGCGACGGCGCCGGCGGTGACGGGCAGTAGAATTGCGCCACCCTGGACCCTTGCCATTTGTTCATCCTGCATGGCGGCGTCACTCGCGCCGAAGTCGACCTTATCCTCGTCCTTGACGCCTTGTCCGATGAATCGCCGAATGCCCTCGCCACTGCCAACAGCATCGTACTCCACGACTGTATCCGGATGTTGCTGCTGGTATGTAGCAAACCACTTCCGATAAAGCACGGAAGGGAATGTCGCGCCAGCGCCTTCGAGGAGGATGCCGCCGGCCGGGACTTTTGGCTTCTCAGCTCTTACGCTTGACAACGAAGGCACATTGGTCGAAGAGCAGCCGGCGAGCGTGATGGACACGAAAATCAAAATGGCTGTCAGCACTAGTGCAGCGTAACGCTCTTCAAATGGGGCTTGCATCTCCTGTGCTCCTCCGCAACGGCCAGGGCGGCGTTTGTAAGCCTGGGCTAGCTGAATTCGCCGCGGATGTAGTCCTGCGTGTGTTTGTGCTTGGGATCTTGAAACACCTGACGCGACTCGCCGAACTCAACCAGGTAGCCGGTCCGGCCACCCTGCGTCGTATCGACGTAAAGAAAGCCCGTGTAATCGGCGACGCGTTGCGCCTGCTGAAGGTTATGGGTCACGATGGCGATGGTGAAACGCTGGCGAAGTTCCGTCATCAGTTCTTCGATCTTGCGAGTGGCAATTGGATCGAGCGCGGAACACGGCTCATCCATCAGAAGCACTTCAGGTTCGGTCGCGATAGCACGAGCGATGCATAGGCGCTGCTGCTGCCCGCCGGAAAGCGCCAGGGCGCTCTTGTGAAGCTTGTCCTTAACCTCATCCCAAAGAGCAGCGGAGCGCAAGGCCTTCTCGACTTTCTCGCCTTTGTTGCCCTTATAACCATTCAAGCGCAATCCGAACGCCACGTTGTTGTAGATGCTGGTAGCAAAAGGATTCGGTTGCTGAAAAACCATCCCGATGAAGCGCCGCACGGCCACAGGATCGATCGCGGCGGCATAGATATCGTGGCCGCGATAGCGGACGTGTCCTTCGAACCGAAATCCTCGTACGAGATCGTTCATACGATTAAGGCAACGCAGCACCGTGCTCTTGCCGCAACCGGACGGACCTATGAACGCCGTGATCGCGTTCTTGGCGATCGGGACTGAGGTGTCGCGGACGGCCCTGAATGCGCCATAGTAAAGCTCCTTGATATGGCAATCGATCACCACGTCGCCGTTGGGCTTGGCGCTCAACAGGGGAGTCATGTTTGAGTGATCATTCGGGATTGGCATGCTTTCACTTGCCATAAGGAACATCTCCAAGCCTGCGCTCTCCGAGGTGACTACCGATTACTCCTCGATGCGATAACCCTGTCCGTTTCGCGACGACTCAACCCCATGGAGATCAACTCATCGTGAACCACTGCTACAACCCGTATCAGCGACTTGCTCCACGCACGCCCATGCACCCGTCTGCCCGCATCACTTCGAAGTGCGCCCGGATACACTGCCGTGAACATCTGACAGCCACTCGTGAAAGCACATCGCATGGTCAGACGCCCCTTCCAACCAGCTTCCAGGCCTCAGCGCCCAATCGAATGACCCTCACGCCACCCCGAAGCCGATTCAAACCCCATAGCTCCCGGTAGCTCACCGCGTCCACCGCGCCAGCGGCTTCCTTCTCGTCTCCTTATCGAAAACGCCTCGGAGCAGAACCCCGTCTACACACAGGTCCCTCTCCGAGGCGTTTCCGATCAAGGCTAGCGACCATCCGCCCAGAGCCTCAGTGCCAGAGGACGAGAATTTCCGAATTCTGATAGTGAGTCAAAAGGGCTGTATTATTTAACAATCGTGGAACTTGGCCGTGATCCGGCGTAAAGTGTGGACGAGGTGCTCGTGCCCACAGCTTACGTGCGACTTTTTTCGCTCTTATCGCAATTCTACGACTGTGGTCGTCGGGTGCCGTTTTCAGAACACACCGTCGTTTACCGCTGGCATTTCTACTGCCTCAAGATTAGTGGAAGCGGCGGGAATGCAGGAAGAGTCTCCAACACAGTGCAGCCATTCAGAGATGCTTCTGACCGTCACGCAGGAGGCGGCTCATGTATTTTGTGCCACTCATACTTCTTTTGACGGCAGGCGCTTGGGTTGCATGGCGGCACCATCCGGCATATTCAGCGCAAACGGCCATGCAGACGGCTTTCGTCCTGCTGTTGTCGCTGGCGGCCCTTACCGGTCTGATCGCGGCCGATATCAACTTCGCGATGCGCAAGTCCCCGCTCCTGGGCGCAATCATTCTTGCTGGGCTCATCGTTTTTGGAACGCTCGCGCTCATCTTCGCGATCCTGGCTGTATCCACTCCGAAGGCAGCGCGGCTGGAAGCGAAGTTGCCACCTCTGGCAAAGCCCATCTACTTCCATCGGCGGAGGATATCCAAGTGGGTGAAGTTTTTCGTGATCTTCCTCGCACTATGTGGAATACTTTTTGCAGTGATTCCTGGGGACGATCGCTATGTGGCTTTGGTAATCGGCGGCATGGCGCTCTTCATAGCCGCTATTATTCTGCCTGTGACGTATGTCAACGCCCGGCGTCTTGATGTCTCGCTCGCCGCGCTCAAGTGCTCTCCGTGGCTTCACTGGCAATACCCGCCGGAGCAGTGGGAGCAGTGGAACAACATCCAGGTCGAACGCCTGGAGGCCGCGCCTGCTAAGGTTGCCTTGAAGCTTGACTGGCGCAGCCTAGCATGGACATTCGCCGCTATTGCGGCAACCATCTTTTTCTTCTATCCCGGTCAATGGCTCGCGGACATTGTGGGAGTTCTGATCTGCTGTGGCCTCCTGCTCGTAATCGTCTGGGGGGTGCCACGCGAGAGCCGGCGCGAGGCCGAAAAGGTGCGCTTTGGCCTTCTCAAGGCCGCGCCGGAGGTTTACTTCGGCCATGACGGTGTGTTTTGCAACGGCGTCTACATGACTTGGCTCACGAGCGATATTTATCTGATGGCGGCGTCACTCGATGAGAGGCAGCCACGCAGTCTGCTCTTCCGTTTTGAGAAGGCCATGTCAAGTCCTTATGCTGAATGTACTGCGCTCCCTATCCGCCAAAGCGTGCTCATCCCCGAGGGCTGTGATGGTGATCTCGTGCGGCTGCAGAAGGAGTTGGAAGCACGCTGTCCCAAGGCGCAAATCGCCCTCTGCTGAGATGGTGCCGGTTCGTTTGACCAAAGTGAATTGCGACCAACATTTACCTTTTCCCTGGGGTTGCTCACTTCTGTCATCTCGCAGAATCCGTCGCCCGCTCTGAGCTCTGCGCCAGGCGGGCGACGGCGCCTTCAGAATCAAAACTCCCCAGGCTTGAGGTTCGAGTTGCTCACGTACGAGTACTTGCTCGGATTCGACTGCACCAACGCCTGGGCGGCCGAGTTCCATTGCGTCGATTGCGAGCCAGTGCTGTTGTTCTGCACCACCGACTGGTCCAGCAGATAGTTGGTGAAGCCCGCGACGTTCTGCGCGTTGGCGGTCTGGCCGGCGTTCCAGGACGCCTGCTCGGCGCTGTTGGCGGCCCCGGATGCGTTGATCCGAGCCGTGGTCTGCTGACCAATTTGTTGAATGTTACCGATGGCTCTTGCCGCCTGAGCCTCCACTTGCTTGTTCATGGCTGCGATGACTGGGCCGGTTATGGCAGCTACTTGCTGTTTGATGAGCGCCGTGTTCACCTGGAAGCTGGCGAAGATAGCGGTTACAGTGGCGCGATCCTGGTCGGCGAAGGCGTTGGGAACGACGGAGTGGAAGAATGAGATCCCGTACACGCCGCCTTGGCCAGGGGCGGTCATGCACATCGTCGAGTTCATCTCGTAGGCTTTTCCGTCGGCACTCAGGTGTCCCGTGACATGCGCACAGCGCTCTCCCTGGGGCGCAGGAATCTGCTCGGAGTGGTCAATCTGAATGTTGGCGGGACCTGCCCCGCTTATGCGGCGAACCTGTTGCCAAATGTCGGGAAAGGCCTTCGTCAGGTCGGCGTTCGACGGATACACAACGACCGTTCCTTTATAGTTTGCTACCGTGCGATTCACCCCAATCTGGCGCACCAAGGAATTGTTTGGGTCGACCGCCGTAGGGCTCAAGTTGAGATCAACAACCTCTCCATTTGGGCCTGTGATCCATATGGTTCCTCCGGCGCTGTGGGGGTCCACCTTCCACCCGCTAGGCAGGCCGACGCTGGCCGTTTTGTCGGACAGCGTAATCCGATGCAGTGCAGCGGCCGAGCCCGATTGTCCGCCAGGAGCAGCGGCAGCGGGCTGGACCGATTGTCCACCTGAGGCAGTGGCCGGGCGCGATTGTGCGCCAGTCGGGGAACCGGAAGCCGCCCGCGCTGCACCCGGATTCCAGAGGCCGGACAGTTGCTGGAGCAGCGGATTCACCGTACTCCCGAAGCGTGACGCTACGTCATAGACCATTGCCCCGTCTATCTGGTTGGGACCGGTCGCGTTGGCAATCACCAAGCCCGCCAATGGGATGTTTCCGTCCGGATGGTCTGTCACCGTAAAGAACACCCCGACTGAATTGCTTCCGCGAAACTGGAAGGGCTCTCCAATTTTCGGTTTCTCGCCGCAGTCGGTATGTAATGTGCTCAACAACTTGGTCATCGCTGCCCCCTGGGTGGTAGCTCCAGCCACCACCCCATAGCGAATCTTGCCTCCCTGCGGAGCACTGATGGTGGTCAGCTGAATTGGCCCTTGCGTTTGTGACTCGCAGCCACAGCTGAAAACGATGGACAAGGAGAGAAATACAATAAATCGTCTTAACCAACGCATAAGAGCGCTTCCTTTCCTGAGTCGAAACTGCCGTACTGGAGACAGCGAAAAACGAGCCTAAATTGCCTCAAATGGAATCTTTTCTTCAGCTCTGAATCGCTCCGATTATACTGCCGTGAGCAATCTTCGGGCAGATTTCGTCAGCGCAGACGCAGACTACGCGCCTTCTACAGCTCTCCCGCATTGAATGCCAGCTGCCCCCGACGAGTCAGTATCCTGGATTACCATCCGGAAATTATCATGAAGTTCAGAGGACAGCAGATAACGGGCAGCAAATCGCCTTTTAACTCGCTATCCGCATTCGGGAATCGTGTTGAAGTCCTGGTCGCCGGGTTCCGGACGGATGACGGGCAACACGGAAGTTATATCGGGCTACGGCGCGCACCCGCTCGATGATCAGATTGCGTTCCAGTTCAGCGATGGTGCTGACAATGACCACCATCGCCCGGCCCAGCGGTCCGCTGGTGTCGATATTTTCCCGGAAGCTGACGAACTCAACCTTTATATGATTGAGTTCGTCCAGAACCTCGAAGAAGTGGCGGACTGAACGATCCAGGAGTTGAGCCGAATTGGCAACATCCTGCATGCAGCATGGAATCGACACGCGCAAGAATTACGGCACCGATCTGCTCAGCGCGAGGCAGACCAGCGTCCCGGCCAAAGTGGCCTGCCGTACAGCACATTATCAGTAATCAATACCCTTCCAGTAGTTTGGCGTGTTGACGATCTCGTACTTGTTAGGGTTAGCCTTGACGAGGGCATTGGCGGTTGAATTCCAGACCGTGGCGTGGCCCGCTGCACCACTGCCGCTGACATTGTTGTTCTGTACCACCGATTGGTCCAGCAGGTAGTTGCTGAATCCCTGTCCGCTCTTGGAGATATTGTCCTCGTGTTGGTTAAATTGCGCTTGCTCGGCGCTGTTGGCGGCCTCAGTCGCGTTCATGCGGGCGGTGGCCTGCTGGCCGATCTGATGGATCTGGCCAATGTACTGCTGGGCGCTGGCCCGAATCTGCTGGTCGCTTTGCTGCTTCTGCTTCATCTGCGTGGCCATTTGCTGGTTGACCACCTGCGAGTTCATCTTGTAGGTGGCGATAATTGCTTTCTGTAGATCTTGCTCTTTGTCGGCCACAGCGTTCGGAAGCAGGGCGTGGTCCAGCATCACAGAGTAGCCGCCAAAGCTGGCAATGGGATCGATGGCGCACATCAGGTCGTTAAAGGCCTGCATGCCTTTGCCGTCGGGATTCATGTGCCCCGTAGCGCGGGCGCAGTGGTTGCCTTGAGCAGCCGGCATGGGATCAATCTTGTCCACCTGAATGGGCGCCGGACCCTGGCCGCCGGCCTTTCGCCACGCTTGAAAGAGGTTGACGAAGTCCTTCTCGATATTGCCGCGGAATGGATAAACCAGCGTGCCGGGAGGGATGAGAGAAAGGTGCTTTCGGGCCGAATTAACCTGAAAAGGGTTAGTAGGGTCGATGGCGGTGCGCGTCATCTCTATGCCAATTTGTTCGCCATTTGGCCCGCGCACAATGATCGCGCCCCGGCCGCTCTGCGGGTCCACCTTCCAACCGTCTGGGACGGAGATGGTGGCAGAATTGTCGGACGCGGTGACCGCGTGCAGCGGTACGGAAGACTTGGTCGGTGCACCCGAGGTCGAGGCCGATTTACCACCACCCGGTGTGCCGGATGGGGACGGAGTTTCGCCGGGATGCCAGGCGGCGAACAGCTGCTGTAGCATGGGGTTAGCTGTCTTGCCGAAGCGGTCAGCGGAGTCGGAAACCAAACCCACCTCGAACTGATTGGCGCCGGCTTGCGCGGCGATGACCATACCGGCCAACTGCCTGTTGCCCTGCGCATGGTCGACGACAGTGAAGAAGACTCCAGAAGAGTTCGTGCCCTTGACACGGAAGACCTGGCCTACGCTGGGCTTTTCGCCGCAGGCTTGATGGACCTGGCTCAGAACCTTGGCCATGGCAGCTGGCAGGCTAGTGGCTCCATCCACGCGGCCGTATTCGATGATGCTGCCCTGGGTGGTGGGGAGGGTGGTAAACGGCGCCGGATTCGACGCACTCGCCGGATTCGATGCATTGCAGGAGCACAGAGCCAACGCAAATAACATGATAAACGCGGAAAGAAGTCTTGCGATACGCATTTGACAGTCTCCATCCATATCAAGAAGCTAAATCACCAGCGGCGCGGGAATACTATCGAAGTATCTCCGTGAGTGAATACTTGGAAACATCCACAGTTACTTGTGATGTGAGTTGGTTGATGAGACGGAACATATCTCGGTCCCAGTATTGGTTTTCCGTGCCCTCGGCGCTCTTCATGTCGGCAATGCGATAAGTAACCCCTCTGTAGTCCATCTGGACAATTGGCGGTATTTCCTCGTTTCCGGTTCTGCCTGTTAAGCGCAATAACGGAAGTCGCTCGACGACCGGAACTGCATCCAGGAATCTAGGCAGATTCTTCAACTTCTGCTCTGGTGGCGTATTGAGGCTGTCGGGAATGAGAGGGTTGGCGTGCAAGAGCGTCTCATATGGAAGCTGTTCCTGAGCTGCAGCCGCCATCAGTCCTAGCAAAGAACGCATCACCAGATGGGCGGATATTCCATACGTCCCGGACTTTGAGCCGCACGAGTCCTGATGATTTGAGCTTCCCTCGATGGCAAAACCGTGGGCAAGGCTCGCGAGAATTACGTCGAGTGCGGGCCCGAACTTGAGTTCTTTCATCTCCGGGTCATTCAGAATCTGTTGTTTAATTTGCTCAAGGTGTGGAATGAGATTTGTGCCCTCACTGTGAAGCGGATAGAGCGAGAACATGGGGCTAAACACTTTCTGCCCGAGAAGCCATTTCGTGCCGACGTGTTCCCAAACGGCGTTCTTTTGTGAGGCGGTTACGAGATCCTGAGCTTTCGGAGTGTTCGTTGCATTGTCTTCTAACCCCGAATTGCTGCTATAGGGTACGAATGTGTTTGTGCCCCGAAGCAGCAGGCTACCATGCTTCTGCAGCCAGTACACGACCGCGTTGATCCTCAGAAAGGTTACATAGCTGGAGAGTGCTTCCGGATCACGAAGATACTCAGTGTCGACGGTGCCATCCGATCTGCGATAGACGGTCGGAGGCACATTTCGGATCGTTTCGACCGTGCAGCTTTCTGCGGAGCTCCTGGTAAGCTCAATTCGATCCACCATCAGGCGGAAAAGTTGATCCACCCGCCAGCCCTGTTCGTAGAGTATGTAGAACGTTTCTGCGGGAACCGGTTTCAAGAGGAGTCGCGCATTGGTTTCATCATTCACCGGGACAAATGTGAATATCGGATCGTGCTCATAGCTTGCAAGAGAATTTCCCCCGCCGGCCGGCCCGCCAATAAGCGGATTAGCGTTTCCGACTGCATAGGTACCGGTCCCTGTCAGGGACGCTTGCATCCTATAAGCACTCGTAATCCCGCCAATCTTAAAGAAATAAGTAGGATCACGGTTTTGGAGCCGTGCCAGGTTCAAGAGCATCTCTCGATTCGAGGTATCCGCGTAGACCCTCTCGAAACCCACGAAGTCCGTCTTCAGACGTTTCACCGCGCAGCCGGACAAAACCACCAGAATAAAGCTGATGAAAATCAGTAGCAGATGGGCGCCCCTACGCGTCGCGGGCGAAGGGAGCCCTGGTGACAGTGGAACCGTAAAGTCTGGCAATCTCGATTTCATGGCAGCTCCAGGAGTTGTAATAATAACCGTGCGCGGGACAGGCGCGATCGTATTGCAATATAGGAACGCACCGCGTAAAGCACTGAATCCGGAGCAATTCCGGCACGCCTATCTTGGGGCCACTCTTGCAGATCCCTCGATAGAGGCAGTTAACCAAATCTTGTTGCGCCCCGATCATTTTCCCGCTGACTGACGCCTGAATTTCTGCATCGAAAACCCGATCTTTCGGTCGAAGCTCGAGTACGCAGGCTCGGCCAGAATGCGTCACGAAAAGGGATGACGATTCGCTGCTCAGACAGTCGCGTAAATCTACTCCATATCCGTATCGGAGTCGAGCGCAAACACAACTGAATTTGACCGACTAGTGGTATTTCGGGCCGATTGAAGTCTCAAAACAGGAATTCCGGTCGATAAAGCCCCTTGCCCCATGGATTGAAAGGAGAGCATCCATGACGTCTTCCCGCGCATTGCGGCCATTTCCAAGTTTTCACTCAAGTCGTCCGGCACCCAATCATTTGGCGACTCAATTCGGGGCACTCAGTTGCCAATAGCCAAGACTCCCAACGGATATCCTTGTAAGGCCCATCCGCGGGGGTAGCGTGCCTTTCAAAAACTCCAGCAGGTCCGAAACGACACTTCGGCTGTCACCGTAGTAACTGTGCCCGAGAGCATCCACGCTAATCTTTGAAACGTCGATCGTGTCAACACCGGGCATGACGATGGAATTACCTCCTCCTTCTCCTGCCCTCCGCTCTTTGTTGAACAGCATGTGTGACGCAGCCAGTGCTTGATCGTGCTCTGAAACGTAAAGAGCGATCTTATTCTGCGGCTTCCGGATCTGTTCTACCAGCTTCATGAAGACATCCCTATCGACATCTGGTGCAGCAAGGACGATAGTGTGAAACTCATTGAACTTCTTGAAATGCGGATCCGCTGCGAGTTGCGACACAGCAGGCAAGAGTGCGCGGTTTCCCATGCTATGTGCGATCAGGTGAACAACCGTCGCGCCGGACCTGTCTGCCACCTCCTGCAGAAATTGTTTCAAATTTCCGACTGTTTGTTGAACACTTTCTTCGTCATCAAGGTACCCCAAAAGGCTGGCCCTCGATGGCCAGCTATAGAGGATTGGCGCGCCTTTGAAACCGAAATCGTATGCCAGCTGCGCGGTGCGAATTGCAGCGTTTTCAAAACTGACGTTATATCCGTGAATAAAAACAAACACGTCCTTGGTTGGCGAGGATTTAACGGTTCCAGAAACTTCCTTGAAGAACAAATCCTTCGACTCAGGCTCGACCTTCTGCAGCACTAGGTGCTTCTCAGGGTCGGGGCGGAACTCAAATCTCCAAATGGAAGGGCGCTCCAAATTGGCGATGGAATGCGTTTCAGGAATGCTGACTTCGCAGAAGCCGTAGGCGAGAGTGCCATTGTCTGACTTCACGCCCAGGTATCGGACCGAATTTTGGTCCATGCCTGCTTTTCGGTCGGTGGCGTAGAACACGCGTACGACTGTAAATCGGGGACTGATGCCGCGCGCTTTGACGGGCACCTTCAGCACAAGCGCGAAAGTCAGCGATGGCACGCTTGGACCTTTGCTTATCTCAAACTCCTTTTCGTCGCCGTCGTATCCTACCGCAGACGCGTGAATTAAATAGTCGCCCGGAGGCAAGACAATGCCGAACAACGCGAACTTTCCATCCACATCACTCAATGTGTCCGCGAGAATCTCATCAGGAGAATCGGCCTTGCGTACGTCAACACGCGCCCCCGCCACAGGACTGCCGCTCGGACCCTGAATGGTTCCTTGCAGGATGATTTGTGGCTGCTCGCTCGCAGACGGCGATTGACCTTGAATCTGGGCCGTCAATGAAAAAGAGAAGATACAAATACTTAGAAGGCCTACCCCAAAACGATTCATGGCTTCTTCTCCGATTGTGGACCGAGCCAGTGGAAAACGTCCGACCGTGCCCAGAGCGACGACCCGCACTGGATTGTGCTCATATTGTTGGATAGCGCAGCGTTTGTCAATGAGTTGCTGAGATTGCGCCGATGAATGAGTCCCTACATGACAGACATCGCGCACTTTAACCCGCATACTCATTGTATTCTGGAAGGGTTGGTCTATACTTTGTGGCAGTTTTTCATTCGGGGCGCATATGAGGGCGTACATTGCTGTTCTTTCCGCTTCGCTATGCATGCTCTGCGCCGCACAGGTTTCGGCGGAGACCCGCCACGCGCTGCTGATCGGCATCAATACGTACCAGCCCGCAGGCACACAGGCGGAGCATCCTGCAGGATGCACTTACGGCCGTTGTGAGCTTGGCGCTTTCGAGAATCTTGATGGTGCTGTGAACGATGCGGAGGCGATGGCCGACCTCCTTACCAGTCCAAAGTTCGGGTTCCCGCCGGACAAAGTGGTCCTGCTTACCAACCCGGCTCCGCCTCGCCCGCGGCCGGGGGTAGTCATCCTGCCTTCCGCGCAAACCACGCACGACGGAATCCTTGCGGCTATGCAGGAGTATCTCGTTGATCTGCCACAGCGAGGCGACACCGTTGTCTTTTATGACGCCAGTCACGGATCCCTACGCGTCAACAGAAAAGGCAACAAACTCACGGTGCTCGTAAACGGCGAGTATGTCCACGCAGATAGCACGCTCGTGCCTGCGGACGCATACAAGGGCGGCTACGATGTCCGTGATCGCGAAATGACGCGCATCTTCAACGCCGCCCTGGACAAGGGAATTCATCTTACGGTGATCTTTGACAGTTGCCACAGCGGAGCCATCAGCCGAGGTATCGGGCCGTCATACCGTGAGCGGCGTCTGGCCTTTGACCCGCGCGATATCGCAGAGCCTCCCGATTTGCTTCCCGACGGCAGACCGCGACCCGCACCCACAGAGCGGAAAGATAATCCCGCCCTGGTCCTTTCCGCCGCTCAGCAGGACCAGACGGCCAAAGAGACGCCACTCTCTGCCACAGCAGCCGAGCCACATGGAGCTTTTACCGCCGCACTGGTTGAAGCACTGCAGGCATTGCCCGCAGACACTCCGGCTGCCCTGCTCTACCAGCGCGTAAAGGCGGTTCTTGAGAGTGGCGATGTCCCCGATGAGGAACCCGATTTGGACGCCACTCAGGCACGGCGCGAGCAACCGCTCTTCGGAGGCTCAGCGTCGGGCTCAGGCAAGATTCGCACCGCCGCACTCAAGACCGGCGACGATGGCAACGTCTGGCTAGACATCGGCCGCGTCTCCGGCATTGGGATTGGCAGCGAGTTCACTTCGATTTTGCCGAACGGCAGGGGACAGACCATCCAGCTTCGTGTTGCCAGTCTGGAGGGCATCGCGCGCTCTTCAGCCAAAGTCATTAGCCCTTCGGGAGCCAAGGTTGATCCCGGTGAAGTGTTCGAACTGACGAATTGGATCTCGGCAGAGTCGGCGCCGCTGCTCGTCTGGCATTGGCCTTCCAATCTCTCGCATGACCAGATCTTTGCAGCTACGGTCCAGATCAAAGCTGCTGGAGCCACGTCCGTCGCCGATCCAGCAGAGGAGCCGTGGACACACATCCTAAGCTGGGACGGCACAAACTGGACGCTGCAACAAGCCGGCACGACATCCTCCGTAAGCCTCGGTACGCAACTGACAGCGAGTGTTCTGAAGCGCCATCTTCCCGCGGGAGCGAAGCTCTGGGTGAATCTTCCGCCATCGCGTGAGTTAGCTGCGACGTTCGCACTGGGTGACCAACATAGCGCCGTCCAGTCCGCGGCCGATCTTGCCAGTGCCCACTATGCTCTTACAGGAGTTCTCACCGAGCACGGACCTGCCTATGCCTGGTTTCACAAGAATGAGCTTGCGGCTGGCCCTCCCGCATCCGCCATTGGCGGCCACAGCCCCGGATGCTCCCCGAACTCACAGTATCCGGTACGCAGCGACTGGGTGGTGGTTGGCGACGCAAGCGCTATTGAAGAGTATGGCGCGGCGTTGAACAACTTCGCATCACTGCTCTCCAAGGTCCATGGCTGGCTCAAACTGGCGGGTAGCCCGGCCGCGTCCGCGACCGGGTACTACTCCCTCGCGTTGGTTCCGGAATCACGCGAATCGCCGCTTGCTAATGATGAGCCCGTGCGCCAGGGCGATCTGCTGAAAATGGCCTTGCGGTCCAACCATCGGGTCGTAGAGAAGCGGTGGGTCTATATTCTCGACATTGATTGCCACGGCAAAGGCACGGTTCTTTATCCGGGCAACTACGCCGAAAATCAGTTTCCCAACGCCGCCGACAATGGCCGCCAATTTTTCCTGCCCGGCGCGCGGACACTGCGCATTGGTCCACCCTTTGGCGTGGACACGCTGATATTACTCAGCACCGCGCAGCCATTGCCTGATCCCTACATGTTGAACTTTGCGGGGGTCGCCTCGCGCGGCACGCGGGGAGGGCGATCACCCCTGGAAAGGCTGTTGAATCAAACCAGCGGCGGGACTCGCGGATCTCCCGGCGAGATGCCTACCAACTGGGGCATATCGTTTATGACGGTGCGCAGCATTCCTAAGGACGCGACGAAATGATTCCCATCGCTGGCACGTCAGTTGAACAACTCGGTAAGCCTAACCAGCCTTCCTCAGAAGGAGAACAACCATGCCTATTTCCCCACGCAGATTCATGATGGTCGCCTCCGCCCTCGACCCGCTCACCGGCGTGGCAAATCGGGGCAAGATGCGCCCGGCAAAGAAGTTACTGGTTGCGGCATGCCTGAGCATCGCTCTACTAATGGCTGCAAAAGGCGCCGCCGCACAGGGTTCTCCTCTGCGGGATCAGATCATTGAGCGTGAGAACAAGCTTGCGCAGGCGCGCGAAGGCAAGAACACAAGAGAAGTGTCCAGGGAACTGTTTTTTCTTGGCACGCTGTACCGGCTTTCGGGGAAGATGCAAAAAGCGCTGGAGTGCCTGAATGAGGCATTGCCAATTGAACAGAGCGCGGGTGATCAGGTTGCCCAGGCAGTGACGCTAAACGCTATGGGCAGGGTGTACACGGATCTGGGGCAGGAGGACAAGGCACTGGCGCTGTTCAGCCAATCGCTACCCATAGTGGCGCGCGCTGGAGCTTAGGCAGGGCGAGGCCACCACGCTGACTTACATAGGCAAATCATATAACAACCTGGGGCAAAGAGAAGAGGCGCTGAAGCGTCTGAACGAGGCCCTGTCACTCTGGCACGAGGCTGACAAGCGCGGCAACAAAGGTATGACGATGCGCCAGATGTACCGCAACCTGGGACAACTGAAGGCGCTGAAAGAGTGGAACGAGGCGCTGCCGAACTGGCGGGAGACGATTGGCCGCGCCGGCGAGGCGAGTACGCTCGACAGCCTTGGAAGGACCTATTCCGACATGGGCAGGGGGCGGGAAGCGCTGGACTATTTCGACCGGGCGCTGCCTATGTGGCGCGAAGCCGGAGTGCGAGAAGGTGAGGCGCTGACGCTGAACAATTTGGGTAGCGTGAATGCCGACCTGGGACTGAAGCAGAATTCATTGGGTTCCTATAACAAAGCACTGGCAATTTGGCGCGAAAGCGGTAATCGGCAGGGTGAAGCCCTGACACTGAACAGCTTGGGCCGGCTGTATCGCGACCTCGGGCAACAGCAGACGTCGCTTGACTATTACAAGCAGGCTCTGCCCATATGGCGCGAGGTGGGGGCCAGAAACGGAGAGGCGTTGGCCTTGAGCGATATTGGCAGAGCCTATGCCGATATGGGGCAGGCGGGCAAGGCGCTGGAATACTGCAACCAGGCGTTGCCGATTTTTCGCGAGACAGGCGGCCGTCGGGGCGAAGCGATGACGCTGAACAATATGGGCCGAGATTACTCGTTGTTGGGAGAGGCGGACAAAGCGCTCGACTTCGACATACGCGCGCTCGCCATCTGGCGCGAGGTGAAGGACCAGCGCGGCGAAGCGTTAGCGCTGATGACCATCGGCTGGGCCTTCTCGGCGCTTGAACAACCGGAGAAAGCGTTAGCTAGCACAATTGCTGCCTTGTCGCTGGCAAAGGCTGCTGGCGATCCGGGGATCGAGGGTGGAATCGAAACCACGCTGATGTTCGGTTTCCGCAAGCAGCATCGCCCCGATGTAGCGATATTCTTTGGCATGGAAGCAGTGAACTCCTATCAGCGTATTCGCAAGAATATCTCTGGGCTCGACAAAGACCTTCAGGCTGGATTCGCGCAGTCAAAGTCGGGGGCTTATCGGGTGCTGGCGGAGTTGTTGGTACAGGCCGGCCGGCTCGGCGAAGCCGAACAGATTCTCGATCTGCTCAAAGAGCAGGAATTGAAAGACATTGTGCGCGGTGCAGGTACTGCGGCGAAATTTGAGCCACTGAAGTTCACTACTTCGCAGCAAAACGTGCACAACCAGTTGCCGACCCTGGAGAAGATGGCCCGGGCAATCGCGGAGCTCTGCATCGATTATGCCGTCTTGCAAGCCAAAGCCTCGCGCACTCCCGAGGAAGACACTCGCCTTGAAACACTGATCGCAAGCATTGAGCAGAAAAAAGCAGAGATCCAGGCGTTCCTGACGAACACAATTTATCCGGAGCTGGAGCAGAAACCCAGCGCCGAACAACCAGAGAACTCCGCGCGAAGCTATCTCCAGAACACGCTGGCGAAGCTGGGGCCACGTGTAATTGGAATCCGGCTGCTGCTGGGAGAGGAGCACGCCTACGCGATTGTGGTCACAGCCAACACGCGAAAGAAATTTGAGTTGAAGGCCACGACTGCGGAGTTGCGCGACAAGGCATTTGAGTCGCTGAAAGCTCTGCGCGCGCGTGCGTCCGATCCCAAGCCACAGTTGGCACAGTTATATGTCATGGTCGTAGCCCCTTTGGCAGATGAGTTGAAAGCGCTGGAAGCTCCGCCTGACAGGAAGGGGCCTGTCCCAACGCTGTTGTGGTCCTTGGACGATGCGTTGCGCTACCTACCGATTGGCGCGCTCTTTGATGGCCAGCATTACATGGTCGAGCGTTTTAACAACGTTCTCTTCACTCCCGAGAGTTACGGCCACATGACGAATTCACCGCTCTCGAGTGGGGCCGTGCACAGCGCGCTGGCGATGGGCCTGTCCAAGAGTTACGGCGGAATGCCGGCGCTGCCCGGCGTTATGCCGGAGTTGGATTCCGTAGTCCACGACTCTGCCGCGCCTGAGTCACATGGCCCGATGGAAGGAAAGCTGCTGCCCAATGAACAATTCACACTGGCTGCGTTGAAGACAGAGCTTGGTGCTGGCAAAAGTGTACCCGTGGTACATATTGCCAGCCACTTCGTTGTAGAGACGGGCGGCGGCGGCGAACCATACCTGATGCTAGGCGGAGAAAACGCCGGAACGGCGACAGGGTATGAGTGGAATCTCTCCGAGATGGAGAATTCCTCGGTGGCGTTTCGCGGAACGCGCCTTCTCACACTTTCAGCCTGCAGTACGGCGAAGGATTACAAATCAAGGAATGGTCTGGAAATGGATAGCTTGGGGATGATTGCCCAGCAGAAAGGTGCTGAAGCCGTACTGGCCACGCTGTGGGACGTAAACGATGCGAGTACCAGCCGGATTATGAGCGACTTCTACGCCAGATGGGCAGAGTATCCCGCCGATGGCAAAGCGGAGGCGTTGCGTCAGGCGCAGCTTGCACTCCTGCGTGGACCTGCTGTGTCCCCGCAAACTGGCAGCCATCGCGGTGTTCAAACCGTCGAGGACTCAACCCCCACGCCAAGTGACATAGGCTATTCTCACCCGTTTTACTGGGCTCCATTTGTCTTGATTGGAAACTACCATTAGTTCTGAAAGATGTGAAAGATTGGCCATTAACTTCGTCGGAGGCCGCCTCGGGAGAACGTGGAGCTAGACGGTTACTTATTTGTACCGGCGGATGTGCGAGTTTGACGATTAATTCGCGTCACGGGGAAAGAGATATGCGGATAATCCTACTTCTGGTGGTTTGCACCCTGGTCTTCCTGCCAGGGATTTCGGTCGCAGGGGAACGCTTCGACGGCAAGTGGCTTACCAAGATGACCTGCCCTCCAAAAGGGAACACCGAGGGGTACACGTGGCAGTTTCCCGGCGCGGTCAATGCAGGCGACTTTCGCGGAGAGCACGGCATCGCAGGGGACCCCGGATACCTACTAATCGAAGGCAAGATTAAGGACGACGGCAGCGCCAAGCTGTCTGCGAACGGCATCGTCGTCTCGAAGGCTTATGCCCGTGGGGTCTTCACCGGAAAGGGCGACGATTATAGCTACAACATCAAGGCCCAATTCCAGGATACACAGGGCACGGGCACCCGCGACAAAGGCCTCGGCATCGTAGGCCGTCCCTGCGCGTTCGAGTTCGTGAAACAGCAGGCCAAGAAGCAGACGACCGAACGCTAACGTTCATCCGTTCGCAGAATAAGCGGGGACTAACAACTTAGTAACGGGTTGTTGATTCGTACCAGGGCCAACTCCGGTCCAGTGTGGCTGCCAATTGGCTGCCAATAAGCGTCTGATCAGGGCTAAATCAGACCAATCAAAACGGGTTCCTCCGACGGAAATGCCTCCATTTTCAACTATTTAGATTTGACAAACCAAACTGCGCAACAGCAGATCCGATGGACTGAACTGCCCCTGTGCTAAAAGGTCGAAAGCGGACTCTCCGGCACCGTTGCTAGGAGTGCCAAAGGTAAAACGGCTTGGTCGTTCACAGTGTGTGGCAGATGGTGACCGTACGTGAAGCGCGGCGCCAGCTAACCATCGACAGACCAGCGAACGCTATGCGCCTACCAGGTATTTATGTTAGCGACTTATGCTCACGGGCGAAAGCTGGGCGAACACTTGGGGGGCTCCAGTTTGGGGCTCCGATAAGAAAATGACTGACAGCCGCCCACAGAAATGAAAGGACTTAACAAGACAGTTCGGCTGAGGTACCACTAAAGCTCGTTGATGTTAAACAACTTAAGTCCCGTCCTCAAA
>CAWFVJ010000022.1:0-183315 GCA_963819175.1 uncultured Acidobacteriota bacterium
CGCCGTGAAAGCCGGACAAATAGAGAACAACCCGTTTCTGGCGCAACTCGACAAGGTCATCAGAAGCCATGCGGCGGAAGCTGTCCTGGCTGGATGCACCGAGATACCGCTGGTGTTCCCATACCTGAAGGAAAGCTTTATCAGGCTCGATGCAACGGCGATTCTGGCTGAAGCGGCTGTCAAAGAAGCTCTAAGTACCGGCCTCGGAAAATGAACTAGTTCGAAAATGAGGTCCTTGCCCGGAGAGGAACCGAGATGCTCATCAGAAGCATCCGCGTGGAACTCAGTGCTAATTATCGACTAGTAACGCTGAATATTTCTTTTTCGCCCTGCTAGGGTCCGGCTGATTTGGCCGCTAAAACCAGCAAAGCTCTTTATTTTCAGTGCTGTTGGCCGATTGATCCAAAACGGGTAGTTTGGCCTGCATCTTGCTTAAGGAGTAATCATCGGTTCGGTTGGCGGATCGCTGGCGGCATGGCCGAAACCAGGGGAACAGCGGTTTTGCTGATGCGCTCCGGACGAGACACTGGGACTGCCTTTCCAGCCGGACCGATAACGACAATCTGATGATTTAAAAGGTCAACCAAGCGGTTGGCCTTTTTTTGAGCCACTGACTCGCACACGCACTCTCTCTCCCGAACCTTTTCAGAATAGGTGTATCTTCGAGCTATCGACAGCAGGAGAGTGGAACTCCCGATTCCGGTGTTCACACTGACAACGGCGTTGCTGCAGACGACGTCCAAAAGGCTATAAGATTCCAGTAGGCTATTCTTCGACGATGCGTTTGCGCAATCGACATCCCGTTTTCGCAGCAGCTCTGATGTTGCTTGCCGCCGTTGTGGGCCTGTCGGCGCAGCAGCCCGAAACTCAACCGCCAACGCCCCCTATCGAATTGGTGCGCAAGGCGATAGCAAACGAGGAGCGGAACCCGAAAAGCGCGCGGTTCTACACCTGGACAGACCGCGTCGTAAAGCCGAAGGGCTCGCAGACCAGGCAGATGGTCGAGACGCCGGATGGCCTTATCAGTCGGCTGTTGGCAATCAACAATGAGCCCTTGACGCCAGAGCAGCGCAAAGCCGATGACGATCGAATCAATCGCCTGCTTGACCCTGCAAAGATGCGTGAAAAGGCAAAGCAGCAAAGAGAAGACGAGCAGCATACTCAAAGACTGCTTCGCGCCCTGCCGGCTGCGTTCAACTATGAATATGCGGGAAGCGAAACGACGCCACAGGGGCACCATGTGGTAAAGCTGGACTTTTCGCCGAATCCAAACTTCGCTCCGCCCGACCGTGAGACACAGATTTACACGGGAATGAAAGGCCAAGTCTGGATCGATACCCATGCGATGCGTTTGGCAAAGATCGACGGAACCCTGTTCAGAGACGTGGATTTCGGCTTGGGAATCCTCGGCAGGTTCTATAAGGGCGGGAGATTCGTCCTCGAACAGGGCGACGTGGGCAACGGGCATTGGGACACCACCCGGATGCAAACGAAATTTGATGGCCGGATCGTGCTGGTGAAGCACCTCCACATTGAGGTGACGGAAACCGAGTGGGATTTCCGTCCAGTGCCCAAGATGAACGTGAGGCAGGCGCTCGAAATGCTCCGTAAATCCGGCGATCAGCTCGCATCGGCCCCTGCGGAAACGGCAAGAGCGGTTTCAGAATAGGTCTTACTTTTCGTCGTTTTTGGAAGCCTGCCAGTGCGCTTCCATCTCGTCCAGCGAAGCATCTTCCAGCTTCTTCCCTGCTTGGCGCACCGCCTCCTCCACATGCTGGAAACGCCGCCGAAATTTGCGGTTCGTCTTACGCAATGAAGACTCGGGATCGACATCCAGATAGCGCGCGACATTCACCAGCACAAACAGCAGGTCGCCGACCTCATCCTCCAGTCGCGCCTTCAGTTCCTCGGGCAGCACCTGTCCGCGCGAGCCGGCAATGCCTCGGCCGATGGGCGTCGGCCCCGGCGGCGGTATCTGATTCACCTCGTGCCGCAGCTCTTCGAGTTCTTCTTTGAGCTTGTCGAAGAGAGCTTCGATGTTGGGCCAGTCGAAGCCCACGTGAGCAGCCTTGTTGCTGAGCTTCAATCCCTCCAGCAGTGCAGGCATTGCCGATGAGACGCCAGCGAGGATCGACTTCGGCTTTTCATCTTCCCCTTGCCGGACCGGTTCACGCTGCTTGCGCTCCTGTTGTTTAATCGCCTCCCAGTTGCGCAGCACTTGCGCGGAGGTATCCGCCTTGACGTCGCCAAACACGTGGGGATGACGCGTTACCAGCTTGCTGGAAAGCCGGTCCAGCACGTCATCCACGGAGAAACGGCCTTCTTCTTTTGCCATCTCCGAGTAGAAAAGCACCTGGAGCAGCAGGTCCCCAAGCTCGCCGGTAAGTTCATACCAGTCGCGATTCTCAATTGCCTCAATTACCTCGTAGGTTTCTTCCAGCGTGTATTGCTTGATGGTGTCAAAGGTCTGTTCCCGGTCCCAGGGACAACCGCCGGGAGCACGGAGGCGCGCCATAATTGCGACGGCGCGTTCGAAGCGCTCACCTGTTTCGCTCATCGATTCAATGTAATTGAGCCGAGTCCATCAAGCAAAGCGCGGGCCAGAGTCGTCGGCTTCGAACTCCCACACATTTGCCAACTGCGGCAAATGTGGGCCACCAGATTGCGGAAGGTGCGGCAGGAAACAACCCCACGTTAGCCAACTTCGGGCGAACGTGGGGCACCATAACACGTTAAGTGTTGCGCGAGGTAATGCATGCAGTTCTTTACGGAATAAGGCTTTGTATAAAACTTATAAGCAATGCCGGATCGTCGGAGATTAAGCCATCCACTCCCATTTCCGTCAGCGTGCGCATCCGCCGTTCCCGGTTCACGGTCCACGCAAACACCTGTTTGCCGGCGGCGTGAAACTCATTCACCAACCAGTGGTCCAGCAGATCTTGGCGCGGCATCACGTGCGTGACCGGAAGCAGCTCCCATTGCCGCATCGACTCTCGATTATCAAAGATAAAACCGAGCGGAAGCTCCTCTGCCCCAACACGCGCGGCTACTTTGCGTGCCGCGGACTCCGCATCAAGGATGGCGAGCTTTCGCAGAACCTCCGGGAAAAACGACGAAATGACGGCTCCGCGCTTCGCCGGGAAGCGGGCAAGCAACTCGATTGTCGCCTCTTCAAGGCCCTCGGTTTTCAGCTCAATGTCGAGGAACGCACGCTCGGCGTATTTGGCGAGCACATCTTCGAGGCAAGGCAACGGGCTGGATTTCGCCGTGCATGCGGCGAGCAGGTCGGAAAAACTCGACTGGGCTATCTCCAGACCGCACAGAGTCGGATCATGACAGACGACGCCGCGCCCATCTGAGCTGAGCCGAACGTCGAATTCGAAGCCGTCGCAGCCGTCCCGCAACGCCTTATCGAAGGCGACAAATGTGTTTTCCGGCACCCCACGGCGTGTCCCGCGATGCCCAAGGAGCAAGGGGCGGAGATGATGCGAACGAGATTGAGCGAGTACGGCGGCGTCGTGGTCCACGCGAAAGTGGTCTGATCTCTAGTCCAAGTCGAAATCGCGCAACGGCTTGCCGGGCGTATCAGGAGTTTCTTTAGCACGGCGGACGGCCTCCTGAAACTTCTTCTCCAGCAAATCCGATTTGTTTCTCTCGTTCTCAACGGACTGTCGAAATATCGATTCCTTGCGGCCCTCCTGCTCTCTCATGGAGCGGGCCGCCTCCTCGAAGTCGTTGAACATTTTGGGAGTAGCTTTCGGCGTATGAGCGATCACGGACCGTGCGGCGGAATCGACCTTCAGCACCGCCTCGCAGCATGGACAAACAATTTCGAACGATGACGATGGAGGGTTCTTTGCCATGTCCTAGATGTTACCCCAGATTTCCACCCCACTACACGAAAAGCGCGTGTAGCGGGGACCCCGGCGCGGACGAATTTACGATGGTTCAGAGATAAAGCATCTGGTGCCCAGGACAATGGTTACCGGCCGCCTCCACCAGCCTCTCCAGCAGGCTCATCCCGTGCGCGCTCAGCAGAAAAACGCCCGGAATGATCCGCTCCTGCAAGGTATTGGCCGGAAATAGCCCGTTCATCAGCTCTGCCGCCTCGCGCGACAATTGCTGGTTCTTGCGCAACTCGGCACGCGCCGCCTTTCCCGCCAGCCGCTTGACCTGGTGATGCATCTTGCGCCCCGCTCTTTCGGTGGCGTCCACAAGGGTCGGATCAAGCTGTCGCAAGGGCTCCGTGAACTGCGCAATCAGCTTGTCGATGGTCTGAGTTCCCTGCTCGAATTGCTCCTGCACGGCGGACGGAAGGGCGCGTGACGCCAGCAGTTCGCGCAGGTGGATCTCGCCGCGAAACAAATCCGGCAACTGCAGCTCATAACGCCGCAGCAGACGCTGCAGGCGGCTATTGACCACCGTCAGGCTCAGACGCGGAAGGACGGGGGTAACACGGCCAAGCAGATTCTGATATACCACCGCTGCCTGCGCAAAGTAGGCGATCTCAGACGGGCCTCCGAAGTAGGCCACTGTGGGCAGAAGGTAGTCCTGGATCACCGGGCGCAGCAGTACGTTTGGGCTGAACTGCTCGGGATGCTCCTCGAGCCGCTGCAAAACCTCGGCGCGCGACAGTCTCTGGGCGCGCACCAGAAAATCGTCGCCGGCGATCTGCATTACCGATCGCTCACCATCCTGGAAAATAAACAGGAGAGTCGAAGAGGCCGTGACCTTTACCTGCTCATGGTAGCCGGCAGCCTGCAACTCCTTGCCCCGGCGCAACAATCCCAAATCCAGTTCTTCGGCCCGTTGCACGGCGCTTCGCAGCAGGGGCTTGGCGATGGCATGCACATCCTTGTCCAGCGGCTGCATCAGGATGAGGCCGGTGCCGGCGAATACCTGGCTGAACAAGCGGCCGAAGGCGCTGCCGAAGGTTTCGCCCGCACGATAGCTGGACTTCAGCATGGCGCTGATCTCCGGATCGAGATGCCGTGCAGCCCGCTCGACCAGCGCTTCGATCTCCGGTCCGAAACGCACTTCTCCGACGGGCATGTTGGCGCCGGCCTTCACCGATGCCGTCACGATTTCCAACCGGCTATCAGCCGCGGGCAGCGGCACCTGATTTACTTCGGCTAGATCATGGTCTTCGGTTGCCAGCCAGAACAACGGAACCGCATCGACCCCCTTCGACGACAGCTCTGCCGCCAGTTGCACGGCCGAAGCAGCTTTCAGAATCGAATAGAGAGGGCCGCCGAATAGTCCGACCTGCTGGCCGCTGACCACGGCAACTGCACCTGCCCGCAGACGCGCAATCGAGGCGAGTGTCGCGGCGGAGGCTCCCCACTCGCGGTTCTGACGCTCCAGCACATCCGCAATGGCTTGCCGGCGCTGAGGATCGAAGTCGAGAGTGCGCGCGTGTTCGGCAATTGCCGCAATGCTGTTCGGGGCGAAGAAGCGGTCCAACCCAGCCGGGCGTGCCAGGAAATCGAGGAATAGCCGCGAGACATGCGGTATTTGTTCGAACCGAATACAGTCGGGATTCACTTGGCTGATCTCATCTCTCACCAGAACTGCCATCGGTATTCTGTTACCGCCTTCTTCCGCACGGAATCTTGTTGAAAGAGGCTACGGGACTTTGATGAAACGAACTCGTCCGAGTTTCAATTTTCCGCAATCCCGGAATCACAGACAGCAGCAGATTGGCTGTGATGCGATGACGAACTATTGTAAATGGTGCGGATCACGTTCGCCTTAATGCCGGAATCTCAGTCCCTCGTTGAGGGCCGGCGTGAGGTGCATTGAAGAGCCCCGATGCCTTTGGGAGCATCCAATGGGTTGGTGGCGGAGAAAGTTTCGACCTAGGTGCGACTCGGCCTTGGGGTTGACTTCTCGCTTCCATCTACTAAGATTGAAGATAGTTCTTTGAAAACGGTCGCCATGATGTTGGCGCAGCCGCGGTTTGCGGTTGCGACAATGGAAACCAGTTTCAGCCGGCTGTGCAATACAGCCGACGCACATGCAGTTCAGATGGGGGCGTCACGGCTTCGACGGGAATGGATGCGGCCAGGAGGCATACCGGGGTGCATGCACCCGTAATCGTGTGCAAAACGATAATTGCCAACAATCAACAGCTGGCATACGCTGCCTAATTGTAGGTAGCCGTCCTCCGTGGCTTTGTCCGTGGGCTGCGGGAAGGGCGTCATACAGCGGACTGGCTCTGAACTCTACGTCTGGGAGTTTGGGGTAAGACCTTCAGGCTAGCCGCTCGCGTTTCTTGTCCATTCTTAGCGCGAGAGGTGAACATGCGGCACGGTCTTGCGAGTTCGCTCGTGAGTCTGGGAGCCGCGCTGGAATGCGACTAAGTATGTAGACTCCTTGCTGGCAGCATTTTCGGACAGGGGTTCAACTCCCCTCGCCTCCACCAATCCTCTTCATCTCGTTTATATGTACCTACGATGCACACCTCAGGTTTGCGTGCGGGATACGTGTGTAGTTCATTCGTAAGTCCTCCGTCCGTAATCCTGCAGGTCTTACCGGCGCACCAGCCGGTGTTGCTGTGACAAATGCCCGCATAGTCCCGACGGCGAGTCAACTTGTCCGTGGACTGCGCTGCACTAACAATCCTACCGGTACAGAATGTCGGGCAGGTCAAGTTGGGCTTGCAAAGTCACTCCCAAGGAGTACAATTTCAGCCGCATTCAGAGCTGAAAAAAAAGAGATTCCTGATGAAGGAACCATGCCCGAAATCGAAAAGGCAACAACTGGCGTTAACCAATTTCAGGAGAATATGATGAGACGATTCCTCGCCGTAGTTGTGTTTTCACTGTTGGCTGTCACCCTGTTCGCGAGCGGCGTGTTCGCCGTTGATCAGAAACCAGGGCGCGATGGCAACATCACGGTCGTCCAGGCGCTGGACATGATCAGCTTCGACCCCACCGCGACGTCCGACCTCAACAACCAGTACGTGCTCTACAACATCTACAGCCGGCTGTTCACCTATCCCAAGAACAGGCTCGCTGGCGACGTCAAGGAGCTGTGCAAGGATTACAAGCGGGTGAGCAACACGGAGTGGCATTTCACTATCTGGGAAAACGTCAAGTTCCACGACGGCACCACCCTGACCGTGGATGACGTGGTGTACTCGCTGAACAGGGGTAAGAACAGTGCGGCCATCGGCGCCCTGTTCAAACCGGTGAAGGAGATCAAGAAGATCGACAACAGGACGCTCGCCATCATCACCGATGGTCCGTACCCGGCGATGACCTCCGCCCTGACGCATGTGGCCACCAGCATCGTGCCCAAGAGCTACGCCCAGAAGGCAGAGCAGACCAAGGACTGGTCCAAGCCCATCGGCAGCGGCCGCTACAAGTTCGTCAGCCGCTTGATCGGCGACTCCGTGAAGTTCGAGCGTTTCGACGGCTACTTCCAGAAGGGCGAGGTGGCCCAGAACAAGACCCTGACCATCAAGGTCATCCCCGAAGGCACCAACCGGACGATCGCCATCGAGACCGGGGCCGCCGACCTGAACGCCGAATTCTCGCCCACCGACTACGACCGCGTGATGAAGAACCCCAAGCTCAAGCTGTGGGATCAGCCCTCGGCGTTGGTCTGGCACCTGGGCATGGACAACACTAACGGCTGGTTTAAGAACAAGCTGGTGCGCCAGGCCGTGGCATTCGCCGTGGACCACGACGGCACCATGAAGGTCGGCCACGACGGCCGGGGAGTGATCCTGTACAACAGCGCCACTTTCGCCCCCGCCCCCACCGTGCTCGGGGCCATCCAGAACCCGCTCAACAAGTACTCCTATAACGTGCAAAAGGCGAAGGCCCTGATGAAGGAGGCCAACTGCCCGGGCTTCACCACCCAGCTCGTGGTCTTCCGTGACGAGGCCGAGCGCATCGCCACCGCGGTCCAGGCCTACCTGGCCGAGATCAACATCAAGGTCGAGATCGTGCGCATCGACAACGCGGTCTTCCCGGCCCGCATCGCCGGCCACCAGGCCCCCATGTTCGTGACCAGCTGGGGCTGCTACTGGGATCCGGACATGTTCCTGTCGCGGCGCTTCAGCAAGGATGGCATCGGCGGCGTCAACCGCGTCTGGTATCAGAACCCCAAGCTCGATGGGATGATCGCGGAAGGCCGCGGCACCTTCGACGAGGCCAAGCGCGTCGCGGTCTACAAGCGGGTGCAGGAGTTCCTGGCGGATGAGTCCCCCGAGGTGGATCTGTACGTGACCAAGGTGTACGCCCTGAGCAACGACAAGCTGAAGGGCGTCGAGATGACCGTCGAGAAGCCCTTTAACTACTACAAGCTGCACTACTAGCAGCTGACGCCCGGCGACGGGCTGCGTCCACCCCAGCAACGGCAAAACAGCCGTCACTGGGGACCCCGGGTCGGCGCCGGTTTCAGGGCACACTGTTCGCGCGGAGCTCCGCAGCACACGGCAGCTCCGCGCGAACGAACCGGATGGCCTCGTCCACCGGAAGAAGGAAGAAGACCGCATGGTCCGTTACATCATCAAACGGCTGTTCGCATTGATCCCGGTGATCCTGGTGCTGACATTCATCGTCTTCACCATATTGTCCATGACCCCGGGCGATGTGACGACCACCATCCTTGGCAGCGATTACACCCCTGAGCTGGGCGCGCAGCTCAGAGTGCAGCTGGGTCTCGACCAACCCCTCGTCGTGCAGTACTTCCACTACATCACGAACCTCATGCGGGGCGACTTCGGCATGTCCTACGTCATGCACGCCCCGGTGCTCGACCAGTTGCGTCCCAGATTGGCCAATACGGCCTGGGTCGTCGGCTTTGCTATGCTACTGTGCGTGTCATTCGGCATCCCCATCGGCATCTTTTCGGCCACCAAACCCAACTCGTTCCTCTCCCAGTGCACAATGGTTTTCGGCCTGATGGGCGTTTCCATGCCGATCTTCTGGCTGGGCCTCCTGCTCATCCTGCTCTTCTCGGTGAAGCTGGGCTGGCTGCCGTCCAGCGGTCTGGACCAAGGCATAAAAAGTCTGATCCTGCCCGCCGTTGCCTTGGGATTCAACTACATGGCCAATATCATGCGGACAACGCGATCTTCGATGTTGGAAGCCATTCGCCAGGACTTCATCCGCACGGCCCGGGCCAAGGGTGTCAGCGAACGTCGCGTGATCTACGACCACGCCCTGGGCAACGCCCTCATGCCCACCATCACCATCATCGGGATGGACGTGGGAACGCTCCTGGGCGGTGTGGTGCTCACCGAAACCGTGTTCTCTATCCCGGGCATGGGCCGCCTGCTGGTGGAGGCCATCAACCAGCGCGACACGCCTTGCGTCCTGGGATGCCTGGTGGTCATGGCCATCACCGTCGCGGTATCCAACCTGATCGTCGATCTCATCTACGCCTACATCGATCCCAGAATCCGTGCGCAATATCGTGCCGGAGCGAGGAGAGCCTGATGCAAGCCACCTCCACGGCCAGGCCGTTCACGACTAAAAAGGAATTCTACGCGCAGTTCAAGAAGAACAGCATCGCTCACGAGCTGTGGCTGCGCTTCTTGAAGAACAAGACGGCCGTAGCCGGCTTGATCATCTTCTGCATCATCGTGGCCGTCGCCGTCACCGCTCCCTGGATCGCGAACTACGACACCGTGGTGATCAAGATGAACATCGCCGACCGCCTTCAGCCGCCCAGCATGAACCACTGGTTAGGCAACGACGAACTGGGCCGCGACATCCTGGCTCGCATCGTGTACGGCGCACGGGTATCCCTGCTCATCGGCATCTCGGCGATTTTCGTGTCGCTGATGGTCGGCTTGGTGCTGGGCGGGGCGGCCGGATACTACGGCGGGAAGACCGACAGCGTCATCATGCGCGCCATGGACGTCTTCCTCTGTCTGCCTGACGTGCTCCTGGCCCTGGCCATTATCGCGGCCTTCGGCAACACCAAGCTGAACCTGATCATCGCCATCGGCCTGGCCTTCTCGCCCAAGTTCTCGCGGGTGGTGCGCTCGGCGGTCATGGGAGTGCGCGACAACGAATACATTGAGGCCGCACGCTCCATCGGCGCAGTGGACAAGCGCATCATCTCCCGCCACGTGCTGCCCAACTGCATAGGCCCCATCATCGTGCAGGTCACACTGTACGTTGCCAACGCCATTCTGACCATCGCCGCCTTGAGCTTCATCGGGCTGGGCATCCAGCCCCCGACTCCAGAATGGGGTAACATGCTCGCCTCGGGGCGCACCTACATGCGCGATTTTCCACATATTGTCATGGCCCCCGGCCTGGCCATCTTCTTCACCATCCTGGCGCTCAACCTCCTGGGCGACGGATTGCGGGACACCCTCGATCCCCGGCTCAAACACTAACGGGAGCAACGCGATGGATGCGCAACAGAACAGTTTGGAAATCAAAAACCTCACGGTGGAGTACGTCGTCGACGACGAGATCGTGCACGCCGTTACCGGGGTGAACATCACCATTCCCGCCGGCAAGACCTTCGGCCTGGTAGGGGAAACTGGAGCCGGAAAGACCACCACCGCCCTTTCCATCCTCAACCTGGTTCCCAAGCCGGCGGGCAGGGTCGTTTCCGGCGAGATATTCGTGAATGGGCAGGATGTTTTCAAATTGTCCCCCAAGCAGTTGCGGGCGATGCGCGGCAGCCAGGTGGCCATGGTATTCCAGGACCCCATGTCCTCGCTCAACCCCATCAAGACCGTGGGCGAGCAGATCGCCGAGGGCATGAAGATCCACCGCAAGGTGAGCGACAAGGAAGCCCTGCAACAGGCCACGAACATGCTGGAGATGGTGGGCATTCCGGGCGACCGCGTGTCGGAGTACCCGCACCAGTTCTCGGGGGGCATGAAGCAGCGCGTGATCATTGCCATCGCCCTGGCCTGCAACCCGGGCATCTTGATCGCCGACGAGCCCACCACTGCCCTGGACGTCACCATCCAGGCCCAGGTGCTCAAGCTCATTAGAGAGCTCAGGGAGAAATCCCCGATGGTCATGCTCATGATCACGCATGCCCTGGGGATCGTGGCCGAGGTGTGCGACTTCGTGGGCATCATGTACGCTGGGCGCATCGTGGAATGCGGCACCCTGGCCGACATCTTTGACAACCTGCGCCACCCCTACACCCGGGGCCTTTTCGACTCCCTGCCGGACATCGAGAACAGGCGCGCGGAGCTCAAGCCGATCCCAGGTTTGATTCCCGATCCGATGAACCTGCCGCCGGGATGTGCGTTCCATCCCCGCTGCTCCTACGCGAAACCGGAATGTTCGCGGGACCTTCCCCAGGTGAGGTGGTTGAGCGACACGCACTATGTCTCCTGTCACCTGTACAACGAAACGGTCGAGAACATGCTGTGAGGTGAATTCTTTGGGCGAGATACTGCTAGAGGTGAAGAACCTCAAAAAATACTTCCACGTGGCTGCCGGAACTCTCCATGCCGTGGACGACGTGAGCTTCACGATCGAGGAAGGGCGGACCCTGGGAGTCGTAGGCGAGTCGGGCTGCGGCAAGACCACCCTGGGGCGCACCATCCTGCGGCTCATCGAGCCCACCAGCGGCGAGATGTTCTTCAACGGCAAGGACCTCCGCAAATTGAACACGAGCGAGCTGCGCTACATGCGCCAGGAGATGCAGATCATCTTCCAGGACCCCTACTCCTCGCTCAACCCTCGCAAGACCATCGCCGAGACCATCGAGGAGCCCATCCTTCTGGCCGGCCTCATCCCGGACAGCGACAAGCGCTTCATGCGTGTGCTGGATCTGATGGACACCGTGGGGCTGGCCCAACGCCTCATCAACACCTACCCCCACGAACTCGACGGCGGCCGCCGCCAGCGTGTCGGCATCGCCCGGGCCTTAGCCATGAATCCCAAGTTCATCGTCTGCGACGAGCCCGTGTCCTCCCTGGACGTGTCCATCCAGGCCCAGATCCTCAATCTGATGAAGACCATCCAGCGGGATACGGGCATCACCTACCTCTTCATCACTCACGACCTCTCGGTGGTGAACCACTTCTCCGACGATATCGCTGTGATGTACCTGGGGCGACTGGTGGAAAAGGCTCCTGCGGAAGCCCTTTTTCAAAAGCCGCTGCACCCCTACACCGAGGCGTTGCTTTCGGCCATTCCGGTGGCGCGCATCCACAATCGTCACGAAAGGATCCTGCTCAAGGGCGAGCTCACCTCCCCCATCAACCCTGAGCCCGTCTGCCGGTTCGCCGCGCGCTGCAACCAGTGCATGGACATCTGCACCAAGAAGGAGCCGCCGCTTATCGAGGCCCAGCCGAACCATTTCGTGGCCTGCCACCTCCACAAGCCCATGGGGAGCTGAGCGCCGGGCGCGGTTCGCGCACATTAGGGTTGCTGCTCCACAGCTTTCTTGAGGCTCAGAATCGCGTCGAATTACGATTTCGTCCCCCACAGCCGTGTTGAGCATGGCGTGGTAGAGCGCCCGGTTCGGCCATTCCAGGTGGAAATATTTCTCAATGAACTCGGCGCGCTCGCTATCGACGGTATCCACCAGTTCTTCCGCTTCTGCCTTGCTCATGTTCTCCAGCCGTAAGGCGGCGCACTTTCTCTTCCCTCGGGGCGTAGAGGAAGACGCGCAAGGTGTCGGCCCGATTGCGCAAGAAATGCTGCGACCCTCTGCCGACGATGACACAGTTTCCAGTTGATGCCGCTGTCTGGACCACTCGCTCGGTGATCCGGAGAATGCTGTCGGCATCCAGCAACTTCAGCCGGTGCACATTCAGGCTGCCTTCGAAGCTGCCTCGCATGATCGATTTGAAGAGCCGATAGTAAAGCGGGTCGACCCGTTCTTCGCGACATTTGACCTCCGCCTGATCGCAGTTGCTGAGCCGGGCAATCTCCGCAGGTCAGCAACTGGTCCCATAGTTTCCAGCCCAGGCGATCGGCAATCTTCTGCGCGATCTCCCGGCCGCCGCAACCGTACTCCCGTTCAATGGTGATGATCTTAATCACGGTGTTCCTCGCATCTGCTGCCATCAGCTTTATCCGTTCAGCGTTTCGTTTAACCGACCGCCGCCTCGCCGCCTGCATGCGGGTCATTCTTTCTCAAAAGAAAAGACAGAAAGAACATGATCGCCGCACCGACCGCGAGAATCCAGAAGGTATCGATGTATGCCAGGGTCGCAGCCTGTGCCTGCACGGTTCGATAAATCGCTGGCGTAGGCCCGCACCTGCGCGTCAGGCGGGCTCATTCCGGAGTGAGCCAGGCGCTGCGCAAGGCCGTTGATCAGGTTCTGGAAACTTTGATTCCCCGAGCGTTGTGTGGCTGACCAGGGTCGTCTGATGGAATTGCGAGCGGCGCGCAATCAGCGTCGTGACCATCGAAGTTCCGACACTGCTCCCCATGTTGCGCATGAAATTGACCATGCCGGCGACGGCGTTGCTCTTCTCCGCCGGCATGCCGACGTAGGCCGCCAGCGTGATCGGCACGAAAAGAAAACCCAGACCCACAACCTGGGCGACGCGCAACCACGTGGCCGAACTGAAGCTGATCAGCAAGTCGATGCGCCGGGTGGAGTAGTACATCGCGATCGCTAAACACAGCCAGCCAAAGGCAATGATGTAGCGCGCCTGAACTTTGGTTGTGAGTTGGCCGACGATGGGCATGGCGAGCAGCAGGACAATGGCGCCCCCGGAAAGAACCAGTCCCGCCAACTCGGCGGTATACCCCAGCAGGGTCTGAAGAAACTGGGGCATCAGCACAAGGCTGCTGAACAGCAGGATTCCCAAGGTGAACATCATCAGGTTCGCGCTCAGGTAGTTGAAGTTCTTGAAGAGGCGAACATCGATGATCGGCTCCTTGCGGAACCACTCCCAGATCACCAGCGAAAGCAGGCACACAGCGGCCACAATCGTCAGAGTCAGGATGAAATGTGAGCCGAACCAGTCGTCCTCCTGGCCCTTGTCCAGCAAAATCTGCAAGGCGCCGACGCCCAGCGCCAGCAGGGCGATTCCGATGTAATCCAGTTTGATCCCGGCAGCTTTGAGGCGGGCTCAGATACGGAGGATCTTCGATGAGGCGAAGAACCAGAGACAGCGCCAGCAGACCGACCGGCAGATTGATAAAGAAGATCCAGCGCCAGGAGTAATTGAAGGTGATCCAGCCGCCCAGGGTCGGTCCGATGGTGGGCGCCATGACAGCTGTGATGCCGTACAGCGCGAATGCCAAGCCCCGTTTCTGCGGCGGAAAAGTGTCCGCCAGGATCGCTTGCGCCATCGGCTGGAGTCCGCCTCCGCCCGGCCCCTTGCATGACGCGGAATAGCAGCAGGAAGCCGAGGCTCGGCGCAATTCCGCAGAGCAGCGAACTCAGAGTGAAGATGATGAGACACGCCATGAAGAAGCGCTTCCGTCCAAAGGTGACGGCGAGCCAACCGCTGATGGGGAGGACGATGGCATTGGAAACCAGATAAGAAGTGAGCACCCAGGTGCTTTCATCATTGCTGGCGCCCAGATTGCCGGCCATGTAGGGCAAAGCCACATTGGCGATGCTGGTGTCGAGGACTTCCATGAACGCCGCCATCGCCACGACGACCGCAATCAGCCAGGGATTGTACTTGGGCTGCCAGGGCGCCTCGTGTGCCGGTGAGAGTCGGGGTACCGTCGCTCATTGCAAATACACCTTCGGTTCAACGCTCATGCCCGGCCGAAGCTGCCGGTCGCGGTTCTCTCCCGGATCGAGAATGATCTTCACCGGAATCCGCTGGACGATCTTGACGTAGTTGCCGGTGGCATTTTCCGGCGGGAGCACGCTGAAAACCGGGCCCGTGGCCCCGGCGATGCTGTCCACGTGACCCTTGTAGGTTCGGCCAGCTGGAGTCCACCTTAACTTCCACGCGCTGCCCGGGCTTCATGCGCTTGAGCTGAGTCTCCTTGAAGTTGGCGGTGATCCAGACTTCGTCGAGCGGGACGATGGTCAGCATCTGCTGGCCGGGCTGGACATTCATGCCGACGACGACACTCTTGTTCACCTCGCCGCTCACCGGCGCGACGATTTTCGTGTATTGCAGGTTGAGCTCAGCCTGCTCCAGGGCGGCGCGCTTCTGTTGGACGTCGGCCACGGCGGCGAGCGCGCGAGCACGAGTGGATGCAACTTGCTGCGGCCCGGTCTGAGCGGCGCGGTGGTTCGCTTCGGCCTGGGAGAGCCGGTCCTTCGCTTGCTGGATCGCCTGCTGGGCGGCAGCCTCATTGGCGTGGGCTGGCAGCCACAGTGGCGGTGCTGGCCTTGGCGGCGGCCAGGGCCTGATCGTAGGTCTGCTCGGAGACGTTCTGCTTCTCGACCAGCAGTTTGTATCGTTTCAGGTCGTCCTGCGCCTTCACGTCGTTGGCCTCGGCTTGCTCCACTTGGGCATGGGCGGCGGCGAGCTGCTGTTCAGCACCAACGATTCCGGCGCTGGCGTTTTCCACGTCCGACGCGGCGGACCTCAACTGGCTCGAGGTATTCACGGAGGTAATGGGAACAGTGATATTGAGCGACTGCGCGGTTGCTTCCGCGTTTGCCAGATCGGCTCGCGCTTTATCGACCGCAACCTGGTAGTCTCTCGGGTCGATCTCGACCAGCACCGTCCCTTTTTCGACGTACTGGTTGTCGTTCACGTTCACCTTGATCACATAGCCCGAGATGCGCGCGCTGACCGGATAGAGGTGGACATCCACCTGGGCATCGTCGGTGGACTCATAGCTGGCGAAGTAACGCCATAGAAAGAAACCGCCCACCAGCAATACCAGCGCGGCGCCGATGAGCAGCCACAGGCGCCCGCGCTTCATGCGTCGGCGCGAACTCAGTACCCGAATGCCTTCGCGCTCCGCTTTGGGAGCCTGACTGCCCGGAGCTCTCTCGGGTTCGCCTGCCTGGGGGCGCGGGTTTGTGTCTGGTGTAGCCATGTCCTCACCTCCCTTTTGGACGCCGGCCTCGCATTTATTGCACTGCCAGGTATCGGCTGTAATTGGTCCGCGCGGTTCCCAATGCTCGAGCCAGTTGCAGTTTCGCCAGATTGTGACTGTATAGGCTGGAGATGTACTGGTCATTCGCTCCCGCCAGCGACTGCTGGGCCTGCACCACCTCGACACTGTCAGTTACACCAGCGGCAAAGCGCTCCCGGGAGCGGTCTAGATTTTCATTCGCCAATTCCACGTTCTGGCGGGCAACAGCCACCTGTTCTTTTGCAGCCTGCAGATTTAAGAATGCCGTGCGCACGTCGTAATCGATCTGACCGCGAAGGTTTTCCGCTTCCGCTTTGCGCTGCCGGAGCGCTGCTTCCGCTTGCGTCAGGTCGCCCTTGATCCGCCCGCCGGTGAAGATCGGAACATTCACTTCCGCCTGGAAAGTGAAAGCACCGTGGGAGTGACCAAACGTTGCCCCCTGCACACCGTAATCGCCATTCGCCGCCAGCACCGGATAGCGCTCTGCTCGAATTGCGGAAAGCTGTTGTTGGGCCGACTTTACCGAGCTCAGAGCGGCTCGGAAATCACTGCGTGACTGGTAGGCCGTTTTGAGAGCTTCGTCGACAGTTTGCGGATTCAGATCGGAATACGGCAGTTGATCTGCGAGCTCGAAGGCTTGTCCTAAAGGCAATCCGATGGCGCGGGCAAGGTTGAACTTCGCAATGGCAAAGTTGTTTCTATCGATACTGAGGTTGTACTGTTCGGTGTGAAGCTGGACCCCGGTGCGGGTCACATCGATTTTCGGACTGGTACCGGCTTGCAATTCGTCCACCGCCTGGTCATAGAGCGCTTGCGCATTCCGCACCTGGGCTTCTGCGGCGTCGATGCGAGAGTGGGCCTCAATGACTTGCAGATAGGCGTTGCCCACGATGAGCGTAATCACGTCGAGCGTGTCATCGTAGGTCAACTGGGCGGCCTGCTCGGCCGTGCGCGCCGCGCGGAAGCGTTGAATCGATTCGAAACTGAACAAAGTCTGAGTCATGCTCGCCTGCGCCGTGCTGTAGCTGAAGGGTCCGATGACGGAAGGAAAAAGCGATGACTTGAGACCCAGGGTCGCTGCACTGAACTGCTCGACATGCTCCGCGCCTCCGGCGCTCACTTGCGGCAGAAGATTGCTCAACGCGTGCAGCCGTTGTCCGCGTGCGATGCGAGCATTTTCTCCGCTTTCGATCTCGCCAAGGTTGTAGCGAAGGGCCATGTTGACGGCATCCCTCAGCGTGAGGTGCACGACTTCGTTCGTCGCCGGACCACTGGGAATACTTCCAAGATTAGGTGAGGAGATCGTCTGGCTGGTTTGCGCCCGTGCACAAAGCGTGACCGTCAGCGACAGCAGTGCACATGACAAACCCACCCGAGCGGAAAGCTGTCTGGGGCTGGCCTTAAGCATTGCGCGACCTTGTTTCGCTACGGTAATTGCCATCGTCGACCCTCCTTAGATTGCGCGGGCTGATAACGTGCCGAACCGTCGGGGTGGCCTTGTCGGGGTTTCGTCGGAACTGTTGGCTAGCATCGGTGTTTGGATAACGCAAACAACGTCCTGCCAGAGCAGCAGTAACCTGATTATGTAGTCATATGATGGCGGTTGAGGCTGGTACGAAACGTCAAAATAGAAATTAGCTAACAACGAATTCTGCAACTCTAACCTTCAATTCTCCTTGGGAACTGCTGCCGGCCGTATGCCGTCTCCGATAGTTCCGTCGCGTCACAAGCCGCCGAAGACTTTGCACAGCTCTCCCGAGCTGACGAAGCCAGGCTTTGCGACCAAGGGAGAAAATGCATCCACATCCTCGCTGCCGTAGAAGGCCAAGGTTGGTGGCGCATAAGCGGAACGCTCTACGCTCGGACGGGCGTCGGCGCTGGAATCCTGCGCCGGCAAGTCTTCGGCAATATCCGCTGCTTACGTTTAAAATAGATTGCGTCCTGCTGAACATTTTGCTATTCCTCTCCGGCAATCATCGAATCGCCCGAGAAATATCGAGGTCTGGTATGAAGATCGCCAAGATTCAGCCTTTCTGCGTGAGCCCAAGGTGGGTCTTTGTTCGCGTGGAGACCGATGATGGATACGTAGGTTGGGGCGAGAGCATTATTCCCAAGCGCGTACATACCGTGCTGGGCGCGATTACCGACTTGGCGAACAATGTCATCGGCGAAGATCCCCTTCTGATAGAAGAGCTGTGGCAGAAAATGTTTCGCGGATCGTTCTTCCGCGGCGGACCATTCGTCGCGACCGCGATTGCAGGGATAGAGGAAGCCCTGTGGGACATCAAGGGAAAATACTATGGCCTGCCAGTCCATGAATTTTTCGGCGGCCGGGTTCGCAAGAAGGTCAGAGCCTATGCGTGGGTAGGCGGCGACCGGCCCGGCGAAGTCGTCGAACACACCAAGGAGCGACAGCGCCAAGGCTTCACCGGCGTCAAGATGAATGCCACGGAAGAACTGCACTATATCGATGATTACTCGAAGGTGGAAGCTTCGGTTGAAAGAGTGGCTGCCATCCGCCAGGCGGTTGGCACTGATTTTGCGATCGCCGTCGATTTTCATGGCCGGGTGCATCGGGCCATGGCCAAACAACTCATTCGGGCGTTGGAGCCGTACCATCTGGCGTGGATTGAAGAGCCTTTATTGAGCGAGCATGATGACCTTTTGCCGGCAATCGTGGGAAACACGTCAACGCCGATAGCTACGGGAGAACGGCTGTATAGCCGGTGGGACTTCAAGCACATCTTCGAATCCCGGGTGGTGGACATCATTCAACCGGACGCTTCATTGACCGGCCTTTATGAGTTGGAAAAAATCAGTCGCATGGCCGAGGCCTATGACATCGTAGTAGCGCCTCACTGCCCAAATGGCCCGATATGCTTGGCAGCGACCTTGCAGGTGGATGCGTGTCTCCCCAACCTGGTCATGCAGGAATACAGTATGGGCATTCACTATCACACTGGATATCACGGATTGAAAGCGGGAGAAATGCAAGACTACTTATTGAACCCCGAGGTCATCGCCGTGAAAGATGGTTATCTGGAGATTCCATCAGGGCCGGGATTCGGGGTTACCATCAACGAGGAGTTGGTCAGAGAGCGCAATCAAATATGGAAGCTGTCCGATAATCTCTGGCGAAACGCGGATGGAACCTTTGCGGAATGGTGATGCCAACGCCGAAGCTGACGAAGGCACCCCCTCAGATTTTCAATCGGTACTCCGGGCAGCCGCACTCTTTGTCCAGAAGAGCTGCCCGCAAAGGCAGCAATTGAGCACCGGCCATCATCGTTTCAGGAGTCAAGCGTGAATAACCCATCAGCTACCGTGACGTCACATTCCCCCCAGGACAAGCCAACTCGAGCGCGGATTGGCATGCTGATGCTTGTTTTCATCAGCGTTGTCATCAACTACATGGACCGGAGCAATATCTCGATCGTCGCTCCGCTGTTGAGCAAGGAACTTAAACTCAGTTCCATCCAATTGGGGCTTGTCTTCTCGGCGTTCGGGTGGACATACATGGGTTTCCAGATTCCCGGCGGCTGGATCGTGGACAAGGTGAAGCCTCGTATCCTGTATCCCATCATGATGGGAGTATGGTCGCTGGTGACCTCCCTGCAGGCGATGATCCACGGTTTTTCTGGACTTTTTAACATGCGCTTGGCCATGGGTATTCTGGAGGCTCCGTCCTTTCCCACGAATAACAAAATTGTGACTAAATGGTTTCCGGAAAGGGAGCGCGCCCGGGCGATCAGTTTTTATACCTCGGGACAGTTTGTGGGCTTGGCATTCCTGACGCCGATTCTGGTCTTCATCCAAGACGCATTTGGGTGGCGTGGAATGCTTTTCATTACCGGCATGGTTGGCTTGGTATGGAGCGTGGTGTGGGCCTATTTCTATCGCGATCCAGAGAACAGCAGCGCCAATGCGGAGGAGCTGCAATACATCCGCCAGGGTGGCGGGCTGGCAGAGCGGTCCGGTTCGCAACCGGCCAAAGCGGCGAAGACCCCGTTCAACTGGACACAGCTCAAAGCCATCATTAAGACCAGAAATATCTGGGGAGTCTTCATCGGACACACTTGCATCACCAGCACGCTCTGGTTCTTTCTAACCTGGTTTCCCACGTATCTCGTGAAGTATCGCCATATGCAATTCATCAAGGCGGGATTATGGGCAATGAGCAAAACCAGGATTCGCCTGTTTCTAAGCCCTTACGTTTTCAGAACTGATTCGCCCGACATTCATTGTCGGGCGACGCGCTCGATTCAGAAGGCTTACTTCCAGACTTCCCAGAACCGGACTTCGGCGGACCCATAGAATCCTCTTTACTTGCCGATCGAGAGTAAGTTCTTCGCTTCTGCAACAGACCGTAGAAAGTCGGCGGCCAGTTTTGCAAGCCCGCGGAAGTCCTTTGCTAAAATCAGATCCGGGCGAACCAGGCTGCCACCGACCCCAATGGCGTCAGCGCCGGCCTTGATGAAAGCACCCGCGTTGCTCAAGTCGACCCCGCCAACCGGCACCAACCGCAGAGAGTTGCACGGACCTTTGATGTCTTTAATGTACTTGGGACCGACCGATGACACCGGAAAAACTTTGATCATATCGGCGCCGGAATGATCACAGCGCAGAATTTCGGTCGGAGTAAACGCCCCGGGAATCATTACTCTCTCATGCTTCTTCACGATGGCAATCACTTCCGGGTCGGTATTGGGGGCGACTATAAACTCAGCGCCAGCGTCGATCGCTTGCAGAGCCGCTTGCGGGCTGAGAACCGTCCCGGCGCCGACATGCAGTTTGCCGGAGTACTGCCGCGCGATCAGCCGGATCATGTCGCAGGCCCCCACCGTGTTGAAAGTTATTTCCAGGGCCCGGATACCCCCATCATGAAGCGCCGCTACAGTTTCCATCAACGGCTCAGAGGCAATTCCGCGCAGGATCGCGATTACGCCCGTTTTCTCAATTGTTCTTACGACGGCTTCGGTAAGCATTGTGCATCCCTTCCTGTGATCGGCTGTCTGTTCGGATTCTCTCTTGTCCCTGAACTGTGCACATTGTATCGTTTCGAATTGGACTTACATGCCGGAACCGCACGTGCAAAGAATTGTTGCACAACAGTCGAGGACGCTTTTGACCAAGGAACAATGACATGAGAATCACAAGCATTGAAACATTTATCGCAGGCAACCCGTGGAAGAACTGGTTGTTTGTTAAGGTCGACACCAATGAAGGCGTCCATGGAATCGGAGAAGGAACGCTGAATGGTTTTGCTAAAACCGTGGAAGCAGCCATTCATGAGCTCAGCCATTTGGTAATCGGGCATGACCCGTTTGACAGCGAGATTTTGGCGTTGAAATTATTCCGCGATGTTTATTCCGACGGCGGCCAAATTCAAGGTTCAGCGCTGGCCGCTGTTGAAATGGCGTGCTGGGACATTGTAGGGAAGGTTTGTGGTAAACCGCTGTACAAGCTGATTGGCGGGCGCAACCACGAGAAGTTGAGGGTGTATGCCAACGGCTGGTATCGCGGGCCTCGTACACCGGAAAGCTATTATGAGAAGGCCAAGCTGGTGAAGGCGAAAGGGTACACGGCTCTTAAGTTCGATCCATTTGGCAATGCTTGGCGAACCGTCGAGTTGGCGGATTTCGACTTAGCAATCGAGATCATCAAGGCCGTGCGAGAGGCCGTCGGCCCTACGGTCGACATTCTGGTGGAGGGGCATAATCGGTTCAGTGTCCATACTGCGTTGCGGTTTGCCGAGGCGATGGCTCCCTATCGGCCCACATGGTTTGAAGCCCCGGTGCCTCCGCAAAGGATATCCTCGATCGTAGAGGTCGCTAAACGCAGCCCCGTTCCGATAGCTTGCGGCGAGGACTATTACTGCCGCGAACAATTTTTGGAATTACTGAGTCACGACGCTGTTCACATTATTCAACTCGAACCTCAATTTTTGGGCCTTTCCGCCGCGAAACAGATTGCCGGTATGGTGCACGCCGCAAACGGAGTCACAGCGCCGCACAGCGCTCAAGGCCCCATTTGCTCCATTGCTTGCGCTCACCTGAATATGGCTACGCCGAACTTCTTCATCCACGAGATCTTCGACGAATTTAATGAGCCATGGGAAGAACGGCTATTGACCAATCCCATGCGGGTGGAAGACGGCTTTATCCAACCTCCCGAATCCCCTGGGTTGGGCACCGACTTAAACTTCGAAGAAATTTCCAAGCACCCGTATAATCCGGGGAACTGGCTGCCATTGTTCCGGCAGGGTTGGGAGAAGAGAGAGTCGAATAACTGACTACTCGCTGGCGTATCAGCACGCCCGACCGCAGCGTTCTATCAGGGAAGGATGCCTCGCTCGCGCGCGATCGCCATTGCTCCAATGGCGGCCATGTCCTCCGTCAAGCGGTCGTCAATTTCTATGATCTCTCCGTGAAAAGAACCGTCGTTACGCACAAGCGCCTGGAGAGCCTGCCTTATCACCCTCCTGCCGGTAACGACGATGGGGGTGTCCGGACTCCACCGCAGGGCGCTGCTGTTCTTGAGCGCCGTAAGATCAGCCGCGAGCACTGCACCCATCAGGAAGTTGGCTCGCTGATTGATATTGGTGGTGCTGAACAACTCCAGGATACGCACAGAAAAACATGCCCGGCCCAAGCCGACGCGCTTGGCGCAGCGAGCGCCCTCTAACAACGCGGGCTCGTCGAATTCCTGCGCAAACGATCGCCCCAGTGCTCCCGCTAAGATCGTATGACTCGTGATAATGTCCAGCAATTCTCCCGCTAAGGTTGTCAGGCATGCCGTAACGCGATTCTTCGCGTCGATGCTGATGAACTTTGAGTGCGATCCCGGAAGCACAAAAATTGCCGGCCCCTGCAGCTTCAACTTCTCGATTAAGCCAAACGTCTCGACCTCTTCGCCGCGCATGATGTCCATCGCTTCATAGGTACTAAGGTCAACCGCGGCGGCGTTATTCTTGATTCCGGGAACAAACCAGATCGGCTGCTCGACAACGGCTTCTATGCTGCTCATGGTCATACCGCGGGCGAGTTCTTTGGTACCGGCGGGAGCGATAACATGAGGTACCTCACAGAGCCCCACGTTAGAAGTAATCATGCCCGATGCCAGAATCAGGCCAACCTCACGAATGTCCACGCCGGCGGTCTGCGCCGCTTCCAGTATCGCTTGCCGGACACCCATCTGAAGCGTCAGCCGGCTGCCGCTAATCACCGTGTCTCGCACCCCTACTTCAGCAGAGGATTTGGCAAGCAGGTGTCCACCTTGCCAAAGCTTTGCCCTCGTATTGCTGGTTCCGCTATCAATGGTGATGACCAACATAGGCTCATTTCCTATCGCCGGCGAGCGGCGACTGCGTACCTGGCAAAGACGCCAACATTAATCCATGTAAACCATGCCACAAGGGAGTTTATATTATAACGTCAGCGCAAATTGGCACGGGTTCATCATCGCCAGCACAACGCAGTTTGTTTTTTGCCTGAAAGGTTCGGGAAATGTCCAGCGTGATACTGAAGAACGTTGTTAAACGGTTTGGAGCGGTGACGGCGGTGGATAACCTGTCGATCGAGATTCAGGACAAGGAATTCGCCGTTCTAGTTGGCTCATCTGGATGCGGAAAAACAACAGCTTTGCGCATGATCGCCGGTCTCGAAACCGTGACTTCCGGCGAGATTTACATCGGCGATACACAGGTCAACGAACTGGAGCCCAAGGATCGCGATATCGCCATGGTTTTTCAGAACTATGCGCTTTACCCGCACATGAATGTCCGGGACAACATGGGGTTCGGGCTCAAGATCCGTAAATTTACCAGGGAGGAGATCGATTCGCGGGTGGAGGAGGCTGCGGATATCCTCAATATCCACGAGTTGCTGGACAGGAAACCCAAGGAGCTTTCCGGCGGGCAGCGTCAGCGCGTCGCGGTTGGTAGAGCCATCGTCCGCAAACCCAAGGTGTTCCTCTTCGACGAACCGCTCTCCAATCTCGATGCCAAGCTGCGAGTCGCGATGCGTGCCGAGATCACCAAACTGCACATGCGACTCGGCGCCACGATCATCTATGTGACTCACGATCAGGTCGAGGCCATGACAATGGCCGACCGAATGTTCATTATGAGCAAAGGCATCCTGCAACAAAGCGGCGCCCCGATGGAGGTTTACTCGCTTCCAGCCAACCGTTTTGTTGCAGGTTTCATCGGTTCGCCGGCGATGAATTTCATCGACGCGACACTGGTTGCGCAAGAGGGCGCCCTGCTAGTCGACGCAGACAGCTTCCGGGTCAGAGTGCCTGAAACATTTTGCTCCCAGCTTGAGCCTTACACCGGCAAACAGGTTGTTTTTGGTGTGCGCCCCGAGGATATTGCGTTGCATGATCCCGCAACGGATGCCGGCGAAGAAAGAACCATAACAGCGCGGGCAGAAGTTATTGAAACGCTGGGATCGGAGGTTCTTCTCCATCTTGCTTGTGGCGCACATTCGCTTGTTGCCCGGATGGGGGTTCCCAGACAGCCATTGAGCGTGGGGCAGATTCTGCAGTTGGACCTGAAGATGCCGCAGAGCCATATTTTTGACAAAGATACCATGCAAGCCGTAGTGTAGGCGTCAAAGGAAAGGCTGCACGTTTCAACAGGAAGAAGGTTCTTGGCGATGCCCGGAACAAATTGTCCGGACAAGTCCTGTCTGGAAGCTACCATTTCCGAGTTATATTTCGTTGATACCTGGAGGAGTTATGAAAAAGATACTGGCTTTAACACTGGTTTTGCTGTCTTCGCTCTGCCTATCGACGAGTGCTCTGGCTCAGGTCAAGGAGATCCGCGTCCTGCTGGCTAACCATCCTTACGGCGATCTGCTGAAGGCCGCCGTCCCCGATTTTGAAAAAGCTACTGGCATCCGGGTCAAGTTCGAACAGCTGCAGGAAAGCCAGCTCACCACGAAACTGACAACCGAGTTTGCCACCAAATCATCCTCTGTCGACGTGTTCATGACACGTCCCCTGCAGGAAGGGAAGCTGTTCAACAAGAACGGTTGGTACGAACCGCTCAACATGGACTTCGCCGATTATCCGAAGAATGTCATGAGCGTCGCTACCTTCGGGCCGAAAATTTAGATTGTTCCGCTGGTCACGGAATGGCAGGTGCTTTATTACCGGAAAGACCTTTTCCAGAAAGCCGGCCTCAAGGTTCCCGCGAACTTTACCGAACTCGAAGCCGCTGCCAGGAAACTCAATTCAGATAGTGTTGCAGGAATTGCCTCCGCGGGAAAGGCGCAGCCGCTGTGACCCAGTTGTCGAGCTACGTCTATAACTACGGCGGACTTTATCTTGACAAAGGTACTGCTGTATTTGATTCCAAACCCGCTGTTGACGCCATTCGCTTCTACGGCAAGCTGCTCGGCAACTATGGTCCCAAGGGCGTGACCTCGATGTCGTGGGAAAACATCATGCCGCTGTTCCAAGCCGGCAAGATCGCGATGTGGACTGATGCTTCCGTGTTCTATGGCGAGATCGTCAATCCGGCCAAGACGCAAGTCGCAGCCGCCAATGTTGGGATTGCCAACTTCCCGGCCGGTCCGAAGATGAACTCGCCGTTTATCGTGAGTCTCGTGGGGTATGGCGGTCGCCAAGCAATCAAAGAACAAGGATTTGGCGATGCGTTTCCTGCAGTGGGCGACGGGCAAGGAAATGGCTACCAAGGGAATGCTTGCCAACATCACCATGGCGCGCTCCTCCGTGTGGGGAGACAAGGCGGTATTAGCCAAGGTCAATCCGGGCCTCGTCCAGACACGCGCCTATGCCGCCAAGTACGGCAACCCTTATGACCGCCCGTACATGAGTGCAGTCGGCGAAGCACGTGATCTGATCGGTGAACTCGTTATCGAATCGATCAATACCAAGGGCGGGTCGCCAAATCTGGAAAAGATGGCGAAGGAAAAGGCCGCTAAAGTGAATCAAATCCTGCAGGACACCGGAGAGTATGGAAAGTAATCGCTTTGCGGGATAGCAATATCGTGACCGATGTTGACTTGTAATGGAGTTCCGGCCATCCGGTTGACGTTTGACCGGTGGCCGGTATTGGTTGAATGACTTTTTCGTCCAGGATGTGAAATCAGGGGCGCCTTATGGTTCGATCGAGCTTTGCAGAACGGAACCTGCGGATACTGTTCCCGCTTCCGGCAATCATTTTCGTCGCCTTGCTGATGATCTTTCCTGTTGTTTACACGTTGTGCCTGAGCTTTACCAACTGGAATCTCACGTCTGGAATGCCGTTGTCTTTCAATGGCATCAATAGCTACGTACGGGTGCTTACTGAGCCACGTTTTGTGGATGCTGTTGGCCGAACGTTTGCATTCACGTTCTTTGCGGTGGTGATCGAGGGCTTTCTCGGCGTGGCCGTCGCCCTTATTCTCAACCGGGCTTTTGTCGGCAAGAGCATTGCCAAGCTGCTTCTGCTTCTGCCGCTTGTTGCTACACCGGTTGCTGTCGGTATCGTCTTCAATCTCTTTTACGATCCGACCATTGGACTGGCCAATTTTGTTCTCAAATCGCTTGGGTTGCCGCAGGGGCTCTGGGTTTCCAGCGCCGGATCGGTCATTCCATCGCTGATTCTCGTCGATGTCTGGCAGTGGACGCCGATGATTACGCTGATCGTTCTGGCCGGCCTGGCAGGTCTTTCTGAAGAACCCTTCGAGGCGGCGCGCGTCGATGGCGCAAGCGAATGGCAGATCCTCAGGTATGTCACCATTCCGATGGTCATGCCTGTCATCCTGACTGCCGTGATCCTTCGGCTGATCGATGCGCTGAAGACTTTTGACATCATCTTTGCCATGACCGGCGGCGGCCCGGGCTATGCCTCGGAAACGCTCAACATCATGGGTTTCAAGTACAGCTTTGAATATTTCCGGATGGGACAATCCTCGGTCATTCTCGTCGCCCTCTTCCTGATTGTCTTCTTGTGCAGTCTCGGAATCATGAAGCTGCGCGCCTCTTCCGAGATTTGAGCCGGATGAATCGCTTCTGGAGCCTGCGATGAACAGGAAATTCGTAACGAATATCTTCTTTTACCTGCTGGTCGTGGCGATTGCCCTCGTCGTCCTTTTCCCATTCCTCTGGATGCTGGCCTCGTCCTTCAAGACGCAGGTCGATATCATTTCCTGGCCACCGAAATTCATCTTTTCTCCGACGCTGCAGAATTACCGGAAGGTCTTTGGCGAGCAGGATTTTCTGAAATATTTTATGAATTCGACCATCGTCGGCTCGCTGGCCGTCGGCCTGTCGCTCGTCCTCGGGCTGCCAGCGGCATATTCGATCTCGCGCTACACCCAGAAAAAACTGGCAATGTTTATCCTGCTGGCGCGCCTGATGCCGGGGATCTCTTTTCTGATGCCGTGGTACATCATCTTTTCCCGCCTGAACCTGATGGACAGCTACGTCGCTCTGGTTCTCAGTCACATACTGATCGCTTTGCCCATCGTGGTGTGGATCATGTCCACCTACTTCAATTCCATTCCACGCGAGATGGAGGAGTCGGCGATGGTAGACGGCGCAACACGGCGGTACGCCTTCTGGGCAATCATCCTGCCGTTGTCCGGGCCGGGCATCATCACGGCGACAACGCTGTCCTTCATCTTTTCCTGGAACAACTTCATGTTCTCGCAAGTGCTTAGTATGGAAAAGACGAAGACGCTGCCGATCGCGGTGTATAACTTCGTTTCCTATGCCGAGGTCGATTGGGGCGGTGTCATGGCGGCCGCAGTGGCGATCATGGCGCCGGCTATCATCCTGACAATGGTTCTCCAGAAATACGTCGTCAAGGGACTGACCATGGGTGCTGTTAAAGGATGAAGCAGGTTTGGCGCGATGCGCCCTGAACTACTCCGCCTGCTTGTTCTGGTAGCTGGAGATTTCCGTAAATGCCTGCTGCAGACTCCAGTAGACTTGCTCGTAAATCGTGTAGAGCCGCTTATAGTCCGCTACTGCTTTGGGCGCCGGCTACACTGATTTCTCTACGGCAACCAAGTTCCCGGTATCGGCGATATCATTCAGCACTCCTGCCGACAAGAACCCCAGCACGGCGGCCCCGAAGGCGACGCCTTCACTTATCTTCGGAAGCTGCAGCGTTTTCCCAAATACATCGGCCAGCACTTGCAACCAGAATTCGCTGCGGGTGAAGCTTCCGCTGACTCTTATATCGCCGGCTACTCCGGCCACCTGCTCCAGGACAAGCAGAATGCTGTTCATTTGATAGCATATGCCTTCCATGGTTGCTCTTATGAGATGGTTTCTGCCATGGCCCAGCGTCAGCCCGAACAATACTCCCCGCGCATCGGCATTCCAGTAGGGTGCGCGCTCCCCCAACAGAAGCGGCAGCAGAATCAACCCGTCCGACCCCGCCGGGACCTTGCCGGCGGCTAGAGTCAGCAGCGCATAGGGATCGACGCCGAGCCTAACCAGTGCGCCGCGAATCCAGAGTACCGGACAAAACTCTTCCAATCGGGCTGGGTTCACTTGATTAAAGAAGATCGAGGTCTGGACAATGAAAAAGACAATTTTCGCGCTACTCGGTCTGGTTCTGATGTTTGCCCTGGCTTTGCCCTCAAAGGCGAGCGCACAAGTAACAGTTGGAATCGGCGTTGGCCCATACGGGTATGTTGCGCCTGCACCTTACCCCTATTACGCCTGCGGTTACTATCCTTACTATCCATGTGCCTATCCCTACTCCCCCTACTACGGTGGAGTCGTAATCGGCGGCGGATGGTATGGTGGCGGAGGCTGGGGCCGTGGTTACGGCTACCGCGGCGGCGGCTATCGAGGCGGGTATGCATCCCGAGGAGGTGGCTACGGTTATCGAGGAGGCGGGCACATTGCAAGCAGTGGTCACGGCGGAGGCGGTGGGCACAGCGCCTTCAAAGGTGGTCACGGCGCAGGCGGTGGGCACGCCTTCAGAGGCGGACGACGCTAGAACCCCGTAAGCTGAATCGGGCGTTTCGCCCCTTCAGCCGAACCTGGCTGAGGGGGTATGCCACCTCCTCAACTTTTTATGCGTACTGTTTCTCGCATGAAGCGGCCCCTCCAGAACTCTCTTCAGATCAATCTCTTCGGGCCATTTTGTAGCGGCGTTCGGAAGCCGAATTGTGACTCCCGTCACTGCCTGCCCTCGTGTGTTTGACTTAGACTTTCGATACTTCGTGATGGGGGCGGGATGTACTTGTCTGCCATCATTTCACGATAGAGTTTAGCTGTGGCAGGTATCGAAGTTATCCAAGACGAGCAGACTGGCAACGTGCAAGAGGCGAGTAGCTCCGCGAATCGAAATTTCGATACCGGGCACAACACCGATGCAGGCAAGGCTACCCGTCTCACCATCCGCTTCCGGCTTGCCTGTCTGGTTCTAGCCTGTGTCCTGCCGGTGTGGCTCGCCGCCGGTTTCCTTGTCTACTACTCCTATCAGAGCAAACGGTCGCTGGTGGAGCGCCACATGCAGGACACGGCGCGGGCTCTCGCCCTGGTGGTTGACCAGGAATTGGCGAGCATGCAAGCCAGCCTGCACGTGCTTGCCACCTCGCCTTCGCTCGCCTCCGGAAACATGGCTGCCTTTCACGATCAAACCCAGGCGGTCCTACAGCAGTATCCCGCGGCCGACATCATTCTGGCCGACCCCTCGGGACAGCAACTCGTCAATTCCTATCTGCCATTTGGCACCCCGCTTCCCAAACGCAACGATCCCAATGCGCGGCGGCTCTACGAGACCGGCAGTCCGAGTATCTCCAACCTGTTCAGGGGAGCTGTCACAGGCCGGCCTCTCATCGGCGTGAATATGCCGGTATTTCGCAACGGGCAGGTGGCTTACGGCCTATTTATGACTCTTCCTGCCGATCACCTCACTACCATGCTTTCCCAACAGCATCTTCCCCCGGATTGGTTCGGAGCGATTGCCGATAATAATCGTGTGATTGTTGCGCGCACACTACACCCGGAAGGATTTGTCGGGAAACAAGCGTCGTCTGGCCTTTCGCAACGTGTGACAACGACCAAAGAGGGGACAGACGAATGGGTAAACGTCGAAGGCGTTAGAGTGGTCGGCGCGTTCAGCCATTCGACGCTCTCGGGATGGACGGTGGTGATTGGCGTTCCCAAGGCGGTCATTACAGCTGAGCTCTGGAAATGGTTACGGTGGACCATTGCTGCGACGGCGCTGCTATCGATTATTGGCCTATCCCTGGCGTTGCTGCTGGCACGGAAAATTACTTGGTCTATCGGTGGGCTGATCGCTCCGGCCTTAGCCCTGGGCCGCGGCCAACCGATCACCGTCGGGGACCTCGATATGAAGGAGACGAATGCAGTCGCCGAATCGTTGGTCAGGGCATCCGGCCTTCTCCAGCGGCATGTGGCGGAGCGAGCGCGCGCGGAGGCGACCCGGCACCAAGCCGAGGAATTGCGACACTTCAACGCGGAGCTCGACCAGCGCAACGCGGTGCTGATGGGAATCAATACGATCCTCGATCGGGCCATGAAATGCGACACGGACGAAGAACTTGGCATGACCTGTCTGGCAGTAGCGCAAAAGATCACCGGCAGCAAGTTCGGATTCATCGCAGAGATTGTGCCAGACGGTTTGCTGCACGATATCGCCGTCAGCGATCCCGGCTGGGAGATTTGCGCGATGCGCGACAAGACAGGACATCGCAGGTCTCCAACCGACTTCCTAATCGACGGGCTCTTCGGCCGCGTACTGCGGGGAGGCAAGGGGCTCTTCAGCAACGACCCGGCGGCGCGCCCCTTCAACGTCGCCACACCTGAAGGGCATCCCCATTTGACCGCGTTCCTGGGTGTGCCGCTGACCCACGGCGGTGAAGTCATTGGCCTCATTGCCCTGGCAAATCGCGAGGGTGGCTACCGTGCGCAGGAACTTCAATCGCTGGAAGCTCTGAGCCCCGCCATCGTCGAAGCACTTTACCGGAGCAGGGCGGAAGCGGCCTTGCGCTCCAACGAGGCACGCTTGCGGCTTGCGCTGGAGGCCGCCAAATCCGGCACTTGGGAATGGGATTTGCGGAGCAATAAGCTCAATTGGTCCCACGAAATCTGGAGTTTGTTTGGTCTCGAGCCTCATAGCCTTGAGCCTTCTTACGAGAACTGGTTCTTATCGATTGAGTCTGACGACCGCGACATGACCAGGCGAGCTGTGGATACCGCCGCCGGCAAGGCAACCGAGATCAATGTGGAATACCGCGTGCTCCAAGCAGGTGGCGACATTCGCTGGATGATGGTGCGAGGCCGCCCGCTCTACGATTCCGGCGGCCAACCGAGCAGCTATACCGGCATCGTGATGGATATTACGGAGCGTAAGCGCGCCGAACAGGAGCTTTTTGCAGCCAAGGATCTAGCGGAAAAAGCCCTGGCACAGCTCCGCGCCACCATCGACAGCATGACCGAAGGCATGTGCGTCGTCACCCCCGACGGAAAGCGCCCGCTGGCCAACCCATCCTATTTCCGCATCTACGGCTTCGAGCCCGACTCGTCACCGGATGTCGCCGAGAAGATAGCTTCGCTGCTCGAATGCTATGACCTGAACGGCAGATTGATTCCGCCGGAGGAGTGGCCGGTATCGCTGGCCTTACTGGGCGAGAAGATTGTGCAACGCGAGCTGCGCATAAGACGCAGGGATACTGGCCGGGAGGTAATCGCCAGCATCAACGGCATGCCGGTCCGCGACGCCAGCGGCAAGGTTGTGATGGCGGTCATTACGGTTGAGGACATCACCGCCGGGAAGCGGGCTGAGAAAGCGCTCATCCGCAGCGAAAAGCTGGCCTCGGTTGGCCGCATGGCGGCCACCATCGCACACGAAATCAACAACCCGCTCGAGGCGGTAATGAACTCTCTGTTCCTTGCCAAGACCGCCGCGTCCGACGCCGCGCGTCAATACTTAAACATCGCCGAGGAAGAGTTGCTGAGGATCGCCCACATTACGCGGCAGTCGCTGGGATTTTATCGCGAATCCAACGCGCCGGCGGTGCTATCGGTGAACGCGGTGCTGGATTCCGCCGTCGACCTGCTGAAGAGCAAGGTCAAGGCGAAGCAGGCCACCATCGAAAAGCAATGGGACGAGGAAACACGAATCACCGGAGTGGGCGGCGAGTTGCGGCAGGTTTTTTCCAACCTGGTGGCCAACAGCCTGGACGCAATCGAGGAACACGGCACGATCAAGTTGCGGGTTTCCAGAAGCGCATTTTCAAAAAATGGCCGCGCCTGCATTCGAGTGACCGTCGCCGATGACGGCAAAGGCGTCACCACGGATGCTCTTTCGCACTTGTTCGAGCCGTTCTTCACGACCAAAGGTGCGGTTGGGACCGGGCTCGGCCTGTGGGTGAGCAAGCAGATCATCGACAATCATGGCGGCAGCATCCGTGTCCGCTCCAACACCGAGGGAGTTCGAAGAGGAACGGTGTTCTCCGTGGTCGTCCCCGTCGAACCTGAAGTGCTGGCCGTGCACAGCCACGCGGCAGGGTCCGCATAAGAGCCTTCTGTCGACACCATGAAGGACGTGCCCTGCCTGTTCCCGCCCTGATGTTGGTATGAACGTCATTCCGAGCGAGCGACGCCTTGCCTTGACAGCATTTAAGCTATGCTGCCGCAATGCGCTCACGAGCAATGCAGCAAATAGCACATCGCTCTCTGGGCGCGAGTCGAGGAATCTTGTGTGTTGCTTTGCCGCGGGAAGACAGCGGAACACACAGGATCCCTCCACTTCGCTTCGCTTCGGTCGGGATGACGCACTGACCTACTGCTCTCTCGAACTGCTCCAACGTCGGCGGCGTTCATTTACAATGAGTTTGTTATGCAGAAAGTTCTGATCGGGATCGTGATCGTTGCCCTGTCGTTGGCGAATTGCGACAAGTCCCCAACTCCACCCGTTGCGTCCGCGACCTCCGGCGACGCAGTACAGCGCAAGTTGCAGGAGCTCGCCGGAAGCGGAGCGACCGATTGTGGTCGTCTCAAATGGCAAGACCAGAGTCAGATGGAAGCCGTCAGCGCCTGCGCCATGAGCGCGGCGAAGAAGAAGCAAGCGTTTTACGTCGCGTACGAGTTGCCGGGATTGATCGTGGCTCTGGCCGGCGACTCCACCGGAAAGCTGTTCACCGTGCAGCAGGAGCAGCCTGCGAAGACCCAGTCGGGAACCGCTGCCGAACTGGCGGCCGCGCCGTGTCCTTCCGAGCTGCGGATTGCGCAGAGCGGCCGGGTCACCTGTATAACCCCCGGTTCGATGGGCGGAGGCTCGATGGGCGTGCATGGCGGAATGTCAATGTCGCCCGGAGGCGGCGCAAGTCCGCACGGCGGAATGAACATGTCTCCAGGCGCTGGCCCCAATCCGCATGGCACCGGAGCAAACGATCTTCCAAGCGCGCACTCCAAATCCAAACCCTAGAGCCGGTCAGGGCGAACGCGATTTTCGCTCTGAATTCGAACTTGACTGAATTGGTGTCGGGGGTAACTACATTGCTTGCGAGGCGCCGGGATCGAATCGATAGAGCACCCACGGCTCAGTGCGGATGTAGTGCTGACTGGAACCCTCGGAGTCCAGCTTCTTGCGAAGTGACAGGAGAACGCGGAGAAACTCAGTTTGCCGCAACCCATGTCCGGCCCAGTTCGTCGCTAGCCTCGTCTGCTGAGTCACCAGCTTCCTTGGGTGGTCGATAAGAAACATCAGCAGGTCGAACTCTTCGCCGGTCAATTGCAGCGGCAGACCCCGCAAGGTTGCGGTCCGATTCTCAAGATCGATTCGAAAGTCCCCCGCGGCGATCGTTTCGACGTCCCTGGCGCGCGTGCAAGTGTGCACCCTATTACGCACTCGCGACAGAACCCGTTTCACCCGGTCAACACCCGCCACAAACGCCTGCATCAGCAGCCCCACTCCGCCTGACCCGGCTTTGCAAAATACCGTCTCCGGCCGTTCTCTTCATCCGTGCTGGCTGCCAATTCCAGCAGTGCCAACCGCGCGGCGGTAACCATTCGACGCCTCTCGCCGGCAGGAACTTCGCTCCACGAATCGGAATGAGATCCGTTCGCAGTAGCCAAAGTCAGCGGCAAGCACCTCGTGATAATGATGAAAAAGCCTGGCAAACTGTTCGGGAGATACTTCCTGGATAGACATACTCGCTCAACCTTTCAGCACTGCGCTCGGCGCATTTGCGCCAATCAAAATTACTTAAGCCGCGCGTGCTGAGACTTTACCCGTGGCCGAAGCTGCGGTTGAACGAGCCTCGGACGATTCATTCTGCTGGTGTCCCAACATCAACAGGTAGCTGCCGCCCATGGCGGATTCCTTGAACCACGCGAAAAGAAACCCTACCAGAACCAGCATGCCCACCATGCACAAACCCATGAAGATTGCTATCGCCACTTCTGCCTCCCGGATGGGGGCGCGTCCATCTTGCCGGCGCCGCTCAACCTCACAATTGATTAGAGCGGAATGGAGCTAAACTTCGAATAAAAGCTTCGTAAAGAGTTCATAAACGAAGCTGCCGTTGACGGACGAAGCGGGGGATGGCCCACGCAGAATGGTTTCAGAGCTGATGTATTCGAAAAAAAGCCGGGCAAAAATTGCCCGGCTCATCCTCGGATACACCTTTTCTTAATCGGTTCTATTTCAGCAGTCCATAGATCAGCAGTTGATTCCTCGCCGCGGCGTAGACCTTGCCGTTGGCCACCGTGACCGGAGTAAATTTCGAAGCCTGGCCCAACGTGTCGCGACTGCCCGCCTGTTTTGAGTCGTAGAGTTCGCGGGTGAGGTCCGTGGCATCGTAGGCGTACAAGGTTCCAGTCCCTGTGTCCGCATTGGACAGAAACACGAGCCATAGGATTCCATTCGTGGTTCCGTTTGCGCTGACAATAGGACTCGGCGTAGACAATGAACACGTTGCGGACGGAAAATCATCGCATTCAAGCCCGGACGTCACCGAGGTCTTCGACACCGGGGTCGTCGATAGCAACCCGTTGCTGAGGCTATAAGCCTTTACTGGGATCGCCAAAGGCCGAGAAGTAAACGAAGCCGTTCCAGTATGCCGGCTGGGAGCGCGACTCTCCCGTAAGCGCCGATTGCAACTCCTGCACGATCTGGTTATTGCTGCTCGAGTCGAATCCGCCCATGTTGTCGCGGTCGACCAGATAGATGTTCGTGTCTTTCCCGGCGCCTACGATGAGGTGCGGATGCGCCCCGGGCTGGTCGGGCAGGATCATCGCCCCGCCAGCACCCAGATCGCCATCGTTGGCTTCAAGTGTCGCTTGGGTATCCGGCGTGAAGGAGTCAGCCACCTGCCCGGCACTGTTCATGCGGACAAAGCTGTCGCCGTAGTCTGCTCCAGTACCGAACGTGCCGTTGGCCGAGATGAAGTAGATGCCGCCCTGCGCGTCGACTGCGAAGCCGCCGCCAGACATCCAGATGGCCCCGGCTGAGCCGTTGGGAGTTACATTGAACTGCCACTTCTGTTGCAGGGTCGCGGCGTCGTAGGCCAGCATCCAGCCATGCCAGGTATTGTTGTCTCCCTGCGAGCCAAAGCCGATGAGCACCATCCCGTTGTAAAGCGTCAGCGCTGGCCGTTGCAGATGAGTCTTGGACGTAAATGCTATCTGCCCATTGACCGCGCCGCCTCCGGTGCCTGGTACAGACGCCTGGATGGTAACCGGACTGCCGGGTTTCTCTGCGCCCGTAGCCAGATCCAACGCGTGCAACCGATGAAAATAATTGCCGCTCTCCTTCGTTTCCGCGACGACGTAGATTGTGGAGGTCGAGGGATCGATTACCGGGGTGGAGGTAATGCCGATTTCAGGAAAAATGGTGCTGCCCACATCGGCCTGAGGCACCGTGGTCGCGCCGTTGACGAGGAAGTTGACCTTCCATAAGAACGTGGTGGTTGTGCCGTCCGCGTCAAATGCGTACACGCTGTCGTGTTCCGTCGCAACGTAGACCACATTGTGCGACGCGCCGTTAACGGTCAAGTTGGGCACGATAAGCGGCTGCCCAAAGATGTAGCCATCCGTAGTAAAAGTCGTCAGTTTACCAAAGGTTGTGGAATTGACGTTTTGTGGCGTGAGGATCGTTTCCGACAGGTTCGCGCCCTGGCGAGTGTTGTCGTACTTGTGCGTGTAAACTCCCTGCGCGGCTGGCGGAGGTGGAGGGGGCGGAGGCGGCGGTGCCGTGACCGTCACGGTAACCGAAACGGGCGTTGATGTTCCTCCGCTGCCGGTTGCCGTTGCCGTATAGCTGGTGGTCGCAGTGAGCGCTGGGGTCTCGTATGTGCCGCTAGGTCCCTGGGGCGGAACCCCAGGAGTAATCGTCACTGAGGTCGCATCGGTCGAGGTCCACGTGAGGGTCGCCGTTTGTCCCGCACGATGGATTGCGGCGACACGCTCAAGCGAAACCGTTGGAGGGCCACTGGAAAGCGTTTCCGAGGCAGGAGTGGTGCTGCTGCTACTGCCAGTGCTGCTTCCCCCCTTGCCGCATGCACTGAAGAAAAGCACGACGCCGGCCAGCACTACAAGCAACATCGAAGACTTCTGCCGAACCATGGGCCGCCTCGTAGGGTAAGTGTTGCGAAACAACACCGGCCCAACGACAATTACCTCTACTGACCACTGCTCCGGGTTTGGGCCGTAGCTATAAGAAGCAGTTTCTCCGGCCTGAGTTGGCCCAAGCAGAAGCTGAATATCCGACTTGCGGTGGCAGGCGCCCGGCGAATTGGAAGCGCCTTGCGTAGGAGGCCGCAACAAACTACGACTTCGAATTACGCTCGCGAGGCTGTTCGAGGTGTATAAATCAGGGTAGTGGGAGCGCATTGCAGCAATCGATCTTGGTTTCACGAATTCAAAGGACAGTGAATCTTGCTGAACCCAATGGGGTTCGAGGCGAATGACAGATGAAAGCACTTGCGAAACTTGAGCGGAGCCCGGGACTGACGCTCACTCGCGTAAAAAAGCCGGATGTGGGGCACAACGATGTTCTGATCAAGATCAAGAAGACCGCGATCTGCGGCACCGACATTCACATCTGGAAATGGGACGAGTGGGCGCAGAAGACCATTCCCGTGCCCATGCACGTGGGACATGAGTACGTCGGCGAGATTGTTGGATTAGGGCAGGAGGTGCGGGGGTTTCAGGTTGGCGACCGGGTGTCTGGGGAAGGCCACATTACGTGCGGGTCCTGCCGCAATTGTCGCGCCGGCCGTCGCCATCTCTGCCGCAACACGGTAGGCGTAGGGGTTAACCGTGAAGGCGCATTTGCGGAATACCTCGCCATCCCGGCGTTCAACGCCTTCAAGATTCCGAACGGCATTCCAGACGATATAGCGGCTATCTTCGACCCTTTCGGCAACGCCACGCATACCGCGTTATCGTTCGACATGGTCGGTGAGGACGTGCTGATCACGGGAGCCGGCCCCATCGGCGTTATGGCCGCCGCGGTCGCGCAGCACGTCGGTGCGCGCAATGTCGTGGTCACCGACATCAACGACTATCGCCTGGATCTTGCAACAAAAATGGGAGCCACCCGGGCCGTCAATATCTCGCATGAAAATCTCCGCGATGTGATGCGGGATTTGAATATGACAGAGGGCTTCGATGTGGGGCTGGAAATGTCAGGGGCACCGAGCGCCTTTTGCAACATGCTCGAACACATGAATCACGGCGGCCGGGTCGCGCTGTTGGGCATTCCGCCCTCGAATACGATCATTGACTGGAACCATGTCATCTTCAAAGGACTGCTTATTAAGGGAATCTACGGGCGGGAAATGTTTGAAACCTGGTACAAGATGGCCGCCATGCTGCAAAGTGGGCTCAATCTGTCTCCCATCATTACCCACCACTTCCCTGTCGAGCAATATGAAGAAGCGTTCGCTATCATGTCGTCGGGAAACAGCGGCAAGATCATTCTTGATTGGACGGAGTAGACGTAGGACATCCCGGCCAACGGCGGATGTCGTACCCTTCGATGCGAACATTCCTAAAGTTCAGCGTGCACATAGCAGCCACGGAATGACACTGACGTAATCGGGCATGATGGGCTTCAATGGCCTAGAATTGGCGCCGGGATGGTGCCTGTCATGTTCTTAAAGAAAACGAATCCACTGACTGCTTCCAAACGAGCGCACGCGGAAAAGGATTTGTGGCCTGCGGAGCGCGAAGGTTACTCCGATGTCCGTTGCGTCGCGTACGCTCCCGTGCGGCAAACCCCATTGTTGAGCCAGCGACGCCGGTTGCCGATCGAAATCGAGGAGCGCATGTCTACGCTCATCGTAGTGGCGGGAATCATTGCGGCTGCTCACGCGATCATGAGTGATTTTTCGGGCATCTTACGGGTGCATCTGTTCCCGCCTGGCCCGCTGGAGATCTGTGCCATTGGAGTGCTGATCTGGCTGCACGCGAAGTGGAGACGCTTGGTGAAGCTCAGTTAGACCAAATTCGCGGCAGACGATACTGGACGGCGGCCATCACTTCAGCAGTTTTTCGTCGACGACGAAGTTGGACCCGGCGACGACAGTAATCGTGCGTTCGACCCGGCTATAACCATCGAGTGCAAGCGCGACCACGTACGAACCTTCGGGGACAGAGAATTCGGACGGCGTTGTCTTCTCCATCACACGCTGGTTAACGATGATCCGGGCTCCTTTCGGGCTGGTGCGAATCTGGAGCGTTGCCATGCTGCTTGAATGACGGCCCAATATGCGGCCGAGTTTCCCAACCGGCTTAACCTCCTCTTCGTTGCCCGTCTGCAACAGATGCGGCGCGAACTGAAACGACTGTCCGGCGGTAAGCTCTACCTTGGTGGCTGCCGGCAAATAGCCCGCTCTCCGCAAACTAAGTGTGTGGCTTCCCTTCTTCAGAAGCAGCGAGACTGGGGTCGTCCTTCCCGAATCCTGTCCATCAATGAAAACTGCCGCCCCGGAAGGATCGCTGGCGATGGACACGGTCGCTCCGAACTCGGTCAATGTGACCATGAGGCGAGACTTCAGCCCCACTGCGATCTCAATGGTTCGCGATTCTGTCGCATACCCGGGTTTGCTCAACGCTACCGTATGGCGGCCAACGCTCAGCGATGTTGCGGTGTAGGGTGTTTGAAAAGAGCCCGAGCCGTCCAATTGGATGGTTGCCCCCTGCGGAGAAGAATCAATAACGAGCTCCCCTACCATCAACGCCGGCGCTGCCGCAATCACAAGTGCGCTATGCTTTTTGGCGAGTCGCCGCCCTGCGTGAACCGTTTGCGCGTCGTCGCGAACCTCGGGAACCTGCTCGCTGGCCGACGCCGCAGGGATTGGCTGCGGCTGTTCGACGGCGGGAACGATTGCCTGGGAAGGACGCACGTACGCGCGAATGACATCCCCGATACCACGGCCAAGTCCGAAGCTGGCAACCAACAGCAACACTCCCGCGGCTGCATAGAGTAGTACTGTCCGATACCTGGCCACAAACGTGGATGGGGACCTTTTTGGCTTCATTCGCGAGGCTATGGCGGGAACCGCATTCTGAGTATCTTCAGCCGGAGATTCTTCGCGTTCCCGCACTGCCATCGTCGGTTCCGGCGGGTTGCTCCGCATCATTATTGGAATTGGCGCAGAGGCGATGGTTGAACTCGCAGGCTCTGCGGCGAGCGCAGGCTTCGCACTGCTCGGCGGAGGAAAGCTCTGGAACGGCTTGACTGCGATCGAAACCGCGGTCTGAGGCGCAACCATTGCCGTCTGCTTGACTACGCTCCTGCCGACGATGGGAGGCGAGAGCTTCGATCTATCCTCCGTGCTTCGGGTCGAAGTTGCGGGCTTCGCAGTCGCCGGCGCCGGCTCGGCAGCGGGCTTTCGGTGATTTTCGAAATCGCGAATGAGTTCGGCCCCGGATTGGTAGCGCTCCTCCGGATTCTTCGAGAGAGCCTTCATGATGACGCGGCTCAGGCCGGGATTCACGGTCGCTTTGAACAGGTGCGGGGCCTTTGGATCTTTGCCGGTAATGTTTTCCAGAATCGCCCGTGCGTCTTCGCCCGGGAACGCTTTTTCCCCGGTCAACAGTTCATACAGCATTGCTCCCAGACTGAATAGGTTCGACCGCCAGTCCGGCTCTTCCCCTCTTGCCTGCTCGGGCGATAAGTAATGGAGGGCTTCGGGATTTCTGCCGGCCTGATAGCTTTCGCCCGGCTCGGTCACAGTCTCATAATCCATTATTTTGACTGTGCCATCCCACTCGACCATGATGTTGGCGGGCGTGAGATTTCTGTGTGCGAGGTGGCGTAAACGCGCGTGATCGATGGCGCTGCAGATCTGCCGGGCAATGTCGGTAGCATCCCACACGGAAACCCCGGCATTTTGTTTCATGAGTGAACGTAAATCGTTGCCTTCGACGTACTCGGTCACCACATACGATTCGCCGTCCGATTCCGTAACCTCCTGCACTTGGACGATGTTGGGGCTTTCCAAAGTCATGGCTCGGCGCGCGGCATCGATCAAGACGGGTGGCCTTTCGCCATTGCCCATGATTGGCCGAATGGCGATGACCTTGCCGTCAGCGCTGCTGGCAGCCTTAAAGACTCTCTTCTCGTGAATGCGTCCGAGAGTTCGGAGGATTTCGAACGGCCCTATCTGATTGGCGGACACGCGTACCTCGCCTGAAACATCGTGTAACCATCACGAATTCACGGCAAGGTACCTGGGGAGGCTGACCTAAGTCTATGCCGAGTCCGACAAAAAGCCACATCACCGAAGTGCACAGGCTTTCGTAAACGTGCCTAAATTGGTACATTACCCGATGAACTGATACGGGTATTCAGAAAGTGAATCAGAAATCTTTCGGCTGACATCTGCAATATCGCCAATGATTTTGGACTGGACTCAGGGAGCGCTTGCGGAGGGCTTGCGGTGTTACCGCGCGGGCGAATTCTTTGCCGCTCATGAACATTGGGAAGCCGTGTGGCTGCACGCACCCGAGCCGGAAAAAACGCTTCTTCAAGCCCTGATTCAAATCGCGGCGGCCTTCCACCACTTCCATCGCAACAACCTGAACGGAACCAGAACGTTGCTGCAAGGCGCTCTCAAACGACTGAGCCCCTACCCGGCCTCGTTTCAAGGCGTCTCCGTCTCATCGCTCAGCGACGAGATCCGCCAGTGCTTATGCGAGGTGGAGGCGCAAGGCGCGACCGCCCAACTTGCTTGTCCCAGCCTCTCTTCACTGGGCAACGGAACCCGCCAGCAGAGCAACTAAAACCTAAAGCGCAAAAAAGGAGAACACGGATATGGCCAAGACCACCAGTGATGATCGCGGCAGAGATTTCAGCGCAAACCGGAGCATGGACGAGCCGGTGCCGGGCAGAACGGGCCGCACCATGAATCGCCGGGCGAAGGACGAAATCGAGACCGGTGAGATGGCCGACACGCTTGATATCGGCGCCACCAGCGGCGGCACGCGTTCTCCAAAGGTATTGCAGAAAAATCGCAAGATCCGGCGTGCCGCTTGAGCACCCCGGTTACCGTATCCCGCCAAATGACATAATTCCGAACGAGCGAGCTCTAACTGCGGATGTCGGCCATTAGCCGTTCGATCTCCAGCTTCGTTTCGGCATCCAGCGGCAGCAAGGGAAGTCTGCCGTTTCCGCCGTAGTAGCCGTTCAGATCCATTGCGTACTTCAGGCCGGGGATTCCCAATTCGCCCACGATACGCGCGGCTGCTTTCGCAATCCGCTGCTGCTTCTGCTCGGCCAGTGGAGCATCGCCGTCCCTGAAGGCGGCGTAGATTTCAAAGCAAGCGCCGGGAGCGGCGGCGGCGAAGGGCAAGCTGGCGCCTGTCGCACCCGCCTGCAACGACTCGCGCAGTTGCTGTGCGCTGCCGATCATGATCTGAAAACCCGCATTTTTCTGACGCGTTTTCAATTTGCCAACGACCTGCACGGCTGTCGACGACGGCTTGAGATTCGGATTGGCTGTCCCGGCTAAGACTTCGGCCGGAACCAATGCAGCCTCGGTGCTCCCGGCAGCACCCTTCAGCATTCGTCCTGTCACCGGCTCGAAGCGCTCGGTAACGGTTGCGGCGCGGTGGATGTGGCGCGTCCGGCCGGCGATGGTGCGCAGTTTATCAAGACTGCCGCTCGACTCCTTGATTCCGATTACGTTCGGGTGTTCGGCCAACTCAATCGCGACTTCGAAGGGAATGTCGTAGCCGGTGGTGTGCGGGGCATTGTAGATGACGACGGGCAGCGGCGACCGGTCGGCGACGAATCGATAGAAGCTGAGCATGTTGAGCGGTTGCATCTGCTTCTTGTAATAGTGCGGCGTGCGCACGATGGCCACGTCGTAGCCCAGAGCAGCGGCATAGTCGGTCAACCGCAGGGTTTCGATGGCTGACTCGAAGCCGGTACCGGCGATCATCACCTTTTCCGGAGCGGCGCTTTCAATGGCGCACTTCAGCACGCTCCGCTTCTCGTCGTCACTCAACATCAGCGGCTCACCGGCCGATCCCAGCACCATGATCCCAGCTACCGGGCTCCGCGAATAGCGCTCGACGTTGTGCTCCAGTTTTTTGTAATAAACCTGACCATCACGATAGAAAGGAGTGGTGATGGGAGGGAGGATTCCACTTAGTAGCATAAAGTTTCTCAACTCGCGATTCTTCAGTATAGACCCGCGACGCACGGCATAGCTCACGCGACCCGGTTCCGGAATACGCCTGTTTCGGAACCGCTCCGGTATCATCGATTCCGGCAATGCTGTTCGCAATTTACCCTGTGGCGCTGAAATCGGTAAAATGCCTAGACCGGTTTCGCGGACGCTGCATCTCATTGAAGCCCGACCGGGGACCTCAGCGCGCTGGGGGTTGAGGCTCCGCGATACCAATCCTGAAAGTAACTCTAAAGGCGGAAGCTATGAAGATCGGCATTCTGACCGGTGGTGGTGACTGTCCTGGTTTAAACGCGGTGATACGAGGTATCGTCCGCAAAGGAATTTTTCATTACGACGACCAGTTCGTCGGTTTTCTTGAGGGCTGGCGCGGAGTCGTCGAAAACAAGACTACGCCGCTTGACCTGCAAGCTGTGGCCGGCATCTTGCCCCGCGGCGGAACCATCCTTCGTACCTCGCGCACCAATCCTGCCAAGCGCGAAGGTGGCATCGACCAATGCTTGAAGACCCTCGAAGCCAACAAGTTGGACGCCTTGATCGCCATCGGCGGCGACGACACTCTCGGCGTCGCCCTGAAGATATTCAATCGCGGATTCAAGGCCATTGGATGCCCCAAGACCATCGACAACGATCTCAGCGGAACCGACCTGTGCTTCGGGTTCGATACCGCTGTGATGATCGCGACCGAAGCGATTGACCGCCTGCACTCGACAGCCGAATCGCACAATCGCACCATCGTTTGCGAAGTCATGGGACGTGGCTCAGGCTGGATCGCAATTTATTCCGGCATTGCCGGCGGCGCCGACGCGATTCTTATACCCGAAAAGCCTTTCGATATCGATGAAGTCGCCGAGGCGCTCAAACGGCGGCACGACCGCGGGAGCCACTTCAGTATCGTCGTCGTTGCCGAAGGCGCGAAATTCGCCGACAAAATCGACAAGACCGGTGCGCTAGTCGTGCAGAATCTCGGTAAGGATGAATTCGGCCACGAGCGACTGGGTGGCATTGGACAGGTGCTGGCGCAAGAGATCGAGAAGCGCACCGGGTTCGAAACCCGCGCCGTGGTGCTCGGCCACACACAGCGCGGCGGCACGCCGACGGCCTTCGACCGTGTTCTCGGGACGCGCTATGGCCTAGGCGCCATCGACATGGTGCACAAGGGAGAGTTCGGCAAGATGGTGGCGCTGCGCGGCAACGAAATCGTCTCCGTTCCCCTGGCGGAAGCAGTCACCGTGAACCGGACGGTCGATGAAAAACTGATTGCGGTTGCGGAAAGCCTGCAAGAAGAACCGAACCACCGCCCGCAGAAGACGGGCAAGAAGGAGTAGCGCCGCAGAAGACGATCAAGGTCGCTCCCCACGTTCGCCCCCCTGTTGGACTAACGTGGGGTAGCTTCGTTGCGGATTATTGTTCCAGAGTTGAGATATCGCCGATCTCAGCCCCCGTTTCCTTTGCTTTCAAAAAGCGCCGCATGATCTTTCCCGAACGTGTTTTCGGGAGCGATGCAACGAAGTCGATCACCGAGGGCGTCGCGATCGGACCAAGTTCACGTCGCACGTGCTCTATGAGAGCCGCATTCAGAGCAGGCGTTCCGGTGTGCCCGGCCCGCAGCAGGACGAAGGCCTTGATCGATTCGCCCTTGACGGCATCGGGAATGCCAATGGCCGCCGCTTCGCCTACGGCCGGATGCGAGACCAGCGCGCTTTCCACCTCGGCGGTGCCGATGCGGTGACCGGCGACGTTGAGCACATCGTCGGAGCGGCCGAGGACAGCGATATAGCCGTGCTCGTCGCGAATGGCGACATCTCCGGTGATGTACATTCCCGGAACCACCTTCCATTCGCGCTGGTAGCGCGCATCGTCGCCCCACACCGTGCGCATCATGTGCGGGAATGGACGCTTGAGGACGAGCTGCCCGCCGACGTTGTTCGGCGCCGATGTCCTGTCGATCGTGAGCACATCGGCTTCAACGCCGGGCAGAGGCAGCCCGGCTTTTCCAATCCGCACGGGCAGGGTGATGGGCGTGCCGAGTGTCGGTCCCCCCAACTCCGTCTGCCACCAGTTATCCACCACGTAGCCCCACTTGCCGTCGCCAGCCAGATAGGTTTGTGCCCAGCGCCAAGCCTCCGGATTCAGCGGCTCACCGGCACAGGCGATCACGCGCAGGCTGCTGAGGTCGTGGGCGCAAGGCAGGCTTTCTCCGTAGCGCATCCACATGCGGATTGCGGTGGGCGCGGTGAACATCTTCGTCACGCCATATCGCTCCACGATCTGCCACGCCACGCCGGGCTCCGGGTAGTCGATTGCGCCTTCGCGAAGCAGGGTTGTGGCTCCGGCGCAGAGCGGCGCGTAAACAATGTAGCTGTGCCCCACAATCCACCCAATGTCCGAAGTACACCAGAAGATGTCGCGCGGGCCGACATCGTAGAACGTGCTCAGGTGATACGTCGTGCCCACCATGAAACCGCCGTGTACGTGTACCACTCCCTTGGGCTTGCCAGTCGTTCCCGAGGTGTAAAGAATGAAGAGCGGATCTTCCGCGTCCATCTCTTCGGCCGGACATTCGGAGCTGAACTTCTCGAGATCGTAGTAATTGAGCTCGCGCGGGCTGGGATTGTCGAGCGTCCGCGTCGTGCGCGGAACAACGATAACTCTCTCCACGGAATCCAGGCCGGCAACCGCTTCGTCCACAATCGACTTCAGCGGAACCGGCTTTCCGCGGCGATAGCCAAGTTCGCCGGCGATGACGACTTTCGCTCCCGCGTCCACAATCCGGTCGCGCAGCGAGGTGTGACCGAGTCCCGCGTAAACAACCGAATGGATCGCACCAATGCGCGCACAGGCCAGCATCGAAACGATCCCTTCGATCGTGAGCGGCATATAGATGATGACGCGATCCCCCTTCCGCACGTCGACCGACTTGAGGCCGTTGGCAAAGCGGCAAACCATGCGATAGAGCTGTCCATAGGTGACCACCCGCTCCGAACCGTCTTCGCCAAGCCAGATGAAGGCGACATGATTGAAACGATCCGACTTGGCGTGCCGGTCCAGCGCGTTCAACGTAATGTTGGTGCGGCCCCCAAGAAACCATTGGTGATGGATGCCGTCGAATTCACTCACCTTGGTCCAAGGCTTGCTCCAATAAAATTTGGAGGCAATCCCCGCCCAGAAGGCGTCCGGATCCTGAATCGAACGCGCGTATTCATCGTGCCAGTTCTTGAGTATTGCCTCTTCCACCACAATGCTCGGCGGAGCATACGTCTCCTCTGTCGCAAGGAAATTACCGATATTCTGTGTGGTCGTTTTGGGAGTGCCCATTGAGCTTTCTCCTTCGCACAATTCTGGATTAGAGACACCGAAACACAACACGGGCAAGAAGTTGCCACATCAACGACGGGTACCAATCAATCGAGAGCCTACGTCATACTACCGAGACCAACCAAGCAGACAGGCCGCACCCTCAACCCCATATTGTGGCAAATCATAAATGCGTTTGGGGCTAAGCGGACAGAAAAATTGGACGCGAAGCTCAAACCTGAGTAGTAGCACGCCCGGCCAGACGCGCCATAGTGCCCGTGCTGGGACGGGAGCCCGGTGCTTCAAACCAAAGGTGTACCGCTGAAGTCATCCCAGCAAACGCCGTCCGTTCGCCGGGAACCCTGATTCCAGAGGTACACCTATTCTGCAACTGCTCGGATGCTACACCATCTTGGCCGAACCCAACCCTGTGTTCCGGGCTACGCTGATTTGCGAACCATTTCCTGAATCTTCGTCACGATCTCAGGATTTGCCAGCGTACTTGTGTCGCCGGTTTCCTTGCGATTGGAAATGGCAGACAATACCCGGCGCATCAGCTTGCCGGATCGAGTCTTCGGCATATCCGGAACGATGGTCACGCTTCTCGGCCGTGCAATCTTGCCGATATGCGTTTCAAGGGCCGCGATTACCTTGTTCCTGATTTCGTCGCTGGGCTCGAAACCAGGCTTCAGCGACACATACACGTCAGGCACTTTGCCCTTAATCTCGTCCGCAACGGGGATAACCGCCGCCTCCGCCACTTCATCGACCGTGAGGCACGCCGACTCGAGCTCTTTCGTTCCCAGGCGGTGGCCGGCTACGTTGATGACGTCGTCCACTCTGCCCAGGATGCGGAAGTAGCCGTCGGCGGCCAGTACTGCGCCATCGGCGGCAAAATAGGGCCAATCGTGCCAGTTCTTACTGTTGCGGTCGCGGCAATACCTGCTGTAGTACTGCTTTACAAAGCGGTCGTTGTCACCCCAAATGGTCTGCATGATGCCCGGCCAGGGGTTCCTGATGCAGATATTGCCAGCCTTGTTAGACCCCGCCCTGAGTTCGTTGCCGTCCTCATCGTAAATGGTGGGATAGATGCCCGGAACGCCCGGCCCGGCGCTGCCCGGCTTCATGGGATCCAAGGCTGGCTTCGTGCTACAGAGGAAGCCGCCATTTTCCGTCTGCCACCAGGTATCGACGATCACCGCTTCGCGTTTCCCGACAGTCTCGTAATACCAGTGCCAGACGGTCGGTTCGATGGGTTCGCCTACCGTGGTCATGTGCTTGAAGTGATAGTTGTACTTCCTGGGCTCGTCCGGTCCCGCCTTGCGCAGCATGCGAATGGCGGTGGGCGACGTGTGGAAGATGTTCACGTTGAGGCGTTCGGCGATGCGCCACACCCGGCCGGCGTCCGGATACGTCGGTACACCCTCATAAATCACGCTGCTGGCAGCCAGCGCCAAGGGGCCGTACACAATGTAGGAGTGGCCGGTAATCCAGCCAATGTCGGCCATGCACCAATAGACGTCCTCAGGATGAATGTCCTGAATATATTTCGAGGTGCCGGCAACATAGGCCAGATAGCCGCCCGTCCGGTGCTGACAACCCTTCGGCTTTCCGGTGGTACCGCTGGTGTACATCAGGAACAGAGGAGCTTCCGCGTCCATGGGCACCGGGTCGACTCGCTTGCCCCGGTAGTCGTCCAGCAGGTCGTTGATGAAATAGTCGCGACCCGGGACCATCTTTGCCGAAGAACTATTCTTACCCGGAAAACGCTGCCAAACCAGAACCTTCTGCACTACATGCCCGTCTTCCCGGGAAGCGGCCAGAGCAGGCTCGACGCTCGCGGCCTTATGGTCGATCAGGGTGCCGTTACGGTAATAGCCATCCATCGTAATCAGCACGTTACTGGCGGAATCTGCGGCTCTTCGCCCGCAGGCTTCCCCGCTGAAGCCGCCGAATACGACTGAGTGGACCACGCCCAGGCGAGCACAGGCCAGCATCGTGATCGGCAGTTCCGGGGTCATCGGTAGATGAATGGTCACGCGATCGCCGGTCTTCAGTCCTGCGAAATCACGGAGCAATGCCGCCATTTCGTTCACTCGAACCCACAAATCCTGGTAGGTAACTACCACAGGAGCGTCACCCTCGGGTTCGGGCACGAAGATGATGGCAGCCTTGTTCTTGTGCTTGTCCAGATGGCGGTCAACGCAGTTATAGCTGACGTTGAGCTTCCCGCCCACGAACCATTTCCAGAACGGCGGGTTGTTAGCGTCGAGCGTGGTATGCCAGTATTCGTCCCAACTCAGCAGGTCAGCGTATTCCCGGAAGCATTCCGGAAAGTTCTTCTCGCTGAAGCGCTGCATGACCGAGGGGTCCGTCAGATTCGCCTGACCGATAAATTTTGACGTCGGGTAAAGGAACTCTTCCTCTTTCCAGTGGACTGCTATTTCGGCTTCCGTAGCTTGGACAGTTTCAATTTCAGCAGCTTTGATCTCCGCCGCTATATCACGAGAATCATTCGCCATAGTAACGAACTCCATTCTTTCATTGAGATTTTGCCAACATGCCCGAATTATGATGGAGCGGCTGCCGTGCCGATCTCCGGCAGCAACCCAGCCGCCCCGCTTCGCGTCGGAAACAATGCCTGTGCTACGACGCGGCCCTCACCAAGTTGCCAGCAGTTTTGGGCACACTGGGCCGCTTCGCCAGCATTTCGCAGACCAGCGCCACTGCGGCCAGCCCGGCAGCCCACATGAAAGCGCTCTTATAACTGTGGGTCTGGGTGTAAAAATAGCCGCCAATGCGCGGGCCGATGATGCCAGCCACCCCCCAGGCGGTGAACAGCAGGCCATAGTTGATGCCTGCGTTCTTAGTTCCCCAGAAGTCCGAGCAAGCCGCGCCGTTCACCGACAACTGCGTGCCGTAACACCAGTAGATTACGAACACGATCAGGAACAGGGCGACGACATTGTTGCCTACCATATATAGAATGGGCATCCCGACCATGGAGATGGCTATCATCAGGCGCAGCACGTTGATGCGACCTAGCACATCTGACATCCAGCCCGACAAAATGCGTCCCGAGGCGTTGCCCACAGCTCCGACAACTAGCCCCATGGCCGCCAATGATGTGCTTGGAATACCCACACTCTTGGCGAAAGGCACCAGTTGGCTGATCACCATCAAGCCGGCGGAGCAGCCTAGCGCGTAGGCCACCCACATGAAGTAAAACGCCGGAGTTTGCACCATCTCACCCGGCGTGAATTCATAGGTTGTCGCGGCCGACTTCGACGCAGGCGCCGGCGTCCAGCCCTCCGGACGGTAACCGGCTGGCGGGTTCTTTAGCAGGAAGGCCCCGAAGACCGTCATCACCAGGAAAATTGCCCCCAGAATTTGGAAGCTAGCCCGCCAGCCATACACCGGCAGCAGGTAACTGGCCGTCAGCGGACCAAAAATGGCGGAGCCGCCACCATAGCCGGCTACAGCAAGGCCCACAGCCAAACCACGGCGATCCGGGAACCATTTGGCCATCACCGGGATCGGGGTGGCGTAGCCAAAGCCGTTGCCCAATCCTCCAATGACCCCGAAACTAATAAACAAGTACGTGAGGCTAGTCGTGTAGGCGCACAGGAAGAACCCGAGGCTGACCAGGATTCCCCCCGTCAGGGAAATGGGGAAGGGGCCAATCTTATCTTGGAGACGCCCTGCCAGAATGAAAGTGAGGGCAAACACCACCACCGCAATGGTGAAAATCGTGGAGGTATCGGCGCGCTTCCAGCCAAACTCTTTCTCCAGCGGACCGACAAACACGCTCCAAGCGTAAAGACTGCCAAGGGCCAGGTTCATCGAGAGCCCGCCCAGGACCCGCCACCATCGACTAATGCCGGGTTGATTCGATGTTGCTAATACGCTGCTTGCCACGCTGATCTCCTCTTCGTTCCTTTTGTTCGTAAGCTTTGTTAAGGCTTACGTGTGCTGGTGAATTTGAACGCCCCACATTAGATCTGGGCTGTGTCCGTCTCGTGATGGCCCGCAACATAGTCCCTCCTCTTTGGTCTCCATTCGGCCAAAGGAAACGAATGGGTATGACCGTGCGCATCCGCGAGAAGCGGACAGGAAACGGCATTACCGCCGGTGTTCGTCCTTGCTAGCTTCGGGGTACTACCCCGAGGTTTGAATCATTTGTTGTTTAAAGATTTGAAATCACGCGAAATCTCCGCGCATTGTGGTCTGCCATCTAGACCGCAAATGCCGCTATCCCCTGAGATATTCGCTTACTACCCCACATGCGACGCCCGCCGAGTTACATTTGCCATCACAACGACGGGCGAGTACTACTTACGTCACTTGGGACGGTACGATGCCACAAAACGGAGGAAAAGAACAGAAAAAATTGAGGCACTTTGTTGGAAACAGAAATGAGCTGCAGGGATGCGCCTCAATTTGGGGTATTTAGCAAGAGACTCAGGAAGGCATCCATATGAAACTTACGTGGCGGGTACAGCCCGTAGTCGACTATCATCGGACTGGCCGTATCACTGGCCTGAATTCGCGCAGTTCAGGAAAATTTTCTTTTCAACAGGCTGAAATCGATCAGTTATAGCTGTCACAGCAACATTGTGATATAAATCACTAAGAGGCAGCTCACGACAGCAAGGACCGGGTTCGGCAATGTATGTGCAGAAACTGCACGGACCTTCCAAGGCATGGCAAAAGTGGCGCACGATCCTCGAGGCGAAATGTGATCAGTTCAGTTAGAAGCTGTATTCCCCGATGCCCCACATGCATTTTCGGCAGCTTTTGCGCCTCTAGTGCCCGGTCATCGTCCGCAGAATTGCAAGCTGTGGTCGTAGCATCAATCTTCTGATGTCGGAGGGAAGAGTGGGTTCACCGTACGGTCTCGAACTGGTTGAGAATTGCATGATCTGCAAGTTGCGCACCGACAGCTTTTTCTGCGGCTTGCCCAAAACTTCGTTGGAAGCCTTCGAAAAAATCAAGTTCACTGCCGCGTATCCCGCAGGCGCGGTCCTTTTTGTAGAGGGCCAGGGGCCGCGCGGCATTTATATGCTTTGCAAGGGGAGAGTTAAGCTTTCCACCACTTCCAGCGACGGCAAAACGCTGATCCTCAAGATCGCGCAACCCGGCGAACTGCTCGGCTTGCATGCTACCGTCTCCGGAACCCCCTACGAAATCACGGCCGAAACCGGCCAGCCTTGCCAGCTAAACTTCATCAAGCGCGACGATTTTCTGCGCTTCCTGCAACAGCACGGCGATGCCTGCCTGAAGGCGGCGCAACACCTCAGCCGTGACTGTCAATCGGCCTACCAGCAGATTCGCTCTCTCGGCTTATCGCACGGCGCTCCGGAACGCCTGGCCCGACTGTTGCTTGAGTGGTCTCACGGAGAGGGCGCGGATCCGGACGGTATGCGAGTGAAGGTAGCCCTCACCCACGAAGAAATCGCTCAGATCATAGGCACTTCCCGAGAAACGGTGACGCGCACCCTGGCTGATTTCCGCAAGAAACAAATTGCGATTCTCAAGGGATCTACTCTGTTGATCAAGAACAAACCCGTGCTGGAACGTTTGGTCGGCGCTTAGACTACAGAGAGTCGCAGGATGTGCATCGCGCGCCATCGCAATAGCCGAGATACGGGGTTCTGAGCTGCGGTTGTGTGTTGGTTTGTGTGATGTTGATCGCCGGCATTCCAGACGATTTCTTGATTGCCTTCTGATTATCTCTATTTATCCTCCTGCCGAATTGGCCCGCTCTACTCTTCCCGTAAACCAACCAGAAAAGATCATTTCGTGCGTTTCCCTCCTCCCTCGCGTGCCCCTCGACTGTGGAGAAAACGGACAGGAACCAGGTTATGCCATCAAGAATGTTTCAAAATATGGCTATTTCCCCGAATTGGAACGAGTTATAAGCGCTGCACATTTATACATTTGTGGCTTTAATGTTGCGTTTTTAAGCTTTCACTCGTCTTTAACTTCACAGGATACCGATTCTGGGCTCACCTTATGAGGTGATTTGCATCACCGCTACCGTTCGTTAACAGTTGCACACTGTAAAGTGTCGCAATCTCCTATTTTCATTCGCGACGTAGTTGGTTATTGAGTAACAGACAACCCTATTAATCCGGGTGGCATGTGAGATTAGGGAAGCAAATCAAGAAAATTGACGTTGAGCCAGCGATTCGCCAGGCTCAATTCGGAACCGCAGTCATTCTATTCTTCTGTAAATCAGCTCTTGATCTCACTACCCTGCCCGCAATTCCGGAATTTTTGACCAATAGAAGTGGCGTGTGTCACCCCGAGAGACGTAAGAGCCCCGTCTGCCGTGGGTCCAGTGCTGCTTCCCGATGGTCACTCCGCGCTGAGGTGGAGAAGTTATGAGTAAGTCTCTCTTGTATGACGCCACGATGTGCATTGGCTGCAAGCAATGCGAGGCTGGTTGCGCAGAGCAGAATCACTTGCCCTACAACGACCAGATCGCCGCCGAGCAGGTAACCTCGGACCACAAATTCACCACGGTCGCCACAAAACAGGACAAGTTTATGCGGAGGCTCTGCATGCACTGCCAGGATCCGGCGTGCGCCTCGGTCTGCCCCGTGGCTGCCCTTCGCAAGACGGCTGCCGGCCCGGTAATTTACGACGAAGGGCGCTGCATGGGATGCCGCTACTGCATGGTGGCCTGCCCGTTCGGCGTTCCGAAATACGAGTGGTCGAAGGTGCTTCCCAAGGTGCAGAAGTGCATCATGTGCCCGGACCGCATTGCCGCAGGCAAACAGACAGCCTGCGCCGAAGCCTGCCCTACCGGCGCCACCAAGTTCGGCGAGCGCGATGAACTCATTCGCGAAGCCCAGGAGCGGATTCGGACGAATCCCTCGAACTATGTTCCGCACGTCTTTGGCATCGAGGAGGTGGGCGGAACCTCCGTCCTGATGCTCTCCGGGATACCGTTCGATCAATGGAACATGCGGCTCTCCGATCTGCCGAACGACCCGCTGCCGCTTTACACCTACAAGGTTCTCTCGCGGATTCCCGACTTCGTTCCCCTGGGCGGAATCGTGCTGGGCGGAGTCTGGTGGATCACTCACCGCCGCGATGAGGTGGCTGAGGCCGAAGCCGCCGAGAAGGCCGCGAAAGAACAAGCCGCCAACAAGAACGGGGGTGCGCGATGAAGTTCAAGTTCACATTCTGGAAGCTTGTGTTCGCGATCATCATGGTCCTGGGCGGCTATGCGACGGTGATCCGTTTCACGCAGGGTCTGGGCGCCTCCACCAACATGAGCGACCAGTATCCCTGGGGTATCTGGATCGGCTTCGATGTGCTCTGCGGCGTAATGCTGGCGGCCGGCGGCTTCACCCTGACCGGCGCGGTCCACATCCTCAACGTGAAGCGGCTGGAGCCCATCGTGAGGCCAACGGTGCTGACGGCTTTTGCCGGTTATCTGCTGGTGTCCGTTGCGCTGCTGTTCGACCTGGGTCGGCCCTACCGCATCTGGCATCCGCTCGTCATGCGCAATCCACACTCGGTAATGTTTGAGGTGGCGATGTGCGTGATGTGTTACACGACGGTGCTGGCGCTGGAGTTTTCGCCGATCGTGCTGGAGCGTTTCAACCTGAAGAAGCCGCTGAAGTTTGTCAAGGCGGCGTTGGTTCCTTTGGTAATTCTTGGCTGCATTCTTTCGACGCTGCACCAGTCTTCGTTGGGCACCATGTACCTGATCATGCCGGAGAAGCTGCATCCCTTCTGGTACAGCCCGCTGCTGCCGGTGTTCTTTTTCATTTCGGCGATTGCGGTTGGCCTGGCGATGACGATTTTCGAATCGTCGATCAGCTCCCGTGTTTTCGGCCGTCAGCTTGAATTGCCGATCCTCCAGGAACTCGGGCGGATTCTGCTGGTGGTGCTGAGCGTCTACGGAATCTTGCGCTTCGAGGATCTGCTTCATCGCGGCGTGCTGCACCAGGCGATCATCCCTCAGTACGAGACTTACTTTTTTTGGCTGGAGATCGTCATGACGGTGATCGCGCCGGTCGCGTTGCTCTCCATCAGGAAGGTTCGCATGAGCCCGGGCGGCCTGTATTTTTGCGCCGTGCTGACCGTGCTGGGATTCATCACGAACCGGCTGAACGTCAGCATTACGGGGATGGAACACTGGGTCGGCCGTCACTATACGCCCAGTTGGATGGAGTTCTCGGTGACGGCGTCCATGGTGGCCGGCGGGTTCGCCTTGTTTGGGCTCGCGGTGAAGTACCTGCCCATCTTCGAGGACGAGCACGAACACAAATCAGGCCAGTTCGCACCGGAAACGGGAGAACGGGAGGCACCACTGAGCGCTCCAACGGTGGTCACGAATGCCGGAGATTGAAGACAATCCGGATAAAGAAGGACAGACGGTCAACGGCAAGCCCTTCGCTAGCGGCATTGGCGAAGCCAGTCCCGAAACCAGCGATGACAGTGGAGATTGGGATGCGAAGGGCCGCCGGAACTCAGGTCTGAGCGGTTTCCGCCAATTGGCCGGGCACCACATCAGCACCAAGCTCATTCTGCTGCTGATTCCGGCCCTGATGCTTACCTTCGGGGTGCTGGGGTTCGTCAATATCCGCTTATATCGGCATCATCTGGAGTCGGCGACGCTGGCAAATGCCGACGGTCTGAGCGACGCCATCAAGCGCAGCATGTCGTACTACATGTTACGCAACGATCGTGACGCCTTGTACCACACCATCAACACCTTTGCCGAGGAACCAGGCGTAGTGCGCATTCGCGTCATCAATCCGGAGGGGCGAATCAGTTACTCGACTGCCGAGGAGATCGGGAGTCTGGTCGATAAGCGCGCTGAGCAGTGCTACAAGTGCCATCGCGAGTCGCAGCCGCTCTCCAAGTTGGACCGGCCCGACCGTTACCGGTTCTATCGCGCGGGAAATCAGCGGGTCATCGCCATCATCTCCCCCATAGAGAACCGGCCAGCGTGCAGCAACGCGGCCTGCCACGCGCATCCCGCGAGCCAAAAGGTGCTCGGGGTGCTCGATACTCATCTGTCGTTAGCCCAGGCGGATGCCAGTCTGCGCGAAAGCACGATCCAGATGCTGATTTATACGGTTGTGGCGGCGATCTTCATTGCAGTTGTGAGCTGGAGATTTGTCTGGCGGGTGGTGCACAAACCGCTCAAACGGCTGCAGTCGGCAACCGAGAGGCTGATGGACGGCGAACTCGGATACCAGACTGACGTGGCTTCCAACGACGAGGCCGGCAGGTTGGCCCTGTCGTTCAATCGCATGAGCCTGGAACTGCGGCAGGCACGCGAAGAGGTCACATCCTGGGCTCGCACCCTGGAAGAGCGTGTGGAAGAAAAAACTCGCGAATTGCGCCGCGCCCATGACCAGATGATTCAGGTCGAGAAGATGGTGACCATCGGTAAAATGGCGGCGGTGGTTGCGCATGAGATCAACAATCCGCTTGCCGGGATTCTGACCTATGCCAAACTGATTAAGAAGTGGGTCCTGCGAGGCTTTGTCGACGACGCTCAGAAGAAGGAAACGGGCGAATGCCTGGATCTGATTGCGACTGAAAGCCGCCGGTGTGGCGAGCTGGTGAAAAATCTGCTTACTTTCTCGCGCACTTCTCCGATGAACCTGGCGAAATATGCGCTCAACGAGGTCATCGGGCGCTGCGTGCGGCTCATCGAGCACAAAGCCGAGATCAGCGGCATTCATTTGCAGGTGGACACAGACCCGAACTTGCCGGCGGTGTATTGCGACGCGGCTCAGATTGAGCAGGTGTTGCTGGCGCTGAGCGTCAATGGCATTGACGCACTGCCTAAGGGTGGAAATCTGTGGATCAGCAGCCGTCATCTTCCGGGAAACGAAATCGAGTTGCTGGTCCGCGACGATGGGATGGGGATTCCTCCGGAATTGTTGCCGCAACTGTTTGAGCCGTTTCTTACCACCAAGGAAGTGGGCAAAGGGGTAGGGCTCGGCTTGGCGATCAGCAAGGGGATTATCGACCGCCATGGCGGCCGCATCGAAGTGCAGTCTCACCTGGGAGTGGGAACGACGTTTCGAGTGATTTTGCCGCTCGATGCCCGCATTCCCCAGCAGGGTGAATCGTTGACGAAATCCGCGGCGAACAGCTAATGGGATCTGCATCCCGCGCCGCCGAACCGTGTGCAGCACTTATGAGGTTACCGTGACAGAAACAAAGGGACGGATGCTGATCGTGGACGACGAACTGAGCGTCCGCGATTCACTGGACAAATGGTTCAAAGAAGAAGGGTACGAGGTGGGCACCGCGGAAAGTGCCAGCGAGGCGCTGCTGCGAATGGCGGAAAAGCAGTGGGACATCGCGCTGCTCGACATCAAGATGCGCGGCACCGACGGCATCGAATTGCAGCGCCGCATGCACGAGATCGATCCGCGGCTGATCGCCATCATGATGACCGGCTATGCCTCGGTCGAGACGGCCGTAGCGGCGTTGAAGAACGGCGCCTACGATTACGTGACCAAGCCGCTCGACCCCGAAGACATCACCTCAAGGTGAGCAAGGCACTCTCGCATCACCGGGTGGAGCAGGAAAACGAGCGCCTGCGCGAACAGCATGCGGAGATCACGCGTCCGAACGAACTGGTGGGCAACAGCGCGCCTATGCGGCGCCTGATGGACGCCATTGAAACCGTTGGCCCAACCGATACTTCGGTGCTGATCACCGGCGAAAGCGGGACGGGAAAAGAATTGGTGGCCCGCGCCATCCACTATGCCAGCCCGCGGCGTTATCATCCTCTGGTGGTGATCCATTGTGGGGCGCTGACCGAAACGCTGTTGGAAAGCGAGCTGTTCGGCCACGAAAAGGGAGCGTTCACCGGCGCGCAATATCGCAAAAAAGGAAAATTTGAAATCGCCGAAGGCGGCACGGTTTTTCTTGACGAGATCGGCGACATCAGCCTGAAGACACAGACCGACCTATTGCGAGTGCTGCAGGAGCATGAGATCGCGCGGGTTGGCGGCAACCAGCAGATCAAAGTCGATTTCCGTTGCGTCGCCGCCACCAATAAGCCCCTGGAGCAACTGGTGGAGGAAGGCAGATTCCGCCCGGACCTTTTCTACCGGCTGAACGTATTCCGCATCGAGCTGCCTGCCTTGCGCGAGCGCCGGGAAGATATTCCGCTGCTTGCCGACCACTTTGTCCGCAAGTTCTCCAAGGAGATGAACAAGCGGATCGTGCGCATAGCGCCAAGCGCCATGTTCCTGCTGCAACAGCACAACTGGCCCGGCAACATCCGCGAGCTGGAAAACGCGATCGAGCGCGCAATGGTGGTAGCCCAGGAGCCGGAGCTGCGCGAGAACGACTTCATGCTGAAAGCAAAGGGGGCCGGAGCGGCGACCAACGGGTTCGAAAGCCGCACGCTGGACGATATTGAAAAGACGCACATCCTCAGAACATTAGAGGAGTGCGGAGGCAATCAGACGAGAACGGCTGAGGTGCTCGACATCGACCGCGTGACCTTGCACCACAAGCTGAAGAAGTATGGCTGGTCAAAGAATGCGATGTCAGTCAGCGAAACAAGATGAAGTTTCTGCAATTGGTCCCCATCGGGGCGCCGGAATTCGAGCTGCTCGACTGGTTGCGCCGCGAACTGAGTGAGGCATTCCAGATTCCCTGCGGGATAGAAGAGCCGCTGGATCCGGCATTCGCCTACCACTCCGAGCGCGGCCAGTACCATTCCAGCGAATTGCTGGCGACGATGCATCAGAAGTACATGAAGAAGAAAGTCTGGCGATTGCTGGGCGTCACCGACGTTGACCTCTATATACCGATTCTGACCTTCGTTTTCGGTGAGGCGCAGATAGGAGGTCCAGCCTCGGTGATTTCCTACCATCGCTTGCGCCAGGAGTACTATGGCCTTCCTCCAAACCGCGACCTGCTGGCACGGCGAGTGATGACCGAAGCGGTTCACGAACTGGGACACACCCTCCATCTCACCCACTGCCCGGATTACGAATGCGTCATGGCGTCTTCGCACGCTGTCGAATGGATCGACTTGAAGAGCTGGACGTTCTGCGCGGAATGCGCAGCAAAAGCCCAGGTGCATGCGCACTACTAGGGCGTGGCGAACATTCGCGTGATTGCTCTTACTATGTTCTTCTGAGTAACCACCTAAATAATCTTGTCATTCTGAGCGCAAGCGAAGAATCCCAGCACGGCGCGGGACCGATGTGCAGCCGAAGGTCTTCAATCGAAAAGCTCGGAGCGGTGCGACCCTTTAGCAACGGTTGTGGTTTTCAGCCGCGCATCACCTGGTCTTTTCCTCTCCCGTTAACCGCCATCTCTGATAACCGCGAATCGGCACCAGCAGCGAAAAAAACATGATGCTGTACATGGCCGCCACCATAGGCTCGATCGGGCCGAAAAGTTGTGAGGCGAAGACCAGCACCAGCACGTTATTCACCTGGCTGAGGCTGATGATGATCGCCAGTTGCTCCGGCAGCGCCAGCTTCCAGGAAAAGACAGCCCCCGTCACGAAAAAAATCCCCGCAAGCACCACCGTCACCAGGAACGCGACCCAAACCATGGATGGCTGCTGCCGGAAGTAGCCGGAATACTTGGAGAACACGCCAAAATTCGTCAGCGCGAACAGCACTAGAGAGAGGGAAAAGCGCTTATCGATGAGCTTATCCGTCAGCCACGGCGAAGAGCGCTTAAGAATTTCCGCGAGCACAAACGGAACGAACACTACCATGCCCAGAATGTTAGCCATGGTGGCAAATGGGAGTTGAATGGTATGGCCGGCAAGAATCCTGACCAGCGCGGGCAGCGTCACCGGGACCAGCAGTGAGCCAGTGACCATGCCAACTGTCACCAGGGATGTATTGGCCAGCAGCATCTCCGAGAAGAAAGGCCCTGTTACCCCAGGAGAGATGGCGCTGACCAGCAGCGCTGCCAGAGCGTGCGTCGGGAAGAGCCAGTGAAACAGGAAGTATACCGAGACCGGCACCAGAATCAGTTTTATGAAAAGCAGGTAACTGACCAACAACCGCGAGCTTCGCGCGACCTTCCAGATGGACTTCAGGGGAATGGACAGAAAACTGAGGAACAGAAGCGCCACCATGCAGTAAAGCGGAAAAGCACGAAAAAGATTTCCAAATCGCGGAAACAGAACGGCCAAGGTCATGGTGGAGAACGTCACGGCGAGCAGCAGAAAGTCTTGAGCGCGAATCATGCGTAAGCGTGAGGCTTGACCGGCCTTCCTTTGACTGGGTGATCGATTCAGTGTAGAGCAATTCCGTGCAGAGCAACATGATTATGGCGCAGTCCGCCAAATGATGAGGGCAATCGCCCAGGCAGCCGGGGCGCACACTCGGCTCGTCGCGAGTTGATATACTGCGCAGTTGAAACCCCTCGCAAGCGACGTGAGAGGCAGGTCATCGGATGCCCATTAACGTAAACGATTTTGCAAACGCGGACAGTGCATTTCGAGAGCAGATCAAGACCGAAATGCAGCGCGCGACCGAAAATCTTAATCGAATCGCAACCCTTTTCCAGGCAGGGCTTGCCCACCCACAAGTGCTGAAGGAATTTCGCGAGTCGGTCGACCGGGTTCGGGAGGCCGGATGGATCGCGCAGCAGGGATTAGATGCCGCGCAGAGTCAGCAGACCACCGCCGAAATGCTGTTCGCGTACCGTGCCCGGGCGGCCACGTCGCTTCTCAAGCACCTTCGCATCGAGCTCGAACGCATGAATCAACCGCCAGCGGCGGCGCCACTTCAGGATTTGGTGAAGGCCGGCTCTGCTTTCAATGAGGCAGCAATCGCCCGAGGCGTGGTCGCCGAGGAATAGCTGTCTGGCAGTCGGAGCCCACGGTCTACAAGTGGGCCAGCCACACGTCCAGTACGGCGCAGCGGCCTTCTTCGCGAACCACCTTGAGAGCGTTCCCCAGCGCGCCGTCTAGTTCGCCGGGATCGCGGACAATTTGCGCGAAGGCTCCGCCGGCGGCAGCCGCGATTCCCGCATAGTCGGGAGGCGGATCGAAGCTGACATCAAGATCGCTTGCCTTGCTGGCGTAGCCCTCCGGGTGTGCCGCCAGCGCCGAAAGCTTCGGAGCCCTCCAGCCGCGATTGTTGTAGACGATTTGCAGAAAAGGCGTTTGATAACGCCGCGCCATCCAGTGGACCGTCGACGGCACGGAAAACATGTACGACCCGTCACCGGTGAGGCACACCACTGTTTTTTCCGGATGCGCCAGTTTCATGCCGATAGCAGCGCCCCCGTTCCATCCCAGCGACGATGCGCCGCTGCCGAAGACCGTGCCGGGGCACATAGCACACAGATGCTCGGTGACAGCGTTGTAGCTGGTGATGGCCTCATTCAACACCAGCGTCTCTCCATTCACATGCTCGCGCACGCAGGCTGTCAGAAATTCGGGAGTAATCACATCGGCCGGCTGACTCTCGTGTTGGCGCAGAGCATTCTCGCGCGCCGCGTGCAGAGCGGCGTAGTGTGCCCTTCTCTGCTCGATGGCCGGTCCGTCGAGGTGAATCGTATCCAGGCAATCGTTGATCTGGCGAAATGCGGTCGTGGCGTCCGCGCGGCAAACATTCCGTGCCGGAATCGACCAGAGCGGCATTTTCTCTTTCAGCGGATCAATGTCGATGTGGTGGATGCGTGCGCCGCTCGATGGCCGGTTGACCGTCGGAATCCATGGGATATCGCTGTCCACCACCAGAATGCAGTCCGCCTCGGCAAGCACCGGCTGCTGGCGCTGCTCGTTCCATTGGCTCCCCTGGTAGAGCACATTGTCGGCGGGGAAGTTCATATAGCTCGGCACCGATTCGAAGACGCCAATCGCGAGCCTGCGGCATAGTCGAACCAACTCTTCGACCGCTGCCGGATTGCGCCCCACGTAGGAGGTGACCACCAGGGGCCGGCTCGCCGCCAGCAAATCTCCAACCAGTGCGTCAACGCTGGAAGCAGGCATGGCGCAGGGCGCAATAGCAGGCCACTCCGCGGAATCGGCCGTCGCGGGCGGAAGCTCTTCCTCCAGCACCTCACGCGCAGCCATCAGATATACGGGGCCTTGCGGATCGCTATGCGCAATTTGCATGGCCCGGCGGATCATCTGCTTGATGTTCCGGCCGCTGCGAATTTCGTTATCGTACTTGACGTAACCGCGTACGATTCCGCGCTGGTCGGAGACATCTTGCAGCCAGTGGATAAACTCGTTGCGGCTCCCCGGCAGCTCTCCTTGCTGGGTGAACGGCACCGCCCCGGAAAAAATCAGCACCGGAACGCGGCACCGCGAGGCGTTGTGCAAAGCGCCCGCCAGCGTTTGCGTTCCGACATCAACGTGCACCAGCACTGCCTGCCCGCGTCCCGTGATCTGCGCGTAGCCATGGGCCGCACTCAGGGCCACCATCTCATTGGGACACGTAATCACCTCCGGAATCCGGCGTCCTGTGGCGCGCGCCTCGGCTATGCTTTCGAGAATAGGTGGATGATCGCTGCCAAAATTCGCAAACAAATAGGAAACGCCCGCTTCATGCAATGCCTCAAGCAACGCGGTGGCCGTGCTGTACATTCGTCCCCTCCATGCCCACCGATTGTACGACGCGACTTCACTTCCCTGGTCTTTGTTAAAACCGGCGTCCGCGCTATGTTCGGGGCTCCTTGCTTCCCCTACAATAGATATCTGTACGGAACTGTTGACGGCGCCCTTGGGGTAGGGCCTGTCCGCCGAAGGAGCACCATGTCCACATCATCCGCGGAATCCTCCATCTTGCCGCAATCCGAATCGCCGGCGGAGTTGCGCGCGCAAATACGGCGGGGTGCCTGGCGAAAACAGACTTCCGGACTTGCGCCCGCGCATGTGCAAGGCAATGTTGCCATCCTGCCTGCCGATCTCGCGGCTGACTTCCATCGATTCTGCTTCAACAACCCCAAACCATGCCCGTTGCTTGCGGTCTCGGAAGCCGGCAACCCGCGCCTTCCACGACTTGGCGCCGATCTCGACATCCGCACCGACGTGCCTCGCTACCGCGTTTTCCGCGAAGGCGAAATTGTCGATGAGCCCTACGACATCCGGAGCCACTGGCGTGATGACTTGGTCACATTTGTCATCGGCTGCTCGTTTTCTTTCGAGCAGGCGCTACTGGAGAACGGCATCGGCATCCGCCACATAGAGCAGGGCAGCAACGTGCCGATGTATCGCACCAACATTCAGACCACGCCAGCCGGAGTCTTTCACGGACCGATGGTGGTCTCGATGCGTCCGCTGAAGGCCGCCGACGCCATCCGGGCAATTCAGATCACATCGCGATTCCCCGCCGTTCACGGGGCTCCAGTTCATATCGGCGACCCGGAACTCATCGGCATTCACGATCTGGCAAAACCCGATTACGGAGACGCGGTGGACATACGCCCGGGCGAGCTGCCGGTTTTCTGGGCCTGCGGAGTCACTCCGCAGTCGGTGGTCGCACATGCCAAGCCGAGCTTTTGCATTACCCATTATCCCGGCCACATGCTGATCACGGATTTGGCGAACAACGAATTCTCGGTCCTTTAACGTATTTCGCAAATTGGCCGAAGGAGACTCCGCGTGCCCGGACGTGGTTGGAAGAACGACAGCTTCGACACCGAGTTGCTGACCTCCGTGTTTGGGGAGCGCTTTGACCGCCTGATGACCGTCGAGGTCCGTCCCGTCGGCGGCGGGCTTCCGCCGGGAATTGTCGTGCGGTTATATGAGATTTGCCGTCGATACCACGGCGAGCCGCTCTCCACTCTGGCCGCACGCCGCCTGGCCACGGCGGTCGGCGCGGGTGATACCGTGCTCATTGTCACCGGCTTCGGAGTGCCTCCTAACCTTCCTTTCGGCGAAACGGACGGCCCGCCCGGAGCGGCCGTGCTGGCCAGGGCGCTTGCCAAAGGATTCGGCGCGCATGCCGTCCTGGTAACGGAACAGGCTCATCTGGCGCCGGTAGCGGCAACCGCCAATTTGCTCGGCAATACGCTCGACGGCGCCGGGTCGATCACCGTCGAGAGCTTTCCGTGCGGGATCGAAGCGGGCCGTCTAGCGGCTGCCGGGCTCATCGCCAAGCATCGTCCGGCAGCAGTGATCTTCGTCGAGCGGCCCGGCCCTAACGCCGAAGGCTATTTCCACGGGATACGAGGAGACTGCTGCTCTCCCGAGGGCGTCGGACACCTTTACCTGCTGGCTGACGCGGCGCGTGTCCACGGCGTGCTGACCATCGGCATCGGCGACGGCGGCAACGAGGTCGGCTTCGGCGCGGTTAGTCAGCAGATCGCCGAGAGTTTGCCCATGGCGGGCCGCTGCCTGAATGGCTGCCCATCAGGCGTGGTAACCACGATCGCCACCGATATCATGGTCAGCGCCTCGGTTTCGAACTGGGGCGCATATGCCGTCACCGCCGCACTCGCGGTGCTGCGGCGAGAGCCGGCATTGCTGCACACTCCGGAGATCGAACGGGAACTCATTGCCGCCAGCGTGGCTGCCGGAGCGCGCGACGGGGCGACGTTTGCGGCCGATCTGCTCGTCGACGGCATCGACTGCACCGGGCACACCTCCTTCGTCGGACTGCTCCGCAGCATCGTTTCCACCGGTTAGCCAGAAGCAGTGGTTGGGGTGCCCAGATCCCGCGCCGCCAAGAAACTCCTTTGAGACAACCCGCGAAGTTTGGCTGGCTGCGCCGCCTGTAGCGAAAGACTACTTTGGCTGTTCGGCGCTGACCTGGGATAATCCGGTTACGTGGATTGCGGCAGACGGCTCAACCGCCGCCTCAACTTCGCTCCCTGCTGCTTTCGGGATGACACTTTCTGTAAGCGAAGCTGACATCAGCGGTGGGATCATTCCACAGAGTCGGCGTGCCAAGATCAGGGCCGCCGATCCGTTCAATGCCCGTTCTGACCATTCAATGAGTGTTCTGACAATTCAGGCCCAAAATGGGCTTTTTCAGGCATTTATCAGGAAGATTCCCAACATATAAGTGCTCTAAAATTCCCGCAGAATACCTATGCTGAATAGCTGCTGGCGTGCTATTCTCCCCCCATGCTCAAAACAGACCCCGGCACCCAGGTGTACGGGGCTATTCAATTCGTATTTGTCACACGTTTCAGTGACTTTGCTCACCGACGAATCGTGAGCTGGAATACGAAACTAACTCAATCCCAAAAACTTGTTAACAAGGGGGTAGTAAACTAAATGGCCATTAGGGGAAAGATTTTTGTAGCTCTGCTGCTGGTTCTTACGCTGGTAGCTCTCACACCGGCGTTCGCCGGCGACAAAGAAAAGATGGGCGATGCCTGGTGGACCGGCCCACTTCAGACACCAAGTCCAAACACGATTCCGAAAAACCACTGGTATGTTGAGACTTACTTTGCCGTCGAGCAGGACAACGGCACGTACGCCAACAACGGCACCAAGTACGGCGCCAACAATAAATTCCGCGGAAGCGGCTACGACAACGACTATCAGTCGACCACACTGTTCACGTATGGCGTTACCAATAAGCTCAACCTCCAGATGCTGCTGGGTGTTGACGGATCCCAGGGCGGAACTGGTGTTCCAAGCAGCAATGGCGTGGAAGTAAACACGTTCAGGGTCAGGTTGCCTTACAATGTGCTGAAGTTCAAGCAGGGCGGCACGCCCTTGTCCTTAGCGGTTGTTCCCGAGGTCAACACGCCAATGTATGCCGGCGCAATCTGGACCCCAGGGTTCGGCGTATGGGTACAGCGTCCATTCTGGATGCCGACCGGTCGCATTCTCCGCATCCGTGCTAGTGAAGATATCTGGTTCCCGAAGAGCGGGAAGGACATCGCTCCTGGCCAGAGTCTGGATGCCGCGAAGTATGGCGTTACCCAGGTAGGCTTTGAATATAGCTTGACCAAGAAGTGGGTCCCGGCATTTGACTTTGTTTGGAAGTATTACGGGCAGAACAAAGTTAACGGCGTTGCCGTTACCGGACCCGCAACCTTCGCCGCTAGCGGCGCTACCCTTACCACCGGTACCCTTAAGGGCCGTCGGGATTTCAGGGTTGATCCGGCTCTCGAATATAACTTCACCGAGAACACCGGCATCATCTTCGGCGTAGAAGTCACCGTAGCGGGCACGAACACTGGCTCCTACATTGCGCCGCAGATCGCTCTGCAGTGGTTCAAGTAAGATTCTCCTCCCGTGCCTTCAGGACGGGCTTCGAGATTCTCTCGCGCGGTGGGCAAATGCCCACCGCGTTTTTCTTGGCCCACCCGCAGCCAGTGTAGTACGTCATAAATCAAAACACTGCAAACTGACCTCGCGAAGCGGGGGAACGATGGTAGCCCATGGCGTCAGCCATGGATATGGGAATGGGAAATTTGGAAAGCCCGCAACGCGGGCGACAGAATCTCGACCGGTTCTATCGCCCTTCGGGGGCTTGCGATCCTGGACGCCCTTGCACCCACGGCTTTCGCCGTGGGCTACCATCTGCCGCCGCCTTTGGCGGCTGGGAGAAACTTAAACGTGATCTGTTTGACGCACTACCTAGGATGGGCCACACGGCCAAACTCTTCCTCAACTCCTATTACCACTCCGCTCTAACCTTATCCCCGGAGCAGGTTCTTGGTAATGAACCAGACATTGGCCGGACGCTCGGCAAGCCGTCGCATGAAGTACGGATACCACTCGGTTCCAAATGGAATATAGACTCGAACGCCCCAGCCCTCGCGCGCCAGTTGCTCCTGCAGGTCACGCCGTATCCCGTGCAGCATCTGGAACTCAAACCCGCCAGGGGCGATGCCCTCGGCTTTCGCCCAGCTCTTGATCTCCGTGATAATCGCCTCATCGTGAGTCGCCAAGCCGTGAAAAACACCGCTTTGCAGCAGGTACTTGGCCACCCGTAGGTAGTTGGCGTCCACCTCGGACTTCGCCTGGAATGCGATTTCCGGCGGCTCCTTGTATGCGCCCTTGCACAAGCGGATGCGAATACCTTCGGATACCAGGAGCTTTGCATCGTCCGCGGTGCGGTGCATATAGGCCTGCAACACGGTGCCCACGCGGCTGGCGCAACCGGGCTGGCGATGCAGCTCGCGCACGAAGTCCAGAGTGCGCTGCGTGTAGGCCGAGCCTTCCATATCCACCCGGATGAAGTTCTGGATTCGCGCCGCGTGATCGAGGAGCTCGGTCACCACCTGCCGGGCAAGATTCTCGTCGACATCGAGACCCATGTGCGTCAGCTTGAGACTGACATTGACATCGAGTTTGCGACGCTCGATCTCGTCGAGCAACTGGTGATAAAGTTTGGCGCTGGCCAGCGCCTCCTCACGGTTAGTGACATTCTCCCCCAGGTTATCGACGCTGGCGTGAATTCCGAGACTGTTCACCGACTCCGCCGCCTGGATCAGCTCTTCGATCGTGGTTCCGGCAACAAATCTGCGAGACATCTTAAGACCCAACGGAGACCTCTCCGCAAAATGACGCAAGGACTGGTTCTCCGATAGCCCGATGAACACTGCTCTAAGCATGATTGCTCCTCAGAGGGCGCTTTCCCCCTCGACAGGTATAAATACTCCGGCCTTCCTTGCTCCGAATGCGAATACGCCGTTCATCGGCCGCCCGCCCGTCGGACGCAATGCGGCGACCGCGAATAAAAATAGAAATAAAAATAAAATTGAACGGGATGCTGAAGATCGCAGCAGTACAGCTGACAGGCATCATTACATCATTCAATGTGGTCTTCGACCCCTGAATCCTCGATGACTGCAAATTCCACGGCCGGCCACACGCTAACTCAAATCCTGAAACGCTCGCACGGAATACGCCGGCGAGCACCGGCGCATCCCGTGCAAAATTATGTTTACGGCTGAATAACAAAGTTGCCTTTAGCGTCGACCTTGTAGAGGCGATAACCTCCAGCCACGCGGTCGCCCTTAGCGTTGAAGGATATCTTCCCAGTGAGTCCTTGGAAGTCCTTGAGGTTGTTGTGCAGATAGGTGGCTATCTGAGCCGAATTCCCGTTCTTGGTACCCTTGAGTGCAGCCACAACCACGTTGAAACCGTCACCGGCAAAAACCGGGTAAATTGAGTTCGGTTCGGTGCCGTACTTCTTCTTGAACTCATCGAGGAAGGCCTTCGCGGTTGGGAGATCCTGCGGCAGAGGCGCGCTCACAAAATAGAAACCCGTAGCCGCCGCGACGCCCGCGATTTTAACCAGGTCAGTATTGTTGGTGGCATCGCCGCCGATGAACGGAACGTTGAAGCCCATCTCCTTCTTCTGCCGCAGCAGGTTCCCTGCCTCCTTATAGTAGCCGGTAAAGAAAACGACTTGTGGGTTAGCCTGCTTCAGCTTGGTCAGGATCGTGCTGTAGTCGTTCTCGCCGGGAGTGAGCGCGTCGAAGAAGACAATCTGCGCGCCCGACTGCTTTTGCAACTGGCCTCTGGTCTCGTCGGCCAGGCCCTTAGCGTAGGTGGAGTTGTCGTGGAGGATCGCGATCCTCTTGTAGCCTAACTTCGCGATGCTCTCAGCCGCCACTTTGGCCTGCTCATCGTCGCGAGGGCAGGTGCGGAAGAACATCTTCAATCCCTTTTCCGTTAGGCGGATGGCGGTGGCGCCGTTGGCAACCTGCACAATCCCGGACTCGTCAAGAATGCCCTGCGTCGGCTCGGTTACGGACGAGCCGTAGGTGCCGATCACGGCAACCACGCCCTGCGATATAAGCTTGTTCGCCGCAAGGGCCGCCGTGCGCGGATCGCTGCCGTCGTCTTCGGTAATCACGGTGATCTTTTTTCCCAGAATGCCCCCTTTGGCGTTTACGTCCGCCGCCAAAAGGTCGAGCACCTGTTTCATTCCCTGGCCTTCACTTGCATAAGCGCCTGTGATGGGTGCCAGCAGTCCAATTTTGATCGTGTCCGCAGCAAAAGCAGCATACGTACACAGGCCTAGAATCGCACTCAAGAGGAATAGTTTTTTCACTCCGTCTCCTTTTACTGCTCGTCAAACTTCCCATTCTGCATATCGTAACAGTGGGGTTTAGCCAGATTAGACCAGAATCGCACTTCGGGGAAGTACTACGACGCATGGAATATCAAAAAACGCATCTTTCGCCGGGGCCATTGAACCGCAGCGGTGACCTAAGTCACTTTTTGTTGTGATAAGTTAGCCCCTCTACAACAGCTTGTCCAAACGACGCGCCACACTCGGCATTTCCGTTGAACCCGCTGAAATTTACGCTTCGCGGTCTCGCTCTCAAACGCATCCGAATGGGCTCCAACAGTGCTTGACAGCCGGACACGGGGAACTTTATAACTTGATAGAACCGCAGCGCAGGAGAATACCATCATGTCGCACCGGAAGAACGCCAGTCGTGGGACTATTGTCGTCATTTTGATTCTTCAAGTGATCCCGTTCATTTTGTTTCCGGCAGCATCGTTTGCGCCTACTTCCCAGGAATGGTGGCTACCTGTGTTGCTGTTGATCATGGTCTTGTTGGCGGACCTGCAATTGATTCTGCGGAACAACACCGATATCTGGCCCTGGCATCTGCTCACTTTCTCTCACGGCTTCAACGTCATCAGCCGGCTCATGATGCTCTGGCCTCACGCGACGCGCATGCTCAACGGCGAAATGGTGCTTAACGGGCCCTACGTCACTCTCTCCTGCATATCGATGGCAGCCTCGGGGTTTCTCTTGTACTACCTCGAATTGCCGGAGGTTCGCATCGCTATGATTCGTTAGCCCGACTGGGGCCTCTGCTCCTTTATCATCCGCATACCGCTCGCAGGTTTCTAGTCCATACACGAAAATGCCGCTCCGGAGAGCACATCCGGAACGGCATATCACTCATGACTCTCTAAAACCCGGCCCTCAATGCCCGAGGTAGGCCTCTCGCACGCGTGCGCTTTCGCGCAGCTCTTTGGCCGAGCCTTCCAGGACTATGCGGCCTGTCTCCAGCACGTAAGCCCGATTGGCGATCTGCAAAGCCATCAGAGCGTTCTGCTCGACCAAAAGGATGCTGGTTCCCTGAGAGTTGATCTCTTGAATGATGCGGAAAATCTCTTCCGTCATGATAGGGCTGAGCCCCATGGAGGGCTCGTCCATGAGCAGAAGAACAGGGCGGCTCATCATCGCGCGGGCCATAGCCAGCATCTGCTGCTCACCGCCGGAGAGCGTTCCACCCAGTTGGTTGAGACGCTCTTTGAGACGCGGGAAGCTGGCGAAGCCACGCTCCATGCTCTGCTCGATTTCCTTCGGATCGGTGCGCGTGTAGGCGCCCATCTCCAGGTTCTCACGCACCGTCATGGGAGCAAAAATTTTGCGCCCCTCAGGGATGTGCACAACGCCGCGCCGCACGATTTGCTCCGCCGGCGTCATAGTGATGTCCTCGTCCTGGAAGGTAACCGAGCCGCGGCGGGGACGGAGCAAGCCGGAGATGGTGCGCAAAGTAGTAGACTTGCCGGCTCCGTTCGCACCAATCAGAGTGACGATCTCCCCTTTGTTGAGGGTAAAGGAGATCCCCTGAAGCGCGTGAATGGCGCCGTAGTAAACGTTCAGATCTTTTACATCAAGTAGCACTGACGGCTCCCTTGCCTAGATAGGCCTCGATGACCTTCGGGTTCTCCTGAATTTCCTTTGGGTTTCCCCGCGCAATGACCTCGCCGAAGTCCATCACCGTGATGTGCTCGCAGATGCCCATCACAACCCGCATTTGATGTTCGATCAAGAGAATGGTCAACTTGAACCGGTCCCGGATAAAGTGAATCAGTTCCATCAGGTTGACGATCTCGGAGGGATTCATTCCAGCCGCCGGCTCGTCCAGGAGCAACAAGCGCGGATCCGATGCCAAGGCGCGCGCAATTTCCACTCGCCGCTGTTGGCCATAAGGGAGGTTGCAGGCCAGCTCGTTCTGAATGCGCTCCAGATCGAAGATGGCTAGAAAATCCTGTGCCTTCTCGGTCATCTCCCGCTCGCCCGCTTCAAACCGCGGTGTTCGCAGGATGCCGTCTAAAAACCCGTATCCCGCATGGGGATGGTAGGCAATGCGCACATTGTCCAGCACCGTCAGATTAGGAAACAGGCGGATGTTCTGGAAGGTGCGGCCGATGCCAAGGCGGGTGACCTCGAAGGATTCCATCCCAATCGTGCTTATGCCTTGCAACCTGATGTCTCCGCTGCTGGGGACATAAAGGCCGCTAATCATGTTGAAAACGGTAGTCTTCCCTGCTCCGTTGGGACCGATCAGGCCGTCCAAATGACCTTGGCTTACGGTCATCGTGAGGTCGCCGACGGCCCGCAGGCCGCCGAAAAATTTCGTCAGCCCTTGGATCTCCAAGAGAGGTGCAGGCAAACTGGATGTTTCTTCAGCCGGCATTTCCAATGCTCCAAAGTGGACCCCCATAAGCCGGGCAGACTACGAGAGGGAATCCTGAGAGTATTCTTGCTCGCTCAAACGATAGGGCAGAACACGCCGCACGAACCGACGACGGTACCCTGTGCCGGTTGCGGTTATCCTGATTGATCCACACCAATCTTTTCCCCTGATTCGGCGCTTCGTGCGTCGGCCTTCACCGGCTCACGCTCACGCACCAAGACAGTGGGTGTCTTGAGGAAGCCCCATTCCACCGTCCCGAGCAATCCCTTGGGGCGCAACAGCATAAGCAGCAGCAGGGCAATCGGGTACAGGACGAAGCGCCAAGTCGGAGCTTCCGTTCCCAACTGGCCAAGCAACACCCGCAGCAGCCCTTCCAGGAAGAATATCCAGGCGAAGGATGCAGCCAGAGTTCCAGTAATGCTACCCAGCCCACCGAAAACGACGATGATCAGAGTATTGAAACTCACCAGGAAATCGAAGGTTCCGGGGCTCAGGAATCCGATGAAGTGAGCATAGACTCCGCCGCCGATACCTGCAAAAAAGCTTCCTATGACAAACGACAGGAGCTTGTAATTCGCCACCTCAATACCCATTACCTTGGAGGCGGTCTCGTCTTCACGCACCGACATAATGGCGCGTCCCGTACTCGAATGAATGATGTTGCGCATGACAACAACAATAGCTATGAGGAATGCGAAGGCCCAGAACCAGGTGGTCAGCTTCGGAATGCCGATCATGCCTCGCCCGCCCTTCATTTCCGGGAAAGGGAGGATCGTGTCTGAGTTGATCATCAGGGTGTTCACCACGATGACGAACCCCAAGGTTGCGATTCCAAAGTAGTCGCTGCCCAAGCTGAGAACCGGAAGTCCAAAGAGGAAGCTCACCTCGGCGGCGAGGGCACCTGCCAAGAGCACGGCGAGGAAGTACACCACCTGAAGCGGAAATCCGTGTGCTAGAACCCCAGGCGCAGAGTCCGTCCCGAGAAACGGCGTCAGAACAGGGCTAATCCAACGGCCAACCACTGTCGCAAGTGCCCACACTGCGGAGGTCCCAATGAGATAGAGGGTAAAGGCCGAGAGCACCGGAACCCCCTGGTATCTCCTCAGGAAGCGCTGGATCCCGAAAATCACCAGGCCGCCTAGCGTTACACCCAACCCGACGACCACGAGCCCCTTCGCGTCACCATTCGTCCAACGATAGGTAATATCTGCCGCGGTATAGGCGCCGATCCCATAGAAGCCCCACTGGCCAAGGCTGAACTGGCCATTGAAGCCGTAGATCAGGTTCAGACCCAGCGACACCATCGCGATTGCGCAGGCTTGGAATAAGAGTCCGCTGTCGAAGTCGCTCAAAGCTGGGGATCCGCCGATCGGAACCGAAAGTGCTAGCTGTACGACGCCCCAGCCTCCGACAATTCCGGCAAGCTTTACCCATTTAGAGGGATGGCCGATGGCATAAACCACGCCGTAGATCCAGGCGATGATCCCTACGATCTTCAATATGCTGACTGCGAGGAAGACGATGTCCATGGGCTACGCCTTCTCCTTTTCAGGCTCCCCGAAGATACCGGTCGGGCGCACCAGCAGGACTAAGATCAGGATGGCGAAGGCCACCGCGTCCCGCATAGGCGTGGAGATATAACCCATTGTTAATGCCTCGGCTTGGCCCATGATGAGCGCGCCCACAAAGGCGCCGGGAATGCTGCCGATGCCTCCCAGGACCGCTGCCACGAATGCCTTCAGGCCAGGCAGGATGCCAAGCTGAGTCCAGATCGAAGAGTAGGCAATGGCATATAAGACACCACCGAGCCCGGCAAAGGCTGCGCCAATCGCGAAGGTAAATGAAATGACCTGATCGACGTTGATGCCCATCAGTCGCGCAGTTGGCTTGTCGTAAGACGCCGCCCGCATGGCCTTGCCCATCTTGGTGTGGCGCACCAGGAACTGTAGCAGTATTTGCACGAGGATTGAGGCCCCGATAATAAGAAGAAAAATATTCGAAAACGTAACGCTGTTATCCGGCAGCGACTGTCCCGGCACCACCCGGTGAAAGCCCTTGCTGAAATACCAGGTGACCACATCAAAGGGGCGCTGATAGGGGATGAAGCGCGGCGAAAAAACAAAACTCAATGCGCCGAAAAATTCCAGAAAGAACGAAACGCCAATGGCCGTGATCAGCGCGGCAATACGTGGGGCATTGCGCAGCGGTTTGTAAGCCGCGGCTTCTATTACGACCGCCATGATCGCGCAAACCACCATCGAAAGCAGGACAACGCTCGACGAGCCGATGACGACTACCCACATGTGCGGCAGGTTGGGGAATACAGCACTCGGCCAGACGTGGAGTTGGAATCGGGTTACGGCGTAGAAGCTGACGAAAGATCCCACCATAAAAACATCGCCGTGGGCAAAATTGATCAGCTTAACAATGCCGTAGACCATTGTGTAGCCAAGCGCAATAAGCGCGTAGACAAACCCCAACTGCAACCCGCTAATAATGATCTGAACGAACAGCGAAGGGTTTTGCCAGAAATCATGGGCTAAGAGAACAACGGCTGCAACGGCGATCAGCAACAGCAATCCCTGGCCAATCCAAGCCAAGCGCTTACCGGATCGTCGAGCGCGCGGAGCGCCTTGCCGAGCGGAGGATGAGACTTCCATTCGAGGATTGCCTCCAGGAAAATTCAAGCGTCTATCTATAGGATCGACAACCACCCGAGGCGGGCGATACCGATGCCCTAACCTCGGATGTCTATCGAGAGAACAGCCTTTACGGGTTCACGACCGAGTCAAATACGATCTTATTGTTTTTGACGGCCAGAATCGTAGCCGACTTGATGGGATTGTGATACGCGTCAAAGGTGATCTTGCCTGAAACAGCGTTGAAGCTGATCTTATTCAGGGTGTCCTTCACTTTCGCCGTGTCGTCCGCGCCAGCGTCTTTGATCGCCGTCAGCATCAGGTTCGTGGCGTCATAAGCCAAGCAAGCCAGAGCGTCCGGTTCCTTGGGCTGGCCCTTGTCGTCCTTGTACTTCGCGCCGAAGGCCTTTACAAAGTTCACAACTTCCGGCCGGGTGTCATGCGGAGAGTAGTGGTTGGTGAAGTATCCGCCGTCCACAGCCTTCAGATCCAGATCGGAAGAATCCCAACCGTCGCCGCCCATGAATATGGCCTTGATGCCCTTTTCCCTGGCTTGCTTGGCGGCCAGGTTCACGACGTTGTAGTAGTCGGGAAGATAAATCATATCCGGCTTGGCTGCTGCAACCTTAGCCAGGATGGCGGAGAAGTCCGTGTCCTTGCCTGTATAGGTTTCCTTGCCGACGACTTTGCCGCCGCCAGCGACAAACGCCTTCTCGAAGTACTCGGCCAGACCCTTTACGTAGTCGTTAGCCTGGTCCAGCATGATGAAAGCCGTCTTGGCCTTCAGTGTGTTGAGAGCAAACTTCGCAGCTACCGTGCCCTGGAACGGATCGATGAAGCACGCGCGATAGATGTAGTCTTTTACCTTGCCGTCCTTGGTCACGGTAACGGCCGGGTTGGTGGAAGCGGTGCTGATCTGGATGACGTGCTTCGCGTTGGCAATCTCGGATACCGGGATCGACGCCTTGGAGCAAATTTCACCGATCAGATAGTGGACCTTGTCCTGATCAATCAGTTTGTTGGCAGCGTTGACGGCCGGATCCGGCGTGCACTGGCTGTCTTCGATCACCGGAACAATCTTCTTGCCAAGAACGCCACCTTTGGCGTTCCATTCCTCGATAGCCAGCAGAGCGGCATCACGAGTCATGACCCCGAAAGTGGGTACGGGGCCCGATAGCGGGGCCAAAACGCCAATTTTGAGCGTATCTCCGCCACTCTGGCAGCCGGTCAGAAACGTCGCGGCCAAAATGAGGGATGCGACCAAAATTGTAAAACCTACTGCCTTGAATGCGCGCATGTCGTTACACTCCTCAAAGATAGGATTTCCCCTTATACCAAGTTTTCCGGCTCTACCGAAAGAAAAAAATTGGAAACGGGCTAACCGACGGCGGGATGCGGGTCGCTCGTCGCGCCGAACCATCCCACATGGGCAGACAATCGTGGGCCGCAACGGCTCGAAATCGCGGCGTCGAATCGCACCCGCACCTCCATTGGCAGCCGCAGCCATGGCCGCTTGCAGCACTGCTGACGCAAGTTGACGCCGTCCCCTCATCGCACGCCGCGTTCGCTTGTGTGACGAAGTGGAGCATGCTTGCCGGGTCATGGAATTGCATATGCAATGCCGATCCAAAGCGGGAAATGAGACCTGCATCTGGCGACTCGACGGGAGGGATCGAGGGATGTGCAGCTCGAGCCAAAATAAGCGATTGAACCGATGGGTACAGGTGAGCGGGTCGGCGGGAATGCGGTCGGCATCCACAAGGCTTCCTCCCTTATCGAAACCTGCTGTCAGCCAATGACTTAGCTCAGCGTCTCCGGTCTTGAAGCGCTCTCCGAACTGCCGGAGGCACGGCAATGATTGAGCATTGACGGCTGCCCAAAGGCGGGCAATCCAACGCTGCTGCCCAATTCGTCATCCAACATCGTGGAATCATGGAGTGGAAATGCGTTTGACGACATCCCCGCGCTGGGCTCTCCTGCTGCTGGTTCCCCTGATGCTCATCTTCGAACTGGGCTGCGGAAAGGCAGATTTCCGAAAGACGCTGCGTTCCAGCGGCTTGCAGGCTCCCGAGGGTGGCCCTCTGGTGTTGGCAGCCTATCAGCCGTGGTTTGGAAGGTCCGGCCACATCGATGTCGGCTACTCGTCGCAGGACCGCACGGTCTTGCAGCGCCAAATCGAGGAAGCCAAAGGCTTGGGCATTACCGCGTTCGTGGTGAACTGGTATGGCGCCCGCCACCACTTCGAAGACCAGAGCTATGCCCTGTTGCAGCAGCTTTCCGAGCAATCCAACTTCAGCGTGGCGCTGATGTACGACGAGGATGACAGCAATCCCGAGGACTCGACTGGCACGGTCATTAACGATCTGCAATACGCCTATGCCCGATACATATCGCCTTCGTCGGAAATCTCCAATCGTTCCTATCTGCGCTATCAGGGGCATCCGGTAATTTTTATTTTCCCAAAAGCAAGGCGCACTAATTGGACCAAGGTCCGCGCCGTGGTCGACCAGTGGCAGGACCCGCCGCTGCTCATTTACAAAGACCCTTCCCCTACCTACGTCGGCGCCTTCGATGGCTTTTATGCCTGGGTTTCTCCGGGCAAGGATGGATGGAAGCCCGATGGCAGCAACTGGGGCCGGGAATACCTTGAGCATTTTTACCTCACCATGAATAACCAGTATCCTGGTAAGTTGGCCGTAGGTGCCGCTTGGCCGGGATTCAACGATGCGCGGGCTTCGTGGAGCCAAAATCGCCGAATGGACCCGCGCTGCGGCCGCACTTTCGAGGAGTCCCTGCGCCTGTTCCGTCGCTATTACACGCCGGACCATCCGCTGCCATTCCTGATGATCGATACCTGGAACGACTATGAGGAAGGCACGGCAATCGAAGGCGGCACCACCAATTGCAACGCCTCGTCCGGGAAACAGAGCGCTTACCAACCAGCGTTCCGCTGAGGCGGCGCCAACCCATGAAGCCGGTGATATACATTCGGCCCACAACAGGTGTAAAAATTCGCCCGAGGCGTGCGCTACCTCACGAGTCCCATCATGCATAAGCTCACAGCCGTTATTTTGATACTGTTCACGTCTGTTCTGGTCTGGGCGTCTAGCTTGCGACAGGTCGGAATGGTCGACCTGCCCGGCACGCCTGGTTTTGACGAAGCCGTTTTCGCCAAAGGCATGCTGCTGATTTCCCACGCCACGGCAAATACGGTGGAGATCTTCGACCCGAAGAAACGGCGGGTCATAGGTAAGGTTTCCGACATGTCGCAACCGCATGGCATAGCGGTCGACGAAGAAGGCGGGCGCGCCTACATTGCCAACTCCGGGGCCAACAACCTGGTCGTGCTTTCGACCTCCGACTTTCAGGTGCAGCGAACCATTGCTCTGCCTTTTTCCCCGCGAGCACTGCTCTACGTCCCGCAGACCAAGCTTCTCTATGTCGTTTGTGCCGAAGCGCAACGCCTGCTCACGGTTGATCCCAAATTGGGAACCACTACCCATGTCGTCGACACCCAGGCGCACCCGGAGCACCTCGCATTCGACCCCGGACGCGACTTGATCTACGTCACTGTGCAGGATCGGAAGACGATTCAAGCGTACCGGGCCGCCGCCTTGGAGCCGGTCCAGAGCTTCAAACTACAGGGCTCCATGCCGACAGGACTGATCTACGATCAGCAACTTGACCGTCTGTACGTGGCGATCCGAAACGCTGTGCTGGAGTTGGACGCTAAGACAGGCGCGGAGCTAGGCCGTGTGGCCGCCCCTACCGGAACGGACCGGCTTTGGCTCGACCCGAAGAGTCGCATGCTTCTAGCGGTCTCCTACGGCGCCATTGCCGTGATGCACGCGGGTGAGCGCCTTACCGCCGTGGATGAGCTACCCGTCGACGTCAAGGGACACGCTTTTGCCTTCGATGCGAAGACCGGGTCCCTCTACCTGCCGGGAGGGCGCGATGGCCGATCCAAACTGCTCATCCTGAAGCAGCAACCGGGCGGCGGACAGCCGCAGACAGAGGCCCAAGCCGCAGCGAAGAGGTGATCGCTTTGTAGAACAGCACACAAGGCTTTGTCACTGTGGCGAAGGGTTGTTGTATTCCAAGAACGATGTTCAAGCGTGTCACCCTGAGGAGCGTCTGTTAGGACGCGACGTGAGGGTCCATGTATTCGCTTTATCGGCCTTCAGGTAACGCGGGGGGAATACATGGCGATCGTCACGAGTCCGCGCGCTGGATTTCGCCGCGGGAGCGAAAACGCTAACCTCACGATGACAGCGATACAGAATCTCTGGCAGCAGGCAGAAGAAATCACCCTACTCGCTTGAAGGCGGCCTGCAAATCGGCACGCAAATCGTCCACGTCTTCGAGTCCGGCGTGAATGCGCACCAACGCTCCTGCCGCGCTCGTCCGCGACGCCAAGGCAGACTCGTGCGACTGGTAGAGCATGATCAGGCTCTCAAACCCGCCCCATGAATAGCCGAGCTTGAACAGTTCGAGGTGGTCGAAGAAGGCCGCCAAGGCCGCTTCAGGCAGCGGCGCCAACTGGAAGCCGAACAAGCCGCTCGCGCCTGTGAAGTCCCGCTTCCAGAGCGCATAGCCGGGGTCCGAGAGCAGCGCCGGATGCAGCACCCGTTGCACCAGTGGTTGGCTGCCGAGCCAGTTTGCCAGTTCGATTCCGTTGCGCCAATGCCTCTCCAGCCGTACCTGCAGGGTACGCAGGCCACGAAGCCCCAGGTAAACGTCGTCTGGGCTTGCGATCTGGCCAAATTCCCGCGCCGTGTGCTGGACCTTGTCCCAGCTCTCGCGCGTGGCGGTCACGACTCCCAGAAATGCATCCGAGTGTCCAACCAGATACTTCGTTCCGGCCTGAATGGAGACATCGACGCCGTGCGTGAAAGGCTTGAAGTACAGCGGCGTAGCCCACGTGTTATCCATGAGCACAGCCACGCCGCGCTTGTGCGCCGCCTCGGCCAGCGCCGGGATGTCCTGCACCTCGAAGGTGATCGATCCCGGCGATTCCACGTAGAGCACGCGCGTGTTGTCGCGCATGCGCGCGATTGTTCCCGCCACATCCAGCGGCTGGTAAAACTCGACTTCGACTCCGAAGCGCGTCAGCGTGCTGCGGGCGAAGTTCCGCAAAGGGAAATAGGCGTTGTCGGGCACCAGGATGTGATCGTCCTTGCCAACAAAGGCCGTCAGGGCGCAGGTGCAGGCCGCCAGACCCGAGGGGAATACCAGGCTGCGGTAGCCGCCTTCCAACTCCGCGACCGCGTCCTCGAACGCATGCGTCGTCGGTGTGCCGAAGCGTCCGTAGCCGTGCGCGCGCTCGCCACTGGCATGGAGCTCTCTCTTTTGCCGCAATTCGGCCAGATTCTGCGAAATGATGGTCGACGCCCTGTACACCGGTGTATTTACCACGCCGCCAAAGCGAGCGGGATCGCTGCCGACGTGCACCAACCGCGTGGCTACGTTGAAGCCGGAGCCATGTCGATCGTCCGGCTGAGCCGGATCATCGGTCTTGGGTGGAATTTTTGGAACAGAATCGTCAATGTCGCTCATGGAACCTCGTACGACCAGTGTAGCGGAACCCAAGCAGCGGAAGTCAATTTCAATCCAACGCAACAAGAGCCGCGATTTTACTCGCGGCTCTGTTCGTATTTGCATTGATAAACCGATGTGACAGCGTGTACTAAAAGCGGTCGCGGCCACCGCCTCCGGAACGGCCACCACCGCCGCCGCGCCCAAAGCCTCCGCCGCCGCCGTGTCCGCCTCTGCCACCGCCGCCACCACTGCGCCGGGGACGATCTTCTTTCGGACGCGCCTCATTTACCGTCAGGTTACGGCCGCCCATACTCATTCCGTTCAGGGCTTCCATGGCTTTGGCTGCTGCATCGTCGTCAGACATCTCAACGAAGGCAAATCCTCGCGGCTGCCCGGTGTCACGGTCGGTCACGATACTCACCCTGTCTACCTGTCCGTACGGCTCGAACAGCGCGCGCACTTGTTCTTCATTGGCATCGAACTTCAAATTGCCTACGTAGATGTTTTTCACTTTATCCTCGCTGTGAATCTGCCGTTCTCGCTGGGAAGACAGTGGCGAATCTTAGGCAGGGTTGCTGTTTAAGAAGAAAACCTCAGGATGCAAACGGCCCGAGAATTGTAACAAAGAAACCCTCGCACGGGAAATGCCATGCCAAGTGGAGCCCCAATGAGTCCTGCTCCACGTTCCTCCCGCGTTTTAGGCTGACGCGGGGGCAGCAAGCCTGTGCGTGGCAGAGCCGCGCCTGGCCCGATTACGGCTTGGTATCGGAGAACACCGGCCCCGGCTCCGGGATTGCCGCGCCGTCATGGCGGGGGTCGCTCGCTCCAAAGTGCACGCCGCTGCTGTTGCTCATCACCGCCTGGCCGAAACCGAACGTATTGGTGCGCGCGGGCTTGACCTCGAGTTCGTGTCCCATCCGCGTAAGCTCGTCGCGAACTGCTAGCGGCACGAGTTCTTCTATCTGCACGTCGAAGCCGTCAAAAGTTGACTTGGTAAAGCGCCCGGCCTCCAGGGCCTGCTGAAGGCTCATGCCGTAATCGACGAGGTTGGCCACGAACTGAGCATGCGCCTGTGCCTGATTCCAGCCACCCATGATGCCGAATCCGATCCTCACATCGCCCTTCTGCATAAAGCCCGGAATAATCGTGTGCAGCGGACGCTTGTGCCCGGCCAGCAAATTGGGACTGCTCGGATCGAGCGAAAACAGCGAGCCGCGGTTTTGCAGCATGAAACCCGTTCCTCGCGGCACCAGCCCAGAACCGAAACCCATGTAGTTGCTCTGGATGAGCGAGACGATGTTGCCTTCCTTGTCGATCACGGTCATGTAGATCGTGTCGTTGCCCTTGCCGTCGGTCACGCCCGCCAGACGCGAGGGCTGCACGAAAGCCTGGGCACGTTCGCCGATAAGCCTGGCGCGCTCGGCGGCGTTCTTCTTGCTCAGCATCTGTTCCACCGGCACCTTTGCCATGCGCATATCGGCCGTATAGCGCAACATGTCGGCATAGGCGAGCTTCTTCGCCTCGATCATCACGTGCAACGCGCGCGTGCTGTGGAAACCGAAGTCGCTCATCGGGAACTGTTCCATGAGATTGAGCATCATCAGCGCGGCAATTCCCTGGGTGTTAGGCGGTATCTCGTAGACCTTCCAGCCGCGATAATCCGTCGAGATAGGGGTCACCCACTCGGCCTCGAAGGTGGCGAGGTCTTCCATCGCCATCGCCCCGCCCTTTTCGCGCGAGATGGCAACGATGGCCTCGGCCGTGCGTCCCTTGTAGTAGCCATCGCGGCCGTAATTCGTGATCAGGCGGAGACTCCCCGCCAGATCTGGATTGCGAAACACTTCGCCCGCTTTCGGCGCTCGGCCATCGATCAGGTATGTCGCGGCCGCGTTTGGCTCCGATTGCAGCAACTCCAGCCCTTTGTTCCATAGCCCGGCAGTCACCTCGTTCACCGGAAATCCCTTTTCCGCATAGTAGATGGCCGGGGCCAGCAAAGTGGAAAATGGCAGGCTTCCAAAACGCTCGCGCAGCGCTGCCCAGCCTGCAACGACTCCCGGCACGGTCACGCTATACACGCCCCGCGCCGGCAGCGCCGTGATCCCCTGAGCCTTCAGGAATGCAGGTGTCATCCGCTCGGGCGCCCATCCGCTGGCATTCAGTCCATGGAGTTTGTCGGTCTTCGCTTCATGAAAGATCACGAACAGGTCTCCGCCGATCCCGTTGCCTGTCGGCTCCATCACGCCAACCACCGCGTTGGCTCCAATGGCCGCATCGATGGCGTTTCCGCCACGCTGCAAAATTTGCACTCCGGCCATAGCCGCCAGCGGTTGACTGCTGGCGACAACCCCGAATCGCGTGGCAATCACCGAACGTCCCGGCGTGGGCGGAGCTGAACCGACGGCTGTGGAACTCATGAGAGCAGCATCAATCACGTACACCTCCAGTGGCTGTGCAAATCAAAGTAGTAATCCTACAATCATCTGGTGCGCGAAGAAAGTCATACTATGAACTCTGTGGCCGAGTGGATGACCCCAGGAGAGTCGCATGAAGATCCGCATCATTGTCTTTGATGGAGTCGACGAGATCGATTTTATCGGGCCCTATGAGGTTTTCCGCCGCGCCGCCAAGTTGGCTCGCCCAGCCGAGGTCGATGTTCGCCTTGTGACCGTGGAGCCGCAAGCGCAGGTAATAGCCGCGAATGGCCTTCGCTTTCTGCCAGACGGAGTGCTCGAAGATTCCGCCGATCTGATCGTCGTCCCCGGTGGAGGCTGGGCCGACCGCTCTCCACGGAGTTTGTACACAGAGGTTCAACGCGGGTTGCTGCCGCAAAAACTTGCCGCCTTGCATCCGCAATGCACGATCATGGCGGCGGTTTGTACTGGAGCCATGGCTCTGTCGGCGGCTGGGCTGCTGAAGGACCGCCCCGCAGTCACTCACCGTTCCGCCCTTCATGAACTCCGCGCGGCGGGCGCGCAGGTTATCGATGCGCGAGTCGTCGACGACGGCGACATCGTGACCTGCGGAGGCGTCACCTCATCCATTGATCTTGCACTCTGGCTGGTCGAGCGAATCTGGGGAGCGCCGCTGTCCGACAAAATCGCCAATGGTATGGAGTACATTCGCAACCCCAGCGTTCACAGGGCGAGTCCAGCTGCGGGATAGCTCCGGCAACCGCATAACTCAAAAAATACGCGCAAAAAAATGGAGCAGGCCATTGCTCGGCCTGCCCCCAAAGCGTGCGTTCAATCGTCTAGCCGCCAACGTTACTGTTGCTGACGTAATCCCGATCCTGCTGAGGCCAATACGGGTTCTGGCTATAGTCGGTGGGAGCGTCTGACGTTGGAGTGTTTGACTGATCCTCGGTATTCGAATACGTATCGCTGTTCGAGTTCATATTCGTGTCGGTACTCGGGGTAGTGCTCTGATACTCCGTCGAGTTATCAGGCGAATCCATCGAGGTATCAGGCGAAACGGTGGGTGCCTGCTGATCCACAGCCGGAGCGGTTTGGTCAGTCGACTGCGTCTCAGTAGACTGCGTCGAAGTCGTGGTTGTGTCGTTTTGGGTATCGGTTTGCGCCTGCAGACTCACGGTAAGAGCAAGCACCAGGAATGTAACCAGCGTGAGAATTCGAAAATCCTTCATCGGTATAGCGTTCCTCCTATTCCCTTCCATGTTTTCTGATGTCTAAGGTCTAAAGGTCCAACCTGCATGACTCCGCCCCGAACTTTCTCAAAGGTGATTTTCATGCGTACGTATTGGATGCGCTGGTCCAAGCGACGATGCCGATCGGAACGTCACCATCGATAAAAAATTCTTTTCTCTGCTATCACTCGTCCGTAGTTGTTGAGGCTCATGATTATTGTGGTTCTGCCTATCTCTGCATTTGTAAACGAGTTGTAAAATATCCGGCGTTTCGCGAAGAAAAAAGGGTAAAAAAATCACGATCAGTGCACAAGAATTGCTATTGCCTGTCCCTAGAGACTTCTCGCAAGAAAATCTTTTTTTGCATGTTGCGCACTGTTGATGTCTACCTTCGCCAACTCACTTCTATAGGCAACAATGCCGCTCTATAGGCAACAATGCCGCCCACTATTTGGCGCCTATGTGCCAGTGAATTCTTCTTTTGTTTCCTTTGACGCCTTTAAGCATTTGTACTGCAAGTGAATTGGCGGCACAGCCCGGCAATCGCTTCGTCACAGGTGTTAGGGAAACCAGAAACGAATTCGGCCTGGAACTACCTTGCTGCAACCGTCAGATGACGCATCGAAAAATTGAGAGCCGTAGGGGTTCCAGCGGAGTAGAACCAATGAAGCGTGGAATCGTCGCTGCTGTCTTTCTGACGGTCGTTGGCGCGGTGGCGTGGATTTACCATCATCGCGGCTCAGTCACCCCGGCTTTAAAGGCCGCGTCAACCACACAGACTTCCGTTTTCATGGGCTATCGCTCGGAAGCGCCAGGTGTGGCCCACAAGATTACGATCTCCGATCTGCCTGAGCCTTATGCCACCGATTCAGCTAACAACGGCCCGGACATCGTGTCCCGCCCGCCAAACGCGTGGCCGAAGGCCCCTGCGGGATTCAAGGTGGAACTCTACGCCAGCGGCCTCAATTTTCCGCGCCTGATACGAACCGCTCCCAATGGCGATCTTTTCGTGGCCGAGAGCCGTGCCGGTGAGATCAAGGTTTTCCGCGGCATAACTCCGGATGGCCGCGCGCAGCAGATGCAAATTTTCGCCACTGGGCTTCACCAGCCTTTCGGCATTAACTTCTATCCGCCCGGCAAGGAGCCTAAATGGGTTTACGTAGCCAACACCGACTCGGTAGTCCGCTTCGCGTATCAGAATGGCGATCTGAAGGCCTGTGGCAAAGCGGAGACGGTGGTAAAAGAAATTCCCGGAGGCGGGCTCCTGCGCGGGGGCGGCCACTGGACTCGCGACATCGCCTTTGCCAACGATGGCAGCAGGATGTTCGTCTCCGTCGGTTCGCACTCCAACGACGACGACACCGACGGCAACGCCGCGGAATTTCACCGCGCCGACATTCTGGAGTTCGCCCCTGACGGCTCCGCGCCGCGCGTCTATGCGTGGGGCATTCGCAACGCCGTGGGCATTGCCGTCCATCCCAGCACCGGCGAACTGTGGTGCTCTACCAACGAACGCGACCGGCTCGGCGACAACCTCGTGCCCGACTACATCACCCACGTCACGGAAGATGGCTTTTACGGCTGGCCCTGGTGGTACATGGGAGGACACCAGGATCCGCGCCACAAGGACAAGCATCCGGAGCTGAAGTCGAAAGTGATCACCCCCGACGTTCTCATCCAGCCCCACGACGCCTCACTGGAAATGACGTTCTACCAGGGGCAGCAGTTCCCTCAGGAATATCGCGGAGACATCTTTGCCGCCGAACATGGTTCCTGGAACCGCAGCATGCTCACCGGCTACGAAGTCATTCGCGTTCCCATGCACCATTCGGGCCGAGCCTCGGGTGAGTACCAGGATTTCCTGACCGGCTTCGTGACGCCGGAGGGGCGGGTCTGGGGACGCCCTGTGGGAATTGCAGTCGCTCAAGACGGCTCGCTGTTCGTCAGCGACGATGCCTCGAAGTCCATCTGGCGCGTCCACTACGTTGGCAAATAGAGGTCACCGGTGTTGACGTTCGGCGTGTAGCAGGCGAATGCACATGATTTGACCTGGCACTTCCGTGCACGCGCATTCGAGACGTAGGATATCATTTGAAAATTATGTTCTGGAATCCGTTGCAGGTAAGGGTTACTCTGGAAAGGCAATAAATAAAACTTCAGACCGGCACCTGAACCTGTTCCAGGGTAGCTACTCACCGTTGAACCGAGTTTGGTCAGCGTGGTAGCATAATACGCCTTTGTGTGCAGCGCTCTGGAGAAATGTCGGGCGGGCTGCACAGGTCCCAACGCGGCCAAGCTCAACATTTCATGATGTGGAAGCGCGTTCCGGGTTTCCGGTGATTTGCGCATCGGCACGGTGCTAAGTGCCGAGCGTCTGTGTTTTGACCGGATTGGTTGGCTCGGTTTGGCTTCTTCCTGATATAGCCGAACCTTGCCACGATAATTAGGAAACTTCGGAGGAACTCATGCAGACTTGGCTCATCCTGAGCCTCATCGGCACTTGCGCGATGATTGCGGCCCAGCACTCCCGTTCGTTAAACATTGTTAAACGAGCTTATGCTTTCGCCGGTGGTAAACGGCTTGGCTCGATTGCCTCGGTCCTGCTTTTGGCTACCGGTTCAGCCCTGGCGCAACACAAGGGCGGAGGCGAAGCCAGTCTAAAGCTTCCCGATCTGTCCAGCGTCGCTTTCCTGGGAATGAACGGTCACAGTATCCTGATGATTGGACTGCTCTTCTGTCTCTTCGGGCTGCTGTTTGGGCTTGTGATTTTCATGCAGCTCAAGAATCTGCCGGTGCATCGGGCCATGCTCGAGATTTCCGAGCTGATTTATGAGACCTGCAAAACCTATCTGATCACCCAGGGCAAGTTCATCCTGGTGCTGTGGGCATTCATCGCGGTGATCATCGCGATGTATTTTGGCTGGCTAGCGCCTGTGCCTGACAAGCCGGTCGGCGTAACGCTTCCCATCATTCTGTTCTTCAGCTTGGTCGGCATTGCCGGCAGCTACGGCGTTGCGTGGTTTGGAATCCGCGTCAACACCTTCGCCAACTCCCGTGCAGCGTTTGCCGGGTTGAAAGGCAAGCCGTATGAGATCTATGACATCCCGCTTCGGGCCGGAATGAGCATCGGCATGATGCTGATCAGCGTCGAGCTGCTGATCATGCTCCTGATTCTCCTCTTCATCCCAGGCGACTATGCCGGTCCGTGCTTTATCGGGTTCGCAATCGGCGAGTCGCTGGGCGCGGCCGCTCTGCGTATCGCCGGCGGAATCTTTACCAAGATTGCCGACATCGGCTCTGACCTGATGAAGATCGTCTTCAAGATCAAGGAAGACGATGCCCGTAACCCCGGTGTCATCGCCGATTGCACCGGTGACAATGCTGGCGATTCCGTTGGCCCCAGCGCCGACGGCTTTGAAACCTACGGCGTAACCGGCGTCGCGCTTATCACTTTCATCCTGCTCGGCGTAAAGAATCCTTCGGTACAGGTTCAGCTTCTCGTCTGGATCTTCATCATGCGCATCATGATGCTGGTTGCCAGCTCGGGCGCTTACTTCCTGAACGGCGCCATCGCGCGCGCCAAGTACGCCAACGCGGACGAAATGAACTTCGAAGCGCCCCTGACCTCGCTGGTCTGGATCACCTCGATCGTCTCCATCATCCTCACCTATATCTCCTCCTATCTGATCGTTCCGACGCTCGGAGGCGATGACACTCTGTGGTGGAAGCTGGCCTCGATTATTTCTTGCGGTACCTTGGCCGGAGCGGTCATCCCCGAATTTGTCAAGGTCTTCACCTCGGTCGAATCCCGCCACGTCAAGGAAATCGTTACCTCCTCCGAAGAGGGCGGCGCTTCGCTCAACATTCTTTCGGGCCTTGTCGCCGGCAATTTCTCCTGCTACTGGCTGGGCGGCTCCATGATCGTCCTCATGGCCATTGCCTATCAGTTCTCCTTGTACGGCTTATCGAACTTGATGATCGCGGCCCCGGTGTTCGCTTTCGGGCTGGTGGCTTTTGGGTTCCTCGGCATGGGCCCGGTGACCATCGCCGTCGACTCTTACGGCCCGGTCACGGACAATGCCCAATCGGTGTATGAGCTTTCACTGATCGAGCAAGTCCCCAACGTCAAGGCCGAAATCAAGAAGGACTTTGGCTTCGACGTCAATTTCGATCGCGCCAAGGATCTGCTGGAGGCCAACGATGGCGCCGGCAATACCTTCAAGGCGTCCGCCAAACCCGTGCTCATCGGTACCGCCGTAGTCGGTTCCACCACGATGATCTTCTCGATCATCATGGCGCTCACCAACAAGCTGACCGAAAACATCGACAAACTCTCCCTGCTGCACGCGCCATTTCTTCTGGGCCTGATTACCGGTGGAGCGATGATCTACTGGTTTACCGGGGCCTCGATTCAGGCGGTCAGCACCGGGGCCTACCGCGCAGTGGAGTACATCAAGGCAAACATCAAGTTGGAAGGCTCCGAAAAAGCTTCGGTCACGGATAGCAAGAACGTGGTCGAAATCTGCACCAAGTACGCGCAGAAGGGCATGTTCAACATCTTCCTCGGCGTTTTCTTCGGAACCCTTGCTTTCGCCTTCACCGAGCCGTTTTTCTTTATCGGCTACCTGATCTCGATCGCCATCTTCGGACTCTACCAAGCCATCTTCATGGCCAATGCCGGTGGCGCCTGGGATAACGCGAAGAAGGTCGTCGAAGTCGAACTGAAGGCTAAGGGCACAGCCTTGCACGATGCCTGTGTGGTCGGCGACACGGTAGGCGATCCTTACAAGGACACCTCCTCGGTGGCCATGAACCCGGTCATCAAGTTCAGCACCCTGTTCGGGCTGCTGGCGGTGGAACTTGCGGTTTCACTCACTGCCCATAGTGCCATGCTCGCCCACGTTCTGGCAGCGATCTTCCTGCTGATCTCCATGTGCTTCGTTTACCGCTCGTTCTATGGCATGAGGATTGGCACGCTCACGAGTGAGAAGGCCGCCAAGCAAGGGGCTGCTGACTAGGTCAACTTGTATAAATGGTAAGTTCGATGGTGCCCCACGTTTGCCAGCATTTGGCAGACGTGGGGTATTTTTCTTGAAACCTGAAACTTGAAACTCGAAACATTCCCTTCTGATATTCTCTCCCCCATGGATCCCGTCGCCCTGACCCGGCAACTGGTCGACATCGAAAGCACTACCGGCAACGAAGCTGCGGTCGCTGAGTTTCTCGGGCATTACTTGTCCACCGAGGGCTTGACGGTCGAACGTATGCCCGTCGAGGGGCATCGCTTCAACGTCTTTGCTCATTGGCCTGAAGACCCCTCGCCCGCCGTCGTGTTTTCGACGCATACCGACTGCGTGCCGCCTTTCATTCCGTCCAGCGAAGATTCAACGTGCATTTCCGGACGAGGTTCATGCGACGCCAAGGGCATTCTTGCTGCCCAGGTTGAGGCCGCGCTGCGCCTCCATCATGAGGGCACCTGCGTCGGACTGCTTTTTCTGGTTGGCGAGGAGCGTGACTCGCTTGGAGCCAAGGTCGCCAACCAGAACGCGCGCGGCTCACGCTTCCTGGTGAATGGAGAGCCGACGGGCAACCGCATTGCGCTGGCAGCCAAGGGCGCGCTGCGCGTGGAAGTCGTCACCTGCGGAAAGATGGCCCACTCGGCTTATCCCGAACTTGGTGAGTCCGCCATTGACAAGCTGCTCGATGCGCTGCAAACGCTTCGTTCCATGTCCCTGCCAACCAATCCGGAGATTGGCCCAACCACCATGAACATCGGAATCATCGAGGGTGGCCGCGCAACCAACATGATCGCCGACTTTGCCAAGGCACAGCTCCTGTATCGCCTGGTGGCTCCGTCACAACCTCTTCGCGAGCAGATTGTCGCCGCCGTTGGCAAACGTGCGCAGGTCGATTTCCTGCTCGATATTTCCTATATGCGTTTCCGCGCGATTCCCGGGATACCGACCATGACCGCCTCGTTTACCACGGACATTCCGGCTCTCTCGAACTGGGGCGAACCGGTGCTGCTGGGTCCAGGCGACATTCTGGTGGCCCACACCGAACGCGAGTACCTGGAAAAACGCGAGCTGCTGGAAGCCGTCGACCGATACGTGCTGATTGCACACGAGCTCCTGCGCTGAGCACAGACGCGGACGGCCGCGCCGGGCGAGCTGAACACGAGACAACCTTCTAGCGTTACACTTTAACTGCCATGAGCTCGACCCAAAACCTGCTGGCACAGTCTTCTTCTCCCTACCTCCGTTCCGCCATGCATCAGCCTGTACGCTGGCGGGAGTGGAGCGACGAGGCTTTTGCCGAAGCACAGCGCGACAACAAACCCATTTTGCTGGACATCGGGGCCGTGTGGTGCCACTGGTGTCACGTCATGGATCGCGAGTCCTACGAGTCGCCCGAGGTCGCCGAGGTCATTAACACGCACTTTGTGCCCGTCAAGGTCGATCGCGACGAGCGCCCCGATGTCGATTCGCGTTACCAGACGGCGGTGGCGGCAATCAGCGGACAGGGGGGCTGGCCGTTGACGGTGTTTCTGACGCCAGAGGGCAAGCCTTTCTATGGCGGGACCTACTTCCCTCCCCAGGACGCCATGGGCCGTCCGAGCTTCCGCAAACTATTGCTGGCGATTGCCGAAGCATTTCGCGAGCGCCGCAACGACATCGAAGAGGAAGCCGGCAAACTCATGCACGCACTCTCGCACGCCGAGGGCCTGCTGGGACGTTCGGGCGCATTTTCGCCGCGCATCGTGGAGCAGATGGTGCAGTCCGGGCTGGGCGTTTTCGACAGCCAAAATGGCGGCTTCGGTTCGGCTCCCAAGTTTCCTCATCCCTCCGCCCTCGATTTACTCATCGACTGGTACGTGCGCACCGGCGAAGAGCAAGTCGGAACCGTCGTCACGACGACGCTGGAAAAGATGGCGCGCGGCGGCGTCTACGATCAGCTTGCAGGTGGCTTTCATCGCTATTCCGTCGATGAACGCTGGTGCGTTCCGCATTTCGAAAAGATGTCCTACGACAACTCGGAACTGTTGAAGAACTACGTCCACGGCTACCAGGCGACGGGCAATCTGTTCTTCGCCAACGTGGCGCGCGACATCATGCGCTGGATGGACGAGTGGTTGAGCGACCGTGAACGCGGCGGATTTTATGCCTCGCAGGACGCCGACATCGACTTGGACGACGACGGCGATCACTTCACATGGACCCGGGACGAGGCTCGCGCGGTTCTCGATGACGAGGAATTCGAAGTGGCCTGCCTTCACTACGACATTGAAGCGGTGGGCGAGATGCACCACAACCATGCCAAGAACGTGCTTTGGGTGCGGGTCCCAGCCGAGGAAATCGCATCCCGCACCGGCCGTTCGCGCCAACAGATCGACGCGGTAATCGACTCGGCAAAGAAGAAAATGTATGCGGCCCGCCTCCGCCGTCCCATTCCTTACATTGACAAGACTGTCTATGTAAGCTGGAACGCGCTCTGCATCTCCGCTTATTTGCAGGCGGCGCGCGTGCTTGGACTCTCAGCCGGCAGCCAGAGCGAAGATGCCATGAGTGAAGCGCGCAGCTTCGCCCTGCGCTCGCTGGACCGCATACTGAGTGAGGCATGGAACCCCGAGCGCGGCTTGCTTCACGTGATCGCCTACTCCGAACAGGATTCCCCGGCTGCACGACGCCAGGTTGCGGGCCTGCTCGACGACTATGCGTTCACTGCGCTCGCCTGCTTCGAGGCATATGAAAGCACCGCCGACCTCAGCTATTTCCGCTTTGGCAAATCGATCGCCGACTTTATGGTTGCCCACTTTTATGACCAGCAAGACGGCGGCTTCTTCGATATGGCCAACGATGACGGCGCAACCGCTATCGGTGCGCTCACCGCCCGGCGCAAGCCATTCCAGGATTCGCCAACTCCAGCCGGCGATTCCGTCGCCGCGATTGTGATGCTCCGGCTCTACGCTTTGACCAACGAAGATCGTTACCGCGAACTCGCAACCAAAACGCTGGAGATATTCGCCGGTGTGGCCGAGCAGTTCGGCATCTATGCCGGCACTTACGGTCTTGCGGCGATCTGGCTGGCGCGCCCCTATACGCAGGTCGTGCTGGTGGGCGACGGTCCTGCTCCAGATGCGCTGCATGCCGCCGCAGTCACGCCGTTTGCGGTCAACAAGACGCTCATTCACGTCACCGAGGAGGAGGCCGTTGCCGCCTATCTTCCGCCGGCGCTCGCCGATTCCGTACCGCATCTGGCTGGCATTGCTAAGGGACGGCCCTTGGCGGTTGTGTGCAGCAACTTCACCTGTCAGCCGCCGGTCAGCGATCCAGAAGAGCTTACGAGATTGATCTATGGTTCAATTCGACAGAACTTGAAGCAGTAAGGCGGCGTCTGAGCGGAGTACGGATATGCCAACTCTGGAATTGCTCTACGCAAACTTCTCGAAAGCAACACCAATTCGTGCAGTGCAGATTCCTTCTCGATTTGAGTCACACGATACTAAATGCAAGCGAAACGAGGAACCATGGCAATATCAAAAAAGAAGACTCCAAAGAAAATCGCAAAGCCCAGCCGTAACGGTCAACAAGCAACTCGTAAATCTTGCAATCCTGGAATCTACACCGTTCCCCGAGGCCACGTCAGCATTGCCGTGCCGCCATTCTGGACGCTGCGGCAAACCAACGATGATCTCGAAATTGAAGCTCCCTCGGAAACTACATCGATTGTCGTGACTGCTTTCAAGCAGGACAAGACAACCGGGCCACTCGACGCGCGTGACTTTCTCAAAAGATTTATGCAGACAGCGCCCAGCAATGGACGCGGCAAAATCGAGAAAGGGACCAGGCAAAAAGCGAGCGCAAGATTTCGTGATTCCGAAGGCGACCACTGGCGCGTCATGTTTCTCAGCAACGGAAAGACGTTGCTGCTGGCAACCTGCAACACCAGCGCGCCGCTGCTATCACGAGAAGCCCGAACCGGGGCCCAGGTGATCGACTCCTTGAAGTTGAAATCCCGTGAATAGGCAGGCAAACCGACGCTTTCAACTCGCGTTGAGATAAGCGCGCATCATGCGAAGGTCCACTTCTTTTTCGTCCAGATCGTGCAGCAGCAGATCCCGCAGCGAGATGAATCCGACGAGTCTTTCGCCTTCGCATACGGGAAGGTGGCGGAAGCCATGCTGCTTCATGGCGATCATGCAGCGCTCGACCGGGTCGTTGGGGCCCACGATGAACAGCTCTGAGGTCATCACCTCGCGCAGCAGCGTCGACTCCGGGTTGCGCCTTGCGGCCACCACCCGCATCAGGATGTCACGCTCGGAAAACACCCCGGCCAATCGCTCTCCATCCATTACCGGAATGGCGCCGATATTGCACTGTGTCATGTAGAGCGCGGCAGTCATGACCGACTCGTATGCCTGCAAGCTGTGGACGTTGCGGTCTTGGATCAGATCGCGAATGGTGCTCATGGAAAGGCCCCCGTGAACGCTGCGGCGCTCATCTCAGATGCAAATCGCAAAGTTGTGGATTGCGGCTGCCCCACGCAGCCTGAAGAGGCATAGTATATGTCGCAATTCAGCTCTGGATTACAACTAAATTTTAGATTTTCTTTATGAATTGAGGAACACTACGTAGGAGGACTGCCACACGGAAGTGACCACCGACCCGCGCGGTCTCCAGGTGAGCACCAGGTTGAAGTCGGCCCCCAGCGATAGCGAGTCGAGGACCGAAGGATCGGATGCGGGCTCAACCAACGCCAAGTGGTGCAAAAAGCCCCAAAGCGTGGGTTCGGCCAGTCCCTGCGCCGCAAAGGTCAGCGACGCACTCTGCTCCGCCAGATAGAAGGCGAGGGAAGCACACAAGCTCACGCCGCGTTCGTAGCGTTCGCTCGAAGCCATCCCGGGCGCTGCGTTATCGAAGACGATTCGGAGACGGTGCTCATCTTCCCTGGCAAATTCCCGAATTTTCAGAACGCCCGTCTTTGCGCTCAGTTTCCAATCGACATGGCGGGCCGAGTCCTCCGGTTCGTAATCACGAATGCGGTAAAGGTCGTGCCCGCGGCCCCGGATGTGGTTTTCGAACTCACCGGTAATCAGCGGCAGCATCTCATAAAACTCTTCCGTCTGCTCGACCTTTGGAAAAACGATCAACTCGCGATTCAGCACCACCTTGCGCGTCTTGAGCAGAAACGAGAAAGGAAATCGAGTTGCAAGGCCAAATGCGTTCTGCACGTAACGTCCACGGCGGTCAAAGAACAGCGCCAACTCGGCTCCGGCCGAGCCTTGCGGGCCGATGTACGGAAAATATAGGGGTTGCCGCAGAATAGACGGCAGCTCAGTTTGCTCGGTGCGTTCCAGCTTCAGATCTCGCAGGCTCACCCACGGCTGGCGCCCTGAGGATGGCTTGGGAAACTCAAATTTGGTTGGCTGCCAATGCCATACCTTCTTGGACCCTTTTTGCCGGGGCGAGACGACGGCAATGGAGAATGCGGGCAGCCAGCGACTGGGGTTCCTGATCGTGATGTGGGCCGGGCACGCCTTCTTGGCAAATGCATGCTCGGGGAAATTAGCCGTCAACTCTAAGACACGCAGTTCCGCGGCCGAAGCCGCCCCGCTAACCGCAACTGCGGCCAACAACGCAGACACGATCAGGAACAGCAGATTATTCCCGGTGTTCAGGGCCGCGATGGCAATCACCAGCACAAAACCGAGATAGACCATTCCTTCTTTCGTGACCTGGTAATTGAGCGCAGTACGTACTCGCTCGGCGGCCACGCGCTTGGTCAGGTAAGGCACGGTGGCAATGGCAACCACGGCGGAGAGGAGCAGTGCCGCGGAAGCAAGAATAGCCGTGGCCAGCAGGTTCCCGGTCTCCCGAGCCGCCGACGAAAGCACCGCCGCTGCAAACGCCAGGGCGAGTCCAAACACCGCGATCGACGAGCGGATAATCGTTTCTTTATGTGCGCTGAAAAGTTGCATTCATCGGTAAGAACTGGTTGCGTTCCCTGCTCGCATTTGCACAGTGTCACGGACGCAAGCCAGTCTTAGTCTCCTCCGCCGATTGCTTCTCGGCAATCTCGCCATCGGCGTGTTTCGATTTTTGCCGCGCGGTTCTGTGGCGGCGCCATAGCAAAGATGCAACGTATGCCGCCACCACTGTGACCCCCAGATTCGCTCTGCCCACAATCTTGATGAGTTCCGCCCAGTGCTCCCCAAACTTGTAGCCCGCAACCGCAATAACAGTAACCCATGTGGTGGCGCCCAGGAAATTAAACAGCACGAACTTGCCCCAGGGCATCCTCAACACCCCGGCCAGCGGCCCCGCGAGGATGCGCATCCCAAAAATGAAGCGGGCAAAGAAGATGGTCAGGTCGCCGTGCCGCCGAAATAATTCTTCACCCTTCTCGATAATCTTCTCAACCGCCTGCCCGCGAATGTGAAACACACGCACGTAACGATCGAGCAAGGGACGCCCACCCCTCCGTCCAATCGAGTAGCCCAGATTATCGCCCAGTGTTGCAGCCACAATTCCGGTCAGGATGATCCACGGCAACTGTAACTGGTGCTCGGAAAAGGCCAGAAAACTCGCGAACAGCAGCATCGTCTCGCCCGGCAACGGAATGCCGGCATTTTCGAGCAACAGGGCGAGAAATAACGTCCAGTATCCGTGTACGGCAAAGTGGCCGCGAAGAATCTCGAAAATGTGTTCGCCAAATCCGTGCAAGTGCACCGTCCTGCCCCAACCCGCGCAACTGCGGCGCGCGTCGGGGGCCCCGCTATAGCTAAGTAAGCCGAATCTATCATGACCGCAGAACTGATCGAGTTCGGCAATCGAAATTTGGTGCGTCGGGTGAACTCCCTACGGCACGCGTGTCAGCGCCATCAAGAAAATCCAGCACCAGCCGGTTAAACAGTTCCGGCGCCTCTTCGTAAGGCATATGGCCGATGCCATTCATCACGATCAGCTTCGCATTCTTCAGATTGGACGCCAGTTTGTGCACGCTATCGGGGGCGACTGCGCGATCCAGGCTGCCCCACAGCAGCAAAGCGGGCACATTGGCCAGCACAGGCAATCGCGATTTTAGCTCGCGCATGTCGTGCTTCCACGAGCGCACAACCTCCAGCGCGTACTCGATCGTGCCCGGCAAATCGATCATTCGTCCGTAGCCATTCAAGGTCTCGACTGTAACTTTTTTGGGATCGCCATACATGCGGCTCAGCGCAACCGACCGTGCGGCCCGGAGTCCCCTCTGCAAGCGAGCGGCGACAGTCCGGTCATCCACCGTCCGAAGCTGGAGCCCAAAAAAGTAATGCGCATCGCGCCCAGGTGAGACCACGGATTCGCCGGCGCAGCCAGCACCAATCTTCTGACCGCCGCGCTGCTCCCGTGCTCGCGCTCCAACGCGGCCATCAACATCGCCACGGAGCCTCCGTGCGATGTGCCAAGCAGATCCACATTCCTCAGCCCGAGGGCCTTGAGCCAATCCAGCAAGCGCTCAGCGGTCGCGTGAAGACCCAGGTCCACGGCGCCGGAGCGGGGGCGGTCCGAGTAGCCAATGCCAAGCAGGTCAACCGCGTAAACCTCACGCGCATGCGCCAATTCTTCAAGATTATGGCGCCAGGAGAACGAATAGCCCAGCAGCCCGTGAATCAGAACCAACGGCGGGTGGAGTTCGGTGGACGGCCCCAATCGCAGATACCGCATGCGGTGACCATCAAACGAGTGCCACAACTCCTCGCCCAGACACCATCGCTGCGATTGAGTCGCTATTACCAACGTCGTCACCCGATTTCTGCCCGAAGCGGATACAACCAGCGCGCTACCCGCCAGAATCTCATAGTCCGATATCGCCTCTATCGCTTCTGTGTGGGGAGTTTCATAAACTCTCCACTTTTTTGCTCAGTCGCAAGCCCTTGCGTGCTGAAACATTCTCGGCTGCGCCGCTGTGGATAGATTATCGCTCATTGCTCACGCCGAGGCCCGCTCCTGCCGAGGCCCCTTCATTTTCACGGTTGTTGTGCTAAGGTTGGCTAAGTTCGCTTTACAAATTCAATTCAGGGCGACAGGCCCGAGCAAGGGTGTCCGCCCCGAGGACTTATGGCCATCAAATTCAAAGGCTTCGATTTCATTCAATTCGATTCGCTGCTCTCCGACGAAGAACTCATGGTGCGCGACACGGCGCGCCAGTTCATCGAAGACAATCTGATTCCCATCATCGAAGAGTGCAACCGGGAAGGCCGCTTCCCGCGGGAACTGGTGCTACCGATGGCCGAACTCGGGTTCTTCGGCGCCACCCTGAGGGGCTATGGCTGCGCCGAGATGAACAACGTCGAGTATGGTCTCATCATGCAGGAGATGGAACGCGGCGATAGCGGTGTGCGTTCTTTCGTCAGCGTGCAATCGGCACTGTGCATGTATCCCATTCACACCTTCGGCAGCGAGGAACAGAAAGAGCAGTGGCTTCCCCCGATGGCTGCGGGAGATAAGCTCGGCTGCTTCGGCCTGACCGAACCCGATGCGGGCTCCAATCCCGGTGCCATGCGCACGCGCGCCCGCCGCGAAGGACACGAGTATGTGCTGAGCGGCGAGAAAATGTGGATTACCTCCGGCTCCATTGCCGACGTTGCCGTGATCTGGGCAAAGAACGAGGAACAGGACGGCAAAGTCCGCGGCTTTCTGGTCGAGACCGACCGGCCCGGCTTCAGCGCAAAGGACGTGCACGGGAAATGGTCTCTGCGGGCCTCGGTCACCTCTTCCCTGTCGCTGCAAGACGTCCGCATTCCCTGTCAGAACATCCTGCCGAAATCCGACGGGCTCAAGTCGGCGCTCATGTGCCTGAACCAGGCGCGCTACGGGATCGCCTGGGGGGCGCTCGGGGCCGCCATGGCGTGCTACGACACGGCGCTTCAGTATGCGATGTTCCGTAAGCAGTTCCATGACAAGCCGATCGCATCGCATCAACTGGTGCAGGAGAAGCTGGTTTGGATGTTGAACGAGATCACCAAGGGACAACTCCTCGTTCTGCAAGTCGGGCGTCTCAAGGATGAGGGAAAAGCCGGACACCAGCATATCTCCATAGCGAAACGGAATAACGTTTGGATGGCGCTGGAGTGCGCCCGCATGGCACGCGATATTCTAGGCGCCAACGGCATCGCCGACGAATACCCGGTCTTCCGCCACATGGCGAATCTGGAGTCGGTCAAGACCTACGAAGGAACCCACGATGTCCACACCCTGATCCTGGGCACGGCCATCACGGGGATCGACGCTTTCTGACGGTGGAGTTTCTGGGAGTCTTACGGAATGCTTGGTGCCCCACATCTGCTGCGGTTGGCAGATGTGGGATTTTCATTTCGATTCAATGGCGGGGGCCCCCACTTTGCGTTTTATCTCCCACTCGCAGCGTCTCGGCTGTAGTTGTCGGTATGGCGATTTTTCAACAGTTACCTTTCTTTTCGAAAGGTGGGGGCACTCGGCATTATTTCTTAAAGTAAGCCGATGCTGCGTCATTAGACGCCCATTGAGGGTGCGGATTATTAAGACGTTCGAGAGAAGTCGCGACTTCAAGTGTGTCCTTGTCAAAAAACACTTGAATCCAGACTTGCACAGCTACGGGTTGGCCATTCTTCAAAGAAGGCGCGAAATGCCATTTGCGTAGCGCCTTTACCGCTGCTTGATCCAGTCCCATGCCAGCCGCTTGCTGGATTAACACGTTCGTAAGTTGCCCATCTGTTTCCACAATCGCCCATGCAATCACTAAACCGCCGTAATGGGCTTCGATGGCCTGCTGTGAGTACAGCGGTGCAACAAATCGTTGTAACACCGGAGCAGTCACCCCGTTGCCAACGTGATCTATTTGGCCACGACGTTGGGATATAGGTTCAATTTGCCGTTGGGCGTTACAGCGGGGTGCTCCCAGCGATAAGAACAGGCAAACGAGTCCCGCGATTGTCATTCTCAAGCGCATAGTACGCCCTCCCATGGTGCCCGATTATGTCGGTGGCGCTTCAGCACTCGCACCAAAGACATGGTAAATGCGGATAACTGGTGAAAACAGGCGTTATCGTAACTTATGCTCCTAAACGAAATCATCTCGCTTGAACTCAGATTAGGTTTTCCTCGCGCCGCCCTTCTTATCCTCCGCCCTGTATCACGCCAATCAAAATCAAGCCGTTAATCACGAACTGGACTGCGATGGCCGTCAGCAGCAGGCCCATCATGCGCATCATGATGCGGATTCCGGTTTCGCCAAGCCGTCGGCGAATGCGGTCCGCGCCAGCCAATATCAGGTAAGAGGCCCCGGATGTCACAACGATGGCAAGCAGAACCACCAAGATGTGCAACCAGCGCGGCGAAGCTCCGGTCAGCACCATCACGGTCGAAATTGCTCCCGGCCCGGCCAGCATCGGCACGCCGAGCGGTGTGATCCCTATGTCGTCCTTCATCGCTCCTTCCAGGGTTTCGCTCGTGTGCTCCTGGGTGGCGGAGCGCCGTGCCTGAATCATCTCAAGCCCTATCAGCAACAGGATCAGCCCGCCTGCGATTTCAAAAGCCGCCAGCGTGATGCCGAACATGCGGAAGATAAGCCCGCCCGAGACAGCAAACACCGACAACACTCCAAAGCACGTCCAGGCGGCGCGCTTCGCCATCCGGCGTCTGACCGGGCTTCATGGTTCGCAGTCATCGCCAGGAATGCCGGAATGGCAGCGAATGGATCGACGAGGAAGAACACCGAACTCAATGCCACAAGCGTAAAAGTACCGAAGGAGGAAAAGAAGGAGTGAAGCTGCGACGCTTGCGGCAATAGCATGGATCAGCCTCCGAGCGAAGACGGCGGACCCAAGCGTATCGCAGCGCGACTGAAACAATCAATAAAAAGAGGCGCAGCCAAAAGGCCGCGCCCCGGTTTCAACCCCAGTAAGTTTATGAGGCAACCGCCTTCCGCTGGTCCGCCCGGAAGCGCAGCAGCGCGGCGATGTGTCCCGCCGACTCCAATTCAGTATCACCTTGCACGTAGACAACCTCTATGCCGCCGCGCAGTGCCGCTCCCAGAATCGCATCGCTGATGTCCTCGACCTCGCTGACAGGATGCGAGCAGATTGTGCAGTTGGGATGCATTTTCATATCTACATGTCCGCAGTGACGGCACTCGACGCCGGGGGCCTGAAAATGCTCTCCCAGCAGCAGTGTTTGGATCTCGCCGGTTTCGAGCGAGCGCAGCACGCGTCGCAAGCCCACTGCCCCGCGAGCCTTCCGCTGCGCTTCTCCCAACACCTCACGGACGAGGTTTCGGTGCCGGTCCAATTCGTGCTCGCCCAACAGCGGTTCGAGCTTGCCTTTCAGTTGCTGAGGAGTCGCCGTATCGGGATCGGCATGGAAGCGGCCAACCAGGCTCTTCTTAAGGTACGGATGCAGAACCGACTCGAACTCGGCCCAATTCTCGTCGCGGATTCCCACCGCCAGGCTTTCGCAACTGCCGCGTTCAAAGAATTTCAGAATCGTATCCGCCACCTTTTTGTAGTGCTGCTTGGCAAATTCGGAAACGCGCCGGGAGATGTGTCCGGCATCGTAGCCTCCCCCTCCCGTGCTCTCGCCCACTCGCGGCGACTCGGTGAAAAATCCGATAACCTCCTTGCAGATTTCATTCTGGTAGTCGAAAAGTCGCGCTTTGCTGCGATCCACTACGCAAACGCATACCCGCGGGTTCACCTCCAGCAATGGTGCCAGCGGTCTGAGATGAAACCGACGATCAATCATCACTCTCGTTCTATCCAGCCATGCCGGAATATCGAACTCGCGCCAGAAGTTCTGCGACGAGTCGGCAAAGATCGCTTTCGCCTTTCCGGCATTTCCGTGGAGACGTTCCGCCATTTCGAGAATTTGGTTCAGATCAACGCGCGCACTATCGTTGCGCCCCGCTTTTTCGGCTTCGCGAAGCGCCCCGCGCACCAGATCCTTTACCAGGATCGCCTCGTCCCGATGAGACTGGTTCGGCGGCGTGTCGGGCTGATAGTAAAACGTGACTGCGTTCCCTCGCGCCGATTGAAATTCGGCCAGATCGCGGATTTCTTTTCGCGTAATCATCGACACCTCTCCTCAATTCGTTTTGACTCGTCCCAATTGTCAGGCGGATTTGGAATGTTCGATCAGCTTGTTCCTCAATTGCTCGGCAACCGGCAACGCCTTCCGCAGTTGCTCGCGGGCTTTCGCAATCGAGGTTCGAACCTCTTCCGGCTTGCGCTCGGTAATGACGGCAATTTCCTGCACGGTGAACCCTTCCATCGTGAACAGGATGAAAGCCTCACGGTCCTGGTGATGCGCATAGCGCAGAGCAGTCTCGATCATTCCCATCACTTCGTCGCTGGCGGCGATGTCCTCCGGGGTTGCGGTTCCACCGTCGGCAATGACGTTCTCGTTGGTGAGCATTTCATCGGGATGATGGAACTGGAGCATGGCCTCGTCGCTGTCGCTGCCGCTGGCCTCCTCTCGTCGCACGCTCGATTCCAATCCAACTTCTCCTTGTGCATTGCCGGCTTGCTCCGCCAAACGATCGATGGCAGCCCGCGAAAGAAAATACAGCCACGGCTCCAGCGTAAACTTCTCGGGTTTTTCCGTGCGGCCATCCAGCGCATTGGCGATGGCCTCGCTCATGACCTCCTCTGGGGTTATCTGTTGTACACGCGCTTGCCCGCTATTGCTGCGGTGGCGAAGTTCCCGCTCCACGAACCGCTGCAATTTCTCGAGATTCGCATTCAGCCAGCCGTTGATGTCCTGGGCGGAGACAACATCGGCCTGCACCGACGCAAGTGTCTCCTCAAACGGCACCTGTGTTTCTGCCCGCGTACGTCCCGCCGCGCGCCGCCGGTTTGGCCACTTGTACGAGGCGCGCAGATGATCCATGTGCTTCGCGAGCTGCTCCTTCAGGCTCTCAAAGCAACTCTTGATTGCACTCTGCGCCGTGTCGCCGACTTCGCGCGCAGCCAGTTGTCCTGACGGCAAGCGCAAATTCAGCGCCACATTGAAGCCCATCTTCGGATGCTCGTCGACCGAACCATAAAGCGAAACCATGTCCGGCCGGAAGACCTGAAGGCGCTTCTGTAGTTTTTCAATCCGTTGTGTGATGAGATTTTCGAGATCAGCTGTTTTTGAGAGTTTGTATGTGAAATGGACATTCATGCATGGGCTCCGGTCCAGGAGTGGCTCCCACAGTCCCTGTGTCCGGGAATTGTACACCTGCTGATAGAGAAGCGTACGGACAAAAGACAGTTGCTTTCCGACCGACGAAAACCCTTAGCAGTTGCGGATTTCCAGGATTCGGGCACAAAAGAGCCAGCTCTGGAATGGCAGAGTTTTGTTTTGAGCGGGCGCGAGCGAGCGCAAACGCCCCCGCCTGTCTTAGACAGCGACCGTGAACGAAGTCTCGTCCCGAGTCACCCGCCGATACAGCGTGTCTCGCTCGAACGGCTGCCTCCCCGCTTCCTCGATCAGCCTGATCAAATCATGGCGGCGAAGACCCTGGGGCGTCGTCGCTCCCGCATCGTGGTAGATTTTTTCTTCCACCACCGTGCCGTCGATATCGTCCGCCCCAAAGCGCAGCGAAATCTGCGCCACCTTGGGAGTCATCATCTGCCAGTAGGACTTGATGTGCGGGAAGTTGTCCAGCACCAAACGCGAGACCGCTATTTGCTTGATGTCCTGCATGCCGGTGGTGGTAGGCAGATGTTCCAGCATGGTATTGGCGGGATGAAACGAGAGCGGAATAAAACATTGGAACCCATGGGTTTCATCCTGCAGGGCTCGCAACTTCACCAGGTGATCCACCCGGTCTTCGTCGTTCTCAATGTGCCCGTAGAGCATCGTGGCGTTCGACTTCAGTCCGATCTCGTGAGCGATGCGCGCCGTTTCCAGCCACTCGCTGCCGTCTATCTTGTGGTCGCAGATGATCGAGCGCACCCGTTCGGCAAAAATTTCCGCTCCGCCGCCGGGCATCGATTGCACACCCGCCTCTTTCATTTTCAGCAGCGTGTCGCGTATGGAGAGCTTGGCGCGCTTGGCAAAAAACGCAACCTCCACCATGGTGAACGCCTTGAGGTGCACCTTCGGAAACCGCTCCCTGAGCCCGCGAAACAGATCCAGGAAATATTCCAGCGGCAAATCAGGATGCAGGCCGCCAACGATGTGAAACTCCGTCACCGCTTCCGTGTAGCCTGAAGCCGCCGCGTGCCAAGCCTCCTCCAACGCCATTGTGTAGGCACCGGGAACGTCTTTTCTGCGGCCAAAAGCACACAGCCGGCAAGCCGCAACGCATACGTTGGTCGGGTTGATGTGACGGTTGACATTGAAGTACGCGACATCGCCGTGCATGCGCTCGCGCACGTGGTTAGCCAGCCAGCCGACGGCGAGAATATCGCTCGTCTGGTAGAGGGCAAGGCCGTCTTCGAACGCCGAGACGTTCCTGCCGCATCACTTTATCGGCGATGGGCAGCAGCCTGGGATCGTCTGTCTGAAATGGGCGGTGTTTGCTTTCCGGGACCGACATCCTTTTGATGATAACGCACAAGACGCGCCCATCACAGAGCCCCAGTGAGGTCACTGAGAAACTGTATTCTGAGGTGTCATCCTGAGCACAGCGAAGATCTGCTGTTTGCCCGGTGCCCCAGGTTCGCCCTCTTTTGGCTAACGTGGGGTAGTTTCTTCGGCTAGGCCGACGCCACTTGAGGACCGCTGCCGCTTTGGGGCACCAACTCTAAGCCCGCTCTACGAACCAGTGTGCCGCATCAGCAGATCGCGGCAATAAAGCCCAGCAGCAGCATGGAAATCAGGCCGTTCGTGGTGAAAAATGCCGCGTTGAGCCTGCTCAGGTCGTTCGCCCGCACCAGCGAGTGCTCGAAAATCAGCAGTGCTCCCACCAGCAGCACTCCCGCCAGCGCGACCGGCCCGAGCGCGAAAGCCAGTACCATCCACAGAAACAGCCCAAAGGCAACAACGTGGAACATGCGTGCCAGCACCAGCGCCTTCGCAATGCCAAAGGCTTGGGGAACGGAATACAGATTGGCGCGGCAATCGTGCTCGTAGTCCTGGCAGCTATACAGAATATCGAAGCCGCCTCCCCAGAACATGACCGCGCCGGTCACGATAAAGATTCTCGGGTCCAGCGTGCCCCGGATCGCCACCCATGCTGCGGCTGGAGCAATCCCCATGGCCAAGACCCAGAAACACATGCGCCCAGCGCGTGAAGCGTTTGGTGTACGAGTAGCCGAAGATGATGATCAGCGCCACGGGCGAAAGATAAAATGCGAGCTGGCTCAGCATTCTCGCGGCGAAAATCAGGATCAGCGAGAACACCACCACGAACCAGAACACGAATTGCCGCGAGAGCAGTCCGGCGGGAAGGGCGCGCGTTGCCGTGCGCGGATTTCCGGCGTCGATAGCCGCGTCTGCCAGGCGGTTGAAGGCCATGGCCGCCGACCGTGCGGAGACCAGCGCCACCACCAGCCAGACCGCCTGCCGCACGCTGGGAAGGCCGCGCGCCGCCAGCACCGCGCCGGTAAGGCCGAACGGGAGCGTTAGCACCGAGTGCTCCCACTTAATCATTTCCAGCGTGGTTCTTATATCGCGAAAGAGGGACACGCGTTTATTCTAACGTCTGTGCCGCCCACATTGGCGTTGCGGGGAAAGATTAGCCCGCTTGGGTCTTGGTGGCCCACATTTGCCCGCGTTTAGCAAATGTGGGGTCGTAGCACTCCCCGCCGGAATCGCGCAGAGTAAACAGGGGTGCCCTACCCTTTCGCCTGCTTTTGGCGAAGGGTGGGGTAGTTCGCCAGATAGCAGAGTACACTGCGTGGGTAGCAAGGAGAACGACATTGCCTAAGAACTCTGAAGTTGAAATCAAGTTTCGCGTCACCGACGTCCGCCTGCTTGAGCGATCCCTGACGGACGCCGGCTTTCAGCTAAAGACTCCTCCGACGCACGAGATGAATTCGCTTTATGACCGCCCGGGCAATCCCCTGCGCCGCCAGGGCGCCATTCTGCGTCTGCGCAAATACGGCGAGCGCTGGCGGCTAACCCACAAGGCAAAGGGCAAAGCCGGAAGATACAAGACCCGCGAGGAGCACGAGACCGCCGTCGAGAACGGCCCCGAGCTCGACGCCATTCTGCGCGCACTGGGCTATGTGCCAGTCTTTATCTACGAAAAATTCCGCTCCGAATGGAGCGATGGCAAGGGCGAAGTTGTGGTGGACCACACGCCCATAGGGGTTGTCGCCGAAATCGAGGGCGAGCCCCGCTGGATCGACCGCACCGCTCGCGCGCTCGGCGTCGACTCCCGGCGACTACATCACCAAATCGTACGGCGAACTTTTTCTGGAGTGGAAGAAAGCAACCGGCAGCCCGGCGCGCAACATGACCTTCCGCGAATGCGGCAGCCGACGGCCTCGCTTCTAGAGCATTTCCCGTTGGTGTTAGTCGATAAGTCGTTCCGGAGTGTCACCCTGAGGAGCGTCCGCGAAGGACGCGACGTGAGGGCCCATGTATTTGGCGTCTTTCGGCCTTCGAGTGATAACCGATGAAATGCATAGATCGTCACGTCGGTTCGCGAAGGCGCGAACCTCCTCACGATGACACTCGATGAGGAGGATACGGCAACTCAGGAGCCGGGTGCCCCATGTTCCGCCCTGCTTTGGGCTAACGTGGGGTAGTTTTCCCCTAAGGCCTGCTCAAAAATGTGTAAACTCGCCTGCTCCGCTTACGCCGCGATGACGCTCTTCTTGCCTTCCGTGTAGCCCATCACCGCGTAGTACAGGGCGCGATCGAAGAACTGTTCCAGCGCCAGCACGAATTCCAGTTCGCTTATCAGTTCCAGAGCGCCTTCGGCCATCGCCTCGCGCTGCATGAACAGCCATAACTGTTCCTTGGCGAGCACCAGCGCCCAGACGAACTGGGTGATTGGAACATGTTGCTCGGCCCGGCGCATCCCGATCTTGGTGTAATACTGCTGCACATCGAGCTCGGTCCTGGTCATCAGCCAATCGCTCAGGTTGCGGTAGAGCACTTGCACGTCGTGCAGCAATTCGTGCTCTGAAATTGAGCGGAACGAATCCGTCCGGCCTGAATTCCTGAGTTTGTCGACCAAGGATTTGCCCAGCGACTCACTATGCTTTTCGACCAGCCGCGCGAATTTGATTCCCAGCATACCTGCCTCCCTCACCGTCCTGAACATCAAAGATGCGGATATCCACTCAGGAGATTCGAGACTTGTTGCTTCGGGTTGGCCGCGGGTGCAGTTATGCTCCGCAGCACTTCTTGTACTTCTTGCCCGAACCGCAGGGACAGGGATCGTTGCGCCCGATCTTTTCTCCTGAGCGCACCACTTGTTGCACCTGCTGCGCATCGCCGGAGCCGGCCATCCGCGCCTGCTCCAATTCGCGTTTCTTCTTGCGATGGAAGGCCTCTTCCATGTCGTCGATATTGGTTTGCGCCCGGCGCTTCCTGGGATGATCGCCGTTTCCGCCGCGCGATCGGCCGCAGCCGAGAACTGCGCCTGCTCGTCCACTGCCTCCTGTTGCTGGCGCACGCGCTCCGCCTCTTCGGCATCGACCACCTGCATCAGGTAGAGGAAACGGATGGTTTCTTCCTCGAAGCGCTCCATCATCGCCTCGAACATATCGAATGACTCGCGCTTGTACTCCACCAGGGGATCTTTCTGCCCGTATCCTCGGAGGCCAATGCCCTCTTTCAGGTGATCCATGCCCAGCAGGTGATCTTTCCAGAGCTGGTCGAGTACGCTGAGCATGACGATGCGCTCGTGATGGCGCATGGCATCGGGGCCGATGAGCCGCTCCTTCGCGTCGTAGCGCTCCAGCAGCTTGGCGAAAACGGCATCGCCCAACTCCTGCCGGTTCAGCTTGTCCGGCTGCACGCCTTCGGCAAGGATGTCCACTCCAAAACGGGTGAACACTTCGTTCTTCAGGCCGCCGATGTCCCAATCTTCCGGATGCACCTGCTCCCCGGCGTACTTGTCGAGCAAGCCGCCGAGGATGTCGCGCACGTAGTCCTGCTGGATGAGTTCCTTCTGCTCCAGCCCCTCAAGCAGTTGGCGGCGCAATCCGTAGACCGCCTCGCGCTGCTTGTTCATTACGTCGTCGTACTCGAGCAAATGTTTGCGGGCCTCAAAATGCTGGGCTTCCACGGCCTTCTGCGCCGCTTCAATCCGCCGCGTAATCATGCGCGACTCGATGGGCACGCCCTCTTCCATGCCCAGGCGTTGCAGCAGCGTGCTCACCCACTCTTTCGCGAAGATCCGCATCAAGTCGTCTTCCAGCGAAAGATAGAAACGCGACGCACCCGGATCGCCCTGACGGCCGGCGCGCCCACGAAGCTGGTTGTCGATACGCCGCGCCTCGTGCCGCTCGGTGCCCAGGATGAACAGTCCTCCGCTGGCGATCACCTGCTTGTGCTCATCCTCGGTCTCGGTCTTGTACCGGCTGACAAGCTCCTGCCACTGCTCGGTAGGCACGCGATACTCGGTACCCTGGTAATACCAGTAAGTCGTCGTCGGATCGTCCGGTCTCGCCTGCACGGCGCCTGCGACGACCTGCACCGGTTGGGCCAGGCCTTTCTTGAGGCATTCCTGCTTGGCGATGAACTCGGCGTTGCCGCCCAGCAGAATATCGGTGCCGCGGCCGGCCATGTTGGTGGCGATCGTCACTCGGCCAAAGCGTCCGGCCTGCGCCACAATTTCGGCTTCCTGCTCGTGATGCTTGGCGTTCAGGACGACATGCTTGATTCCCTTCTTCTTCAGCAGATCGGAGAGCCGCTCGGATTTCTCGATGGAAGTCGTGCCCACCAGCACCGGCTGTCCCGTGTCGTGCAGACGCTGCACCTCGTCGGCGGCGGCAAAGTACTTTTCCTTCTCGGTACGGTAGACGGTGTCGGCATTCTCGATCCTGATCAGGTTGCGGTTCGTAGGAATGACGACAACTTCCAGCTTGTAAATCTTGTAGAATTCGGCGGCTTCCGTCTCCGCCGTTCCAGTCATGCCGGCCAGCTTCTTGAACATGCGGAAGTAGTTCTGGAAGGTGATGGTCGCCAGCGTCTGGTTCTCGCGCTCGATCTTCACCCCTTCCTTGGCCTCTACCGCCTGGTGCAAACCATCGGACCAGCGGCGCCCCGGCATCAGTCGCCCGGTGAACTCATCGACGATGAGCACCTCGCCGTCCTTCACCACGTATTCCACGTCTCGTCTGTAATGATTGTGTGCCTTGAGCGCGGTCTCGACGTGGTGCTTGAGGTCCCAGTTCTCCGGGTCGGCGATGTTGCCGATGCCAAGCATTTTTTCGACTTTTTCCCAGCCATCTTCGGTCACGGTGATCGTCTTGTGCTTTTCGTCGATGGTATAGTCGCCGGTGTAGATCTTGATTCCCGGTTCCGGTCCAGGCAGTTCTTCGCCCTTCGTCAGCCTGGGAATGATCGAGTTCACCTTGTAGTACTTGTCGGTCGACTCCTCGCTGGCCCCGCTGATGATCAGCGGCGTACGCGCTTCGTCGATCAAAATCGAATCCACTTCGTCGACGATTGAGAAGTTGTGTAAGCGCTGCACGCAGTCACGCACGTCAAACTTCATGTTGTCGCGCAGGTAGTCGAATCCGAACTCATTATTCGTACCGTAGGTGACGTCGGACGCGTAGGCCGCCCGGCGCTGCTCGTCATCGAGGTCGTGAACGATTACTCCTACCGAAAGACCCAGGAAGCTGTAGAGTTTCCCCATCCACTCGGAGTCGCGCTTGGCCAGGTAGTCGTTCACCGTGACCACATGCACGCCGCGGCCGGAGAGCGCATTCAGATATACCGGCAAGGTCGCCACCAGGGTTTTGCCTTCACCGGTCTTCATCTCGGCGATCTTTCCCTGGTGCAGCACCATTCCGCCAATCAATTGCACGTCGAAGTGCCGCATGTCGAGCACGCGCCGGCCCGCCTCGCGGACCACGGCGAAGGCCTCTTCCAGAATCTCGTCCAGGACTTCTGCCAGCACGCGGTCACGAGCGGCCTCTAATTCCTTGGCGCGGTTGCGGGCGCCATCTTCCTCCTTGGCGGGTTCGCTGTCGATGTTGGGATTCTCGGCATCAACCTTTGCCAGCCTCTCCTGGATACGCGCGCGAAACTCGTCCGTCTTGGCGACCAACTCTGCATCGCTCAGCTTGCGTATTTCGGGTTCAAGCGCATTGATGCGCTCCACTCTTGGCTGCATGCGCTTGACTTCGCGCTCGTTTGCAGTCCCAAAAACCTTCGCCATCAGCTTATTGATCAAACCAGTATTCCTTTATGACAAGCCTCAACTTACCGGGCTTGAGGACCGGGCGTTCTTGCATAACGTCCCGGAAGTCGCGTCCCGAACCGGGCATTGGCCCGACGCAAACATGTCTAACCTATTTTAGACCGTATTCGCAGAAGGCAGAACCCATGACGAGGCCGGGCTTCCAAACTGCGGCTTTCGCCCTTCCAGAGCCTCATGGCGCGCCAATTGTTTGATCTCAATCCCGTTCTCGCCGCCAGCGGCAAGAACCTTGTAACATCTATTCACGACGACATGATCCTCCTGAAAATCACCCTCGCCCCCGTGCTGATTGGGTTGGTGTCTCTGGCCGAACGAAAATGGGGCGCTCGCGTTTCCGGCTTGTTGGTGGGTTTGCCCCTGACATCCGGCCCGGTTCTCTTTATCTTGGCCTTGGAGCAAGGCAAGTTATTCTCCGCCAAGGCTTCCGTTGCCAGCCTCATGGGGTTGGTGGCGATAGCCGCATTCACTTCGGTCTATGTACGCGTTTCCCGGACGCACGGCTGGATACCGAGCCTGCTGGCTGCCACGGCAACCTACACTGCCGTCTCGGCTGTGTTCATAAAGCTGCCCTTCGTGTCCGCGGTCTGGGCCTTTTCTTTTGCATGCGGCGCTCTCTTGCTGGCGATGTTCAGTTTTCCTCGGCGGTCTTCGCTCAAGTTGGAGGTCAAGCCTTCCGGCGTCCGCGAAATCATCATGAGGATGGCGACGGCGGCTCTCCTCGTATTCCTTTTGACTTCACTCGCCAGCTTGCTTGGTCCAGTGCCCAGTGGCTTGGCCGCGATGTTTCCCGTATACACCAGTATTTTGGCTGTGTTCAACCACATGAAAAGCAGCGTCCTGTCTCTCTCGGTGCTGAAGGGAGTTCTCACCGGAGCGTTTGGAGGCGCGGTTTTTTTTGTCGTTGTGGCATTAGGCCTGGGGAGTTTGGCCACGGGCCTTTGTTTCTTCTCCGCCACTCTGGCCGCCTTCGCCGTCTTGGCGCTCTTATTCTCTTGCCTCAATCCTGCGAACTCCTAGACCGCGGGACCGCAGCACGGTTCCACCCTGCTCTTTTGCTATAGGAAAACGAATGCGAATTCGCCGCTGGCTCCTGTATCATCGCGAGTAGACCGGTTTCGTGAAAAGGTAAATTCCGAAAAGCGGCCAGGCACTCGGGCCCCAGCTAACGTTCTTGTTAGCGTTTACAGCGGTGGCAGTCACCCGGCGTTGCTAACTCCGGGCACCCAATTAAGGCGACTGTTCAGTTATGTTCTATAGCCGATTTCTGCAATCAGTGGAGTTGTGGCCGGATGCTGTCGCCGTGGAAATTCAGCGCCAGCCTGTTGTCTCCAGCCAGAAACCGTCGAGCATTCCCGGCGCGGCCTGCTATTCCGCGGGTTCACGGGACAGCTACACCTACCGCCAGCTTCGGCAACGTGCCGAGTCGGTTGGCGCGTGGTTGCAACGCTCCGGGCTCCAGCCAGGCGCCCGCTGCGCGGTTCTCGCCAACAATAGTCCCGACTGGGTCGCAGTTTATCTGGGCATCGTCGCCGCCGGACACACGGCCGTACCTCTGGACACCGCCTTCAACGGCGAGCAGGTCGAAAAATTGCTGCGCGATTGCGGCGCCAGCCTGATCTTTGCCGACGCCAAGCACCTCCCAATCGCGCGGCACGCCAGCATCGGACACCAATTGAAGGTGGCGCTGATCGACGAGCCCGATGTTCCGCGGCAACCCGAACTGCCCGGTTTGGGAGAGATGTACCTGGCGGGAGCCGACGGATTCACCCCGTCTTCCTCCAAGCCCGAAGATGTTGCCTGCATTCTCTACACCTCCGGAACCACCAGCGATCCCAAGGGGGTAATGCTCACGCACGCCAACCTGCGCGGCGAGATGGAATCGGTCTTTCGCTTCATACGCTTCGACTACACGGACGCGATTCTTGGCGTGCTGCCGCTCTTCCACGCACTGGCGCAGATGGCAAACCTCATGCTGCCGCTGGCCTGCGGTGCTCGCGTGGTTTTCCTGGAGTCGTTGAACACCACCGAACTTCTCCGCGCCCTGAGCGAGCGCAACATAACGCTATTCTGCTGCGTGCCCCAGTTCTTCTACCTCATCCACGAACGCGTGTTTCAGGAAGCGCGCAAGCGAGGCAACGTCGTCTGGAACGCGTTCCGGATCATGCTGGCGCTTTCGCGCGCGGGCCGCGCGATAGGGCTGAACCCCGGCAAAATCTTCTTCAAGAAGGTCCACACCCTGCTCGGCCCCAAGATGCGCTATCTGGTCACTGGCGGTTCCCGCTTCGACCTGGCGATCGGCCGTGATTTCCACGCTCTCGGCTTCAACATCCTGCAAGCTTACGGACTCACCGAGACTACGGGCGGAGCACTGGTCACGCCGACAAACTCGAACGTGATCGGTTCGGTCGGCAAGCCGCTGCCCGGTAACGAAGCCAAGATCGTCGACGCCAAACCCGCGGAAGACGGCTCCGGTCACATGGTCGGCGAGATTGCGGTTCACGGCCCAATCGTCATGAAGGGCTATTACAACCGCCCCGAGGCTACCGCCGAGGTCATTCGCAACGGCTGGCTGCACACCGGCGATCTCGGCTACACCGACGCTGGCGGCAATTTCTTCATCAGCCGGTCGCCAGAAGGAAATCATCGTCCTTAGCTCCGGCAAGAACATCTATCCCGACGAAATCGAGAGCTACTACCTGAAGAGTCCGTGGATTAAAGAAGCCTGTGTCATGGGGCTGGAGGGCGCGCCGGGCGATCCGGTTTCCGAGCGCCTGCACGCGGTCATCGTGCCGAATCTCGACGTGCTGCGGCAGAAGAAGGTCGTGAACATGCGCGAGGTCATCCGCTACGACGTGGAAAACATCTCGTCGCACCTGCCGGCCACCAAGCGCATTCTGAGCTATGACATCTGGCAGGAAGACCTGCCGCGCACCACCACGCGCAAGCTGCGTCGCTTCGAGATCGAATCACGGGTTCGCCAGATGCAGGCCAGCGGCGCGCGCAATTCCGAGGGTCAGGTTGCCCGCGAACTGACGGACGAAGAAAGCAATTGGATGTCTCAGCCCGAGGTCCAGCAGGCTATCGCCATCGTTCGGGCGGCGGCAAAGACCCCCGTCGCGAAGGTGCATCCACGCGACAATCTCGAACTGGACCTTGGCCTCGATTCCATGGAGCGGGTCGAACTGCTCGTTCAACTTGAGCACCATCTCTCCGCTGATGTCGACGATACCGCCGCATCCGAGGTCTACACCGTTCGCGAGTTGATCGATCTTGTCCGCGGCAACATGGGCAAGGGCGCCACCCAGGAAATCGGATGGGAGACGCTGCTCGCCACCGAAGCGACCGATCCGGAAGTATTGGCAATCACCAAGGAACGGCCCATCGCCGGCCGCCTCTGGTACCTGTTCGGCAGAGTCTTCAACCTGTTCGCCAAGGATGTCTTTCACCTCAAGATCAGCGGCCTGGAAAAGCTTCCGGCCAGTGGGCCTTTTATCCTCTGCGCAAATCATCAGAGTTATCTTGATGCGCCCGTGCTCACGGCCGCGATGCGTTGGCCCATCTTTCGCGATCTGTTCTACGTCGGGGACAGCGAGAAATTCGGTTCCGGGCCGGCGCGGTCCGTCGCGCGCTTCCTGCGCCTCATTCCGGTCGATCCGGACGCCAACCTTGTGCCCGCCATGCGTGCCGGTGCCTATGGCTTGCGGCATGGCAAAATCCTGGTTCTCTATCCCGAAGGCGAGCGCAGCATCGACGGTTTCCCTAAGAGCTTCAAGAAAGGTGCCGCCATTCTCGCGCGCCACCTCAATGTGCCCATTGTGCCCGTTGCCCAGGACGGCTTTTTCCAGTCGTGGCCGCGCGGCGGCAGTTTTCAACGCTTCGCGCCGCTCTATATCGCTATCGGAGATCCAATCTATCCCGATCCCGCCGAACCACCCGAAGCGGCCTACAACCGGCTCACGGCTGAGATGCGCGAGCGCATCGTCTCCATGTGGGAGGAACTGCGGGCGCAACGCTCTCCGCAACCACAGGCCAGCCATCGCGGTTCAGACAGCGCCCCCGAAAAGCATCAAGCCACGCACCGAGCAGTCGGCGCTAACCTGGGGTAGTTTTCGAACGGCGCCCACATCTGTTCTGCGCTGAACCAGTTGCGGGCAGTCGGCGATCTCAACACGCGGCGCCTCACCGGGCCGCAGCGGCGGGCACTGGAATGGCAACGTCGATTTTTGTTACCGGTCCCAACCCCGCAAGCGGCTTTCCGAATTTGCTCGTATTGCCCACCACCAGCACTGCAAATTGATCGGGATGAACGTATTTCTGAACCACGCGGTTCACATCGGCGGCGGTGACCTTTTCGATACCTGCCCGGAACTTTTCCAGAAAATCGAGCGGGTACCCGTGGAACTCGTACGTCATGCGCTCGTGCAAAACTTTTTCCGGCGTGTCCAAGCGGAAGATGAATGAATTCAGGATTGCGTCCTTGGCAAATTTCAATTCATCCTGCGTCGGTGGGTCGGTCTTGAACTTCGCAAGGTCTTCGCGCATTCCCTCAATGGCGTCGACCGTCGAGACACTCTTGGTTGCAATCGTCAGCCAGAACATTCCGCGATGATCCCATCCAGCGCCAAGGCCGCCGCCGACCGAATACGCCAAGCCACGCTTCGTGCGCAGGTCAGCCATGAGCCGCGATGAGAATCCGCCGCTCAATACATGATTCATCACCTGCACGGCAAAATAGTCAGGATTGCTGCGCTCGATTCCGAGGGTGACAAAGCGTATTTGGCTCTGGTTCACGTCCGATTTATCCACGGCATACAGGCCGGGCTTGGCGGGGGTGATCGGGATGTCCGCCTTGCCGGCCTGCGGCCCGCGATTCCATCCTTCGAAGGCGGCGCGCAGACGTTTCTCCATCTCGACGGAATCAAAGTCGCCAACCATGCCAAAAATAATGTTGTTCGGAGCAACGTGCTGTTTGAACCAGACGACCAGATCGTCGCGCGTCACCGCCGCCACGGTAGCGAACTCGGGACTGCGGGCATAGGGACTGTTCTTGCCGTAAACAAGCTTCGCGGCCTCGCGGTCGGCAATCCCTTGGCTGCTGTCATTGCGGCGGGCAATATTGGTGCCTAATTCATTCTTGGCCAGCTCGATTTTGTCCTCGCGGAACGCCGGGTCTCGCAATAGGTCGAGGAACAGGCGAAAGACATCGTCGAAATCTCCCTTGAGACAATCGAACGTGACCGTGGTGCTCTCCTTGCTGTTATCGGTTTCAACCTTGGCGGCGCGCGCTTCCAGGAAGTCGTCCATTTGGTCGCCAGTCATCTTGCCGGTTCCGCCGGTTCGCCACACGTCGCCATAGATTTCGAGCATCCCAACCTTGTTTGCCGGCTCCGATCGCGACCCCCCGCGAACCGTCGCCTGGCCGCTGATCAATGGAAGCTCGTGATCTTCCTGCAAGAAAAGGATCATCCCGTTGGCCAATTCGATTCGCTTGGGCTGCGCGGCGGTCCACCGGGGCAACGGTGGAATAGGAATCTGCTGCCAACTGGAAGGGACTCCATCCGCGGCGCCCGCTGCTGCGTGCGGGTTGCTGAGCACCCGCGACGGAAACCACGGTGGAGATAAAGAACAGCAATGTCAGCGAAAGAAGCAGGCGCCAGGGCCACAGACGCGGCTTTGCGCGTAGTGGGGTGGAGCTGATGCTGTTCATTGTTCGTTCTCCTTGCCACCCTCTGCGGGCTTGATCGTTTCAATGGAGCCGACGGTGCGGTTCGCCTCTACGAAGGTCTTGTTTGCAACCCGGCGGATGTCCTTGCTTCGTCACCTTGTCGATGCGGTCCACCTGGCGGAAGAGTTCGCGCCAGTCGCCGTAACGGGTCTGCGCAACTGCCAGTTGCTGCGCCAATCCGGAATTGCTGGCCAGCCCTCGAATCAGCCCGGCCTTGGCCCGCGTCTTTACCATTTCAATTCTTCATCGGAGACATCCTGCGTCTTGAGGCGTTCGATCTCGGCATGAATCGCATTTTCCATTTCCGCGGGCGTGTGTCCAGGCAGTGGCACGCCATAGAAAGCAAAGAGGTGCGGATACTTGCCGCCGGGAAAGGGAGAGAACCCGCCGGCCGCAGCCGCGATCTTCTGGTCGCGCACCATGGAGCGGTACAGACGCGAGGTGCGCCCGCTGGAAAGCATGTCGCTGATGGCGTCGTAGACAGCGTCATCGGGATCGCGGTAGCTTGGCCGGTGGTATCCCTCGATGTAAATCGGCTGCGAGGGATCTTTCACCAGGACCGAGCGCTCCGAATCCTGCGGAGGTTGCGTGCTGACAAACTCCTCAGGCTTGCTGCCGGAGGGAATGCGGCCGAAGTATTTCGAAATCACCGGCATGGCGGTCGCCGGGTCGAGATCGCCGACCACGGCCACTACAAGATTGCTTGGCACATAGTACGACTTGAAGAACCTCATTGCGTCTGTCGCCGAGAAATACTGCAAGTCGCTCATGTACCCGATGGTTGGGCGATGGTAGGGATTCGCGTCGAAAGCGATCCCCAGGAATTGCTCGATCATCCGCTGGGTCGGGTCGGAATCCGTCCTCATGCGGCGCTCTTCCATCACCACATCGCGCTCCTTGTAAAACTCGCGCATCACGGGATGGGCAAAGCGTTCGGACTCGATATAAGCCCACAGTTCAAGCCGGTTGACCGGCATGGAGTAGAAATAGACCGTCTCATCGTAGGTGGTGAACGCGTTCAGCCCGACCCCGCCCTCGCGCTGCACAATCTCGTCGAAAGCGCCCTTGACGACATACTTGTCAGCCCGGGCGATTGCGTCTTTCCACACCTTTTCAAGTTCCGCGACCTTCTTGGGATCCGCGCCGGGCTTAATCCGTTCGGCGCGATAGGCGGCATAGGTGGTTTCGACCTCGGCCAAAGCCGCCTTCTCGGCTGGATAATCAGACGTCCCAATCTTGTCGGTTCCTTTGAACGCCATGTGCTCCATCATGTGGGCCAAGCCGGTCATGTGAAGCGGGTCTTGCGACGAACCGGAATCCACCCACGTCGCAAACGAAAACACGGGAGCCTCCGGCCGCCTGCAGAGAACGACCGTCAGCCCGTTGGGAAGCTTGTTTACCGTTACCCGCTTTTCGAATGAAGCCAGATCCTGGGCGAATGCCGGAATCCAGCAGAGCACGAGCAGCAACAAGGGGAAGCCAGTCTTTATGCGCTTCATCCTACCTCCGTCGGGCGATTCATCGGCACAGGGGTGATACTAGGGCGTCCCCACGCGATTCGCCCGAACTTTCCGAAGTTACAGATGCTAAATAGCTGGTGTCAAATGGCGCGGCTTCTGGGTAAGGGTCGGTGATTTCCACTAGAGCAGTTCCCGGATGGTGTAGCCGCCCAGTAATGTAAATTTGGAAGCGTCATCCCGACCGAAGTGAAACGGAGTGGAGGGATCTTGTTTTCGCGGCAAAGCAACACAAAGATCTCGACTCGCGTCGCAAGGGCCGCTCGCTCGGAATGACGTTTTTCGGGGTGTACAGCAACTCGGAATTGCTTTAAAAATTGTTGCAGTCATTCTCTATACTTTTGCGAGTTGATCGCCCAATTAGAAATCTGTCTTTGTCCCGCAGATTAAGGTGAACAGGCCCTTCATTGATTGTTAGACGTCGAATATGCGATAAGGCATCGGCGGGTCTTGGCGCTGCAAAATGGATAGTGCGACGTTATAGACCGGAATGCCGGCCGTGGTTTTGCCATCGGCCGACCCATGGTGGGCATGGCCGTGTACTACAAGGGACGCGCCGTGCCGATCCACCACCTCGGCAAAGCGCGAGTTGCCGAGATAGGGATAAATCTCCAACGGCTCGCCCTTGACGGTGTCGGCGATAGGCGAGTAATGAACGACGATAACCCGTCTCTCCGTGCGCAGCAGTGCCAGAGCGCGCTCCAGTTTGAGAGCCTCGTCGATGGAACTCTGGACAAAGGCTTTCACCTCGGGCTCGCCGAAAGCGGTCAGGACTCCACGTCCGAATCCGCCCAGAAACCCTTTCGTTCCGGCAAAGCCAACCCCGTCGCGCTCGTACGCCGTGCCATCCAGAACCTTGACGCCTTCAGCCGTCATCATGTTGATCAGCTCTTCCTGCTTGCCGCTTTCGTAATCGTGATTACCCAGTACCGCGACGATCGGGATGCGCAACCGCACCAGCGCATTCAGCAGAGACTCCATCTCCGAAAGCCGGCCGTAATTCGTCAGGTCGCCGGCGAGCACAAGCACGTCAGCATCGTCGCGCACGCGATTCATCTGATCGCGAATCTTGTCATACATCTGGGGCGTGAAATGCAGGTCCGCGGTGGCGGCGATTCTCATCCGTGCGTTCCTCTTAGGTCAGGCGGCGCTGTCGTCGCGAGCAACCGGGATTTTCTTCTCGCGCATAAGACGGTACTCTTCCACCAGATTCGTCGAAGCCCCATTCGTAGGCGTCAATGGCGAACATATTCTCATCGATGAGGCTGCCGCGAAATTGCGCATTAGGGTCGGGGTGTTCCACCTCCGCGCGGAAACGCGCCAGCAAATCATCCCAGACTGCTCGTGGAACGTAGCCGGCTTGAGCGGGATACACATATTGAAAAAGCACGATTGCCCAGAACACGACTCCCCAGTGTTTGCCGGCAAGCTCCAGAACGCGGCTCCAGTCGAGATTCCCGCGAGTGCCATGGATGACGTGAACGATGTCGGCTCCGTCAAAACGTTCGCGGCGAGTTACAAACAACTTCGACGCAATCAATTCCTCAGGCGCCAGAACGCGAGTCGGCACGCCAAACACTTCAGAGAATCCGGCACGCAAAATCCAGGAACGATCGACCGTGATCACGGCGTTGCTCATCCCCGTGATCAGGTCTACGAAGTACTGGCCGCGGTGCGCCTTCGCGAGCCAGACCGGATCACAGACTTCCGTCTCGAAGCCATCGGCATGCAGGCAGCGCAAGGCTGCGGGCACATCGTCGGCGGGAAGAAATAGATCAAGGTCTTTCGTGTCTCGCCATATGCCCGTATGTTTCTGCAAGGCAAAGGCACCGGAGACCGCGTAGGGAATGCTGTGACGGTTGAACAGCTCCAGCACTTCGCGGAAGAGCCGCTGCTGCTCTTCAGGAAACGGCGGCTGCTGCGATGAGCTGACTGGAAGCGGTTTTTGCTGGTCATGCGCCACAAGGCTTGGATGGTTCCCGGGCAGCGCGAGTTGCGAAACTCGCCGGGCAATTACGCGCCACGGCAGAGTAGCAGTCCATCTCTGGATTTTGGCAATGGCCCTGTCGGCAAGCGCGCGCCTAAATCGCATCTAATCGGGTCGTGGCACAAGACGAAGCATTGGTCGAAATCGAAGGACGCTCGCTGCGGCTTTCAAACCTCAACAAGGTGCTCTATCCCGAGGCCGGATTTTCCAAGGGACAAGTGATTGACTATTACGCGCGCATTGCGCCCGTGCTTCTGCCGCACTTGGAGGGGCGCCCGCTGACGCTCAAACGCTACCCGAATGGCGTCACGGGAATGCACTTCTACGAAAAGAACTGTCCCAGCCATCGCCCCGAGTGGGTGCAAACGGCCCCCGTTTGGAGTGAGGGAAACAACAAGTGGATGAAGTACTGCATGGTCCAGGATCTCGCGACGCTGGTGTGGTGCGCGAACTTGGCGGACATCGAGCTGCACACGTCGTTGTCACGGGCCAGCGACATCTTTCGTCCCACAATGATCGTCTTCGATCTCGATCCGGGAGAACCGGCGGACATCGTGCAGTGCTGCCAGGTCGGGCTGTGGGTCCGAGCGATTTTTGACCGGCTGGGACTGGAGAGTTTTCCCAAGACTTCCGGCTCCAAAGGATTGCAGGTCTACGTTCCTCTGAACACCGCTGTCACTTACGATGAAACCAAGCCCTTTGCGCATGAGATGGCGCGCACGCTTGAACGGCAGCACCCGGAGCTGGTCGTAAGCGAGATGAAGAAAGAACGTCCGGAGTGGAAAGGTCTTTGTCGACTGGAGCCAGAACGACGATCACAAGACGACGGTTTGCGTCTACTCCTTGCGCGCCAAGACGCGCCCCACCGTATCGGCTCCCGTGAAATGGGACGAGGTGGAGCACTGCTTACAAATGCGTGATCCGGGGCTTCTCGTCTTTGACTCTGACCAGGTGCTTTCGCGGAGCGCACAATTCGGAGACCTGTTTGCGCCGGTGTTGAAGCTGCGCCAGAAGCTTCCCACGGTTGAGGCATTGCGAAAACTGGCTGCGGCGCACGATGCCGTTCAGCCCAGTTTGAGAGCTGCATCGAAACGAAGCGCGGCGGCGGGCGAGCGACCCAGTCTGGTTTCTGAGCAACTAACGCAAAGAGGCAGCGACGCGCCGAGGGCGGTCACCCTGCGGCCCGCGAGCAAGCAAAAGAAGGCCGCGAAGCCGCAAAAACGCTCGACCACAAACAAACGTCGTCCCGCGTGAGCGACGATCAGTCGGAGGTGAATGAGATTATGGAGGTTTATATCGGAACGTCCGGTTGGGCCTACAAGACATGGCAGCCAGATTTCTTCCCTCCAAAGCTGCCGCAGAAGCAGTTCCTGCGCTATTACGCAACGAGACTCAATGCGGTCGAGGTCAATTACACCTTCCACCATCTGCTTTCGGAAAGGACCATCGGGAACTGGCTGGCCGAAACTCCTGAAAGCTTCCGGTTCGTGCTCAAGGCCCATCAGTCGATCACGCATTTCAAGCGTCTGCGAAACGTAGATGAGCCGCTGCTGCGCTTTCTCTCATCGATTCAGCCACTTGCGGCCGCGCATCGACTTGGGCCGGTGCTTTTCCAGCTTCCCGGGCTCTTCAAGGCAGACCCGGAGGGACTCGATGCGTTTCTGGCGATGCTGCCGCGAAGCTTAAAGTCCGCCTTTGAGTTTCGTGACCAATCGTGGTTCCAACAAAGCACTTACGAAGTTCTGCGCAGGCATCGAGCGGCCCTCTGCATTGCCGAAAGCGAGAAACTTTCTACACCTGAAATTATCACTGCCGAATTTGTCTACTTTCGTTACCGCAAGGCCGAGTACACGGCTGGCGAGCGCGCGGCGATCACCTCGGACTTGGCGAGGATTTCAGGGCGGGCGGCGGAGATCTACGGCTTTTTCAAGCACTTAGAGAGTCCGGAAAGTGCTCTGCATGCGGTGGATGTGCTGGGCAAGTTGAGCCTGGCGGCCCAAAAAGTGAGCTAGTAACCCTTCCCTCGGTGACACGTTTTTCGAACGGTTTTTTGCAGGTCAAAATGCGCTTAAAACACGCTAAAAGCACCCTGTTGGTTATCGCGTCTATGTCCGATAATGCGCAATACTGACAGACATGGGCCGCGCGCGGCAAGATCCACATCTGCTGTCGTCATTCTGCGAATACCTCAAGGTGGAACGCGGCCTCGCCCGTCTCTCCATTGAGTCCTATGCCGGCGATCTGAAGAAGTGGATTGCGTTTCTCGAAAAGCGCAAACGCGGACTTGTGCAAGCGCAGCGTCAGGATGTGCGGGATTTTCTCGACTGGTTGTTTTCCGAGGGAGCCGATGGCCGGACGGTTGCGCGCAAGCTTTCCAGCTTGCGGCAGTGCTACAGGTTTCTGCTGCTGGACCGGCACATCAAGCACGACCCCACGCTCGACATCGATTCCCCCCGGCAGTGGAAAGTCTTGCCGAAGTCGCTGGGACGCGCTGAGGTTGAGCATCTGCTGGAGCGCTCCGATGTCACCGCGCCGAAGGCGAAGTGCGGCCACGAACTGAATCTGCGGAATCGCGCCATGCTGGAAGTGCTTTACGCGGGCGGCCTACGCGTCTCCGAAGTGGTGGGCCTGCGCATGGAGGACGTGAAACGCGATCTCGGCTACGTTCTGGTGCGCGGCAAGGGAGACAAGGAACGCATTGTGCCGCTGGGCCAGGCCGCGCTCGACGCGATCTCCGGCTATCTGGCCGTGCGCGCGGCGTTGGCTGGCGAGAAGCAGTCGGCGTTCCTGTTTATCGGCCGAGGTGCGCGCAAGTTGACGCGGGAGCGCGTCTGGCAAATTGTCTCCGCAAGTTCGGCGCAAACCGGTCCGCATGCGAGTCCGCACATGCTGAGGCACAGCGCCGCAACCCACATGGTGGAAAACGGAGCGGACCTGCGTACGGTGCAGACGATCCTGGGACACGCCGACATTTCGACCACGCAGGTTTATACGCATCTGGCGATTGATCGGCTGAAGAATGTGTATCGCGAGTTTCATCCGCGGGCGAAGGATGGCGGGGTGAAGTGAGGACGGCTTGAATCCCACATCTGCTAACCGCGGCAGATATGGGGCACCGTCAGGGTCGCTGCGAGATATGGGCCACCTGCCCGCCCCAAACCGTTGACCCCTTGCTTGAGCCATGATCGTGCTGCAAATTCGCGGAAGTTGATGTACTCTCGACTCTCATCCAAATGCACCCATCTTCAGCAGGTACTTAAGGAGGCGGTATGAGCGTTATCGATCGCCGGGACTTCGTGAAGTCGGTCTCAGCGGCAATAGGCACGGCAGCGCTTGCAGGTATTGGTTCAGTTAGAGCCGCGGCTGACGAGAAACCGGGAAAGGCAAAGGATTCCGGCCCGGAAACGATTTACGAGGTCTTCGCTCTGAAGTATGCGGGGCCTTTCACACGCAAGTTAGCCGCCACCATTTATTTCACTGGCTGGACTGAGGATGTTCAGATCAACTACTACATTTGGGCTATCCGTGCGAAGAATGGCGAAACCACGCTGGTCGATACCGGCTTGGGAACGAAGCTGGGACCCAAGTTCGAGGGCTTCGTGCCTGCGCATCAGGTGGCGGCGAGGCTGGGCATCAAACCCGAGCAAGTCACCAGGGTTGTCCTCTCGCACATGCACTTCGACCACGTTGGCGGCATGGAAGACTTTCCCAAGGTTTATCCCAATGCCAAGTTCTACGTACAGGAAAAGGAATTTGAATTTTGGGTAAACAGCCCACTCTCTAAGCGACCGCCCCTCAAGCGGAGTCGCTACGATGCGGGAGTGCAAGCCGTGGCAGATCTGGCGAAAACGGAGCGTCTGGTGATCATCAATGGCGATCACCTCATTGGACCGAAAATGGAATTGCTGCTTCTCCCCGGGCATTCTCCCGGCCTACAAGGGGTGCTGATACCCACGGCCAAGGGGCAAACCGTGGTGGGCTCCGACTGCGCTCATCTATTTAGGAGCTACAAGGAAGATAATCCGAGCCCGATAATCACAGACATGGCGGGTTGGCTGCTTAGCTATGACAAGCTACGTGCCAAAGCGCCGCTGGAAAACCTTTTCCCTGGCCACGATACGCTGATGCTTACCGGTTTCCCCAAGGTAGCGGAAGACATCACCCGCCTCGCTTGAGATACGCTGCGGGCGGGCTTGAGTGGGCCACCCGCCGAGTTTCATCCTCGGGCGAAGAATGGCGGGGTGAAGTGAGGGCAATCGAATCCCACATCTGCTAACCACGGCAGATGTGGGGCACCGTGGGGTCCACGGGAGATATGGGCCACCAGCCGAGGCACCGTTCTTCATTCGCAAATGCAGTTTTGGCCTTGCAAATCCCCTCACAAACGATACAATGCGTGCCATTAACTCAGAGCTGAAAAAAAGAAGATTCTGCTTAAACTGCGTTACACAGGTTATGAGCCTGGAAGCTGAAGGGGGAATCACTATGAAAAAGACAAATTATCGTTGGTTTGTTGCTTCGTTTTTCATGCTATTGGCGCTCGTTTCTTATATGGACCGGGTAAACCTGTCGGTAGCAACTCCCATGATCATGAAGGAGTTCGGGTTTACCAAAGTCGACATGGGGGCGATACAGTCTGCTTTCTTCCTGGCTTACGCTGCCTGCTATATCCCCGGCGGCATGGCGGGCGAGTATTTCGGGCCTCGTGTCGTCATCACCGTAGCCACCGGTTTGTGGTCGATCTTCACCGCGATCACAGGGCTGTGCAGCAGTTTCACAATGTTTATTGCGTCCAGATTTGCGTTTGGAATCGGCGAAAGTCCGATCTTTCCGTCGATGAACACTGGGTGTCAAAAGTGGTTCCCGGCCACCGAACGAGGTAAAGCTACAGCGATGATGGCAGGTGGCGCTTATATGGGTCCGATCTTTGGCCCGGCGATCGTTGTCGCCATCATGGCGGTATGGGGCTGGCGCCCCGTCTTCTACCTATTCGGCGCCGTCGGTGTCGTCGTCGCCATCGCCTTTTATTTCCTGGTCGCCAGCCATCCCAGTCAGAGCCGCTTCGTCAATCGTGCCGAGCTCGAGCACATCGCGGAAGGCAGCTCTGCGGCGTACGTCGTCGAGAAGAAAGAGATCGCTCCGTGGAGCACGTTCATCGGCTCAATGCAATTCTGGGCGATTGCCGGACAGTTCTTCGCCGTCGACTATGTCACCTACGTGTTCCTGGCGTGGCTTCCCGTCTACCTGATCGAAGCGCACGGCTTCTCGTTGCAGCAGATGGGATTCGCGGCTTCGTTGCCGTGGATCGCTCTGACCGTTTGTCTGCTTGGGACCGGATACTTTTCCGACAAGATGCTGAAGGCCGGGATGAAAAAGAATGTGGTTCGTCCGTTGTTTGGGATTGCTGGACTGGTTGTCTGTTGCATTGGGTTGATTGCGGGCGCGTATACCAAGGACAAATGGACCACAGTCCTGTTCCTGACGTTGGCTGCCGGCGGGTTGGGTCCGGTCTTCGCTGCCTCGTGGCCGGCGTGCATCGATCTCGGCGGCAAATTCACCGGCACGGTCAGCGGTTGGATGGGATGCTGGGGCAATATCGGCGGCGTTGTCGCGCCGGTGTCGGCGGCTTGGATCGCGACGAAATTCGGCTGGGGTGTAACGCTGGTCTCCACATCCGTTGTCGCGGTGTTTGGCGCGGTGATGTGGCTGTTGGTCAAACCCGATCAGCCATTGAAGGTGCCCAAGAGAGCTTCCGTCGAACTACCGGCGGAACCATCAGTTCGCGTCTAGCGGCCGGGTGCCCCATATCTGCCTGATTTTGGCAGATGTGGGCAGGTTGAATCACGCATCTGCGAAAAGGCGCGCAGATATGGGGCACCGTCGGGAACTACCCCACTCTTCGCCAAATGCGGGCGAAAGGATGGGGCACACGGCAAGGTGGGAGGATATGAGCCGAGGGTGATATGACGATAGGGGTCCTTCGACTCCGTTCGGTACTGCCGAACTCCGCTCAGGATGACACTGCAAGCTGTTCTGGCTCTAAAAGAGGCGCGTTTAAGCGGTGAGAACGCCTGTTTACAACACTTAACTGGAAATGTCAGCAGCTTCGGCGTAGAGTGCTGGCCGTGAGAAGCACGACGAAATCTCAGTCGATTCCGGCGACATTGCGGTACATTGTCGTGGCGCTTTTGTTTGCGGCTTGCGGGTCGTTGTCGGCAGCGTATTTACTAAACAAGGATTTTCCACAAAAATTTGAGTTCGTGTTGCCATTCCCATTTGCCATTTTGTGTGCACTGTTGTTCATGCGAACGTGGAGGCTCATATTTGCAGTTCCCCTCATGGTCATAGTGTGGATACAGGCATACACGATTGCATGGGAACTGGGACATATGAGCATTTTGGCATTGGGTTCTGGGTGTATTGGCGGACTCATTGGCGGGCTGGGTGTGGCGCTGAGTGTAATGACATGCTGCGAGCGGCTGCGTTCGCCGCTGCTTCTGTTCTATGTGGGTGGAATAGGCTGCTTCAGCGGATTGTCGTTTGTGCCTTGGTCGTGGTCATACTTACAGAATCTGAACAGTCCGCCACTGATCTCGCTTCGTCTTGCATTTGCCATATGGCAAGCAGCCGTGGGGACGTACTTGTACGCGATTTGTACCCATGACACGGAAGCAGCGCAGTCTGACGCTTCAGACGTTGGAACAGTTGCAGGGGCGTAATTGTTGAGAAATCGCCATCTCGACAGTTACGGCCGGGAGGATTAAAGCAGATCCTTCGCTGCGCTCAGGATGACACTCATGAGGATTAATGCAAAGTATTTCCGGGACACCACACAAGTGAAGAGTAAAAAGACCAACTCGCGGAATACTTCCGGCGCGCAGACGAAGGAATCGAAGGTGGCGCGGGATGTGGCGCAGTTCTTGCGTTCGCTGCGCGAGAAGAATGCATCGCCGCACACGATCAAGGCGTACAAGACCAATCTGGAGCAGTTCTCGGATTACCTTGCTGCCCCAACACGCGCAACGGCGGCGCGCGCAGGGGACCGTGGCTTCCGCTCCACTTCCCATCAAAGCATGCGTAGCGGGGGCTCCGGCCAAGGCTCGTGGGAGGCGGTCGACCACGTTCGGATTCGCGGTTTTCTCTCGCACCTTTACGATCATCGGACTGACCAAGCCCTCGGTGGCGCGGGCGCTGGCCGCGGTGCGTTCGCTGTTCAAGTTTCTGGCGCGCGAAAAGCTGGTGAAGCAGAACCCCGCTCTGCTGGTGTCTACGCCGAAGCTTCCCAAGAAGCTGCCGCGAGTGCCTACCATCGAGGAGATGAACCGCGCGCTCGATGCGGCGCAGCCTGAGGCGGCAGTGTTTCCCACGCGCGATCGTCTGATCTTCGAGCTGCTCTACGGGTGCGGGATACGAAACTCGGAGCTGACCGGCATCAACATCGAACACATCTATTGGAGCCAGCAGGGAATCATGGTGCGCGGCAAAGGCAAGAAAGAGCGCCTGGTGCCGTTCGGAGATAAGGCCGACTGGGCGCTACGCAATTATCTGCACGCGCGCCAGCGGGTGCTTCAGGAACGGCAAAAGAAGACGCCGGCGCTGATTCTCAATCGCTGGGGCGAACGCCTGACAACGCGCAGCGTCGGACGCATCGTCAAGTCCATAGCGGTTGCTAACGGCTTGTCGCCCGAGGTGCATCCGCACACCCTGCGGCACGCCTTTGGGACGCATCTGCTGGAGGAAGGGGCGGACCTGCGCTCGATCCAGGAGTTACTTGGACACGAACGTCTGGCCACCACGCAACGCTATACGCAGCTCTCCACACGCAAAGTGATGGAGGTGTACGACAAGACACATCCCCGCGCGAAGTGAGGGGGAACCACCCCACGTCAGCCCAAAGGCTGGGCGGGACGTGGGGCACCCGCATTTTCGTTACCCCCATTAAGGGCTGAAGCCCTAAATGTGGGCCACCAGCGAACAGCCCGGCCAGAAAAGCAGATCCTTCGCTCCGCTCAGGATGACACTCCGGAGACGGCAATGGCGGCACAGAATCCCACATCTGCTGACTGCGGCAGAGATGGGGCACTGTCAGAGAGTCGCCCGGAACCTGTTCCGTTACCTCGGCGGCGCTTGACAGGGGCAGGGGCCGAGGCTAATCTGATGGGGCGAAAGAAAGGCGAATACAGAGTTCCCGATGCCAGCCCTTCGCGAAAACGGAGTTCCGATGCCTGCCCTTCATAAGTCGACCCCGGCGCTTCACAATACCTATCTCTTCCACATGGTTGAACAGGAAGAGGAATCGCTGCGGCCCGGAAGCGGCCTGGTGGGAATCGCCAAGCTGGCCGCGCAGGGAGAGTTCGTGCGTCCGGGGCACAACGTGCAATATTTCACGCTGGAGGCGCGCACTCTGCTGAACCGTTGCGACGCGCCGAGGATGCCGTTCAGGTGGACGATCAATCCCTACAGGGGCTGCGAATTCGCGTGCAAATACTGCTATGCGCGCTACACGCACGAATTCATGGAAATGCGGGACGGCCTCGACTTCGAGCGCAAGATTTACATCAAGCAGCAAGCGGCGTGGCTGCTGCGCAGAGACCTGCGGCGGGTGAAACGCGGCGAAGCGATCGCCATCGGCACCGCGACCGACCCCTACCAGCCGGCCGAGCGCCAGCATCGCATCACGCGGGAGATATTGGAGGAGCTGGCCCAGCACAAGGGATTCGAGATCGGTATCGTCACCAAGTCAGACCTGATTCTGCGGGACCGCGACGTTTTGCAGCGCGTGGCGGAGCAGAACCGCCTCTACGTCAACCTGACGATTACGACCCTGGATGCCAGGCTGGCGCGAGTGCTGGAGCCGCGCGCCCCGCAGACCCGACCTGCGCATGGACGCCGTGCAGGAGCTGAACCGCGCAGGAATCGACGCCGGCGTGATCTGCGCGCCGGTGCTGCCGGGGATCACCGATTCGGAGGAATCGCTGGAAGCGCTGGTGGCGGCCACAAAGAAGGCGGGCGGAAAGAACATCTTCGCCAATCCGCTGTTCCTGAAACCATGCTCCGCAGCGGTGTTTATGCCCTTTTTGGAAAAGGAGTTCCCTGCCCTGGTCAAGCAATATAAGGAACGCTATGCCAGCCGCGCATTCGTCTCAGAGGCCTATCAGCGCGAGATTTCCAAGCGCATGGCGAAGCTGCGGGAGAAATACGAGATCAACTTCGAGCGCGAGCCGCGCCCGCGTCGGCAAGCGAACGAAGCAGCGGCGGTGCAGCTGGGACTGTTTCAGGCAACAGGCGATTGAGGTGAACGAGGAGACACTCTGCTGAGTCTTACGCCCGCTACGCGGGCTGAGGCGCGTGGGTTTATACGTACCCCAGGCTTGCGCCTGGGGCTATTTTCTTATGCCCGCTACGCGGGCATGGGTGCGCCGTGGAGGCTATGGGGGTGATTGAGACTGCGTGCGGCAGTTCCCGGGCTGCTATATACCGCCAAAGAACGTCATTCCGAACAAGCGGCGCCCTTGCGACGCGAGTCGAGGAATCTTTTGTGCTGCTTCGCCGCGGAAAAACACAAGATCCCTCCGCTCCGTTTCACTTCGGTCGGGATGACGCTTCCAATCTAACCTATCGAGGCAGTTCCACACCGGCAACTTTCGCCGCCAGATACTTGATACCGGGATAGCCCGCCCACTCGCCGTTGTTCGCCCGTAGGCCGTAGACGATGCCGAGCACCAGGTTCAGCAGCCAGCTCAGCGCTCCGCCGCCCCAGAGGATCACAAAAAAAAGAACGGGAAAAGCGATGGCAGCCGGCCCAATGCCTCCCCTGTGGCGGGCGATGGCGGTAAGGAATCCGGCGAAAAGAGCCAGAAAGGTTGCGCCCCAGGCCAGCATCACCAGCAACTGGAAAAATACCGCCTGCAACGCGTGATAGCGCACAAAACGGGAGTCCCTGCGCACCAGGAAGATGATCGTCGGAGCGATGAGCCAGGAGACTATCTGCAGGACGTGAGCCAACATGCCCAGGGTGCGTTCATCACGCGTGGGCTCCGGCAAAAGCACGGGAGCTGGAGGTGGTTCAGTTGCACTCGGCGGCGTTAAGTCGGGCGGCAAACTGGAAAGGTCGCTCATATCGGCAGTCGCTCAACAGCGGATTGTACACCCCGCGTCGACATTGCTATTCAGGAAGAAACTACCCCACCCTTCGCCAAAAGCGGGCGAAAGGATGGGGCACCCGCTGGGGGGCATTTCTATTCAGAAGAAACTATCCCAGGTCAGCCCAAAAGAGGGGCGGGACGTGGGGCACCAGACGGCTCACTATTCAGAAAAAACTACCCCAGGTTAGCCAAAGGCGGGCGAACCTGGGGCACCTGCCACCAAGAAACTACGGTTCGCCGATCTCCTGCTCGAGGCGGTCCAGGCTGGGGATGAGCACGGTTCTTCCGTCGAGCGAAAGCAGGCCTTCACTTTGGAAGCGGCTGAGATTGCGCGAGACAAGTTCGCGCACGGTTCCGATTTGCGCGGCTATGTCCTGGTTCGAGGCGGTGAGAACGATTTCGGTGCCGCCCGGCGTCTTCCGGCCCTCTGTGCGCGCCAGGCGCAACAGCAGCGCGGCCAGCCGATGCCGCACGGTGGTGAACGAGAGATCCTCAATGATGCCGACCAACTGCCTCAGCCTTGCACCCACCTTCCGCAAAACCTGGAGCGAGACTTCCGGGTGCTGCATGCAGAGCGCGCGAAAATCCTGCTTGCTGAGAAAGAGCAGGCTGCTTTGGGCGAGCGCCTGCGACGAAGCCGGATAGGCGCCGCCATCGAACACCGGTAGCTCGGCTATCGATGCGCCCGCGCCTTCGATGGAGAGCACCTGCTCGCGGCCGCTGGATGAGTTTTTGAAGATCCGTACGCTTCCCGACTGGATGATAAACAGTCCGGCGCATGGCTGACCCTCTTGAAAGATCATCTCTCCGGCGTCGAAGGAGCGCTCGACAAGTCGCGAAGCCAGCAGACTGAATTGCGTATCCGTAAGCCCCGCAAACAGCGGAGCGGCTCTTAGAGTTTTTTCGAAATCGCGCGTGCTGGTCGGCATGCAACGATTGTAGAACAAGGCGCGCGAAGGCAACTGCCGCCCCACGTCAGTCCAAGAGCAGGACGGAACGCCCGGCATCCGAGCAACACTGCACAGCGAGAACGAGCAACTACCCCGCCCTAGCCCAGCAGAACGGGGGCACCCGGCCACCAGCCAGCGAGCAAGAGAACTACCCCAGGTTAGCCGACAGCGGGCGAACCTGGGGCACCCGGCTTCGCTAGAACGGGGCACCCGGCCACCATCGAAAAAGCAGATCCTTCGCTGCGCTCAGGATGACACTCACGAAATATATTTGAGGTGTGAGAGACGTTGATGCCTTTGCCTCTGATGACAAACAAAAGCCCCACTCAAGCCAACGGAGGGCTTGAATGGGCCACCCGGCCGAACCCCACATCTGCTCAACACGGCAGATGTGGGGCACCACCGGGGATCGTGCGGGCAAGGGGCATTCAGCTTGTACTTTGGGGTGGTATTTGCGACAATTTTGGTAACATCCCCACCCAATCAAGTGTCGTGGATTACAAGCCGATGGCAGTGTGTGAGGTTCAAGAGTGATCATAGACCAGAAGAAAGTGCGTGGCCTGCGGCAACTGCACTTATGTTTGTCCGATGGGCGCGATCTACGTCGACCCGGCGATCAACCGTGCGACCGTCGAGAGCGACGAATGCGTGGAATGCTATAGCTGCTACAACGGCATGAGCAAGGAGCACCTCAACCCGACGGTAGTGAGGCTGCTGCGGCGCTTGTTCAAGATGGCGCGGCTGCGCTTCGATCCCGAACCGGATGTTTGTCCAACCTCCGCGCTGACGCCCGACGAGCTGACGTGGCCGCGCGTGATACGGCGCGCGTTCTCCGACCCGCTTGTGCCGCACGAGTCGACCGGCGTGCGCGGCCGCGGCACGGAAGAAGTCAAGACCAACGACCTGACTGGACGCGTGAAGCGCGGCGAGGTGAACTTCACCATCGAACTTGGTCGCCCTGGCGTGGGCGTTCGCATGTACGACATCCAGAAGATGACGATGGCACTGGCACGGATTGGCGTGGCTTTCGAGAAGAAGAATCCGATCACTACGCTCATGCCCGACCCCGCGACAGGCGCCCTCCAGCCGGAGATTCTCAACGAGAAGATCCTTTCGGCCATCATTGAAGTTCTGGTTAAGGTCGACCGCCTGGAAGAGATTCTCGGGGTGGTTCGCGAGGTCGAGAAGAAGGTGAAGACGGTGGTCGCAATCGCCACGGGAGTGCGCTGCGACGAAAACGGCGAGGAGAATGACGTGGCGCCGATCCTGCAGCGGATGGGATTCAAACTGATACGGGCCAAGACAAACTTCGGCCTCGGCCGCATCACCAACCCCGAAGCGATCGCAGCAACCGCCGGGGGCTCCACAGTACAGGCAGGAGGAGGCCATGACTAATACACTTCACCGCTTCGGCACCAGCGAAAGCTTCCGTGACGATATCGTGATCTTTGCCCGTACGAGCAAAGGCAAAAACGACAAGGGATGCGTGCCTAAACTGAAGCGCTTCCTGGAGATGTCGCTCAAGTACAATCCGGTGAACCTGGGCGATACCGCGCATGGCGGCGCACTGCGTCCGAAGGAGCTGACGCCCAGCGCACACTGGCACCGCGGCATGGAACTGGAATACCGCACAGTGATTGACGGGCTCGATGCGCCGACCAACGCCGTGGTCGTTCTGAATAACCTGGAAGCGGCCGAGAAGTTTTTGAAGGAGGTTAAGGAAGCCGACCTTGGGCTGTGCGTAAATATGTCGACCTCGCTGGAGAATGCAATGGCATGCTCCTGCGCCGCCGGTCAGCCGCGGCACAGCCTCTCCTACTCACTTGGGTTCGAGGGCGAGACCGAGAAGCTGCCGAATACGCAGGTGCTGATGCTGACGACGATGTGCGGTCACGGCATGGTCAGCGTTAATCTGGCCCACAAGATGATCGACTGGGTGAAGGAAGGCCGACGTACACCGGAGCAGGCGGCAAAGTATCTGACCCACTTCTGCTCGTGTGGTGTTTACAACCCGGCGCGGGCAGAGCGGATACTGGAAGACGCCAAGAAACATACGGAGTGAGTCGGGGCCTTATCCCACATCTGCTAACTACGGCAGATGTGGGGCACCAAGCGGGCACAGCATCGAAGGAAGAATAAAGGCCCCACCCTATCGCTGCGCGATAAGAATGGGGCACCCGACGGTGATTTCGCCCCACATTAGCTAACTGCGGGCAAATGTGGGCCACACGACCCCACTTGAAATGAAAGGAAACTTCCCCACGTCAGCCCAAAAGAGGGGCGGGACGTGGGGCACCCGAAGAACTGGTTTTATGCGGCCTTGCGGGCCTTGTCTTCTAGAGTCTGCTCACTGTCATCGCCGACCGGACGCTGCCATACAAAGCGGCTGAGCACATCGCCGGCAATGGCCAGTTCTTTTTGCGTGTAGCCGAGAGCGCGGCCTAGTGCTTCCATCGGCGCAGCGCTTGCGATGGTCCTTTCGCAGATTACAGCGGCATAGGGCACTTGTGCGGCAAACGTGATGGATTCGTTATTCATAGGGCCTTCCTTGGATACGCGACCGCGCCGTGCAGAGCACGGGTTTCGAAAACTCTTCGTTGACTTGGCATCTCCACGAGGTGCGCCGGCATTCGATTCCGGGGATGACCCGCGCAACGAACCGGAGCTGTTCATCGCTCTCGAATCGGCGGCAGCAAATTGCGTATCTAACATCGTCTCCCCTTTCTTCACTTCACTACTTGATGATGCCGAAGATGCACTCATCAGTCCAATAGATTATAATGATTACGATCATCATTACGGGAGATTGATATGGAAGTACGGCAACTTGAGATTTTCCGGGCGCTGGCAGAGGAATTGAACTTTACGCGGACTGCCGAGCGCGTGCACTGTGTGCAGTCAAACGTCACCGGACAGATCCACTCGCTTGAGGAAGAACTTGGTACGCAATTGTTCGAGCGCCTGGCAAAGCGGGTGGCGCTGACCGAGGCCGGGAAGCGTCTGGTGCCCTATGCGGATAAGGTGCTGGCCACGCTGACGGACGCTAAGCATGCACTGTCGCATGGTTCCGTGCCCTCCGGGCCGCTGCGAGTGGGCGCGCCGGAATCGGTGCTCACCTATCGCCTGCCGCGGGTACTCCGCAAATTCCGCAAACAGTATCCGGATGTTGAGCTGATCTTTCGTCCCTATGACGATGCGAACCTGGTGGAACCTCTGGAGACAGGCAAGCTGGATGTGACGATTCGGATGGCGGACGAAGTGGCGAACGAGCGGCTGTCGAGCATTCGGCTGCGAACCGAGCGGGTCATCTTCGTGGCTGCGCCGACGCATCCGCTGATGGCCAAGGCAAAGGTTGCGCCCGAAGACCTGCGGGATCAGAGACTGCTGCTGACCGAAGCCGGCTGCGCCTATCGGAAAAAACTCGACGACTTCCTCGGGCTGCGCGGCATTCGCCCGAAAAACATGACGGAGTTTAACAGCGTGGAAGCCATCAAAAGCTGTGCGGCTCTGGGAATGGGAATCGCGCTGTTGCCCGTGATTGCAGTGGCAACCGAACTCCGCGACGAGCGGTTGTCGGCGCTGCACTGGAGCGGACCTCCGATGGATATTTTGACGCAAGTGATCTGGCATAGGGATAAATGGATGTCACCGGCACTGGAAGTTTTTGTAAAAATGCTGCAGAAGGAGTTGCAGGAGCGAGGCAACGGGGCGGCCGTCCGGAACTGACCCGCTAGAGCAGTGCCACGATTGGTGTACCCCGTTGTTCACAAAAGGCGTCATCCCGACCGAAGCGCCTAGCGCCCAGGCCGGAGCAGCCAAGCTGCGTACCCGACATTGCACTCGATAAGCAAGCAGCTGTTCGGGCGCGGAGCGGAGGGATCTTGTGGTTCTGCAGTAAAAAGAACCCACAAGATTCCTCGACTTGCGACGCAAGGCGTCGCTCGCTCGGAATGACGTTTCATCACTCGGGATACAGCATCTCTGCAACCCACTAGCCTTTCGCAACCTTGCCTCATCGGGCTGGTGATAGATTACAAATGTGGAACTCGAACGCCCTTCTCTTCTGAAGCTTTTCTTATCGTTTCTGCGAGTGACGAATCTGACCTTTGGCGGCGGCACCATCACCATGGCGGCCCTGCACACGGAACAGGTGTCGCAGCGCAAGTGGCTGACGCAGGAGACGTACGCCACGGTTTATGCGCTGGCACGGATTACGCCGGGAACAAACATGCTGGCCTTCTGCGCGGGAACCGCATGGGAGATGCTGGGCTGGCCCGGGGCTATCGTCAGCGTGGCGGCGGCCAGCGTCCCGTCCGGCATCATGGTAATGCTGCTGACCGGCAGCTATGACGTGGTGCGCTCGAATTCCAATGCCATGGCCGCTGTTGCAGGCACCCTGGCAGCCGCGGTCGGAGTCATGGCAATGGCTTCCTGGCAACTGCTTCAGCCGTACCTCGACCGCAAGCGCTGGATTCACGTTGTGGCGCTCGCCGGGGGCTCAGTATTGCTCTCGCTCAAATTCGACTTGACGCCGATCGCGGTTCTCGGCCTGGCGGCGGCGGTCGGCTGCTTCTGGCGGGTGCCGGAATGAATGTACTGCTGCTCTACCTGCTGCTGACCAAGGCGACGATCACTTCATTCAGCGGAGTGACCTCGATTCCTGTGATCCGGCACGACCTGGTCGAGCAACGCCAGGTGCTGACGGATCGGCAACTGAACGCGGCCGTGGCCGCCGGGCAAACCGCGCCGGGACCAAATGGCCTGTTCGTTGTGAGCGTTGGATACTTCGTCGGCGGCGTGCCGGGAGGCTTCGCCGGATTGCTGGCCGTAATCACGCCGGCGTTCCTGATCATCCCAATCCTGCAGTACCTGGGCCGCAGGGCCGATAAGCCGGCGGTGAGAAGCGCTATCCGCGCCGTGACCTTTGCGGCAGCAGGCTTGCTGGTGAGCGCCACCGTCCCGCTCGCCCGCGATTCACTGACAGGAATCGTTCCGATTCTGATCGCGATTGGAAGCTTTCTTTTCCTGGTGATTACCAAGCGCTCGACGGCTTGGGCCATCCTGGGCGCGGCACTGGTGGGGTTGGCGGCCGAGACTTGGGATGATTACCTTAGCCCTGGTCGCCCCAACGAGCCGATGAAGTGAACCGCTTGCGTGAGACACGGAAAACACAAGATCCCTCCGCTCCGGTCGGGATGACGGATGTGAGGATACGTGCCCAGGGATAGTGCTTTACGCTACAGGAAGAAACTACCCCAGGTTAGCCAAAAGCGGGCGAACATGGGGCACCCGACGGAAACCCCACGGAATCCCACATTAAGGGCTGAAGCCCTAAATGTGGGCCACCAGACCTTTGTTTCGGGACAAAATGCATAGGCCCTCACGTCGCGCCGAACCGCGCGGCGCTCCTCAGGGTGACATATTGGAGGATGCGCGGTGTACATCTGCGCTGGCGGTCGCTACTTGCGATTCAAGTCTTCGATGGCGTCCAGGATGCGCTGCATAGGGGTGCTGTAGTCGCAGCCGGTTTCGTCGCGGACAAATTCGACACCATAGGTATAGCCAGTGCGATCGCGAACGACGCATTGAAATGTGACTGACTCTCCACAGTGGGGCGGGGTGAATGTGACCCGGACATGCTCATTGACCGCTAGCTCGATCCCGGCATAAACGGTCATCCCGCCGTGGTTCAGCTCCGAACCGCGGCCCGGAACGATGACCGCTTTCCTTGGCCTTTGCGCGATAAGGCATGTGAGCAGGCTCGCATGGTAACGCGCCCAGCGACGTAATGCCGGATAACCATCCGCCGGCGGAACAATTTTGATATCTGAGCGCATTGCTGTTCGCGGGAAGAGTACCGGGATGCGGGGATATTTAGGAGATAACGTAAGTAGTAGGCCTGAAGTGCGATGGCCGCCGGCGAGGCCAAAAACGGGAAGGTGCTCACTGAGAAACCACCCCAGGTTAGCGCCGAACTACGCGGCGCGGAATCTGGGGCACCCGGCACCGTCAATCGGTGGGCATGACACCGAATGAAGAAAAAGCCCCACCCTATCGCTGCGCGATAAGGATGGGGCACCCAAGTTGGTATGCGGGGACCGCTTAGCGCCCGCCGCTGATGTGGAGGATTGCTCCGGTTACGTAGGAAGCTGCCGGCGAGAGCAGCCAGATCACACCCTCGGCAACTTCGGCAGCGCCACCGATTCGGGGTATCGGGATGGTAGCGGCAAGCCGAGGCAAACGATCCGCCATTCCAGCGGCCGTATGTATCTCGGTGTCAATCAAGCCGGGAGAAACGGCGTTCACCCGAATACCCTCCCCACCGACTTCTTTGGCCAGCCCTACGGTGAAGGTGTCAATCGCTCCCTTGCTCAAGCCGTAATGCACCCACTCGCCGCCGCCACCGAGCTCCGAAGCACGGGAGCCGATATTCACGATAGCGCCACCCTGGCCACCATGTTTGGTGGACATGCACCGCACGGCCTCTCGCGCGCACAGCACCGCTCCGACAACGTTGACGGCAAGCACGCGTTCCAGATCCTGCAACTCAAGCGCCTCGACGCGGCCCGCCTTGCCCGTGATGCCGGCATTGTTGACCAACGCTGTGATCGGTCCCAGGTCGTGTGCGGCGGTGGCAAACAAGCGCAGCACGTCCTGCTCCTTAGCAACATCACCGGCAATGGCGGTGGCGCGACCTCCGGCTGCCTCAATCTCGCGAACCACTGCGAGCGCGGCGGCCGCGTTGCTCTGGTAGTTCACGGCAACTGCGTAGCCTCGGGCTGCGCCCAGTTTGGCCACGGCAGCACCAATGCCTCTGCCCCCGCCAGTTACAATCAGTGTCCCTATATTCGCCAAGGTCGTTTCTCCAGAGGAATCTTGTTTCGCGCCAGCACTGCTCGCGGGGTTTTTACGAACCACGTAAGACTGTACCCCACATTAGCCAACTGCGGGCAAATGTGGGCCACCAACGGGCTCACTGGCCCACGCGAGGAAACTACCCCACTCTAGCCAACAGCAGGCTAGAATGGGCCACCCGCCGATCCCACATCTGCTAACTGCGGCAGATATGGGGCACCAGGCAGGAGGCAAACTACCCACGTCAGACCCAAAGTGCGCCGGGCTACTCCCACTCGATGGTTCCGGGCGGCTTCGATGTAATGTCGTAGACGACGCGGTTGATGCCACGGATTTCGTTCACGATGCGGCTGGAGATCGTCTTCAGCACCTCGTGTGGGAGCGGAACCCAATCGGCGGTCATGCCGTCTTCGGAGTTTACGGCGCGAATGGCGCAGGTATAAGCGTAGGTACGCTGGTCGCCCATTACGCCGACGGACATCACCGGGAGCAGAACGGCAAATGACTGCCAGATCTTGGTGTAGAGGCCAGCCCGCCTGATCTCGGATACCACGATATCGTCGGCCTCCTGAAGCAGCGCAATGCGCTCGGGGGTGACTTCGCCGAGGATGCGAACGGCCAGTCCGGGGCCGGGGAATGGCTGCCGTTGCACCATCTCCTCGGGCATGCCGAGATCGCGGCCGATGCGGCGCACCTCATCCTTGAAGAGGTCCTTCAAGGGCTCGATGAGTTTGAGGTTCATCTTCTCCGGAAGGCCACCGACGTTGTGATGGCTCTTGATGGTTTGCGACGGGCCACGCACGGACCGCGACTCGATCACATCCGGGTAAAGGGTTCCCTGCACCAGCCACTCGACGTGGCCGGAACTCTGCTTAAGGCGGAGCGCTTCGCGCTCGAAGACCTCGATGAACTCGTTGCCGATAATTTTGCGCTTGCGCTCGGGGTCGGTAACGCCGGCGAGCTTCGATAAAAAACGCTCGCTCGCGTCAACGGCATCGATGTTGAGTCCGAGATTGTTGCGCAGGCTCTGCTGCACCTTCTCGAACTCGTGCTTGCGAAGCACTCCATTGTTGACGAAAACGCAGGTCAGGCGTTCGCCGAGCGCGCGGGAGACCAGCGTCGCCGCCACCGACGAATCTACGCCGCCGGAAATGGCGCAGATGGCGCGCCCTGACGGACCCACAGTTTGGCGAACGTTCTCAACCGTGGATTCGATGAAACGCTGCGCGGTCCAGTTCGCCTTGGCTCCACAGATTCGAAAAACAAAGTTGCGCAGGATGTCCGTGCCGTGGCTGGTGTGGTGAACCTCGGGGTGGAACTGCACGGCGAAAATGCGCTTGGCACGGTTTTCGATGGCGGCCACCGCAGTGGCCGACCTGGCGACCAGTTGAAAGCCCTCCGGCAACTCCAGCGCTTCGTCGCCGTGCGACATCCATACGTTCATTTGCGACGGTAACTGCTCTCAAACAATGGAGACTTGTCGATCAGTGATACTTCCGCATGGCCGTATTCCCGCTTTACGCCGGGCTCACTTTGCCGCCGAGTTTGTGAGCAATGAATTGCAGCCCGTAGCAAATGCCGAGCACGGGCACTCCCATGGTAAGGACGCGCTCGTCGGCCGGAGGCGCGTCGGCATCGTAAACCGAGCACGGCCCGCCGGAAAGAATGATGCCGACCGGGTTGTAATTCCGGATTTCCGACAGTGCGGCAGTACACGGCAAAACGGCGGAGAAAACGTTCTGCTCGCGGACGCGGCGCGCAATCAGTTGCGTATATTGCGAGCCGAAATCGAGGATGACGATGGATTCAAGCGCGGGGTGTTCCACGTCCTAATTTCGCAGAATCACCCCTGCGGTGTAAAGCGAAAGTGAAGAGGCGCGGCGGGCGGATGTTTCGAGAACTGCCTCAACGAAAAGCCCCACCCAAGCTTCGCTTGAATGGGGCACCCGCAATTTCACCCCACTAGCTGACTGCGGCAAATGTGGGCCACCCGAGGAACGTGGGGCACCCGGCTCGAATGGGGCACCCGGCGTGCTTATTTACGGTCCGACGCCGCCGTTGTGACAGTCGGAGCAGTTGACAGCCGTGAGATCGCCGATGTCCACCGGATGCTTGAAGGTGACTCCGGTGGTGGAGGCCATGAGCGACTGCGTGCCTTCCTGCTGCGACAGCATGGTGTGGCAGGCATTGCAATCCTTGCTGATGGCCTTGCCGGTCCTTGCTCAGATGGTTGCCGTCGTGACAGCGGAAGCATCCCTGAAAGTAGTAATGGCCGACATTGTTGGGATGGGTGCGCCAATCGACTTTCATCTCCGGAAAGATGGTGGTGCGGAAAACACGCTGAAGTTCCGATACCGCAGCCTGTATCTGCGCCTGTTTGGCGCTGGCGATCTGCGGATATTTCTCGCGATAGAACGCCGGAATTGCGGTGGCAATGGCCTGCATCGCTTCGGGCGTCGTCTTGTAAGCCGCCGTCAGCACCTGGACCGACTGCTGCTTCACGTAGGGCAAACTCCGGTCAATCCGATTTGCCGCGAGCGAGTCATCGACGGAACGGTCGGGGGCAAGATAAATGTGGGTGGGGCGGTTATGGCAATCGATGCAATCCATTCGCCGGCTGGTCATTTTGGCGATCTCTTCGGGCTTGACCCCCTGGGCGAAATACTCTGTGACCTCGCCCTTCCCATTCTGAATCCGCACGTAGGGTATGTTCTGCCGCTTGGGATCGGATGAGTAGGTGATGACGTTGGCGATGTTCATGTGCCAGTGAATTCCACTTGCCTGGCCGGCATTGGGATCGCCGCCGCCGGTCTTGATCAGCAGCTGCAGCTGCCGCGGAGTGTTCTGCTCGTCGCTGGAAAAGTGATTGATGACCTTTAATTGCGCTCCCCAGAACTTCCTGGGCCAGTGACACTGCTCGCAGGTTTCCTGAGGGGGACGCAGGTTGGCTACCGGCGTCTCGATCGGACGGGGATAGGTGTTCAGCACGGTCTTGAAGACCTGCCGGGCGCCGGACAGCTTCGAGCGGACATACCAGCTCGCGCCCGCCCCAACGTGACAATCGACGCAGGTGACGCGAGCATGGGGCGAGGCTTGGTGCGCGGTGAACTCCGGATGCATCACCGTGTGGCAAAGCTGACCGCAGAACTGGACGGAATCGGTGTACTCGTAGGCGCGATAACTGCCGGCAGCGCTGAGAAGGATGAACAGGATCACGGAGGAAAGAAAAAAGGCGATGGTGCCACGTTGCGCGGCGCTGTTCAGATCCAAGACCGGGAAGCGACTGAGACTGGCCAGATTGCGGCGGTGCCGCTGACGCTCGATCCACATCCCCACAGGCACCAGGAGCAAGCCCAGCACCAGGAAAGCGGGCATCACCATGTAGGCAAAGATGCCGATGTAGGGACTTGGCTGCTTGGAAACGACGTCGATCAAGAACAAAAAGATGATGTTCGCCAGCGATACGACCGCCAAGGCGAGTCCGATCAAGCTGACGTAATTGCGAAGCAGACTCTTCAGTGACAGATCTTCCACCGGCGGATTCGGCGGAAGGGGCGTTCCCGCATCACTCATCGTGCGTAGTCTCCCACGACCTCAATCATATCGGAAAACGAGGCGTACTGAATTCGCGCCGGATGAAACGAAGAATTGGCAATTTCCTCAGGGGCTGAAGCCCGCGCCATTACCGGCCCTGGACGGCGCGGCTGAAGCCGCGCCCCTTCAAAGAAATATTCCCTAGCAGTCTACTCAAGCTGGCCTAGCGATAGGCGAACAGCATTGCGTACACAATCCAAACTACGATGCTGAAACCGATGCTCAAGGCAATCCAGGCAAAGGCGCGGATGGTCCTGACCACAATTTCCGGGTGCGGCTCGGCGAGATGCTGCTCGAGTTCGCCGCTCTCAACCAGCGCGTCGTATTCCTTGCGTTTGTCCCGCTTGAGCTCGGGAAGAGCCATGCGGCCGGTGAAGACCGTGGTATCCATCGGAAACTTTTCCGGACGCAAGTGGGTATTGAAAAAATGAACGGTAAAGATGAATCCGGTGGCAAGCAGAGCTTCGTCGCTGTGGATGATGGTGGCGACGTTGATGAATGCTCCCGGCAGAAAACGCGTGAAGAATACGGGAAACCAGAGAGTCAGTCCGGTGGAGCCGATGATGAAGACTCCCCAGAACACGGCAAAATAATCGAACTTCTCCCAGTAGGTCCAGCGCCCGTACTCGGGCTTCGGGCCGAGGTGCACGAACCACTTCAGGGTGGCGATGAACTCATCGAGGTCGTGCCTCATGGGGATCATCGAGTTCGGTCCCAGCAGCATCGCGCGCCATGAGCCGTACTTCCTCTTCTTCAGGTTGTAGAGATCCACGAGATGCGTAAGGAAAGCAGTAAACATCACTAGCGCCGCGAAGCGGTGAATATAGCCGGCGGTCTGGAATCCGCCGAGCAGCCGCGAGAGAAATACGGCCCACTTCGTGTAAGAAAACTTCAGCGTCAAGCCGGTCGTGGCCAGGCTGAGGAAGCTGATGACAATGCAAGCATGAAGCGTACGCTGCAGGCGGGTGAAGCGCACAAATTCGCGCTGCACCGAGGCGGCCGGTTTCATATAGGCGGCGCGTTCTTCCGGGGTTGCGTCCGGGCGCGAATTGTCGGGCCCGAGCGGGCCTTGTTCACTCTTGTCCATGCTACTTATCCTCCGCGGCAGGACCCTTAGGTTTGTCCTCGAGCGCGGCTTCCTCGGCGCGCAACTTGCGCTTCATCTCGATGGCACGCGGCAACCACAACAGCGTATGCACGCCGCCGACGACAAAGGTCCCAATCAGCAGCGACGTCATGCCCCAGAAGACCCAGAACAAAAACGGATACTTCTTGGGATCGTGATGGGTCGCGTGCGTCAGATATCCGGCAAAGCGACGGGAGGCGCCGGCGTGGCACTTCCGGCAGGTAGCGACCACGTTGTCACGGCTCAGGTGCGACCTCGGGTCGTCCACCTTCTGGATGTCGTGAGCGCCGTGGCAGTCGTAACACTTGGCGGTCTTGGTGTAACCGAGCTTCGATACCTTGCCGTGATAGGTGTCGAAGTAGCTCTTGGCAATTTCAGCATGGCACTTGCCGCACCTGTCCATGATCTCGAGCTTGAATCCATCTTCATCGGCTCGACGAATGGAGTGCGCGGTGTGGCAGTCGCTGCAAACCGGCAATGGCTTGTCGGTCTTGGTCACCGTCGCCGAGTGCACGCTCTGCACAAACTGCTCTTCGATGCCGTGATGGCACTTGCCGCAGGTAGCCGGCAGATTCTTGCTGTTGACCGTTGAGTCGGGATCTTTGGCCGGCAATTCGCCATGTGCGGTGTGGCAACTGGTGCACGTAGCGGTCACGGTGAGGCCGCTCTTCAGCAGCCCCTTGCCGTGAATGCTTTCGCTGTAGTTCGTAGTAATGTCATGCTGCGTGCCGGTGTAGCGTACGGCGGCGCGCTGGCCTTCGCGATGGCATTGGGCGCAAAGGTTGGGAACGTTAGGCGGAAATGTCCGCGACCGCGAATCGAGCTTGCCAAGAATGCCGTGCGTGCCATGACACTCGCGGCAGGTCGGAGCATTGGGGTCTTTTTTGGCGAACAGTTGCCCGTGAGTACTCCGCTGATATTGCTGCCCAACGGCTTCGTGACACTTGCTGCAATCCACCTGCTTGGTGATGGTCTCGCAGGGACGAACCTTCGAGGCGTTCACCTCAGAGTGGCACTGGCTGCACGAAACCTTTGCGTGACGCGAATCGGCGAGTTCCGTCGCCTTGACAAACATGGAGCGGCCGTCCGCCGACTTCAAAGCCTGATTGCTATGGCAGCGCATGCAATCGGCATCGGCCATGCCCTGACTGTAGAAGACATTCCGTATCTTGTGCGGCTGGTGGCAGTCGACGCAGGCGGGCAGGACATTGGCTTCCTTCTCCCACAGCTCGCCGCGGATGGTCTTGCGGTGCACCGCTTCGATCTCGGCGTGGCACTTGGTGCAGGTCTTGGCGATGTTACGCCGGGCGATGGAGGAGTTGGGATCGGTGTGCGGCAGAATAGAATGCGCCGTGTGGCACGAGGCGCAGTTGGCCGCGACGATCAGGCCCTTCTTCAGCAGTCCTTCGCCGTGGATGCTCTCGGTGTAATTGGCGACGATGTTGTGCTGATCGATGTGACGTTGCGTCTGAACCGGCGTGCCTTCGCTGTGACAGCTTCCGCAAACGAACGGCACCCTCATTGGCGCCACCGCCGAGTTCTTGTCCTTCACCGGCAGGATATCGTGATTGCCGTGGCAACTGACGCAGCGCGGAGCCAGCGCATCGCCGCGCGCCGCGGCTTTGCCGTGCAGCGACTTGGCAAGCAGTCCCGCCTCGTCACCATGGCAGGTGCCGCACTGCACCTTCTTTGGCGTGGGATGCGGAAAATCCACTCCCTCCAGATCGGCATGGCAGTTGGTGCACGCCAGGCTACCGTGCACCGAGGCGGAAAATTTTTTCCCGTCCACAAAGAGCGAGATGGTCCGCCCGGCATGCTTGGTAGTCATGCTCTTGTCACTGTGGCAGCCGAAGCAGAGATCGTTCTGGCCCGAGGCTTCCGCCGCTTGCACGCGGCCAACCGGCAGACAGACGGCGAGCGCCAGGAGAATTGCCGCCACCGCGACCGCACGCGTCCCCGCACGGCTGCGACGACCGCAAGCGCGGCTACCCTGATGCATGCTCTTCATTTAATTAATGCCATCCAAAGAATTAGTGTCACCCGAAGCTGCTGATTTCCCCACCAGGATCAGCTCACATTATCCACACATCATTACAGAATTACTGGTTTTCGCCAACATTTCTTGCGGGAACCTACAGCTTCCCTAGAAACAGCACGTTTTCCTGAGGGGCTGAAGAGGCTACCGAACAACTCGTAGGAGTGTCATCCTGAGGTCGCGCCAATTTGCGCGTCCGAAGGATCTGCTTTCAGCGCGCGCAAACAGCAGATCCTTCGCTCCTCCACCCCAGCAACGGCAAAAACGGCCGTTGCCGGGGGCCCCGGATTCGCTCAGGATGACACCTCGGAGAGTAGTTCAAAGCACCGGCGCGAAATAGCGCGTCACTTATGGTCCGGGACATGGTCATCCTCCACGGGTGCAGCTTCCGGCTGGCCCTGCCGGGGCGCGTCGGCTTCCATTGCCTGATTCAAGGTTTCCACGTCGAGCCCGTGCTCGGACTGATAGAGTTCCCAGGTCACCTTGCCGTCGTACCAGGCCCAATTCATCGGGTAGACCTCCGGGTCGAAGATGATCATGTAGAAGTGCCACACCAGAATCGCCAGCGAGGCCAGGATGGCTTCGTAGAAGTGAACGGCGGTGGCCGCATCGATGACCCAGCGCGGCAGATGATTGCCGAACTCGACCTTGGCCCAGATCATGACGCCGGTCACGGCCATGACAATCGTTCCCCAAACCAGCGCCCAATACTCCATCTTCTCGGCGTAGTTGAAGCGCTTGAACTGCGGCTTTTCTCCACTCAGTCGCAGGTAGTAGAACAGCACGTCCCTGACATCGGTGGCGTCCTTCCACTCGGGCAGGAAATCCATGATCAACTTGCGGCCTTCGCGGGTTGCCGCGACATACCAGGCGTGATAAATGCCGACCATGATCAGGACTACGCCGGCGGTCCGGTGCAGCACGCCGCGAACGGCCTCGCTGAAGAAAAGCGCGCTCATCCAGGAGTCCGGATATTTCAGGGCGAATCCGGTCGCCACCAGCAGGAAGAAACTGATGAACAACGTCAGGTGCTGCATGCGCTGGTTGAAGGTCATGCGCAGCACGATTCTGGGACCACCCGAGATATGCGCGTGTCCATTGCGAAGGTCGGCCAGTTTGCGCCGCATGACCAGAACGTTGTGCAAGAGCATGCCGCCGATGGTGGCAAAAATCATCAGCAGATAGAAACGGCGAATAAGACCGACAACCTTGCTGCCGATATTGGCGGCTTGAGGCGCGATGTGCATCTCGGTAGCGGCGAAATTCGCGTTTGCGCCGGGATGGCACTTGCCGCAGGTTTGCACCAGGTTGGCCTTGTTGATGGTCGAACGCGGATCGGAGGAAGGCAGGATGTTATGAGCTCCGTGGCAACTGGCGCAATTGGCCGCGACTTTTGATCCGCGCTCCGTCGCCAGCCCATGGTAGCTGTCCAGATAGCTGGTTTTGCGGACGCCCACAATTCCGAACTCCTGCGACATCTTCACGCTCTCGTGACATTGCGCGCAGGTGTTCGTCGAAAGATTTTTTGCCGCAACACTGGAGGTGGGATCGCTCGGCGCCTTGATGAGGTGAGTGCCGTGACAATCGGTGCAGACCGGAGCATGCAAGTTGCCTTTGGCAATTGCCGCACCGTGAATGCTCGCCATGAACCGCGTCTTTTCCGTGTCATGGCACTTGCCGCAAGTCTCTGGCACATTCCCCTTGAAAATAGGCGATTTGGGGTCCGATGCCCGACGAATATCGTGCTTGCCATGACAGTCGCTACAGACGGCGGCTTTCTCGTTGCCTTGCGCAACCAACTGAGCGTGAATACCGTCCTGATAGGACTTGAAAGGCTGCGTGCTTACTCCGGCCTGTTGCATAATCGTCCGCTGGTCATGACAGGAACCACAGGTGGCGGCGATGTTCTTATGGCTTACCTTGGAAGCGGGATCGCTTGCGGGAAGGATTGCATGAATGTCGCCGTGGCAGTCGACGCAACGCGCCGCCTGCTGGTCGCCGGCCGACACGCGCCTTGGCATGCAGCCCGTTGTCATACGCCTTCTGCTCGTCGCCATGGCACTGCGCGCAGGATGGCTTGGCAGGCGTGGATTCATGAGGAATTGAAGTGACATCCTTATGGCAATCCGTGCAACTGAACATGCCGCCGTGAATGGAGTTCTTGAATTGCTCCTCCTTCACTTGCAGGCTCACCTGCTTGCCATTTTCTTCCTTGGTCAGCGATGGGTCGTTGTGGCAGGCGAGGCAATCCGCATTAGTAAACTTCTCTGCTTTCGGCGGTTGCTTGGCCTGGGCTAACCCGGTCAGCAGCAGCAATATCAATAAGAACTTGGCGTAGCGATTCACAAGACCTCAAATACAAAAAGGGGGCTCTCTATTTTTCGCATTCCCACGCCTGCAGTCGCAGTGAGAGCTCTCACATTCAGGTGTGACATCTATCACCTTATAAATGCTTATTTTTATTGCTTTACAGCTATTTGTCCTGAGAAACGCATAGCTATATGTGTCGCTGATCACACAGGGTGTGTGCGCAGTGGAGTCTATCTTTCCCCCACATTAGCCAACGACGGGCAAATGTGGGCCACCCGGGGCGGAACGTGGGGCACCCCGGAAAGAGCAGCCCTGTCGAAGTAACGACCCCACCCTTCGCCAAAACCGGGCGAAAGGGTAGGGCCCCCAGTCTGTCCTTCCCCACATTAGCCAACGACTGGCAAATGTGGGCCACCAGAGACGATCGAACTGTGCCCAAATACAAATGCCGGGCTCGGGGCCCGGCTGCTTGGCGGAAACTACAACCTATGGATTGCTCTAGTCGGCGTGCGCCGCGCGCGGCCGCCGCGTTCTGGCCAGGCCAATCGAGCGCACGCGTTCATAAGCCGCATGCAAATCCTGGCTTAGCATTTGCACGACCCGGACGCAAAGATCGCTGTGGTCACGCAGAAATTTCAACAGGTCCTTGCGCCGGATAAACATCACTTGCGAGGTGTCCAGCAACTCGGCGGAGATTTCGTAAGGCGTGCCAGTCATGGCCGCACCGAGGCCGAGAACCTCACCGGGCCCGGCGATGCGCAGCATAAGGCGCTTGCCGGTTTCCGAGCAGATGGAGAGCTTCGCACGTCCGTCACAGAGGACGAATATCCCTTTTGCAGGCCGGCCTTCGGCAAACAATACGGAGCCCTTGGGGTGAATGGCCAGTGACTTGACGGCGTCCAGCACTTGCAGCGCATCGACCGGCATGTCGCAAAAGAGCCGGTCGGGCCGGAATTCACAGTAATAACAGCTCGGCTGAGTTGCGCTCTCCATGATCCTCTGGTTTATAGGAGTCGGCGCGGACCCGCAGTGATAACTATCACCCGTTACCGTGACCCCGGTTACAAAACCCGCATAAATAGCGGGGAAGGCGCTATTTCCCGCTTTCCGGTAGCGCTGCCGAGAAAAAAATGCCCCGCGGCTTGGCGGGGCCAATCACGAAAAAAGCCGGAGCCTCTCCACCTGAAAGACTCAGACCGTGGCCAGGGATTTCAACGCAGCCTTGTTGCGGATTACCAGCGTCGAACCTTTGGCCTGCACGATCTGCCGCTTCTTCAATTCGGCGAAGAGCCGCGTCACGGTCTCGCGCGAGGTACCGATCATCTGTGCGATCTCCTCGTGCGTGAGCGCCAACTTCACGCGTGGCTCCTGCTTGTTGGCCTCGCCGTTGCGAGCCGTCCAGTCCAGCAGCAACCGGGCCAGCTTTTCAGCGGCCGAGTGCGACAACCCGAGCGAACGGATCTCGCGGCAGGCTGTGTTGTACTTATCACTCAACTGTTCGGCGACACGCAGGCAGGCTTCACTGTGCTCGCGCAGGAAGCGCAGAAAATCTTCGCGCTTGACGAAATTGATCTGGCAAGGATCGACGGTCTCCGCCGTCAGCTCATAAGGTTTCCCGGAGATGGTAGCGCTCAGTCCCAGCACCTCGCCTGAGTCGGCGATTTTGAGAATGAGCGTCTTGCCGTCGGTTGAGCAAATGGACAACTTTACGCGTCCCTTGCAGAGAACAAAAATACCGCGCGGCGCCTGTCCTTCGACAAACAGCACGGCACCCTTCGGATAAGCAGTAGCATATTTAATAGTTTCGAATGATTGGAGCGCCGATGCGGGCAGATCGCAAAACAAACGATCCGTCTTCATCTTGCAACTCAGGCAGCTCTCGATGATGTCTAACCCATACGGTGAAAGCACCACGCACCCCCTCTAGTCCCCGTCCGGGATTTTTTTCGAACACCCGAACGAACAGCAAATCACTGGGCCCCGCAACAGACTTCCGCGCAAGGCTGACCGCCGTTTGCGACGGGCCCGATTGCGGGCGTTTGAGCGTGCCATGGCAGGACACAGATCAAGCGCACACGACCTGACTCGCCTTATCGTTAAGGTCGCGTATTCGATGTACCAACAACAAGTGCATTCGTCACATCCCGGTGTGATATCGTCACATCGGGTTTATCTAATACCTTGAAATCTATGGATGTTGCACAAACTAATCACATTGCGATGTGCGCTGCCGGCGGCAACCCCGGCTTCTGAAAAGGGCCTGGGAAGATGACAACGCCTTCTTGAACGGACGACTCAGGGTTCCGACCGGCACCGTGCTCCCGTTTGGTGGTGTTTTCCCATTTCGCATCCCCGGCAGACGGCCATTTCGTGTAGATTTGATATAAGTGCTCGAATTCGAACCCATGAGCAAGACGGTTCTGATCGTCAGTTATGACCCGGAGCTGCTTTCACCTCACAAGCAGATTCTGACTGAAGCCGGTTACGAGGTGCGGGAGTGCGGTTCGCTCTCCGCCGCTCTGGGCGCGGTTGGACCGGGGAAGACGGACCTCATGGTGCTCTCTCCCGATATTCCGGCGGGCGATCGCAGGCGCATGGAGGCGGAGGCGAAACGGCGCAACCAGAACATCAGAATCGTGCTTTTCTGCGAAGGCGCGAAGGTGAAGGATGTGTTCGCAAGCGCTACGCTTCTGCTGTCGGAGGCACCCGCGGCGCTGATCGAGACAGCCGGACGGCTACTTTCGTCGTAGCCTGAGTCGCTTTCGAAGCGAAGTATTTGGGAGTGGAACGCGAGAATAATTTGCCGGTCACTGGTTTTTATGACGAAAATCACAGACCGGCCGGTCAAGGTTTTGAAGAATAATTGCACAGCCTGAACTACCCAGGCACGGCGCACAGCGCGTGCCGGGGACCCCGAAAGGAAACCTGGAAACCTCATATGTCCAGCACCGTCGCGAAGCCTGAAGTTGAAACTCTGCGTACCCTGCCCGGCGACGATGTTCGCCAGATTCTCTGGCGATTTTCCGACCGCTATGACCTGCAGATGCTGGTGCAATCGTCCCGCTCGGTTGCACGCACGATCGTCGCCCGCCTGGTGGCCGAAGGCGAACGCAATACGCATGAATGGACCGCGCGCAAGAACGAGTTGCTGAAAGCCTATGACGAGGCCGGCATTACGGCGACCTTCATGGAGCCCGAAGAAGGCGGATTCATTGCCGGACCGAAGAACCTGGCGCTGGCGCTGACGGCATTCGAACTGGCATGGGTGGATGGCGGAGCCGCGACGGGCGCGCTCGCAAGCTGTCTGGCGCTGTCGCCGATTCACGAACGCGGCACCCCAGAGCAAAAACTGCGCTACATGTCGCTGTGCGTTCCACCGCAGCCAGGCGAAGACCGCACGCCCTGGCGCGGCGCTTTCTGCCTGACCGAGCCCATCCCTTATGTCGGCGTCGACACCGGCATGCTCAACGGCAAGGTGCGGATCGCCGAGTGGAAAGAGGGCGAAGAGCCGATGTTGCAGGTGGATAAGCGCGGACGCTTCATCACCAACATGGGGTTCGCCAACTTTGTGACCGCGGCGGTACAGACGGCGGACGAAAAGATCAAGGGAAGCTGCATCATCATTCTCGAAGAAGGCGACCCGGGAACTTTTGACCGCGGCACGCCGACCCGCAAGATGGTCCACCAGTTATCGTCGACATCCGACCCGATCTTCAGCCTGAGGGTTCCCGCCAGCCGCATTGTCGGCGGCTATACGGTCAAGGACGGCACAATCATTCCCAACTACGACCACAGCGAAGTCATTGAAGCGGTGTTCAAACGCACGCGCGTCACGGTCGCGGTGATGACGGCAGCCAAGCTGCTTTCGGCGGTCGAGCCGGTCATACGCTATCAGCGCGGACGATTTCGCGGCGCGGACCAGGCTACGCCGGGCACGCTGCGCTACGAACTCGGCCTTCAACAGCGCGAGGACGTGCTGCACAGGCTGGTCGATGTGTGGGCGATGGGCGAGTCCGCGGCTTCGTTGGGATTTGCTGCGGCGCGCTGCTTCGACGTGCTGGACCCTCTGGAAAAAGAAAAGACACGGATTCTCGCTGAAAAAGGAATCAACGGCGGCAAATCGGAGCTCAAGTTTTTCCGCGGGATTGCCAAAGACGCGAATGAATTTCTGCAACTGTGCCGGAATCCCGAGGCGGCGAACAGCAGTCCACGGCTGCAGGCGCTGCACGACAACACGCTGGTGCAATATGCCATTCTCGACGCGGTGGCAAGCGTGCTCTGCCCCGCCTCCAAGCTGTGGAACACCGGCCAGGGATCGGTAATGATGCGCGAGGCCGTGAGCTTGATGGGCGGCTACGGCATTACGGAAGATTGCCCCGGCTTCCTCGGCCACAAGTGGATGGACTCGCAACTGGAAGCGACTTACGAAGGCCCCGAGGCGGTGCAGCGGCGCAACCTTACGGTCACCATGACCAACGAATTGTTCCTGGCCCAGTTCCGCAATTGGATCGTGGAGATGCGCCAGATCGCCAGCGTCCGCCCCGGAACCGGAGCCTGCGCGCTGGCCACCGCAATGAGGCTGTGGCAGTGGGCCTTTGAACATCTGCAATCGGCAACCGACGCCAATGGCACCAAGCTGTATCACGGTACGCGCCAAGGCGTGACGTTTGCACTGGCAGACGCGCTTTGCTGGTTACTGGCAGCTCGTCAGCAGGTGCTCGACGTGATGGAACTGGAGCAGAAGGGTCCGGAGAATCCGCTGGTCGCCGAAGGTCTGGAGGGCACTCTGCGGTTCTACAGCGACCTGTGCCACGTTCAGGTGGCTCGCGCCGCCGGTGAGGCAGGCCGGGTTTGCGCTGAGTTGGTGAACGGCTACAACCGGCATCCGGCGTGGGACGATGAAGGATACAAGGGCTGCTTCCGGGCAGAGGAGATGGACGGCTTGGAGAATCTTATCCCCGGCATCGCCGCTGTCGCGACCGATGTGGTGGGCGCCGACGGCTCGCATCCGGAGAAGGCAGGCCCGTGCGTTAGCGGCAAAGGGCTCGACGAATTCAAGCGTCTGCGCAGCCGGCTCGATCAGTGCCTGACCGGTTCCATGCTGGCGAAGGACCGCGCGGCTGAGGCGCTGACCAAGGTCATGATTCCCGAAGCGCTCGACTATCCGATGTGAGCGATGGCGTCGTCAAGGTTTCGAGTCATCCTGAGCGTAGCGAAGGATCTATGAGTATTAGAGATCAGATACATAGATCTTCGTCGCACGCTCGCTCAAATGACACTTCAAAATTGAGATGATCAGCGATCCTAATACTGCGAAGCATATCAGCGACCTAATGCGTAAGATCTTTTATCTGCTGGAAGAATCAGATCGCATGGTCAAAGAAACCTGTTCTCCAGAAGATATTGCCGCGTATCAACGAGCGGTTGGGAGGATTCTTGCCTGTTTTCGTGGAGGTATTGAATCCGCTTTATCATCAGCATCCGGAACTCAAACTGCCAAATTGGGATGATTAGCGAGAAGGAAGAATTCTTTTGAGTACTGAAGAGCAACCCGTCGATCTTGAGCGGCAAAGTCTGAAAGTGGACATCGCTTGCGTAGGATTTGGCCCGGCCATGGGAGGGTTTCTGACCACCCTGGCACGCGGCCTGGTGAACGAAGACGGATCGCCCGCGGTGGAAAGTCCGGCGATGCCGGGGATGCCGTTGCAGGTGATCTGCTACGAGCGCGCCGATGATCTTGGCTTTGGCGTCTCGGGCGTGGTGTCGCGGGCGCGCGGCATCAAGCAGAGCTTTCCCGACCTGGATGTCTCGCAGATTCCGATGGCCGCACGGGTTGGCAGGGAAAAAGTGGTTTACCTGCTTGACCCCACCGGCGCCAGCCGACGCTCGCGCGTGCTGCGGATGGCCGACAAGGTTCTCCGAGCCCTGCGCTTCGCTCTGCCGCTTGAACATCAAGCGATGGAGCTGCCTTACACGCCGGAGTTTCTCAACAAGCACGATGGCTTGCTGCTTTCGCTTGGGCAGTTCAATCTCTGGGTCGGCAGCCAGGTTATGGGCTCGGGTAGTGTGCAGATCTGGCCGGGCATGCCCGTCTCGCAAGCTCTAATCGAGGACGGACGCGTCACCGGCCTGCGCATGGCCGATCAGGGCGTCGACAAAGCAGGCAATCCCGATGCCGGTTTTATGGCGGGCATGGACATCAAGGCCGCGCTCACAGTGGTCGGCGACGGCCCGGTCGGTCCGGTTGGCCGCCAACTCGACGACCATTTCGGCATGCCCAAGGGAAACCACAAACGCGAGTGGGCCGTGGGCATGAAGGCGGTGGTCGATCTTCCCGGGCACGTCACGCTGGAACCGGGAACGGTTATTCACACGATGGGCTTCCCCGAGCCGGAGATATTCGGCTTCATGTACGTTCATCCTGAGCGCGTGGCCTCGGTTGGTATTTTTGTTCCATCGTGGTTCGAGAGTCCCTTGCGCACCTCGTACCGCTATCTCCAGCACTTCATGATGCACCCATACCTGTGGCGCTACCTGGAGGGCGGAACGCTGCGCTCGTGGGGCGCGAAATCATTGCAGGAGTCGGGCAAGCGCGGCGAACCCCATCTGGCGGGCAACGGCTATGCGCGCATCGGCGAGGGCTCCGGTAGCACGAATGTTCTGACGGGATCGGGCGTCGACGAGGCTTGGACGACCGGCGTGCAGCTTGCCGAGGGCGTACTGGAGTTGCTGAAGGAAGCGAAGCCGTTTAGCCGGGAGAATCTTGAAGCGCGCTACGTGCGACGGCGGCGCCAAAGCTGGGTGGAGAAGGAAGGACGCGTGGCCGAGCACGCCCGCGACGGATTCCAGACCGGCTTTATCTCCGGCCTGATCGGCATGGCGATGGCAGGATTGACCGGCGGCAAGGTTGTGTTGTCCGATGAGCCACGGCCGCCGCACGAGCATCTGCGCGCTCCCGAAGAGTATTTCTCGGGCAAGCTTAGTCCGGCAAAAATCGCGGAGTTGAAGCGGCAGGCTGCCGCGGAGAACAGGTCGCTTCACGATGTATTCATGGACGCCTGCGGGTGGCCGGCAATTCCCTTCGACGGCAAGCTGCTGATCACGCATCAGGACGCGCTGCTGGTGGGCGGGAAGGTGCAGGCCGCCGCTGGCTACGCCGATCATGTGCTCTTTATCGACCCGCAATTGTGCCAGCGTTGCGGAGCTCGCACCTGCATAGAGATGTGCTCGGGACAGGCGATCACCACGGGCGAGGAAGCGGTTCCGGCGTTCGATCGCGAGAAATGTATCCACTGCGGCGCGTGTCTGTGGAACTGCTCGCAGACGACGAACGGCGAAAAGAGCAACATAGAATTTCGCGCCGGTGCGGGCGGATTGCATTCAGCCGAAAACTAGAGAGACAGTTTCAAGTTTCAAGTTTCGAGAGAGAAACTACCCCACGTCAGCCCAAAAGATGGGCGGGACGTGGGGCACCTCACTTGATTTTCCCGCTGACGGACGGGCTGAAGCCCGTCCCCTTCAAAGCCTCTGAAGCCGCGCCGCTTCAAGGGCCCCTCGATATGAATCCCACAAAACACCGCCTACTCCAGACACTCTGGCGAGAGTAGCGCGGCAGAGTAGCGGGTGAGTGATGATGAATTAGGCGAATGCTTTATGGGCGTTCGCGAAACTTCGCCGCTATAATAAAAGTGAAAGTGGATTGTGGCTACGAACCTTCAATCACGTTCGACCTCGCAAGACTTTGATCCGTTAGACGATCCCGCATTTCTCTCAAGGCCAACATTGCGGATTCCTTCAAACTTTGAGATCTGGCTGACGACGGCCGCGACCGGCGTTGTAGTGTTCCTTTTTGCGCTGGGCATTCAGTGGTTAATCTACGACCGAATTCTGCACGAAGACGGAATACGCATTGTCGGGTCGGCTTTAGCTTCTGTCATGGCAATGATGCTTGTTCAATACATGAAGACAACGGCGCGGGATGACCGGCTCAAGGAAATCCGCCGCCTCGAAGCGATTGCCCTGATCAACCATCACATCCGTAATTCGTTGCAGGCGATCGCGGTCTGCTGCAGCGACGAGGCCGCCACGGGCGCGGTTCGTGAGTCGATCGATAGAATCGAGCGGGTACTGTCGGAAGTTCTGCCCGCCGTTCACCAGAAGCCCGCCGAGAATTAGAGCGGGTTCAAGAGACTACCCCGAACTTAATTTAGCTGCTTCGATCCCACATTAGCCAACTGCGGCAAATGTGGACCGCTGCGCGCAATGAATGTTTACCGGGTGTCATTCTGAGCGACCGCAGGGAGCGAAGAATCCCACCCAGGTGTGTGGCTGAGACGCAGCCGAAGGATTTATCGAAAGCCCCACACGGCGCAGATCGGGACAGGTCTCATGGGATGCTTCGCTCCGCTCAGCATGACAGCATCGACGGTGCGTTGCTTGACGGCCACCCGCGCTTCGATCCCACATTAGCAACTGCGGCAAATGTGGGCTACCAGCCACCCAGAACTTCTGAATTGACTTGCAGAGCGGTCGATGGTAATGTTTGCCGCACTTGTGGGTGTGGGGAGTGTGGGGAACTACCTGCAAAACATACAACTCCGGAGGAGTTCCATGTCTATTCTCTGGCTTGAGAGCGTGGATGCGGCGTTGAGCGACGGGGCCTCACAGAAGCGCCCTGTATTGCTCGATTTCAGTGCCCCTCATGCCTGAGGTTGTTGCTCTCGGCTGGATGCCGAATCATACGCGGACAACGAAATTGTGAGTCTTATCAACGAACAGTTTTCCCCGGCCTCAGTCAACATCAAGAAAACCCCTGCTGCATTCCATCGCTTCGAGGTGCTGTGGACGCCTACCGTTCTGTTGCTCGACTCAAGCGGAAAAGAACGGCACCGCATCGAAGGATACCTGCCGAAAACCGAGTTTGCGTCTCAGCTTGAATTAGGTTTGGGAAGGATTGCTTTCATGCACAAAAGATGGGACGAGGCGGAGAGCAGATACAGGAGTATCGTGCAACGGTATGGCAACAACCCGACCGCTGCCGAGGCGATCTACTGGGCGGGTGTGGCGAGTTACAAACGAACAACCGATCACACAGTTCTTCCGCTAATCAGCAAGGAATTGGAGCAGCACTTTCCGAACAGCCTTTGGGCACGAAGAGCATCAATTTGGGCAAGTCGCGTGGAGAAAGTATCGTGACGGGACACAAGTTCGACTCGCGAAGCCAGGGCGGGGTAGTTTGAGTAACCCTCTCCCAAATCCCAACGAAAGCTCACCCAAACTTCACCCACAAAGCGCCGCATCACCCACACGCTGCTGCGAGATACACCTTTCCTGAAATTCCATTTAAGATATAGGTTTTGCGGAACTGATCTGGACAAACCTGGAACACAGTCAGGAAGACTATGAGCGATCCCTTACAAATCGTCGTATGCGGCGGCATTGTGCCCGACCCGCTGCAAACCCTGGAACCGATTGCCGGCACGGGCTTGCCCGCCCTCAAGAACGAATTGATGCTGCCCGCGGTGCTTGATCCGTGGGCCAGCCACGCACTTTACGAAGCGGCCAACCTGGCCAAGAAAATGCCAGGCAGCAAAGTCTACCTGGTGAGTCTGGGGCCGAAGGCGAAACTTCAGCAGGTGATGATGACCGTGGCGCAGAAGGTTCCGTTCGAGTTGGTCGCCATCGACGGCCCGACTGCCGGCTTTGCCGACTCGAGTGAGGTGGCGTCGCTGCTGGCGGCGGCGATTCAGGCGATTCCCGGTCTCGACAAATCTCGACTGCTGCTGTTTGGCGGGTGGGAGTCGGCTTCGCGCGGCGCTGGGGCCACGCTGCAGATGGTGGGCGAACAGCTCGGAATCACCGACCAGTTCCAGGGCGTCGACCAGATCACGTTCAGCACCGATGGGTCGTTTGAAGTGCTGGAGCGCGTGGAAGGCGGTAAGCACCAGGTTTCCGTATGCGCCGGAACGCCCGCCGTGCTGGGATGGGCAACCGGCAATCTCGGCGAGCCCCGCAACGATCCGCAGGTCGGCATGGCGAACATGCGCACCGTGATGCCCGCGCTGCAACGCGCCAAACCAGCAAAGCTTGGGAGCGAAGGTCTCTCGTACTCCAAGGTCGAGTTGCCCAAGCAGCAGCGCACGACGCGCGTGGTGAAGGATGTGCCGGCCGACGAGATCGCCAAGGAAATCGTCGCCTGGATCAAGCAAGAGTAAGACATTTTGATTCCCACATTCGCCAACTGCGGGCGGATGTGGGCCACCTAGGCGTGTGCTGAACACGCTGCGGTGTATGGAAGGAACGAATGGAAACAATTCTTTTTGTTGCTCATACGGAAGCGGATGGCCTGGTGGCAAAACCAGCGCTGGAAGCGCTTGGCGCCGCTATTGAACTGGCAGCCGCGCTGGGCGGTTCGTCGTTGGTGGCGGGACTCTACGGAGCGCAGGTAGATCCTGCGGCGGATCAACTGGCCAACTGCGGCGCTGCGAGATTTCTGGGCGTGGCCGCTCCCGAATTTGCCCAGGCGCGCTATGCCACCGACGCCGCCGCGGTCGAGTCGCTGGTCCGTGCGGCGCAAGCCACCATTGTCGTCAGCGCCGATACCTCGCGGGTGGCGCGCGTGCTGCCCGGCGTCTCGCACCGACTCGGCGGACGTGTCGACACGCATGTGAACAGCATCCAGGTCGAGGGCGGAGTCTTGCGCGTGACGCGCTGGTTCTACCGTCAGCGAATGGTTGCGGAACTGGCGCGCACGCAGCGTCCATGGCTGCTCGCACTGGATACGGGCTGCCACGCCGCCTACCAGGGAGCGCCGGGAAAGGCCGCGGCGGAGTTGATTCCGGTTGCACTCACGGACAGTCACACACGTACGACGGTCACCGGACTGCGCTCCCCCGGCACTACGCAGCAAACCATCCGCCCGGACGCCAAGCTGCTGTTCGTCGCAGGTGCGGGATGGACCAAGAAGCAAAAGGACGGGCAGGCACACGCCAAGGAAGCCGAGCAGCTAATTCTGGGGTTCCTCGATTGCTCGCTGGCATCGCTCGGCGGCAGCAAGTCGCTGGTGGATTTGAGCGGCGAAGGAGAGGCCGTGCTCGGCTTCATGAGCCACATGAATCAGGTGGGCCAAACCGGCGCTACGCCGCGCCATCCCAAGGGCCTTTCCACCTGCTGCCACGGCGAAGAACCTCACGTCGTGGGCTGGCGATTCATCAACGAACGCCGCGCCGTCAATCTCGACCCCAACTGTGGATGGGCGCGCGGCAAGGCCGACGTGCTCTACGTGGCCGATGCGTTCGAGGTGATGCGCAAGGTCAATGAGCTGATGGGAAAGGGGTAGGCGGGAGCAAGTCCCATATTGCTGTATCCGACTCTCAAGAAAATGTCATGGCGACCGGAGCGCACGTGCGCCTCTGGCCGGAGCAGCGACGCTGCGTACCCGGCATGATGTTTAACAGCAAGAAGCTGGGTTGGGCGCGGAGTGGAGCCACCCTTTGTTATTCAGCAGTAGAAACAAAAGGTGGCTCGACTACGCTCGCCATGACAAGTCAAATTTGTTGAGATACACCATTAGCGAACCGCTCTAGAGCGACTCTCGCCCCCACATTCCGTCGATCCCACATTAGCCAACTGCGGGCAAATGTGGGCCACCAAATTTTTGTTTGGCTGAGATACCATCCCCAACAAGGCTAGCCGTCCGCCTGGTAAATCTCGTACTGATGGGTGTGAACGATTTTGCGCAGGGAGTCCACCTTCTCGATAACGTGCTGCTCGAAGGGCGCGTTGTAAATGACGTACACCGGGCGAGGATGGCGAGCGAGCGAGATTCGCAAGTTGTCGATGACAGTCGAGAGCACGTAATCGGGGAACGGATTGAAAAGGTAGACGATCAGCGGATCAGGCGGAAACTGGAATTCGCGAGCGTCGAGGCAGATCGAATGCGCGTCGATCCTGCTGCCGTTTTCCCTGAGCCGGGCTAGGTTTTCCTCGGCGACGGCATGAAGCTCGGCCTGCACCTCCACGCCAATGATGTGCTGAAACGGGTACGCAGCGGCCAGCAGCAGCGCTCTTCCCTTCCCCGAGCCAAGGTCGATGAAGGTGAACGACGTGAAGTCGACTCGCGCCAGTTGTTGAAGGATTTCGGAGAATTCAGCCGGAACCGTTGGCTGATAAAGACGCTCGGTAAAAACCTCGCGCAGACGGATGCCCCAACTCAGGCGAGCCCAGGTGGTATCGAAGCCGTAATCGCAATCGTAGTCGATGTCGCCAAAGCGGCTGCGCCGGCGCTCCGGCATGCTGTCACGCAACAGGCTCCAGCCTTGTGCCGCGAGATAGGCGAGCGATTTGCGGAAGCCCCGCGCTCGCAGGGAATCACGGGCCCATCGCATGAACAACGGACCGAGTTCCAGATTCTGGTTCTCGTCTTCCACCGCTTGATTATGCGCGCTTCCTCACCTTTTTGGGTACCGGGTCGCGCCCAGCGGGTCCGTGCTTCCGGGTTATGAAACAGCTTCGGCGCCGCAGAGATCTTGGCTATCCGTGATGAGCTCTTCCCGTCCCGGTAAGCGCCGGAGCGGAACTGTGAGCGAAGGCTTCATCCAACGGGCTTCGCTTCCCGCCTGGCAGGGCCGAGAACGAGATTGCGCAAACCTGGCTGCTCTGCTGTTGTGCGCGCTCGGCATCGCGGGCATCCTGCTCGATCGAATTGTCCATAAGGAGAAAGACTTTGCTGACGCCTTCAAAGACAACGGCGACCGAAAGCAGCAGCATGCGAAGCAGCGCGGTCAGGGCTTTTCCACCACAATTCAGAAATATTGTCGCTTGGCGTGCGAGTTTCTGTTGTGTCTTGGTCATATGTTCCATTCGGAGTCGAGCCCCCCTTTGGGCACCCCAGCGTGGGGTTCTTCCAATGCATGAGCTTTCGCAGTCGCGGCAATTTGGATCAATCACAGCAACTGGAAACACATCGGATTCGACACACGAGAACGCCCAAGAGAGTAGATGCTGGAGACCATGGCCGGAGTTGCTTCAGGCGTGACGCGGACGCCTAACCTATTGATTCTACGTGCTTCAGGAAACAGCCCGGCTTCAGAAGCCGAGTGCTTCGGGCAGAGCTCCGCGCTCTCCAGCGCAGGCGTATCGTGATGCGATGTATACAACCTGAATTCTTAACCTGCGTGAGCAAATGATTTTCCCCTCTCTCGTGACTTTGGTCATCGTGCCAGCGGACATCCTCTCTTAGATTACGAACAGGCGCGAATCAGCTGATTCACTTCAGCCGGCGCAATCTCACTTGCCGCCCGCACTCGAACGCGGCTGTATACGGAGTAATTCAAAATGGCTATCGACACCACCAAAACCGTTCGCGAGTTCGTACTCGAACTTCCGTCTTCCACCAATGTTTTCGAACAGCTCGGAATCGATTACTGCTGTGGCGGGCAAAAGCCGCTGGCCGAGGCATGCGCCGCGGCCGGAAAGAAGCTGGACAACCTGACGGCCGCGCTGGAGCGGCTGCAATCCGAACAACAGACAAGAACCGCACCGGAGAGCAACTGGACTGTGCTACCTCTGTATGACCTGATCGAACACATCAAGAGCACGCATCACGCCTACATCCGCGAGCAGATTCCGAACATCGAGGCGCTGCTGGATAAAGTCAACGCCAAGCACGGAGCCAATCATCCCGAGCTCGCGGGTGTCCGCGACAAGTTTGACGCGCTGGCCGATGAACTCGGCCCGCACCTGATGAAAGAGGAACAGATACTGTTCCCCTACATCGCGCGCCTGGAAGAGAGTTCGGAGCAGCATGAGCCGGCGCCGCCTTCCTGCTTCGGTTCGGTCGAAAACCCGATCCGCATGATGATGTCCGAGCACGACAATGCGGGCGAGGCGCTGCGCGAAATGCGCAGACTGACGGCCGATTACAAGGTGCCGGAAGACGCCTGCACCAGCTTCCGCGCGCTCTACCGGCTGTTGCAGGAGTTTGAGGCCGACCTTCACCAGCACATTCACAAGGAAAACAACATCCTGTTCCCGCGGGCGGTGCAAACGTGCCGGGCAGCCGCGTAGCGGAGCGGTTTGAATTTTTGGCAGGGAGGTGGCTTACGAGGGGATTACGGTAATTTTGCCGGCGGGGTACGATCAATGCCTTAGTCGCCGTGATAACTCTTGTTGTATTATCACTACAGTTATTAGATAGTAACTTTCCTCTCATTCAACCCCGCCGCCAACCAGCGCGGGGTTATTTTTTGGCTGGATTCTGCCGACAAGCAAGAGCGGCGATAAGCGTGGCGCAGGCGAGAGGTGCAGGTCAGGTCGTCACGCAGCCTGAATCGCGCTGGTTACACTAGTACCTCGCGGGCGAACGGGGACGAAAGCCAATCCTGTCGCGAGCCGGAAATTGTTCTGCGTTTTTCCGGCGATCTCCGTCATCAGGTAGTCCGCCTGAATGCCCCGAAGCGAGATGCGGGCGTAAGTCTCATCTCGAAACCGCCGCCCATAGCAGTTGCAAGGCCGGACGATTGGTCTTGAACTCCGGCGGCACTCGCATTCAGTTGGGCTCCGCCCACCAGAGGCGTGGACAAATATGTTGCCTCGGTGGGTGCGGAAGGTCAGCCGAGGCCCCATCAGGATGCTGTAAAGCTTGAGATCTGCACCAAACTGGCTGCCGTATGCTGCGCTGAAAGCCGTGACCAGAGCGAGTGAGTGACCAAAGTTGTACTGCAGGTCAGCGGCCCACCCATTGAGGTTGGGTCCGCCGCCAGAAGCAGAATTCAGCGTCTGGAAAGAATACCCACCAACAGATCAACCGCACCAGCTCGTGCAGAGAGTCCAAAGGGGCCACCGGAGCCGAGGCCGCCGCCTGCGCGAAAGCGTCATTCGCTCCAATCGCAAACATGGTCAGCAGGACCGCTATTCCCAACGTTCGTGTTCGTTTTATGTGCACGTTTCTTCTCTCTTCTAGTGGGTGACGGTGATATTGAAAGTTATCGATCCTTGCACCGCTCCCGCCGAATGGGCAACTATCGTGACGGGATAAGTCCCTGGCGAGGTGCTTTGCTGAACATTGGTAATGGGGGTATTCGGTGATCCACCGCATCCCACACCGAGCACCAGGGCCAGCAACAGCGCCAACCCAAGCACGCCCAGCAGCCAACGACGCTTACCGCGCCTGCCGGCGAAAGGCAGCAGGCAAACAGCAGGCAACACGACGGCGAGGGTCCATGGCGAGTTGTAAGGTCCCCTGTAGCCCAAAATTTCCAACCGGGTAGTTGTAATCGTGACGGTTACCGTCACCGGCAGACTCGCCGGGTCCACCTGATCTGGAGAGAAGATGCACTGCGCGCCCGTCGGCAGACCCAAGCAACTGAACGTAATCGGAGTCGTCAGGGTTACGTATCCGTTCCCTCAAACGGTTGTTGGAGCTGTTCTGTGGAGGCGTTCCGTGATCAAGTCCTGCCCCAGTCGCCGCACATTGTGGCGTGCCCTAAGGTTTTACTCGTTCTTGTCTGCGTTCTAGCAATCGGGCTCTCCGTCAGTGGCAGCCCTTTGCCGCAGGGCGCTTCGCAAGGCCCCACATCTATATCGACGACGGTCGCAGTCTGCTGTCCAATTACGTGGGGCCGAAGGATGTGGTCCAGGCGCTTACCTCGGCAGGCCGCCCGCTCTCGCTGGCTGCGGCCGATTTTAACGAGGATAGCGTCAACGATCTGGCGGTCGGCTACGCTGCGCCCGGCCGGGGCATTGTTGCGCTCTACAAGGGCAATCTCGATGCCTTCGCGCCGCAGAGCCACGAATCGTTTCTGGGTATCAGCCAGAACCGTTTCCCGTCTCCATTCTTCCTGGAATTGGGGCTGTTGCAGGTACCAGTTCAACCGGACTTTTTGGGTGCAGGCCAGTTGATTGGCGACAACCGCATAGACCTGATTGTCGGTGCTCGCGGCGATAGCTCCCTGTACGTTTTTCCCGGAAAAGGCAATCTGACGTTCGACTTTCCCAGCGTCGTAACCTTGCCCGGAAAGATCACCTCCATGGCTACCGGCAAGTTGGGCGCCGGCAGCAAGTTCACCCAGATTCTGGTTGGCATCACCACGGCCAATGGGTCGGCGTTGCTGGTCTTAACCGGATCGGATGAGGGACTGGTTCTTGGGGCCGCTTATCCTCTGCAGGCTCCGGCTACCGCGTTTGCTTTCGGCGACCTCAACAACGACACTCGCGGCGATGCGGCTATTGTTTCCGGCGGTAATCTCTTTATTCTTGATGGCCGCGCGTTGAACCCGGCCACCAGCAACAGCAGTGGGCTGGAAGCAGTGTCCCTGCCGTTTTCGGTCAGTTCCATAGCACTGGGGTCTTTTGCCTTTGACCGCAACCCCGGCTTGCAGATGGCGTTGCTCTCTCCCGATGGAAATGTTTATATCGTGGCCCACAGCGCCTTTGATCCGCGTCCTTTTACCGCGGATGAAATGCAGGCCAAGCGGCTAACGCGTGGGCGTAACACACAGGCATCTGCCAATCACGCAGGCGCTGCTACCTGGAGCGTGATCGAGACCATTCCGGCGGTAGGTGTCTCCAACAATCCCCGCACTCCGGCGCTGTTGATGCGCACCCGAATCTCCAGCAACGGCAGCGATGACATCCTGGTGCTGAACCCCGCCGCCAGCCAGATGGTGATTGTCTCTCACCCTAACCCCAGGCATGGCTTGGCTGCTCAAACAGACGGTTCATTTGCGCCGGGGGCCGCGTCAGTGCGCTTCTATGGAACCGGAACGCCGGTGGCGGCGCTCGCGATGCGTGTGAATATCGACGCGCGGCCAGGATTGGTGGTGCTTCACCAGGGCCAACTGGCTCCTTCGGTAATGATGCCGCTGCCGGACCCCACCTTCCTGGTCAACACCATGACCGATCTGGTGTCGGCAAATCCAAGTGCGTGCCTGCTTGGTTTAGCGGGCCAGTGCAGCCTGCGCCAAGCCGTCATTGAAGCCAACACGATGTACGGCGTTGACACCATACTGGTTCCGTCTGGGACTTTTACCCTGACGATTGCTCCCGTTGAAGGTGAGCACAAGGCGCTCCACGGCCATCTGGACATCCTCGACGGCGTGAACATTATTGGCGACGGTCCAGGCAACACCATTATTCAGGCTGGCACGGACCAGACCAATGGTATCGACAAGGTCTTTTCCATCAATCCAAACCTGGATACGGCTTTTGATACCAGCTTCAGCAACCTGACAATCCGCTATGGACGCAACGTTAATTCCTACGGTGTCGGCGATGACTATGGTGGCGCTTTCGACTGGGAGGCAACCGGTACAGGGAACTTGTTCCTAACCAACTGCGTGATTGCCTACAGTTCCACAGTCCATAACGATGGTGGCGGAATTTTCGCGAGCAACCTCCTTCCTGGACAGAGCGGCGGGGTCACCATATCGCTCAGCCAGATCCAGTACAACAGTACGAGTGTGGAGGGCGAGTCCGGAGTCGGCGGGGGCCTCTACCTGGCGGGCGACACGAGCCTCGCGATGAGTGGCACCGATGTCAGCCACAACCAATCCCTTGCGGGCGATGCCGACGGCGGCGGAATTTACATCGGTTTCCCCACGACGGGGAAAGCTCCTCCTTCAATCGTCATTAATGGTGCAAGCACCATCTCCAACAATACGACCAAGCATAATGGTGGAGGAATCTACACGCTTGCAGGTTTGACGATTAACCAGGCAACCGTCATCAGCAATAACACGGCTGGTGGCGATGGCGGCGGACTCTGGAGCAACCTAGCGGATCCGCCGACTCCTCAGTCTGTCACGCTCTCCAAGGTAAACATCACCGGGAACAGCGCCTCGGGGAGCGGCGGCGGCATTCACGTAGATAGCCTTCCTGCTCCAGCAAACAACCTCAGCATCAGCTTCAGCCGGTTTGTAGGGAATACTGCGGCTAACGGAAGCAACCTCAACAACGTTGCCGGATCGGTCACTGCGATCGATAACTGGTGGGACACCAACACGCCGGCGAACACCATCAATGGCACCGTTACATACGATCCCTACATCGTCCTAACCAATACCGCCAGCCCGGCCAAGCTCCAAATTACACAGCCCGCGCTCCTAACGGCCGACATGAGCATGGACAATCATGGCAACCCCGTAGGCATCACCAATCTCGACCTGATTGTCGGGCTGCCCATCAGCTTTAATAACGCAGTGCTGGGAGCGCTTTCGGGCGCAACCACGCCGCTTGATTCGAACGCTCAGGCCACGGCTACCTACACTGCGGGCGGCGCGGGCGGGAACGGCTCTGCGGATGCCAAAGTAGACAACACAACGGTCACCGCTTCCATCACGATCCTGCAACCGCCCTCCATCACCAAGAGCTTCAATCCAACTACGGTTGCCGTAAATTCGCCCAGCACGATTACGTTCAGCATCAACAACGGGAATTCGGTCGCAATCAATGCGAGCTTCACCGATACGCCGCTGCCGGGGAATATGGTGGTGGCCAGCACGCCGAACGTAGTCAATGGTTGCGGCGGCACGGTCACGGCAACTGCCGGAGCTGGCATCATCAGTTTCTCGAATCCTGCGTTGCCGGTCGGCCCCTGCGCCATCACGGTTAACGTGCAGAGCAGTGCGGACGGTGTTCTCCCCAACCTCGTGACCATCAACTCCACGGATGCCGGCAACGGCAACTACTCTTCGGCGAACCTGACAGTCATCAACCCGCCAACGATTTTGAAGGCGTTTGGCGCGGCCACCATTCCGGCGAACAGCACCACCAGTCTGACGTTCACGCTCCACAGCACCAACGCCAACTTGACCCTGACGGGAGTTGCCTTCACGGACAGCCTGCCGGCGGGCTTGGTGGTGGCTATGCCCAATAGTCTGAGCAGCACCTGTAGCGGCACGCCCACTACGGCCGACGGGGCTTCCAGTGTTAGCCTGGCGGGCGCAAGCCTCGCTCCGGGCGCCACCTGCACGGTCTCCGTGAACGTGATCGGCACGACCGCTGGCGTAAAGAACAACAGCGTACAGGTGACTTCGACCAATGGCGGCACCGGCAACACCTCTAACGCCAGCGTTACGGTGGTAGCACCTCCGATGATCATCAAGTTGTTTGGGGCGGCCAGCATCCCGCTGACCGGCTCGACCTCGTTGAGCTTCACCGTTCAGAACAACAACTCGACGGTTGGACTAACTGGTGTTGGTTTCATCGATACATTGCCCGCAGGCTTGGCCATCTCCACCCCCAATGGACTGAGCGGTCCGTGCGGCGGCGGGACCATTACGGCGACGTCGGGAACGAACCTGATCTCCCTGGTGGGAGCCGCGCTGCCGACCGGATCTTGCACCTTCAGCGTCAATGTGGACGGTATTCTGGCGGGCCAGCAGAACAACCTCACAAGTGTCGTGACCTCAAACGAAGGCGGATCGGGCGCGGCGGCTTCGGCCAGCATCACGGTAGTAGCGCCGCCGGCGATTTCCAAGGCCTTCAGCCCCAACGTCATTTCTTTGAATGGCAACAGTACGTTGACCTTTGTCGTGGGTAACCATGTCACAATACTCCATCAGTCCAAGCGGCGAACAGTTCGCCCTGCCATCCAAGGAAGATTACGCAGTCGAGTGTCGACGACTCCAACAGCTTGCGGCTAACGCACGCCAAGAGGGCCAGGAGGTTGTTGTCGTAATGGGCCTCGGTTTCGTAGGGGCGGTGATGGCAGCCATCGTTGCGGACACGACCGATAAGACGAATGGCCGCTCCACCAAGTACGTCATCGGATGCCAGCGGCCCAGCACTCGGAGCTACTGGAAGACGCCGATGCTGAACCGTGGGCAGTCGCCCGTCAAGTCGGAAGATCCCGAAGTTGAGCCGATGATAGCCCGTTGCGTGCTGGAAAAGAAGACGCTTACCGCGACCTACAACTCAGACTGCCTGGCTTTGGCCGACTGTGTTGTGGTCGACGTGCAGTGCGATTACACCAAGCATCATCTCGGCAAGATGAAAACCGGCGAGGCCGAGATGGCGGCACTGGAAGCCACACTGAAGACCATCGGCGAGAAGATCCAACCCCAATGCCTGGTCCTGATTGAGACCACCGTCGCCCCCGGCACGACGGAGTTCGTGGCGCTCCCGATCCTCAAAAAGGCGTTCCATACCCGCGGCATCGAAGCGGAGCCGCTTCTGGCGCACAGCTTCGAGCGCGTCATGCCAGGCAGGGAGTACGTAAAAAGCATCCGCGATTTCTGGCGGGTTTGCTCGGGCTGCAGCGTCGAAGCCCGGAGGCGAGTGATCAAGTTTCTGACTGAGGTGCTCAACGTCGATAAGTTTCCGCTTACGGTAATGGATCGGCCGATCGAATCCGAAACCACCAAGATCGTGGAGAACTCCTATCGCGCTACGATTCTTGCATTCCTGAACGAGTGGTCGATGTTCGCCGAGCGCAATGGCGTGGATCTGATAAAAGTTGTCGATGCAATTAAGGTGCGGCCGACGCACAGCAATATTATCTTTCCCGGTCCGGGAATCGGCGGATACTGTCTGCCCAAGGACGGCGGCCTGGGATACTGGGCCTATAGGCACATTTTGGGCTTCGAAGATGGCGACAGCATCTTCAAGATGAGCACCGCCGCGATTGATGTCAACGACACACGCGGCTTGCACGTTGCCGAACTCACCCGCGACGCGCTGCGTAACATGGGCAGATACATCGCCGGAGCGCGCGTTCTGCTGGCCGGCGCAAGCTACCGCGAGGATGTGGGAGATACGCGTTACAGCGGCAGTGAGCTGGTGGTGCGCAAGCTTACCGAGATGGGAGCGGAGATCAGCGTGCACGATCCCTACGTCGATCATTGGTACGAATTGGAGAACCAGGATACCTATCCTGCGCCGGGACATTCATGGGCTAGATTTTTCCGTAACCAGCAGGATCTTAATCGTGTTCGCGTGCAGAAGGACCTGGCATCGTCACTCAAAGGAGTGGAGGCCCTGGTTCTTGCGGTTCGTCATGCACCGTATCGGCAATTGAAGCCGGACGAGGTCGTCCGCTGGGCCGGTGGACCGATTGCCGTGGTCGACTGCTTTGGCATTCTTGAGGACGCCGATATCCGCCGCTATTTTGAGCTCGGCTGCTAGGTCAAGGCCTTGGCCGCGGCCACATTCAACGCATCAAGGAAGAAGTGCGCTCCTCCAGAAGGGAAATCCCTGACGAGTTGCCGGAGACAAAAGGTCGTGCCACGAAGAAGAAGGGGAGTGCCTGAATTGCGTGATTCGCTCTGCCATTGTTAGCGCGATTTCAATATGTTGGGATGGTAGCCCTGGGGTGAGTCCAACACCCGACCTTCGGTTTGGAAACTGCTGCTCTATCCATCTGAGCTACAGGGCCTTGCGACGTAACCCTCATTCTCTCACATCAGTTTACCGGATTGGACCCTTTACCGGAACCCGCATTTGGGGGAAACTCTGAAGAGGCCTTGCCGGCAGAACGAAGTTCCTTAGAGGCTAAAGAGGCTGCTGAAAAACTCTTAGGAGTGTCATCCTGAGGTCGCGCCGACTTTGCGGGGTTCCCGGCATGCGCAGTAGTTGCGCATGTTGGGGCAGGCGTCCGAAGGATATGCTTTGCTTTCATCGCGCGCAAACAGCAGATACTTCGCTCTGCTCAGGATGACACCTTGGAGAGTAGTTTTTCAGCAGCCTGTGAAGCCCGTACCTTCAAGACCTTCATTTTTTCGAACCTTCCTTAGGGTCCGATCTCTGTCCTGAACGAACGCCACCCAGATAAGTCGCCTAACCCTTCGCGTTCCTTCGCTGCGCACCCTCGGGAAATACCGCAGGCTTGTTTTCATTGACCAGAACATGCGTGGCGGTGAATGAAACGGCGTGATCAATAACCCTGCAATCGAGGAACAAAAAAAGGAGGCTGACACCCTCCCTTTTAGATGTTACTTTCTCTTAACCCAATTCGATAGTTGGTATACCCCTTGAGTCACCGCCGGGCTGGACACCGAGTTCGTCATCGGGGTATACCTTTTGCGAATCCAGCAATACGATAATTCAAACGGTTGAAACAGGTATGCAAAGATGATTGTGCGGCCAACCAAACATTGCACTCGGCTGCGGCCTCGCGGCTAAACTGGCAATCGCTTTCGCGATCGCTATTCGCCGCCCAGCACCACCTGAACCTGCATTTCTTTGCCTTTGCGGACGATTGTGAGCGACACCTGATTTCCCGGTTCTTTGGCCTCGATGATGCCCAGGAAATCGTCGGCGTTCGTGACCTTCTGGCCGTCGACGGCGACGATCAGGTCGGCGGCCGAGCGGTCGATCGATTCGACGACGAACGGGCCCGCGCCGCTGCTGCGTGACGATCCGCGGGCCTTGCAGGCCGGCTCGTTCGGCCGGTCCGCCCGGGAACGAGTCGGTCGATCAACAGCCCGTGCTCGGTCTCGATACACCTTCGCGATGCCGACTCGGGCCGGAGGACGCGCCCTTTGTCGATCAGTTGCGGCACGATCCGGGCGATCGGTCCGACGGGAATGGCAAAGCCGACGCCCGCGCTCTGGCCCGTCTTGCTGGCGATGGCCGTGTTCATGCCGATCAGGCGCCAGTGGCTATCCAGCAGCGGCCCGCCCGAATTGCCGGGATTGATCGCCGCGTCGATCTGGATGATCGACTTGACCGTGCGGTCGTTCGTGGATCTGCAGGGCCGAGCGGTTGAGACTGGAGATGATGCCCGTCGTCAGCGTCCGCTCCAGCCCGAACGGATTGCCGATGGCGAACACCCGCATGGCCGACTTTCAGGCTGCGTGCGAGTCGCCGAAGACGCACCGGGTGCAGCGACTCGGCCGGGGCGTCGATCTTGATGCACGGCCACGTCGTTGACCGGGTCGGCGCCGACGAAGCGGGCTTCGTACGATCTTGCCGTCGAACAGCGTGACCTGGACCTGCCGGGCGCCGTCGATGACGTGGTAATTCGTCAGCGACGTGCCCCGCCTTGTCGAGAATGCTTCCCGATCCCGCCCCTTCCGTGGGGACTTCCATCAGGAAGAACCCTTCGCCGGCGCCGCGCGTCGTAATGTTCACGACGCTGCGGTTGACATTTTCGTAGACGGAAATGTTGACCTGTTCGTCCTGCGAGAATTCCTCGGGGGCCAGCGGGCTGCCGGATCCGTACGAGCGGAGCAGCCCTGCTCGAGGCGGGCGGGGGCCCTTTTTTCGGGGCGCCGTGTGTTTTGCGGCATCCGCGGGACGGCGGGACGCGGCCGTCGGCCGCCGCTGCGACGGCGTGCGGCACCGGTCGGTATTCCCAGACGCGACCGCGACCACGCCGCCCAGGAGTGCCGAACACACACATCCGACAAGAATTTCATGGTCGTTCTCCCTTGCCGTTGACCCCCATTCCTGATATATGTTCTTTTCAGGTTTGACTCAAGAGGAGCGAGAGCATGCACCGCATTGGAATATCTGACGGCCGGCGGCGACACGCCGGCGCTCAATGCCACGATTCACGGCGCGGTCGTCCGCGCCAACGCGTTGAAGATCGAGGTGTACGGCATCATCAAGGGCTTTTCGGGGATGCTGAACCCGCGGGTGCCGCACGTGCACCTCAACCCGCTCTTCTCGACGATTCCCGAGCTTGAGCCCGTAGTCTGGGCGGGACGCTCTTGGGGGCCTCGCGAACGTACATCGATGCCGACGATACGCGACGATCAGAGAGGTCGCCGTGCCGGCTGCAAAAACTGGGACATCGAGGGGCTGATCTGCATCGGCGGCGACGGCACGATCAACGGCATGCAGCCCTTGTCGCAATGTTTTCCCACGGTGCTGGCTCCCAAGACGATCGACAACGACCTGGGGCTCAATTACGCCGAAGAGGCCACCGAATGGCTGCGCGAACCGGGCCCGCAACCGGGCAAGTTCACGTACCGCAAGCTGCCGGGCCGACCCGATATCGAGCTGGAAGAGATCATCAACTACGCCACGCCCGGGTACGCGACGGCGGTCTACGTCGCGGCCGCTCGGGCATCCAGCGGATCCGCACGACGGCCGAAAGTCATCGCCGCATCGCCATCATCGAGGTCATGGGCCGCGACTCGGGGTACATTGCCCTGGGGTCGGCGTACGGGCAGCCCGACATCATCCTGATTCCCGAGGTGCCCCTCGATTACCCGCGTCTCGAACAGCGCGTCCGCGAGCTCTACGAACTGCAGAAGCACGTGGTGATCGTCGTGGGCGAAGGCGTCGTCGACGAGCAGGGCCGGCCGCTGGGGGCCGATCTCGAAAAGCACCGATCCGGCGGGAAACATCATCTTCAGCGGCGCCGCCGAGACCCTCAAGCAGATGCTCTCCAAGACGATCGGCGACGACTACTTCACCGACCGGCGGCGGAACGAATCGGCCGACTCGGCGATGTTCACCCGTAAACTCGGGCACACGCAGCGCGGCGGACGGCCGATTCTGTTCGACCGGTTTCACGCCGCCCAGCTCGGCGGCAAAGCGGTCGACGTGCTGGTCGAGGGCTTCAACAACTGCGTCGTCACGCTGCAATGGACGGCCAGCCGCGGGTTTTACGTCGATTCGATCCCCGCCAACAAACTCCGCGACCAATGGGGCATCATCCATCCGCGGCAACTGCACCGCTCGCTGTACGACGCGCACCGCTTCCAGCCCTCGAAGCTGGGGATCCAGTTTCTGCTGCCGATCTTCACGAACGCGATCGGCGCCGACGATCTCGAAGAAGTCCGCATCCAGCAGTTCAACCCCGGCAATCTGACGCGCCGCTACCAGAGCGTGAACGTCGATATTCAGAAGCGGCTGCGGTATTTGTAGAAGACGTCGTTTAGCCGCAAGGCGCAGCCGAGTGCTCCAGAGTTGACGTCGCGCGTGCGCAGCACTCGGCTGCGCCTCGCGGCTAAACGACGACGGCGCAGCTTACTGCGAGCCGAATTGGCGCCGCTTGAACACCAGGAAGTAACCGCCCGTCTTGTCATCCAGCAGTTCCCATTGGTCCGGATGCAGGCGGTATTCCTCGACTTCCTCGGGCCGCTTGATGTCGCTGTAGCGGTGCTGCGTGTCGATCACGATGTAATCGGGATCGTTGGAGATCGTCAGGCACCTTTCTTGCGTACAGGCTGTAATCGTAGGACCGGTCGTGGTGTGTGAACCGCGGATGGATGTAATCAGTCGAGGCGACGCGGCTCTCGGGCGGCACGAGCGCGAAAGCGGCCGGGAATCGCCGCGCCCGTTCCCCGGGAACGTACAGGCTCTTCCAGTATTTGGTCGAATACGGGTCCCAGAACCCAATGCCCAGCGGTGAGAACGTGACTGGCACTCCTGTCAAAAACGCGCATAGCGCAGCCCATACGGCCGCCGCGACAACGGGCGCCGCTCGTGCCCGGCAGGACGAATCGGACCTCGCGTTGCGACGCGCCGTCGGTTGAATTGCCGGAAGCGTCTTTCCGCTGGCGACGAAGTCTTCCGGCGGAATGCGTCGGCGTTCGCCGTCATTGGCCTCGGCGCGGCGGCGCTGGTGCCGCCAGGCAGCGAATCGGGCACAGACGGGCTCGATGTGAGCGAGCCCCGCGGCCGCCGCCCAGACGAGAATCGGAACCAGCGGCGCATGAAAATGATGCAGCGGTGAATTGGTCAGTTCGCTTAAGATTAGAATGCCGAACATCGGCGCTGCGACGGCGAGCCGACCCGGCGACAGCAGGGCCAAAAATCCGAGCGGAGCCAATAATTGCACCGCGAACAGCAATGACTTGACATTGAACCATTTGTCCAGAAGCAAACTGGGATCCGCGACGACATTTGCGACAATCTCGCCGGAGGTCTCGCCCAGCTCGGAGAAATACCGGGCAAAGTGCACCTCTTCCCCGCCGCGAAACCAGGGCAGCACGACCTTGACCACCAGCACGACATAAACGGCGCCGAACGCTGCCAGTCCCCAACCGAACCAGGCCAGCCGACGGCGGGCGCTGCGATCGGCAACTGCGGCCCAACGTGCTTGCCGCATCGCGATCCAGATTCCCAGCGGCGCGATCACCATCGCCGCGTCTTCCTGGCAAAGTAGAGTCATTCCCAACCATGCCAGACATGCGCGATAACGGCACCGCTCCAGCGCATCGAGCTGCGCACAGAAACAGTGGGATCTCAAATGAATTCGGGCGGAACGTCTTGAGCGTCACAGCGATGTCGAGGTATTGCATGGGAAAGTACAAGAGGTACGCGATCGCCAAGAGCGCCGCTGCCCCGTTGCAGGCCGTGTGCCGACTGCGCAATGTGGTAGACGGGGATCGCCCCCAGTGCCAGAGATGCCGATTGACACAATTCCAGCAGGACGTGCGAGCGGCCAGAACCAATATAGTGGAGCAACTAACAAATGAATGACCTGCACGTGCTCACCGAGGAACAGCCGCCCGTTGTCGAGATAGCTGCGAAATCCCTTGCCGTGCAGCAGGTTCCAGATGTGCTCTTCATACATGCCCGAGTCGCCGTGCGGCATCAACAGCGCATCGTACAGAAGAGCCAGTTCATGGCGGCGAAGCACATAAAGTAGACCGCCATGGCGACCCAGACGACGCGAGGAATTCGGTCGGAGTTTTCCTGTCGAAAGACGGCAGCAGCGGGCCGGCGGACCAGCATCACGAACGTCGTCAGCCAGCCGGCCCAGAGCATGCTGTGCCAGATTGGCAAGGTTGCCTGGCACAACGCCTGCGATGACGGCGATCTGGCGAGCTCGGATGCAAAAGCCAATATTTCCCAGACAAGGGCAACCAGCCACCAGAGCCAGCCATTTCGCCCCCACACATACAAAGCGCCCGGATATGAAATCTGGCGGGCGCAGAAACCCAAACGGCGCCGAGTCAGCCATGCCAGAATGCTCAGCCCTGCGACCGGGACCGCGAGCGACACAATCGGCACTTCAGCGACTTCGATGCCAGCATTCCGGAAGATCTCGCCGCCCAATCCCAGAACGGTTCTTTGCCACAAACCGCGGCTGACGATGCCTGCCGACAGATCGGGGTCGCCCAACACAGAGGCGACGTGAAATGCCACCGCGAGTGTTCCGGCAAGCACGATTGCCGCCGCCGACGCGACCTTGGGCAGGGTCGGGCGGCGAACACTCGCGGGAGGGGGCATAGGAGGGAGTGGAACGTGCCAAACGCCGAAGGACTGATGACAAGAGAAAGCCCGAAACCGCGATCGCACAGTCGTTCAGCGGCCTAAACTCTATTGTATCCGGTTGCCTGAGTATTGTACAAACCCCTAGCAGCCCGTTGAAAGACGAGCCGCGACCGTGAGGGAGCGGTCTGTTGATCGGTACGGCGAATGGAGGTGCAGGGATGCGATGGGTATTCGGACGGACCCTTTGGATTGCGGGAATGGTTCTGGCGCTGGGTACGCGAACAGGCAAATCGACTCGCAGCGGCCGAACGGATCGAGTTGCTGGAAGAAACTTCCGACGTGCGGATTCGCATTGTCGAGGTCGATCTTTCCGTCGGCGGGAAGCTCTTTCCGCGCGCCCGGCCCCGAAAAAGCCTTGAAGCTGGCGGTCGAGGCCCGGTTCGAATATTTCGAGCGGCGGCTGCCCAAAGGCGGTCGCGAAGCCGAATCGCTGCGCAGAATCGCCATTACGAGCAGGCCCGGGCGAGCATCCAGGCGGGCGATCAGCTTTCGAATTCGTCGCTGAGGAATTCCCAGCGGCTCGTTGTCGCCCACGGGCAACTGGAAGGCATCGAGCTGTTCAGCCCGTCCGGGCCGCTCACTTACAACGAATTGGAACTGTTGCACGTTCCCGGCGACAGCTTGGCCGTGCTGGGTTTGCTTCCCGACTCGGCAGTCGAGCTGGACGAAAGCTGGAAAGCGCCGGTCTGGGCCCTGCCGCTCGTGACGGGATTGGAAGCGGTCGAGAAAGGCGAGTTGACGTGCCGGCTTGAGTCAGTCAAGGCGAATGTCGCCCGTATCGGTTTTCAAGGGGAAATCGTGGGGGCGGCCGTGGGAGCGGCCGCCGAAATCAACGTCGATGGGCACCTGCTGTACGATCGAAACCAGAAACTGGTCAGCCGGATCGAGGTCACGCAGACCGAGAAGCGGGCCATTGGCGCCGTTTCTCCCGGCCTGGATGTAGTGGCCAGAGTTGCCGTTTCGCGGCAGATTGCGGAGCACCCCACGCGATTGACCGAGAAGGACCTGACGAGTCTGCCCGTCGAGCCCAATGCCGCAAATCGCCTGTTGATGCTGGAGGCCCCCGCCTGGAATTTGCGCATGTACCACGATCGCCGCTGGCATTTGTTTCATCAAAGTTCCGAAGTAGCCCTGCTGCGGCTGCTCGATCAAGGCGGGTTCATTGCCCAGTGCAACATCAAGAAGCTTCCCCAGGCCGAGCCGGGACAGCACGTGTCGGAAGAGCAGTTCCAAGCCGACATCCGCCAGACCCTGGGCAAGAATTTCCAGCAGATCGTGCAGTCTGAGAAACTGAAATTGAAGGACGGGCTGTACGTGTTCCGTGTGGTGGCCGTGGGATCGGTCGATCGGTTGAACGAAAAGAACGAGCCGGAGTCGAGTCCCATGCAGTGGATTTACTATCTGGTCGCCAACTCGGATGGGCGTCAGGTCTCGTTCGTGTTCTCAGTCGACCCGCAGCAAGCTAAAGATCTGGAGAACCGCGACCTGTCGATGGTGGCCGGCGTCGAGTTCCTGTCGCCGCGGCCCAGTCCCAGACCCCGGCCAGCCCGCGGCCAAGGCCATTAAGGTAAAGTGAACCGTTGCAGCGTTGCTGGGTCCACGACGCGCAGCGTGGGTGGCCGTGGCTGTAGCGAAGCGAAGCCCCGGCGGGTGAAGAGTCGCGGCGACTTGCAAGCCAACCTATTCTGTCAGCTAACTCGGCCAGCAATCGGATTCATCCTCGCAACGGTTTTGGGCGTGCAGTGCGTGGTTCACCCGCCCGGGCTTCCCAAAGGGTCCGCCCAGGCCACCCCCATTCGCCTCCGTGTTCGATGACGCCGGGGTTGAAGCATTCGCCCCGACTCGGTACGGTGATTCGCAGACCGAACTGCTGGACCTGTCTGACGTTCGGTCGTCACGACCAGAACCCTTGCGGTCATTCGTTGCACGAGGATCATGAAAAATGCATCGCGATGCGAATTGTGTCTACGTGGCCAATAGTGAAGGGGAAGCGGATGTCGTCGCCGCCTGGCTCGCGGAACAGGGTTTTCCTGCACGGGTGATGGACACCCGCACGCTGGGTGGATTGCCCGGAATGACGCCCTTTTCGCCGCTCGAATCGGATGCCGGCGGCGTCGAGGTCTGGGTGCTCGATGCAGCCGGTGCGCCGCAGGCGAAGCAACTGCTCGATGAGCATTCCAAAACGCTGGCACAGCAGACAGCGGCCGCCGCACACGGCGAGCCGATCGTCGTGCGTTGTGAAGAATGCGGCCAATCGGCTGAATTTCCTGCAACAGATCGAGGGAGCGTGCAGGAGTGCCCGCATTGCGGCGAATACCTCGATGTCGGCAGATCGGGCGACCACGAGACGCCCGACTTCACTTCTGCGGAAACGGATGAAGATAATCCCGCAACGACCAGCGGCGTAGATTAGTGTCCCCTTTCCTCTGCGCGGCAATACGAGCCCACGGGCAGGTTGGAAAACCAACTGCGTTGAACATCTTTGCCACCCGTAAATTGCCGACGAATAAGGAGTTGTGGCGATTTCTCCGTCAAAATCGAGCTTGACATGGCGGGCGCGGCCGTTCTTCATCAACGACGATTCAAAATGATCAATATTCAGGCCGTTTTTGGGCTCACAAAGATCTTCAACGCAGTTGGTTGGAAAACCTACCCCACGATTGGCGCCCCCCGAAGGGACATTTCATGGATTTCTGGCTGATTGGGCAGTTGTCAGCAGTGGCCTTGCTGATACTTCTCAACGGCTGCCTGGCGGGGGCGGAAATCGCTTTGATTTCGGCCAATCGCATGCAGCTTGCGCAACAGGCTGAGGCCGGCGACGGACGGGCCCGGCTGGCCCTCGAACTGGCACAAAGCCCTTCCCGGTTCCTGCCTGCCGTGCAGGTTGCCGTGACGCTTTTGAACACGCTGGCAGCCGTGATGGGCGGGGTCGCCGTCGTGGAAGTGCTGGCGCCGCGACTGAACGCGTCGGGCTGGGGCATCGTATCGGACATGAGCACGGCCAGCGCGGTGCTCGTCGCCGTCGTCGCCTATTCGGTCCTGTCGGTGGCGTTTGGCGAATTGCTTCCCAAGCGACTGGCCGCAGCGCAGTCGGTGGCGATCGCCCGCACGGTCGCCCGTCCGCTGGATTGGCTGTCGCGGCTCTTGCGTCCTCTCGTCTGGTTTCTCAGAAAGGGAACAGACGGATTGGCCGCGCTGTGGGGCGTGCGAGCGGCCGACACCCCGGCGACATCATTGCAGGAGATCCGCCATCTCATCGAAATGGGGACGGCTGAAGGAGTCGTCGACCCGGTGGAACAGAAGCTGGCATTCGAAGCGCTGCAACTGGGAGACCGCACGGCGCGGCAGATCATGAAACCGCGAGTCGACATCGATGCCGTCGACGTCGAGACCCCGCCTGAAGAGCTGCTGGGAGTCATCGCGATGGCCGGCTTTTCACGGCTTCCGGTTTATGAGCACGATCTCGACCACATCATCGGGTTCGTGCATTTGAAGGACGTGCTCAGGCAGCAGTACCTGGGTTGGAAGCTCGATTTGCGGAAATTGATCCGGCCGGCGCTGACGGTGCCCGATACGATGCGGCTCGACCGATTGCTGGTGCGGTTCCAGGAACAGCGCAATCAGCTTGCCATTGTGGTCGACGAATTCGGCGCGACGCGCGGATGGTGACGCTTGAAGACGTCCTCGAAGAACTTGTCGGAGAGCTGTTGACCGACCATCACAAACGGGTCGAACAACAGATCATCCAGCGAGACGCATCGAGCTGGCTGGTCGACGGAACGGTGAGTATTGCCGACCTGCTGGAACGGCTGGGACGTCAACACCTGCTGGCCGATGCCCCGCGACATGTCAGCTCAGTGGCCGGACTGGTCCTGGAACTTCTGGGCCGCATGCCGGCCCCTGGCGAGAAAACATCGTGGCACGACCTCGAGCTTAAGGTCGTCGATCTGGATGACCGGCGAATCGATCACGTCGAAGTGACTGTCGCGCCGAAGGCGTAGCCGTTCAATTCGCCGCGAGGCATAGCCGAGTGCCATGTCAACTGCCGCTGATTTCGGAAATGGGATTTCGGATTTCGGATTTATTAAGGAGGACGCTGCGCGTCACTTGTAAATCCGAAATCCGAAATCCGAAATTCCCTGCACTCGGCTGCGCCTCGCGGCGAAATGGGGGGCTGCGCCCCCTTCCCACGACACCCTGCGACGGATATGTTTAAGGGAAGAGTGGATTGCACGGCACAGGGGTGGAAATTGTGGTGCGTTCAACCTGAATCCCAAATCCAAAATCCGAGATCCGAAATTGTCAGGGGCGATCTTCGGCATATTGCGAGGAAGAAATCTATGGGGTTGCGCCGACTGATTGTTCTGGCAGTGGTTGGTTCGTCGGCAGGACTGGCGATTTGGGCAACTCCCGCCCGGGCCGCGGAACCCTATCTGGAATTCGTCAAGGGGCTGCGCGACCGCGATTACCACGATTACGCGCTGCTGTACCTCGAGCAGTTGGAAAAGCGGACCGACGTTCCGGCCGACGTCAAAGAGGTTATTCCGTTCGAGAAGGCGATCACGCTGTTGCAGGGGGCCCAGGGGTTGCGCAATCCTGAGGCACAAACGCGGCAACTCGACCAGGCACGAACTTACTTTGAGCAGTTCTTGAAGGCCAGCCCGAATCACCCGAACGCGGGCGAGGCCAACGCCGAACTGGCGAATGTCATCGTAAGCAAAGGAAAGGTCGAGGTGTTGCAATCGCGGTCTCCCGGAAACGTCGCGAAAAAGGGCGACTTTCAAAAACGGGCGCGGGCCCATTTTGCCGAAGCCCGCAAAGTGCGCCAGGCCGCATACGACCGCTACAAAGAGGCACTCGACAAATACGACCCATTCATCGACAAAAACAAAGACAAAGTGAAATGGGAGGCGCAGAGCTGGCTCTTCGTAACTTTATCCAGGCGTTGCTCAATCTCGCGGTGCTGACTTACGAAGAAGCGCAGACCTACGACAAGGGATCGTCCGAGAACAAAAGGCTGCTCAGCGAAGCCGCAACCTCGTTCGAGAAGATTCACGACCGTTACCGCCAAATGGTCGGGGGGCTCTATGCCCGCATGTGGGAAGCGAAATGCTTCGAAGAGCAGGACGACATCGTCAAGGCCCTCGGTTTTTACAACGAGCTTCTGGGGCACGGGGACGGCAAATCGGCGCCGGCACTCAAGCGGCTGCAAGACATGGTGCGGCACTTTCGCCTGATCTGTCTGAATCATGAAAAGCGAAAAGACTTTCAAGTCGTCATCCAGGAAGCCCAGGAATGGCTTAAGGAAAACCGCGGAATCGCTAACGGCAGGGTCGGGCTCGGGATTCAATGGGAAATGGTCCGCGCCCTGGAGATGCTCGCCAAGAAAGAAGAAACGAGTGAAGCCGAACGCAACAAGTACAACCAGCAGGCTCTCGCGGCGGCGCGGGTCATCAATCGCTTTCAAGGCGAATATAAGGATGCCTCGACCGCCATGATTCAGAAACTGATGGTCGCTCTCAATCGCGAGCCGGGCGATCCTAAGGATTTCGCCACCGCGTTCGGACAGGCCCAGAGCATGGTGAACGACGTTCAAAAGAAGGTCACGCAAGTTCGCGAGACCAAGGGGTCTGAGCAAGCCAGGCTTGCGGGCGAATTGCAGCCGCTGCTCAAAGAGACCGCCAGGATTCTCAGCCTCGGGCTGGCATTGGCAGGCCCCAAAGACGATCTCAAAGATGTCAACCGGGCCAGGTATTTCCTGGCGTATCTGTATCTATACATGCGCGACGAGTCGGGAACAGGGCCGTCGAACCGCAGCTACGATGCGGCCGTCGTGGCCGATTTCGTGGCCCGCAAGTCGCTCGTCTCGCAGCCGGAGATGGCGCTCGATGCGGCGTACCTGGCGCAGGCCGCCTATATCCGGGCTTATTATGGCGAAAGCGAGCAAAATCGCGCTGCCGAAATCAAGCGGATCATCGAAGTCTGCAATTTCATCACCACCAACTGGCCAGCCAGCGATAAGGCCAACGACGCGCGCATGGACCTGGCCCAGGTGTATATCGAGACACAGCAGCCGGCCGAAGCAGCCAAGTGGCTCTTGCAAGTGCCCGAGTCCGCTCCGCAATTTCTGGCGGCGCAGCTCAAAGCCGGCAATGCCTACTGGTACGCTTACGTTTACGAATTGATACGCCCTGAAGACGACGCAAGCCCAAAGAAGAGCTCGACGGGCTGCTCAAGCAATCGCAGGAAATCCTGCAGCGCCATCGCCAAATTCGAGGAACAGCTTCCCGGCGAGATTGCCCAGGTCGATGAAAGCAAGCTCGGCAGCCTGACTGAGGCGAAGCTCAACTATGCGAACATCCTGAACGGTTCGGGAGACTACAAGGGGGCCTTGGGCATGCTCACCGAGGGACGCCTTCCGGTCGTCGCCGCGGTCGCCGCGCCCGGTGGAGACGAGAAGAACCGGCCAAACAAAGGGGGCTTCAAGAGCCGCCAGTTCGCCGGGTACGTGTACCAGGTCGTGCTGCGTACCTACGTGGGGCTGCAAGACCTCGAGAAAGCGCGGGCCACGATGCGCGAGCTCGAGAAAATCGTGGGGGCCGGCGGGGGCGGGGCCTCGGTCACGAAGATCTATCTGGAACTGGGTAAAGAGCTCGAAAAGGAAGTTCAGCGTTTGCAATCGGCCCGGGATCCGCGACTGGCCGAAGTTCTCAAGTCATTTGAGACGTTTCTCGAAGACATGTTCAATCGCAAGGAAGGGCACGATTTCAGCACGCTGATCTGGGTCGCCGAAACCTATCGCTCCCTGGGCGATGGGCTCGAAAAGGGCGATTCCACCAAGGCCGAGAACTATTTCGGCAAGGGGGCCGCCGCGCTGCAATTGCTGCTCGATATGGAAGCCGTCAAGCCCGGTACGATTCCCGAGGGAGCAGTTCTGGTCGTGCAGCTCAAGCTGGTGACGTGCAAGCGAAGGCAGAAATCGTTCGCCGAAGCCCACCAGATGATCGTCGGCATTTTGAAGAAAAAGAGCCGGCGCTCGACGTTCAGGAAGAAGCCGCCCGGCTGTTCGAGGACTGGGCCTCACGTGGTGACGATCTCGATAAATGGGAAGTCGCGATCAAAGGGGCAGCCGCCGAAAAAGGGAAAAACCGCAGACGACAAGAAGGTTTGGGGCTGGGTGGGACTGGCGGAAAAAATCAGGGGTGCCATGGAGAGCAATCCCACACCCGAATACGAGAAACAATATCTCGACGCCAGTTACAATGCGGCTGACTGCTGGTACAAGTACGCCATCGCCCAGTCGACCGATGCCCGCCGCAAGAAGTTGCTCGCCTCGGCCTACAAAAGCATCCGCGGGACGGCCGCCATGATGCCCCAGCTCGGCGGAGGCGAAACCTGGGCCAGGTTCAACAGCCTGTACCGCAACATCGAACAGGACATGCTCGAATTGGGCATGCCCGAAATGAAGGGAAAAGAAGTCGTCGACCTGGATCGGCGCGGCATGACGAAAGAGGAGCGAGCCGCCGCGAATAAGGCCGTGCAAGAGTTGGCCGCGGCAAATCCAGGCGCCGGCACTGCCGACGACAGGCCTGCCAAGAAGAAGAAAAAGAAAAAGGCCGCGGCGGCCAGCGATAAACCGATCGCCAAGGTTGCTGCCGGCGGCCCAGGAACGATCATCGCCATTGTGGCGGCACTGCTGGCGGTCGCTGGCGGCGCAGCGTACTACGTTCTGGCCCGGCAGAAAAAACGCCAGCGCCGGCGACGGCCGGTCATTATGGACGAGCCTGAAATCTCTTTTGAATTACCCGACAGTCCTCCGCCCAAAGAAAGAACTGCCAAATCGAAACGGGATTAGCATCATGTCTCACAAACGTCTGGTTGCCACATCGGCACTCATATTTGCGGTTGTCGCTGGAACCCCAGCTCGGGCCGCCGAACAGATTACCCGCAAGCGCGATAAGCCTCTTTCGGGCGAGGTCTCGGGGGTCTCGAAGACCGAAGTGACAATCAAAGGCAAGCCGCCCAAAGAAGATACGATCAAAGTACCTGCCAATGAGATCCAGAGCATTGCCTGGACCGGCGACACGCCCGACGCCGGCGTGGCCCGCAGCGACGAAAACGCCGGCCGCTACCAGAAAGCCATCGAGGGCTATCAAAAGCGCGGTGCAGTCGGGCAAGGCCACGAACGCTTGGGCGAAAGCCGATCTGGAATTCGGCATCGCCCGCGCATCGGCGAAGCTGGCCCTGGGTGAGCCGGCAAAAATCGACGACGCGATCAAGAAGCTCGAAGATTTCCGCAAGAGCCAGTCGGACCATTATCGGTTCTATGACGCGGTCAATTATCTGGGGCAGCTCTACGCCGCCCGGAATGATTTCATCAAAGCCAAGCTTGCGTTCGACACGCTCGGCAAGGCGCCTGGAAGGAATATCAGATGGCAGCCAGGATCGCGTCGGGGCGGCTGTTGCTCAAGGAAAACAAGCTCGACGAAGCGGCCGCCGAATACGAAGCGGTTGTGGCCATGAAGCCGGAAGGACCGGTCGAAGAGTCGCAGCGGCAGGAAGCCATGCTGGGCAAGGCCCGTATCATGATCGCCCAGAAAAAATATGAGGATGCGCTGAAGCTGCTCGACGAGGTGATCCACAATGCTCCTGGAGACGACTCAAAAGTCAACGCCGAGGCCTTTCTCCGCAAGGGAGATTGCCTGCGGGAAATGGGGGACGACAAGGACGCGCTTTTGGCCTACCTGCTTGTCGATGTGATGTTCGCCTCTGAGAAGCCACTGCATGCCGAAGCCCTGTTTCGCCTGGTGCCGCTCTGGGACAAGGCGGGCAAAAAAGACCGTGCCGAAGACGCCCGCGAACGCCTCAAAAGCGATTACGATTACACCGAATGGGCCAGAGAGCTCAAAGCTCCGGCCGCGGGCGGATGAAGACAATTCCGAAATCTTCCATGAGTCGACTTGACGGTAAGGTTGCCATCGTTACCGGCGGGGCCGACGGCATCGGCAAGGCCACAATTGACCTGTTTGCCGCCGAAGGGTGCGCGGTGGTAATCGCCGACGTCAACGCCGAAAAAGGCCGTGCCGTCGCCCGCGAGATCGCCGCACGGGGCGGCCGCGCGCTGTTCGTTGAAACCAACGTCGCCGACGAGGCGAGCATCGTGCGGATGGTGCGCGAGACTGTTAAGACGTTCGCCAAAATCGACATTCTGGTCAACAACGCCGCGATCTTCGTCCTCAAGGGAATCGATGCGACGGTCGAAGAATGGCGGCAGATTCTCGATGTCAACGTAATCGGCGCGTCGCTCGTGACCAAACACGTCGTCCCCGAAATCCGCAAGGCCGGCGGCGGCGCGATCGTGAACCTGGGCTCGATTTCGAGTTTCATCGCCCAACCACAGTTCGTCACCTACAACGCCACGAAGGCCGCAATCGCCACGATGACCCGCTGCATGGCCCTGGACCTGGCGCCCGACAACATTCGGGTGAATGCCGTCTGCCCGGGAACTGTCTGGACGCAGATCGTCGAGCGGCTTTCGGGAGAGAAAGGCATGGACCGGAAAGCGGCCGACGCCGACCCCGCCTGGGGCGGCGCCTGCATGCTCAAGCGCATCGCCGATACGTCCGAGATCGCCAAGGCCATCCTGTTTCTGGCCTCCGACGACGCCTCGTACGTTACGGCGGCACACCTGATGGTCGACGGCGGGTACACCGCAGTGTGATTTGGAGTTCAGGCTTCAGCCTGCGCCGCTTGACCGTCATGGAGCGTGTCGGCGGAGGGATTGCCACGCCCCCCGGTGGGAATAATTCTGATGAAGGCCGCGCTGGTTATACGGCCTGAGGTCAATTAAACGTTCAACCTGCACAACGCTCCCCACCGACCCTGTGTCGGTGGAAGCAATGACTGGAAGCTAATAATACACGTCGCCGATATCTCCGCCCCCCACCGACCCCGTGTCGGTGGAGCCAATGACTGAAAGCTATGAGCCAAATTCCGCGGCAATAGCCGTCAGTCGTCCCGGCGTCCGGGACCGACACGGGGTCGGTGGAGACCTACCGTATGATCCGGGTTATCACGAGATAGCATTCAGTCGTGGTCCCACCGACACAGGGTCGGCGGAGACCGGTCGAAAAACCCCCCATTTCAGGCGGTTTTCGTACTACTATCCGTCGATTTGTTGTCAAGCCGCCGCGCATTTCAAACTGAGAACGGACGAAGGGGACCACGGATAACACGGATGCCACGGATAAAGATAAACGGGCGGCCGTATCCGTGTCATCGGTGTTATCCGTGGTTTTTTAAGTCTTGGTTGCGGCCGAAGGCCGCGCTGGATAACCGCGACTCGCAGGATCGCTGAAAAATTCGGCACGTTCCATCTTTTCCGCGATTCCGCTGGAAATTCGGTTCCTGGCGTGAGATTCTGTCGGGATCCGGGACTATTACATACAGGAGACGAGTACATAGCGGAGACAGGCGCCCATGCCGCAACCCGAAACCCGACCCAGCCTGATTCTGCGGCTGAAAGGGGAGCGGAACGAATTCGCATGGACGGAATTCGTAACGGCCTACGAGCCGTTCCTGCGGCGGCTCATCGAGCGGCAGGGGATACCCGAGCGACATGTCGCCGACCTGTCGCAGCAAATGCTGCTCGCCATCGCCCGCGGTGTCGAAGGCTGGCGTGACGACGGCAGAACGGCATCGTTTCGACGCTGGCTGCACCGCGTGGCCCGCAACGTGGTGATCAAATTCATGCAGCGCGAACGGCGCCGGATTCGCGGTCAGGGAGGGACGGACTTCCTGGAGATACTCGAGCGGGCTCCGGATGAAACCGACAACGAACGCGTTCGCGAATACGAATACGAACTGGTGCTTTGGGCTGCCGGAGAGGTGCGCGGCGAATTCCGTGATACATCGTGGAAGGCATTCTGGGCGACTCACGTGGATGGGCGGTCGGTGGCTGAAATGGCAGCCGAGCTCGGCGTGACGCCCGGAGCGATCTATATGTCGCGTTGTCGGATCATGGCCCGGATTCGAGCTAAAATCGCGGAAGTCGATACGGATTAGCTATGACCCATAAACCACTCGCCTGTGATCGGGAGCTCCTTCGCCAGTCGCTGGACGACAGGTTGTCCGAGCGGCAGGAGGAACAACTGGCCGGTCATCTGGCGGAGTGTCCAGATTGCCGGCAGGAACTGGAACGACTGGCCGGAGGGCAGGAGGACTGGTCGAAGGTCAGCGCTGCGCTGAAACGGGAGGCGGATTCGACTACATCGGCGGCCCAGTGTCGGCTGGAGCGAATTCCCGATCAGCACGATGAAGCCGCCGAGTCGGCCACCGACTTCGCTGTCGACTTCCTGGAACCGTCGAGGCGCTGCCGAAGCCCTGGGCCGCCTGGGCGACATCGACGTTCTGGCGACAATCGGCCGGGGCGGGATGGGGGTGGTGTTCAAAGGCTTCACCGCGAACTGCAACCGCTTCGTGGCGATCAAGGTGCTCGCGCCGCAGTTGGCCGGCAGCAGCACGGCGCACAAGCGTTTCCCGCGAAGCCCAGGCCGCCGCCGCCGTGGGCCACGATCAATCGTGATCCATCCACGCCGTGGAGGAGGGCAAGGCTTCCCTACATCGTCATGCAGTACGTCGCTGGCGTGTCGCTGAGCCGATCGCATCGCCCGCAGCGGCCCGCTTGGACCTGAAGGAGATCCTGCGGATCGGCATGCAGACGGCTCCGGGCCTGGCCGCGGCCCATGCCCAGGGACTGGTCCATCGCGACATCAAGCCGGCCAACATCCTTTTGGAGAACGGGGTCGAGCGGGTGAAGATCACCGACTTCGGCCTGGCCCGAGCGGTCGATGACGCCAGCCTGACGCGGACGCGGCGTCATCGCCGGCACGCCGCAATACATGTCGCCGGAGCAGGCCCGCGGCGAACCGCTCGATCATCCGCAGCGACCTGTTCAGCCTGGGCAGCGTGCTGTATGCGATGTGTACCGGCCGGCCGCCGTTCCGGGCGGAAACCAGTTGGCGTCCTCCGCCGCATCACCGACGACACGCCGCGACCGATCCGCGAGATCAACCCCGACATTCCCGAATGGCTGGCGGCGCGATCGACAAACTTCACGCGAAAAATCCGGCAGACCGTTACCAGTCGTCCGGCGAAGTGGCAGCACTGCTGGAGCAGTGCCTGGCACACGTGCAGCAGCCGACAGTCACTCTGTTGCCACTGGTACTGCGGCAACGTCCCAATGGGCCGGCAAGTAACCGACAACGGTTGATGCGCTGGTTGGCAGGACAACCGCCGTCGGCCTTGTGCTCGCGGCCGTCGGTTCCGTGCTCCACAAATGCCGGCAGGACGACGAGCCAGGCGATCGTTCCCGCACGAGTCCAATCGAGGCGGCCGAAGGTAGGGAAATCGCAGCGAACGTCCGCATTCGCCCTTCACACGCTGGAACGACGGCGTGGCCGAACAGATTACAAAGAATGCAGGTTCAGATGATCGATA
>CAWFVJ010000023.1:0-134132 GCA_963819175.1 uncultured Acidobacteriota bacterium
CGTTTCGTACATCTGAAGGTGATTGCGAACACCTTTCATCAAGTCCACCATCTGTGGTTCAAACATGGGGATAAACTTCCCCCGAGCGTCACGGGGGTGCTGCCAATCGGCGGTAACTTTTCTCGCTTCCCTTGCCATTTGTTTTTTTTTCCGTTCTTTGATGAGATCACCAGTGATGCCCTCAAATCAAGCGGCAAATCTGTGGGGTTCGGGTCTCGGTATTCGGCACAACTCTTGATCGCACGTTCGTTGGTTCGCCGCCGCTCTGGAAGGTCTACAATCTTCCCTGCGTGCCTGTGACCGGAGATGACCATGGCAGAAAACGAAATCATGCAGCGGCAGTCCGAACTCGTCCGTAGGATTCAAAGCAGCCTCCCGGAGTTTGTGAAAGCGTGCGCCGCTGACGCGGACACGGTGCTGCTGTACCAAGACGCATTTGCCGCAACCTATCAGGAGGACGAATACTCCATTCTCGGGATGGCGATCAAGTACGCCGGGCGGAATGATGCCATCCTAAAGCAGTTGCACGGTTAGATGTCGGTATGGTATTGTCCGGTTTCCGGAACTGGGAAAATGCATGGCTTCGAAATTCAGCCCAAAACGTATTGATTCCCGAGCTTTGCAATTGTTGCACTCCGTCAGTGAATCGCTTCAAGTGCAACCGTGTGATGTCGCTCATGTGGAAGGCCAATACATCACTCCCAACGGCAATTTGGTTTATCCCGTGCGATTTCGAGGACGAAGAGTGTTCGTAACTGTCCCCGAAAAAGATTCTGACTGATATCCCACAGCCAAACATCACAACGTAATCGTCAACACCCCCGCTGCCTCTTTCTTGAGGAAGAACGTAAATTGCAGTAAGTTGGGATCATTGGATTCGCTTAAGCCATGTGGAAATGGAAAATAGTGCAACTGGCGTTCGGACGGAGGCTGTCGTTGTTCCTGTTCCACGTGTGGCGAAAGGAACCGTTTGGCGAGGGGCGGACTAGCATTCGTGAGGCGTGGGAACTATCTGGAATCGGCACGAAGCCGCCCAAGCATTGATGCCTGTCTTCCGCCCGAACACCCGCCTCTAACGCTCAAAGCAGTAATCATCTATCAGGGCATCCAATTCGTAGCCTTCGGCCGCCGCAGAGCAGTGGGACACTCGTCCGCTGCAACTTACCAGAACATCATTGGGCGCTTGTAATGCATTCCCCGGCATCGAAATCGTGAACTGAATCGAACTGCCAGCGGGAATGGATTTACAAATACGGAACAGACCACTCGTGGACGAGAGGTTCAACGACTCCGCAGCAAAGTCCTCGCCGCAATAATGTACCGTCAAAGGAAGATGAAGCGGAAACCGAATCTCGCAGGGAAGGTCGGGAACTGAGCCTGCTATTTGCATGAGAATAAAAGCATAACCCGCCAAGCCAAGTTTTCCGAATTACGAAGGTAATGGATTTCCAAAGGCGCAAGTTCTTCCGGGCGGCACGGCAGAACGAATTTGCCATTTGCGGCTGCTCACCTACCCCGATTCGTCCGAGGCCAGTCGATACGCCACCTTCCGCCCGACACTGGAGTCCAGAACAATCGCTTCGGCGGCGTCCCTCTCGCGTGGTGGTAAAGGGCGGCAGTACGCTCGTAAAAACCCCGTGTATGCCACGAATCGGAAAACCGGAATCGGTGAAAATCGAGATGGTGGCAAAACTCGTGGCAGAGCGTGTTCAGAAACGTTCCAAACGACGTGACTTCCTTTCGCACCGCCGTTCGCATCCACAAGCGGATCAGCATGCTCTCGGGATGGTAATCCCCGAACAATTCTATCGTCCAGTTTTCACGGACTCGCAGAGGTCGGGCTGCGAGCACTCGGATGCCGCAGCTCGGGGTTTGGTAAAACCTCGATGTTTCTGCCAGAAACTCCGCACAGGCACGGCGGACATCCGTTGTTTTTCCAGCCTTCATGGCTGACTCAATGGAGTTTGCAATGGTGAGCAGAGAGCTGTTTTGCGGAAGATCGAGCGTCTTGATTCGATCACTTTCCAGAAAACCTTTGCTGTCTGCGATGCGTGGTGGGGCGTCCGTTAGCATCGTTCAGCCATTTGAAAGCCCTCGTCCGGTTACCAGATATACGGCGAAGCTCCCGAGCCAGTGACCACCTTCGTAATACTCGCCAGTGACGGCGTCCAGACCAGCATGTCTGTGCGCTTCGGCGGCAGCCTTGATCGCAGGAATCCGCTCATCCCCGTTCGGTAACCCGGCAGCGATACCCTCCAGCATCCAAGCTCGACTCAAGTTTAGGCCGTCCAAATGTGCCAGCTTGCCGTCGCTCGGGTCGGGTGACGTGACTGGCATCAGCCAGTTACCATTGCCATTAACCGGAATCTGCGGCATGAAGGTTCGCAGCCACCGGGCGAACTCAGAACTTGGCAACACACGCCGCATTACGTCGGCCTCGCCAGACATGGTGAAAGGAAGTCCTCGCCTGAAGGCTCATACGCAAGCGGACAGTCAGTGTCGCCGAGGTAGAACTGCCGAGCTTTCGCCATCAACAGGTCGGAGAAGCTGGAATTCCCCACTGTATGTGCGTAGTCGAGCATCAGCCCCATGGCAAATGCCGTTTGCGAATGCTCGCCCGACCGCACCGGATAGGCCAGCTTCGGCAGCCAATCTCGTAGACGCTCGACGACAGCATTTTCCAAGGCTCGCAAATTGGCAGCGAGTTGCTGCGCTTGCGGGTCATTCCACTCGCGTAACTCTGCGCTGAGTTGCAGCAGCCATGCCAAGCCGTAAGGACGCTCAAAGCTGGCACGTCCATCGCCTTGGAAGTACGCCGTTTCGTGCCAGATGTTCTCTGCCGTTAGGTTTCGTTGCAGAGCTTGGCGTGCTCTGGGCGTGAACACGGCGTCGGGAAAGAGCCGTGCCAATCGTGTCAGCAGCCAATGCCCGTGCACCGACGAATGCCAGTCGTAACATCCGTAGAATGCCGGGGTCAATTCTCTCGGCGGCAACACGTCGGCATCGCTGTTCATTGCATGCGCTATTTTGTTGGGATATTCGCGGTGCACGCACGCCAAGGCCAAGTTTGCGAACCGTTCAGCAGTATTCGAATCGATTGTTGTTGGCATCTGCTCAACCCACCTTGTCCGCAGTTTCGGAGGTTCACCAGAACAGTCTAGCTCACCACCGCAATGAAGGTGTCTTCACGTGAGCGATCTTCGGAGCGGGTGCAAAGGGCTTACAATCTTTCCGTTTACGATATAGAAGGTAGATTCCAGATGAACACGAACAACACGGTTAGCATCCGCATCGCGAACGCTACCGACGTTCCCGCCATCGTCCCGGTTGTTAATGCCGCCTACGCCATCGAGATGTTTTTTCAAGGCACACGGACTGACGCAGAAGGGGTGGCGGAAATGATGCAGAAAGGTGAGTTTCTCGTTGCGGAGTCGGCATCACGCGGAATCGTCGCTACCGTGTACACGGAACTGTGCGGCGAGCGCGGGTATTTTGGCATGCTGGCCGTTGAACCTTCGCAGCAGGGCTCAGGTCTGGGACGAATGATGGTGGAAGCCGCTGAGGAGCATTGTCGAAGCCGCGGCTGCAAACACATGGACATCACCGTTCTGAGCCTTCGTCCGGATAATTTGTCTCTGTATCGCAAGTTTGGGTATGTCGAGACGGGCACTGAGCAGTTCCACCCGCCACCTTCGCGAAAGGTTGGAGTTGAATGCCACTTAATCATCATGTCGAAGGCGTTGTGACCGCAATACGAGTTGTTGCGGTCTGAACCGCATACCCGTGATCCTGCCCAACGACGCCTTCGACATGCGGCTCGACCCCGGCTTCCAGAAGGCGGACGCCATCTGTGACCTGCTGAAGCCGTTCGACCCGGAGCTGATGCGGTAATACGAGGTCAGCAGCCGGGTGAATCTGGTGAAGAACGACGACCCGGCGTGTGCGGAACCGGTGGCTCGGTCGAAGGTAGCGAGCGTGTGGTCCTTGCATTGCTACCCGGTACTACTCCGGAACCATCCCTCGCTGATCTCCTCTGAATTTCAATGCTTTTTCTGCCAGCCCGAGTATTAAGCCAGAAGAACAACTTGGGGTGGTCAGGCCGCAGATGCTTACACGTTGAGTGGATGGAATCTCATCTGCGAAACCGCAGGCCGTTTGCTAGGGATGCCGCCTCATCCGAAGCAAAGGAGAAACACATTGGATAACAACGAAAACCGACAACCGCAAAGCATTCTAAAAGATTACCTCGATCGATTAAAAGCATCGGTTGGTAGCAACCGCGATACTGAGGGCCTGGGCACCATGGCCATGGGCCCTTTCATCGTCGGGAGCGTCGATGAAATTAACGGTGAAGGCGGCAAGGAGATACCAGAATTCGTGGCGACGAGGCATGAGCTAAAACAGCTAGCAGCCTACTGGGCGGAAGAACGACTCGAGCAGGACTTCGATTGGTTCCTCTACCAGTCAAGCAGCAGCAGTGAGTGGCGCTGGAGCGCATTCATCAACCGCCGCCTCAATCGGCTGGCCGAAGTTCTGGGTCAGGAGGCGATGCGGGTAGTGCAGGACGACGCCATCGTATCGTTCCGCAAACGCTACCCCAAGATTACCGACGAAGACTGGCGGGTCTTCACCACGGGCAGCGAGGAGGAGCAGGAGGCATGGCACAACAAGGTCTTCGGGGAAGAAGAGGGAGCGCAAGGAGCGGAGCAGCAATGAGCATATTGGTCAACAACTGTATCTGGATCCTTGCGGGCAGCCGCGGCCAAGGAAAGAGTAGATGAGGAAAGTATGGCATCTAACAATTACGCACTGATCATAAGTGATCCAACTAAGGCTCGGTGGGTCCTGACCGATCTCAATCGCATGGCCTCCCGGGGCGGCGCATTTAAGGTGCTGAAGTTCAATCCGGCCTCGGACCGGTTCCCGATTTCTTGCGGGCGGGAGTCGAACCTCCCTCCGTTGCTTTACGTCGAAGAGGATGGTACCACCGTCGACGGCGCAATCGTTCAGGCGCAGTGGAGCAGCGGCAATACGGTCGAGGCAATCGACTTTGGCAACGGAGTTTTCGGCTTTTTCTGCGAGTCTGCCGGGCTGGGCTACATGGCCATCCCAGCCCTTGTGGGCAGTAATTTAACCAACACCTAAAGGAGACTAGAGACCAGTGAAACAGAAACCGCAATACTACGTAGTGGCGATTTACAGCTACGAGGGCGACGACACTGCACGCAAGTCAATGATGCGCAAGTATCATTCAAAGCAAGACGAGTACGACCACCCCGACAACGTCTTTAAAGATGTCGAGAAGATATGGGCAATCGTTGAAGTAAAGGGCAAGAGAGCAACAATCTACGATGACGGCTACCGCAGTCGCAAGGATGCCCAGAAGATGTGCGACTGGATTGCCGGAGGCGACCGCTCTGGTCCGCGAAGTGACAGATGACAAGTCTCTTGCTAAAGCGCAGCGGAAACAGCTTCAGGTCGAGCACGCGCCAGGTTCTTCCAGCCGCGCCAAACAGCTGAAAATTGCAGACAAGATCTGCAATGTGCGCGATATCGCGGTCAGCCCTCCCGCAAATTGGCCGCTACGGCGTCGTCGCGATTATCTGGAATGGGCTGAAAAGGTAGTCGCTGGCTGCCGAGGTGTCAACGACCGGCTGGATCAGGCATTCGATCAGGCGATTGCCAAGGCCCGAGATGGCCTGGAGCTCAAGGCATAGTCAAAATTCACTGGCGAGCGTGTTATCTATGCTGGGGCTCATCAGGTTGCCGTGCCTGTTTCACCATTTCTACCAGGACATTTCTGGTCTCCGCCGGACTACTCACTTCCCGCATGAACGCGATACGTCCGCCGCGAACGCCCTCCTGGGTCTTTAGTCGAACGTGGAAGCCGAGTCGATCGATCGAAGTAATGGCCGCCTCCTGCGACTCGATGCCGGCAAAAACTCGCGCCAGCAGGACAAGTTCCGCCTTGTGATCGCTATTCATGTGCTGCATGATGCCGGCTGCAGCGTCCGCCAGCGGGTCCGGTTGCGCTCTCTCGTAGTCTGGGGCAGGGATCCAGCCCATCACCCCGAATCCACCCACGTAGTAAACGCCCACCACTTCCATCCGATAGAAAGAAAAGTCCTCGTAGTCCACCCAGTATTTGCTGTTTTCGTAGCGGGACAGATAGAGTTTGCGCAATTCCGCCACCTCTGGTCCGCGCACCGCCAGAACGTTCCCCAACAACGTGACCCTGGAGGCGCCCAGGGGATCGCCGCTGGTATCAGGTTGCGTTACCAACAGGCTGGCGCGTGGGTCCACCAGCAGATTGTGGGTGTGCATGGCCATCGTGCTGATGAGAAAGACGGGGCGCCCACGCTCGTCGAGACCGTAAGGCATCACCGAACCGAAAGGGAAGCCCGGCTGTTTGCGGGAGAGGGTGGAGAGGCTGCCAATGCGGCCCAAGTACACCAGGGTGCGAGCCCGCTCGGCGAACGAGGGCTCAGGGACCGAGGGCTGACCGGCGGGACCGCCAGTGTTTGCGTGCTTTCTCACTGAGGGCAATCCTTGCCTCCTTATCTTAGAAACATTGTGAATAGATGCGGCTTAGCGCTTCGGCGACCGTTTTTGTTCGGGATTCAGTCCCACCCCGCACCGCAGGCGCTGTTCGACTTTTCCCCCAGAGCCGATTTCAGGCGGGGGCGACCCTCGCTCCATGGTTCCGGTGCGGCTGGCTGGTACGGAGGTCTCTGAGGCTTTTCGGGCCAAGCTGGCGGGGCTGTCCTCTTTATGCATGGACGAAGACAGATCGCCGGCAGGCCAGCAAATCCCCAATACGGTTAATTTTGATGTCAGCTGGGGGATAAGAACTCAGGATTTTGGGATCATGCGCATACCGTCCCTGCCTGGGGAAGACCGTAGTCACGCGGCTCTTCCACACTTTCTTGATTGCGTCCAGGATGCGGAGCTTGTCGTCGATCATCACATAATGACGCGCCGGATATATGCGCTCGACGTCGGCAAGCATCTCTTCTTTGTGGATGAAGACCAGCACCCGACCTCCGAAGGCTTGCCACAGGCCTGAGCGGCAGATTTTGCGTGGCTGGAAGACGGCGTCTCCATCGGACAGAATCACGACTTGTCCCCAGCGTTTAACCCTTTGAATGACTTCGAAAACATGCGGATAAAGCCGTTTGGCAAACGGATATTCCACCAGCCAGTTTGCAACCCGTAATAGCCGTGGATCGTGCAGGTGCTCTAGCCGGTAGCGCTCCAGTGCGCCCAGGTAGTCGGCGTAGCCGACTTCTTTGCGCAACTCTTCGAAGATTGTGATGTAGCGCTCGCGGGCCCGGCGTCCGTAGCCGCGGGCGAGGTGATGGTACAAATCTCTCTGGATCCGATCGTTGTCAAGCAGCGTATTGTCCACGTCGAAGAGAAAAACCAGATCACGCTTTGGCGTTTTCATTTCTCTTCCTGAGCCTGCGGATTGATCCACGGTCCGTCTGCAGCGATGAGCACGTCAGCCTCTTTCGGTCCCCAACTGCGGCGCTTGTAGGAGAGAGCCCGGTGGTGGGTCTTAAGGACTGGATCGACCACCGCCCAAGCGGCCTCAACTGTGTCTTCACGGGTGAAGAGCGCTCCATCGCCGGTCATGGCGTCGCCCAAAAGGCGCTCGTAGGGCGCTTCCTCTCCTGGCCGTTCTTCGAGCAGGTAGAGCTCTCGCTGCTCCCCGACGAACTCCTTCCCCGCGAGCTTGACGCGAGCGGCGACGGCGATGGCCGCGCTGGGGGAGAGCCGAAAGCGCAGGTAGTTGGCCAGACCCGTCGTTGGCGCTGAGTCGGCGAAAAGCCTCTGCGGCGGCGGCTTCAGCTCCACCAGAACCTCGCTCGCCGTTTCGGCCAGGTACTTGCCAGAGCGCAGATACCACGGTACCCCGTGCCAGCGCCATGAGTCGATGTAAAGCCGCAGGGCGCAGAAAGTCTCGACGTCGGAGCTCTTCGCCACATCTGGCTCCTTACGGTAGCCAGCGTACTGGCCGCGCACCAAATCGTTGGGCTGCAGAGGGCGCATGGCTTGGAAGACCTTGGCTTTCTCGGTATGCACGGCTCCAAAGTCCCTACCGGCCGGTGGTTCCATGGCAAGTAACGCAACGACCTGGAAGAGGTGGTTCTCGATCACGTCGCGTAGACAGCCGGCTGTTTCGTAGAATGCGCCGCGCTTTCCCACGCCGAAATCCTCGGATAGGGTTATCTGTACGCTGGCCACGTAGTTGCGGTTCCAGATCGGCTCCAGAAAGGAATTGGCAAAGCGGAAATAGAGGATATTCATGATCGCCTCCTTCCCGAGGTAGTGATCGATGCGGAAGATCGAGTCTTCCGGGAACACCGTGTGCGCAACTTTGTTGAGCTCCCGCGCGGAGGCCAGGTCGCGTCCGAATGGCTTTTCGACAATCACGCGGGCATGCTCGGCCAAATTAGCGGCACCGAGTCCTTTGATCACTGTCTCAAAGAGCGATGGCGGAATTGCGAGGTAGTGCGCCGGGTGCCGAGCGCTACCCAGCGCCTCTTTTATCGCCGTGAACGTGCCCGGGTCTTTATAGTCCCCACTCACGTACCGGAGCAGGGATAGAAGATGGTGGAGGGCACGCTGGTTATCGATCCCGCCCGATCGCTTTATGCTGTCCGTCACGCGCTTGTGCAGACGCGCCAGAGTCCACTTCGGGAAGGCGACGCCGATCACCGGGACTCGAAGAGTTCCTCGTTTCACCATGGCGTAGAGTGCCGGGAAGATCATCTTATGGGCGAGATCGCCCGTCACCCCGAAGAGTACCAGCGCGTCTGAACGGGAGGCGGTCATCAGGCAACTTTCTTCTTGTCTGCGGCTTTTTCTTCATGGCCGCCGAACTGGTAACGAAGGGCGGACAATATCTTGTCGGCGAAGTCACCCTCGCCGCGCGAACTGAATCGCTCGTACAGCGCGGCACTGAGGACGGGCGCCGGAACCGACTCGTCGATGGCCGCCGTGATCGTCCAGCGTCCCTCCCCCGAGTCCGACACTCTGCCGGCAAACTTCGCCAGGTCCGAGCTATCGAGGAGCGCGATGGCGGCCAGATCCAAGAGCCACGACGCGATGACACTGCCGCGGCGCCAGACCTCGGCGATGTCGGCCAGATTCAGATCGTACGGGTAGTGCTCGGGGTGTCGCAGTGGCGTGGTTTCAGCATCGATGGTGCGCCGCTGCTTGCCGGCGTTGGCGTGGCGAAGGATGTTCAACCCCTCCGCGTAGGCGGCCATGATGCCATACTCGATGCCGTTGTGCACCATCTTGACGAAGTGGCCTGCACCGCTCGGACCGCAGTGCAGGTAGCCGTGTTCGGCGGTGCCGCCTAGCTTCTCCCGACCGGGCGTGCGTGGCGCCGCCTCGACACTTGGGGCCAAAGTGGCGAAAACAGGGTCAAGGCGTCGGACGACGGGTTCATCACCGCCGATCATCAGGCAGTAGCCTCGCTCAGAGCCCCAGACCCCGCCGCTGGTCCCAACGTCCACGTAGTGGATGCCCATCGGTTTCAGTTCGGCAGCGCGGCGGATGTCATCGTGGTAGTAGGAGTTGCCGCCGTCGATGACCACATCACCTGGTTTGAGGAGCGGAATGAGGGCCTTCAGCGTCGGATCAACCACGGCTGCCGGCACCATCAGCCAGACGGCGCGGGGTAATTTCAGCTTATTAGCGAAGTCGGCCAGCGACGCGGTCCCGACCGCCCCATCTTTGGCGAGTGCCTGTACGGCTTCCGACTGGAGGTCGTAAACCACGCACTGGTGGCCGGCCCGTAGCAGGCGCCGCACCATATTGGTTCCCATTCGACCCAGTCCGATCATGCCTAGTTCCATGTATTCTTCCTTTCACCTTAGGAGCCGAAACGTCCGCTCCTCGCAGGCGTTCAATGTGGCCATAGCCAGATGCGTAGCCTCGCAAGGTCTTATCCTGAAAGTTTTTCGTAAACTCCCTTCGGTTGGATCATTGCATTTCTGCACGAGGTTGCGCACTCACCGGAATATTCACGGCGTGGATGCGCCCACCCGGATTCAAGCGGCTTTGAGCACCTTGCTCTTGGACGCAATGCATTCCAGCAGATCCTTCCAGGACTTGACGAACGATTCCGCGCCTGCGACCTGGAGTTGTGCGCCCAAGGCGTCTACGTCAATGCCGGCCTTGGCGAAGTTGGCTAGCACCTCCTCGTAGTCGTCGTCACTCGTACACAATGTTTGGCCGATATCCCCATGTTCTGCGAACGCTTTCAAAGTGGCTTCGGGCATCGTGTTCACGGTGAAGGGTGCGGCAAGGGCGCGGACGTAAAGAGTGTCGGAGGCTTTGGGGTCCTTGGTTCCAGTGCTGGCCCAAAGAAGGCGCTGGGAACGGCCACCGGCGTTGAGCATGCGCTGCCATCGCGGCGAGTTGAGCCCCATACGGTAGCTCTCATACGTCTGTCCAGCTATGGCAACGCCAAGTTGATTGTGTAACGCCTCGGGTACTTTGCTCATCACTGCAACGTCCCAGCGGCTGATGAAGAGCGAAGCTACGGAGCCGACATGCGGATTAAGCCCGGCAGCGATGCGTCGCTCGACGCCTCGCAGGTATGCCTCGGCGGCGGCGACATACTGTTCGCGCGAGAACAGGAGCGTTACGTTAACCGGCACGCCCGCGAAGATCGCCTCCTCGATGGCAGGGAGTCCCTCCTTGGTGCCTGGAATCTTGATGAAGAGATTTGGGAGCCCGGCGCGGGCGTGGAGAGCCTTGGCCGCAGCCAGGGTGGCCGCAGTGTCGTGGGCTAGCAAGGGCGAGACCTCCAGGGACACCCAACCGTCCACGCCGTTCGTCAGGTCGTGGATCGGCCGAAACAGATCGGCGGCCTGCTTGAGGTCCTCCAGCGCGAGTTCGAAGAACAGCGCCTCGCCCGCCTTTCCTTCTTTCATTTTCTGGTGAATAGCGGCGTCGTAGTCGTTGCTATTCTTGATGGCGTGATCGAAGATCGTGGGATTCGAGGTGAGCCCTGTAACCGAGAGCTCCTGGATGTAACGGCGAAGCGTGCCGCTGCTCAGCAAGCCCCGTGTGATGTTGTCGAGCCAGAGGCTCTGGCCCATTTCGTAAAGTTTTTGTGTCGCTTTCATCATTTCTCTCCTGCAGTTGCTTGCGCGGCAACTTCTTGCTCCTCCAGCGCCTGCACTTCCGCCAGGCGGCGTTGGTGGCGTGGAGCGCCGCTGAAGTGAGCGGTCAGGAAGGTCTGGATGAGTTCCCAAGCCAGCGCAGGCCCGATCACTTTTCCTCCCAGACAAAAGACATTTCGTGTCGTCATCTTCGACGTTTTGGTAAGCGGAGAAAACATCATGGATAAGCCCAGCACGCATACCGACTTGTTCGCAGCTATGGAGCGCCGAGGCTGCCGGCAGAACGCGATTCCACGCAAAGAACCTGCTCATCGCCTTGAACCGCCTTCAGGTCTCCGCCCCGCACTCACACTTTGCACCCTGTGACAGCATCGCACCGGCGAAAGTAATGATCTGTTCCTTTTTGCTCATTCTTGCCGATATTGAGAAAGGGTCTTCCTTGCGTTTGGTGAGGGATGTCTGGTCTCGGCCAGACTGATTGGTTGCCACTCGAAACTAGCTGGCGTGCAGTACGCGTAACCTGAGCAGATCGAGCTTGACGCGCCCGTACACCTGGCGTGTGCTCAGCTTCTGGCGATGAACCGATCCTCGACCTGTACGCTCCAACGCAGTTGCATGACAGCAAGCACAGCTGCCTCGTCGCGGCCGGCCCGCTCAGTGCTCATTCAGTGTTCCCGGCATTGCTCATGCAGAACCTGCTCATCAAGGACAGCGTTGCCAGGCTGCGTGAGAACCTGGATGTCTTGTGGCTGAAGGAAAAAGAGCACTTTGGCCCAAACCTTGATGGAAAGGTGCTTGGGTACCCGGTTCGCTTCTGCGCAGCAGAAACTCCCACGGGCACACCCGCGGGAGTCTATTTGGACTACTCGATGGTCATAAGGTTCTTGACGCTCTTGACGCCGTTGACGTCGTTGACGAGTTTGGTGGCCAGGTCCTTTTCAGCTGCGTTTTTCGCCTTGCCACCCAGTGTAACTACACCGATCTTCGTGGTGACCGAAGTATTGAGGGCACTGGTCGAGCGGTGATAGAGCAGCATCATCTTGACTTGGGCGGTGATGGAAGCGTCATCAATATTTTGACCTACCGTGCTCGATGTCTTTGCTACTGCCACTGTCATCTCATTCTTTACGCCCTTGACCCCTTCCACATCTTTAGCGTATTCGGCCGTCAGATCTTTTTGTGCCTTGCTGGTCGCTTCGCCTTGCAAGGTGACGATTCCGTCTTTGACGTCGTTCACTTCAGTTTTTAAACCGTTCACGCTGCGATGGAACAAGAGCGTGGTTTTCACTTTCATCTTGAGCCACGCATCTGAGTACTCAGCGGGGTGGTCTCCTTTGACTTCCAGCCTGTTGTCCACACTCTTAACCCCTGGCAAGCTAGCCACGGTCTCCTTGGCTAATGATTTGTGGGATTCTTCGGAGACAGTTCCCGTTAAGCTCACAACGCCATTCACGGACTGAATCTTAATATCATCAGTCTTGAGGTAGGTCTCGAATACATACGACTTCCTGGCGGATGATTCGATACGGTCATCCATTTTGGACGCGTGCACAGGCATGCTTATCGCTAACAGAGCGACGGCAGCCACCATCAGAATTACGCGATGCATTATTTTCATTGCATTCCTCCTTACTTTTAGCTGGAATTTACGTGTTCATTGTCTGGGCGACCAGTAACATACTCTCGACCGCTCCGCTTGCGATGCCGCGCCGGTATTGGATAATCCATATGGCGCGGGCGTTTCAAGTCTGCCGTGGCAGCACTCGTGCCATAAAAGTCCCTGAAACGTTACTTCGCTAGCTGCTTCCGGATCGTTTGCAATTCTAGCCGACGCTTCTCCGTGGTCTTGGGATATGCCATCTTGAGACCTTTGAGCGCATCAAGAACAATTCTGGAAACAATCAACCGGGCGTTTTCCTTATCATCGGCGGGCACGACGTACCAGGGCGCGTGATGGGTGCTTGTCGCATGCAGGCAATCCTCATAAGCCTTCACGTAATGCTTCCAGTATTTCCTCTCGTGAATGTCCGCGGCGCTAAACTTCCAGTTCTTGTCCGGCTCGTCAATGCGCTCGAGGAATCGCTTGCGCTGTTCTTCCTGCGATAGATGAAGAAATATTTTGATGATCCGCGTTCCATTGCGATAAAGATGGCTTTCCAGGTCCACAATCGACCGATACCGCTCCTTCCAGATGGTCTTCTCGTCGCGCAACTCTTCCGGGAGCCCTTGGTTGCGGAGAATCTCCGGATGCACCCGAACGACCAGCACTTCCTCGTAATAGGAACGATTGAAGATCCCGATCCGTCCGCGTTCGGGAAGTCGGCACGTCGTGCGCCAGAGAAAATCATGTTCTAGTTCTTCGGCACTCGGCTGTTTGAAGCTGAAAACCTCGCAGCCTTCTGGATTTACTCCGGACATCACGTGCCGGATGGCGCCGTCCTTGCCGGCACCGTCCATCCCCTGGAAGATCAGCAGCAAGGCATAGCGGTTGGACGCGTAGTGAAGGCGTTGCAGCGAACTCAACTCCTCAACGTGTTTTTGCAAGAGTTCTTGATACTGCTCCTTCGACTTGCAAAAGGGCTTCACAATCGTCGGCCACTTTCTGAGTTCGACCTTTTTCCCGGGCCGCACAAGGAAATCCTTTGAATCGATTTTCATCATCCTCCCTTCGGTGTCACGAACCGCTTGGGCTGCGCTTGTTGCTCATGGCACTCACTAAGAGATTCATGACACTTTCGCATATGACACCTGATCTTCCCGAGTCTCTCGTTCTGCCTCAAGCCAGTTCGATCTTGCTGCCTTTCACCATGCACTGTTATAGGTGAAGTTCATAGATGTGTGTGGCAATCTTTGGTGAATGCAGGAAGCCCAACACTGTTGGTGCTTAACCTATATCCCTGCCTTCGTGTGATACAGATTGACACGGAAGTCGGCCCACGAAACGGACTGCACCCAGCGAGTGGGGACCAGAACCGATCGATTCTGGAGCCAGCCTCCACTTTTCACATCGAGGTAGCCGAGGTGCCAGCTGGCCTCATCCATAACAAAGCCCTCAAGGATTCCAAAGTCACCATCTGTGGCCCACACGTGGTAACCCAGCATATGCAAGGTGCTGCGCCGATGGGGATCCTCGGCGGTATTCACCGGGTACTTCGCTCCAGTTGGTATGTGGGACGGGAAGAACTCGCTGTTCACCCAACATGCCAGCGGGCCCCAGTATTCACGCATGGCAATCTCCTGCTGACGTGAGACCGGTTTCTCAGTATCCACGACAGGGCTGTCGTGCATTTGCACCCTAGTCAGATGAGCGCGACAGGTTTTGTTTGCCCAGTCGGGCTGTTCTAGCGCTGCAACGGGAAGAACCACATCGCGCCGTTTCAGCCAGCCTCCCACGTCTACCACCAGGCAGCAAACCTTCCAGGACTGATCATCGAAGAGAAAAGTGCGGATACTTCCCGTCTCGCCATCGGTCGCGATGACGGGAGATCCGATTAATGCCTTGAGTTCGTATAACATATTTCTCCTCCCAGGTTGCCGGCACAATTAGGTCTTCCAGGCCCTTAGATTTCCCGCCGCCATTGCCCGCCGCGAGCCAGCAATGTCAGGCGCGTTGTTCTTGTCTGTTTATTTATCCGCTTTCTGATTCTCGCGCTCTGCCTTCTCCAAGTCTTCAACTGCTTGAAGGTCCTTGCGCCCCAGTTCCTCGTAGAGCTCATGGACCCGCTTGACGAGCTGCGGTGTCAAGTCGGACGGTGTCTCAGCTTTGTCTTCAGGTTTCGGCTCGGCCTTCGCCTCTGTTCTAGACACGGTTTTGGTTTCAGGTTGAGGCTCGACCTTGGTTTCAGGTTTTGCCTCAACCTTGTTTTCGGGCTTGGCCTCAGCTTTGACCTCAGGCTTAGGCACAGCTTGGGTCTCAGGGTTGGCTTGGGCTTGATTTTTCTGAATTTCCCGTTCCGCTTTGTCCCAGTTCTGAACCGATTGACCGTCCCGGTGCCCTTGCTGCTCGTAGAGTTCATACGCTCGTGTGGCGATCTGCTTCGTCAAATCGGAAGTTGTCTTGGCTGTGGGCTTAGACTCGGGTTTGGCTTCCGGCTTCGGCTCAACCTTTGCTTCAGGTTTGAGCTCGACTGCAGGCTTGGCCTCAGCCTTAGTTTTATGCTCTGATTCGGATTTGGATTGAGTTTTCGGAGCGGCCGTCGCTTCAGGCTTAGCTGCGGCTTTGACTGGATCAAAAATCCGATACGCGAGCAGTTTCACGCGGTCATTCAAAAGGAACCACAGCAGCGCATAGCCCCACACGAATCCGGCCCAACCCCAGCCCAGGGGTGTCATAAACAACCCATAAACCGCTATCAACGTCGCCACAATTTGGGTGCCGAGCACCGCTATCCATAGAATCCGCGCCGGGCGTATGGACCAGAATGGGCGGCGGGTGCGCGTCAGAAAGATCGTCAGATGTCCGGCCACGGACAGCTTCAAGTACATCAGCGTCTGGATGTGCGCACGGTCGAGGTGAAACACGCGCTCACCAAGATAAAACAGGCCAAATGCAGACACGACCCCGATGACGCCCAGCACCGTGGAGATCCCCAGCACCATGCGCATGTTCCAGGCCTCGGGCTGATCCTTGTAATGAACGTTGTCATAGGCGATCGACAGGATGGCACCATCGTTGAGCAACGCCAGCATTACGATCATCACCGCCGTCAATGGATAAAAGTTAAAGATCAGGATCGAGAGCGTCATGAAGAACAGCACGCGCAGCGTCTCGGCGATGCGGTAGATCGCGTAGCTGTTCATCCGCTGGAAAATGCGGCGGCTTTCCTTGATTGCGTCAATAATCACCGAAAGACCGGGCGTCAGCAGCACCATCGCTGCCGCTGCACGCGCTGCATCCGTCGCGCCGGAGACGGCAATGCCGCAGTCGGCTTTCTTCAGCGCAGGGGCGTCATTCACCCCGTCGCCCGTCATGCCGACGATGTGGCCGCGCTTCTGCAAAATATCCACAATGTGGAACTTGTGTTCAGGGAACACCTGCGCGAAGCCGTCGGCCTTCTCAATGGACTCGGCCACCGCCGTGGTCTCTTGCTTCTTTGAGTCGCCCAGGCTGCCGGCATCGAGGATATTTGTGCCCATATCCAATTTTTTGGCGGTTTCCTTGGCGATGGCCAGTGCATCGCCCGTAACCATCTTGATCTTCACGCCCATCTGTCGCGCGGTTGCGATGGTTGTCTTGGCATCTTCCCGTGGCGGATCGAACAGGGGCAACACGCCAAGAAACTGCCATTGCCCGTCGCCCTCGGCCCGAGCCACACCCAACGAACGAAAACCACGCGCCGCGAATTCGTTGACCGCCTTATCAACGGCGGGCTTCACCTGCCCAGCATTGGCCGACAATGCCATAATCACCTGCGGCGCGCCCTTGGTCACCTTGAACGTTTTTCCATCTTTGGCTTTGACGGTGGCCTCGGTGCGTTTATGCACCGGGTCGAACGGCTGGAAATGAACCACCTCATAAGCCTTTAACGAATCCTTGTCTTTCAGTCCGCCCAGAACGGCCAGATCAATCGTGTCGTTATTCTCTGCACGCGACGCCAGCGCGCCACTGAGGATGACTTGCTCGGAGGGGATATTATTCACGCTGAACGGATCGCCCAGCGTCAGTTTGTTCTGGGTCAGGGTGCCGGTCTTGTCCGCGCACAGCACGTCCACGCCCGCCAACTCCTCGATGGCTACCAACCGGCTCACTATCGCCTGTTTTCTGGAAAGCAGACGCGCGCCGACCGCCATCGTCACCGACAGCACCGTTGGCATCGCCACGGGAATCGCCGCCACGGTCAGCACCAGGGCGAACTGCAAAGTCGTGAGGATCGGGTCGCCACGGTGGATCGCAAAAGCAATAATCACCGCCACCAGCGCCACTGCGAGAATGATCAGATAATCTCCGATCTTCAAAACCGCCTTTTGAAAATGGCTGACGGTGTGCGCCTCCTGCACCAGTTGCGCCGTCTTGCCGAAGTAGGTTTTCTCGCCTGTGGCATAGACCATTGCGCCAATTTCGCCCTGGCGGATGATCGAACCCGAAAACACTGCATCGCCGGATTTGCGCTCGGCGGGCAAAGACTCTCCCGTTAGCGCGGACTGATCCACCTCCACCGGGTCGCCGTCCAGCAGTCGCGCATCCGCCGGCACAATATCGCCCAGGCGCATGCGGATGACGTCGCCCGGCACCAACTCACGCGCCGGTGGGTTGATCCACTTCCCATCCCGTTTCACCCGGGCGTTGACCGCCAGTTTGGCCTTCAGGGCGGCGATGGCGTTGCTCGCCTCGCGTTCTTCCCAGAATCCGACCACGGCGTTGGCCACCAGCAACAGAAGGATGATGAAAAAATCCGGCCAGTGTCCGACCACGCCCGACAAAATTACCGCTACTTCGATCATCCAGGGGATGGGCCCCCAAAAATACGAGAGGAATTTCAAGAACGGATTGGTTTTCTCTTCTTCAATCTCATTCGGCCCATATTGCGTCAGCCGTTTCTGCGCCTCGGCCTGAGTGAGGCCATCCGGCGACGACCCCAACTTTTTCTCCACTTCCGGCATCGGCAGGGATTTCAGATCGTCCTTGGACTCCGGTTTGGAGCCCGGCTTCGATTCGGGAGACTTGGGCTTATCTGTATTCGGTTTCACGACAACTACCCTCCTGTTCTTGTTACCTCGACCGAGTCTTGGCCCAGAGGGGCCTTGGAAAATCTGTCGACAGGCGCTGTCGAAGAAGTCTCATTCGCGGTTTTGAATTCCTAAACTCGGGCACATTACACCTTTGCTTCCGGTGGGTCGGCGACTGCTCCGGACGGCAGGATATCCGGCAAGTCAAGGCGCGCCACGCCAATCCGGCTGTCGGCCATCCCGTAATAGACGTCGAAACGGTTTGGTGAGCCAAGATCGTCGCGCCGATCGATGCCGGTGGGAAACACAACGTTCGCGACGGTCCCGTCGCGTTCCTGCGGAAGCGAAGGCGTCAGCACGGGATCCGCCGAGCGATAGCGGACCACTTGCGGATGCTCCTTCGAGAGCACCATCACCCCGGCCGAGTAGCACAACGGGTGTCCTTCGTGGCTCGGATCCACGATTTCGCTCACGCCGTGATAAATGATCAGCCAGCCGTGCCGGGTTAGGATGGGCGGAGTACCGCCGCCGATCTTGAGCCGCTCCCAGGGCGCAACCGGAGCGGCCAGCCGGTGATGTGAATTAAACAAGCCGAGGTGATGCGGTTCGAGACCCTCCAAGGCCATCGGGCAGTAGGAAATCCAAATGCTTTCATGATCGAGATCCACATCACGAGACGCATCTTGGGCGGCGGTTTCCTCCGGACGAGTGCCGGGAAAAAGCGGGCGATGGAGCATGGCCATCTGCATTTTCCCAGCGTGATTGGGAATAGCGACGGGGAAGAGGCTGGCATCTTTGTTATCCACGTGGACGAAATCGATGCCCTGATACGGATCAAAGGGCGCGAGCCCCAATCGCTTCCAGTGGAACAAATCCTCCGATACGGCTAGGGCGATCCGCGGACCTTGCGACGAAAATGCCGCGTAAGTCATGACGTAGCGCTGGAGCGGCTCCACGAATGTGATACGAGGATCCTCGCAGCCACCGCCGCCGTCCGATCGCCGCTCGTAATCAGCCTCCGGCTCGAGCGCGATGCCGAGCCGCTCGACGCTAGCCGGATCGCCGGCTCCATTGAACCGCACTCGTGCAATGCCGATGCGCGAGTAATTCTCCCGCGCCACCAGTCGCGGGAAGAGGTAGAGCGCACCATCAGGGCCACGAACCGCAGCCGGATTCAGGACGCCTTCGATCTCCTGGGGATTCCCCGGCTCCGGCTCCATCAACATTCCCAGACGCCGCAGCTTGAATTCACTCATCAGCCCCCCACAAGGTCACGATTCGCGATCGCCATCTAAACAAGCGATGATTGCTTCGACAACCCGCTTAGTCTCGTTGGGACCCCGAACCGGAATAGAAACAACACCTGCCTCTTGAGCCGGATAGTCGTTCCCTCCCACAAACAAGGCATCGCCTATGAAAATCATCTCCTTCAACGAAATACCCAGAAGGTCTCGCAGCTTTCTGATCCCGTAAGCTTTGTCAATGCCGGGTTTGGTGACATCAATGGATGTCGAACCACCCATTCGGACAGAAAACTCGGGAATAATCGTATCGAGAATCGCTTTGATCTTTTTCCGCTTGGCATAATCGGGATCCCACTTATTCTTTTCTTCTAACGGCGCCTGCTGGCCTAATGCGGAAAATGTTATCTGGCTTCCCCGGTCTTCGATTACTTTTCCCCAGACCTTTTCGACTCGATAACCTGCTTTTCCGAGCGCATTCGTTGAGCGAGCTGAATATTTTCTCTCGCTCCTCGGGGATGAAATCCTCTTCGTAGAGTTTTTCCCAATTCCCTGAGTATTGGTAGAACTTTGTTCCACAGGTAGGAAGCAGAGATAGCTCCCTCAGACGTTCGTCATGAGGCAGTTTGGAGAGCAACTTGTTTTTCGAACTGTGGCCAATCGCCTCCGGAAATCACGGCCACTTTGACGATACCGAGAAGGTCATGCAGCAGCGCCGACATTTCGGTATCAAGAGACGATTTACTTTCCGCCAGCGTGCCGTCCAGATCAAAAACAATTAGCTTTTTCACTACGCTTCCCCTCTGAATTATTACTATCTCAATTAGAGTTTCCGGCCCTGCCAACCATTCCGCTGTTGCCCGGTTGTAAACTATTCCGGGAGCGCAATTTCCAACAAGTTCACTGCACTGCGCGGTCGAAAAGCACACGCTCCGACCACCGCTGGTAAGACCACTACGTCGCCTTTTCCAACCGCATAGGTGGCGCCGTCGTGCTCGACCTGCCCTTCGCCCTCGATGCACACCAGCACGCGCGGCACACCCGCGGCGCCGACGGTAAACGGCGATTGCCCGCGTAGGCGCCACAACCGGAAATGTTCACACTGAAAGAGTCTCTCGCGTTCCACCGGCGTCGTCGCCTCCACAACGGGCGCCACCAGTCCGCCCGCGCACTCGGTAAAATCAATACAGGCAAGCGCCTGGTCGACTTCGAGTTCCCGCGGCTTGCCTGTCTTGGCATCAACATGGCCCCAGTCGTACAGGCGAAACGTCACGTCGCTGTTCCGCTGAACCTCAAACACCACGGCATCACCGCCCAAAGAATGAACCGTCCCGGCCGGTATGAAGACGCCGTCGCCGGGTTTTGGAGTGAAGCATACGAGGTGGTCCGCCACCGTGTCGTTCGTCAGCGCCCGCCGCAGATCGTCGGCAGTGGTGCCGGGCCTCAGGCCGGCATAGATGCGGCTTTTTGTCCCCGCTTCCAGCACCACCCATGCTTCGGTCTTCCCGGTCTCGCCCGCTGGCAGCAGGTCCGTATGCGCATCCGAGGGATGCACCTGGACGGAGAGCATTTCATGAGCGTCGAGGAACTTCAGCAACAGTGGGAAGCGGGGGAAACGATGGGCCAGCTTTCCCATCAATTGCTCCGGAAACTGCTCCCGCAATTGACCGATGGTCTGCCCTTTGAGCGGTCCATCGGCAACGCGGCTCTGATGGTCATCGCGGTCGCTGAGTATCCATGCTTCGCCGATAGGGCCGTCGCCCGGCAGCGGTGCGGTGAGCAGGTTGGCCAAACGCCGGCCGCCCCAGAGCCGATACTGATAGATCGGCTCGAATCGCAGGGGATACAAAGTATTTAGCTCAAGGGATCTCTCTCTAATTTCATCCATCGCCGGCAGACACTTGTCGCTGACGGCCAGCACCTTCGCAGTATCGATCAGCTTTTGTGCATTCATTTGAGGTTGTTCCATTTCCAGTTACGAATCTCCGGCAAGTCCTGGCCGTGCTTGTCGATGTAATGCTTGTGCTCGATGAGTTTGTCCCGCATTTGCTGCTTCAGATAGGCTCCCTTTGAACCCAAGTGCGGCAGGCGATCAATCACGTCTTGCACCAGATGGAAGCGGTCCAGGTCGTTCTGCACCCTCATGTCGAAGGCTGTCGTGATCGTGCCCTCTTCCTTGTAGCCCCGGACGTGCAGGTTGCGGTTGGTCCGACGGTAGGTCAGCCTGTGGACTAGCCAGGGATATCCATGGAAGCCAAAGATGACGTGTTTGTCTTTGGTAAAAAGCGAATCGTAATCCGTTTCGCTCAGCCCGTGGGGGTGCTCACTTGCAGACTGCAGCTTCATCAGATCAACGACATTGACCACTCGGATTTTTAGATCGGGCAGATGCTGGCGCAGAATGGAAACGGCCGCCAAGATCTCCAGTGTGGGCGTGTCTCCGCAACAGGCCATTACCACGTCCGGCTCGGCGCCTTGGTCGTTGCTGGCCCATTGCCAGATGCCAATGCCTTCCGTGCAATGCACGACCGCCGCGTCCATGGTCAGCCACTGCGGCAGGGCATGCTTGCCGGCAACCACCACGTTGACGTAATGCCGGCTGCGCAGGCAGTGGTCAAAGACCGACAGCAGGCAGTTGGCATCGGGCGGTAGATAAACGCGCACGATATCGGCCTTCTTGTTGATGACGTGGTCGAGGAAGCCGGGATCCTGGTGCGTGAAACCGTTGTGATCCTGCTGCCAGACGTGGGAGGCGAGCAGATAGTTCAACGAGGCGATCTTCCGCCGCCAGGGCAGTTCCAACGTTACTTTCAGCCACTTGGCGTGCTGGCTGAACATCGAATCGACGATGCGAATGAAGGCCTCATAGCTGTTGAACAGCCCGTGCCGCCCGGTCAGAAGATATCCTTCCAACCAACCCTCGCACTGGTGCTCGCTGAGCATCGAGTCCAGCACGCGGCCGGCGGGCGCGAGGAATTCGTCATTGTCTACTTCCCGGGCCTCCCACTGACGGTTGGTGACTTCGAAAACCGCGCCCAACAGATTCGAAAGTGTCTCATCGGGACCGAAGATACGGAAATTACGCTGATCCTGATTCAGCTTGGCCACGTCACGCAGAAACTTACCCAGCACGAGCGTGTCTTGGCCGTCAACGGCGCCGGGCGAAGGCACATTCACCGCGTGGACGTGGAAGTCCGGCATGCGCAGGTCACGCAGCAAAATGCCGCCGTTGGCGTGGGGATTGGCGCCCATCCGCCGGTCGCCCTTCGGCGCCAGCTCGGCCAATTCCGGCATAAGCCGCCCATTTTTATCGAACAGCTCCTCCGCCTTGTAGCTTTTCATCCAGCTTTCAAGCTGCTTGACATGATCGGGGTGTTCGGAATCCACCAGGAGCGGCACTTGGTGCGCTCGGAACGTGCCCTCTACTTGCAAGCCATCGACGACTTTCGGTCCCGTCCAGCCCTTGGGTGACCGCAGGACGATCATGGGCCACCGCTGCCGAGCGGTGTCGTTCTTATTCCGTGCATTGCTTTGGATTTGCCGGATGTCCTCGATGACCTTTTCCATAGTGCTGGCCATCAGTTGATGCATCTCTTTCGGCTCATCCCCTTCCACAAAGTAGGGCATCCAGCCACAGCCTCGTAGAAATTGCTCCAATTCCTCATGCTCGATACGGGCCAGGACGGTCGGATTGCTGATCTTATAGCCGTTGAGGTGCAGGATCGGCAGCACGGCTCCGTCGGTTATCGGGTTGAGAAACTTGTTGGACTGCCATGCGGTTGCCAGGGGGCCCGTTTCCGCTTCACCGTCGCCAACGACGCAGGCGACGATCAGATCGGGATTGTCGAACGCCGCCCCGAAGGCATGGCTAAGCGAGTACCCGAGCTCACCACCTTCGTGAATCGATCCCGGCGTCGTCGGTGCAACATGGCTGGAAATCCCGCCGGGAAACGAAAACTGCGTGAACAGCTCCTTGAGCCCGGCCTCGTCCTGGCTGACGTTCGGATAAATCTCACTCCAGGTGCCTTCGAGGTAAACGTTGCCCACAATTGCCGGGCCGCCGTGACCGGGACCGGCAATATAGAACATATCCAGGTCATACTTCTTGATGACCCGATTCAAATGAACATAGATGAAGTTTTGGCCCGGAGTAGTACCCCAGTGTCCGACCACCAGGGGCTTCACGTGCGACAGTTTCAGCGGCTCCTTCAGCAGCGGATTGTCGTAGAGATAAATCTGGCCGACCGACAGATAATTAGCGGCGCGCCAGTAGGCATCCATCTGGTGGAGCAGTTCCGGGGAGAGTGTGTTGGCTTTCGTGATTGACTCTTCTTTGTTCACTGCTTCGGGTGTCTTGTGGAGCAGTTCCGGAGCGAGAGTGTTAGTTTTCATAAGTTCAATTTCCCTTATTGCAGCCAAGTCCGAGAACCTGGCAAACCGTTTTGGCAATCATGAGTTTTCCGTCCGTGCGAATGACGCGGACCGCAACTTGGCCCGGCGCCATAAGCGGCTGGTGTTTGCCTCAACGGAAATTCTTCTAGGCAACCCGTTCATCGACCCAGTATCCCTGGCGACCGTAATGTTGATGCAGCTCGGTCTCGTAATACCGGGTTAGCAGAGACACGTCCGTGAATTCCGGCGACTGCTTGATGGTCTCGCGGGAAAGATCGACGAAGACTTTCGAATCGATCCAGCTAACGCTCTCGATCCATCGCGGTGAAACCAGGACCTGCTTTCCCGGCCACCAGTTCTGTGTATTAATGACGAGATAACGAATCGCCCACGTCTCGTCATCGATGATAAAGTCCTCGACGTGGCCAATCTCGCCGTCTCTGGCTTGTATGTGATGGCCACTCACATCAGCAGTGCTGCGCAAATGAGGATCCCAAGCCTTCTCACTCCGGATAAATCCTCTCCACTTTGCATGGTCGCGCACAATGTAGGGAGAAGATCCCCAGGTGAATGCGCCGTCCCAATACAACGGCCATCCAAAATACCCGCTGTAGGTCTCTTCGTATTGTCGCGATACGGGCTTGTCACTGGCTAAGGATGGGCTCTCCTCAATCTGCTTTTTGGTCAAATCGACGGAGATGTATTGTTCTTCTCTATTCACGGCGACCAGCGCATACGGGGAGATCAACACCTGCCTGCCCGTAAGCCAGTTACCTGTGTCGGCGACTAGATAGCGAATCGTCCAGTGATGGTCGTCGAAGTAGAATTCTTTGACATTTCCTATTTCCCCGTCGAGGCTGTGCAATTTGTAGCCCTTCAGTGTTGTGACTTTGTCGAGCATAAAAGTTGTCCTTTCGTTTTTTGAGTTTCCCTCTGTTCGCTATGAGCGACCTGCGTACAGTGTGCTTGAAAAATCGTTTTCACCGCGATCCGCGGGTGCCAACACTCATATTTCACCGGTGGAGGCGACTTCGCTATGGGCGACACTCTTCATGGAGCAGACAGTTCATAGCGTGTTGCCTCCCAATCCGCTTTGAAAAAGCGTTCAGGCACTTAGGCGCCGGCTCGTAGCGTTCTTCTCGGCAGCTTGGAGAGGTAATGCCACGCGAGCAGGCTGCATGCGATTAACGCGAGCTCGTACAAACGCCCGCATGTAAGACTGCGCTACCTGATCCCAGACCATGTGGCGTGCATAGAGGTAAGCACGTTTGCGCATGGCATGACGGGATGCTTCATTGTCCAAAAGTTCAATCGCCGCACTCGCAATTGCATTTGAGTCATTGAACGGGACTAGAACCCCTCGTCCATCGTCCAAGAGTTCTGCGGCGTGCCAGTACGGAGTCGAGATAATCGCCTTCCCGGCGCCCAAGGCATACGCGAGTGTTCCGGACACGGCCTGTGCCTCGTGGCAGTACGGCGTGACGTAAATGTCGGCCAAACCAACCAGCGAAGCCATTTCTTGAGGGCTGACGAAACGGTTGTGGAAGACCACGTTTTGCTCAACCCCGAACTCCTTGGCTAAGGCCTGCAACTGGAGCCGATATCGATCACCCTCGCGGCGTTTGACATGCGGGTGAGTGGCGCCCGCGATGAGGTAGACAACGTTGCTGTGCCGAGACAAGATGAGCGGCAGGGCTTGAATCGCGTTTTCGAACCCCTTGTTTGGAGATAACAAGCCGAACGTCAGTAATACGGTGTTTCCTTCAAGTGAATACGACTTTTTGTAAAGAGCCGGCTCCACAAAGGGCAAGTCGGGGATGCCATGAGGAATCAGGTCAATCTTTTCGCCTGGAACTCCAAATATATCTTGCAGAAACTGAGAAGAGTGCTCGCTCATCACAATAAGACGACTAGAGCACGCGGCAATTTCTTGCATGACGATTAGTTGGTCGAGGTCTGGCTCACGAAGAACCGTATGCAGAGTCGTCACCACCGGTATTTTGAGGCGCTGCAGCAACCGCAAGACATGGCTGCCGGACTTCCCTCCGAAAATCCCATACTCGTGCTGCAAACACACGAGATCGATATCGCTGGAATTAAGAAACTCGGCGGCTGCTTGATAGGATGAAAGGTTGTCCTCGGCTATCTCAAATCGCACCCGCGCAGGGTAGCTGTACCGCGATTGCGGGTCATTGACGGCTACCACCAACACTGTAGAGGCGCCGTACTCAGCAGCGATAGCATCGCACAAATCTGTCGTGAAAGTCGCAATTCCACACTGTCGAGGAACGTGGTTCCCGATAACCGCTATACGTACTGGAAGCGCCACATCAACCTCCTGTGCTCATTTGCGAGCACTCGAATGTAAATTTCGCCTTACGTTTGCGAGAAAACTGCTTCTCGCGAACGGATAAAGGAACAAATGATGGACTGTACTTTCACTGGAAGACGCAGTCCTCGGCTGAATGCCCGGCGGGTTTTGCGTCGGTCGCATTCGCAGCGCGCGAGGTGCTTTTACGTTAGCGGGTCAGGATAAAGTCGTCTGAGCAATAATGCTCACGTAACGAACGAATTCCCAGCTGGTTTGTGTAGAGAATCTGTCCTGCTGGATCGGTTCGTTTGCGCATCGGAGCCGTTCGGCAGTTGCGAGAGTCTGAAGCCGCTTTGTTCCTCAGCAGATGGGGCGAGGACTAGAAGGCTGACAACGATTGAAGGGATTGAGGCTATTCGCTATTGGCTTCGGCAGCAACTCGACGCTACATTCTTCCGTTGTCTGCGACTTGGGATCAGTTCCATCACGCGAGCATCTTCGGCTGTCTGCACGGCTTGGCGCTTTGTGTCGAATTCAAGCACTCATCCCTTCGCGCGGAAGGACTCCGAGTCCTGCGGGTCCCGGGAAATAGCATTGATCCCATGCAGTTTTTCAGCGCCGCGGCGCGCAGCTCCTCGCAACTATTCCTGTCCGGCGCACAAATATAATAGTGCTAGATGTCCATGTATTCCGGGTGGTAATCCTTCCAAATACCTGTCGCTGGGGAAATCAGGCGCACAGGAGCGTCGTCCGCATGTTTGCTGGTCCTCGCCCAGTGCCAGGCGTGCTGGATTTCAGAGCTTTCGAAGTAACGCGTCTCCGATTGCAGAACTGCCGCTCCCGCTACGACGATTGTGACAATCTCTTCCCACTTGTGAGCACCGACGACTGCCATGCGAGCGATGTGATCCGAGAATTTCTGGAGGAATCGCATCTCGTCCCAGGGGGCTTTCCATTCGGCACCCTGCATTTCGGTGAGATCGGCCAATATGCCGATTGGGTGCTTCTTTCGTTCCGCGATAAAAAATTCAATCTGCGGTTCGAAGGCGGTTACTTCATCGGACAAGAGTTTTCCCACGACCTTGAAGCCGAATGCCGCTCCGCCGCTTTCTTTAAGTCTCTCAATCATAAATGTACCCCTTCCTCTCGTTCCATCTTTTGACTTTCGTATGGTGAAGCCGTGCTAACGGAATCACAACGGGCGCTTCGCAACGGGGACTTCCCGAGAATAAGATGCCGACTCGGTGGATGCTAGGCGGAGTCCCTGCGGCATTCGCCGCCCGCGAGATGTGGGCCTCAATTAAATACTGCCAAGTATGTCCCGTTGCGGGCTACTAACCCGTCCTGCGGGGGCGTCGCTCAACCTGAAGCCCTGCGAGCAACTCGCACCATGGCAGGGCGTAACAACCGGTCTCCGATTTTGTATCCGCGCTGTAACTCTTCCAGTACGTGGTTGTTCTTAGTGGTCGTACTGTCCACCATGTCGACGGCTTGGTGCGTAAACGGGTCGAAAAGCTCGCCTTTCGCCGGCACCGCTGTGAGCCCGAGTTTGCCCAGCGCGTCGCATAACTGTTTTCGGATCAGGCTGAACCCTGAGCGGTATTCTTGCGGGCTCCGAGCGGGAGCCTGCAAGGCCAGGTCGAAGCTATCCAAAATGGGCAGTAAGGATTTGAGTGCATCCGCAAGAGCATAATTCTTGAAGTCCTGCTGTTCCTTTGCGGCGCGCCTGCGCACGTTTTCGAAGTCCGCCTGGAGACGGGCCATGCGATCATGGAGTGCGTCCAGCTCGGCTTTGATTTTCTCCGCGGCGCTCTCTCCCGCAGCTGCCGCACGCCTCGCCGGCCACTGATTATCGCCTGTATTATCTTTCGACAAGGGTAATTCGTGGTCGAGATCTAGCTGTTCACGTTGAGAATTAGCGTTGCTCTCCGTCATCGGGAATTTCCTTTTCGCCTCGCAAATGGCAGCCTTAGTGAATCCATTGTGCCCGCTCGCGACATTCGCAGTGGCCGTCGGGCAGCCTCAAAGACCTGAGCAACCTTTCAGTTTCAACTTCTTAGCCTCGTTGTACTGCCGCTCTGGTCCGTTCATCAAGAACTCGGCAGCCTCACGGCATCTGCGGATGGACTTGCTGAAATCCTCCGCAATCCTGTCAAACTCCGCTTGAATGGTTGCCTTCGCGTCGACGATTGTTCTCGGTTCGTAGATGTTTGCCATCTGTTATTCGTAGCCTCTCTTACGCAATTCGGTTATTTTGACCTACCTAGCTAGCTGTTCTCCCGCCCGAGCTTGTTCGTCGTGGAGTCATTCTTCGCTTCGTTCGTGGCGTCGAGCGCCGTTGCCCGACTCCAATTCGGACATTCCAATTTCCTCGTCGCTCATTGTGCCGAGACCTCCAACCGGAGCCGCGCTCATTCCCACGTTACCAAGTCAACATTTAGACTTCTGAGCAATATGGCTCACGAAACGCGGGGTGACCCCGGCCGCTCAGGCCAATTTCGAAGTCGGTGAATCCCGGAGCTATCAACCGCGGGAGCTCTGCTTTTTGCAGAACTCGGCTTCCAGCCAGGGCAATGATCGCCGTCGCCCGATGCTTTCGATTGTGTGAGCAAAATTGGACAGACATACATCCCCGCACTTGGTAAGTTGAGTAAGGCTGTCGCTGTGGCGACTATACGGCAATTGGGTTAGGCGGCAATGCCAACACGCTTGAAGCCGTCATAGGAGTCTTCCCTGTTCGGGCAGACCCCAACAGGTGTAGCATTTTGAATAGCGTCTCACGTCCACGGTCACGGCACGTTTTCAGGCGATAGTTAGTCAGGACAACAGATAATGATGATTTCCCCACAAACGCTAGAGTTGGCCAGGCGCCTTCTTGCTTGCGAAGTTGTTGCTGGCGAGACCTCCGCGCCAACGGAGTCTTCGGCCGTTCGCGTCTGTGAGAAGCTGCGCCGGCCTCTGTGCGCACTCGCGGGAGTCGCCGGTTATCGGTCGCTCCTTTTTCGCGCGCTGACCTTGGCCAGAACGGAAGCTCCTGGTCTTAGCGCAGTGCGGGTTGCGGCGGATGGATCCTTAGAGGGTCTGGGTGAATACGAGTCACAAATCGACAATGACCACGCTGGGGAGGCAGGAGTCATTCTCATCGCCCGGCTACTAGGACTGTGTCTTGCCCTGATTGGCGAAGTTTTGACGTTGCGGCTGGTGGAGGACGTATCTCCTTCTCTCAAGCTCACAACGAACTCGGCCACCTCCACGCCCTTTGAAGACATTCTTAAGGAAGTGGGCCAACTCAACAATGTGAGCGAACGACTTGAGTCGCTTGCGGACCAGCATCCGATCGTGGAAGATGCACTGATGAGTGTGTCGGGGAATATCCGTAATACAGCTACTCTATTGGAAGTTCTCACTCTAATTAGAAACAAGTCTATCCCACTACCGAAAGACGCGCCGAAGGAATCGCTGCAGCGCTATAAGATGTGATTTCTGCAAGATCGTCACACCAGTCGCCTGTTGTGGGACCGGTTATCCGTAGTTGTTGCAAGTCTGCGTAGAGCGGTTGATTGAGAGTTTCGACAGGCTCCGTTACGGCGGAGCATTTTGCACAGAAGCGGAAATGAAGACTTCGTCGGAGATGCGAGATTGGGCCCAGCGGCTTCTTGCTTACGAAGCTGTTGCTGGCGAGACCTCTGCTCCAGCGGACTCTGCAGCTGTTCGCGTTTATGAGAAGCTACGCCGACCACTGTGTGCACTCGCTGGAGTCACCGGTTTTCGGTCGCTCGCTTCTCGCGCTTTGGCGTTGGCCAAGGCGGAAGCCCCCGCACTTAGCGCGGTACAGGTCACGGCGGATGGACTTCTGCAGGGTCTAGGCGAACTCGAGTCGCAAAGCGACGAGGACCACGCCGAGCAGGAAGCCTCCATTCTCATCGCTCAGTTACTCGGACTGCTTCGCACCTTCATTGGCGAAACTTTAACTCTGCGTCTGGTGCAGGATGCGTGGCCCGATGCAGCCTTCGATGACCCCAACACGAGAAAGGGAGAACAGCATGAGCCCACAAAATAAGGTGAAGATTGAAAAACTGCCGACCGGAGTCCCGGGCCTCGACGAAATTGTGGGCGGAGGCCTCCCCGAATTCTCTTTCAACATCATCGCGGGTGCCCCAGGAAGCGGCAAGACCACTCTGGCGCACCAATTCGTATTCGCCAATGCGACCCCAGAGCGTCCCGCGCTTTATTTCACCGTGCTCGGCGAATCCGCCATTAAGATGCTGCGCTACCAGCAGCAGTACACGTTCTTCGATCCGGCCAAATTGCCCGACGCTGTCCGCTTTGTCAACCTGAGCCAGATTGTCTTAGAGAAGGACTTGGGCGCGGTCTTGGAGGAGATTACGAAAGAGGTTGAGAAGGCTAACCCCGCCGTCGTAGTAGTGGACTCCTTTCGAACCATGGTGCGTAAGCCGCAAGGCGGCCTAAGCGAAATGGATCTGCAATCCTTTATTCAGCGGTTAGCCCTGTTCCTGGCGAGTTGGCAAGCCACGACTTTTCTGATCGGTGAATATGCCGAGGAGGAGCTGCGCGATAACCCTATATTCACCGTCGCCGATGGGCTGTTCTGGCTGCGCCAAACAGCGGAGCGAAACTCCGTTGTGCGGAAGTTACAGATCGTGAAGCTGCGTGGGCAGGCTTCCGTGCCTGGACTGCACACCTTCCGCATTACCGATGCCGGGCTGCAAACCTTCTCGCGTACTTTTGGGCTAAGCGGACACAAGAGAAACCCGCCCATCGAGCGGCGCCTTTCTATCGGTGTTCCAGAGCTGGACAAGATGCTGGGCGGAGGCATTCCTGAAGGCGATAGCGTTTTAGTGACCGGGTCTTCGGGGACGGGAAAATCGGTCCTGGCAACTCAATTCATTGCCGAAGGCCTGCGCCAAGGGGAACCGGGCATTGTGGCGGTCTTTGAAGAGCGACCGCAGGCATACGTCGACCGGGCCGGCAGTTTTGGCATGGATTTGGAAGAACCACAGCGAGAGGGAAAGCTCCTGATCCTCTACCTGCGTCCTCTGGACCTCTCCGTGGATGAAACCATGAACGAGATTCTCGACGCGGTGCAGAAAATTGGCGCCAAGCGCCTGGTGATCGATTCGCTGGCGGGCTTTGAGATGGCGCTGTCGCCAGGGTTCCGCGAAGACTTTCGCGAATCGCTCTACCGGATGATCTTCGCTTTGACGGGAATCGGGGTGACGATCCTAAGCACGGTCGAGGTGGATGAGTCTTTTACCGAATTTCCGTTCAGCACCTACTCGATTTCGTTTCTCACCGATGACATTATCCGGCTCCGGTACGTATCCATCGAGGGACAGCTTCGCAAGATCATGGTCGTGATCAAGATGCGCGGCGGCGATCACAGCAAGGATATCTGCGAATATGAAATCACCTCTGAGGGGGGGATCGTCGTCGGCGAGCGCCTCAAGGACTATCAGCGTCTCATCACCGGGATTCCTGAGCGTTTGAACAAACAAGGGCCCTCACTTAACCGGGAAGCCAAAAGTAAGAGCTGAATTTCTATGAATACCAAGGCTAACGCCAGTCAACACGCGGACCAGATGCGGGATCTGCCGAGCCTCTACTCCTCAATCTTTGAGGGCTCGTCCCTGCCGACGGCCATGCTGGCGGGAGCTAAGCACATTGTCCATTATGTCAACCCGGCCTTTGGCCGCCTCGTCGGTAGAGACGAAAACGAACTAGTCGGAATTGCCTTCTCCGAAGTCGTGCCAGGGGATGGATGTCTGCCGTCGCTTGACCAGGTTTATCGTATTGGAGAAGCCGAAACCCATACGGAACCGGAGCCCTCCAACGGGCATACGTTTTACTGGTCTTATGCGATGTGGCCGGTTCTCGGTGCGGATGAACGCCCGGTGGGAGTCATGATCCAGGTGACGGAGACCGCGAGTTTCCATCAACAGGCGACCGCTATGAACCAAGAGCTGCTAGTGTCGGCGGTGCGCCAGCATGAACTCGCAGAAGTGGCGGATAGGCTGAATGCGCAACTGCAACGAGAAATCACTGATCGCAAGCGGATGGAGCAGGCTCTGCTGAACAGCGCAAAACTGGCAGCTGCGGCGAGACTGGCATCGACCATGGCTCACGAGATCAACAATCCTTTAGACGCGATTGGCAACCTGGTATTCCTGCTGGCTCCGCTGCAATCCAGCCCCGAGGCACAGGCTTACATTTCCACTCTCGACCAGCAGGTAAGAGGTCTCAGTCGCATCGCTACCCAGATGCTCAAGTTTAATCGCGACAACAACCACCCAACTCAATTCAAGTTGGGGAAATTGCTCCGCGAGACATTGGACTTTTATCGTCCCCAAGCTGAGAGGCGAGGAGTAGTTGTTATTCAGCGCCTTGAGACAGACGGAATGATTGTGGGCTTTCGAGGTGAGCTTGTTCAGGTTGTTACTAATCTATTGCTCAATGCGCTTGAGACCGCACCCGTGGACGGGAAGGTCGTTGTTCATCTTTATCCTGCGCCCCCTTGGCTTTGTAAGGCTCACAACCGATGTGGTTACTGCCTTTCTGTTACCGATACGGGCGCTGGAATCGTCCCCCAACATTACAAGCGTATCTTTGAGCCTTTTTTCACGACAAAAGGCGAAAAAGGAACAGGGCTGGGGCTTTGGCTGTGCACGGGTATTGTCAACCGGGTTGGTGGCTCGATTCGCGTCTGGAGTTCACGCCGCCCCGGTCGCACCGGCACTTGTTTCTCTGTCTTTCTACCTGCTGCGGAAGCCACCTTCACACCGCTTCGCCGCAGATACGAGCGGGGAAACTCGTCATGTCAGCCGAAGGAGTAAAGTTGGAAATCTTGCCTCTGTCGGCCAGCCGCTGAAAGCGTTTGAGCCGCTACCATCTGTTCCGATAGTGTGCGCGCTATCGTTTCCAGGCTAACAAACAGACGTAAACAAAACAATCGAAGTTCTCGCTAAGTTTTGCTAGGGGATCGTGCGTTTCAGTGCAGGAAATGGCGGAACAGGACTATGGCACAGAACGTGGCGAATCCGAGTAGGATAGGACCGATAATGGCGTTGACGAGGCGGAAGAAGGTGGGGCCGATACGGTGGGGCATGAAGCGAACGACGACGATCAGCGTAGTGAACCAAGTCATTAGGCCGGCGGCGGCCATTAGTATCCCCCACCCGGGTGCTTTGGAACCGAAGATGGAATGGGCGAAGGGAAGCCAGTTGGAGGTGACGCCAACCCAATAGACCATGGTTAAGGGGTTGAGGATGGTCAGGCCAGCACTGGCGGCGACATCGGCGACCAGATGCTCGGGGACGGTGCCTTCGTCCCATTGTTGGCGAGCGCTGGCGTAGGCCCGAAGAGGATCCTTGACGGCGCGGACAAGGAAGTAGATCGCTAGCGGAAGGAGGACGACGACGCCAGCAGCTTCCAGGACGGTCTGGACAGTCGGGTTGGACAGGTCGGAAAAGAGATAGTGACCGCCGAGGAGGACCAGGGAGAAGAGGGTTAGATCGCCCGTGACAGAGCCGATTCCGCAGGCGAGAGTATGGCGCCAACCACCGATTACGCCGCGGCGGATGGCTAGCATGTTGACAGGACCCATCGGCGCGGCCGCCGCCAGTCCCATAAAAAATGCAGCCAAAAGTACGTGGAGATGGGAAACGAACACCATGTTGTGGCAGCCAGGCAGAATAAGCCCAGAATTCTATTCGGGTATTCTGGTAGTCAAGAATATACACCCGGTTCCATTTGCCTGACCCGTTCGGGCACATTTTTTCCACTTGGTCCGGCTATGCGCTGTGCCGAGTTCTGGAAAGCTGATTCGGCTTTGAATGAAGGACTGGCTGGATGGAGAATATATTGAGCTCGAGAATGAGATCGGCGTGCCCAAGGCTGAGATTCATTTAGCCATCCAGGGTTCGATAAACCTTATTCCTTTCGACAGCGGTTTGTTCAGACCTGCGAGCGACTTCGAAAGAATTCTTGCACCGTCTTGCTTTGCCTATCGTTAAGTCGGCGAAGTGGTGGCAGCATGGCCATCGTGGTCAATTTTGACCAGCTCTTAGGGTTTTGATGATTAATACTAACGATGTACCTGGCGGAATTGATCGGAACCGCGATCGGTTAGTTGCAAATGCAACCTGCCACACTTTCCAGCCTCGGTAACCGAAGTACAACCACATCTCGGTATCCGCACATAGAGCCGGGCCGCTAACGCGCCGGCTCTATGCTTATTCGCCTCCTCGCGTTAGTCTCAACCGTTTCGAAGGCACTGCCGGCGCGCAATGCCAGAATTGCGCAGCTTTCCACAAGAAATGTGAAAACTTGCAGCACAGCAGGGCAGATGTCGTTGCCGACTGCTCGCCCACGACCAATGTTCGTCCCTGAGCCTTATTGCACAGACGAGGAACTTTCGACTTGATAAGTTTGCAATATCTCGGGCACTATCTCTCGCCCTGGATGCACGGCCGGGGCGCCTCGGCCAGCTGACTGACGCCTCTATACTCGTGCCGCAGTCCGCATAGAGGAAGCTTGTGAGCGGCCCAAGACTGAGCGGGTGGAAAAAGCATATGCTGCAAATAAGCAACAGGCACGGCAGAGCATTACTCCTATATGTGGTGGGCCTGGGAAGTCGGGCTGTTACTTGGTTCAAGCGTGTGCGGGCGCGCACCCTGGAAGCGCGGCAACTTCGGCGCACTCGCTCAGGCGGGCTGCGTTGGGCAGTTCGCGTTGTAATCGTTACAACTGGCACCGCAGCCATAATTGTTGCCCTTGTGCTTGTTGTGGGACTTTGTCACGTCTACCTCGACCGGACCAACCTGCCTGACATCGAATCCTTTGCCCGTTTTGAGTTTCCTGCCATTGGACATGTCTACGACACCAACGGACGGCTGCTGGTCGAATTCGCAAAAGAGCATCGCCAGATTGTGCAGTATGAGGACATTCCCCCGATCGTCCGCGACGCGATTCTCGCCGCCGAAGACAAGAACTTCTTCTCCCATAACGGAGTGGACTATTCCAGAATCCCCCGAGTGCTGAGCAAGGTCAGGGTTGGGACGCTGCTGACGCGCATTACACGTCTCGGGCGGGTAGACGAAGCTGATAGCCTCGCCATGTTGAGGCAGGGTGGCTCGACGATCTCGCAACAACTTGTGCGTGCATACTTTCTGCGAAATCTCACGGACGCGGAAAATAGCAATGACCTCCAGCCGGGCGCGCTTTCGTATGTAATCGGTGCTCGCAGTGCCAAAAAACTCGTTCGGAAGATCGAGGAGATTCGACTGTCGTTGTGGATGGAACGGCAGATGCAAGAGCGTTTCGGTTCGAAACGCCGTGCTAAGGAAGAGATCCTCGCCCGATATGCCAGCTTCCTCTATATGGGAGATGGGCAGTACGGATTTTCCGCGGCTGCCGAACACTATTTTGGGCGCCCGCTCGCCAGCTTCACCGCGGCCGATGCCGACAAGGCGGCCCTGCTGGCCGGAATCGCAAAATGGCCGCGTGTCTACGCGCCCAATGCGCCCGATGTCGAGAGGATTCTGCACCGCCGAAACCAGATCCTTGCCCTCATGGTGAAGCGCGATTTCATATCCCCGGATATCGCACGAGCAGCCGAACAATGCCCCATCCTGGTGGTCACGCCAGGCAAGGTCAATGTGCCGCAGGCGCCAGCCATGATTGAAAGCGTGCTCAGAGAGCTGAAAAGCGACGACTCCGAACTGAGTGTCGACCAACTGCTCTTGGGCCGTATCCAGGTTTACTCCACTGTGGACATGCGCGTGCAGCACGTTGTCAACGAGGCGCTGGAGCATGGCCTCTTGATGTATGAGAAGCGACACCCAAGCGCAAGAGGGATCATCCAAGGGACTGTCGTTGTGCTAAGGAATCGTAATGCCAGTGTTCTTGCCGAGAGCGGAGGACGCGAGTTCTACAAGGAGCGTTCCAACGCCTACAGCGACTTTAATCGTGCCGCAACGTCCCTGCGGCAACCGGGTTCCGCAATGAAGCCCTTCGTCTATCTTGCTGCTTTTCGCCAGGGGATATTTAACCTTGAGAGCATGGTTCCCGACGCACCCATCAGCGTGCCCGATCGAGGCAACCAAGCTGCGAAATGGATCTCAAATTACGACGGCCAATTCAAAGGCACGATTTCCATTCGGGAGGCGCTCGCCGAATCCCGGAATGCCGTCGCGATTTGGATCACGACGCAAATTGGAATCGATAGCGTGCTCCAGACATCACGCAGCTTAGGGCTCCGGACGGCTTTGCAGCCGTATGCCAGTACGGCATTAGGCGCATCCGAAGTGAGCTTGTTGGAACTGGCTAATGCCTACCGCACGATGGCGTCGGGTATTTTCGCCGAGCCCCACGCGATCCAAAGAGTTCTTGGCGAATCGGGAAAGGTCGTCTTGGACAACGAAGGTGGATGGCCTCAAATAAATGTGGACGACAATGCGCTGGCGCTCATTCAGGAAGGGCTGCGCGGTGTCGTGCGCCTGCCGAGCGGCACGGCACACGCGCTTGACTCACGCGGCTTTCCGGTAGCTGTTATGGGCAAGACAGGAACGACGAACAACTTCAGGGATGCACTATTTGTGGGCTCCACTTACGGCCCCGACGGGATCACCGTTGCCGTGCGCGTCGGCTTTGATGACAACCGCTCCCTCGGACAACAAGAAACGGGCGGCAGGGTTGCGCTTCCGGTGTTCAAGGAGATCATGCTCAAAGCATACGGCGAGCAGTTGGTAGGGTCTGCGCCGGAGTTTCCACCCGAAATCGAGCGGAGCATCACCAGTTATCTCAATCCCGGTTCGGTCGAACCAGCGGTTGCGGCAGAAGCTTCTCTCGCAAAGATAGATCTGTGGTCGCATTGAACCGCTTTGAACGCTCGATTTGTACAAGGTACCATGGAGGAGTTTGAGCGGATTCGCGTTGTGATTCGTCGCGAGCCTACGCTCCATTTTTTTGTGCGGATATTTACCCCAGCTCGATGGATACGATTGCTGTTGAAGTCGCTTGGCCCGGGCATTATCACCGGGGCTGCCGGCGATGATCCATCAGGCATTGCCACATATTCTGTTGCGGGCGCGCAGCTTGGAACCAAGCTTCTCTGGACTGCGCTCCTGACATGGCCGATGATGGCCGCAGTTCAAATGATGTGTGCCCGAATCGGCGAGGTGACGGGACAAGGCCTAGGCGGAAATTTCAGGCAGCGATTTCCACGTTGGCTGCTACTCGTTTTTGGCGTAGCCCTGCTTGCGGCCAACACAATTAACATTGCGGCGGACTTGGCGGGCATGGCGGATGCGGCAGCAATGCTGTCGGGAATCAATGCACACTTGTTTGTCGTGGTTTTCGGGCTCCTTATTTCTTGGGCAACGGTCCGGCTCCGCTATCACCAGATAGCGAACGTGCTCAAATGGCTGGTGCTGGTGCTCTTCGCCTACCCGATTACCGCATTCGTGGTGGGGGCTGATTGGAGCCGAGTCGTGCACGATACCCTAGTGCCGTCGATTCCACATACCAGAGATGAATGGTCGATGCTGGTGGCGATTCTCGGCACGACGATCAGTCCGTATTTGTTTTTCTGGCAGGCGAGTGAAGAAGTGGAAGAGGAGAAGGCGGCAGGTCAGAGTACGCTCGCTAAACGGAGAGGAGCAACACTCCAAGGACTTGAGTTGAGGAAGATTGATGTGGGCGTCGGCGCGTTTTTCTCGAATATGGTCATGTTTTTTATCATCCTGACCACTGCGATCACCCTCAACCGCCACGGCATCACGCACATCGAGACTACTCGCCAGGCAGCCGAAGCCCTTCGACCCTTAGCCGGCAAATTCGCTTCGACCCTGTTCACCCTGGGCATTGTCGGCGTTGGATTTCTTGCCATCCCAACGCTGGCGGGATCAACGGCATACGCTTTCGCGGAAACGCTGCGGTGGCGCCAAGGCTTGGACAAGAAACTGAAACAGGCTCGTTGGTTTTACGGTCTTATTCTGCTCTCGACCGGAGTGGGAATCGGACTGGACTTTGCAGGCATAAACCCTGTGAAGGCACTCTACTGGACAGCGGTCATCAACGGATTGTTAGCGCCCTTCCTTCTGGTTGCAATCTTGGTCGTCGCCGCAGACAAGAAACTGATGCAGGGCCAACCAAGTTCACGCTTGGGATGGACCGTCGTGGCAATCACCGCGGTGGCGATGTTCGCCGCTGGCGTAGCCATGTTTGTTGTGTAGACTCCCGATCTCGCTGCCACGGTGGAGCCACATGATAATCTGCATTCGGCTTCCTAGCGTTGCCCTCATTGACGAGTGAGATGTCTTATGCGAGAGATGGCAAGCCGGTGTTGTGGGTTCAGTATTTCCAGCGAGACGATGAACAGAATCAGGGTAGCCCCATTTGCGACCACAGATATGTAGAAAGGAATCGCGAGCGGCAGGACCGCACTGAACATGCCGGCCACTGCAAGAAGTACTGGGATCCAGAGAAATGTGTCGGCTCGATCCGCATTAACGAGAACCACAATGGCTCCTGCCCAGACGGCAAGTAACAGCACGGCGAATGTCTCAGGCATTAAAGACCTCGATTCATAGGCGCTCCCGCCAGCGACGCATGCGGAGCGCTACCAAGTATCGATTATCGAGCTTTAAGCTTTTGAAAGCTGATCAAGATTGACCACGTCTTACTGCCACGCTGCTGTGTTCCGGCCCTGCTACCTCGCCGAGGTTGAAGGCAGTGCGGCCGGCGGCATCTAACTTCTGGCGATTCAGTCTTCGACTCTTTGCAACACTTTCAGTGAATGCCCTCGGAGCATTTGGTGAATCTGGGGCCAGAACTGCCGAAAGATTCTTTCTCCTGCGTCGCCGCCGACGGTGGACCCGAAATTGCCGAAAGTCCCCGAGACGGATTGCGTCTGATACGGAACGAGTTGCGTCCGATACCGACGGTAAGTTGTGTTGGCAACAGCCGCTGACGCGAGTGCCCCGAGCAGATACGACGTGTTGAACCTTCTCTTCCCGGAATCGTCGTGTGCGATAAAGAGGCGGAAAGCAGCGTAGCTGGCACGACCCAGAAAGCTGTCACTCGTATGATTATCTGGAAAGACGTTCGGTTCTTTTTTGAACCACGGACGCTCCATACAAAGCGCTAAAGCTGGGCGTTACTCTGGGCGCGAGGTACTCCGGCGATTCGCGTGCCATGTTTGAATTGACGGCGGCGCCGTCGAAGATTAACGGGGTTGTTGTTTCCACAAGCGCCTGGACTCTCTCTCGCTGCTTCTCTGGTACTGCCGACGGTGCATCCGGAAGCGAGCTTTGCGCAGTTCGCAACTCCTGCCGCTGTTCCTGCGCCGGGCGAAACGCCGTGGAGCGCAGGTTCTGAGGTAAGCCAGACGATGGCAACCCGTTCTGGGACCATGCTCCTGCACCGGCCAGCAGCAGAAAAAGGGCCAGGATCACTGCCGATCGCTTTAACTCTGCATGGTTCCGATGCCGTTCCATAAGTCACGATTCCGTATTAATGATACCGACCCTGAGTCGTGCCGTCTGTGCAACATTGACCACAATGACGAAAGCTACAAAGCCCAAATCATTCCAGAGATGGTCAATTCTGCTCAGACCTCGGAGAGCCGCGAGGCTATAAAAGATGACAGCCCCTCAAAGCTGCATTCCAAGCTTTACGAGGACCAGCAGGGAGCTCATACATGTACGGTCGGAATGTGACTTGCAGGGTCGGGTCGGTGTTGTTCGCCGTTCTGCTCTTAGTATTTGGAATCAGCGCACAAGACCATGGCGACCGGTCTAATCCCGAGAAAGTGAACGCCCCTGCTCTATCGCAAGGGTAACGGCATTGCGCTGCGATTATTGGCGCTGGTCGGCTGGAAGATTTACGTTGGCCCAACTTTCCAGACTATCGCGTCCACGTTGAGAAGCTTTTATCGGAGCTCGGGCTATTCTCTGGCCTGGGTGCGTCAAGGACAACCCACGCCGCAGGCCCGCGAGATGATCGAGATATTGCAGCAAGCCAATCTGCAAGGGCTCCGCGCTGACGATTATGATTCATCTCGCTGGCCCGAACGATTGGCGCGTTTGCAAGGCGAGCATTCGCTGCGCGACGAGATCCATTTTGACATCGCACTTACAGTGTGTACCATGCGCTACGTCTCAGACGTTTCGGTGGGAAGATTAAATCCGCGATATTTCCAGTCCAGGCTTAACATAGGCCCCAAGAAACTGGACCTTGCCATGTTCGTTCGGGACTACTTGGTGAACGGAACAGACTTGAAGTCGGAATTGGCGACAATCGAGCCGCCGATAGCCAGCTACCGTGAAATGAAAAAGCGTTGCTAACGTACTTGCGATTGGCAAAAGAGGACGAGTGGGGAGAAGTTACCCGATCCCCATGGCATGGTGTTTTCCGGAACGCAATATGATGGCGTTCCCAGATTAGCCAGATTGCTTCGCCTACTGGGCGATCTGCCGGAGAGCGCGGTAGTTCCCGAGGATTCTCGACTTTACGATGGAGTACTGGTCGAGGCTGTCAAACGATTCCAGGAGCGCCACGGCCTGCGGGCTGGACGGATACCTCGACCTGAAAACAATCGAGCAGCTGAATGTTCCGATGAGTTACCGTGTCGAGCAAATACAGCTTGCGTTGGAACGTTATCGCTGGCTACGTTACGACTTTCTGCGACCGCCAATCGTGGTCAATATCCCGGCATTTCGTCTGTATGCATTTAATAAAGATGGCGGAATCGATCTGACGATGAGGGTGGACGTCGGAGAAGAGGGTGCCGCAAGCACCCGCACTCCGGTGCTTGAAGACGAAATCGCGTACTTGGTCTTCCGCCCATATTGGGATGTTCCGCTTCCCAATTCAGCGGGATGAAATTGTCCTTAATATCAAGGAAGATCCCGACTATCTATCCGAAGTTCATTTCGAGGTCATAGCGCCGAGTGGACAAGTGGTTACGAGTGGAAGGGTCACGGAAGAAATCCTCCAGGAGGTTAGCGCTGGCAAACTTCGTGTTCGCCAGAAGCCTGGGCCAGACAACTCTTTGGGGTTGGTGAAGTTCATCTTTCCGAACCGGTACAACGTATATCTTCACGATACCCCGTCCTGGGGGAATTTCTTCGGGCAATCAGCTCGAAACGTGAGCCACGGCTGCGTTCACCTGGAGAAGCCTGATGAATTGGCGGCGTGGGTACTACGGGATAAATCCGACTGGACTCTTGAACGGGTACGCCACGCGATGCGAGACGGCCAAGACGATCTCAAGGTGACTCTCACGAAGCCGATACCAGTAATGATTCTTTATACAACGGCGCTAGCAACGGAACACGGCGACATTCACTTCTATCCTGATATTTATGGATATGATACAGAACTACTGGCTAAAGGCTATCCAACTCCGAGATAAGAATAAATCCCGGCGAAACAATGGGATGCGGTGCGCCGTGAAAATGGCGATTCACGGTCTCAGCAACGAATTCAGGTGGTTAGAAGCAGCGCATCGGCTTCAGAATTGGACGCGGGTTATATTGCCTTGACCGGTTCCGCGATCGAGGAGATATGGCGGCCAGTTCGAGTTTGAACAAGCGTGAAGATTTGTGATAGCTACCGACGCGGTTGGGACATAGGGAGAACGATCGATGCTTGCCTTGGGTAGTGTGGACCGATACGTTGTGGAAGATTCCACTCGCACAGCGTTGGCGGCTGTCAGTTCATTCCTGATTGCGCGTCTGTTGCATATGCCTGAAGCTTACTGGGCAGCGATTTCGACGATCATCGTGATACAGTCCACGCTAGGCGCGGCTTTGACCGTATCGTGGCGACGATTTGGCGGGACTGTGCTGGGAGCCACTGCCGGAGCATTGCTCTCAACTTACTTTCGATCCAATCTGGCGATATTCGGCGTGGGTGTGTTTTTGCTCGGCCTGGTGTGTGCCATCCTGCGGCTTGGAACTGCCTACCGATTCGCGGGTGTGACGCTCGCCATCATCATGTTAATCGTCCGAGACAGGCCCGCTTGGATTGTGGCCGAGCACCGGTTTATCGAAGTTTCTGTCGGAATTGCAGTGGGACTCGTGATAACGGCCATCTGGCCACTCCAGGAAAAGAGAGCAGTGGGACAGCTTTAGCCCTCCTATCGCAGCGAAAACGGACTCCCGATGCGTCAGCTGAATCGCTCCTTGTCTGGATACGAAATCATACTCAGCTTTGTGCGGAGTCAGGGGAGCAGGTCAGGTGTACCATGCGCATGACGGCTTCACGCGAAAATGAACCTGGATTGCAATAGGGTGGTCAGAAGCGATGCTATCTTACAGCGTAGACATTCTTTTCATGTTTTAGAATTATGGCCTTAGTCTCGTGACCGGGTTGCAGTTTCCTGTAGCCGGGCGCAAACAATTCGCTGCCAGCCACTCAGGCGCCCAGCGTCTCCGAAACTACCGGATCCCAAGATGAGTATCTGGACATTTGTGTTGACATCGTTGAAAGCGTTGGGCACTGACAGGTAATAAGCGGGAGGAAACGCAGAGCACCTGGCTTGGCCAGATGCTCACGTGCTTGCTGATTCTTAGCGTTTGTTCCCGCCTGTATGGCCACGCCCATCGCGCACTTCATTTCCTTTGAAATGCGACATGTTCTGGGCATGCGTTGCGGGCTCGTGTTTGTCGCCACGTTGCGGCATCGCGCCTTTGTAGCCGTGTTCAGGGTGATAATTGTTATTCACGTGGCCACGGAAGTTATGGCCGCCATGAAACCATGGACCGGCACCGATGAAGACACCACCGGTAAACCATTCCGGACCGTAGTAGCCAGAGGGAGCGCAGCCGTACGGAGAGGCGTCATAGTACCCGTAAGGACATTCAGGGGCGACTCCGATGTTAATGCTGACCCCAGCCTCTATATTCGGAACGGCTACCATGAAGCAAATTGCGGCAACGCCGGCTAGTGCAAGATATTTAAGTCTGTTCATTAGTTCTCCTCGTTTTCGCGAATGCAGTTATCCACGCTCCTTCGAATATCGTCTAGTTACGACACCACGTCTGTATTGTTTTGCTCACAAGTGCAAACTTTATTAATCATCGGCCGGCCTCCTCTCGCCGGACGGCAACGCCGTGGCGAAGGTGCACACTGACTTTATCTATCGCGTGAGCAATATTGAGCAGACGCCGATTATTGCACTTGGTACCTTTGGAGATGCCGGGCACTGAGAGAGTGGCTTACAGGCGGATTGACCGCACCCATCCACAGGCAAACAGGTCACGACATCGATCCATAACCCTATAGGGTAGAAAGAGAGTTCAAGATGGTTAGCACCCTGAAAGAAGGCGCACAGAATTCCGTCGTCGCAGTTTTCGCACAACATTCTGGAGCGGAAAACGCAGTCAAAGAATTGAAGGATAGCCGCTTCGACGTCAAGAAGTTGTCGATTGTTGGAAGCGATTACCATTCGAACGAAGATGTGGTCGGCTTCTACAACATAGGCGACAGGATGAAGTATTGGGGAAAAACGGGCGCATTCTGGGGCGGGCTGTGGGGCATGTTATTTGGAGCGGCGTTCCTGGTCATCCCTGGTATAGGTCCGATCATTGCTGCAGGCCCTATAGTGGCCTGGATCATCGGCGCCTTGGAAGGCGCGGTTATGGTTGGCGGGATAAGCGCTTTGGGGGCGGGACTATTCAGCCTCGGTATCCCGAAGGACAGCGTGGTGAAGTACGAGACGTCGATCAAAGCCGGAAAGTTTTTGCTGATCGCGCACGGAACTGCCGATGAGGTCCAGCAAGCCCGTAATGTTCTGCAAAGCACCGGAGCCGAGGAAATCAACGTGCATCAACCGCCCGTAGAAGCTACGCGGGTTGCGTAGACATCGTGAGATGCGTTGTCCGCGGCACTTGACCAGCAATGTGCAACTTGCCGCGGACACGCGACTCAATGTCAACGCCGATGCATTTGTCCGTTATGAATGTCCGAGACCGCAGAGCGATATCCACGAAAGCACTAACTGCTCACGCGGCATTAAGGACGGACTAGATATTGTTCGTGACGCCTTCCTAGCAGCCGAGGAGAGCGAGACAAGGATAACAACATGGAGCTTCTACGTCATCTATTCACTCTTGAGCCGTTGCTCGCGCTCTTCGCAACCATCGCGCTCGGGTATCTGGTTGGAAAAATCAAAATCGGCAACTTCGTCTTGGGTGGTATTGCCGGGACCCTGTTGGTCGGCGTTGTCATTGGACAGCTTGGCATCAATATCAATAGTGGCATTAAGGCGATATTCTTTGCTCTCTTCATTTATGCTGTCGGATTCCAAGGTGGACCTCAGTTCTTCCATGCGCTCAACAGACGCTCGCTTAACCAGTTAGCTTCCTCTTTCGTCATGTGTTTCACGGGCTTGCTCTGTGTCTTGTTAGCTGCCTGGATGTTCGGGTTGGATCGAGGGATGGCGGCAGGGCTTGCCGCTGGCGGGCTCACCCAGTCTGCGATTCTCGGCACAGCCGGAGATGCAATCGCCAAGTTAGGGCTTTCTCCTGCATTAATCAAGACCATGCAGACCAATGTCGCCGTCGGTTATGCCGTTTGTTACATCTTTGGGTCGCTCGGGCCGATCATCATGGTCAGTTGGTTTTTACCGATGGTGATGAAGTGGAATATTCGCCAAGAGGCAGTGAAGCTCGCGAAACTCATGTCCGGCGGTCGCGCAGAACTCGATCCGGGTCAGTTCAATGCGGTGCGGGACATCGACACTCGCATCTATGAAGTTGCGCGGTCGAGCAAGGCAGTAGGCGAGACGGCGCTAGCGATCGACCAAAAGCTCTCCGATGCTGCGGTCGAGGCTGTCTTTCGTGACGGCAAGGCACTCGATTTCACCGACGCAACGATCGCCCAGGCTGGTGATAGCGTCGCAATCACCGGCACGATCGATGTCCTGGAGACCGCTTCCGGCTTCTTCGGTCGGGAGGTAACCGCCCCAAGCGGTCTGTTGCTGGTGCAAGAAAATCGCGAAATCATCTTAACCAACCGCGCCCTCAGCGGCCGCGAGCTCGGCGAGATTCACGACCATGTCAATGTGAACACCCGTCATGGCGTGTTCTTGACGGCAGTCAAGCGCATGGGGCTGAACCTACCTCTACTAAGCAAACTCCAGCTGAAGAGCGGCGACGAATTGCATTTTACCGGGAGTCCAACCGACCTTAATCGAGTGCAATCAAAGATCGGCTACAAAATCACCGCTGCAGCAGTCACAGACTTCGTCTTCTTCGGCATCGGCATGCTCATCGGTATGCTCATCGGCCTGATCCAGTTTAAGCTATGGGGGATTCCGATCTCAATCGGCAGCGGCGGCGGCTGTCTGTTGTCCGGCTTGTTCTTCGGCTGGCTGCGCAGTGTGCATCCGAAATTCTCGGCGTTACCGCTCGGCGCCTCCAACTTCCTCCGCGATTTCGGACTGGCCGTGTTCGTCGGGATTGTCGGTATCACCGCCGGCCCCCAGGCCCTGGTCGCGATTCGGCAGTACGGCATGACGCTGTTCTTCTTAGGCGTAGGCGTGACCCTGATTCCGCAGGTCATCACATTCTTCTTCTCCTACTACATCCTGCGCATCCAGAACCCAATTGAGGCGTTGGCCTGTGTCGCTGGCGGTCGTAGTGCCAACCCTGCTTTCGCCGCTTTGCTGTCAAAGGCAGGCAATGCCACGCCGGTAGTGGCGTTTACCGTCACCTACGCCGTTGCCAATGTATTCCTCACCCTCTGGGGACCTGTCATCATCGGCTTTATCACTAAAAACGCAGCCCACTAATTCAGTATCGAGGCGCCATCATGTCAGAACACGATTCCACTCAAGTTGCAGCACTGAGTCCCTTCGAACTCAAAGACCAGCTCATAAAAATTGCCTCTTCCGACGCTCAGCGAATGATGTTGAATGCAGGGCGCGGCAACCCTAACTTTCTGGCGACATTGCCGCGTTGGGCGTTTTTAAGCCTGGGCGAGTTCTCGATGCGGGAAGCGGAGCGGTCTTACTCGTATTTGAACAGTGGCTTTGGCGGCCTGCCAGAGAACGACGGGATTGTGCAAAGGTTCGACGCCTACGCTAACCATCATAGTGAAACGGACGGGATCCATTTTTTGCGTGCGGCCATATCCTATGTTAAAGATCAGCTTGGCCTGAACCAGGATGCATTTCTCTTCGAAATGGTCAGTGCATTTCTAGGCTGTAACTACCCCACGCCGCCGCGGATGCTCGCGCATACTGAGGAAATCGTCAAAGCGTATCTTGCACAGGAAATGTTTGGACCGCTGCCACGTAACGGCAATTTTTCAGTGTTCGCCACCGAAGGCGGCACAGCGGGAATGACTTACATCTTCCAAAGCTTGCGCGAAAACAGGCTGATTCAGCCGGGGGACAAAATCGCCATTAGTACCCCGATCTTTTCGCCTTACTTGGAAATCCCGGTTCTCAATGATTACCAGCTAGAAGTCGTCGACATCCGGATGGACGAACATGCCGACTGGCAGCTGCCGGTGACGGAGATCGCCAAGCTGCTCGACCCCGCGATCAAGGTGTTTTGCATCGTTAACCCGAGCAATCCACCGTCGACCAAGCTATCCGATGGCGTTCTGGACCAATTGGCGGCTCTGGTTGCGACTCATCGTCCAGATCTCTTTATCGTCACCGACGATGTCTACGGTACCTTTGCCGACGACTTCGTTTCATTGTTTGCAAAATGCCCGCGTAACACACTGTGCGTTTACTCGTTCTCGAAGTTCTTTGGCGCAACCGGTTGGCGGCTAGGTGCCATTGCGCTGCATGACGATAACGCATTCGATGCCGCACTGGCCGCGCTGCCGGAGAAACAGAAGCTTCTCCTCGACACGCGCTATGCCACACTGACCACCGAACCGCGCGCCTTACGCTTTATCGATCGCATGGTTGCGGATAGCCGCGCTGTCGCCTTAAACCATACGGCTGGCTTATCGGTGCCTCAGCAGTTACAGATGGCATTATTCGCGCTCAATGGACTGATGGACCGCGAACATCGCTACAAAGATGCCGCCAAACAGTTGATCCGGCAGAGATATCAAACGCTCTACAGCAATATGGGTATTAAGGCCGCACATGAACCCAACGATGCCAATTATTACACCTTGTTAGATTTGCAGGAAATAGGCGGGAAGCTATACGGACCGGAATTCATGGCGTGGTTCATCAAAAGCGATTTAGGAATCGGTTTTCTGTTTCGCTTGGCGAAAGAGACCGGTGTTGTATTGCTGCCTGGTAACGGATTCGAGGTCGTCGATACCTCGGCACGAGTGTCGCTCGCCAACCTCACGGATAGCGAATACGCTGCAATCGGCAGATTCACGCGGCAGGTACTCGACGAATACTATCAGGATTTCAAGAAACTTACGCCTCAATGAATAAGCGAACGGGGCGAAGCGTCACCCGACGGTTCACATCAAGATGAAGGCCGCCGTCAGATGAACGAATTAGCATGCAAATCGAATCGAAGACGAAAGAGGTTGAATAATGCCGCAATCAGTATTGGAACGAGCTGGCGAGCAAATTGCCGAATCGGCGCGCACGGCTTCACGAACGACGGCAGCCGTTGCTGATGCATTTGAAGATGGCGTTGGCGTGGCGAAACGTGTGGCAAAACAAGGCTGCGATGCTGCCGAGGAGTTTCTAGATGACACAACCAAACGTTTGCAACGGCATCCTACCGAAACGGTTGTAGCTTCATTGGCAGTGGGTGTTGTCGTCGGAATATTGATCGGTTGGGCAATGAAGAGACGGTAGCTTTAACAGCAAGTCGATAAATCCGCCGAGGCACCACAAGAGATGCGCCTGATTGTGGTCGCACTCGGCGTGGCTTCGTTTAACCACAGGGCCAATGGGCGATGTAGGTTGCGGGGGCAGGCGTCTGAACCTGAAAGATTGCTTGCCATTCATGATGGACCTTGCCAGAGTTTCCGATATTCAATCACCTCAGGATCGCCAGGAGCTAGGGGTGTACACGGCTTGGAGAAACTACTCTCGAAAGACAAGTGAGCAAGTTCGCGACGACCGATTCGCTGTTCGGAGAAAATCTTAGAATCTAACGTGAGTGCCGGCTTGTGTTCGTGGCTCGCCGACGGTTTGCGGTTGTCAGTTCAAGGAGTCCTCAGGAATGTCTTTACGCCACCAGGAGAGACATCGCACAGAACGCGTCGGTTGGCTACGCGCGGCGGTCTTGGGCGCAAACGACGGCATCCTTTCAACGGCGAGCCTGGTGCTTGGCGTCGCGGCTGCGCATGCCAATCACAGCAACGTATTGGTCGCAGGGGTCGCCGGCCTAGTTGCGGGGTCTATGTCTATGGCTGCGGGAGAGTATGTGTCTGTCCATTCACAAGCAGACACCGAGCACGCCGATCTCGAGCGTGAGCGCTTGGAACTCAAAACGGATTATGCTGGTGAGCACCGCGAACTGGTGGCAATCTACGTTGCTCGCGGACTCGATCCTTCGCTCGCAAAACAGGTCGCCGACCAGTTAATGGTCCATGATGCGATCGGAGCACATGCCCGTGACGAACTCGGCATCTCCGGGACTCTCCGTGCGCGTCCGATTCAGGCTGCGTTGGCGTCGGCCGGCAGTTTCGCTGTTGGAGCAGCCATGCCGCTGTTGGTCACAGCCATCGCTCCGGCGACAGCTTTGATACCCCTTGTTTCCGGAACCTCATTGGTTTTCCTCGCACTTTTGGGCGGGTTGGCAGCAGGTGCGGGTGGCGCTGGCGTCACCGTAGGAGCCATTCGGGTTACGTTCTGGGGTGCACTTGCCATGGCGCTGACCGCAGGCGTCGGGGCGTTGTTCGGCACAGTCGCGTGACCGGGGCCAATTGGAGGCCGTTTCTGGTTAGTGCTACCGCATTGTCTGGCCAAAGCTTACGCACGAGGGATTGCCTTGGACAATTACAGTCCGGTCCCGACCGACTACATTCATCATGGCTTGCCAAGGCTGTCCGCAACAGCCGCATTCGGCGTCGCCGACCTCAGCTGATCGAGCGCTGTCAGTCCGCCCTTCCAGCGAACCTGGTCCTTCTTCGTCTCGAACGGTAGCGAGAGGTCGGAATAAAACTGCAAGACGTTATCGCGCAACCCCGGCGAGGTCCGGTCGAACTTCCGCTCTGACAACCGAGCCAGTAATCGTGCATAGGTGTCGTCCGTAAGCGAGTATTCCGCTGCTTTGGTTCGGTTGCCGCTATCAAGATCACGGTTGGGAAGCGCCAGTGTGTCAGTGCGTACTTCTTCGAGCAAGGCCCGGTATTGATCGACGGTCGTGTTGATGCTCTTGATATAAAGGTCCTCAGTCTGGGGAGTCGGGTTATTGAATGCTAGGCCTTTGAAGGGGCCAATTTTCGGCATGTATCGCAGGAGTGTTGATAAGACCCGCGTACCTAAGCCTGGAGTTACGTAGTCCTTTCCCCACTCCTTCTCATAACCGGAGCGCGATAGACGGTACAAGAATTTCCGTTTCGCGAAATCCGGCGTTTCGCGCAGCAGATCCTTCTTATGGGTTTGCAGCGCGACCTGGGTCATTTGCGGAATCAATCGGCTGACAGCGAAACGGTACGAACCCACCGCCAGATCTTCGTGGGTAAGCACGTCCTTCAGCTCCAATCCGTATACAACGGGAAAAACCCGCTCCAGTAAAGATTTGGATACTTGGAATCCTATGAAATCGTGATACTGCTGCGAGGCGTAACGATTCTTTGCGACCTGCAGCGTGTCGAACCCGAACTCCGTTTTCAAATGCGCTTTCTTGTCCTGGGCATAGCGAACTGACTTGCCGAACTTCGCTCGTAGCTTCGGATAGCCGATTGCGGCGGCCTGATTGACCGCCGGGTGACCGGCGATATCCGACGCATAGTGCGACAGTGCACCCAAGGCGAAGGCATACTCGTTCACATCCTGGCTCTCGAGCAGCAGCTCACGAACAAAGTCTTCCGCTGCGAACGTAATGCACCAAGTTGCTGAATTCTTTATTGCCGAACGGGTAGTAGCCGAGATCCTAAATGACGGCGCCTCCATAGGCGTAGGCATGCACCTCCCTGATCTGGTCTTCCGACAGTCCCGGATATCGCTTGAGCAAAAGGGGCCGAATCTCATCAGTCCAGAGCAGGTCTACGATTTCTTCGTGCGTCAGCACAGAGTAAGCGAATACACCGCCGCTGCACATGAGCACGACAAGAAGAAGTGCCGCCGCACGGAGAGAAGGCAGGTGCCAGACCGTGGCTATGGTGCTTGGCGATGTTGGTGATTGGCGCATGGTTCAGATCCGACCGAGAACTAAGAGAATGACAACGATCAAGAGGAGCAGTCCCACTCCTCCGGTCGGGTAATATCCCCAGTCTCTGCTGTGTGACCACCGTGGCAACGCACCACAGAGCGCTAAGATCAAAATCACGATCAATATAGTTCCAAGCATGCTTCGCTCCTTACCTTCCAGCATCCAGACGGGAATATTCCCCGTCCGGCGCAGCTTGTTTACGGCTGCGCAAGACGGGCACGAGACATTTACTGCTCGTCATGTACGCTTGCTATAGCGCAAGCTTCCAGTCGTCACATGACCTGATTGCCGATGGATTCGCCAGAGACGAGAAGTTCCACTCTTCGGTTCTGCTGCCGGCCGGTGGAGTTATCGTTTGAAGCTACCGGCAAAGTGTTGCCGAAGCCTTTTGAACTGACTGAACCTGTCGCCACGCCTTGTTGCACAAGATAATCACGTACTGAACCGGCGCGGTTCTCAGACAATGTTTGATTCATTTGGTCACCGCCGACATTGTCCGTGTAGCCGCCGACTGCGATGTTGAGCCCAGGGTAGGCGAGCAGAATGCCGGCTACTTTCGCCAGTTTTTCCCTTGCACCGGACTTCAATGAGTATTTTCCAGTGTCAAACAGAACATCGGACATACTGACGATAAGTCCGCGCGCACTGTCACGAGTCTGAAGAATCGAATTCAATTGCTCAGACAACCGCGTACGCATGGCGGCCTTGTCATTTTCCGCTTGCTGGACATTTTGTTGCGCTTGCTGCGCAGCTAAACGAGATTGGTCAGCATCGGCCTGAGCCGCGGTGACCGCTGCTGCTGATGCTGCTTGATTCACGGCCATATCGGATTGGGCCCTTGCCGCATCAGCTTGGGCCGCGCTGACCGCCGCTGCCGATGCTGCTTGATTCGCGGCCATGTCGGATTGGGCCTTTGCCGTATCAGCCTGAGCTTGCTCTTTCTGTCGAATCGCTCTATCAGCCTCGCGCTGCGCCTTCATCTGTGCATCCGCGGAGGCCTGACGCTCATTTGCCAAGCGTATCTCATCCATCTTCGTGACTGAGATCGCTCGTGCATCTTCAGCAGTCTGCACTGCCTCGCGGGAGACTGCGATCAGTGGCTTTTTGTCGATGTGTTTGCTGGTGGCATATTCATCGGCTCTGTTCATTAGCTGGACCGCGCGCTGATAGCTGTCACTGGCGTACATCTCGGCACCCTCGGATTGCGCGATGCGCAGTGCATTCCGCGCCTCGAAGAATTCTAATGGCAACTTGGCATTCAAGATCACGGGGTCGAACTTGTAGCCGGTGGGGATGTAGCCGCCCCGCTCCATGAGCTCATACTTCGCGTTCACCGCCTCGGTAGTTCCCTTGGTGTCGGCGCGAACCACGTTTTCGAGCACTACTACGTTGCTGGGCTGCCGCACGGCATAGTAAGGCTCAGCCGTTACAATCAGAGCAAATCCCTGAAGGTCTGTTGTCACGTCCAACTTGCTGCGCCCGTTGCCGCCTACCAGCACCTCTCCCAAGTTCACCGAACGGCCCTCGGGCGTGATCGCCCAAAGGACATAAGTGAGATACTCGTTGCCAAAATCCTTAGGCTTCTGCAGGTTGGCAAATTCCGTTTCGATTTTGATGGATCCACGTTTACTGTTTACGTTGGCTTGGCCATTGGCTAAAGGCATCAGTGCCGTACCCGCGAAATCCAGCGTAGTGCCTCCGCTGCGATGCCTGTAGTCGACTGCTTGCACGCTACGGCTGATTACAATGACGCGGAACATCGGCGTCTGAGCCATTGGTTCGATGAGTGAGACTTGAGGAGTGGTCTGAGCCAATGCGTTCAAACTCAGAGCGATTACGGCTGCTAACAACAGTTTTATCTTCAATGATCTTCCTTTGGCAGATGTCTGCCGTATTACTCTTTATCTAAGTTTCGAGGTATGCGCCTTGACGTTTCTTGAGGTGGCTTGCCACCCTTCATCCCTTCCCGATGTGGATCCGGGAAATGGAGTGAAACAGACCAACGCCATTCATCAGCCACAGAACGACTGCAATGACCACAACGCCATTGAGAATTGACTTGAGGGTTGCCTGCATTGGGATGAAGCGATTCACCAGCCACAGCAAAACACCGACCACAATCAGCACTTGCACAATTTGAATCAGAGGCATAAGTTACGACCTTCCTTGTTTCGTGGCTAAACGCCTTTCCGCCTGGAGGCGCTGCCTAAGTTGGATGTTCGAGAACTTTAGGGTCGAATGGTGTCCGCTAAGGTTGCGCGGCACACGCGGATGAAAAATGCCAATGTGGCAGGATGTAGCCTCTTCGATGTGACTGACTGCGATCTCATTCGGAGCGGCCTAAGAATGAAAGCTGCGAATGAGCGGCCGTCGCACTTTCGGCTCACTCAGCAGGTTAAAGAATGACAGGTGTGAGCATTCGTGTCTGAGCAAGATCGCTCACATGAGAGGAACTCGGGGTCGCGGCGCCTGAACGACAGGAATCAGTTCGCGCAGGCGCTAGCTTGCCTTGCGGTATTCCAGTGGCGCACAGGCGTTGTCAGCAACGCTCGCCTGTAGGCAGTGCATCAGAGGCCATGAATACTCAAATTCCCGTCCACAATCGACGCAGACTTTGTACGTCCGCTTCTTAATGGTGAACACGCGGCTCAGTCGGCCATGATGGCACCCGAAGGCAAATTGGTAAACCTGAAGCAGATGTTTCATAAATTCCTCGCCCGGCGTCCGCTCACTAGGTTAACGACCACGACTACCAGCGCCACAATCAGCAGCAGGTGGATCAGTCCACCGGCGATATGAAAACTGAAACCCAGAAGCCACATAATCAGCAGAATCGCCACTATTGTCCAAAGCATATCTACCTTCTCTCTGCATCCCGGGCACCCGAGAGCTGACATCCTTCTCGGGTGCACCCGCGCGTTCCAGAACCAACTACTACCTTGCAGCTATGGCCTCAGCCTTCGCATTCCTGACTGCGTGAAGGAACGAGCGTGCCGCGGGCGTCGCCGACACGTTACCCATTAATACGTTCCGGGTCGAGACATGAGGTCCGTAGACGGCCCGCATGGAATCGTCGTCGCGACGAACCGCAGCGCCGGTCAACGTCACTCCGGCAAAAGCGCCCTTGGCGCGTGAGTAGGTCAGAATTTCGGTATTCAGCATCCAGTCGGTATCGGCCGAAGCATGACGTCCCACTGGTCCCGCTGCCGCCGAGGCATCCGCTCCGAGCTGGAATTTGCTGGCGAGCAACCGCTGCATGCCTCTTTCATTCTGGATGATCATGACCAGATCGACGCCTTCGATCCCGATCTGAAATCCCCAGCTACCGCCCGTGATCGCAAAAAACGCTGGTGCACTCCAGCCATCGGCAGTGCGGCATGTCGCCACGCCCCGGCCACCCTCGGCGCCAAACACGAAGCCGCCCTTGATCATGTGCGGTACCACAGCCACGCACTTAGCGTGCTCCAATACTTCTTCCGGAATGCCCTTGTCGGGCGCGGCCATAATCTCGTGCAGCACATCGGCTGCTTTATCCATGCGCTCGTTCGATGATTCACGGTTAGACCCCGCCCAGCCGAACGTCGCTAGACTCAACAACGTAACTAACAGCATTAATTTCTTCATGTTTCCGCCTCTTTCTTCTACCTCTGCGCGGCGTTTGTTGCTCTTGTTGCATTCGCAGCGCGCAAGATACTACTCACATTATTAGTTTCAGTCGAAGCTGTCTGAGCAATATGGCTCACGAGGGCAACGGGCGTCGCACACTCGCAAAACATTGTCTTGAAAGTGTCATTTCGGGACGTGATTGACGGTCTTTGTTGACAATAAAGATGTACTGCCGGTTTACTTGGGTCCTGCCTTCTACATTGTAGGCTTTGAACGAGGAAAAGAGTTTAAAACAGGCGATAAGGTGACCGTGACTGGCTCACAGGTCAAGGTTCGTGGTGAGCTTTTCATGCTTGCCACGACTGTGAAGAGAGGAAATGACGCCTTACGATTGAGAGACAAGGACGGGACTCCACAATGGGTCGGATGGATAAAAGCGAGTGATTGATCGCTACAAAGTCCGATAGATTTAATGGGGATATTCTTCTTGTTCTTATATTATGCCCCAATGGGTGTCTACTTGATTGGAACCGGTTTGGCAACTGGCAAACAGCCATACCGTTGTTGCCGTTGTCGGCGTATGGGTAACGGGAAGGAGATGGAAGGCAAGCTAAGTCGCGGAAATAGACTCATCAGGCGGGCCGGAGAGGGTGGGTTTGTCGGCAATAGCCAATGAGGCCGCCTGCGCGACGGATCGACTCCGCTCGTGAGATCGTGGTCGACCTGAGGCACTCTTCGCGACGTCAGCCTTGCCTGATGGGTTCCATCAATTGATAGGTGGCGTGATGCTGAGCATTCAGAAAATTCTGGTTCCTGTTGTGTTCACGGATACTTCCCAGCACGTCGTGCACCAGGCCGCGTGGTTGGCACGCCGCTTTCATGCAGAGATGATCCTGCTGCACGTGGTGACGCCTCTCAGCTATCCCGTCGGCTGGCTGGAGGGCGGGCACGAGATCACCGCGCGAGATTTGCACGCGCACATCGTCCAGCGGGCTCAGAAAGACCTAGATCAGGCGCTGCAGCCAGAACTCGATGGGATCGCGGTCAAACACTTTGAAAGCCACAAGGTCCGTCCGAGGCATATTCTTCAACGGCTTGCAGCGAGTGTGAGCCTCCCGAGAATTATCTTCAATCGTCATTGGAGCCAGATTTCCCATAAAGAAGCGCTGAGCGGCTGGTCAATCTTGCTCAGATTTCAAAAGCCTAAAGCTAAATACTTGGTACTGGTAGCGCTCGGCATAAGTCGCTGGCGAGAGCTATTCACCTGAAGACGTGCACCGCCCGTGGCATAGTTCTGCCCCCGGTGCGCTTACTTATCTATGCCTGTGCGCCGCATTGCATTCTTCGCTCTGATTCTCGCCGTCACGCTCTGCGTGTGCCTTGCCCAAACACGCCCGGACGACCCTGGCGATTCGCTTCTCGTCTTTCTCAATAAGTCCATCGACTGGTATCACCGCGTCCTGAGGTCCGGCCAGCTCTCCACCGATTCGTCAGACTCGATTTACACCGCCTACAATCGCAACGCGAGTCTTCAGGTTGTCTCGCTCATCTTCGACTTCGCCCGTATTCAAGCCGAGCAGATACAGCTGGACCATCCCCACGACGCCGACAGCGTTCAAACCGCAAACTTTCCCCAGCTTCTTGCCAACGCGCAGGACAAGGTCAAGCGGTCCACTGCCGCCCTCGGCGTACTTGAACGGCAGGCAGCCACCACCCACGGCAGAAAGCTCCAGACCATCGACGACCAGATTGCCGAACAGAAGAGCGATTTCGATCTCGCCCAGGCGCGTCTCGAAGCTCTACAAAGCATGAATGAGTTCACCACCGCCGGAGTTTCAGCCGGACTGCCTGGAAAGATTGACGAACTCGAACGCACCATCCCCGAAGCTCGCAGCTCCCGCCCCGTCGAGCGGAGCGCACATCCTTTGCACTCCGAGTCCGACCGCGGTGAAATTCCGCCGAATGGGACCCCTGGCAGCGCCCACTCCGGCAACCCCGCCAGGAATACGTCAGGCATCGGCAGCGCCAACGGAAGCGCGTCAAGCGCTCCCTCTGCCGATTTAGCGCCCTTCAGCCCACCTCCGGCGAACACGCGTGCCGCTGCGGCCATGCCCATCAAGCAGCCCAGTAGTGGCATCATCTCCCTTGTCGGAGATCTGATTTCCCTTAACGGCAAACTCAACGCCGAGCGTGATGCCTTGGCTGCCACCGCCCAATTTCAGCGCTCGCTGGTTCGCATCCGCACCCCGCTATCCAATCAATTGCGAGCCATCGATCAGCGTGGTGAAACCCTCTCCGCCCAGTCCCAGTCCAACGACCCAGCGGTGCTGGCTGACCGCAGAAAGCAGATCGACGCTCTTACCGCGGATTTCAAGCACCTCGCCGCCATCGTGCTTCCGCTTGCCAAAGCCAACATGCTACTCGACGCGACCTCCAACAATCTTAACGAGTGGCGTAGCGAGACCTACCGCACCTACTGGGCCCAGGCGCGCGGGCTGCTGATACGCATCGGAGCCCTTTTGCTGGTAATTATCCTGGTCGGCGTCGCCGCCGATTTCTGGCGCCGCACCATCTACCGCTACATTCAGGAGCCGCGCCGCCGCAATCAATTTCTGCTGCTGCGCCGCATCGTGGTCACGGTGGTGATCGCACTCATTCTGATCTTTTCCCTCTCCACCGAGATCGGTTCACTGGTGACCTTTGCCGGATTTCTCACTGCCGGCATCGCCATCGCCCTGCAGAACGTAATCCTCAGCGTTGCCGCCTACTTTTTACTCATTGGACGCTTCGGAATCCGCGTCGGTGACCGCATCCAGATCGGCGAAGTCACTGGAGACGTATTCGACATCGGACTCGTCCGCATGCTCCTGGTGGAGTTGGATACATCGGGCAGCGAAGCCCGAGCCACCGGACGCATCGTCGTCTTTTCCAATTCCGTGGTTTTCCAGCCGTCGTCCAATTTCTTCAAGCAGTTTCCCGGTTCCAACTTTGCCTGGCGGCGCATCTCGCTCACCCTTGCCGCCGACGTCGATTATGCCCTCGCTGAGCAGTGCATCTCCACCGCCGTAGCTGGCGTCTACAAAACCTACAAGCCCGAGCTAGAAGAGCAGCATCGCATCCTTGAAAGCTTGCTTACCATTCACATCGCCAGTGCCGAACCGCAAACTCGACTACGCCTTAAGCAGGCGGGACTGGAAATCATCATTCTCTACCCCGTCGTCCTCAGCCAAGCCGCGCAAATTGATGACCACATGACCCACGCCCTACTCGATACCATAGAGGGTGAGCCCCGTCTGCGTCTGGTCGGCGGCGGTCTCGCCAATATCGAGCCCGTCGATGCCACCCCAAATCAGACAGTCATCCCTGTACAGAAGTAAACCAGCTGACATAGTTAGGGAATCCGAGCTATCGGCTGAACAGGGGACGTGGGGGCCGCCTGAGGCCGCTCGTCTGCCCTCGAGGCCCAGCGATGGCACCATCCGATGCCAGAGCCAGCATTGCTAATGACAGGGCGGCATGATATTCCGCCGCTACGGGAGCGTCCCGCATGCGGCTCGAACCGGGTGAGCTAAAAACCCCCACGCCCAGTGCCCAAACATGGCACGCATTTAAAGGTACTTACGGTTCTGATCCCGGCGAGCTAAAAACAGATGTTTGTCGCTCACAACTATGTGAAACGTAGGAGGCCGCAAGTCCGGGGTAGCAGACGATTACATCCCCGCGCCCTAATGGGTTGGCTGCGAACACCGATGGGACTTTCCGAAAGAATCATTCGGACCTATCGGAGATAGGTAGATTGCGCGGGCCATCACCGCTTTCGCCGATCACGGGAGCCGCTACTGTGGTTTCGGTGTTGCGGTCGCAGAAGTCTGCACCGGTTGGTCTGAGGTTCTGTTGGATGAAATACCGACAGGGGTTTGCTTGTGAGGCGGAATCTCGGTCCCGGCTGGATAGATGAAAATCCTCACAATACCCCAGCCGACATCAGAATTCGCGTCCGTCTGCTTGCCCATTCCGATAGTCTTAAGGTTGCTATCATCGAATCCGAAGTTCTCGACCAGATACTCGCGAACAACCATGGCCCGCGCTTCCGCTAGCACCAAGTCTTTCTGGGTGTCGCCTTCCATGCCGGTGGATGCTACGACCACCGCAAAGCCGAATTGGTTATTCGCCAGAAACTCGCCGCCAGCGTTTAGAGATTTCTGGTTCTTCAGCTTGGCCGAATCGCGTTTATCGAAAAGCTGCTTCGACGGGTACATAAATTCCTTTATCGGTGTGCCTTGCGGCAGCCGTTCGATAGCATTCCTTGCCAGCTCGGCGGAATCTTCGTAGCCTCGGGTCTTGAAATACCCGCGCAAGAAGAAGTTGTGCTTCAAGGCTTCCATATTCTCCTGAAAGTCGGTAACGCCCGCTTGCGCCTGAACCATCGTGTCACGCATGGCACTCGTCGTTTGTTCGAGGTTGTTATAGAGCTGTTTATCGTTGACCAGCGCTCCTACGGTTCCCTGACCGCCATCGATCTTGGCGCTTATCGAGTCTAGATTTGCCGTCGCTCGAGTGGCGTTCTGGATGGCTTGCTGGCTGCTATCCAGAATGCCACTCGTCTTCTTGAGCAGGGCTGACATTTCGAGTGGCGGCTGGCTGGCGATGATATCGCCATCATGCACATCGGCTTTCCCGGCAGATCCAAACGAGATTGCCATATACTGATTGCCCAACAACCCCTCGGTTTCGATCGAAGCTATGGAGTCTTGCTTGATGATCTCGTGGGTTGACCTGCCGAGATCCATGATGACGGTGACCCTCTCGCCCGGCTTGTGAGGCAGCACGATGTTGCGCACGGTTCCACTGTGGACCCCGCCTACCCGAACATCGCCTCCAGCATCTAGCCCAACCACATTGTCGAATTGCGTCTTTAGTTGGTACGTGGAGCTGAAAAGGTACTGCTTGCCCCCGATAATGAATACTCCGGCCACGAGAATTGCAAGTGTCGCAACGATGAAAGCTCCTAACCGCGCCGCTCTCGACATATTTTCTCCTACGAATGCTTTAGAAATTGCTGAACAAACTCGATGTCACTATGCTGAAGTTCTTCAAAGTCGCCTTGGATCACCACGTGTCCCTCATTGAGCAGGGCCAGACGGTTTGCAATCGTCTTCGCACTGTGCAGATCGTGAGTTACCACGATGGATGCCATGTGATGTTCCGCTTGGAGCTTGATGACCAAATCATCGATCTCCGCGGAACTGATGGGGTCGAGACCGGCAGTGGGCTCGTCGAGCAGAAGAATATCCGGCTCCAAAGCCAGCGCACGGGCCAGCCCAACTCGCTTCTGCATGCCCCCCGAGAGATCCGAGGGCATCTTGTCGAGGTGCCCTTCCATGCCCACTTCCGCCAGTAGCTCGTTGATCCGGTCGCTCTGCTCAGACCTCGACATCTCCCACCTGTGGTGCTGCAGCGGGAAAGCCACGTTCTGCTCGACGGTCAGCGAATCGTAGAGCGCGGCGTGCTGGAACAGAAAACCCATCTTCTTCCTGATCTTGCCGATCTGGTCGAGGCCCAGGCCGGCGATGTCTTCACCGTGGATGCGAACCGATCCCGAGTCAGGCTGCTGCAGGCCGATGATGAGCTTCAGCAATACACTCTTGCCGGTACCACTGCGTCCCAGCACTGCCAGCGTCTCGCCACGGCTCACGGTCAAGCCAATCCCGTTGAGCACCTTTTGACTTCCGAAGGATTTATGCAAGTCTTCGACAACGACAACCGTCGCATTGCCGTCTTCCTCGACTTCTTCTGGCTTCATCGCAATTTGATCGATTGTGTCCATAATTGTTTCAGGAGCTCTTTAATCAACGTTTACGGGAAGAATATGATGATGAATTTCACCAGCACGACATCGGCCAGAATCACGAACAGCGAGGACAAGACTACCGAGCTCGTAGCCGCGCGGCCCACGCCCGCGGCGCCTCCTTGTGTTCGCATTCCCTGAAAACATGCGATCAGCCCAATGATCAGGCCAAACACAGCGGTCTTAAACGTCGGTGGTAGGAAATCGCCAAAATCGGCACCTTTAAAACCGCTGGTGATGAACTGGTGCAACGAGAGCGGCTCAACCAGGGCCTGCGTGATCCAGCCCATTATCAATCCGCATAAGTCGGCAGCGAGAGTCAGCAAAGGCAGCATCAGGATGCAAGCCAGGATGCGGGTCGCCACCAGCAGTCGATAAGGGTTGACCGCGGAAGCCTCGATGGCATCGATCTGCTCGGTCACTTTCATCGACGCCAACTCCGCACCAATGCCCGCGCCTACTCGGCCGCTCACCACCAGACCGGTAATGATCGGACCGGTTTCATGAATAACGGAGAACACAATAGCTGCCGGAAGCAGCGATTTAGCGCCAAATCGAGTCAGGCTGTAACGGGCCTCCAACGAAAGCACAGCCCCGGTGGCGGCGCCCGCCAAGGCGACCAGCGGCAGGGACTTTGATCCGATCTCGTCGAGCTGTCGGAATAGTTCCCGAAATTCGAATGGCGGCGTCACCGCAGCCCGCACAACTTGCCAGAAGAATATGCCCAAGTCGCCGAACCACTCGAAGAACTCATTGATCAGACTGATGGAGCCGCTCAAGGCGCTGGACATGAGCAACATCCCTCGCCCCGGAAGTGGAGGGTTCACACTTGCAACCGCCATGAGTTTCTGGTCGCTCACCGATTTGGACCCTGATCTGGCGCTCCGTGCGTATTGTTCAAGTGCATGCGAGAGAGCAAGGAGTGGGGTCCGCTATAAAAAAACTCCAGTGCGATGTTCTCGCCTGCAAACACCAGCAGGGTGTAGTTGCCCATCCGAAGCGCATCCCTGGCGCCGTAGCGGTCGGGGTACCAGCCGTAGACAGCCGCCATCGAGCCTGCGTACGGCGCGACGAGCGCCGAGACAGAGAAGACGCTATGGCCGTCTTCGCCCCGCCGTGCCGTCAAGGTCGAAATCACGGCATGTTTCAGACGCGGAAACAGGCCTGTGCACTCACAGCGGTAATACAACGTGTCTTCCTTAAAGGCTTCTGCTAACGCATAACGCGTCGTAGTGCTTACCGCTCCGACTGCATAGGCGGATCCGAATCGCTTGCCGTAACTTTCGGCACCTTGCTTCCACTCGGGCGGGGCATTGTCCGCTTGGTTTATGCCTGCCACGGCCGCGGCGCCGACGATGGGATATGGGCCAAACGCGTCGAAAAAGTAGTTGTGGAGCTTCGTGGTCTGGGTCGGACGCGTGTAGGTCAGGTCCAGTTGGGTTGTTGCGGGAGCGCTTGCAACAACGCCAGAAGAACTGCCCGAATCGGTTAGTGATTGCGCCCTTGTCAACATTGGTAGGGCTACGAGGAACGCAATTATCAACAGCACGCTTCTTAATGTCGTAACGCTACGGCGCAAATCTAGCGAACGATCGCTCGGGCACCCATCGTCATCTGTCCGCGACCGGTCTTTTTCGTCGCGGAGGCGATCTTCGCCTCGTTCGTGGAATCCTGTATCAACGCTCAGTTCAGCGTGCTCGAATGTGTGTGTCATGAGGAAGGGGCCATGGTTTGGGATGAACTGGCGCTTCGGGTTCGGAAGTCGAGGTTCTGGGACGGTACGAGCAGACATTACACGCCTCCGCTAGGTTGTTTCTTACGTTAGCGGCTTCGGATGGATTTGTCTGAGCAATAACGCTCACGTGCGGAGCACGATTCAGCCGCGTAATTAAGAAAGCTTTAATTCCAGAAATGATCAATTTCGCTCAGACTTCAACAAGGCGACAGATTACAAGAGGAACAGCCCTGTTACGCGGGGTCATAAGGAGAAACATGAACACCAGCACGAAAGACAAGATCAAGGGCAGCTTCCACGAAGCGAAGGGAACAATTAAGGAAGCGGTGGGAAAGATCACGAACGACCGCAAGCTGAAAGCCGAAGGGAAAGCCGAAAGGAACGTGGGTAAAGTTCAACAGCAAATAGGCAATGCTAAGGAAGCCGTCGCCACGCTGAAAGGCAAGCTGGTCGGGTTAAAAAATAAATAGGCCATTCAGAAATGGGCAGACAAAGTTGAAAGGGCAGTAAGGGCGGAAAGTTGGTCCGTCGAAAGTTGGTCCGTCCAACGGGTGCTCACCGCACCAACTCGGCGACTGCCTCTTCTCAGCGTCACCTTGACGTTTGCAAGTCGAGACCCGCAGTGTCCACATGGCTCGGACGAACGGGATTACAGTGCGCAGAGCTGAGGCGACGTTGGCGCCGGTAAATTAGTGCGCTTGGGTAACGGCGTCCCAAAGGGTACCCACGTGTTGACAAGCTGCTGTCCGGTAGCATCCGCCAGAGTGAAGGCCGCACCGGGATACTCATGCAGGACCGCCTGCGCCTGGCGGTGGAACCCAGCAAAATCGCCCGAGGCGAGGGCCGACGAAGCGCGGGTGTCTACCGGCGCAGCCTTTAGGAATGGCGACCGCCGCGTCCGGGTCACGGTAGCCGACAACGGCAAAGGCATCGACGGAAGCTTGCGGCAGCATATCTTCGAGCCGTTCTTCACGACGAAGGGTACGGTCGGAACCAGGCTTGGTCTCTGGGTGAGCAAGCAGATCATCGACAAGCATGCAGGGACCATCCGCGTACGTTCCAGCAGTAACGGAGCATCTAGGGGCACGGTATTCTCCTTTGTTCTTCCTATAAACGCTGCGGCAGCGGCGTCAAGCCAATCGGCAGGGACTTGAGTTCGCGTCGTCGTCGCGATGTGATCGGGCTTTCTGCACAGACAGTGTCAGTCGCGCCAGCGGCTTAGCCCTAACCGGCAAACAGCACGTAATAGTGGCGCAACAGCCCCGCAAGCAGCAGCTGCGATTAATAGATCGGCGGCATTGTTTCTCCCGAGAACGGAGGACTGCTGCGGGTGCGGTGCGAGGAGTGCGAGGTGCCTTCCGAATGACTTCATCGACCTGACTTCGGGCCCGCGCTGCCAACTCGACGCGGATAAGCACGGACGAGGCTTACGAGAATGAGACTTCTTGGTTCGTTTGCGCAACAGACTAGCTATTACCTGTTGCCATGGTAGTTGTGATGACCCTGTCATGCTCCCGTCGTAATGTCGTGGTATTACCCTTCATGGTAGCCACTGTGATGCACGGCGCTTACGATGCCCGTTCAGCTTCCAGTACAACGCTGACCAATGAACTTTTTATGAGCATTCCGCCACCGTTGTAGTCGATGTAGCCGAGATCGCGAAACCGATTCAGGAAGAAACTGACACGAGATCGGGTGGTGCCTATCATTTCCGCCAGGGTCTCCTGGCTGATCTTCGCGATGACTGGAATGGGCTTCGAATTCTGGCCAAAGTTGGCCATTAGCATCAGCAACCGGGCGAGGCGCTTTTCGCTGGAATTAAACAAATGATCGACCAGATCAGCTTCCATTCGGATGTTGCGGGAGAGCGCGTGCGCGAGGAATTGCTCGGCAAACTCCGGCTCACGATGGAGCAGGTCCAGCATGGCAGTCTTTTCGACGCGAACGATGGTGCTGGATTGAAGCGCGATTGCGGAGGAAACGCGAAGCGGCTGGCCTGCCAAGGAGCCTTCACCGAAGAAGCTGGTCTCTGGAAGGTGGGCGATTACGGCCTCTTTGCCGCTCATCGATGCAACGGTAAGCTTCACCTTGCCACTCTGAATGTAGAACACTGCATTGGCCAGATCGCCTTGCGAAAAAATGGATTCGCCGGTCAGGTATTCGCGCCGCTGTTTTCCAGCCAGGAGCTTGGTCGACAGAATCTGAGTGTCGAACGCGGAACCCTGCACCGGCGACCCAATCGCCTTCGACGCAATCAGCGACTTGTGATGCGCAACTGGCGGCAGAGGAAAGGAGAAACCCAGTGGAACCCTGATTGCCGTACTCTTTATACTGGCGAAGCTAGTAGCCATCTTTGATCCCTTTCAATCTTACAGAGTGTGCTCGGGTATGACTTGCCGTCAACCTCTGCGATCTCTACATAACCAAGATACGGGGCGAGTAAGAGAATGAAAATCGGAGAAAACTGTTATTGCTGTAGGCATTATGACGTGAACTTTGTAGGGCTTCCCCTACGGCCAAAGACTCGATCGCATCAATTGGTTTATGCGCTGTGGCGTAGCGGTCAGATTCGAAGGTGCTCTTCATTGGTGCGTTTTCCATGATGGGAGTACGACCTCTGCTGATCGCTTTTACTGGGACATTAAGCCGGTCGACAAACCTCGCATGAAGGACGCCGAAGACAATCATCTTTATGGCTTCGCGGCCTCTCGGTCCGAGAGTGACTGATACAGAGGATTGTCGACGGATTCATCGAGGTTGGCGATCAGTTTCTATTGGGACTCATCGAAAGCGCTGCGTCGCTGCCCAGTATCTTCCTAATCGTCGCTGCCAGTTCTTCTGAAGCGTTCTCCTTGTTAACATAGGCGGCCGCACCGGCCCGCAGGCAGCGCGACGCATACTGGTTCTCCGGCTGGACACTCACCATGATGACAGGTAGCTGCGGGTATTTCTGCTTTACATTCTGCAGCACTTCCATCCCACTGCGTCCAGGCATATTGATGTCGAGCAACAGTACGCCGTATTGGGATATGGCTAGTTGGGCCAGCACCTCATCCCCATTGGCGGCTTCGGAAAAGTGTGCGCCAGAAAAGGCATCGGTCAGAATCTCTCTCAGGCCGCGGCGTACGTTTGCGTGATCATCTGCTATTAGGATATGCATTGTTGTATCCGCTTGCCGGCCGCACATTCGACCTGACACAACCATACCGGAGGCGAAAAGCAATTGATACCAGTGAAAGCCGTGAGTCTTGTAGGGTTTCTTAAGGTCGCTCTGTAGGGTTATTCCTACACGGACGGGTCGATCTAGTCGATGAGGTTGTGCATCAAAGCGTAGCGGGTAAGTTCGGCATTGCTTTTCATTTTCATTTTCTCCATGATGCGCGCTCGATAGCTGCTGATGGTCTTTACGCTGACATGAAGCCGGTCGCCAATTTCCGTCAAGGGGACGCCGGAGGCAATCATTCTCATGACTTCGTGTTCCCGATCCGAGAGCAGCTCATGCAAGAGCTTGTCGGCGGACTCATCCAAATTGGCGACCAGTTTCTCTGCGAGGCTTGCACTGACGTAGCGGCCGCCTCCCAGAATCTTCTTCGCCGCCAGTGCGAGCTCTTCGGGGGCGCTCTCTTTGTTGATGTAGGCGGCTGCGCCAGCCCGCAAACAGCGTACCGCGTACTGGTCCTCCGGGTGGCAACTCAGCATGATCACCGGCAACCTCGGGCACGTGCGCTTCACATCCCGCAGCACGTCCATCCCCCCGCGTCCAGGCATATTGATATCCAGCACCAGCAAAGCAACGTGGGATTTGCCAACGTGGCTAAGCACCTCATCCCCGTTGCCGACTTCGGAAAAGTCCGCGCCGGGAAGAGCATCGGCCAGGATCTCTTTCAGGCCACGGCGAACGACGGCATGATCATCTGCTATCAGTATGTGCATGTTTGCTCCCTCTCTGCGCGTGGAACGTCCACAGGAACGCGAACATTGACCGTCGTGCCATTACCAGGTGAGCTGGAGATGTCTACGTTACCGCCGCAGAACTGCGCTCGTTCTTTCATGCCCAGGAGACCCAAAGATCCAAGAGACCCTGAAAAATCGGACTCACAGAAGCCGATTCCGTCATCCTCTACAACCAGGAGGATGTTCTCATCTTCCTGGCGCAGGGAAACGCGCACCGACTTTGCCTGCGCGTGCCGGATCACGTTCGTCAGACACTCCTGGAAAATTCGAAAAGTCGCGGTGGCCCGGTCCCCATCCAAGTGCAAATCGACAGGCGGGACAGAGACCTGGCATCGAATGCCATTGCGGGAAGCAAATTCGCTGGCTTGCCATTCAATAGCTGCCGCCAGGCCAAGGTCATCCAATACTCCAGGTCTTAAACCGCTGCATATCGCGCGCACCGACTTTACGCCATCATTAATCAGCTGAATGGATTCCGTCAGTCGAGCGAGCACCTCGACTTCCGACTCCGGCAGATGACGAGTCATCCATGTCATATCCATTTTGATCGCAGTCAGAATCTGCCCGATCTGATCGTGCAGGTCGCGAGCGACCCGCTTGCGATCCTCTTCGCGCACCCACTGCAGGCGCTCCGCCAGTGCGCGCAGTTGTTCTCTTTGCAAGACGAGCGTCTCTTCCCCCCGCTTGCGTTCCGTGATGTCGCTATTGATCACCAACACGCGAGGTGATTGGTCGCGCTTGCCCCACTGCAATGCCCAGCGGCTAGCCACCACAATACGCCTGCCGTCCTGAGCTGTCTTGACTAGGTCTCCCTCCCAGTGTCCTACGCGCAGAAGTTCCGCTTTTATCTCGTCCAGCGGCTGCGGAAACTCGCTGCGAAGCAGGTCGTGCGAGATTTTGCCGACGGCCTGGCTTTTGGAGTATCCCAACATCGCCTCCGCCCCGCGGCTCCAAAAGCGGACCGTCCCATCCATGTCGATCACAAAGACGGAGTCCTGAGTGAGTTCGAGTAGAGCAGCCTGCTCCGCAGTCGCCCCCCGCTCCTGCCGCCGCCGCGTAACGTCACGGAAAGCCAGCACCACGCCAATGACTTTTCCGCCTGCGGCAAGAATTGGCGCGGCATTGTGCTCGACAGAAATCTCGCGGCCATCCTTTGATATCAGTGCCACGTGATTGGTCACGGCTAGCATCTGTCCGTCTTCGAGCACCCGGTGCACTTCATCGTCCGCGCCCACCCCGGTCTGCTCATTGATGATCTTGAACACGTTCTGGAGCGGCTGGTTTTTAGCCTCCTCCGATGGCCACCCGGTTAGAGCGGCGGCGACCGGGTTGAGAAATGTGATTCGGGCGTCGCGGTCAGTTGCTATAACGGCGTCGCCAATGCTGCCCAGAGTAGCAGTCCATCGCTCTTCGCTCTGCAACAGCTTGGTGCCCAGTCGTTCAACGTGGTATCGAGTGAACCATACGATGAAAACCGCAAATCCCAGACCAAGACCAACGCAGCTTGCGACCATCCATGTCCATCGCAGGTGCGCGGTTCGGATGCGCTGGACACGCAGTCCTTCTTCCACACCTTGAAAGCCCGCGAGCTGCTCTCGAAGGGCATCCATCCCGCGTTTTCCTTGCAGGCTCTCGTAGAGGGCGCCGTCGGCTTTCCCCGCTCTGCGAAGGGCGATAACTTTGTCGGTGTACCCCACCCAGCCCATATAGCCAGCACGGAGGTCCTCCAATCGCTGCTTCTGCGGAGGGCTGTCATCCACGAACTGATACAAGGCCCAGTATTCGGAGTCGAATCCCTTTGTGCCCCTCAGATAGGGCTGAAGGAGGGTCTCGTTGCCGGTTACGAGGTATCCGCGCATGCTGGTTTCCATATCTACCAGCAACTTAAGCAGATGCCTGGACTGGTCGAGAACCTGATCGGTATGGTCAACCCACCGCAATGATTTGTTCAAGTCGAAGGTCTCCCATAAAAGCAATCCGGCAAGGGCTGCCATGATCACCAAGGGAACCGCAACCACTCGGCGGAGCAACGACTTGAATTTCGAGTACTCCATCGTAACCAATCACTCCTTTTCGGAGGAAGAATGAACCAAGTTGGACTGTGCCGCTCGTGCTTCGCTTCTCAACATCTGCCCGCGATGCCCATAATTGCGGGTTCTGCGGCGTTGTCACCGGGTAATCGATCGTGCAGAATCACGTTGAGCAGCGCCTTATGCACTAGAATGCGGCCGTTGTAATCAATAAAGCCGAGCTCGCAAAATCGGTCCAACAAGAAGGTGACGGTAGACCGCGGGGTGCCAATCATCTCCGCCAGACTTTCCTCCGTGATCTCTGGAATCAACCTTTCGGATACATCTAGATCGCCAAAGTCCGCCATCAACAGGAGTATCTTTGCCAAACGTCTTTCGTTGGAGTCGAAGAGCTGGTCGACAAGATCGGACTCGATGCGCACACCGCGAGCAAGAACGAATCTTAGGAATGCTTCGGAGAGGGCGGGCTCCTCGTGCATCACACGGATCATCTCCTCCCTCTCTATCTTGATTGCTGTACAGTCGGTGACGGAAGTAGCAGTGGCCGTACGCAGCGTGCCTGCGCTCGCGAGCGACTCTTCTCCAACAAACTCCCCGGGGGAGATTAGATTAATTGTGGCTTCCTTGCCATTTTGGGAAACGACAGTCAGCCTCGCGCGGCCACTCTGAAGATAGAAGACGGAGTCCGCGGGTTCTCCCTGCAAAAAAAAGGTTTGTTTTCCTTGCAGGTTGAAGATTCTGCGTCCGGGCCCGGCACTCGCCAAAAAGACCGCTTTATCGAATGTGGGCTTACCAACTTCAAGCATTTAAAGACTTTCCCCCTGTTACGGTCCTGTTACTTAGCGCAAGGAAGCGTAGCATTAACGAGTGGGGCGGTCTGGTCAGTTTTGCTCACTTGTGGGCAATTATTTCAGGCCTCGTACAGGCTTCCGTCAATGCTCAACGATGGTTACGGGTCTTCTGCCAAGGATCCCAACGTCGCTGTGTACAGTGCGCTCCAAAAAACGCTGTTTGCTCCGGCTCGTTCGTAAGGGAAGTGGCAGAGCACGTTCCCACGCCAGTTGGACCAGCGTCGCAGGTCGCTGTCCCGAACGAGTCGTCGCCAAACGGGAACTAATCGCGCCGCCACAGCCCCGCACGTGCGACGGAGTGCTTTAAGACGCCAGCTTTTGTTTCCGCGAGAGCGGCGTACAGTTGCGGGGCCGGTACGAGTTGTGCGAGCCGCCTCCCGAGTAACTTTCTGGAACCGGATATCGGTCCGCGTCGTCTAACACCGCTGGTTCGACGCGCTTCCTGGGTGAATTCCGAGTCGCTCGTGATTCGACGGCAACCGAATGCATAGGGCCCGCCCTGTAGAATAGGAAACGTGCGGCGGGCGCTCCGGTTATCCACGGAGATCTTACCGAAAAGCACAAAGAGCCAGCCCTAACGAAAGCTGTGGGTCAGAGTCAAAATCCCTGGAGGGAGAATCGAGATGCCGAGGATGACGGCCGTTCAGGCGGCGGTTCGAGTGTTGGAGCGCGAGGGCATCACGATGGCGTTCGGTGTTCCGGGTGCCGCCATCAATCCATTTTATGCAGCGATGCGCGAGCATGGTGGCATTCGCCACATCCTGGCCCGCCACGTCGAGGCCGCCTCGCACATGGCAGACGGCTACAGCCGGGCTGTGCCGGGAAACATCGGCGTTTGCATCGGCACCTCTGGGCCGGCTGGAACCGATATGATTACGGGCCTTTACGCTGCCGCCGCCGATTCAATCCCCATTCTGTGCATCACCGGCCAAGCACCTCGGGATAAATTGTATAAGGAGGATTTCCAAGCCATCGACATCGAGTCGATCGCCAAGCCGGTCACAAAGTGGGTGGTTACCGTCCGTGAGCCAGGACTGGTCCCCCGTGTCTTCCAGCAAGCCTTCCATATCATGCGCTCCGGCCGGCCCGGGCCGGTGCTGCTCGACCTCCCCATTGACGTCCAGACGGCTGAGATTGAGTTCGATATGGACACCTACGAACCCCTGCCCGTCTACAAACCCGCGGCGACCCGGACTCAGATCGAGAAGGCCCTGGAGATGCTGGATCCTGCGGAGAAGCCGCTGATCGTGGCCGGCGGCGGGATCATCAATGCCGATGCGTCCGATCTTCTCGTCGCGTTTGCGGAAACGACAGGCGTCCCGGTGATCCCGACGCTGATGGCCTGGGGAGCGATTCCCGACGATCACCCACTGATGGCAGGGATGGTCGGGCTGCAGACGAGCCATCGTTACGGCAACGCGACGTTCCTCAAATCCGACTTTGTGCTCGGCATTGGAAACCGGTGGGCCAATCGTCACACCGGCTCGATCGAGAGCTACACGAAAGGTCGCACGTTCGTGCATGTCGACATCGAACCGACGCAGATCGGCCGTGTCTTCAACCCTGACTTTGGCATTATCTCCGATGCCAAAGCGGCGCTCGAACTCTTCGTCGATGTCGCGAGGGAACGCAAGGCTGCAGGCAGGCTCAAGAATCGCAGTGCGTGGGCGCAAGAGTGTGAGCATCGCAAGCTGAACATGCTGCGGCGCAGCGACTTTGAGGATGTCCCACTGAAGCCGCAACGGGTCTATCAAGAAATGAACGAGGCCTTCGGTCGCGACACGTGTTATGTCACCACGATCGGCCTGTCGCAGATTGCCGGCGCTCAGTTCTTGCACGTTTACAAGCCACGAAACTGGATCAATTGCGGCCAGGCCGGCCCGCTCGGTTGGACTCTCCCGGCGGCGCTGGGTGTGCGCGCGGCCGACCCCGAGCGCGAGATCGTAGCGCTTTCCGGCGACTACGACTTCCAGTTTCTAATTGAGGAGTTGGCAGTCGGTGCGCAGCACAAGCTGCCCTACCTGCACGTTGTAGTGAATAACTCCTATCTCGGATTGATCCGCCAGGCCCAGCGCGGATTCAAAATGGATTTCGAGGTAAGCCTTGCCTTTGAGAACATCAACAGTCACGAGGCGGGCAGCTACGGGGTCGATCACGTCGCCGTTGCCGAGGGGCTCGGCTGCAAGGCGGTTCGCGTCAAGAGCCCGAACGAATTCAAGCAGGCATTCGCCACCGCCCGGCAGCTGATGCAGGAATACCAGGTGCCGGTCGTGATCGAGTTCATTATCGAGCGAGTCACCAACATTTCGATGGGAACGGAGATTTACAACGTGAACGAATTCGAGGAGATCCTTTGTCTTGATCCCTCGCTCACGCTTAAAGACGTTTAGGGAAGCGCGCCACACTACGCCAGCAGTAGAAGGATGCCGGCAAAGAGGTCAACGAGAATTTGGGGCGGAAAAACGGGAGCAGCTAGGAGTTGGGGCACACAACGAAAGCAACGAAGTAAGCAGTCCAACCACTTGGAGTTATGTCTGAACCAAATGCAGTGGTAGGAAAAGTACCGCTTCCGCCAGAGGTGGAGATCGCGGTCATGCCACAGCGCTCGCGGCTGGCGATGGGGTTCCGTGCGCTCACGCACCGCAATTTTCAGCTTTTCATGAGCGGACAGCTTATTTCGCTGATCGGCACCTGGATGCAGAACATCTCCCAAGCTTGGCTGGTCTACCAGCTAACCGGTTCTTCGCTTCTGCTTGGCGTGGTCGGCTTCTCCTCGCAATTCCCGATTCTTCTTCTGGGTCCAGTGGGAGGCATCGTGGCCGACCGTTGGAACCGCCACCGGGTGGTGATCGGAACCCAGGCGGCGTCCATGGTACTGGCCTTCATACTTGCGGGACTCACCCTTACCGGCAAAATAAAAGTCTGGGAAATCATCACTCTCTCGGCCCTGCTCGGCTGTGTGAACGCCTTCGACATTCCGGCCCGGCAAACGTTTCTGATGGACATGGTGGGCCGCGAAGATCTGGTGAGCGCCATTGGGCTCAACTCTTCCATGTTCAACAGCGCGCGTATTATCGGTCCCGCCATCGCCGGACTGCTCGTCGCCTCTATCGGCGAGGGCTGGTGCTTTTTTGTCAATGCCGTGAGCTACATCGCGGTGATTGCAGGGCTGCTGCTGATGAGACTCGGCCCTGTCGTGCGCGAAGAAACCAGCGCCTCTCCCCTCGAACGGGTGGTCGAAGGCTTCCGCTTTGTCCGCAATACCGGACCGATTTTCGCGCCTCTGCTCCTGCTCGCGATTGTCAGCCTGGTTGCCTTACCGTTCAGCGTGCTGATGCCAATCTTCGCCGACCGCATTCTGCACGGTGGCGCACGCGGGTTGGGCATCTTGATGGGCGCGACCGGGGTCGGAGCCGTGCTCGGTGCGCTTACGCTCGCTACCCGTCCCGGAGTTCGTGGACTTGGCCGCATAGTGACGCTCGCCGCCGCCGGCTTCGGTACGGCGCTGATCCTGTTTTCGGCCTCGCGCTGGTTCTGGGTGTCGGTGGCGCTGCTGGTACCAGTCGGCTACTTCATGATGCTGCAGATGGCCTGTACGAACACGCTGATCCAGACTCTGTCGCCCGACCGCCTGCGCGGACGTGTCATGTCCGTTTACTCGATGATGGTCATGGGAATGATGCCGTTCGGTTCGTTCTTCGCCGGGGCTATCGCGGAACACTTAGGGGCTCCGTTAACCGTGGCGACCGGCGCACTGGGATGCTTAGTGGCCACCGCCTGGTTCGCACACCACCTGCCCGAGTTGCGCAAACAGGCGCGGGAGCAACTGGCCACCGGACAAATCGTTGGGGAAGTACCGTAAAAGGTCTGAAGTTTCAGCGTTCCGAGTCGGCCACACCAGGACTCTCATTCTTCCCCCTTGAAAAACTCGTTGAGTTCGTCCGCAATCTGATTTGAAAACAGCAGCATGGGGCAGCGGGGGTTAATGCATTGCATGTTCGCCCAAACAATGCTTGTCACCTGCGCCGGGGAAATCTGAATCCGAGGCGGTTTCTGCTCCTCCCCACGGGACAGGTCTAACACCTTCCGGGCGAGTTCTTTCTTGAGCCTGCGGCGTCAGATCGGGACACAAGACATCCAAGCATGCCCACACAGCTTCGACACGCTGGCGTGCGGCAACCTTGATAGCTGCCCTTTCCTCGGCACTCAGCTGGCGGTGTCGACTCATGGAAGGCATACCTCATTAATCACTCACGTTTTAGGAAACATCCGACGAGCGAAAAACATATGTTTGCCGCTCACCGAAATGTGCACCATAACTCCTTACCTTGCACAGCCTGCGGCGGTTCTGGGACGGGAGGTTTTTCGCTCACCTGCCGCAAGACGAACCCGAACCGTTCCGTACCCGACGCCCAACTTGGCGGCGATCTCCCGGAGGCTGGTACCCTCGGATTTCATGGCAAGGATGCGGTCTCGGTCTACAACCCGGCGTGGACGACCAAGCTGTTTGCCGTTGGCACGGGCATTAACGAGCCCACACTTCACCCTCTCCTTCGTGAGTGACAATTCGAACTCAGCCATAGCCCCAATAATCTGGAACATGAGACGCCCGGTCGGCGTGCTGAGGTCAAGGTTGTCCCTCAGGCTCACGAACGCCACACCATAAGAGTCGAGATCGGCGAGGGCGTTCACCAGATGCTTCAGCGACCTGCCGAAGCGATCAACCTTCCAACATGCGACGATATCGAAATGGCGGCGATGAGCGTCGGCCATCAGGCGGTTCAATGCGGGACGGGAGTCCTTCGAGCCGGACACGCCTTCATCGACATACTCACCAGCAACCGCCCATCCACGGCGGGAGGCGTACTCACGCAACTCGGTCAACTGCATTTCGGGGTGCTGGCCATTCTGCGTTGAAACTCTGGCGTAAAGGGCGACTCGCATAGTCCTCCGTGCTGCGGCATGTTTGGCGACAGATTTCTACCTATCTATTTGCCGAACGGCCGTTGAGCGACTTCAGCCCAGCGGCGTCCCAATGCCAGACGCGGTAGCCAACCATCGGCGAAATGTAGTCCGGAACTGTCACGGCTTCACTGGCACCTGCTCTAGCTCCGACTCTGGCGACTGAATTGGCTCTGGCTCAGGCTGGCTTTCTGGTTCTGCCACCGGAAGTTCCAGCGGCCCCATCACAATCGTTTTGAGCGGTTCGCAGCCGATCTGCACAGGTATGTCCTATTCGCCGCTCGCACGTCTCTGCACCGTTGTGGACTTGATCAATTGATACGCCTCGTTGATTCGTTGCGTCTGCCGGGTGGCGTAATCCTTTAATTCCGTTGCCATGTTCTCCAGCTTGTCTGGGTGCCACTGCGACATCTTCTGGTGGTACGCATGCGCCAGTTCGTCCGGCGTGCATCCCTGACCCACCCCAAGCAAAGCAAAAGCCTCAGGTTCACCGAGCGGTCGGCTGGGCTCGTCGTCGGGTAGTCCGACTTTGGCTGCCCTCTGCCGAGCACGTTCCCCGATTCGTTCTCGCTGCCGGATTAGGCGCACGGCGTCGGCGTAGGTCATCTCACGCAGAGTGCAGGTACCTGATAGCAATTCCTCGAAGGCTTCTTTTACGTTCGTGGGAATGTCGTCCCAGTTGTCGTCGCAATTAGCAAGGACGGAGAGAACTTCGTTGGCGGGAAATTGTCCATTCAAGATCGCTTGCTCGAACTGCTTCTTGGCGTCGGCTCTGGCTTGGCGCTCCGCTGCCTCTTCCCGTTTTCGCTCTTCGTCCCGCCTGCGATCTTCATCCTGCTGACGCTGTACCTCTTCGCGTTCCCGTTTCGTTTCGCCGGTTAGCAGATCAAAGAGGTATTTGATTGCCTGCACGAAAAAATAGAGCACCAGAAAAACAACGGCGATCACCGCTTCGATTTGCACGCCGCCTATCTACCTTTCGCCCAGCCACGGTCGGAGCCTTGCGCAGCCATCTGCATGATGAAGGCGCACGCCTGACGAAATTTCCTCGCCTGATCCGGCCCGCTGATCGACACGCAGTTCGGTGCCTTGGCGGCGGTCGGCTTGCTGCCGCCCTGCCAGAAGCTCTTGGGAGTGTTCTGCATGCCGCCCGTGGAAAGATCGAAGTATCCGGTCAGAAGATGGAACCGCACTTCCGCCCCGGCGACCATCGAGTACGGACATTGGAAGGTGTCGGTGCCGAGAATCTGCCCGGTCATCCACCCGCCTTTCATAATGAGCACTCGCGTATCGGTACAGACGAGGGCTTCCTTGAATGCGCCCTTCAGCTTGACCAACACCCGCTCGTTGGGCATGAGCGTTTGCCGCAGCGTCCGCTCCAGCCGGTCAGGAATCTGCTCGATCATTCAGCCTCCGTGATGCTCGCTTGTGCCTGCAACCACTGCCGCCTCCCACCGCATATTGTTTTCGTCCCAACGAATGTCCCCGCGCTCGATCCTCACCCTGATCCTGTTCCACAGAGCGGCGTGCACCTGATTGTGGTCTGCCTGTTCGACGACCGCGATGCCTTGCCCGAGGACAGCCACACGGTCGCCGGGCTTGATCCGCCGTTCCTCAGCACGCCGGGAATACCAGACTTTGCTCCTTTGGATCAGCAGGTCGAGCCCGACTGCGTCATAGCCAGTCTGGCTGTGCCAAAGCGGCACGGTTCCTTCTTTGTGCTGGACGAAGATGTCGCAGGAGTAGGCGGACAGTGTCGTGAGCCGCGATTCGGCGGCTCCCATGCTAAGGGGCACCGTGTCGATCGGCAGTACTAGTTTCTTGGGGTATGCGAATTGGGCACGCCAGCCTAGCTGATGCTCGACCACCGTGCCCCACAGATAAAGCTCGCCGTAAATGTTGCCGTATCGCATGTATCCGAGAGCCCGCAGACAGTCGAGGCTTTTTGCCGCGTATACGCCACAAGTGCAGCTCATCTGCGGGGCGTCGTGGACGGCAAGCCCGTCCTCGGCACGCCCGGCGAGCGTTCTGCACGCTGCCGACAGCGGCTGCCCGGGCATCCACAACTCGCCGTTGAGAGACTTGAGCCCGATTGCGTCCCACGACCAAACGCGGTAGCCGACGACCGGCATGATGTAGTCGGGAATGTTCACGGGGCGACTGGTGCTTTCTCTGGCTCAGGTTCGGGCGTGGGGATCGGCTCTGGCTGGTTTTCCGGTTCTCTCACCGGAAGCTCCAGAGGCTCCACCACAACAGTCCGCAACGGTTCGCCGATCTGCATTTGCTCTCTCCTATTTCCCGGTGCAGCGGCTTGCCAGCTTTGCCCGTGCAGATTCTTTCAATTGCTCGGGAGCGCCGGAGCAATGATGAGCGAAGTGGCGGGCTTCATTCGCGGGGCGGTAGTCCGCATATACGTGGTCACACCAGAGGCAGAAGCCAACAGCAGTGCCGGGAGCGAGGTCGGCGCACCCGCAGTTGCAATGACGGCCTCGCCGCTTGCCGCTGTTGGGACAGGCTGGTGAAGTCGATCTCGACGGCGTCGGACTCGACTTCCGCTATTGGTCGCTCTTGATCGGCGGGGTGTTCAGGGCAGTCCCTCAACTCAATTGGGCAATCGCTGTGGTTATGTCCTTCCATGGGAAGATCGCAGATGCAAACGCAGTCTTCATTGCTGCACTCGTACTCGTGCCCGGTTACACCGCAATAATGCTTGTGCACTTCAGTATTCCTCCGGCGGTAGCGTCGTGTTGGGTCATGCGGTTCGAAGTCGAAGAGCGTCACCCAGAACGCTCCTCGACACCCGACCTTACTTCCCAAAAGGCGAATCGCCGAAGAAAGTCTCTGTAGTCGATTTGCCGGTGTTGCGGTCTCGGACGGAGACCGTAGTGACATCATTGATACGATTGATCGTCACGGTTTTATCGTTCGAGATGGCAGTGGTCAATGAGCCGATTTTTTCGCCATTGTTGTTTATGAAATCCATGCGTCGTTCCTCCTTGTTAATTTGGTCTGGGTTAGTCCGACTGCCGGGCATTAGTATTCGTTCGGCAACAGAAGCGTGGTGCTAGACCGATCTGCCTCGCTGATGATCCACAGCTTTGTGCCATTCCGCAGCTTGTATGACGAGAGCAAGCGGAACCCATGCGCCAGCGAGAATTCATTTTCGTTTCGGTCGTCCTCGCTGAGGTCACCCCAGTCTCCCGAGGCGTGCCGCGACACGAACTCGATAGCATCCTGTCCAGCTTCCTCCAGTGCTGACAGCGCACCGGGAGTTGCCACAAGTTGACCGAGTTCAAATTTGGGTGCTGACAATTGCCTCCCCTAGTTTGCTATCCTGCCTCCCGTTTGCCAAGCGGTGTCAGCGAGTAAGAATCCATTGCAGGATTTCGTTTGCAAGCATGTCTTTGTTCGGGTCGCTGTCGGGAAGCGATTGCATATACCGCAGCTTCTCGTTGATCTCTTTCTCGGTTGGACGTTTTCCGACAGTCATGCCCGTCTTTTTCTTCAGCGACGAACGCAAAGCACTGCTGATGGCTCATTTGTTGTTCCTTTCCTCCGGCGCATCGTTCAGGAGGTGCGGTTATGCCGTTTTATTTGGCAAAAAGGCTGTGTGAATCAGCAGCGGATGACCGTCGCTTGCGTGGAAGACCTCGACCACGACCTTGCGTCGTTGTTTTCGGGCATTGGCAACGAACGCCTGCATCTCGTCGCTCCGGGCGAACTGGCGCAGAGCCTGCGTCATCGCATCGCTGGGTTGGCGGCTGGGGGAGCCGCTGGGGCGACAAAATTTGAAGACGATATTCGGCGTCTCTTGGAAGTGCATTCCCGCTCCTTTTACGCTACACAGGCGGCAGTGGGTTGTTCTGCTGCGGCGAACTGTCCGCAATTGGTGTCAGCCTGTGCGTTCCGGACAAAGCGGATGACGCTGGCGCGGGAGACGCCATATTTCTTAGCGGTCTGCGTCAGGCTCATGCCGCTCAGACGGTCGGCGACGATTGCTTCGCGGTCAACATCCAGCGGTTGGCGACCGAGGCGGTAGCCTTCGAGCCTACGCCGCCTCATTCCGGCCCGAATACGCTCTTTGATGAGGTCGGCTTCCAGCTCGGCGATGCTGGCGATCAGGGTCAGGAACAGCCGACCCATTGGGCCGCTGGTGTCGATGTTTTCACGGCGGGAGACGAACTCGATGCCGAGGCTGTCGAATTCATCAATGACTTGCAAAAAGTGCCTCGTGCTCCTCGCCACCCGGTCAAAGGCTGCGACCAGCACGACGGAGAACTTGCGTTTCCGTGCATCGGCCATCAATGCATCGAGTCCGGGGCGGCGTGCCTTTGTGCCGGAGACGCCGTGGTCGGTATATTCGGCGACGACCTCGAACCCACGCTGCTGCGCTAACTGCCGCAGATCGTAAAGCTGCGTCTCGACGTGCTGTTCGAGGGTAGAGACCCTCGCATACAGGGCGCATTTCTTCATCCAATGTGTTCCTTTACGCTTTTCGCACCGACAAACAGACTTTTGTGAATGTGAGCAAGTTCAATCAAGCTCTCCCTCCGGTAGCGTGACAGAGAGCCTGTGGTCACAGCTTAAGGAGACTGCACTGTAAGAAATCCGGCTCATCGATCCCGTAGTGGAAAAAGCATGTCGTTCCCACAAACCGGGACATAGTGGCTCGGTGTCGGGGAGTCTCTTCTTCAAACTGCCATTCTCGGAGCGAAAGAGCCGCTGCGTAGCTTGGTGGCAAATGGTTGCTTCGGGCTGGAGAATGCCTAGATCGCCCCCGACCTCATCGAGCAACAATTGGCCAATTTGGTGGTCATCAAGTTCCGCGAGATGATTGTTCAGCGCCCCTGCTGCCAACAGCGTGCCGATGCGGCGGACAAAGGGGGATTTGGATTGCAGTAGTCGTCGCTGTAACTCGATAAGCCGTCGAACGGGCTTCTCATCAGTGATTTTCTCGTCCACGCACCATTAGTATACAAAGCAGATTTGGAGAATTTAGAAATATTTCTTGAACGTAGAGGCGGCTGTATATTGCAAGTAGGTGGGCGAGACTCGCTTGGATGACGGGTGATGACCGATGCTGACCAACCCGCCCGATTGTGCGACGTATCCACTGACGCCCTGCACGGAAAGAGACTGGGTGCAGTGCGACCGCTGCTACCAGTTTGTGTGCCTCGTACATGACGATCTCTACGATGTGCGGCACTCGGGCACCGACCCAAATCGGGGAACGGACAGGCTGTGCAACAGGTGTATCGAATCGGCATACTGGTTGGGTGAGATTTCGAGAGGGCAGGATTACGAATCGACTGCTCTACCAGCTGAGCTACGTCGGCTTTTATTGATAATTATACTACTTAGCAGAGTGCCTCCGTCTCAGAGATTTGTGATCGACTGCTCTAGCAACTGAGCTACGTAGGTTCTTGTTGATAATTATACTTCTTAGCAGAGTGTACCTCGTCCTCGTTGTTGCCCACCTGTTGCCTAGAGCCTTCTGCAATTTCTTCATCGCGTTCCGCTTGAAAAATTCATCGTCCCGGCAACTCGGACCGTGCCGCTCGCGCTCGGATCGGCGCCTGCCGCTTTTTTCACGCGGTGGCGCAGATCGGCGGCATCGGCATTAGCGCGCACAGCAAGCCATGCCTGACAGCTTCCGGGGCTGGTGTTCAGAATCAGAAAGGCGGCGGACCGCACCCGGTCGAGCGCGGCAGCAGGCAGATCGTCGAGCTGGATCAGGGTTACACCGTTCTCGTGCGGACGCACGATGATGTTGTACTGAAGCGTTGCCGCGCCCCCAACAGGAGCGGCATGGAGTTGCGCACCTGCTCCACCACCGTTTGATTACGACGAAATCCCCGGTGCTGCTGATTTAATGTCAGGTCTCCCTGGGCCGCCCCATAGGTCGCACCATCTCGGTCACGGCTAAGCTATTCCGCGGCAGTTGGGCCAAAATTCATGACTTTAGTTACGGGCCAGGCTCGTCTGCCCCTCAGGGATTGGCATTGCCGTACCTTCTGCTTTTACAATAACTTAGAGGTAGGGAGGAACAAAATGGCAGAGCTGGTCAGGACCGGTGTTTCCATCGAACGGGAATTGCTGGAGGACTTTGACAAGCTGATTGCCAAACGTGGTTACGGCAATCGTTCCGAAGCTCTGCGTGATCTCATCCGAGATGCGCTCGTTGCCGAAGAGGTAAGCGGCAACAAAACGGTTGTTGCAACCCTTTCCATGGTTTACGACCACCATCGCCCAGATCTTACGGAAAAGCTTACGCAGGCGCAGCATCACCATCATGGAAATGTCCTTGCGGCGACGCACGTGCACCTCGACGAACGGAACTGCTTTGAAGTGGTGATCATGAAGGGACCGGCCGCCGAAGTGAAGCATCTGGCCGATCACATGCTCAGCCTGCGCGGTGTTAAACACGGCAAGCTGGTGATGACCTCGACCGGCAAAGGCCTGTGAGCCATAGAACGAGAGGAGCACTGCGATGCGAACTCCTTTGTACTTTGCCTGCCTGGCTGCGACGCTGGTGGCAGTCTTTAACGCGGCTGCGCAAACGCCCAAACCGGCGCCTAAGGTCGTGGAGTTGGATACGCATGGACAAGATTACCTGCCGGTGCTGAACGGTCCTCCAGAAACCGCGGGGATGCGCTCAGGACTGGTCGTGCTGACGCCGCAGAAGTCAGTGGGGAGCCATAGCACCGGGCAGAATGAAGAGGTCCTGATCGTGCTTGAGGGCAAAGGAGAGATGCTCTTTGCAGACGGTTATTCGTTGCCGGTGCAGGCCAGTAACGCCGTTTACTGTCCTCCTCACACGGTGCACGACGTGAAGAACACAGGTCAGGTTGAACTGCGCTACGTTTACGTGGTCGCCCGCACAAAATAGGACGCAAATTCGATAGCATACGATTTTGTAATTTTTATTCCGCATACATATTTTATTTTTGTGTTACTTGTGCAACAATCCTCCGGAGCAGCTTTTGAATTCCGCCTGCGCTTTGCGTCCACGGGAGGGGGTTGCCGCAATGAAATGGAAAGGTGTGCTGTTCTTGTTGCTTCTTGTTCCCTGCCTCCTTTTTGCCCAAGGTATCACTCAGCTATCAGGAACTGTCGTTGACACGTCTGGCGGGGCGATTGCCGGGGCTACTGTGCAGGCCCGAAGCGCGAACGGTACTGTACAAAAAACGACACAGTCGGACACGAACGGCTCCTTCATTATTTCTGGACTCTCGGCAGGTAATTATCAACTCGTGGTATCTGCTCCCGATTTTGAAACCAAAGAAATCCCCGTCACCATAGGAACCACTAAGGCGCCAGCCCCGCTGCGCATCTCTCTGGCCATTAGCTCCGTGCTCACCAACATAAGTGTGCAGGGCCGGGAGGACGACCTCGTCGGAATTGCCGATTCCGCCAGCCAGGTAACGGTGGGCGCAACGGAACTCCAGGATCGTCCGATTCTTCGTTCGGGAGAAGTTTTGGAGACGCTTCCCGGCCTCATCATCACTCAACACGCCGGCGGCGGCAAGGCTAACCAATATTTTCTTCGCGGCTTCAATCTCGACCACGGCACAGATTTCGCCGTTTTCCTCGACGGCATGCCGCTTAACCTGCCGTCGCACGCGCACGGCGAGGGGTACGCGGACATGAACGTCGTCATCCCTGAGTTGGTGGAGCGGGTGGATGCCGAGAAAGGTCCTTATTACGCTGATGTCGGCGACTATGGCTCGGCGGGAAATGCCCATGTGGTGTTTTTTAAGACGCTGCCCCAGAACTTCATCGATGTCGAAGGAGGCATGTATGGCTTTGGGCGGTTCGTTTTCGGCGTATCGAAAAAGCTCGGTTCGGGCAATTTGCTGTACGGCGGAGAAGCGTATCACGATAACGGCCCATGGGTGAATGAGGACAATTTTTACAAATTCAACGGCCTTATAACCTACAGCCAGGGCGACGACGCCAAGGGTTTCAGCATCACGGCCCGCGCTTACGAATCACCCAGATGGAACTCGAGCGATCAGCTCCCCTATACGGCCATACCCGAAGTCGGTTTCTTCGGCGCACTGAACCCGACGGACGGCGGCAGATCACAGCGTTATAGCTTGCAGGGTGAATGGCATCACCAAGGCGCAAATTCCGAGACGAAGCTGATGGCCTATGGATTTTATTACGATCTCGATTTATTTTCCGATTTCACTTACTACCTGAATGACCCCTATAAGGGCGACCAGTTCGAACAGCAGGACAGGCGCTGGGTAGCAGGGTTTGACCTACGCCATTCGATTTTCGGCCAATTCTTCGGCCGCAAGACGGAGACCACGTTCGGCCTGCAGCTCCGCAACGATTGGGTCCACAACGGCCTTTTCCAGACGGAAGATCGCGTGCGTATGAGCAAAACTTACTATACAGCTGGAATCGACCCCGCCACCGGTCAACTAGCGGTTTTGCCCGCGGCCACGGATATTAATAAATTTACGGAGACGATAGGAAGTCCTTGGGTGGAAAATAAAATCCAGTGGGCGAGCAAATTCCGCTCCGTCCTGGCCCTGCGCGGCGACGACGGCAAAGGTGTCGTCACCAGCTTTACCAACCCCACCAACCTTACCCTACAATCCCAATACCAACCAATCGGTCAGCAAGTTTCTGCCCAGCCCCAAAGCAAGTTTAATCTTCGGCCCGTGGTTCAAGACTGAGTTCTATGCGCAGGGCGGATTCAGTTACCACACCAACGACGTGCGTGGCGCAACGCAACTGTATGAACCGGTTTCGCCGGACTATCCTTTCTACAATACGCCGGCCCCCATTAAAGTTCCCTTCCTGGTCCAAACCAAAGGCGCGGAAGTCGGCGTGCGCACTGCGGCCGTCCCACATCTGCAAAGCACCCTTTCGGTCTGGTATCTCCACAGTAATTCCGAACTGCTGCAGGATGGCGACACCGGAGGCACGTCTCCTTCAGAACAGTCGAGCAACCGCTAGGGCATAGAAGTAGGGAACTACTACACGCCACGGGAACATTTGGTTTTTGATGTTGACTTTGCGGACTCTCGCGCCCTTTTTACCCAAAACGACCCAGACGATTCAACGTTTTACTACTATAGCCAGTCGACGAGTGCTATCAGCTTTGCCCACGAAACTCGAATTGCTATGGGGTTGGGCTTGGGCCGACCCTTATCTGCAAAATCGGTCGGCAAGTAGTGCCCGAAGCAGTTCGGTGGGTGGTTTCAGCGGGCGCCACACTGCACGATTACAAAGGCTTTACGGCGAGTTTGCGCCTGCGCTACTTTGGCCCGCGCCCTTTGACGTCCGACGGAATTTATACCTCACCCGCAACGGCGTTGGTCAACCTGGGGGCCAGTTATGAATTCAAAAAGAACTGGCGCATTTCGGGCGAAGTTTTGAATTTGCTTAACCGCCGAGATCACGACGTTGACTACGCCTATGTATCGCAAATAACGCCAGCACCAGCTGGGGCTGTCGCAACACCCCAACAACACAAGCAGGGCAGGATTTGTGAATAGTAACGCGGCATTCACAAGGGTTATGCACCCCGTCGAACCGATCCAGGCGCGATTCGGGTTACATTACACTTTCGGTTCGAGTAAGTTATGAAAAAGAAGTTTCGACTCATTGATTCACCGTTCAAACTGTGCGGAAGGCCGAGGATTCACATTCCTGGCCCCATGCAGCAAAGCGGCGAGCGCGGCAAGTCGCGTAATTTCGCGTCCAGCATCGCTGCCGCCTTCGAGCGGCCATGAGCTTTTCCTCAGTAGTGGAAACGGTAGTGAACCTATACATAGATTTGCCGTGGTTCGTTCCAGTGAAATCCGCCGAACGTCAGACTGTTATCGAGTTGCACGCGGCGGTTCGCCACGTTCAGCGCGGTCACGGAAACGGTGTATTTCTCAGCGAAGCTCTTGCCGAGAGCAAGATCAACCGTGGTGTGGCTAGCAGCCCGTGGTGCAAGTAAGTTTCTGGCCTAAGATCGTAAGCCCGCGCCCTGTTTGCATTCGAGCGTTCCTGCGGTGCTGTCCATGATCTCGTGCGATTTCCTCCGCAGCAACGCCAGCAAGAGCCGCAAAAAAGCAAAGTAAGTGTCGGCTGAGTAGTCCTGCCAGCCGCGCGGCGTCCCTTTTCCCGTGTTCTTTCGCATCATCAGCGACAGATTGAAACCGCACAGGTGGATCAGTAGCCGCTTCAGGATGTTGTCGTGACCGCGCAGATGCAGCCGTCGCATACCGCCGGTTTCATAGGCATGGGCGAAGCTGCGTTCGACCAGTTCGCCCCTACGCCGCAACAGCTCCTTGCCGTGATCGCCCTTGATTCGTCGCCGGTTGCCATACACCGCCTGCTGTGCTTCCGGATCTTGGTTCCAACAGCGGCGGCCCGATCGGGCTCGGAGATGTAGCTGCGAACTTCGCATGCGCCCAGCATCTTCAGCGACTCGTTGCTGTGATAACCCTTGTCCCCGACGACGTTCACTGGCCCCGTCAACTCAACCTTCGCTTCCGCGTTTGCGGCGGTTGCTCCGGCGGCTTCGGCGACGTTCATCCCCACCTCCGGCACCGTCTCGCGGATCGTGGTGGTGTCGCCCTCGTCGGCCCGAGCCAATACCACCACCACCACGGCTCCGGTGTCCAGATCGACGGCGTGCTCGGCTTTGTGCGCCAGATGCGTCCGCCCGTCCTTCATCTTCGTGATGCGCGCGTCGGGATCGTGCGGACTGACCCAGTCCTCGTTCGACCCTTTCTTCTTGCGCTTGCGATCCAGTCGCGCCAACTGCTCACGCGTGGGCGTCTGAATGCCACTCTCCTGGGCCAGTTGCACCAGAAACTCCTGGTAGCCCTGGCCGTTGTCGCGCCGCACGATCGAGCGCAGCGCCGCGTTGGCCTCCAGTGTGGTCGCATCCACCCCAATCGTCTTGCCGTTCAACAAGCCCGCCTCGGCCAGCCGTGCCAGCACCCAGCCGAAAACCTCCTGATGGGTTTCCAGTGCGATCAGCCGGCGCGTGCGTGAAATGGTCGAGTGGTCGGCCGGCATTTGTTCCAGACCCAATCCTAGAAAGTGCCGCAGCGCCAGCGAATCGGCCGCCCGCCATGCAATCCCGCGCTCGGAATCAATTCCCTCGAAATAGCCGATCAGCAACATCCGGAAGTAAACGCCCGGAGCCAGCGACGGCCGTCCCATGGTTGAGGCATAAAACTGCTCGCATGCGCCTTCCGCAAAACCGTCGAAGCCACTCTTCTCCAGCAAACCGTTGACCTGCTCGTAAAACGGATGCGCTACCGTAGCTCTGCCAGGGAAGACTTGTATTAATGCCCCAGTTCCAGTCCGGCCGTTTCGGTCGTTCCGCCAGCATTGGCCAGTGTACCGCGCATTTCACCGATCGCCGCCACCGCCCGTATTCACCACACGCTGTCGCAGACTATTGAGCAACCCAGGCCTCGATCCAACTGGTTCGGACGAAGAAGAGGGCACCAGCTTCCGGGACATGCTCGGTATTCCCGGAGAAGAGGCCGCCGAAGTCGATCACGTCAAGCACGTTGGTTAAGTTTTGTCCGTCGACCTGGAGCCGCATATTCATGCGCTCAGACTTGTAAATATCGGCGCCGGCCGAGGCGTTGACCTGAAAAGAAGGATAGATGCGACCGCGGTCAAAGTTAATACGATTCAGCACCTGCTGGCCATATTCGGCGAGAACTGTCGAGGGATCGCCATCGAACTCGACGAAGGGAAGCCCACTGTCATATTGAATGCCGCCCGCGTTCCCCATCTCTTTTGTGATCTTCGAACCTGCGAGCTGTGGTCTCCGCCCCAATCAAAAAATTTCAACCTTTTGGGGAGCATTGATGCCCCTGCTCGGAAGTTGCCATTTCCGCTGAATCGTTCGTCAACGCCACTACTCGGTCACATCGAGTGCATGTTGAAACCAACACCCCGCTGTCACCAATAGGTAAGTGGTTGAATGGCTGCTCCGAACGGCCCCTCTCCTTGTCTATTTCCACGAGTCCTCGGTAATTTCTGTTTCGCCTCCGCGCCTAAAATCTCGCCGATAGACGAAATGTAAAGCTTCGTGGAGGGCCAATTGCGTTGCCGGAGAACAGTCCTCCGTAGTCCAGTATTTCGAGCTTGTTGCTCACGTTGTTGCAGTCGGCCTGCAAACGCAGCGAACGCCTTTCGTGCTGGTAGAGGTCGGCTCCCACGGAAATATTTTCTGTGAGGTGAGGAAGAATGCGGTCGCGGTTAAAATTCAGCCCATTGATGACCGCTTGGCCGTAGGTTCCGGCATTGGCGGCGCTCTCCGGGTTGTTATCGATCGGCTCAAACGGCAAGCCGCTGTTGTAATCGGCTCCCACGGCAATCCACAGCCGCTTGTCGATCTGATATCGCACCCGGGCGCGCAGAGTGTTGCGCTGGTCCTGGCTATCCGGAAGGTGTCCAGTAAGCGGCACGCTGCTCGGGGTCACGCCGATCTGCAGTCCGCCGGTCTCGGGAAACCACACATTCCCCACCATATACGAGTAACTCGCCCAGCCCGAGAAGCGCCACCACTTGAGGACCTCGATCTTCGCCTCCGCCCCGTAAATAATGGCGTGGTCAAAGGAGAGGGGGAAGCTGATCGGGGAGGTCGGCAACACGTCGTCGTCGGCATAATTGTTCACGCGGCGCTGGTAGTAATTCACATCCAGGCGCAGTTTGTTGGCGAAGGCCTTAGTCGCTCCTACTTCGTAGTAGTTGCCGTGCGAGGGCAGCACTGGCGCTTGGATCACCTGTCCCGGGTCCAGCGACAGCACCGTCGGTGAGCTGGATAGCAGTATGTTCTCAAATGACGGCGTCTGGAAGACGCGGTCGTAGGAGAAATGAACCAGCAGACCGGCCGAGCGGAGATAGTACGCAACCGAAAGCCGCGGGCTCACCGCGTTCTGATTCACCAGCAGCTGATAGTGGTCCCAGCGCAGCCCCGCGTTCACCGTCCAGTTGCCCAACCGGATGGCATCCTGCACATAAGCCGACTGCTCTAGATCCGGACGGCTGCCGGTGAAGGCAAAAGTCAACGGCGTGCCGGGATCGAAGAGCCCCTGGGCAATCGGGCAATTGGGGCTCGTGACGTCCTGCGAGCTGAGGCAGTAGGGAATGGCGTCGCTGAAGTTTTCGTGCAAAAAGAGGTTGTCCGACTCGATACCGGCCTTTATCTCGTGCCTGCCATGGTGAATGGCCGCGCTGCCGTTGAAATAGATTTCCTTGAAGTCGTTGTGCTGGGTAAAACTTTCGGGCCACGAAAGCGCGTTCGAGTAGTAGTCGTTCGAGTTGTCCCGAACCATCCCGCGCAGCCAGCCGATCGCGTCAGGGGAAAATATGTGTTGATAGGAAACTGTCCCCATGGTTTCAAAGTTGTCGGAATTCTGCTGCTGTCCGCCGGGAATGAATGTACAGCAGCTACCGTCAGGGTTGGGGAACACCGCGCCGTTCTGCTGCACCAGCTCATTGGGGATCTCGTAACGCGCCAAGCTATGTCGTACGGTGAAGGTCAGGCGATCTTTTGGTGTCAGGTCTCGCTCGTAGCTTCCCGCCCAGCCTGCCGTCGTCCCCGAGTTGTGAAAATTTTCCGGAACCACCGGGTTCAGATAATGATCCGTCATACCGCCGTAACCACTGACGCCCAGCGTATTGCCCTTCCAAGAATACTGCAGCTGGGTGTAGGCTGAGGCTGTGTCAAAGCTGCCGCCGGAGAGGACGGTCTCGCCGCTGAAACCTGGTTCTGCCTGCCGCAGCGTATTGACCTCGACGACACCGCCCATCTTCCGGCCATACTCCGCCGGAAAACCCGCCGTATACACCCGCATGGAATCGATATCATTGACTTCTATCTCCGTGCCGAAGCCCGGCGAGCGGTTGTCGATGAGCGGAATCCCGTCCACCACAAACTGCGTCTGATATTCCGATCCGCGCGGGTGGAGCACGGCGTTGCCTTCGAAGAGCCAGCCAGGCTCGTTGTTCACTAGGTCCGGCAGCGACCGACCGGGTAGCGAAGTCACGCGATCCTGGATGGTTTGCGAGCCAATATCATTCACCGAACCGGCCTGGTGCGGATCAATCAATGTCCCAGACTCGCTGACCGTCACCGAGGTGGTTACCTTGGACGGCTTCAGCTTGAAAACCAGATCGGCGGGCAGCGCCGAATGGATCTCCACCGACTGGGACACCGCCTCGAAGCCTTTGGTCTCGATATGAATCTGGTAGATTCCGTAGGGCAGGCGCTTCACGTCCAGACGCCCAGCATCGTCGGTCGTCAGGCTCTGCCGGTACTCGTTGCCCTCGCTCACCAGTTCAACCGTGCTCTTCAGTCCCAGTCCAGCCGAATCCGTGATGGAGAAGCGCAACTCCCCGGTATTGCTTTGCGCCAGTAATGGCAGGCCCCACAACAGCACCGCGATCGTCAGAAGCTTCTTCATCTTCTCAGGGTTATCCTTTACCAAGTCACTCCGGGTGCACCCGGGCGTTGGCTGCCTCTATGCCGCCTCAATCGGCGGTCGTCGTTTTCCGAAGACTTCGAGCGTATGGCCGCACCGCGACTAGGTCCCGTTTGGGGGCCGGCCCTTCAGGGTGAATATTCCCCTTGGGGATGTTTTGTTCAGCTTTTCTGGAATCCACGACCTGATTTCGAACTAAAGTGGTGCGAGATCGTGCCCATTTCAGTCGTTAACCCTTAAAAATTCACCTTCTCTGCATCAAAAACAGTGAACAGATTTGCTTGGAATGGAATGTAACAGGTGAAAGCTATGGCAACGTTCCCGACCGATTCCGCCAACGAGTTGCTTTTCCCAGCCAGCGCAATGCCTTCTCCCAAGTTCTCAGAGATTGAGCGCGAGGTCATGGAGTTGTTCGAGCAGTTTCGCAGCCCACTGCTGCGGTATGTCCTCTCGTTTGGCCTCCCCGTGCATGACGGGGAAGAAGTTACGCAAGAGGTGTTCGTGTCGCTCTTTCGCCATCTGCAATTGCGCAGATCCCGCCAGAATTTGCGAGGGTGGATTTTCCGCGTTGCACATAACTTGGCATTAAAGAAGCGCTCTGCGAACCAGAAATCGCACGAAGCGGCGGTTTCCGATTGGGAAATTGCGAAAAAACAGTTTGACCCGTCGCCCAGTCCTGAAGAGCAGGTTTCATTTCACCAAAGACAACGGCGCCTGCTGGCCGTGCTGAACGCCTTGCCGGAAGACGACCAACGCTGTCTTCGTTTGCGAGCCGAAGGGTTGCGCTATCGGGAAATCGCTGAGGTACTCGGCATATCGCTGGGTGCTGTTTCAATTTCCTTGACGCGGTCACTGGCGCGCCTGAGACGCGCCGATGTGAGGTAGTTTATGTTGAGAGATGAATCTCATCCCACCGATTGCGAATTGCTTTTAGTCGCAGACGGCGAACTGGCTGCAAGTCGCACCGCAGAAATTCGTGCTCACCTCGCTGCCTGTTGGATTTGCCGCACCCGAATGGCGGAAGTCGAACAAACGATCGCCGATTTCGCGCGAGTTCATCGTGACACGCTCGATCCGCAATTGCCGCCAATCGCTGGTCCACGGGCCCTGCTAAAGGCCCAATTGGCCGCGCTTGCCGCTCAGCCCAAGCCTCGATTATGGCAGCGGTTCCTCCAGTTCACACCTTCTGCGCGCAATGCGGCCTACGGCGCTGCAGCAATTGCGGGAGTTGTACTAGCCTTGTGCTTCTTTTCCCGGCATTCCACGCAACAAGCTGAAAGCTCAACTGCTGTTTCGGTCGAACGTGAAGTCGTTCCCGACCGCAGTCTTACGCCAGGGGCAACCAGGAAAGTTACGGTCAGTGAGGTTTGCGTCGTGCCTCATGAGGAAGTCGTTCGAAAGGTGCCCAGCGCTTTGCGGAAAGCGGTCTTCCAGCGGTATGGGATTGTAAACGCCCAAGCCGACGACTACGAGATCGATTATCTGATCGCTCCGGGGTTGGGCGGCAAAGAAGACATTCGCAATCTTTGGCCGCAGCCCTATCAGTCTACAATTTGGAATGCTCGCGTTAAGGATGCTTTAGAGGAACGCCTTCATCAGATGGTCTGTACCGGGACAGTCAACCTTTCGACGGCACAGAAGGAAATAGCGGCAGATTGGATTGCAGCTTATAAAAAATATTTCAATACTGATGCGCCTCTTTCGGACGGCCGAATCTGATTCACAAAGAACAGCCCGGCAAGGAACTACACAGAACAATTGTCACGTTCATACGTCTATTTACCGGTGAAGGGATTAGGCACAGGCGGTGTTTTCTCTGTCTGCTTCAAGCTGCATAAAATTAGCGGGCCTTCCCAAAGGACACCGACGAGGGGGAAATGATTAAGACTTTATTGTGCATTGTGTTCTTGGCGTTCAGCACAGCGTTTGCCCAGACAGAACATACATTCTCGAACATCGACGACAGCAAGGCAATCGATTCCGGCGAGCCCGATGCAGTCGGTTGGGGAGTGTGTACGGATTGTGCCGGCGGGAAGAATGAAGAACGGGCGCGTACGCCTTCCAGAGACGGTGAGAGTCGTGAGTTCCGCCTCGAAGGGCCCGCGTTCGCAAATGCCTTGTGGTGGTACAAGGTTGGACCCAACAATACTGCTAACAAATTCACCTTCGACTTTTGGGTGCAAGTCGACAAGGAAATGAAGCATGCTGAAGCCCTGGAATTCGACGTCTTCCAGTTCGTTCAGGGCGTGGAGTTCATGTTCGGCATGCAGTGCAATTATCGATCCGGCCTCTGGGATGTATGGAACAAGGGCGGCGGCATGAAGAAGCCTGCTTGGGTGCCGAGCAGTGTGCGTTGTGATAAGTTCAAGCCCAAGGTTTGGTACCACGTCGTCATGCGTGTTCACCATGATCCTTACCCCAACCCTACGCCAAACCTTACAAGTGGCTTCCCCAAGCAATTCTACGACAGCATCACGGTTGGTCGCTTATCCTCTGGCAAGCCTATCTCGACGACTTACGATCTGGGGTTAGAGTCTCCTGCTGGACCTACGACCTTACCCTACCCGAAGTGGAGCGACAATCTTGGTGTGCAGTTTCAAATCGATAACTCCGGCAAGCGTGCCAAGATGTCGGAGTGGGTTGACTTGGTCAATCTCACAATCCAATAGTGCCGAGATAAGATGCATCAAGTTTTGTCCCCGAAGTTTTCACTTCGGAATCGGACCCGCTACCCCTCCGATCCCGAATGCGGTATGCCGGTGAGCCATTATTTTGTCATCCCGGCCTCAAACCCCACGCGAGTCGGCGCACTTTTCCGCTGTTGGTCTGGACGAAATCGTCAACGAGATCGACCACGCCGAACGCACACTGTTTATGGTTGATGGTTGTTGAGCCGAACACGAGCTCGTCGGCTGTCGCCTTGGGAAGTTCCGCGGTGATCGATCAACCCGCTCAAGTAGAGGAGATGGAAGAAGCGGGAACCGCTAGGCACCACCAAGGCAATCAGAATCGCCGCTGCTACAGCATTACGCATTGAGCAGTAATTGTAACGGAAACGCACGTTGTTGCATTCTACGCCGCGCACTATCCGACCCGTTTCGGTCGTTCCGCCAGCATTGGCCAGTGTACCGCGCATTTCACCGATCGCTGCCGCCCGCCGGCCCGCCCAAGGCTTCCTCCTCGACATGCTCTTAATCGAGATGGCAGGCCGCACTCGGCGAAGAGTTTTTTGCACGGAGAGGAGGTAAGCAGTACCATATCGGCAGATTTGGGCTCAAGAAAAAGATTCCAAATTTGACGTCAAGGAGTTAGATCCCATGATTGAGATGAAAACCGGCCGTCGCCCTTTCATGCTAAAAACCTGCGCGATTATGGCAGGAGCCCTTGTTGGACCCGCCGTGATCGGGACTGCTGTCGGGGCAGCCGCGGAGGAGCGCCACGACACGATGTTCGGTCATGGCGGAAGTGACGGCTACATAATAGACGCCTCGGCCAAAGGACACTGCGGCACATGCGAATTCTGGGGCGGACCGCGCCGCGTCTCGAAAGATGGCAAAAGCCTCACTATCACTGGTCTCGGCTGGTGCAATAATCCCAAATGCCCTGGCTACCAAGGAATGTCAAGTCCCGATCACCAGTGCCATGGTACATGGCAGAAGTGGAGTATCTTGGGATGATGTTCTGTCCGACTCCGTGGATTTAGTGCTCATTCAGCCAATATTTCGAATTTCCGAATGCCGGGGTGCCGTGATCCTCCAACGGCACCTTCGGCACCGCATCCTGCTCTCTCCCAACCTTCAATGAACGAAAGGCGAATTGTCGCCCGCAAGGAAGTTCGACCAAGCTTCGCAAGGAATTCCTGATCAGATTAGACAGATCAAGTCCACGGTCCGCCGTTGTCGGCGGCGCGGCGTGGCTAATGTCAATGCCGTTCCATTTTGGAACTGCCGTGGCTCTAATTTCCGATTCGGATGCACGCTGGTGCGCACTTCGGCATCTCTCATTGTGAACTCCTGCTGGATCAAGCCTTCCCAGGTCTTTTTCCGGACGGAGTCGAGGCCTTTAGGAATAGGGACCCATGACCACAAGAGGTTTGTCACGCATTTTGGCCGGCTTAATCGTATTTGCCCTCGCGCAACTTCCCGGCTTCGCCCAGACCAACGCTAGCAAGAGTAACCCCTGTCCTCGCTTCGCGGCGGGCAGTACGGTGCACAATCCACCGAGTCTCTACAGCCAAAACGGGCTGCTGACGGTCAATCTTTCGTATAACACCACGACTGATAAGGATGGCAGAACTCTTTACTGTTTCACCGCTCCGGACGGTAGTGAGTCTCCGACACTTTACCTGCACCCTGGCGCGAAAGTGGTTGTGAACGTCAAGAACAACGTGCCGGGAGGAGTACCCGCGAGCGCCATGCAGATGACCACCAACGCCTCCGACGTGTGCGGCGCTGCGATCACGGATGCGTCTTCGGTAAACATGCATTTTCACGGCACAAACATCTCACCGGCGTGCCATAGCGACGAAGTGCTTCACACCATCATTAATTCCGGCGAAAGTTTCCAATACATTCTGCAGTTTCCAACGGACGAGCCTCCCGGCCTCTACTATTACCATCCGCATATCCACGGCTTGGCCGAAGCGGCGGTGCTGGGCGGCGCTTGCGGAGCCATCATCGTCGAAGGAATCGAAACCCTGCAACCGGCGGTGGCGGGCTTGCGCGAGCGAGTATTGGTGATTCGCGACCAAAACGTCGCCGGCAATCCGACTCCGGGTGGCAACATCCCGTCATGGGACTTGACGCTAAACTATATACCCATTTCCTACCCGGCTCTTATTCCTGCCGTCATTCACATGCAGGCCGCCGAGAAACAGCTCTGGCGAGTTGCAAACACCGCTGCCGACAGCTTAGTTGATCTGCAGGTGGTGTATGACGGTGTGCCGCAGACGCTGCAAATCGTGGCGCTTGATGGCGTACCCACCGGTTCGCAGGATGGTAATCGGAAGGGTAGCATCGTGGATGCGACCCACGTGTTCATTCCGACGGCTGGGCGGGCGGAATTCATTGTAAAAGGGCCCTCCTCGAAGGTAAGCAAGGCCATTTTCCGCACGCTGGCGGTTAGTACCGGCCCGGCTGGTGACAATGACACGCAACGAACTCTGGCTGTAATCAAAACGGGTCAAGACCCTGATGACAACGACATTCTTCCTCTCGCCTCTACAAAGCCCGGACCGCAGCGCTTTGAGGGCCTCGCGACCGAGACGCCGACCGCGCAGCGCAAACTGTATTTTTCAGAGGTGATTTCGGACCCAAGCAATCCGGCTAGCCCCACCAATTTCTACATCACTGTCGACGGTTATAAACCCAGGCTGTTCAGCCCTGACAATCCTCCGGCTATAACGACGACGCAAGGATCGGTCGAAGACTGGACGATCGAAAACCGGGCTACGGAAAACCACGAATTCCACATCCACCAGATTCACTTCCTGCTGCTGAAGAAAAACGGCGTACCCGTTTCAGAAGAGCAGCAACAATTTTTCGACACCATCCAGGTTCCGTACTGGAGTGGCAAGGGTCCATATCCCAGCGTCACGGTTCGATTGGACTTCCGAGGGGCGGACGTCGGTGACTTTGTGTATCACTGCCACATTCTGGGCCACGAGGATAACGGGATGATGGCGATTATTCGAGTTTTGCCGATTTCGGGGAAGTCAGAAAAGATTTTAACTGGAACGTCAGCCGTATCTTCTTCTCCTCTGCCCTGAGCGGGAGAAGCAGAGTGCACGGAAATAAGTGATGTCTTCTAAAGTAATCTGTTTTCGGGACGCAATCACTCACCTCCCTCTCGTCCGAGGTTGCCACGTGCGGCGGCCTCGGGCGGTTCTTTGAGCTGTAAATCCTGTCCGGGAGGGCCGATGAAGAAGCTACTCCTAATTGTCGTTGTTTTTGTGCTTGGCTATGGTTACGGGCGCTGGTATGCAAAGGGTCCCGTGCCTGTTACCGCATCCGCTAAATTTCCCGCAAGGAAGATTCTTTACTATCGGGACCCGATGGACCCGGCCTACAAGTCCGACAAGCCGGGGAAGTCTCCCAAGTGCGGCATGGACCTGGAACCGGTCTATGAGGACTCCGAGAAGCCCACACAGCAGCCGCCGGCATCGTCCATCTTCATCAGCCCGGAGAAACAACAGTTGATCGGGGTGCGTTACGGTGTCGTGGAATACGGTTCCGCCTTCGAGACTCTACGCGCGCCAGCCAAGGTTGAGCTGGACGAAAACAAGGTTGTGCGCGTGGCGACTAAGCTCGATGGTTGGGTAGACACGGTCGACGTAAATCTCGTCGGCACGCACGTGAAATATGGCCAGGAGCTGCTGGAGATCTACAATCCGCAATGGCAACAGCAATATCGGGCACTGGTAAAGGCAAAGGTATTCGGCGCATCTGGCTGGGATGACGCCAAGCTCGCTGAAGCGAAACTACAGTTCCAGTTGATCGGAATAGATGACGATCAAATCGAGATGATTGAAAGCGCGCGACGGACGAACTGGAAGTTGGGGGTCTATTCTCCGATTGATGGAGTGGTTATCGAGTGCAACGTCGTCGACAAGCAGAAGGTCACACCAGGCACGCTCTACACGATCGCCGATTTGTCCGTTGTTTGGGTAGCGGCAGATTTCCTGGAGTCTGATTCGGCATCCATTCGAGTTGGACAGACTGCTGCTCTGACTTTCCCGTTGCAGCCCGGAAGGGTGTTTCACGGTGAGGTAGATTCGATTCTTCCTCAATTGGACCCCACCACTCGAACCTTAAAAGTCCGCGTGCAACTGGCTAACCCGGACCATGCGCTGAAGCCTGAGATGTACGGCACGGTGGAACTGCGGATGAGCGCCAGCCGGAAACTGATGGTGCCGCAGGAGGCTGTGCTGAATTCCGGGCTGAAGCAAGTAGTGTTTGTCGATCGCGGAAACGGCTACATCGAGCAGCGAGCGGTGAAGCTCGGCAAACAATTTGGCGACCGAGTCGAAATTGTCGACGGGCTGAAGGCTGGTGAAAGGGTAGCCACGTCTGGCAATTTCCTCATCGATTCTGAAGCACAACTGAGGGCGGGTGCGGAGCATGATCGATCGACTAATTGACCTATCCGCACGCAACCGCGGCGTCGTGATTCTGCTGGTCGCGGCGGCTGTGGTAGCTGGATGGTGGTCGATGAAAGGGCTGCCACTTGATGCCACGCCCGATCTCAGCGAAACCCAAGTCATCGTCTATTCGCGCTGGGATCGCAGTCCTGACATCATCGAAGACCAGGTTACATACCCAATCGTAACCGCCATGCTCGGTGCGCCGAAGGTAAAGGACGTACGTGGGTTTTCCGACTTCGGATATTCCTACGTGTACATTATTTTCGAGGAAGGCACCGACCTGTACTGGGCGCGGTCACGGACGTTGGAATACCTGTCGAAGGTCTCGTCGCGCCTGCCGCAAGAGGTCAAACCAGAGTTAGGACCTGATGCAACCGGCGTCGGCTGGGTTTTCCAGTACGCGTTAGTGGACACCACCGGGAAGCGCAGCCTGTCGGAGTTGCGCTCGCTCCAGGACTGGTATCTGCGCTACCACCTGGAGACAGTGCCGGGCGTGGCGGAAGTCGCGCCACTCGGTGGATTCGTTCGCCAGTACCAGATCAACGTCGACCCCAACCGCTTGCAGGCATACGGCATTCCCATCACCAAGCTGGTAGCGGCGGTGCGCGAAAGCAATAACGATGTTGGGGGACGGGTAGTCGAGTTGACGGGCCGCGAGTACATGGTGCGTGGAAGAGGCTACGCAAAATCCGTTGCCGATCTGGAAAACATTGCCCTGACCACAAACTCGTCGGGTGTTCCGGTAACGGTGAAAGATGTTGGCGAAGTTGTCCTTGGGCCTGAGATGCGCCGTGGAGTGGCGGACCTGGACGGCAAAGGCGAAACCGTGTCGGGCATCGTCGTGATGCGCCAAGGCGCAAACGCGCTGGACGTGATCGAGCGGGTGAAGGCAAAAATTAAGGACATCGAGCCCGGACTCCCCACGGGCGTAAAAATCATCACAGCCTATGATCGTTCGGACTTGATTCTAGCCTCGATCCACAACCTGAAATCGATTCTGATCGAAGAGCTGATTGTTGTTTCGCTCGTCATTCTGATCTTCCTGTGGCATCCGCCGAGCGCATTAATACCGATCATCACGATTCCTGTCACCGTTCTAGTGGCCTTCATTCCCTTGCGCATGATGGGCGTCTCGCTGAACATAATGTCCCTGGGTGGAATTGCAATTGCCATCGGAGCCGTCGTCGATGCCGCTATCGTTGTGGTCGAGCAGACGCACAAGCGGCTGGAGGAATGGCAGCGTGGCGACGGCACTGAGCCTTATCACGCAGTCGTGGTCAGGGCGATTAAAGAAGTCGGCGGCGCAAGTTTCTTCGCGCTTCTTGTGATTGCGGTTTCCTTCTTGCCTGTGCTTGCACTGGAAGCACAGGAAGGCAGGCTGTTCAAGCCGCTTGCTTACACCAAAACCTTCACCATGATTGCGGCGGCACTGCTGGCGGTCACGCTCGATCCTGCGTTGCGACTACTGTTTACGCGCATGCGCGGAGTCGATTTTCGTCCGCGATGGCTATCGCGGCTGACCAATGCGTTTCTAATCGGCAAGATTCATTCGGAAGAGAAGCATCCGGTTAGTCGACTGCTGATTCGCCTCTATCTGCCGATGGTGAAGTGGAGTTTGCGCCGGAAGTGGGCAGTCATCGGCGGCGCTGTCGCACTGGTGGCAATCACCATTCCCGTTTACCAGAGGCTCGGCTCCGAGTTCATGCCGCCGTTAGACGAAGGCTCTTTGCTATTTATGCCAACCACGGCTCCGGGGATTTCGGTGAGCGAAGCGCAAAAGCTGCTGCAACTGCAAGACCGAATTCTGATGAGCTTTCCTGAAGTCGAGCGCGTGCTGGGCAAGGCTGGGCGTGCGGAGAGCGCAACCGACCCGGCCCCGCTTTCGATGATGGAGACGCTCATCCAACTCAAGCCTAAGGCACAGTGGCGGAAGGTGAACACTTGGTACGACAACTGGCCCGCGTGGATTAAGCCACTCTTTCGGCACGTCCGGCCAGACACGATCTCTACTGAAGAACTCATCAGCAAAATGGACCAAGCGCTCCGCTTGCCGGGTGTCGCGAACGCATGGACGATGCCGATCAAAGCTCGGATTGACATGCTCTCAACCGGCATACGCACGCCCGTTGGCATTAAGATCTACGGCCCGGATCTGAAAGTCGTGCAGAAGATCGGTACCGAGATCGAGACGGTGCTGTCGGAGATTGCAGGAACGAGAAATGTGCTCTCAGAGCGCACCAGCGGAGGATACTTTCTGGATTTTGATGTGAAACGCGATCAGTTGGCGCGCTACAACCTGACGGTTGCCGACGCACAGGCGGTCATCCTGAGTGCAATCGGCGGCGAGAATGTCACGACGACGGTCGAGGGCCGGGAGCGCTATCCGGTAAATGTTCGTTACATGCGTGACTACCGCAACAATCTTGATCGACTGGGGCGCGTATTGGTTAATGCCGGTTCGCAGCAGATCCCCATGAGCGAACTGGCTGACATCAAAATTACTCTCGGTCCTTCAATGATCCGAAACGAAAACGGAATGTTGGATGGCTACGTGTACGTCGACGTGAGCGGACGTGACGTGGGAAGCTACGTACAGCAGGCAAAAGCGGTGGTGGCTTCGAAAGTCAGTCTGCCGCCTGGATATTCGCTAGCCTGGAGCGGGCAGTACGAATCGATGGAGCGCGTGCGCGAGCGGCTGAAGATCGTCATTCCTCTGACGCTGTTTGCTATTGTTCTGCTGCTCTACATGAACACGAAATCGGCCACTAAGACTGCATTTATCTTGCTGGCTGTACCGTTTTCGGCAGTAGGGGCTATCTGGCTGCTCTACGCTCTCGGGTACAACATGAGCATCGGTGTATGGATTGGGTTGATCGCGCTTATGGGTGTCGATGCGGAAACCGGTGTCTTCATGCTCTTATATTTGGATATTGCCTACGAACAGCGAAAGCGCGACAACCGCATGTCCAATTGGCAGGACCTGGAGGAGGCGATCGTCACCGGTGCCGCGAAACGGATTCGGCCTAAGTTCATGACTGTCGCCACAATGATTGCCGGGCTGCTGCCCATTCTGTGGTCGATGGGAGCCGGTGCCGATGTCATGAAGCGGATCGCAACCCCGATGGTTGGGGGCATTGTCACTTCTTTCATTCTCGAACTCCTTGTCTATCCGGCTCTATACGCAGTCTGGAAGTCTTCCACCGACCTAAGGCTGCACGTTTAAGATAATTTCTCGGCTCGTTTCCTCTTGTCGTCTCAATTCTCCGATCCCGCCAGCCTCACCGGACGGCGTGTTGGCCTATTTCGCCGGGACGATTCCACCAGCCTCCGCCTAGAGCAGCGAAAAGGGCAGCGGTATCGGCGTAGCGGTTTTCCAGGGCCTGGATTCGGTTAAGAGTCGCCTGCTGATAGGTCTGTTCGGCATTTAGGAGTGAGAGATAGCCAATATCGCCCAGTTCTAACTGACGGTGGGCGATCTCCAGGCTCTTGGAGGCGGCCTGTTCGGCGATGACGGCCGCTTTCACGGCATCGGCGTCGCACTGGATTGCATGCAGCGTGTCTGCAACGTTCTGGAAGGCGCTGAGCACGGTCGATCGATACTGAGCAGCCGCCTGGTCATACGCTGCCTCAGCAGCCCGCTGCCTATGACGCAAAGTGCCCCCCTGGAATACGGGCTGCGTCACACCCGCGGCAAGCGACCAGGAACCGGTGCCGGGCGCGAACAGATTGCTGATAGCTACGGCGTTGCTCGCCAAATCGGCCCCGAGAGTGATGTTGGGCAGCCGGTTGGCAATTGCCACACCGACTGCAGCACTAGCCGCATGCATTTGTTCCTCGGCGGAGCGCACGTCTGGCCGCTGCTCGACGAGTTTCGAGGGAAGGCTCACCGGCAGCTCCCGCGGCAATTGCAGGGAGGCGAGTTCAAACTCGGCGGAAATTGTTTCGCTCGGGAAGCTGCCGATAAGGCGTGCCAGCAGGTCGCGCTGTTGCGCCAGTTGCTTTTCAAGGGGAGGCAGTGTGGCCTGCGTTTGCGCTAGTGCCGCCTCCTGCGTCACAATATCCGCTTCGGCGACCTGGCCAAGCGCGAGTTGCCGTTTGAGCAACTCCAGCGATTTAGTCTGGATATCGATGATCTGCCTGGTTGCCGCAATCTGCCCGCGCAAACCGGCTTCCTGTACGGCTGAGGCAACCACATTCGAGGTCAATGTCAGGTAGGCGGCCTCGAGCTGGAATCGTTGCCAGTCGGCCTGGGCCTTGAGCCCCTCGACTTGTCGCCGCGTGCCTCCGAACACATCAAGCGTATAGGCGACCCCAACCTGCGCAGTATGGAGGGTAAATAGGTTGGCGTTGTTGCTCAGCGGGCTGGAGAGCGGGTCTCCAACTTTTTGTCGCGATACGCCGTAACCGGCATCAACGCTTGGCAGCAGCGCACCCCGCTGAGCGTAGACGTTTTCCCACGCTCCGCGCAGTGCAGCCTTCGCGGCATCCAAGTCCGGGTTGGCTTTAACGGCTTTCTCGACCAAATCATTCAGCGGTTTGGACTGAAAAAGCATCCCACCATTGGGCGGGGATGTCCATGCCTTGAACATAACGCTGCGACTCGCCCCCCGAGACGTTCACCGACTCAGTCTTGGCGGGCAGCGGCTGCTGCGTATACCTGTCGACCGTGGGCGGCGGGGGTTGTTTGAAATGAGGCCCCACCGCGCAGCCGCTCGTCAAGGCAAGCGCAAGGCAAACAATCCCGATCAGAGCGAGAGCATGGTTCCTCCACAAAGCCCGATCTTCAATTTCGAACGAACCTCGTAACTCGCGCGGCATCACTGAATGCCTCCTTCCGGCACCAGTTGTGCGGTGGCTCCGCTCCGTTCTTCCACCCAGCGCTCCAGCGCGAAATAGCAGGTCGGCAAAATGAAAAGCGTGAGCAGGGTGGCGACCAGCAAGCCGCCCACCACCACCGTGGCGAGAGCGCGCTGCACATCGGTTCCGACTCCGGTGGCCAATGCCGCAGGCAGCATTCCCACGGTCGCCACGGTGGCGGTCATTAGCACCGGACGGAAGCGCTCAACCGCGCCGGAGATGACAGCCTCGTGCAGCGGCAATCCTTGTTCGCGCACCCGGTTGATGTTGGCGATCATGATGATGCCGTTTTGAACGGCCACACCGAACAGGGCAATAAAGCCAACGGCGCTGGCGACGTTTAGCGTTTCGCCGGTGAGGTGAAGAGCGATCAATCCGCCCAGGGTGGCAAGCGGCACGACCATAAGGATCAGGATGGTCTGGCGCATCTTGCCGAACTCGGCAAACAGGAACACCATCATCAGAGCAAGCACAATGCCCAGAATCACCATGAACCTTGCTTGCGCGCGTTGCTGCTCTTCGAATTTTCCGCCCCATTCAAGACGATACTTGCTCTGGTCGAAACGCACCGACTGGTCGATGGATCGCTGTGCCTCAGCCAGATAATCCGACAGGGCACGGTCGCGGTAGTCGACCTTGACGAGCAATTCGCGGTGGCCCATTTCATGTGCGATTGTGCTCTCGCCGGTTTGCAGCTTGATGCGGGCGACCTGGGAAAGCGGAATCTGTGCGCCCGAAGCCGTTGTCAGAGCGAGTTTGCCCAGCGCCTCCGGACTGTTGCGGGTTTCCTTCGGGAACCTCACCGTAATGTCGTAGGTGCGGTCGGCCACATAGACCTTGCTCACCGCCGCCCCGCCAACCCCTGTCTGGATCAGGTTGGTGATGTCGGAGACGTTGATGCCGTAGCGGGCCGCCGCTGCGCGGTCTATGTCGATGGCGACCTGGGGAATTGGCGGTTCCTGAAAGATGGACGCGTCCGTTGTGCCGCGGACGTCGTGCAGAGCATCCACGATCCCGCCGCCGATCCGGCGCATTTCATTGAAGTCGTCGCCGATAATGCGGACTACCAGCGGGCTGTGCGCGCCTCCTATCGCATCCTCCACCATATCAATGATCGGCTGGCTGATTCCGACGGAGAACCCCGGCAACTGCTTCAATCGCGCATTGAGCTTGCGGAGAAAATCCTCTCTGCGTCTCTCCCTTGGGCCAGGTGTTATAAGGCTTCAGTCCCACGGGCGCTTCGATGTGGGAAGGCGTCCAAGCATCGGTCCCGTCATCACTGCGGCCGAGCTGGGTGACGGCGTAAGATACTTCGGGAAATTCGCGCAGAGTGCGCCGCAGCTCGCTCGCCATCTCGCTCGCCTTGTCGAGCGAGAGGCCGGTGGGCAATTGCACCTGCAGCCAGAGCGCCCCTTCATCGAGTTCGGGCAGGAATTCCCGGCCGGTGGTCATGCCCAAGGCGACTACGGCGGCTAGCGCCAGCGGCGCCAAGCATGAAGGCGATTTTCGGCGTGGCCAGCATGCGCCTAAGGCTTTTCCGAAACCGGCCTGAAGCCGTTCGAGCGGCCGATTATGAAAGGCCTTCCGCGGCTTGCGAAAGGCCATGTAGGCGAGGCCTGGAATCAGAGTGAACGTACACAACAGCGCGCCCAGCAGGGCATAGCTCACGGTGTAGGCCATCGGCAGGAACAGCTTGGCTTCGGCACGCTCAAATGCAAACAGTGGCAGGTAGACGGTGATGATGATGAGCGTGGCAAAGAAAATCGGCCGCGCCACCTGTTTGGTTGCGGAAAACACATCGTGTTCGCTCAAGGTTGCGGTCGGGGTCCGCCTCGCGCTTGCGCAGAATGGCCTCGGTCACCACGATCGCGCCATCCACGATAATGCCGAAATCGATTGCACCAAGCGAAAACAGGTTGGCTGGCATCTTCGTAAAGTGCATCACGATGAAAACTGCGACCAGTGCGAACGGAATGGTCGACCCCGGCAATCAGGGCACTGCGCGGGCTGCCGAGAAATAGGATCAGCACGAGACACACCAGCCCGATTCCTGCAAGCACGGTGTGCGAGACCTTGTGCACCGTCTCCTGTACCAGGTCGTCTCTGTCGATATAGGGAACGATGCGCACATCCTTCGCTGCGAGTTGTTTGTTCAGTTCCGCTACCTTGGCGTGAATGCCTTTCAGCACTTCCGAGGGATTCTGGTACCTGAGCATGTCCACAATGCCTTCAATCGTGTCAGGGTTGTTGTTTTTGCCGAGAATACCCTCGCGCTCCTGGTGGCTGTACGTCAGCTTGCCGAGGTCGCGCACCAGTACCGGCACGCCGTTTCTTTGCGTTACGACGATATTGCCAAGATCGTCCAGCGTGTGCACCATGCCGATGCCGCGGATGACATAGCCCTGCTCGCCGCGCGAAATGCGGCTGCCGCCGGCGTTCGAGCTGTTGTTGTTGATGGCCGTAACCACATCGTTCAGGCCGATGCCGAAACGCTGGAGCTGGATCGGATCGAGCTCCAACTGGTACTGCATGGTGAACCCGCCGAAGTTGGGAACATCGACCACCCCGGGCACTTGCTTCAGTGCCGGGATCACTGTCCAGTGCTGGATTTCCGAAAGCTCCATCAGATTTCTGGTATCGGATTCCAGCGTATAGCGGTAGATTTCGCCAGTCGGACCCTCCAACGGAAGCAGAGTTGGTTGCACGCCGGTGGGCAGGGTGACTTGGCCAATGTTCTCGGTTACGCGCTGGCGAGCCCAGTAATCCTCGGCGCCGTCACGGAAGGTAATCGGAATGATCGACAGGCCGAACGTGCTGCTCGAACGCATATTCACTAGGCCGGGTGTGCCGGCCAGCGCCCGCTCCAAAGGGATTGTGATCTGTTGCTCAACTTCCTCGGCGGCGAGCCCCGGCGCCTGCGTGACGACCTGTGCGGTCACGTCGCCGATGTCCGGATACGCTTCCACAGCCATTTGGGTCCAGCAGTAATAGCCGAAGCCGACGAGCAGGAGCGCCACAATCCAAATGATGCGCCGTTTGCGGATACAGAGGTCGATGATTCGATCAATCATGGAGCAGCACCCCGCCCTTGACTACAATGCGCTCGCCCTGTTGCAGTCCCTGGTCGATCCGGGTATCGTCCGCTTCACCATAGCCGGGAAATACCTGGCGCTTGGCGAAAGTCCATGGAGCAACCTCGACCAGTACGGTGGTACTGTCGTTATCCATCAGCAAGGCGGAATTAGGGACGTAGACTGCCGATTTTTGAGGAATCTTGAAAGTTGCGGTGGCGAACATGTTGGGTTTGAACTTGCATTGCGGATTGGCGAAGGCGATCCGAACTTTCGTGCGGCGCGTATCAGCATCGACGACATCGCTCACGAATGAAACCCTGCTTTGAAAGACCTGGTCCGGATACGCCGAAAATGAAACCTCTACGCTTTGGCCTTTGGCAACCATTGCGATATCGGTTTCCGGCACCATCGCGGTCACCCAGACCGAGTCGAGGTTCGAAATGGTCATGAGTGACGCCGTCGGATCGTTTGCAAACGAACCGGAGGCGGTAGTGAGGGCCGTGATGGTTCCGGTGACAGGCGCAATGACGGTCAAGAGCCGGGACTTTCCGTGTGGCTTGGGCTGAACACCGATTTGGCTGAGGCGATCCTCGGCGCGGTTAAACTCGGCATCCGCCTGTGCGTAGTCGCTCTCAGCTTGCTCCAGGTCTTTGAGCGGACCTCCGCCCGCCTCGTGCACACTGCGAGAGCGCTCCAAGGTGCGCTTTGCATGGTCTAGCGCACTGCGCGCCTTATCGTCATCAGCATAGGCCTGCGCCAGGTCGCCAGAATCGATTACAAGCAATGGTTGGCCTTTCACCACGTGGTCGCCGAGACTGGCGTTGAGCTTTACCACCTTGCCCGCCAGTGGAGGCAGGATATTGACCGTGCGCGCCGGGTCGGCTTCCACCATGGCCGGCAACTGCAGATTTTGCGGCGTGCTTTTCACGGCCACCGGCTGCACATTCAAACGAGAACGGAGGGCTGAATTCTCAGGTATGAATATTTGATCGCCTTTGTGTACAAAGAGCGGTGTGTCCGAACCGTCATGTGCAGCGGATTGGGCGGACGAACCGGACATGCGGCTGCCTAACCCTACGATTAACGCAAAAATTATTGCGGCCCCAATCAGGACAAAATGCTTCCGATATAGACGACAGCCTAAGATAGACATGCTGTAACTCCAAGTTGAGAAACCCTTCCGATGTTCTGGATAAATTGGGAATAGGAAGGATTTTTGACTTCCTTACGGCGAACCACGAGGGATGCTCCTAAGATGGCAGCTCCGCCGGGATCAAGCACGGAGGAGTCGGAAATGCTTGCTGCCGCGCTGGTTTCCGTTGTTTCGCAATCCGGAGACTCGCTGGCAGCATGCGGCAGAGCAAAGCTCGCCAGAAGCAACAACCCCCTCCGGGCGGGACCGCGAAGGAAAGAAAAGGAAGCGGTAAGGCAGCGTGTATGTTTTCTCAGTGGACCTGAGGCTGTGATAATGAAAATGATTTTCATGTGCAGATAGAGGGAGAATACCACCTGACATCTGAGCAGCAACGCTCCGCCGTCACATATCCATGTGACACGTATCACCGCGTGATGACGGGCGCGGTTGGCCTCGGTGGGGTGACCGAAAACGCTCTTACCGCAGTGTTTCTGAAGCTTAGGTTAGCCAACTCACCGCTACAGAAAACACCAAAGCAGGATGTTTAAGGGTTGTAAGCTGCGCTTGGAGCCGAGGGCATATTTGGCCAGTGCGGTCTCAGCATATTAGCTGACGGAAAGCCGCTCCTGGCGTCAGCTATTCGATAACTTCATAAGGCCGCATCATGTCATTATCTTCGTGCTCAAGCACGTGGCAGTGGTAGACATAGCGTCCCGCATAACCTTCAAATCGTGCAATGATCGTGAGCACTTCGCCCGGATTGACTCTTACCGTATCTTTCCAACCGGCTTCATTCGCATCAGGCAATCGAGGCTTGCCACTTAGCCGCAGTTCTCCTTGACGGAATTTTGGAATATCGAATCCCTGGCGTTCAATAACCTGAAACTGCACAAGATGCAAATGCATGGGATGAGTATCGTCCGTCATGTTGATGAATCGCCACTTCTCGACCGAACCAAGCTTCACGCTTTCAGTGACGGGATCGTCATAGCCTTTGCCATTGATCTTCATGCCGAGAGAATGGCCCGACTTGTCGAAATCCTCCTGCAATACCAAATCTCTTGTTCTGGTAGCTGATGCCGGTTCCAGCCTGGCGAAAGGTACGGACCACTTTTCGCTGAAATTGTCGTCTCCCTTCGCTCGCGGTTGGGTTACACGTATCTGCATAAGCTCAGGTAAAGGTGCTGGAGTTATCTTGCGCGCCTCCCAGCCGGGAAACGGGGCTGCCGCAGTGTTACACAGGGTGATAGTTATTCCCTCAAGGCCCGAGAAATCGACGATTAAATCAGCTCTTTCCGCAGGCGCCAGCAACAAATTCCGTAGAGGCACCGGGGAAGGCAGGAAACCACCGTCGCTTCCGATCTGCAGAAACCGCAACGGTTGCTGCGTCATGTAATAGACTGATTTTGAAAAATTAAAGAACAGGTCAAAGAAGCGAGCGTTCGCGCCGTTCAGCACGCGCAGCCGGTAGCGGCGAGGTTCTACCTCTAAGTATGGATAAATCGCCCCATTCACGACCGGAAGCTCGCCAAAGAATTCCGGCCCCCAGACACCTGGAGGCATCTTCTCCCCCGTCTCATCCGTTGGCCGGTATACCAGCTGTCCTTGATCATCGAGCGTTCGATCCTGCAGCACCAGGGGAATCTCGTATTGTCCCGACGGGAGATTCAGCTCTTGTTCTTGTTTGTCCCGCAACAAGTAGAACCCGGAGAGCCCGGCGTAGACATTTAGCCGGGTGATGCAGAGCGCGTGATCGTGGTAAAAGAGAGTTGTCGCCTGCTGCTCATTCGGATAGTGAGATGTGACGGAGTGGCCGGGTGTGTACCAGTTCTCCGGTAATCCATCGTCCTTCGATTTACTGCGTGCGCCATGCAGGTGAGTCACGGCACGCACTTCCGGCGCTGAACGAGAGAGCCGCAATTGATGAGCGAGCATTGCGCTGTCGCTGCTGGCATCGATTTCGAACAGGTGGCGCTTAGGTAGCTGGTTTTCCCAGCGCACCGAGATCGCCTGGTTTCTCCACGCCTCAATAGTCGGCCCGGGATAGGTTCCCTCGTATCCCCACAATCTCGTAGGCGGAAGCTGGGAGTGCAACTTCTGCTGAACCTCCATCATGCGCACGCGGTACCGGAGAACGCCGTTTGATTTTCCGATCGGCTTCAACTTGGCCGGGATCGGCAGAGGATCGATGTAACGATCGAGCGTTCCGGGGGTGCGAACGATCGGTTTCGGAGCAGTGGCGGTATTCCGCAGAGTCGGGAGCGAACGGCCATAGCTGGAGATCGCCAACGCCGGAGCGGTAAGCGAACATAACTTGAGGAATTCACGCCGGGCTATTTTCCACATCTGCTGATGGCTTCCTTCTCGCACTCCTGCCCGTATCAGTATACAAGCAGGGGGCTTGTTGGTTGGTGTCGCATCTCTGGACGGGCGCGGAGCTCTCCACCATTTTCATACAAAGCAGTTCAAGTCGTACGGCGCAGATAACGAAGCATAAAGCACAACAGCGGTAACCCCCGGCCGCACTCCCGCCTGCCGTTGCCGGTTGGCCCGGCAGCCCTGAAAAATCACGTAGTACCTTGTGGTTACTAACTTAGTTCTTACAACTCCCGACCTGCGTATTTCATCTTCTCTCGTACCAGCCATGGGGCTGTAGGCGAGGAGTTGCTGAAACCAATGAAGAAATTTGTGGATGTGCTTCTGATTTCCACTCTGCTGTTTGTCCTATGGGCCTGCGGATCGGGTTCGTCCAACACCAGCCCCTCCACCGCCGCTTCGACAAACGGCAACGGCTCAGGGTCTACTAGCGGCACGACAGGAAGCACCGGCGGCACGACAGGCAGCACCGGCGGCACGACAGGCAGCACCGGCGGCACGACGGGCAGCACCGGCGGGACCACCACTCCCACGCCAGGCAGCGTGCAATCGATCAATCACGTCATCTTCCTGATGCAGGAAAATCGCACCTTCGACACCTACTTCGGAATGCTGAACCCGTATCGGCAAGCCAACAATTTCGATGTTGGCGACGATGGTGTGACCTATGATGTCGATGGCATCGATGATAAGCTGAGCACCTTTACCAACGAATATAGCGGCAAAAAGTACCTGCCGTATTTGCTCACCACTGCCTGCGTGGACGACATGAGCTCCGACTGGGAAGCTAGCCCCAAGGACGTGACGAACAGCAACAACTTCACGGCCTCGCGCAAAATCAACATGGAAGGATTCGTTGGGCAAGCGGCAGGTTACGCTCAGGGCTGCTCCGCCGCCGGCTGCGGCAACGGAAGCCTGACTGACAACTTCCCCAACGATCCGGGGACCCGTGCCATGGGGTATTACGATGAGGGTTTTCTCAACTACTACTACTACATGGCCTCGCAATTCGCGCTTTCAGACCGTTGGTTTTCGCCGGTCGCCAGCAAAACCACCCCCAACCGCATTGCCAGCGTGACCGGTGGCACCACCCAAGGACTGGTGAGAGATCCGTTCAGGGACGACAAACTCGCCGACCAATTGGCGATTCCAACCATCTTCGGCGAACTAACGAAAGCCGGAGTGTCGTGGAAGATCTATTACGGCATTACCCAAGGTGGCTGCACGGACCCGGATGATTGCGGAACCTCGAAGCTGAGCGCCTTCCCCACGATCAGTTTTGCCTATTTCACCGATTCCTATCAGTATCTGTATGCTCCGGCGCAGAAGGGAGTCTGCTCAGCCACGACGACGCCATCGGGAACGGCGGTCGGCGATCCCGAGAATGCGTTTTGTATCGATACAGCACACATCGCTCCCATCAGCCAGTACTTCACCGACGTAGCCAACGGAACGCTGCCCAGCTTTGCCTGGATCGAGCCGGCCTATGGCATTGATGACGAACATCCTGGATCTGGACAATCAATTCTGGCCGGACAGGTTCAGGTTGCGAAGGAGATCAACGCGCTGATGAACAGCTCATCGTGGAGTGACTCGGTCTTCTTCCTGAGCTATGACGAGGGCGGCGGGCCGCTTGATCATGTGCCGCCGGTCCCGAATCACACCAACGACTTCACCGACAAGTCGTTGGGGATCACCACCGACATCTCCAGTATTGCCGTCAATCCCGACAGCACTCCCACCGCTCTCGATCTCTTCTTCCCGTGTCTGGCTCCAGCGACGGGTCCTACGTTGCACTGCGATCTGGAAGCCGGTTGGCCTGGGACAGGCGCCACCGATGTCGAACACACCGAGGGCTTTGCCGCACAGCTTGGCTTCCGTTTGCCAAACATGGTCATCTCGCCGTTTACGCGAAGGCACTACGTCTCGCACATACCATTGGATCACACCGCGGTGCTCAAGTTCGTCGAGAGCCGTTTCATCGGTCCGACCGCACACTTAACGAACCGCGATGCGGCACAGCCTGACTTGTTGGATTTCTTCGACTTTACAAATGTGCCGTGGTCCACGCCGCCCACTCCGCCAACTCCGACTCCCGATACCGGTGCGACCTGTCATCCGGGCACACTGGGCACAGCGCAGTGAGCACTTAGTCAAAACCTCTGGGGGCGGGTAGTGCTCGTCTCAGGATTGTCTGCGTTTGGTCCCGAGGACTCCTGACCCCAACCTCATTGGCCAATCGACGACGCCAAACGAACTCCGTTTGTAGTTGACGGTTGTTGAGCCAATCACAATCTCATCGGCGGTCGCCTTGGGAAGTTCCGCGGTGATCAGCCCGCTCAAGTAGAGGAGATGGAAGAAGCGGAACCCGCTGCCGGAGAAGTAATGGCCGCTATCGTTGGATTGCGTAGGCGGATTGAGCGCTACGAACAAAATGTCCGGGCGTGGTCGGAGAAACGGTTGAATCTCTGTCATGCGCGGCCTTCCTGGCCCGCCATGGTTCATGGCATCGAGGGTTATTTTGTATGCGCTATTGTGAGTGGCGGGTGTTGCCCATTTTGTTGCCCAAAACGCAGCCGAATGCGCCCAAATGATGCCGTTTTACCCTACGAATGCCGCCGGAAATCGTTGAAAACACATGAAGGCAGGTGATGCTGAGAGGATTACGAATACATCAATCTGCGGTGACTTGATTACCACTCGGTCACTTGTCGGGCATCTTGTATCCACCCACAATGCTAACCAATAAGGAGTCCAGCATGCGACTCACCGCCACCGACATCGTTAACCTATATCGCTCCACGCCCTGTCCGCTCCGCGTCTACCTCCGCCAACAGAACATTCCGGAAGACGAGCCGGGCATCTTTGAGCAGATACTCCGTACACTCGGTGAGCGGCACGAAGAATCCCATCTTGCCAGCCTCGGCGATTACGAAAACCTGAGCGTCGTCCCGCCAGACGAGCGTATTGAGCAGACGGCGGTGGCTATCCGCAATCGAGTACCTGTTATTTATCAAGGCGAATTTTCCTGCGAAACCGCCCTAATGGGCATGCCCGTGACCATCGTTGGTCGCCCAGATTTTCTAATCCTCGACGGGGATGGATATCTCATCCGCGACTCGAAGCTTTCCCGGCAGGTGGACGACGAACATCACGAGGAAATCACGCTCCAACTCCAGCTCTATGGCTGGCTGTTCAAGCAGACGGTCGGCACGCCAGCCAAGCGGCTCGAAGTCCACACGGGCAAGGGAGACATCGTAGACGTGCCGTATGACGGCGGCGTTGCCGCGCTCGCCGACCTTGAGCGCATTCTGGCAATGAAGCGGCTGACGGCGGAACCCTACGAGCCCGTCGGCTGGACGAAATGCGGTTCCGGCTGCGGATATTACGACCGCTGCTGGCAGCAGGCGGAGGCTCGGCAAGACGTGTCGCTGGTCATGGACGTGGATCAAGGGCTCGCCCGTGAACTGAATACCGCAGGGGTAAAGTCCGCAACGCAGCTTCTCGCCAGATTCGACGTGCAGCGGCTAAGCGGATTCACACGCCCGTGGGGCGAAAGGCAGCAGAGGGTCGGGAAGAAAGCGGAAAAGATTCTCGTCTACGCTGACGTTCTAATCAGCGGCAACGAGCGGATGCTAGGCGCTATTGCAATTCCGGCACACGATAATTACGTCATGTTCGATCTCGAAGGTATGCCCCCTCATCTCGACGACCTCGAAAAGATTTATCTCTGGGGCATGCAGGTCTACGGCAAGCGCCCGAGCGCGTTCATGGGCGTGACGGCTGGATTCGGGCCGAACGGCGATCAGGAGGGATGGGCGGCGTTTCTCGATGCTGCCCAGAACCTCTTCGCCGAATACGGCGACATCCCGTTCGTGCATTGGCATCACTACGAGAAGACCCACATCAACCAGTACATCGATAGATACGGCGATCCGGACGGCACCGCTGCACGCGTGCTCCGCAACCTGCTCGACCTGCTTCCCGTCACCAAAAACGCGATCGCTCTACCACTGCCCAGTTACAGTCTCAAAGTCGTCGAGGAATACGTCGGATACAAGCGGACGCAGGACGAGTACGGCGGAACTTGGGCGATGGCGCAGTTCATTCTGGCGACCGAGACCGACGACGAAGCCGAGCGCAACGCCCGAATGGCGGAAATTCTGAAGTACAACGAGGAAGACCTCGCGGCGACTTGGGCGGTTTTCGAGTGGCTGAGGGGCAAGGGTGCCTCTGGTCGGATAGCCTGAAAAACACGAGCTTCAGTCGTCCTGACTCTAGGCTGGAAAGCCTGACATCGTTGGCAGACTGTCCGGCTGGACTGGTGCGTAAAGCATCAATGCTCGTTATAAAAGCGCCCGCAGGCGCTCGGAAGTCGGCAAGCAACTTCGTGATTTCGTGTTTCTGGGTCGGCAAATCGAGGCTGCCCGGATGCTCGTCCACATCGGCAAACGTGTCCGGTTCTTCCCCGACCACCGCCTTCACAGCCGACATTACTCCCTTGGTGGCGACGACGTTTTTGGTGGCGGTCTTCGTGTTTTCTGTTGTTTTGTTCATATCTATATTAGAGAGAGAATCGATATTGGCTTTTTTCGCCGGTTGAAGATGTACCGACCCGGAGCACCTGTTCGCCGGCCTCATGGATGATGAGCTGGTTGATCCGACCACAATGCAATCCGGCATACTCGCGTAATTCGCGGGCATTATGGGTCTTTGCCATTGAGCATTGAAACACCTGCGTATAGCGCAGCTCTGATGCGGCCTCCGGCTTCCAGAGCGGTAATGCGCATATTAACGCTCACACCGGGACGGACATCATCGGCGGCTTATGGCACTTGAAAGCCTTGCTCGAATCTGGCCCTGCCTCTGAGCACGCTTCGAAGGATATCTGGATATTCTCGGACATGATGAACGAGACGGCCTACTTGCCAGCAGCATTGATTCCCACGGGCCCTGAGGGGATGTTGCGGCACGCGAAAAGCAATCGCCTGCTTATCCCGCTGCGTGGTTACCGTATTCACTGGTCGGTGCATCGCCTGCAGGGATGAACCCTCACGCGTGGAACACCCTGAAGGCATTATGGGCGCTTTATTTCAGGGAAGCAGGGGCGGAGCTGGTCTCGTATTCAGCGGAAGCGAGGAGTGGACGGGAGTAAGAGTCAAAATGATGTCTTGCTGGGACTTCTAAGAAAGAGTACTTTGGCGCGTATGCATAGCTCCTTCACCCGGAAGGTGGATGAGGAGCAATCGCGGGAAGGAATATTCAGGTGGCAGCGCCGCGCGAGACGACTTGGTCGGTTGATCCACACACGCTAAAAAAGCACGAGATATTGAGGCGGTATTTCCAAGCGTGGTTTCCTATATTAGCGAGTTGGGCCGGGCGTATCCTTTACGTGGATGGGTTTGCCGGTCCGGGTAAGTATAAAGGCGGCGAAGACGGTTCACCTCTAATCGTCTTGAAGACCGCCCGTGATCACGCATATCGCCCAAAAGGCGAAGTGGTATTCGTTTTCGTAGAAGCAGATAGAGCCCGCTTCGAACATCTGGAGCAGATCATCGACGAGATACGGCCAACCCTTCCTACGAATTTCGCTGTGCACTGTATTCACGGCCAATTTAACGAGCAGCTCGGAAAGGTTTTCGGCCAGCTCGATGAGCAGAAGAAGAAACTCGCTCCTGCGTTCGTTTTTGTGGACCCTTTCGGGTTCTCCTATACGCCATTTTCAACAATCGCGCGTATCTTGCAGAACAAGTCCTGCGAGGTACTCATCACGTTTATGTTCGAGGAGATCAATCGTTTTCTTGGCCAATCGGATTACGAGCACACTTACGACGAACTGTTTGGTACGAACAAATGGCGAGACGTGCTTTCAATCAGTGATCCTGAGGAGCGGCGGCGCAGTATCCATGATATTTACCTGACCCGGTTGAAGCGCGAGGCGCAGTTCGCACGGTCTTTCGAAATGCTCAACATGGGAAACCGTACGGATTATTTCCTTTTCTTCGCCAGCAATAATCTTCGCGGGCTGGAGAAGATGAAGGAGGCAATGTGGCAGGTGGACAAGACCGGGACGTTCCAGTTCTCTGATTACACCGATGTGCGCCGCTCGCTGAATCTATTCGGCGACGAGCCTGATTACGACCTGCTGAAGAACATCATTGTGGAACGGTTCAAAGGCAAAGATTTGTCGATTGAGGATCTTGGAGATTTCGTGGTTGCCGAGACGCCTTTTTTGCGAACCCATTTCAAAACACGGATATTGAGGCCCATGGAAGCCGCAGGTGAACTGAGTGTCGTCTCGGCCAAGGTCGGCCGGAAAAAGGGAACATTCCCGGTCGATACTGTTATGCGTTTCAGGTAACGACGCAATTATGGACAAAAACCGATTTCCAGCCAAAATCGCCCGAGCGGTTGCCGAGAAGCTCACTGCCGAGCTCATCCCGACCGCTGAACGAATCGAGATTGCGGGCTCACTGCGCCGCAATAAAGAGTTCGTCCATGATATTGATGTCGTCGTCCTTCCGTCGGCTGACGGTAACGCCTTTGAAACAGCGCTCACGAGTTTGGTGCAGCGTGGCAGCCTGACACCGGTTCGCGATGGAGAAAGAATCAAGGCCTTCACGGCCACAAAGACGGGTATACCTGTCGATCTCTATGTGGCAAGCCGGGATACTTTCCCGACACTCTTCCTCATCCGCACCGGCAGCAAGAATCACAATATCAAATTGGCCATGCGCGCAAGGGAGCTGGGAATGAAGCTGCGCGCATCCGGTGATGGCATTGAAGATGCTAATGGAGCGCCGTTGCGAATAGAAAGTGAAGAGGACATCTTCCGGTTGCTGCAAGTCCCGTACGTTTCCCCCGACCAACGGGACTAATCAGGCAATAATCGGCAGTTCATCATAAGTTCTTCCAGCAAGCGTCCGGCCGTTCTCTTTCTTTCGCACTCCGCCCCACTGCTTGAAAAAGAAAGGCACGCCAGCCTGCCGACATTGCCGTTTGATCGAAAACACCCACTCCGATTTCATCGGCCTTGCGCCGAAACCGCTTTCGCCCCCAACAATAACCCAGGAAATATTTTTCAAATCGATCAGCCCCAAGTCTTCCAGGAGCGGTTCAATTGAAAGAAACCGAACCGGAACGCTCGCGGCCCTCAAATGATTGATGCGGGTCAACCCATGTTTCCGGTCTTCGACGCTCACGCCCCACCAAATGTGATTGGCATTCTTCAAGAAAGCGAGCTTTGAATTCAGCAGACTGCGCATCCGTTCGGAACGCTTCGTGAGAATTTGGTACGTGTGTCGGTCGGCCTCCAACATGATGTGTCCCACCTGAATAATGTATTCATCCGGTACACCGGGATGGAATAGATCACTCATGGAGTTGACAAAAATCCGCCTTGGTTTTCTCCATGTAAGCGGGTCGCTGAGTTTCTCGGGGATTAATCGAAGATCGAACCCAAATTCATAGGGGTGGCCCATCACGCCTCGGAACCTTTCCGCAAACCGTTCGGCGTAACAGTGCGCGCACCCAGGACTAATCTTGGTGCAGCCACGGACCGGATTCCAAGTTGCGTCGGTCCACTCGATTTTAGAGTGCTCACTCATACAGCCCTCGTTGAGACTGATGGTGAGGAAATATAAGCCCGACGGAATAAGCCGGCGAGGTCAAAGAGAACGCGAGCAAACCAAATTTCACGGAACTCATCCCTGCGCGTCAACCGGAAAGCTCTATGTGGAACCAAGAACATACACCTCAAGCTTGAAGAAGCACGTATCGACCGCTCCCTGCGTCGGTGTTCCCCGTGAGTGCATTTCAGGCAAAAGGCTTTACAACGCATGGTAATTATATGGGCTACGCAAGTTACCACTGCATACCAACCGATATTAGTCAGAACGCCACCTCAGGTACTCCCGCGGCGTCGAGCAATTCATAGAGATCGGCGACACGCCTACGCTCGCCGCGGGCTCGGCAAAACGTAAATATCGCACGTTGTTTTGCTCGTGAGAGCGCAACGAAAAACGTAGCGATGCCCTCAGGATTTCTGGGGCTGTAGCTCCACCACATCTGATCATCCAGGCCAATGAACAGCACCGTGTCGTATTCGAGCCCTTTGCTCTTGTGCACAGTCATGAGTGGAATCTGATCGATACCCTCAAACAGATCGAGACAGGTACCCCAATTCGCAGTTCGCTGCGCGCAAACGCACAGGTGCAATCGGAAGGCCTCGATTGCTATTTCCAATCTGTCTCCAGTACTATACTCGCGATAGCAGCGAGCCAACGCGGTAATGTCGAGAAACTCGGTAATACGAGTTGTCAATGCTTCCGTGGTCGCCACCGCAGGTGATGGGGTCGACATGACAACTCGCAAACTCTTCAAGAAGACGGTCAGTCCCTTTTCTGCCTGGCGGCCTGCGACTGCGTCGGCAGGATCGACAGCCCGTAGCTGCTGCACGGCAGCAGAAACCGTCTGCCATGCTTCAGGTGCTCTAACGTTGACGCCCAATCTCAAAAGAGCGACCGCAATCAACGTAAACTCTTCCACCAGTAAGTCCTGCAGAGTCGTGCGACCGAGCACGCGACTTTCGTTACGCAGACGAAGGCCCATTTGCGCGACAGGCTGTGCAAGTTGCTCTTCGAATCGATCGGCAGTCTGCCGGACGAGGAGCGCATAGTCCCGCGCCACAGTGCCACGTTTTCCCATGTCAGCAGCGATCCATTGTGCGATCTGCTTCGCTTCACGGTCCTCTGTCGGACAATTCCAGACCTGGGCGACGTCACCATCAATCTTGCGGGTGGCCTGTGCAATCGACGGGATAACAGTTGAATCTAGGGCCTGAGCTACTACATGCTGGATTCTCACAAGATCGGGCGAGGATCGGAAGTTAAAGAGAAGAGGGATGCGTTCAGCCGAAAAGTCGGTCTCGAAGCGGGCGAAGCCGTCGGTGCGCGCACCAGCCCAAATCATGATCCGCTGTTTGTCGTCTCCGACAGTGGTCACAACAATTTTCGGAAATCGGAGAGCAGACAGCAAGAAATCGTACTGCGCGTATGTCGTGTCTTGGAACTCGTCTACAAACACAAAGCGATACGTAGCGCGCAGCGCTCGGGCGATCTGCGGATTCGCCCGCAGCAGAAGTTCAGCAAGCCTATTGAGCATGATGAATGTCAATCTGGATCCGCCCGGACAGCGCAGATATTCAGCCCACCACCGCTCGACAACGAATGCATTCGGCGCGGACGGGGGTTGAAGGACTTGGTGAAGCCTCACCGATCCAACGACACGCGGCTCGAAGTCCGTTGAGCTAAGTTCCGCTATCTGGGCTTGCCAATTCTGTGGTGCACTCAGCCGAGTTCTGGTCAGAAAGTCATCCAATTCACGGCGCCTGGGAAACGCGATCTCGTAAGGGTTCGTTGGGCGCCAACTCGCCGGTATTGCAGAGAGGAACCGGTCAACAAGCCCTTTCGTAAAGGCATCGAAGGTCAGCGACACAAATCGCTCGGCCTGTTCGGGGGTACAGCGTTGGCGTACCCGCCTGCCAAGATTCTCCGCTGCATCGGTCTTGAACGAAATGGCCAGTACTCGGTACGGTGTTGGACAGATTCCTGTTTCGAGAAGGTAGGTGGCACGTTGGGCAAGAAACTCTGTCTTACCAGCACCTGGCCCAGCAACGACACATGTATTGCCGTCTCGCCGAAGCGCTTTCCAAGCGTTGGGTTCAAGGTCCGTTATTCCTCGCGGCCGCCAATTTGCCGCGTTGACAGCCATTTAATTACCCTCCCGCGTCGCCATCTAGATCTGCGTCTATGGCAGCAGCCACGGCGTTCAACAAAACCTTAAGAACTTCTGGAATGCCAGATTTGAGGCTCTCCGAATCGAGAGTACTCAGGACGCGGACGTGGGTGCTTGGTTTGCCCCTCCCGAGGAATAAATATCGGTACCATCTGAACTCCTCGTCGAACTTCTTGCCGTAAATGCTTGGATCTCCCTCCTCTCCAAGCACGACAGTCCTTGGATCGCCCTTGTCTGAGGGCCCCGACTGCCCAGCGTCGAGCACTCGATAGGCCGTTGGGTAGGCACGGAGCATAGAAAAATCGAGGTCGAGGGGCCAGCAGAAATAGACCCCGAACTGGCGTAGCCACTTCACCCAACTCTCCAGGACTTCGCGCCCGTTCTTATCGAGGCCGGACGCATCAAACGAAGCGAGGTTCCGGTCGGGGCCAGAAGGATGCAATTGGTCCCCGAACAGACGTGCTGGTTCAAGCCCGTTCGCGAGCAGCTGCACACAGACGGTCTTTATTCTTCCCCAACCGCCTCCAGCACGGCCCATGTCCAGATCTAGCAGTGTGGCATGCGGAATGGCTAAATCGGTTAGAAGTCGCCACAGGTGGTTAACATGTCGACCTCCGAGCGGAACGACCGCGACAAATGAGCGATCGATCGGCAATTCGAGCGCTTCTGCAAGCCGGGGCAACACTACCTCTTCGGAAGCACCTTCGCCCAATATCACAAAGCGGGCGAAGTAAAGCTCGGAATAGGCTCGTACCGCTTCCCGTACATATTTCGCTGCCTCTTCTTCGCCTTCCGGCAATCGGATTGCCTTCACTCGGGCAGTACGCTCGGAAGGCTCCAGTCGGAAGTGTCGCACGTGGCCAGGATCGACCCGCGCCATGATGCTTGCCGAGTGGCTGGACACGAAGGCCTGAGCGCGTTGTCCGCTCGTGAGGTCCTCGACCTGGCGGACGATACGGGAAAGGTAGAAAGGAGCAAGGCTGTTCTCGGGCTCCTCGATGGCGATGAGCGTCAGCGCTGGAATATGAATACCGTCTGCCTGAAATCCGCTGGTTTGATCGTCGACAATCTTACTCTCAACGTCAAGCGTCGCTGCGGTCATGGCTAAGTGAAACAAAGAGCGCTGTCCGTCGCTTAAATCCTCAAGACTGCGGTCACGACCGGACTCGTCAGGGTGAAACACAACTTCCACTTTCCGGATGAATTCTTGGAATCGGGGGTCGATGGGGCGAAAGATCGGCTTAGCGTCAGTGCCGGCGGTGTGCACCTCCTGCCAACGCTTCTCCAGCGATGCAGTAATAACGTCGACGGCCTTCTCTGACCCGAAAGTGACGTTCAAGCTTGCCCCGGCCTCAGCAAAGGCGTCCTTAACTTCCTGGGACCAGGTAATCGCACGCCACAGCCGGCCGCGCAGGAACGCGGTAACCTGCGAGACTCCGTCGCGAGAGGCTGGGACGTAGAGCATTTGGATACGGGCGCGGTCAAGCGGCTTAAGTTCGACACAGTCCTTCACCTCGAATGCTCCTAAAGCCCGTACCGCCCAGAGCTTTTGCTCTATTGTGCCCTCAAGAGATCCATCGTCAGTCCAGGTCGCCTGCATTCTTAGACGGCACTTCAAACGACCGCCGTCATCTGCAGCCATTTGGTGGAAGAACTCAGGCACTGCTGTGTGATTGCCGTCGTCGTCATCGAGTTCCGGAAAGCCAGAATCGCTTCGATCACAAGTTCCCGCTGGATTGGCGCCACGGATTCTGTCGCTGAAACATGAAAGTCCTGTCGTCGCACCCGACGCTGTTCCGCTGTCATGCCGAACAGACGAAGGAGCGCATGCATGACGGCAGTTTTCCCCGAGCCGTTAGCACCAATAAAAGCTGTCACCCCCTTCGACATGTCGATCCGCTGTTCTACAGGACCAAAGCAACGGAAATTCGTTAGCCAGAGACACTGAAGAAACATGATTATGGCCCCTATGATCTAGCAGGCTGCTGAAAAACGGCTGATCTCGTTGAATTCTCTCTCAATCTGTCGTCGAGCGATGGAAAACAGGGTTAGGTTTACGGCTGCTCTCCGGAACTCGATTGTCGGCGGCCTCTTGGGCCACCGTCGCCACATATTGACTCATCTGACCGTAGCCAGTGATGGTCGCAGACTGCCGGGCGCGGGTCAATGCCACATAAAGGAGTGAACGCTCTCCGGTTTCGGCATCTCGCTTGGCCACGGCATCCTCAGCGTCGACGACTGCGGCGTCCAGTGGGAGGATGCCCTTGATTTGCCGCAACGACGATAACGTGTTCGAACTCAAGTCCTTTGACTCGGTGCATGGTCGCCAAGCCGGAGCCCGGGCTTGTCCCGCTGCTCGGCAGCGTTGCGCTTGATCTCGTAGGTGCTAAACCCGGCAGCCTGCAATTGAGAGATGTAGCTTTCCAAGAGGTGTTTGGTTCGCGCCACCACGCAGACCGATTCCAGCAGCGCCCCACTCCTTCTGCAATCCCTGGATGTGCTGCTTCAGGAAAGCGATCTCCTCGGCAAAGCTGGCGAAGCCTGCGCACCAGCGGCGGCTGGCCATGGGTCAGAGACATGTAGCCCTTTTGTTGGTCGGCGCCGCCGTCCAGATCGTCGATCTCGCGGCCCTCCAGGAGCGCAACCGCAAATCGCCGAATCTCATCTGTGGTGCGGTAGTTGATCTTCAGCTTTTTTCCGCGGCCCTTGATGTTGATACCGCACTGGCCCAGCGAGACCCGATGGCGGTAGATGCGCTGATGGGCATCGCCGACGATGAACAGATCGTTGGGCTCTTCCGACACAATCGCCCGCAACAGGCGGAACGCCTCGGCACTCATATCTTGTGCCTCATCGACGATCACCGCCCGATACGGCAACGACGATTCCCTTGCTTTGGATCAGGCCGCGGGCGTCGCGCAGAAGATCGATGTACTCCTTCTTTCCCTGCTCGTTGAGCTGGGCCCGGTATTCCTGAAAAACAGGCCAGATCCGCTTCTTGGCATCGCGGCCCAGCTTTGTTCCACGGCCAATGCGGGAGGCTTTCAGGTACTGGTCGGCGTCCGTGATGTTCTGCGCCTGAACGACCTGCTCCCACTCGGAGCGATAGAAGTTCGGCGCGAGCCCCAGATCCGACGGCGCCTGGTTGAGGGCGAAGGCCCAGGCTTCGTTTTCGTCTTCATCGAAGACCACCTGATGCCGGTATCCCTGGCCGCGCAGGAAATTCGCCACCCAGGCATCCAGGTTCACGACGTCAATGCGCGAAAGCGCGTCAACCGAGCAGAGCTTGCGCAGATTCTCCTGGATATCCGTGGCCAGGTTGCGCGTGAAGGTCGTAAACAGGATGCGGTCCTCTTTCTTGTTGAAGACCTCCTCCGCCAGATAGCGGGCGCGGTGCATGGCGACGACCGTTTTGCCCGTGCCGGCGCCGCCGAGCACGCGGACGGGGCCGTTGGCCTGCATCGAGACAAGTCGCCGCTGCTTGGGATGCAGGAAAACTCGCCATTGATCGAGCGGAGCATTCAGAACTTCGGCCAGATCCTTCGCTTCGTCGACCACATAGAACCGGCGCTTTGAATCCTCGTTCTGCAGCGCGGCCACAAAATCCTTCTGATCGACCGGGGCTTCCTCTTCCGGCTTCTCCATCTCGCGGAAGACTTCGTCCAGGCTGTAAGCCGGAGGCAAGCATGAATAGCGCTTCGTAAGCCTCCTGGGGAAGCCGGCTCTCCGCGGCCTCCAATTCGACGTCCGAGTTGATGCCTCGCACAACGCCGATCAGTTCCTCCGGCACTCCCAACCGCAAGCAGATGCTTGTCCTTGACCTGAGCGAACAGCCCCGTTTCGGCGGCCTGGGCGTGGCGCGGCCGGGGCTGCCTCCGGAGGTTCCGCGCTGAGCATCTGCAAGAGCGCCCGGTGGCCGGATGCACGACAAACTGCTTCCGCTCTGCCCAGCGGTAGGCTTCGTCGTGGTGATCCACCCAGGACAGGACGTAGACCTGCGAATTCGAGGGGTGGAATACCACAGCTCGATAGGCCTGGTTGATGCGCACGGAATACAGATCCTTGCCCTTGGCGCTTTGGATTACCTCGTAGTTCAATCCCGGCGCATCGGGCCGCTCGCGGAAGCGTTCGATAAACTCACGCACTTGCTTCTGGTGGCTCTTCTGGACGTTTGAGAAGGCGAGCAAGAAAATCACTGGAAAGAGCAATCGTCATTCGGCAACCTCATCGGGCAATAGATCCAAGCAGTGGTTCCGGCGCATTCACGACGGCATCGGCGCAGGAACACTCGCCAACCTGCGGCCTCAAAGCGATGCTCACGCCATCATCTTCGTGCTCCAAGCAGCACGGCAATGCGGCAGGCGGGCCAGGCAAGCTCGGCAGTGGCAATGATCTCGCCTTCCGCGCTGGTCAACTCAAACCCGGCTTCCGGCAGAGCCTTGCCGCGCTCGGCGACTCTGCGGCAGAGGTCGCGGACTTCCGGGCGCCACAAATTCCATCAGGGCGGCGAGCCGATCTGTCACATGCTTCTTGTCCTGCTCTGACGCCGGCTCGAGATCGGCCCGTACAGTTCATCAGCCAGACCGAGCGAACTCACGAATTCGAAGCGATCGAGGAATTGCAGCAGATTACCCAGCCGCAGGAATTCCCGCCAAGCTCTCTTCCACTCGACCGGTCCGTGATGGGCATAATCATCGAACAGATGCAAGCGCACGCTTCAGATTGGCAAAGTCGCGGCCCTGCAGAGCCGCTGCATCCATGCCGCCTTCGGCCTGGAGCAATGGGCTTCCGTCAGAGTGCGATGCGCTCCCAGCGCAGTTGCAGACGACCAGGGGTATCCGGATCATTCTCCAGCAGACTCACTACAAAAGCCTGTGCATAGGCTGCCCAGGACTTCATCCGCCCGGCCCCGAGCAAAAGCATGAGAAGCCCAAAGGACGACAAGTCCAGCCAGACTCTTCCAAGTTGCCGGCATTCGCCGGATCGAGTTTGCCCAGCAGCGGGCCGAACTTCGGCTCCGGCTGACAGAAACTCGAGCCTCAAACCGCGGAACCGGATAGCTTGAACTGCTCTTGAACGTCATCCCATGTCAGCGACCAGACGCGGTATCGCCCCGAGCGCATCAGCGCCATCCGCTGCGCTGTGTCCATGCCAGTGCGAAGGCCCGCGTTCGGGTCGGCGTGATACTCATACCCATCGGTGAAAACAACGATCGGCAATTCGCCGCCCTCCGGGCGCTCTGGATAGAAGACGAAATCAGCTCGGCTTGGAACAGCCACACCCTGCGATATGACCAAGCTCTACCTGCGGCTCAATCAGATAGTTGCCAAAGTCCGAGCGCAGATAGAAGCCCTCTTTGCCGTTCACGACATGGTGCGTGACGTTCCGCGGCGGCTCTCCTTCCGGCGTTCGGCGCAGAGCCTCGATGAACCGACCCTCCAATTCGCTCTCCAGCAAGCGGTTGATCCGGATGGCATCCAGCCTTTTCGTTCGCTTCACGTGCTGGCGGTTATCAAGGATCAGCTTCAATAGTTCGATGGCTGCTTGGCGCGAGGTGTTCTGCTGGTCATGCCGGCCGCGGTAGGCGAGCAGGCAGCGGTAGCAGCCGTCCTTCTCGGCGTCGTTCTGGCAAGTGCAGTTCTTGAGGACGTCGTAGGCTTTCTCGAAAACTTCCAGCAGGTTCTGCTGGTCGCGCATCAGCTCCTTCAGGTAGCCGGTTCCGCCCGGTACACCGTCATAGAGCACTAGATAGCGCTTGCGCACGTCGGACCCGGGCACCGGTTCATCCGTCACGGTGGTCAGCAGGTGGCCGGGATCGCCCCGGAACTTCTTGCGAAGGCCCAGATCAAGCGCGGCGACAAAAGAGTGGATGTTGCGATCCACATCGAAACTCGCCACCGGAAGCAGCATGCGGATGGCCTCGGAAGTAAATTCGCTGGTACAGGAAGCAAGCCTCGATGACCTTTTCCTTCTCTTCCTTGCCCCAATAGCGGCAGTAAATGGCATGCTCGATTTTGCCGTTCTTCTTCACCTTTCCGCACGCCCCGCACAATTCGAACGGTCTGTCCACGAGCGGGCCGCCCGGCAATGGTCAGTTGCGGGCCGCCAGCCATCTTCTCGCCGAAGTTCACTTCCCGCAGCGTGATCTTCCGGAAGAACTCGAAGCCGAACGGAACCTCCTCGCGATCGATGAAGTATGCCTCGCTGATGTCAGCATCTTCCTTCACCACGAACATGTTCTTCTGATAGAACTGCGGTTCGCGGTCGTCGCTTTCGTCGTAGGACCGGCTCTCCTGCTCCGATGCAGTCGAGATCACCTGCCGCATGCGCAACATGTTGCGCCGTTGGCCCTCATCGGCCCAGAGCGGACTGCCGCACTGGGGGCAGGAGGCGCGTCGGCTCCGACCGTCCCTCCAATTCCAGATACGAGCAGTCGTTGCAAAACCGCCAAGCCTGGATTTGCGAGACCTGCAGATTCACCTGATCAATTTCCAGCTTCCGGCCCTCAGCATAGAAATGATTCGCCGGCGCCAATTCCAGAATTGCGGCCGAGGCCGGGCGCTCATACTCGTAGGTCTGTGTCTTGTACTTTCGCTCGTCGTCTTCCGCCTTTGGGTTGCGCCGGTAGATGACGGATCGCAGCACGACGCCCGCCTCCGGAAACGCATAATTGGGCAATAGCCCCTCGTCAGTAAAGAAGTTCAGGACCGGGCGTTCGTTGATGGACTGAACGATCTCGTTCATCGCCGACTTTTCACGCAGCAACTGCTGGAGTGTCTCCTCGAAGTTCTGGTCGCGCGCCGGATCCTGTTTCATATCGCGGATCTTCTTGGTGAGGGACTTGAATGCGGTTGCGCAGGGACTTCCGCTCCTCCGCTACCTCTTCCAATCCTTCCCAGATCGAGCGTTCCAGACCGGTGATGTCGAGGTCTGTGCCGCGGGAGAATGCCCGAATTCGCTCGCGGGTGTAGTCTGCGACTTCCTCCTCAAACAGGGCGAGGAAGCCGTCCTCCAACGCCGTGCGGTTCTTTTCGAAGAACGCCAGCAGGTTGGCCGGAAACCCCTTGGTTCGATCCCCGCTCTCCACGACATCCAGCACTGCCCGCAACTCATCCGGAAGAGCACCCTCCGGGACACCCGTTTCCACCCAGCGATCAAAAACATACGCCGTGAATTGCCTTTCCAGAACTGCCGACGCGTTCAAGAAGCATCCGGGCGTCTCCACGTGGCCCTGGATCATTTCTTCGGGCTCGAAGTAGAAGAACAGGTCGTGTGGCCGCGCGTTGGCCACTGCTAAGACAAATGAATTGCCGTTCACGCGTCCGGCTCGGCCTACCCGCTGGAGATAATTGCTTGGCTTCGGCGGCACCGAACACAGGGCGATCGAGGAGAGGTCGCCGATGTTAATGCCCATCTCCAGCGTCGGTGTGCAGGAGAGCAGGTTCGGGTCGCCGGGCAGATTGTTCTTGCGAAATCCATCCTCGATACGCTCCCGCGTGTCGCGATCGAGCAGGCCCGTATGCTCGGCAGAGAAAATCCGCTTGCACATCGCCCGACTCATACAAGCGACGGTAGTAGTCGTCCGCATTGGTGCGCGCTCGAAGTGCCCGTCGCAGTTCGTACCGCATGCAGCGGTTCCCGTCAAAAGCGGCGGCATCGCCACTCCCAACCGAAACCGCAAAACTGCAGATACTTGCACCGAAATTGGACCACATCCGTCGTGACCTGGAAGGCGGCTGGCTCAGTCCCCAAACACGCGCGCCCCGAGCGCTGCGTTCAAAGACGAGACCCGCTTCCTTCAAGCCCGCCAGCACCGCTTCATAGACGCCTGAGCTCGAGTCGCCGACGGTCGGGTCGATGCCATAAAAGGACTTCTCCAGCCAGTCCTCGTACCAGGTGGGCGTCGGATTGCTGGGCTGGCGTACCAGTGTCTGAAAACGCTCACCGCCCCGCGAGGTGAGGAAGACGGGAGCCCGGGAAGCACGTGAGAAATTCGGCCGCCATAGCGCTCGGCCACCCTGCTTGCCGAGCAGCCAGGTATCGTTACCGCCAAGGCTCTCGATGTACGAGCGCCAAGATCGTCCTCCTCCACGGCTCCGCGGTTTTTCAGGTTCTGCACAAGCCCAGCGAGGAAGCCGGCGAGCGTGGATTCGTCCAATCTCGCGCAATGGCCCAACATGTTCCTCGCAGTCGCGGCAGCAAGAAACTCCATTGCTCGCTGCCATAGCTCTGGCTTGACCTCCAGCGTGGAGCTTCCCGTCTTTTCCAGCGTGCGGCCGATGCGGCAGTCGAAGGTATACTCGCTCCAAATCTCCCATGCCAGACGACGATCGAGCAGACCCAGCAGATCTCGAGCCTTCGGGCAGCTTTCCGTCGGTCCGGAAAGCCTCGTAGTCCTCTAGCCAGTTCATGTCGGGCGGCAAGAAGGTCGCCAGGAAGATTTCCGGCTTGAGGCGTTGTCCGCCAGTCCTCCAGGAACCGGGCTAGCCAAGCCTCTCGAACGGAACAGGTCGCTCGGCTGCAACGGACCGTCTTCTGAATTGCGCTCCGCAGATTGAAGGTGTAGGTGCGTGCGGCGAAGAAGCCGGAACGGTGCGAGGCATCCTGCACGGAATCGGAGAATGCCAGCAGCTTCTTGTCTTCGTTAAACGGCGAGGAGAACAACTGGGCAGATGATGACGCTGGTCAGGCTGGCCGCGCGCGAGCCCAGAATCGTGAGCGAATTGTGGCCGCCGCAGCTTGGGCAGTCATGCGAGCCCAGCCGCTTTTCGCTTCCGTCCTTCTTCTTGACCGTGTAATTGGTGTTCGGAATCCACACTGGCAGCAATCTGATCGAAGCTGGCGCCGCAATTGGCGCAGCCGCCCGGCTCCGTCATCCGTTGGATGGTCAGGCAATCGGTGCAGACATATTGAGGAATCTCGCGTTGCTTTTTCCGCTCGTCCTCCGAATACGGATAGAGGAATTGGACATGGGGCGAGTTGGCGAAGAAGCTGTTGTAGAAGGTCTGCAGATCAGGGTTGATGCGCGTATCGGCATCCCGCACCGTACCGCCCCAACCGGTGTTCCCGCATTCGCGGCAGTGGATCACCGGCAAACTGCGCTTCAACTCCTCGCGGTTTCAGATCATCGGCAAAGCCTAGCGCCGGGTCGCTACGGACCGACGCCACCATGCGCCGCAGCTCCCGCAGCCAAAGCTGCATGCGAATCTGCACCAGCGGATCGTAGTCTGATTGCCGTCGATGACGGACCCGAAACCCTGGCGCCGAGAGACCAAGGCCAAGAAAGCTGCCCAGCAGACGATCGAGATAGCTGTCCTCCAATGCTGCCGAAGCCGGGAAGTTGCTTCTTCAGTTCCGCTGCAAGGTCGCCGGCGGCGACGGCTCGGTTGCCCAGAATCATCAACAGGTTGCGAAAGAAGGCGTGGTGCTTCAGCGCATCTGCTAAGCGCAACCGGATCCTGGAGCAGGTCTTCCCCATCCACAGATGTGCCTGCGCCTTGAGGTATGCTCCGCTGACTCGTAGGCAAGCGGGTCCATCGCTGCCCAGATCTCCGGCGCTGGGCGTCTGGAACCGCGTCACCAGACAGCCCTTCAGGAACTCATCCGGCGTCAGCAGCGACTCGCCGATGACACTGTCTTCGTCGAACGGTTCGCCGAAGAGCTGCCTTGCGTAGTCCGCAAGATCTTCCTGGCTTCCCTCACCGAGCGTGGCCGACGTTCCCACGCAGCAGAGGTGCTCCGCCGGAGTCTTGACCCGCTCCTTGATTCGGCGAATCAGGCAGGCGAGGTCGGCGCCCTGTGCGCCATCAAAAGTGTGCAGCTCATCAACGACCAGGTACCGAAGCGTCTCCGGCTCATTCAGCCTCCAAAGCCGGAAGTCGCGCGGCCGGACGAGCAGGTAATCGAGCATCTTGTAGTTGGTGAGCAGGATGTCGGGCGGAGCGGCGCGCAGCATCTCTTGGTCGGTGATCAAGTCTTCTTCGGTCATCACCGGGGAGGGCTTGCGCTCCAGGCCGCCGATCCAGAGCCCCGCAGTGACATAGCCGCGCAGTTCCGGGTTGCCGCCAGATCATCTTGGCCAGCCGCTGAGCCTGGTCGGTGGCCAGGGCGTTCATCGGATAGATGAGGATCGCCTTGATTCCGCGCCGCCCACGCTGGCGGAAGCAGTGATCGAGGATCGGATAGAGAAAAGCACTCGGTCTTGCCGGAGCCGGTGCCGGTGGCGACAATGGTGGAACGCCCGGCGCGCGTATCCAGCCGATCCCACGCTTGTTGCTGGTGGCGGTACGGCGCGAAGCTCTCGGGAAGAACTTCGGGGAAAGGACGCGGACCATTCGTCGGCTGGCACAAACGGCAATTTGATGGAGAGATATGGGCCGCGGAACAACATGCCCGGCGTTGCGAGTAGCTTTTCGAGCGTGCCTGCAAAGAAAGGGTTCGTGATCGGAAAAGTGGTGAGGAGGAAGTCCTCCACCCCGCGTTGGACTCTGGCGGGCTATCACCGAGGGGATCATAGGCCCTCCTCATCAAAGAACTTCCATGCTGTGGCGTAGTCGGCTTCACGGTCGCAACGGTCGAACGGCGCAACATATTCGATGACGCGCTCGCGCGGGCCGCCGGGCAACGTGTCGTCCGTGATAGTGCGCGTCACCTCGCCCAGAAGTCATGTTCTTGATCTTCTCCCATTCGGGACGCGAAAAGCCAACGCCGGGCAGACCTTGGAGCATGTGAAGACGATACGCCCGCGCTGGTCGTACCATGTGTCGCGCTCGTTTTGCTGAAGCACTGGAAACTGGATGCGGTAGATGGTGCAGAGCTCGTCAAGCGTAAGGCGCAAGGCACGGGCGGCCAGGACATCGATTTCCACCAGTGCTTGGCGGCGTTCGTAGTCGGTGCGTAGCGGAGTCTCCCAGAGCCATTCAGGGGTGAGGGAAGAGAATCGTGGTTGTCCAGGCGAGGATCGGACTTCGCCCAGCGCTGGCTGCGGAAGTCATCCTGCCAGCACTCGCCCCAGAGGTCGAGAGTAGTGGATGGTTAGGCAGTTGAGGACGGAGCACGCGACAGTCGTAAGTACTTGCGTTTAGAATCATCATCGACAAGCAGAGGCAGACAGATTTAGGACAGGCCCCGCCGCCTCTAGAACTCCAGTGGATTTTGACGAAGAAGTCGAAGGGCAAAGAACTGACTAGGCCGGCGAAGGTCGAGGAGGTTCGAGCGAGTCTGGAAATTAACGAGATCCAACGATGTATTAATGTGTCCAGTTCTCGGAGAACCGATCGCCGAAAGCAAAGTTCGCTCACCTGGCCTGACTGAACATCGCGACGGTAGACCAAGCGATAGAATTCCGTAACTGGTTTCTGGTCATCCCAGGGACACATGCGGGGTACGAATACGGTATGTATCGGCGTCACATGCAGGGACATAGTTGGTGCGCGGCAGATAATCCGCCGGTAGTGTCGTCAAGTCCAGACGGGTCATAGTGGCCCTTCTCGGTGCAAACTCGGCGTGGCGTCTTGAACAGAGGATTCGCGATGTGGATGTGTGGACCGGAAAGAATCCACTCGCTGGTTGAAGCCGGAAACCGCGTTTCGCGGCGAATAGTGCCATCGTTCACGCGGTTGGTCTCGTCCCACATGACAGTGCTTGAGTACTGTCCTACAAGATCGCCAAGGCGCTTCGGGTAGGTCGGCGAACTTGCGTAAGCACAGCCACGAGTTCCCGGGCGTGAAGCGACGGAAGACGAGCTTCGAAGCTGCGCGTGTTCCGGGGTCATCGTAAAGACGGGCGAAGAGTGCAAGAGCTGTCCTCGTCGACCTCGATAATCCGGTCGCGGTGGCCCAATGACATTCCAATTGCCGTCATCGTCCTTAATGCCGCCGCAGATCACCGGAACCCTCATGGTCGAAGCAGGTGTCTACCGTTGACGGGTGAAACAAGTTGCGAGATGTGCACGGAAATCGGGGGATCACTCAGTGACCATATATGTTGACACTGAACTTTTCGCGGTCTGACCAAGTCCGGAAAAGCGTCAAGCTCATTCTTGAAACTGGAAGTGTACACGCAGCCTCTGGGTATAAATTCGCGTCGCAACTGCCACCTTCAGGGTCGTCGTAAACTCCCTCTGGATGCAGGAACCCTTGCACCCCTCCTTGTCGCTACCGTCCAAGCTTGCGTCAGGAAGCCCTTGTACGAGTTCGATTGCGTTCCAAGAAGCAGGGGTAATTCTGTTTCGCATTGAGATAGTTTTGCGTGCCTTCGAACTCCGCGTATTCGTCAAAGTAGATTGCCTTCAACCCTTGGTACTTGGCGAAGTGTCTGCTTCCCGCAACTCACGCATCCGTGGCGCCGAAAACTTGCGCAGAACGTACAGGGGCTCGATGTCGCCCATCACTCCACCCTCGTTCCACTCGATTTTGATCCACGGCGGGTTGCCGAGTATCAGATCGAAACCACCGCGATCTCTGAATAGATCGGCAAATTCCAACTCCCAATGCAGGAAGCGGTGACGCACTGCCAAATCCCGCACCTTCGTTAGCCTCGGTAGGCGCGCACAGAGCTCATTCAGGTCTACGGTTCCGAGGTCTTCTGCGAGACGAAGTTGCTGTTGCTCCGGTCGGCCACTTGGGAAAAGCACCTGCTGCTCCGCGCCGAATAGGGGCGTAACTTCATGAGAGGTTCCTTCGAGAATCGCCGATCAGCTCCAGCAGAAACTCGTCGCGCGAGGGCATTATGCCTGCCACTCAATCGGCCAGAACCACAAGTGAACACCAGTAGTCCATCGCGAGCTTCAGGCGCTGATAGGGCTGTGGTGCCCGTTACCGGCGTGATAGCCTGTTCGAAGATCCGGTCGCGCTGATGAGTGCTAAGCCGCTGGCCGCGCTCTGCAAACGTCGGGTTAGCTTCCTGACCGAAGATGGGAAGACGTGGGCAGTTTCGCGTCGTACCCGTTTAAGTTCTGGGCATGCTTCTCCCAGAAACGGTCCACTGCCGCCGAGAGCCGTTCAGTGCTCTGCTGTCGCTGGCAGAAAATCGCTTGGTGAAGTCCTTTCGCCAGTCGCGGATCTACTTCATTTCTGTCGGAAGAATCTCCTTGACGGCTTTGTCGGTGTAATCGGCCATCCCCTTGTCCGGGACCAGGAAGTGCCAAATCTGACCCTCGCCGCGGTCCTTTCCAACGGGATCCGATCCGGAACCGAATCGAGCCATTCTCGACTAACGCTTTCAAGCTGTGGGGTGGTGAATACTTGGCGGCGCGCGCCGATGAGGCTGTTACCCGTGGCGAGTTGTCCGCCGACCAGGGAATCGTGTGCCTGTGATAGATGGTGTTTAGCCAGAGAGAGATTTCCGCCAGTTCGATCGCCACCGGGTTGCGGTCCACGCCGTAGACGCGATTGTCCGCGAGATAAGCTTTGACTTTTTGCTTCTCCACCAGGTATTCGTCGTGCCCAATAATCCGACTCGTCTCGCGCTGTTTGTGTTCCAAATATGCGTCGGCCAACTGATTCATGGCCTCGTTCAAGAACGCGCCGCTGCCTAGTGCTGGTTCGCAAACTTCAGGCGAGAATGTCGTCGGCGGACTTGTCTTTGAGCAGTCCTTGAGTGCGTACTTCACCACGCACTGAGTGAGCACCTCGGGGGTGTAGTAGGAAGCGGACTTCTGGCGATCCCTACCTCTCAACCTATAGATGAACTTTCCCCGACCATGGTGAACTAGGCGGCCACGATCGTCATAGACTCGTTCCGCGTCCTCATAAGATTCAAGCTCTTTCGCCGTCACGAAGTAGGCAGGCTTGAGCGGATCGAAGGAGTTCTTCTGTGGCTTCTCGAGGCGCACGCCGACGGCACCACGCGGGCGTTTCGTCTTCTGATTCGTCGCCCTCTTCGTCCTCGTCTTCCGGCTTTTCCTTCTTTCGCTTTTGCTGCACCTCGTAGAGCCCTCCTTCCGGCTCTACGGGAGAAAAGTGCCGCTATAGGAGAGCAGTCCCTCATACACCGCACCGAGTTGGTTGATACCGACTGCGATTCGCTGATTCGTCCTCGGCGGCGCCCGTGTTCCTCCCGGGACAGCGAGAGCAACTCAATCACCTTCTGGAGAACGTAGTAACAGGCGAACCCGATTCAGCAGGGGAGTGCGCTCGGGATCGAAAAGGTCACATCGCAGCGGCTCCATCCGAAAGTTGTATTCGCCAGCTTGCTCTGGCCTCAATTCACTTTGCCAGCCGTCGTAAACCAGGTGGAATCAGGTATGAAAGGAAGCGGTCCAGGGAGATAGCCGTGGCGGTCCTCTTCGGATGGATAGTTCAACTTCACCAGCATCGCGCAGGCTTTCGAGGGAACAGCCAGTGCGGTACTCTTCGCTCTTCATTGGAGCGTAGGCAGCGTGCCTCGCGTGCTTCACGGTACGAAAGGAAGAGTAGGCGGTCGAGGTAGCGCAGACACTCGCGGGTGATTTGCTCGGCTAGGTCTTTGCCATATACACCCTCTTTGAGAACTTGCCGGAGATACCAGACGGCTTCGTTGCCAATCAATTCCACAGCTTCGCGCGCACTGTATTTCAAGTCTTCTGACACCGCGAAAGCGTGCTTATGTGAGTTCTCGTCCAGGCGGTCCAGTAAGCTGACCTGACCGGAAGGGCAAACGGAATCACGGTGCAGGAGAGCAGCCGTGGCCCGTAGCGTAGACGGTTCGCGTCGCCCAAGGATCTCCGCGAGGTCGAATCTAAGAAAGCGCTTCGACGGCCATTTCGTCCGATCGATTAGAAGAAGTTGTGTTCCACCGTAGAGCAGGATCCATCGGGGCAGTTCGGAGGCCGCGAAGACATGTTTAGTGATCAGCTCTTCTTTGGTCGCGAGCGAATCCCCTTCATCCCCGTCATGCTCATCCTCGTTATCCTCGTCTCGGCGCTGGTTACCGTCATGCTCCGCCATCTAGAGCTTCCAGAACCCATAACTCAGGCTGTCCATTTGCGCGGGTGATGTGACCTGCAAGTGGCAGTGAGATATCCCCGTCAAGTTCGATTACCTCAGGACTTAACGAGTAACCCAGCGTCCGCAAAAAGTCGTTGAACCATGCACGTTGCAGCGCCATGCGTTCTTCGGGATCGGATGTTCCCGCCAGCTCCTTGCGCATTGCCTGAAAAGGACGGGCCAAACCGCGCAGAGCATCCCATCGCGGACATTCCTGCTTGGGGACGCAGAATTCTCGAACAGGGGGCGCAGGTCGCCCTCGAGAATCGCCGCCAGGTAGTGGTGCGTGTAAAATTCGTTCTCGTTGGTGATGCCGGTCAGATCAATAGGCATGGCGACTTAACCCAAAAACACGGCGGCAACGCGAAGGAACGGACTGTCTTTGGTTGTCGATGTCTTCTCCATCCAACGCCTGTAATCGGCGAAGACTGTGGTCTATGTGTGGCCCCAGTTCCAGCTTCTTGCTGCGGCGCGTGCCGATGAAGTTATCATTTTCCGGATACGCGCATTCGAGGAATGAAAGCTGGCGGCCCTCCAGCTCCGCGAGGCTACTCATTTCCTTTTGCAGCCGGATCTGCAGATCTTGTTCGAAAGCCTGGCGGCGGGCTGACATGTACGTACGCGCCTCCGCCACCGCTTCTGGCAACAGACTCGTAATGGCAACCGGGATGTCGGACTCGCCTGCGTTGGGGAACGATCGTGTGGATCGCCTTTGCGTTCGCCCGAGAAAGTCATGCAGGGAGAGCACACCGGTCTTGCGCTGGCCTTCGAAGCCGACCGCGAACCACTCATAAATCACCGGCTGACCCTTGCGATTGGGAATCTCGCTCTCGATCAGGAAAAGTGACTGATTTGGGGCGAGCACGCCGGGCAAGCGCAGTACCGGAGCCTGTTTGCGGCCAAATGCGACCATCAGTTTGAAATTCGGGAAACTGGGTATTTACTTGACGCCACCTACCCCAAGATGTAGTGTCCGGGGCTATGAGCGAGGATTACCCGAGGACATTGCTGGAGTTGGAACGGCGCTTCAACTGCGAGGAGGCCTGCGCCGAGTATCTCGCAGCTCTGCGCTGGCCGGGCGGATGGGTCTGCCCGCGGTGCGCCGGAGCAGAGGCTTGGCTGGTGCGGCGGAATCGCTGGCGCTGCGACAAGTGCCGGTATGAGATGTCGGTTACGGCTGGGACCATTTTTCAGGACAGTCATCTGCCCCTGACGATCTGGTTCCGGGCCATGTGGCAGGTCACCAGCCAAAAGAATGGCATCAGCGCTCTGGGATTGCAGCGGGTTTTGGGCTTGGGCAGCTACAAAACCGCCTGGGCGATGCTCCACAAATTGCGTCGGGCCATGGTGAGACCGGGGCGGGAACGACTCTCGGGAAGCGTGGAAGCGGACGAAACCTACTTGGGCGGGCTGGAAGAGGGCGTTCGCGGTCGGCAGACTGAGATCAAAGCGTTGATTGTGGTGGCGGCCGAGGAAGACGGCAAGGGGATCGGGAGGATTCGCATGCAGCGGATTCCAGACGCTTCGGCCCGCAGTCTGGTTTGTTTTGTGGAAGAGTCAGTGGAACCCGGCAGCGTGGTCCATACCGACGGATGGTTGGGATACGAGCCGTTGCAGGCACGCGGCTACATGCATCAGGTCACGTTTCTACGCGGACAACAGAAATCCCCTTCGGAGTTGTTGCCGCGCGTACATCGCGTGATCTCGCTGCTGAAGCGATGGTTGCTCGGCACCCATCAGGGTGCGATCGGGCACCATCACCTGGACGAGTATCTCGACGAGTTCACCTTTCGCTTCAACCGTCGTAAGTCTGCCTCGCGCGGCAAACTGTTCTATCGCTTGGCCCAGCAGGCTGTGCAGGTAGACCCGGCCCCCTTTGCAATCCTCGTCAAACCACAAGCTATTGCGTTTGGTGGCGTGAAGTAAACACCCCCAATTCAGCCATTCCATAACAGGATGGAGGTCCCACAGAAGATGAACATTGGCCCAGTTGCTCTCTTCCGCGCGCGAATCTCTAATCGCTCTCATTACCCGTTCACGGCTAGTGGTTAGGTGTAGTCGGCCATCCTCAGGAAACGCCTGAGCCGGGAAGACACGAAATGTGCGACGCAACTCGTCGTTCACTGTAACAGTGACGAACTGGCGTTCATCATCGAAATCCAGCCTGCAAGTCGACGGAAGGCGCCAATGCGGTGAGGACCATCGCGGAAATATGCCAGGTCATCGGCGAACAGGCTTGGGAACGTGGTGGCAGTGGCCGTGTACAGTCTGGCCTGCAGGTACCTTGAGCGTCGCCGAAGAGAATCGGAGAGCAGGTCGTCCTCGAGCGGATTCTTCCATCTGCTGGTTGAACTCCGCAGGGAGCGAGATTCTCCTCAAATTGCCCTGCCGGTCATCTGTTCTTTTCTACCGCGAACGTAAAAACACCCAAAAAGACCGATGGATCGCCAATGTTCTTCGCCGCCTGCTCATCCTTTTCCATAAGTAATTCAAGAATGCGCAGGTCGCCCGAACTTTGGGGTGCTCGGGGCGTTGGGTGTAGAGGTAGGCGATGTGCGGCTGCTTTTCCTGCGGCCGTAGCGGTCAATTCGGCCGTTGCGCTGTTGAAAAACCATCAGCGACCACGGGATGTCAAAATGGATCAGTTTGTGACAGAGGAAGTGGAGGTTCAGGCCCTCGCTCGCGATATCGGAAGCGAGCATCGGCGCACTGGGGGAATGGTCACGGCCGAATTCCTCGACCGTTCGCTGCAAGTCGACATCCTCAATGCCGGAACCATGGACAACGGCTATCTGATCTTTGCCCAGTCGCAAATCCTTGGCGAGATTCTCTTCGAGGAAACGCAATGTCTCGATGCGCTCGGTGAAAATGACGATGCGGTCGTCGGTCTTAGCTGGATCCCAGTGGAGAAAGCCGCCTGGCTTCAGGATTTCAACCAAGCGCTGGTACTTGGCGAAGTTGCTGGGTCCAACATATTCCAGAGCTTCCGCAATGCCGGCCAGGGTAATGCGGTCCTGGTCAGCATCCGCGCCAGGTTCCTTTTCGATCTTTCGCAGGCGCTGGCGAATTGTCTCTAGGCAGGCCGCCGGAGAGGAGAAGAGGGACTTTTCCAGTACCGTCTTGAAAAGGAGCTGCCCAGTGCGCGAGTCTGGTCGAAGGCCAGGAAGCGAGCGCCGGCGAGACAATCATAGACGGCTTCCTCTTCGGGTGAGGCCGGTACGGCGTACTTGCTCACCTGGCGC
>CAWFVJ010000024.1:0-461301 GCA_963819175.1 uncultured Acidobacteriota bacterium
ATTCGTAGAGGTCGCCCTTGGTGTCGCGCTCCTCCATCGGAACGCGCACGATCAGGTCCACCACCCTTTCCAGCAGTGTGGGCGTGGGAATGGTGAAGCGGGCGTCCTTCATGTGGTGCGCGTAGGTCGATTCGTCGCCGCCAAGCGTGCGCAGGAATGGAAAGACATGCTCGCCGACGACCTCGTACATCTCGCGGGCCTCGAAGTTCTTGAACTTCGACCAGCGCAAATGCTCGTATGGCGTGCCCTTGGCGTCCTTGCCCTTGGGGAAGATGACGCGCTCCACGGGCTTGCGGAGGCGAGTGGCCTTCAGCTCTTCGAGGGTCTGGATCTCGTCCAGCCGCCGCATGAAGAGCAAATAGGTGATCTGCTCGATCACCTCCAGGGGATTGGAGATGCCGCCGGACCAGAACTGGTCCCAGATGCGGTCGATTTGATTGCGAATTTCGCCTGTAAGCATGGCCCTCGGAACGCCTGACGCGCGAATGAAGTGGGGAACGCTAAGTTTTGCATTCAGGGCAGCTTAGTGCAACCGGAATTCTGGGGAAAAATGGAAAAGACTGGCGTCATGGCGAAAGCGGTGACGTCGGCCAGATCGAAGCGGAACGATTCGACGCTCTGCCGGTCAGCCGCTCCCGGAAACACAAGATTTCGAAACAGGCGAAGACGATTTCGGAACACGCTCTGTTGCGCGCCGCCGATTCGTATTTGACGTTCACGCTTCAGCCGCCATCTGATTTCGGTTGAGATGACTCGTCGCGCAGCACGTAGCTTCTTTGCGGAGCTTTGTTGCCAAAGTGTGTGGCACGTGGAGACCGAGATCGGGCCAGCGCGAAAGTAACCGATAAGAAATATTATGAATTTAGTTAAACCGCCCCATGATACTTCTATACTAATCAGATGGGAGAGGTCAAATGGCTTCTCAGAAAAGAGATCTTTCCCATGAAACCACACGTTCTTGAAGCTGTAGCTGCCCTCCAATCCAAGTGGCAGAATCTGCCAGATGTTGACCGCGCAGAAGCAATTGTCCGTATACTCGCCGCAGGCATGAGCGGCCGCGGGTTAGCCAATGCGCTTAACTGCAGTGAAGCGTTAATCCGCTACCTGAAGCCCCTCACCGAAGCCTTGCCGGAAGAAAAACGACTAGCACGACTCGGCAAGATCAGCACACGGGAACTGAAGCGCCGAATTGCCGAGCGAAAGACAGAGGAAGCGAACAAGAAGGAACAGGCCGCGGAATTTGCGTGCTTGGAAGCCGCCCACAGAGGCGCTGACCATATCCTGCAATGGTCCAACAAGGAAGAGAAGATCGCGTACCCTTACGCCGAGCAGATCGTCCTGGAAGCGCGCCGCAAGTTGAGGGAAGCCGAACGCGACGGGTTGCCGAAAGAAAAAGCCCCAGCCGGCTTGTCGGTATCGGAGATTATCCGTCATTGCGATCGTGCAGTTCCCGCCACTACTGATGATGTGAACTTCATTGAGCGGTATGCCAACTGGCTCGCCCTCTGGGCGTACCACGCTATGCCGGACGCCCGGGTACGAGACGAGGCTCTCGACATCGCCTTGGAAGAGTTGATGGTCCGGTCGACGTAGCGCCAGGCCAGCCACAAAGGCTTCAGCGAGCTTCAATTCACCAAGAAAATGCTTGGAGGACGTCCGGAGCAGATGCGCCCGTGACGAACTCCCGGTTGGTCAAAGCATCATTAAGGGTGTTTCATCATTTTTGCTGCCTGTCTTTGGAAACGCCCTTTCCGCAATCTTGTACTCCGGTCGTATTCGAAATTGAAAGCCGGTGAACCCAGGCGGTGGCCGGTAGCACGTTTCTTCGTGGTTTCAAAAGCCTACCTACGCAGTGTTGGCTGTCAAAGACTCTCCCTGGAAGAAAAACCCCGACGCCAAGCTTGCATTTTCAGCTACTTAGATTGGCCGCCGACTAATTTCTCGACGGGATTCCCTTGACCTTCATTCAGAACCTGCCGCGAGGGCTTTGGAACTCAAAAAACGTCGTTCATGATCAAGGTATGGGCACAGTTGCCTCATTTCATGTCCTGGAGGATACCATTTTGCAACCCAGCAGCACAGGTAAGACCAACGACTTTCCGGCCCGGCCGGTGCGCACGCCGGACAATACGGTCAGCCACAGCCAGCCCGTCTCTCATGCGGGCACGAGAACACCATCGGTGATACCGATGGAGACGACTCCAATCCCCGTCGACCCCATGCTCGATACTTGGCAGGCAACCGAGGTCCTGGGTGTTAGCGATGACCGGATGAAGAAGTGGCGTCATCGTGGCCAAGGGCCACAGTTCGTGCGATATCCGGATGGCGCTATCCGCTACCGCCTGAGTGCCCTCATGAAGTTCCTGGAGGACCACACCGTCTGGACTGAGGCCAGCTAAAGGTGGACGGTTTCAAAATCGACGAGCGCGGCCGGCTACGAGCCTCGACGTATAGATTCCCACATCGCGGTGCATTCCAATGAGTCGATGCTTTCGGCACGGAAAGATGCTGAAGAGAGATTCACTGCAAGAGACTAGCAAGGCGAAGAGGCACACTTTTCGCTCATCAGATTGACCACGAGTTGTTGAACCAGCTTCTGTATTGAGGATTGAAGAGCTGCCCCGCACCAACGGAGATCCAGTTGCCAGAGTTGCATGAAGTGCCCGCCGGAACATCGATATCCGCGTTCCAATCACTGCTGACGGATGAAGAAGTCGCTGAGATTTTGACCATGACCGTGGATTGGATCCGCGAGCATGCGAATGAGATCCCGGGATTCGAGCCTTTGGGGAACTATTACAGGTTTCATGGCAATCCTGTCGAGCAGTGGCTCGGTGGCCTCGACCGTGTATTGAAAATTGAAGAGGTCGCCGCGCTGCTGAAGGTTCCCAAGTCATGGGTTTACGCCAATGCTGACCAGATTCCAGGAGTTCTTCACCTGGGCCGCTACATACGTTTCCGCCCATCTGTTTTCCAACGCTTCATTTCAGGCGGATCGGAGCTTGTGCAATGATCCGCTTCGATGCTACAACGAGACCACGGCTGAGGCACCACGGAAAGGTAAAAGTGGTGCGAGAGAAACACCAACGTCCCAAGGTCCAGGACCTTGAGAAGAAATGGAAGATCGTGTACTGGGATTACAGCTCCGGCGAGCCAGTGAAGCGTTCGAAGGTCTGGGCAAAGAGCGGGGTAAGAACCCAGCGCGAAGCCCAGCGGCTGGCCGACGCGTTCATGGAAGAAGTGAACGTGCGCAACAACGACCCGGCGCTGTATTCCTCCAACGAGAACACCGTGGCCAGTTTGCACGACAAGTGCCTGGAGCTGACTTGGCCACACCTGAAGAAGCCCACGCGTATGAACTATGGGTACTTCTTCAAGGATTACCTGCTGCCTACTCTTGGCAACAGGCCGCTCGACGAGTTGAACACCATGGAGCTACAAGTGTTTTTCAATTCGTTTCACCCGCGGCTGTCGGCTCACACCATTAAGAACATGCATGCCGCGTTGCGCGCGGTTCTGACCCAAGCGGTGGCCTGGGGAATGATCGAGCGGAATCCGGCGATCGGGGTAAAGCTGCCACGAAAAAAGGCAGTGAAGCCTCCAATCGTTTTACCGCTGCGCGCGATTTGGGCGATGATCAACACGCTGCCTGACCCGGCCCGCTCGATCGTCACCCTCATTGTGTTTGCTTCCATGCGGGTTGGGGAAGCTCTGGCCTTACGCTGGAACGACATTCGGAACGATCGCATCGTCATCGACGAGCGCCTCTACGAAGACGACCTCGATGAACCCAAAACGAACAGCGGCAACCGAGAGGTGCCGTTTGATCGTCAGGGGATCCTCCAGGAAGCCGTCACGCGGATCTGGGCAAAGTCGAAGTTCCACAAACCGGAAGATTTCGTCTTCTGTAGCCGCAATGGCACGCCGCTTGGACGCCGGAACATCCTCAAGCGGCAGATCAAGCCGACGGCCAAGAAGCTGGGGCTTCCGGGGCAAATCGACTTTCGCAGCTTCCGCACCATGCACTCCAGCCTGATGGGCCGGGCTGGAGCCAGGGCGGAGGTCATCCGCGACAACATGGGCCATTCGGAAATCGACGTGACTCAGAACATCTACGGCAAAAGCTGGTGGGAAGAGCGCGTCGATGCGGTGTCCGATGTGGTGGCAATGTTGATGTCGGATAAGCACGAAGCTGAGTGCGGCAAGCATGGAAACTGATTCGCAGGCAATGCTGTTCACTGCGGACGCGAAATTAACCGAATTGGAGCCCCAAGTGGAGCCCCTGCACCAGTAATGGGGCAATTTGCAGCTTCTATTTGCTTGTAAGTGATTGATTTAATTGGTCGGGGAGAGAGGATTTGAACCTCCGACCCCCTGGTCCCGAACCAGGTGCTCTACCAGGCTGAGCCACTCCCCGACGACGGATTGTTTTCACGCGAATGCGCGAATAATGTATCCAGACGCATTCTAGCACAGCGGCGCGGATGAGGAATGCGGCGGAGCTTCAAACCTTCTAATCCCAGCGGGCAAACTTTTTGAGGAGAACCATCGCATTGTCGCCGATTTCGGCGCGTTGCTGCCCCAACCGTTCCGACTACCCCAGCGACAACACGAATACAACCTTCGCTAGCGGCGCGTTTGTGGCTAGACCGCCGGATGCGCGGCCATGAGCACCAGCCTGAATACCGTCTATATGAGGTCCAGAACTCCACTCATCTTGGATGGTTGCATCCACGCAGCTGAAAATGGCTCAGCCCCATGCTCAACGCGTTTTCGACGGGATGGTCGATCGTGTCGACAAGAAGTCTTGGAGTTTAGACTCGATTCCGGAACAGCGTCAGGACTGTAGTACTTTGCGAACAATCGACAGAAGATGAGTGGGGCTGCAAGGTTTCGGCAAGGACGCATGTGCACCCAAAAATTCCGCAACGCGCAGCATGTTGCCGCCGAAAGCTCCCGAAATGGCAATGATTCTGAGATTTGGCTGCTGCTTCCGGATGGTCCGGATCACCTCGATGCCGTCCCGGTTCGGCATAACCAGATCTGTCAAGACCAAGTCCAATGGCTGAGTTTGCGCCATCCGAAGAGCTTCGGCGCCGTCATGCGCTGTCGAGACCTCATACCCGGCGGCCTGTAAGACATTCAAAAGCAGGGCCAGAACCGCTTCATCGTCGTCTACCGCCAAGACTCTGCCGTGCGAGGACTGTGGCTGGATCGAACTCATTACTCATTCCTCTGCCGCATGTTGACACCAGAATTACGGTCGAGTCCCTCGTTGTTTTCGGTCAGCAAGAGCACGATCGACACATTGCTACGGCTCATCCCTCATACCTGGCTCAGACCCGTGAACCCCGAGGCGCCAAGCCAGAGCAGATTTGCCCTGCGACTCCTCCATCTGCCGACGAACCAATGCGGCGATTTCGGCGGCATGCCAACTCTATCGGCAACGCTCGGCAACGACTTCAAGCCGCTATGTTGAATCGCACGTGTAGCTGAACTTCCGATTCAGCACCGCCGATATTAACAAGTGAAGGCGGCGAATCTTGCGCACCTTCTGATCTTCCAGATGGCATACGTGCCAGCAGCGAGATGGTGCTGAAACCGGAAATCGTTCGTTTTCCGCGCCGGGAGGGGCATTCGGGCGGGATCTACGACTCCTCTAGAACCGCGGTTCAGGTGAATCGCGTATGTCATTCGCTGGGCAGGAAGCTACTCTGGCCTTAGGCTGTCACAGCTCCGCGCCTATTCAGTTGATGGCTGACCAGCGTAAGACGAGGCAATATTGATCCGGGAATGCATAGAAGACATTACAAATCAGCAGAGAACGGACGCAGGTTCCCAGAGGCGAGGATGAGTGGCCGCTGCGCCCAAAAGGAAGAACAGAAGTGAACTGTGAAAGAATCCTGAATTCGTGGTCGATTCGCAAGAAATTGCTGCTTTTGTTATTGATCATCTTCTTGCCGGCTTCCGCGATCATTGTCGCATCAGGGCTGCAACAGCGCGAAAATGAAATTGCCAAAGCACGCAACAACGCCTCAATTCTAGTCGAGAGCTTGGCGGCACAGCAGGTTCAAGTCGCGACGTCGACGAATGTCCTGCTCACCACAATCGCACAGATGCCTGCGGTACGCCACTCCGATGCCGAGGCATGCAACATCCTTTTCCGCCAGTTGCAGAAGGACTTTCCGCTCTACTCCGTCATCCTGGCAGCGGCAACACCGGATGGGAACATGTTTGCTGCATCCAGGCCATTCAAACCGGGCAGCATCCGCCTCGCAGATCGAAAACACTTCAAGGATGCGATTGAGACCCTCAATTTTTCGGTTGGGGAATACATGACGGGCAGGGTCAGCACACTTCAATCGCTTAACTATACGTTACCTGTCCTTGATGATCACAAAAAGCCGCTTGCGATTATCATCGCAGGCTTTGGCTTGGATGAATATGCCCAGTTCGTATCGAGGGCGCATATGCCGGCCGGATACTCCGTAACCATCGCGGATTGGCGGGGAGTACGTCTGTTTCGCTCGCCTGAAACTGCCCAAACGGCTCCAGGCAGACTTATTTCTCCCGATGTAGCCAAAGCCGTAACGGCCAATCTCGAGCATGGATTCATCGAGCGGATCAATACGGAAGACCAAGATACCCTTTACGCCTTCCGGCGGCTTCGACTGAATGATAACTCTCCGCCGTACATGTACATGCTTGTTGGCGTTTCACGAGCCGAGATTCTCCACGCGGCCGATCTTCACATGCTAGGCAACTTAGCGATCCTTGGAGTCGTAGCCGTTATTGCAATGTTTCTGGCGTGGTGGTTCGGGGATACGGTGCTCCGCAGGCCAATCAGCCAGCTGGTTGATGCTGCACAACAATTGGGTACGGGGAAGTTGCACGTCAGAACCGGTCTGCACCACTCTTCCGGTGAACTGGGTCAGTTGGCTCGATCTTTTGATGACATGGCAGTGCTGTTGGAAGAAAGGGTTTGCGAGCGCCAAGCCGCGGAGGAGGCTCTCAACACCGCGAACGCCGAACTGGAGACGCGCGTTCAGGAGCGCACAGCGGAGCTGTCTAGTTCAAATGCCGCGCTGATGGTTGAAATTAATGAGCGCAAGCGGGCGGAAAAGCAACTTCTAGCCGCCGCCGAGAGGCTGAAAGCAATCCTGGATAACGCGCCGGTCGGGATCGTGATTAACGATCGGGAAGGTCACTTGATTGAATCGAATTCGGCACATCGGCGAATGTGCGGGTACTCGGCCGAAGAACTGAAGGGCACAAAGTTCACGGACTACACGCACCCGGACGACATTGCTAGAAATCTGCAACTGTATGAACAGCTCGGAAGTGACAAGCTGCAATCCTACGAAATAGAAAAGCGCTACATCCGCAAAGATGGCAAGATCATCTGGATTAGAGTCATTGTTTCCAAGATTAACGCAGAGACCAACATTGGAATCGTAGAGGATATCACCGCGCGTAAGCAGGCGGAGGAACATCTGCGTGCTACGGCTGACAGGCTGCAAGCTATCCTCGATAATGCGCCGGTCGGAATTGTGATTACCGACCACAAAGGCCGTCTGATTGAATACAATGCAGCCCATCTGCGAATGTGCGGGTACTCGGCCGAAGAGCTAAAAGGCACGTCGTTCATGGATTACACGCACCCGGACGACATTGCGAAGAACCTGCAGTTGTTTGAACTGGTGGCAAGCGGTCAGCGGCAATCCGTCGAAATCGAGAAGCGCTATTTGCGCAAAGACGGCAGCACCATTTGGGTGCGTGTTATCAGTTCCAGCCTGAACAAAGATTTCAATATTGGAATCGTCGAGGATATCACCGCGCGCAAGCAAGCGAAGGAACAGCTATGCGCTACGGCCGACAGGCTGAAAGCGATTCTGGAGCACGCCCCGGTGGGGATCGTTATCGGAAACCGGCAGAGTCGCTTCGTCGAGTCGAATGCCGCGTTTCAGCGGATGGTCGGTTATTCCGCGGATGAGTTGCAGGGGATGGACTGGAAGGCTTTCACCCATCCGGACGATATCACGCTCAATACTGATTTAGTGGATCAGTTGATGCAGGGGAAATTGAAGAACTACGACTTCGAAAAGCGATATGTCCTTAAGGATGGGAGGATAATCTGGGTACGCGTGATTGGTTCGCGGCTGGATGATGAGCACAAAATCTCAATTATCGAAGACATCACCGAGCGAAAGCAGGCCGCCGAGCAGCTTCGGCGGAGCGAAGCGAGGCTGCGGCGCCTGATCGACTCCAATATCGTGGGGGTGGTCATTGCGGGTCCGGACGGTGCCATCTTGGACACGAACAAAGCCTTTCTCGATTTGGTTGGCTATGCCCGGGAAGAATTCAGGAATGGCTTGGCCTGGCGTGATCTGACGCCCTCCGAGCACAGGGTCCTGGATGACACTGCGGTGATGCAAGCGGGTAAGACAGGCGTATTCCGGCCCTATGAGAAGGAGTTACTCCGCAAGAATGGCACGCGCGTTCCTGTGATCGTTGGCGGGGCGGTGACCGAGGACAAAGAGGCGATCGTATTCGCTCTCGACCTCACGGAATTAAAAAGTGCCCAGCTTGAATTGGAACAGTTGGCTCGAATTGTCGAGTCAGCCGACGATGCGATCATCTCGGTATCGTCGGCGGGTACCATTCTGAGCTGGAATCAGGGTGCGGGGCGCCTGCTTGGCTATACCAAGAATGAGATGATCGGAGCATCGGAGGAAAAACTATTACCGGCTGAAAACAGTCGGGAGTGGGAACAGATAAGGGAAGTGATGGCTGGCGGCAAGGCTCTGGACTACTTCAAAACGGTTCGGATTGCGAAGTCGGGCGAAGAGAAGCCGGTTTGGCTGAGAATCTCTTCCATCCGCGACGGGAACGGCAAGATCATTGGCATCTCGAAGATTGCGCGCGACCGCTCCGAGGCAATCAAGGCGCAAGCATTGGAAGAAAAGTTACGGCAAGCGCAGAAGCTGGAATCTCTGGGCCGCTTGGCCGGTGGGGTGGCCCACGATTTCAACAATCTCCTGATGGTCATACAAAGCTACACGGAAATGCTGCAAGACAGCCTTGCTGACGACAGCCCTCTCCGGAGAAACACACAGGAAATCATAAAGGCTGCCAATCGCGCTGCCAGCCTTACGCGGCAGATGTTAGCTTTCAGCCGCAAGCAAATTCTTTCCCCGGTCGTGCTCGACCTGAATGCAGTAATCAATGAGACTGCAAAAATGCTCAAACGGCTCATCGGTGAAGATATTGAATTTCGAGTCGGATTGGCGGAGTCACTCTGGGCGATTGAGGCGGACTCGGATCAGATCGTTCAGATTCTGATGAACCTCTGCGTGAACGCACGGGATGCAATGCCTCGTGGTGGCACGCTTTCAATCGCGACCGGAAACGTCACGGCGGAGCAAGGGAGCGTTAGTGGGCAGCCCTACGTGCCGCCTGGGGATTATGTCAGACTTTTGGTCACCGACACCGGTATGGGCATGAGCAAGGATGTGCAGGGGCACATCTTCGATCCTTTCTTTACGACCAAAGAGGTTGGCAAGGGGACGGGGTTGGGCTTGGCCACGGTTTACGGCGTTGTGAAACAAAGTGGCGGCTACGTGTGGGTTGATAGCGAACTTGGGCAGGGCACTTGTTTCACAATCTATCTGCCCAGGGTAAAGCGGGCGATTGTCTCCGATATGTTGGCGAAGGGCGAAGCGCGGCCGCGGGGAGGGGAAACCCTATTGGTCGCTGAAGACGAAGGAGCCCTGAGGGAAGCGACGTGTGATTATCTGCGTAGTTTGGGCTATACGGTTTTTGCAGCCAGCTCAGGGCAACAGGCGCTTTCGCTAGCGGGCCAATATGAGGGGCACATCAACCTGTTGATTACAGATCTGGTGATGCCGGGAATCAGTGGGAGAGAATTAGCGCAAACTCTGGAAAGCCTGCGTCCTGATCTGAAGACGATCTACATGTCCGGCTACTCATCTGATGCGGTGTTACGGCACGGCATACAAGAGCAGGGTGCGACCTTTTTGCAAAAGCCGTTCAGCCTGGGCACGCTTGCGCGCAAAGTGCGAGACGCACTCGGACGGACCGAAACAGTGCAATAGCAGCGGCCCAACCTCGGCGGCAGCCCGGTAGATACTGGTTCCGCATGCTGAAGGATGGTTCTTACCGGGGAGCATGCCCTTACTCTCCGGATTTGCGTACTGAAGAGGCGCGCGCCTTGGCGGGCTCAGGCTCCGCCCATAGCCCGACTATGGTTTTATACTCTGACAGCAACTGCTTGGATACGTGGATGATTCCTTCACAAACGAAGCGTTCGTGATTCTCTTCGAATTCCTCGGGCACATACCGGTAGTTTGCCATGAGCCCGAAAGAGTCGCTGAGACCATAGGACCGCGCATTGCCGAAGCGGTTGACGCGCTCCAGGCGAGCACCATTCGAAAGATGAAATCTGGCGACCGGGTCAACCAGGTGGCCCTTGAATCGAGCTTGGGTGAGATAGGCCAGTGCCAGCCGGTGGAGGGGCTTGGCAAGTACGTCGCGGTGAGAAAGCGGGTCTTCCAGCAAGTGGAATAGAGCGTCGACCGGGTCAGGCTTTTTCGCCTCCTGCACCAACTTGGTCGCATATTCACCTAGCAGGCGGGAAAGCCGCTCGCGGGTGAAGCCCTCGGCATTGTTGTTGTCACGCAACACACTTGCGAAACGCGGCAGCGGCGAGAGCGTACTGTAAAGTTTCAGTCCTGGCAATTCGTTTCCCAGTTCCACAACCACCTGCTTGATCAGGAAGTTGCCGAACGAGATGCCGCGCAGGCCATCCATGCAATTGCTAATGGAATAAAAGACGGCAGTGTCCGCCTCTTCTGGAGCGAGCACCGGCGTATTCAGATCCAACAGTGGCTCGAGTTCGCTGACCAGACCTTTGGTAAGTGCGATTTCGACGAAGATAATCGGCTCGTTCGCAAGTGCCGGATGGAAGAAGGCAAAGCAGCGCCGGTCCGGTGCTAATCGTCGCCGCAGATCCGGCCACCCGTTGATCTCGTGTACGGATTCATATTGGATCAGCTTCTCGAGGATCAGGGCAGAGGTGTGCCAGCCGATGCGCTCCAGACGAAGGAAGCCCCGGTTGAACCACAAGCCAAACAGATACTTCAGATCGGCATCCAGTGGGCCAAGCTCGGGATGTTTTCTCAATAGCTTTCCGACGCGCTCGCGCATGGCGACCAGGGTCTCCATCCCTTGTGGCGCGGTGTTCATGCGTAGAAACAGCTTCTGCCGGGGTGATTCCATGGCGGCGGCCAGTGCCTGATAGGTGGCGGCGCTTGGCGACCGCTGATAATCACCTGCAAGACCGCAAAGCACAGTCTCATTCGTCCCAAATTCCCGGCAGAGTATTTCGAAGAATTCCAGCTTTTGCCTGTCGTTCAGTAAGTCATAGGTGCCGATTAACTCATGCGCCAGCACGGTTTGCGATGCCTCGCCGCGCTCGGAAAGTAGCTGCGTGCACAAGGCGCGGATATCCTTGTTCCGCGACTGCTGCAACCTGAGCAACATGCGGCGGAAGAACCTGGGAGTCTCTTTAGGCGCACTGTCGGAACTGACGTCGATACTTGAACTGGATTCGATTGCCAACACTAGCCTCCATTACCTGATCCATGCTGCGGAAAACCATCCAGGCTTCGAGCAATTCATCGCAGCCATCATTATCTGCATTTGATTTGCTCCTATTTCAAATGATTATCCGCGGATTTGCACGCCTTTCTTTTTCTGCATTGATTCGCGTCTTGACGAGTTGAGATACGGCTCGGATGCTGACTTCCCACTACGCTTAAGCAAAACTGGATCGGAACTGAACTTGCCGTTAAGGGGTTCGAATCGAGGTCCGGCCTCGTCCTCGGACATTTCCAGCGTTTCAGGTCCACTTCTCCACGGTTCGTTACGGCCGACTCAATAGGAAGTTTCCGCTGCTTCCCGGCGGTCACCAAAATATCTCAATCCAGTGCCCCATCTGTACCCAATCGGTGACACTTGCGTCGTGATGCAGTGGAGATGGCTAGCACTGAAAGGGAAATCACGTTGGCAGGTTACGTGCTTTAGAGCATTCACGAAGGTGGGCTGCGCTTGTCTAAAGAAGACAGTGAAAGATGGATCACCGGCGCAAGCGAAGCGGCCCGCTTGCTCAACCAACGCTGATCAGGAGAGCGGGCGTTGGTCTCGGCAGATTGCCGCCAGGGCGGAGATGCTAAACACAAATCAGAGTTTCGCTCAACTGCGAGTAGAACCCTTCGGCAGGTCTGTCCCCGTTTCGTTATCGTTCTTGATGCACTTTGCCGTCGTCCTGATTATCCTTCGGCTTCCTCAGGTCGGTGCGGCTGTGAGACTCAACGCGCCGCCGTTTCCCCGGATGAAGGACACAATCGTGTATGTTGTGCCGGTCTCAAAAGAAGAGATGGTCTTCGCCAAAATGGCTTCAGCCGGGAGCGGGGGAGCACCGGGCAAAGGTACGGCGCCTGGAAAGCCGGCGCTGGGCAGCAGCGACTTCCAACGTAAACTCATCGTAGTTTCAAATCCTGTCCACCCAAGCAATAGCCACCAGTTGATCATTCAGCCAATTTCGCCTCCGGATCTTCTCATCAAGCAAGAGATCAAGCTCCCGAACACAATATTGGGAAATCCTCTGGTCATGCCTCGAGAGCAGGTTGACATTGTGGTGGCGAAGTCCAAGCAAATGCCGGCTCACCGAATCGATATCGCCGATGCGGCTTCACCGCCGCTTCCGGTGCCGGCCTCAAAACTGAATCTTGCCGCTGTTCCCGCCATGGCGGAGCCGCGATTGCCGGTTTCAGCGGCGCCGGAGCCACAAACCGACCCAGCCTCCAAAGGCTGCATCCTCCGCGCCGAGCGCGGGCGCAGCGGATGGCGTTGCTCACGAGCAGGAAAGTCTGCTCGCGTTTAGCACGGATCCTGGAAACGGAAAGTTGGCCTTGCCGCCAGGCAACAAGTACGGAGAATTCTCGGTCTCGCCGGTGGGAACCCATTTCGGTTCGCCTGGCGGAACCGGTACCGTTGCCATTGGAGGGGAAAGCGGCGGCATCAGCGCAGGAGCAGACGGCAGCACGGGTGTCGGGCCCGGAACAGAGGGTGGCGGGGGCCGCAGGCTCGCCGGAGATCGGTCTCGGCGGATCCGGGGCAGCCCCCGGAAGCTACCATATGATGATATTTCCTGTACCTCCCGCCGCTCCCGTTCGGAAAAACACAATGATTATCTCCGCAGGGCCGGCTGGCGGAGGCGGGTTGGGGATTTACAAAGCTCTGCCATGCGGAAGAATCTTCACGATATTTCTGCCGATGCCCGTTGCAAACTGGACCCTGGAATACTGCACGGCCGGCGAGCCCTCCGCACCGCAGCCTCGCAACAGCGCCACCGTCCAATTGGAAGAGCCGATCGTGCCGCCAGCTCCACTGCAGACATTCGACTTTAGCAGGCTACCCATTTCGAAGCCGAATGTCCCCAAAAACATCATCCTGAAAGGCTCGATTCAAGAAGATGGCTCCGTGGCCAATTTGCGGGTCTATCAGGGCGTTATGCGGGAGGTGGACGAAGTCGCCAGGGATGCATTCAACTTGTGGAGGTTTGCTCCCGCCATGCGTGCCGGAAAGCCGGTAGCAGTTGAAATTCTGGTTGGGATTCCGTCTTTGGCCAAGAATTAACTGCGAATGGCACATTGGTCTTGGTTCCGGCAAACGGCTGCTGCCGCAACCGCAGCACAACTAAGGCCTTAGCGCCTCGCCCCGTGTGAACTGAAGTACTAACTTTTGGAACCTCAAGCCTTCCAGATGGCTTTCAGGTACTCACCTTGCGAATGGCGCAAAGAGACTGCTCGCCCTGCCAACCAGCCGTTAAACCCACGTGGAACTCTGAATTTAGCCGCAGGCGCCCTTCGTACACCAAAAGTTGGTCCCATGTGTGCAAAAAGAACAGCGCCGCATAGCTCGACCATACGAGCAACTCCGATCAGAGTAGCGGGCATCGAACTAAGCCAGAGTACGTAGGACCCCTTAGCTAGCTTCGCTTCCAGACATTCTGTTGCTCGCTTCTCTGGGTTTGAGCGGCGGGACGCTTGAAATTAACAGAGAACGCAGACATCCAAAGTGGGGCACTGATGGCCGAGTTGTCGAAGTCCATACACGTAGTGCTGTTGGGAAATGATGATGGCCTTGCCGATATCATCGCGCGAACCTTGGGTTCCGGTTTCACAGCCAGTCGCAGCAGCGATTGGAATCCCAATCAATGGTTGGCGAAGCAGGAAGATTGTGACGTGGTGCTCCTGGACCTGCGCGCTGCCACCGGAGACGTTGAGAATGGGCTCCGTGTAATCGACGCGATTCAGAGAAGTGACAATAGTCCCGCCGCCGTCGTTTTGTGCGATGAAAATGACCGCGATCTCATAGCGAAAGCCCTGGACCACGGGGTCTACGACACCGTACATAATCCGCCGAACATGATCGAGCTCAGGCTCATCCTGCGGCGCGCCTGTAAGATACGGGTCGCCGAAAAGGAGGTCAAGCGCTTGAACGTCATGCTCCACGGAGGCGGCAGCCTGCCCGGCATTATCGGCGGAGCTCCGAAGATGCAGGAGCTTTTTGCTCTGGTGAGAAAGATTGCGCCCTGCGATGTGAATGTGCTGATTACCGGCGAAACCGGGACCGGCAAGGAGCTGCTCGCAAGCGCGATTCATCATCTGAGCGCCCGGGCCGCCGGCCCTCTGGTCGCCTTCTCCTGTGCAAACCTGCCGGAGACCCTGATCGAGGATGAACTGTTCGGCCATGAGAAGGGCGCGTTCACCGGCGCTTCTGTCGTTCGCCGTGGCCGGCTTGAGGCTGCGGATCAGGGCACGGTCTTTCTGGATGAGGTTGGCGACATCGGTTTGAGCTTGCAGCCAAAGTTGCTGCGTGTCCTACAGATGCGCACCTTCGAGCGCCTGGGCAGCAATACGAGCGTCAGCACCAACATTCGCGTGGTCAGCGCAACCAATCGGAACCTCAGTGAAATGGTCCAGCAGGGCAAATTCCGCGAGGATCTGTTCTACCGGCTGAATGTCGTCCATATGCATATTCCGGCGCTTCGCGATCGCCGCGAGGATATTCCGCTTTTGGCGCAACATTTCCTTCAAAAATTCGCGGAGTTATTCAATAAGCGCGCAAAAAGATTTTCCCGGACCGCAATGCAGGCCCTCGAGGAATACTCCTGGCCGGGCAACGTCCGAGAGCTTGAAAATGTTGTGCAGAGAGCCGTGGCGCTATCCGACAAGGCGGCCGTTGACTGCGAAGACCTGCCCGATGCCATCCAGGACGACAGCATAAGCCTCAAGTCCAACGATTCCTACGAGGACGAAGTACGCCAATTCAAACGCCGGCTGGTCCTGCGAACGTTGCAATCATGCGGTTGGAGCGTCGCGGAAACGGCGCGCACCTTGGGAGTGGCCCGGGGCTACCTGCACCGGCTCATCAATCAGCTTGAGATCCGCGGCAAGGACGAGGCCCTTCTCCAATATCCGGTGGAGAAGCCTGGCAGACCACATTTGGTGGCATAAAGAGCTCTATTCGCGACTGCGGCTGCAATGGGCGCAAGTTCAAATCGAAGCGAGTGAAAGTGATACCAGAAAATAAAGGCGTTTTGGGACTGGAGAGTTCCTCCGGTGTTTGCGGAGGCATCATTGCGATACCGCCGGGGCAAAGCCCATCCGCCAGCTTCGTAGAGAGTGTCTGCCTTCCCAAGTTACGAGAATCGCAAAACGAAGACGGAGGCTGGGGATACCGTCCGGGTTCGCAAAGCCGTGTGGAACCGACATGCTGGGCGCTGCAGGCTCTTCTGGTGGCAAGTGTGGAAATGTCGAGCGAAGCGTGCCACCGCGGTCTGCAGTTCTTGCTCTCGTCGCAATTGCCAGATGGCTCGTGGCCGTTCGCGGCGGGGCAGGAGGTAGGCTGTTCGGTCACTGCGCCGGCCTGCTGGGCACTGCTCTCCGGCAAGAGTTCATTCGATGCTGTCGCCGCCGGCCTGAACTGGCTGAATCAAGACATGCCACGCGACAACACGTTTTGGCGGCGCTTGGTGCGGCGGCTCGCGCCGGCGCGCCGTTTCGTTGGGCACAGCGATGTCCACACCGGATGGGGATGGAACCCGGGAACGAGCAGTTGGGTTGAGCCCACCTCAGTCGCCCTGATCGTCTTAAGTCGATGCCCGGAAACATTGCTCTCCGCCGGGTCAAACCAAAGACGCCAGTCCGCGGAAGCGATGCTGTACGACCGCATGTGTCCGGGGGGAGGGTGGAATTGCGGGAACCCGCTCGTCTACGGCGTCCCCGGCAAACCGCTGGTGATACCTACGGCGTGGGCGCTTCTGGCCTTGCGTAGAAATTTGCAACGGCCCGAGAACGTGATGAGCCTGGAATGGCTGGAAAGAAACCTGCCAGACGGGCAGGGGCCCGGGTCGCTCGCGCTGGCGCAAATCTGTCTCGAAGCGTATGGCCGCAAGTGGCCGGCAGGAGCGCACCGCCCGGAGGATTTGTACTCCAACAACGAATTTTTCGGAAGCATTATTACGGTGGCCTGGGTGTGTCTGGCGGCAATTCCACAGCGAAACTGGCTAATCGGTGAATCCAGGGAGATCTCCCGATGACGCGCAACACTGCACTGATCCCATCTTTCCAGCGCCCCCCCTCGCGCGTGGCGATCCGAAGCGTTGCCAACTATGAGCAAGATTTGTTGGCGCTGATCTACGAAACACTTCGTGAATTCGATCTTCCCATCCGGGGGAAGACCGTGCTGCTCAAGCCGAACCTTGTCGGACCGGACCCGCTCGCAGTGACAAACACTCATCCCGCTGTAATCGCCGCCTCGCGGGAGAGCCTTTTGCGTCTCGGTGCCGCGCGGGTTCTCATCGGTGACGGTCCGGCGATGGACCGGGACACCGAAGCGATCCTCGAATCCATTGGGTTGCGGCACTATACCGGTTCACTGGCAGGCGTATTTGTCGATCTGAACGTCGATGACGTGGAAAAGGTCTCGCTCAAGACCCATGCTTCGCAATTGCGCGAGCTGTATCTTCCCAAAACCGTTCTGGGTGCTGATTTTGTAATCTCCATGCCCAAGCTCAAGACACACCATTGGGCCGGTGTAACTCTTTCCCTTAAGAACATGTTCGGCATCGTCCCTGGGAGCTGTTACGGGTGGCCGAAAAATGTACTTCATTGGGCAGGCATCGATTCAGCAACTCTGGACATCAATGCTGCGGTACGTCCTGATTTCGCAATCGTGGACGGCATTGTCGGGATGGAAGGGAACGGTCCTATTCAGGGAGAGCCCAAAAACGCCGGAGTGCTGATACTAGGCGATGACCCAGTAGCGGTGGATGCCACCTGCTGCCGGGTGATGGGACTGCTACCCGAAAAGGTGAAGTATCTCACGCAAGCCGGGATACTGCTTGGCCACATCGGCGCAGACAAGATTCAACAGCTAGGCGAGAGTATTGCGAGGGTTCGTACCCCGTTCTCCGTCCTCGATAACTTTAAACACTTGGTAGATAGAAGCGCCGGGTTTGGAACTCAGCTTGCAATTACGAGTTGAGGCGGACGAACGGCTGGGAAAAGAACATGGGGTGTATCCAAATGTGGACACGGCAGAGGCGCAAGGTGAAGGAAACGCGGTCGACGCCGGTGGCTTCCAAAGGACGCAAATTCAGGTCCAGCCGTGGGCAGACGCTCCTGGAATTCGCCTTGGTCGTGCCTGTATTTCTTATGTTGGTTTTCGCGGTGATTGATTTCGGTCATTTGTTCTATGTCGAAATGACTATGGAAAACGCAGTCCGGCAGGCAGGGCGGTACGCAACGACGGGGAATCATCTGGCTGATCCGAAGAATCCGGGACAGAATCTTTCGCGGGTGAACTCGATCATCCAAAGCATTCAACAGGCTGCGAACGGGCTCAACGTTCCCTCGAACTCGATCACCATTTCCAGCGTCGGCGGCGGCGCCGGCAGTGCCGGCGGTCCGGGAGACACGGTAACGATCTCGGTCAACACCGGCGTGCAAATGATGACGCCTCTCATTGCGCCTTTCTTTAAGCCCAACGGCACATACAACTTTACGGCGAGCGTTACGTTTACCAACGAGCCCTTCCCCCAAAGCCAGACAAACTAGAGGAGCGAGCCGACGTGGCAGCATCGTGGAAGAACAATTCGGTGAACAGGAAGAATACGGAGTGATGAATTTGGCCAGGCGCTGCTGGAGTTCGCGATCATCGGATCGCTACTGATGATTTTGGTCCTCGGAGTGATCGATCTTAGCCGCGCTATTTACGACAAGCAAGTGTTGTCAAGCCTCTCCAGGGACGGTTCGAACCTGGCGGCGCGCGGAACTTCATTGTCGGACTCGGCTGCAGCAGTGATTACCGGATCCTCCGCTTTGAATCTGAGCACCAATGGGCGGGTAATCGTGACCGCGGTTCAGAACGTTGGCGGGAAGATACAGATTACCGACCAAGCCTCGCAGGGTGGTATCTCGGCTAGCAGCCTGATAGGGAAGATGGGTGGAAAGAGTTACGCTGCCGGTCACTACGCCTCCGATTCCCCAGCCAACCAGACCGTTTACGTTACCGAAGTCTTTTATACATTTACGCCCATAACGCCGATTGGGAAGTTCATGAAGATTGTCTTTCCCCCGACGTTATATGACGTGGCGTACTTCTGAATACGGAGATGAAAAAGCACGTGAATATCTTTCGCCGCCACAAGAGCACTAGCAACGAGCGGGGGCAGACGCTTCCGATGTACGCGCTCTTTCTGATAATCATGCTTCTGTTCGCTGGTTTGGCGGTTGATTTGGGCTATGCCTATGTCACCAGGGCAAACATTTCCAAAGCCGCGGACGCAGCGGCGCTTAGTGGGTATGCGTAACCTTCCCGCAGGCCAGGCGCACGCCATTGCGATTGCACAAAACACTTTCGCCGCGAACTATCGATCTCGGGCCGCGACACCAGTATGCCCGTTCCGAACGTTACTTTCACCACTGACCCTAATACGGGCAACACATTGCAGATCAATGTCACTGCCTCGACGACCATTAACACGTATTTCGCTCGCCTCATGCCGGGCTTGAGACATTGACCGTTGGCAATACAGCCCAGAGCACACGTGCCGATGTCCTCATGACCTTGGTGCTGGATCGTTCCGGTTCGATGGGCACCAATGGCGGACAGCAAGCGCTTCCAATTGCCGTCCAGACCTTCCTGACCTATTTCAGTGACAGCCGGGATCAGGTTGCGCTGGCCACCTTCGCCTCGAATGCGACCTTGGACCAGGCGATGGGAAACAATTTCACACTCCTCTATCAAAGCAGAGTCAGCAGCATGCCCTTCACTGGCGCGACTTATGCTTTAGGCGGGATGACACTGGCGCAGACGCAGAAGACAGTGACACCAACCCTCGCCAACGTAGTGAAAGTAATAGTGTTCTTTACCGACGGCATACGCGAATACGATTCGGGAGGATAAGCTGAACTGCGCGGATATCCCCGATCAACTATGGCGGCAATGCCCCCAGCGAAGGCAATGGCGTCTGGTTCATGGACCCGAAGACGGGCAACACCGAATGCCATGCTCCATGACCAGCGGCCAAAACCCGGTTGCTGCACCGTAAAGAAATTTCCCTCGCAAGAATTCGGAAAACAGGACCGTTCACCACTACGTACATCACTGACGATGCCCAGTATCGCATGTTGCAGATCGCTAGCACCTTGCGTGCGGCCAACCCGTCGGTGGTGATCTACTCGATCGGCTTGGGCAATGATATCAATCAACGGCATTCATGAAGCAGCTCGCCAACACCCTGACAGCTCGACCTATAACTCGTCGCTGCCGTGGGGAATGAATCTTGGTGCGACGAATTGCCCAGGGTCGTCGTGCACCAATGATTTCCAGCAGGCTTTCCAAACCATCGCCACAGAAATTCTTCTTCGACTTACCCAGTAGGAAAGGACGCGGGCAGTGAATGCCGTTCTCTGCCCATACTGGATGCTGATCGGTACAGGTCAGCAGTTGCGGTTCCACTAGCGGCGGCTCCTGTGGGGCGCCGGGCTCAGTTACCGGTGGCGGCGGGACTTATATTCCCGTGCGTCTGTTACACCAATACACCGCGCGATGTGGATCTCGCAGTCGGACGACTCCGCCGGGCGGAGCAGAAGTCCTCAGAGCTCCGGGTCAATCGAATGAGCATCAAGTCATTGCGGAGCGAATCAAAATGAGCGAAACGGATACCATGACGGGGCTCCCGGCATCGCCATCGCTGCTCCGGGGTCCAAGAGTTGGAAGTGCAACCACGTTTCAACTCTACAGGTGTGTTCGTTTCCAGCGATGCTGGCCGCCTTGCTGGTCGGAACCGTCTTTGGGGGTGCGCGTGTGTTCATCGTCGATCCCGATCTCTGGTGGCACGTCAAGGTGGGGCAGACCATCCTCTCGACCCATAGTTGGCCGACTACGGATCCTTACTCATTTACTGTCGCCGGTAATCCCTGGCTGGCATATGAATGGCTGGGCGAAGTGCTGCTCGGAGCAGTCGAGCGTTTCTGGGGGTTGCAAGGTCTCGAAGCTTGTTTGGTTGTGCTTGGCAGCGCTGTTATGCTTGCGCTCTACTACTACACAACGCTTCGTACGGGAAACCCGAAGGCTGGATTTGTAGCTTCCGCGCTGCTGTATTTCCTGGCGATACCTTCTTTCTCCCTGCGTCCGCAAATGCTCGGTTATTTCTTTCTTATTCTGACGCTCATCGCCCTGGAGCATTTTCGCCAAGGAAACAGCCGGGCACTTTGGTTTCTTCCGCCGCTCTATCTCATCTGGGTCAATACGCATGGCTCATGGGTGATCGGACTGGGAACGATCTTCGTATTCTGGGCAAGCGGCCTGATGGACTTGCAGTTGGGTAGCATCGAGACGCGGCGCTGGAGCACCGCCGAACGCATTCGTATCGAGACCGCCTTTCTTCTATGCCTTGCCGTTCTCCCCATCACCCCCTACGGCGTGCGCATCGCCGCTAGTCCCTTCGAGTATGCCTTCGACCTGCCACTTAATGTAACGCACATCAATGAATGGCTACCCATGCTGTTCTCGTTGCTCGGAGGCAAGATATTCCTGGCCCTCCTGCTAGGCTTTTTCTTCTGATATGGCCGTGCGTTTCAGCTGCCGGCTGCACGAACTGGTGTTGTTTTTCGGCAGCACGGTGATGGCATGCCTCCACCTTCGCTTTCTACTCGTCTTCGTACCATTCTTTGCGCCGCTCTTGCCACGACGATCGAGCGTTGGATACCTGCCTACGATAAGCGCAAGGACTACCCATCTTGAATGTGGTTCTGATGGTGGCAGTATTCGCAGCCGTAGTGCGATATTTCCCCACCGCCACGGATATGCAGCAGAAGGTGACGCGGCAGTACCCGGTGCGCGCCGTCGAGTATCTGCGCCAGCACCCGGTGCCGGGCCCGATGTATAACACGTACGGCTATGGCGGCTACCTGATTTTTCGCTGCCCGGACACCGGCTCTTTATTGACGGCCGGGCTGACCTCTACGAGCGCGGCGGCACATTTGCTGAATACCTGCAAGCGGCCAATTTAGGTCCCGCAGCGTTTTCCGTGCTCCGGAGATACGGTATTCAATCCTGCCTTTTGCAACGCGGCGAGGCACTGGCCACGGTTCTTTCTGCATCGCCAGAGTGGCAGAGGGTCTATTCGGACGATTTGAGCGCACTGTTTGTGCTGCGAAAACGGCTGTCGAACGAGGTACGTGCCTCGATGAAAACATGGATCGTCTGCGGTCGCCAGAGCGCGAGCCACATCCGGACGACACGAGTACGGGTTTATCAGAAGCTGCCAAATTCGTCGCGTCGTTCCCAAGTGTCACCGAATCGCACTATCGGCTATGGAAGTGTGACCAATCTGTAACCTTCCCTATAGCAGGGAGATTAGTGCGGCCTGCCCGGGCGGTCCACCGACCCATATTCAGGTACTTAGGAGGTGTGACCAATCATGTAAGGTTATGCTGAGGTCGCGGGGTTTTTCACGATCGAAGGATCGCTGATTCTGCCCCCGCAAAAAGATCCTCGATTCGCTCAGACGACACTTCCTAAAGAGTTTTCAGGCAACTTAGGTCTCTTGAATATCCGGGCGCAGTCTGGCGTCTCAATTGCTGATAAAAGACTGACGGCACAATGCTTTTGTGTTGCTTAACTTACATCACTTGAGAGGACATCAAATGAAGAATCTTTTGGTTCGCCTTTGGAAAGAAGACGAAGGCCAGGACCTGACTGAGTACGCTTTGTTGGTGGTTCTGATTGCCCTGGTAGCAATCACCGCGGTCACCAGCGTGGGGACGGCGGTCAGCAACGTGTTCACCAACGCAGCCTCGAACTTAACCCAACCTAACCACATAGACAACGTTAATGCCCCACTGGCAAATGGCTAGCAATGCCTGACATCCGCAGGCCGCTCGGTGCAGAAAACTTCCGGCGGCCCCGCCCTTCCGCTCACGCGATGATCGACCGGAACGGATGTAAAAGGTCTTCACCGCAGCGTAACGAACACAATCCCATAGTTACAGAGAATGACTGGATGAAGGCGGCTGACACCATTTGGATATCTACGCCTGCAGGCGCCGTGATTGCAGCCTGGAGTGATTGGTGCAAGGTCGCGACGATCCCCTTGGTAGGTCGCGAGTGTCACCAAACCGCGACGAGCAGCGTTAGGGAAGTGTGACCAATCTGTAACGCTTTTGTCATGGCGGAAGAGCAAAGTTTGCGATCCCGCTGATTTCAATTCAGCAAACGTTGATTTTTCAGATGCTTAGCGCCGGTGAGATATGCGTGGTGCCGAGTGGCGTCTCAAATGCTTATGGAAAAGCGGGCAGCACGATGCGTTTGTGTTGCTTAGCTCACATCACCTGAGAGGACACCAGAATGAAGAACCTTATGATCCGCCTTTGGAAGGAAGAAGAAGGCCAGGACCTGACTGAGTACGCTTTGTTGGTAGTTCTGATCGCCCTGGTAGCAATCACTGCGGTCACCAGGGTTGGGGACCGCGGTCAGCAACGTGTTCACAAACGCGCCTCGAACTTGACCACAACCTAACCACATCGCAACGTTAACGCCGGCTAGCCAATGGCTGGCAAGGCCTGACAACCGCAGGCCGTCCGGGGGCAAAAAATTTCCGGCGGCCTTAACCCTTCCGCTGACGCGGTGAACGACCGGGACTGAACGAAAGGTCTTCACTGCAGCGTAACGAAAAACGATCGCATAACTGGGGAGAACGACTGGATGAACGCGGCTCAAGCCATCTGGATCTGCACGATTGCAGTCACGTTGCTCGCAGCCTGGACTGACTGGCGCACCCGCAAGATCCCCAACTGGCTCACCGTGCCGGCGTTGGTCCTGGGAATTACGGTCAACGCGTTTGCAGCTGGATGGCACGGCGCCAAAGCATCGCTGGAAGGCGCTGGCCTGGCGCTGATTCTCCTCCTTCCCTTTGTACTGAAGCGGGGACTGGGAGCCGGTGATTGGAAGTTGATGGGAGCCGTAGGGGCTTTCCTGGGTCCGCTTCTACTTCTTCTTGCCTTGCTCGCCAGCATTTTCGTTTCCGGGCTGATGGCGATGGTGAACCTGATTCGAAATGGCCGTGTGATGACGACCTTGAGCAACATGGTCGTTCTGGTCCGGGGTTTCTTTTCTTATGGATTGCGCTCTCATCCGGAAATCTCGCTGGATAACCCGAAGTTGCTGAAGTTGCCTTTTGGAGTGGCGGCTGCAATAGCCACCGTGATTTGTTACTGCGCGACCCGGTGGGGAGTTCTTTAACACCGGCTCGAAGGAGAGATTGTATCCATGAATCGAAATCGACTAATCATCGGATTGGCTGCCGCCATTGTAATCGCGGCTGCAATGAGCTTCTTTGTATACCGCCAATTCAAACAGGCGTCTGCATCGGTGTTCAAGCCCATCGTCATGCAGCATATCGTGGTGGCGTCTGCGCCGCTTCAACTTGGCACTCGTGTTGATGCCAGTAACCTCCGACTTATTCCGTGGCCAAGCAGCGAACCTGTTGCCGGCATGTTCACGCGGATCGAAGATTGTGCAAGCCGGGCCCTGATCACGCCGGTTGCGCCAATGAGCCCATCCTCGAAAGCAAACTGGCTTCGCGGGAATCGGGCGCTGGACTGCCCGCCACGATTCCCGAAGGAATGCGGGCGCTCTCCGTCGCCGTGAATGAGGTGGTCGGAGTCGCCGGGTTCGTCATTCCAGGAACCATGGTTGACGTTCTCGTGACAGGCCGGATCGCAAACGGCTCGAACAATTCAAACATCACCCGGACCATTCTTGAGGATGTTCGAGTTCTCGCCGCCGGTCAGAAGATTGAACAGGATCGCGAAGGAAAACCGCAGACCGTTCCCGTGATCACCCTACTGGTGACTCCGCCGGATGCAGCGAAGCTCGCCATGGCCAGCACGCAGGGGAAGATCCAACTGGCTTTGCGGAACACCATCGACAGCAAGGTAACAGATCCGGCGCCAGTGTTCGAAGCCGCGCTCTTTGCCGGCAATGCTCCTCCCAAACATGTCGGCGCAGTAAGTCATGTCTCGGCTCCGGCTCCTTATGTGGTTGAAGTCATTGCCGGGACTAAGCATGAGAACAAGAGTTTTGCCAACTAGTAAAAAGAAAGATCAGCAAGGAACGAAATGTCCCAACGATATAGAAAACCGCAACTGATGATGTGGCTCGGAGCCGCCGCCCTTGGACTCATGCTCGGTACGCCGTTGTTCGCGGCTGAGCAGTCGGCGCCTTCAGCCATTGCTCAACCAGGCATGCCGCAGGCGCAAACCGCCTCTGAGCCGACAGCAATCGATCAGCGTCAGGAATCGGAGGTGCAGAGTCTGCACCTGCTCGTCGGACGTTCACTGGTGATTTCGTCGCCTACGCGGATCAAGAGAGTGTCTCTCGCAGATCCAACCATAGCCGAGGCAGTCGTAATCAGCCCCCACCAGCTTGTCGTCAACGGAAAGGCGCCGGGCGGCGTTTCGCTAATCCTGTGGGACGAAGCGGACCAGAGCCAGGCCTTTGAAGTCGCGGTGGATACCGACGCTCTGGGGCTAAGCGCAAAGATTCATTCGCTATTCCCGGCCGAGTCGGTCAAGGTGGATACCGCCAAGGATGTCGTGATGCTGTCAGGGCGGGTCTCCTCCCTGGCCATCTCCGATAAGATCGTTGAATTGGCAAAGCAACGTCAGTCCCAAAGTCATCAGCCTGTTGCAAGGTCCGGAGTCTCCGGCCGGGCAGATCATGCTTCAAGTGCGATTTGCCGAAGTGAACCGCGTTGCTCTCAACCAGTTCGGACTCAATATTCTGAGTCTTCCAGGGGCGAAGAACGGTGGCACGATTTCGACGCAACAGTTCTCGCCTCCTCAGCTTGCGAATCGTCAAACGGGGTGGGCAGCACGCTTGGATTGAACAATTTGTTGAACATCTTCTACGTTCGGCCGGACATCAACCTGGCCGCGACGATCCAGGCACTCCAGCAAAATAATGTTCTGGAAATCCTGGCCGAGCCGAATCTGTTGACCGCGTCCGGGAAGGAAGCAAGTTTTCTCGCCGGCGGTGAATTCCCCTTCCCCATTCTCCAATCGACCGGCGGCTCCGGTTTTGCGGGCATCACGATTCAGTTCAAGGAGTTTGGCGTGCGCTTGAACTTCACGCCGACCCTCACCCTCGATGGACTCATCCACTTGAAGGTTAAGCCTGAAGTCAGTTCGCTGGATTTTACCAATGCGCTTACCCTGCAGGGCTTCACGGTCCCGGCACTTTCCACTCGACGAGTTGAATCTGAGATGGATCTTGCCGATGGGCAGAGCTTCGCCATTGCGGGCCTGATGGACAATCGCGTGACTAGTCAACTCGATAAAATTCCTGGTATCGGAGATATTCCGATCCTAGGGAAATTGTTCCAGAGTTGGTCGAAGAAGAAGAGCACGGATGAACTGCTCGTCGTGGTCACCCCGCATATCATGCATCCGCTTACGGCCGAGAATATGCCAAAGGGACCGGTGTTCCCTGTTCCGTTTTTACCGCCCGCCGTGGCGGAGCAACCCAAATCCCCGGCCCATAAGTAGAAGCTCGCGAGCGACTTGGTTTCGGAACGATATTCTGAAGGAAGAGAGTAGGTAATCGGCCCATGCTAACAGCGGCAATAGCAAGTGGAGACGCATCGAGTGCAGCGCAACTACTGGCCTGCTTGGAACAATCCGGCTTTGTGAAGTCGGTCAAGCAATGGTCGGTATCCGGCGACAAAGCTCACGAGTCGAACGAGACGTTGCCGGACGTTGTTTTCTTGGATCTGCCGCGCGATCCGGAGCCGTATTTCGCATTCGGTGCGAATCTCCGGCGCGCCAGCTCCGAGATGAAACTTGTGGCGTGTTCGGCGACGTCTCCGCCATCTCCCCAGTTGCTGCTGGAGGCGATGAGAAGCGGCGTACAGGACTTTTTACCCAAGCCTGTCAGCCCCGAAGTGCTGAAGGAAATGCTGTCACGGTTCGCGCGCGAACTCGCGAACCGGGAGCGCCAATCCCACGAAAAATTAGTTGTGGTGATGGGCTCGAAAGGCGGCGTCGGTACAACTACGGTTGCGGTGAACCTTGGCACTCAGCTTTGTTCGTTCGCGCGGAAGCGCACCGTCCTGCTCGATTTTGCGCGCCCGCTCGGAAATGTTCATCTGTTGCTTGATCTCAACCCGCAATTTGGCATTCGTGACGCGATGTCGAATATCGAGCGTCTTGACAGTCACTTTTTTTCAGGACTACTGACTCGCCACTCAACCAACCTGGAAATCCTTGGCGGGGCGATGCAGTCCGAAGAATGGGATGCCATTCCGATTGCTCCGTTCGAGCGCGTGGTGAATGTCGCACAGAATAATTATGACTATGTGCTGGCGGATCTCGGTTCGCAGTTCTCTTCCGAGTGGCGTCCCGTGCTGCAAATGGCCAAAATGGTCGTCGTTGTGGCGGAGGCTAGTGTGCCGGCACTGTGGACGCTCGAGCGGCGCTTGCTGGCGCTCAAGGGCATGGGCATAGAGCCAAGCCGGACTCGCATCGTCATCAACCGTTGGCACAAGGGGGACGAGAGGGCGCTAAAGACCATCGAGAAAGATGGCAACTACTCGGTGTTTTCCTGTCTCCCGAATGATTATCGAAAGGTGAGTGAGGCTGGGAATCTCGGCACCCCGTTGCTTGAGAATCACAATAATGTGCTCCACTCCCGTTATCGTCAGCTCGCCGCGCACGTGGCCGGAATTGAGCTTGAGAGTGTTTCCAAGAAAGGTCCGCTCGGACTGTTTTCATTTTCCAGAGAGGTGGCATAGATGTCCTCCAGTGGCATGCCAGGTACACGCACTGATTTCGGCCTCGTGAAGGCCGCGATTCATCGCAAGCTTATCCAGAAACTCAACCTCGACCGTCTGAACGAAATCAAGCGGGAGGATATTCGCCGGGAGGTCGGTCCGATCCTCGAATCCATTCTCGCCGCCGAATCGACGCCGATGAACTTGCAGGAACGGGAGCGGATCGCGAAGGAAGTGCTCGATGAGGTTTTCGGCCTCGGGCCGCTGGAATCACTTCTGGCCGATCCTACGGTCTCCGACATTCTCGTCAACACTTACAAGCGGGTCTACGTCGAGCGCAGAGGAATGCTGGAACTGACAAACCTCCAGTTTCGTGACGACGCCCACCTGATGAGCATCATTGAGCGAATTGTGTCCGCGATTGGACGCCGGGTCGATGAATCTTCGCCCATGGTTGATGCCCGCCTGGCCGACGGTTCGCGCGTGAACGCCATCATTCCGCCGCTGTCGGTGGATGGTCCGTGCCTCTCCATCCGGCGATTTGGGCTGGAGCGATTGGGCGCGGAGGATTTGCTCACCTATAACTCTCTGACAAAGCCAATGCTGGAGTTGCTGCAGGGGTGCGTAAAAGCTCGCCTCAACATCCTGATTTCAGGCGGCACCGGCGCCGGCAAGACGACGCTGCTCAATGTTCTGTCCTCTTTTATTTCCAACCGCGAACGAATCGTAACCATTGAGGATGCGGCCGAATTGCAGCTGAATCAGGAACACGTCGTTCGCCTGGAAACCCGCCCAGCCAACATTGAAGGCAAGGGTGCCGTCCATCAGCGGCAGCTCATGATCAACTCCCTGCGTATGCGCCCTGACAGAATTGTCATGGGCGAAGTGCGTGGCGAGGAAGCACTCGACATGCTGCAAGCGATGAACACCGGCCACGACGGATCGCTGACAACCGTGCACGCGAATTCCCCTCGCGATGCTCTCAGCCGGTTGGAAACCATGGTGGCGATGTCGAACCTCAACATCCCGACCACTGCCATCCGCAGGCAAATTGCCTCGGCAATCGACGTGGTTGTCCAAGTGAGCCGCCTCAGCGACGGAACTCGGCGGGTCACGAACTTGGCGGAAATTACCGGCATGGAGAAAGACATTGTGACCATGCAAGACATTTTTGTCTATCAGAAGCAAGGCATCCGGGAGACCGGAGAGGTACTCGGCGAATTCGTGGCCACGGGTATCCGTCCCAAGTTTTCGGAGCGTCTGCTGGTCACTGGCATTCGCCTTCCTTCGTCCATGTTTGAACCACCGCGCATTCAATAGAAATGCTTATGGCGGCAACAGGTCTGTGTCTCTGGCAATCAGCTTCAGTTCTCTCTCGAGCTGGGTTGTCGAAAAGGAGTTCGAAATGGCGCTCATGATCGCCGTTCTCACGTTTGCGGTCGTTGCTCTGCTCGTGATTCTCGTCTCGCTGGTTGCCTCGACCGACAGCAGCCAGGAAGTGGTTCGCCGCCGTCTGGAAGCGGTGACGAAGGCAGAAAAGCGCGGGGGAAGCGCCCTGGGGCTGAAGCTGCTTCGCGACGAGATGCTCAGCAGCGTTCCTCTGTTTCACCAGTGGATGACGCGATGGTCCTGGTTTGCACGCTGCAAGATTTTTCTGGCGCAAGCTGGAATGAAGATCAAGCTGGGCAAATTCTTTCTCCTGAGCGCCGTGCTCGCCCTGGCCGGCTATGTGCTTGCAGAACACACGACCCGGATTCCGGGTGCGCCGATTCTTGCTGCTCTGCTGGCGGGCGCAATACCATTTATGGTTGCGGCTGGGATGCGCCGTAAACGCTTGCGGAAGTTTGAAGAGCACTTCCCCGAAGCTCTGGATCTGCTGGGCCGTGCAGTCCGCGCCGGGCATGCCTTCTCAACGGGTTTAGAAATGATCGGCAAGGAAGCGTCCGAGCCCATCGCCGGCGAATTCCGCACGACCTTCGACGAACAGAAGTTCGGCATACCCTTGCGCGATGCACTCCTCAATCTGACGGAGCGGGTTCCATTGATCGACGTCCAGTTCTTTGTTACGGCGCTGCTGGTTCAGCGGGACACGGGTGGAAACCTGGCGGAGATCCTTGATGGATTGTCGCGCGTGATCCGCGATCGCTTCAGGCTGTATCGCGACGTCAGAGTGAAGACTGCTCAAGGCAAATTGACGGCCGGAATTCTCATTGCGCTGCCGCCGGCAATGGCGATTATCCTTTCGATCATGAATCCTGGATACATGAAGGTGCTTTTCGAGGATCCGAGAGGCGTGATGGTTCTTGCACTTGCGGGAGTGAACCAGATTGTCGGATCCGCGATCATCTGGAAGATCATTCACATAGAGGTCTGAGAAAGAGCGGGAGAAAAGAACATGCTGTGGACCGTAACAACAATCACATTTCTCGCCACCATCGGAGTTTCCCTGGCTTTGCTCTATGCCTTCGCTCCCAGCGAAGTGGGCATTGCAGGACGATTGTCGCGGTTCCTGAGGCCGGCAGAGGTGGTGGCCGACAAGACAGGATTCGTGAAGAAACAGAAGGCAAAAATCAGCGGCACTCTGGCCTCGTTCGGCAAGCACGTGCCGGCGGATTCAGGAAAAGAATCGTCCTCGCGGCTTCTCATGACTCGAGCAGGCTACCGTCGCCCGACCGCGATCTTTGCGCTGAGGGGAGTCAAGGTACTGCTGCCCATAGGACTTGTCGCCCTGGTGTATGTATCCGGAATCTATCGCACGAACCCGGTCATGTTCCTGCTGATAGCGGCAATTGTCGGCTATCTCTTGCCGGAGCTGTGGATTGGCTGGCGGATTCGCGCACGCCAACATCGGATACGAAAGGGCCTTCCCGATGCCCTGGATTTGCTCGTCATTTGCGTAGAAGCCGGACTTGGCTTGGATCAGGCTCTCCTGCGGGTCTCGGAGGAGTTAAAGATTGCACACCCCGAACTCAGCGACGAATTGCAGTTGGTGAATCTCGAAATGCGTCTCGGCAAGACCCGAATGGAAGCTCTCCGGGAACTGGCACGGCGGACCGGCTTGGAGGACCTCAAGGCACTTGTGGCCATGTTGATCCAGACAGAACGGTTTGGCACCAGCGTCGCCCAGTCGCTTCGCGTTTACTCTGACGATCTGCGCGTGAAGCGGCGGCAGCGCGCTGAAGAAATGGGTGCCAAGACGAGTGTCAAGATGGTGCCGCCGCTCGTGTTCTTTATCTTTCCTGCTTTGATGGTCGTAATCCTGGGGCCCGCGGTAATCACTTTGTTACGGCAGCTCATGCCTGCACTTAAGTAGCCCAGAGGCTTGTTGGCTGCAAAACCGCAAATTCGGTAGAAACTTGGAAACTATAAGGAGAAACAAATGGACGGCGTAATGACAATTCGGACGATCGCGGGCGTACTCGCGGTTATAGTTCTGGCAATCATTGTAATGCGGCGCAAGCAGAAAGCGCTGGACTAACCGCCCGCTTGCGGTGACAAGTACTTTCAAACCAGCAGTCGTACAGAAGTGGAAGGGACCCATGGCGAACGGTGTGCAAGACAGGCTCGTATACGTTTATAACCAAACGCGAGAAACTTTTGTGGCCACTGAGGCAGCCGTCGCCAACAACTATTTCCTTCGTCTTGTTGGGTTGCTAGGAAAAACTGCACGGTGGGCGCAACCGGGAAGGGGTCTGTGGATTCTTCCTTGCCGAGGCGTCCACACACTGGGGATGTTGTTTCCCATCGACCTGGTTTTTCTTAACAAGGAAAAACAGGTGATTCACATTGAAGAGTATGTGCGGCCATTTCGGATTTCGAAGGTGATTCGAAAAGCAGCTAGCGTACTGGAACTTCCCGTGCATACGATCTATCGCAGCGGAACGCGCGAAGGCGATTGCCTTGAAATCGCTTTGTTGCGAAATGAGCACAGGGAAGACAATCGGAGACGGGCCGAACTCCAGAGTAAGCGCGATCTCTGCGAAGCTTCTAATCCGGCCACCGACGGCGGCAAAGAGCAGGAAAGCCGCAACCGGATCGCATAGGCAAGAACATGCTAGTCCGCGACTTCTCACGTTCGCACTCCACACGCGAATGAAACACATTTTTTGACGCTGTACTGGCGTGGGTTCTACGAAAATCCCCGGGATTGCCCCCGGGGATTTTTCTGCGTCCGAGCCGACTCACCTGCGCCTGCGTACCACGACAGCTTTCGTGACGGCCTCCCCTTGACGCTTAGGAGATGCATCACCCCCGCGGGTGACAGTAGTCACTGAGGGATATGACGGCGGGGAACTACAGTTCAACATTCGGGGATTGAAGCGCCGCAGTTAATGATTACTGCTCTGTCCGAGATGATTGGTGCGGCATGGTCGCCCTTTGAAGGAGACTTCTCACCAGCAACAAGCGTCTCAGGCGTAAGAAGCGCGGCCCCATTTACCGTGGTGCGAACCAGAGAACAAGCAACTCTTTTCTGGTTGATGTCCGCGAAAGGAGTCTGCCGACTTGCCGAAAACAGCCAGACTGATCCAAGGGAACCAGGCGATTGCCGAGGGTGCATTCTATGCCGGCGCGCGCTTTTACGCCGGGTATCCGATCACTCCATCTTCGGAGGTCGCCGACATAGCTTCGCGCCAATTGCCGAAGATGGGCGGAATCTACATGCAGATGGAAGACGAAATCGCCAGCATCGCGGCGGTTATCGGTGCTTCTTTATCGGGCAAGAAGTCGTTTACGGCGACCAGCGGGCCTGGATTTTCACTGATGCAGGAAAATCTGGGCGTGGCAATCATGGGTGAAGTGCCGTGCGTTGTAATCGACGTCCAGCGCTCCGGTCCCAGCACGGGATTGGCGACCAAGCCCGGGCAGTCAGACTTCATGCAAATCCGATGGGGCCGGCATGGGGATCAAACATTGATCGCACTGGCACCAGCTTCCGTGCAGGAGTGTTTCGCCCTTACCGTACAGGCGTTCAATTTGTCGGAGAAGTTCCGCACCCCCGTGGTGTTGGCCGCCGACGAAATCGTCGGACACATGCGCGAAAGCGTCGTCATTCCTGAACCAGGTGAGCTGCCGGTCATCGACCGCGCAAAGCCTACGGTCCCGCCGGACCAGTACCTTCCATTTAATTTCGATGGCGATGGTGCGGCGCCATTGGCGTCCTATGGCAGCGAGTACGCCTTCCACGTGACTACCAGCATGCACGGTGTGAACGGATATGCCAGCGTTGATTCGCCAAATGCCGCCAAGCGCATCAACCACTTGCACCGAAAGCTAGAGGCCCATCGGGATGAGATCGTTCTCACCAAGTCATACGATGTGGATGACTGTGATGTGCTGATCATTGCGGCCGGGGCGGTCATCAGGACCGCACGCGCCGCGGCCCTCCGGGCGCGGCAGGCAGGGGTGAAAGCAGGAGTCCTCCAGCTGCTTACGATTTGGCCATTTCCCGACCAGGAAATCATGGCGGCGGCGGAGAAGGCGAAGACCATCGTGGTTGCGGAGATGAACTACGCTGGTCAGTTGGCCGGGGAAGTGTCGAGGGTGGTCGGCAGTTCCGTAAAGTTGAAGAAGGTCAACACCTACAACGGAGAAATCATGTTTCCCCAGGCTGTGCTGGAGGCAATCCTAGGGGTTCCCAGCAGTATCGCCGCCGGGGCGAAGTAGGAGGCGATGGTCATGGCTGTTGCTACCGGGTCCAGATACCTGAAGAAGAATGCGCTTCCTCACCAGTGGTGCTCTGGCTGTGGAAACGGAGTTGCGCTTGGTTCGCTGCTGAGGGCCTTCGAAGAGCTGGGATATCAGAACAACGAAGTGGTGATTGTTACCGGCATCGGATGCTGGGGAAAGGCCGACAACTATCTCTGCACAAGCGCGCTGCACGTCACTCACGGCCGGGCGCTAGCCTATGCCACGGGAGTCAAGGCGGCCAACCCCGATCTTCATGTCGTGGCTTTGATGGGTGATGGTGATGGAGCGACGATAGGCGGAAATCACTTGATCCATTCTGCGCGGCGCAACATGGACCTGACCGCTGTGCTGGTCAACAACTTTAACTACGGCATGACCGGTGGACAGCAGTCTGCCATGACTCCGACGGGCCGCATTACCAGTACGACTGCCTATGGGAATCCGGAACGCGCGTTCGATATTTGCGCGCTGGCGGCTGCGGCGGGCGCCAACTATGTGGCCCGGGAAACGATTTGCAATGGACTGGCGCTGAAGAACCGCATGAAGGAAGCGCTGGTGAAGAAAGGTTTCTCGCTCATCGAGGTCGTGAGCCCGTGCACAACCCTCTACGGCCCGAATAACAAGATGAAGGAGCCAGTCGCAATGCTGCGCTGGCTCATGGAAAAAGGGCTTCCGGCAGCCAAGTACGAAAAATTGACTGATCCGGAAGCCGACGGTTACTTCCTGACAGGCAAGCTGGTGGACAAGAACGTTCCCGATTTCAATACGCGATATCGCGAGATTCAACTTCGGCTACAGAGCGAATCAGCAGGGAAAAAGTGAAGCAAAGATACGAAATCATTTTGGCGGGATCGGGTGGCCAGGGACTGGTGCTCAGCGCCAGATTGTTGGGGCTGGCTGCAATTCTGGAAGGGAAAAACGTCGTTCAGACACAATCGGTTTTGGGAGATTCCCAGCGCGGCGGGCTCAGCGTCGCCGAGGTCTTGATCGACGAAGAGGAAATCATTTTTCAACAGGTGGAGCAGCCTGACATCATCGTGGCGCTTGGGGACATGGCAATTAAGAAGTACGCGGGAGCCAGCCCCCGGATTGCCATGTTTTACGAAAGCGGCTTGGCCGATCTTGGGGAGAGGTCCGGGCTCTATGCTTTCCCGTTCGCCGAACTGGCTGCAAAGCTTGGCTATGCGGCGAATATGATCGCGCTTGGCGTTATGATTGCGCTGACAGGACCGGTGACCTTCGACAGCATGGCGAAAGCAATCCGGCAGAGCTTTTCCGAAACTTCGGCCGCAAAGAATCTTGAAGCGGTTCGCTATGGCCTGGAGTTGGCGAAAGAAACGCAGGGAAAGAGGGTCCAGACCGTATGAGCGAGGCCAAGAAGAAGAGTTTCAACCCCGAAGTGAATTCGGCATTGTGCAAGGAGTGCGGTTACTGCTGCGAGGTTTGCGAGGAAGCGGTCTTCGAAAACTCAGGAGTATTCAACAAGGCTGGCTATCGCTACATCATCACCAAGCACGCGGAAAACTGTACCGGGTGCATGAAGTGCTTCCTGATTTGCCCGGACTTTGCCATCCTGGTGTCTCAAGTCCACGAGAATCCTGCGCCATCCGTCGACAAGATCCGCGCTGAAGCCGGTTAGACTCCCCGCGTCGAGCCTCCCAACGCAATCTTGTTGTTGCGTGCAACCTCCGACGGTGCATGCAACTAATGGCGCCTTCCAGTGTTTGCGCGGATTCCCATGACACGGTAATATGAGCCCTGAAAGGACCCCCATGAAGAAAGCTTTGTTACCTATCATTGCCATTTTATTGCTGTTTGCAGGTTTCGCCGTCGGCCAAAAAGTTCGTGATTGGCCAGACCTCAATGCCGCTCGCGAAAACATTAAACAGGCGATTCACGAGATGGAGCGCGCTCGCGCCGCGAACCACTACGATATGGCCGGGCACGGAGTCAAAGCGGAGCAGTTGCTGCGCCAAGCCGAGCATGAAGTGGGCGAGGCAATCGAGGCAGCAAGAAAAGGCAAATAGACCGGCAACTGTGCAATTTTCGTAAGAACTCACCTGATTATTCTGCCTGACGGTGCTGAGCGCCCGATCGTGCATGCTGTGCTTGGAGACCCAATGCAGCCGCATCTGGTGTGGCGCTCACACTCACACGCCCGCCACGCCGCGAAGGCAAGCAGCAAAGACTCACATTAAAGGTAGGCTGTCTTTCGGCAGCCTGCTAGGAGGATGCCGGTTTCCGTTGCCAGGGGCGCTTGGGTCGAGAGGAATCGGGCAAGTCGCGGTCTTTGACGCGATCGTAGGTGTACGCCTCGCTCACCGACCCGAGCGATTCGTTGTAGAGGCTCGTCGCCCCTATGGCTTCCTTCAGTTCCTCACTGAAGCGATGCAGAGCCTTCAAGTGTTCGGCGGTAGCCGAAATCTCCGTCTTGGAGGTCTTCAAAAACTTCTGGTAGCCGCGGTCAACCAGCTTGGCGATCTCGCCGCCGACGAGGTTTCCGGGATAAGCGAAGATTCTTACGCCTCCATCCTGCGTCTTTTCGATGGCGGCGGAACATTTGTACTTCTTGAGGAAAATGCGATTCGCAGTGCCGGGAGCCTCCAGCAGTTCAAAATCGTGGGAGCGCAGCCATGCCACTGCTTCGTCGAAAGTTCGTGGAGCAATCGTTTTCGCCATATCTCCTGCTGGGATGCGTATGCCGGGCCGCTCTATTCGAAAAAAACGCGTTTCCGGCGATCCGCCGAATTCTCTCACCCGCGGCATTCAATTTCGCACATCGTGCGGGTCCGCGGCAATCGCTTTGCAAAATTGTCTCACGCTGAAGGCACTGCCGTTTATCGCACCCGCTATTGCACACGTTCGTTATCGGCGCGATTCCACATCTGCTCGAAAATCTGCCGAAATGCTCCTACCTGCGCGCGGTCGGTGGTGAAATGCGCATTGTTGTCTTGCCGCTTGAGGCCGCTGGGAGACCAATTGGCGGAGCCGTCGCGCAGCAGCGAACCGTCAATCACGTAGGCTTTCAGATGCATCAATTCGTGGCTTCCTTTTACGCGAATCTGAATGCTGTGCTCGCCTCGCAGCATTTCGGTTGTCGTTCCACGATTGCGCTGCCCGGAGTCGCGCTGCTCCTCTTCGTACTGCTGGCGGTCACGATAGAGGCGGATCTGCACTCCGCGCCGGGACAACTTGATCAGTTCCTCCGCCACATAGCGGTCGGTAAAAGCGTACATCGCGATGTCGACGGTGTGTTGCGCGCTGTCGAGGCGCTCGCGATCAATCTGTTCGAGGTTTTCAAACGGAGAGTAGTGTTGCCCGGCCCCAGCATTGGCTGCCTGGGCGGTGCGGTCGAGGAGGCGTGAAGTGCCGTCGTATTTCGATTTGAAAGTCGACTGGAAGATAAAGCACTGAAACCGTCAGAACAACAACGATGGCCAGAATAGCGCTTATGGGGCTGCCGATTCCGCGCGGCCATCACCGGCTTCTCCGTCCAGCGGTCGAAAAGTGTTCCCACCCGCCGGGTTCCAACTCAGTCGTATAGCCATTTTCGTGTTCGATCACGATTTCGCTGCCCTCGTTGATGTAGCCAATCCGGGTAATCAACACGCCGGCGATCTCCTTGGCTACTCGCCGCGCCGGCGCCGCAGTAAACAGCAGTTGATATTCGTCCCCGCCGTGCAGAGCGTGGCGCCGTTCCACTTCGTGCCGGCCGAGACTGGCGATCGGCAGTGCGCGCTCGATGATCGTCGCTCCCACGCCGCTGGATTCGCAGATGTGCCTCAGGTCGGTGGAGAGTCCGTCACTGATATCGATCATCGCCGTCGCCAGCTTCTTCGTCCGCAGTTGGAGCGCAACCGCGATCCGCGGCTCGGGATAGAAATGCGCGGGAAAAGCAGCATGGCCGAAACTTACGTTCCGGATTGGCAAACATTTGCTCCAGCAGAGCCGCTGGCGCTCCCAATTCGCCGGTCACAAAAATACTGTCGCCAGGCCGTGCTCCGGAACGCAGGATCGCCTGACCTGCCGGAACCGAGCCCACGACCGAAATATCAGCCAGTACCCCGGCGGGCGACTGCGCGGTATCGCCTCCGGCCAGGGTTATGCCGAAACGCCGCGCCAGCGCCAACATGCCTTTCACGAACTGGTCGGCCCAGCGCTGCGGCAGGTCAGCGGGAAGCGCCAGCGACAGAAAGGCCGCCAGCGGTTCACCGCCCATCGAGGCGATATCGCTCAAGCCGCGTGTCAGGCAGCGGTGTCCGACGGTCTCCGCTGGATGCCATTCGCGGCGAAAGTGCACGCCCTCCAGGCTGAAGTCCGTCGTGACTAGCATTTCGTGACCTTCAGGCACGCGCAGCACGGCGCAGTCGTCGCCAATGCCGGTGGCGATCAGTTTCGAGCCGTATCCTGTTCGTGAGGCCTGGGCGATACGTTCAATCAATTTGCGTTCTGAAAGCGGCATTCAATGCCTCTGAGGATGATCGGGTACGCCAGACCCTGCAGCGCGCTTTGGGCTGCCGACGTTGTTTCGCGGCCGGTCCGTGTTGCCACAGGGCAGATTATCGCAGGCGGCGGCAGGAAGCGAACAGTCTGCCGCGGAATAGTGCTGTTGCCGGCCAGCGGCAAGCGGTTGAAAATGTCCCAAAAACGGACGGGCGGGATAGCCGGATGCCCCCGGCAGGCCGGCAACGGTTAAGGTGAACGGAGCGGCATATCCGGCAACTCTCGCATCCAAAACTAGAGCATGGCTTTAAATATGGAGTGTGCAATCTAGAAAATACAAGAAAGCCGGTGGCTCAAGCCCATTTGTACTCTCGGCAGAGTAAATGCCGGATTGACAACAGCCGAGCTGGTTGTTAGCCTTTTTCAGTTCTGTTCACAACAGCTCTGAGTAGGTTGTGTTCCGCTCGCTATGGAGCTAGGCCGAAATTGCCTGTTCGCCATGGACCAGCTCTTCGGACGTTTGAATGGCAAGAGGAACTTTTGCGCAAGCGCTTTTATATTCTTTTCGTAGCTCGCGATGCGGAAGGCCATCTTCGTAAGATTCCGATTTCGCTGCACTACGTATACGTGTTTCTGGCTGGGGCCATTATCGGCATGCTCACGATTACGGGCATGGCGGGCTCCTACACGCGCATGCTTCGTCAAGACCGAGCGCTTCAACGAACTACGCAATCAGAAGGAGCAGCTTAAGAACCAGTACTCGAAGCTGGAACAGGTTTCTCACGAGAAAGACATCCAGGTAGCCTCGCTGGGCTCGATTGCCTCTGAGGTCTCGGCGCTGTACGGATTAAAACCCGACTCCAAACTGGCGCAGGGCTCGCAGTTGGAAGCCCGGTCCGACGAGTTCCAGGTGTCGCTCGACAGGCTCTATGCGTTGCGCCGGTCTGCTCTGAGCGGGGTTGCCAGCGCCGGATTGCAATTCGGAGGCGGGGCAGCTAGCCTTAACGATTGGCTCCGCGCTGCCGCGGCCCCCACGCTTTGGCCGGTGGAGGGCAGAATCACCAGTCCGTTTGGTGAGCGGATTGACCCATTCAACGGTGAGGGTGCATTCCACACCGGCGTCGATATTTCTACTGCCTATGGCACTCCGGTGCTGGCCGCCGGCGATGGCGTGGTTGCTTTTGCCGATTTCATGAACGGTTACGGACGCCTCATCAAAATCGAACACGGGCACGGGTTTGAGACGCGGTACGGACATCTCTCGGGATTTGCGGTGGCCGCGGGACAGAGCGTCAAGGGTGGCCAGATAATCGGCTACGTCGGCACCACAGGACGCGTTACCAGCCCTCACCTGCACTATGAGGTGCGCATCGGCGATACACCGGTGAATCCATATAAGTATCTGCGCACGACCGTTGCCCGTGCCGCCCGCTTCGGGGTCGGCGACTAGCAGGCTGCTGAAAAACTACTCTCCTAGGTGTCATCCTGAGCGCAGCGAAGGATCTGCTGTTTGCGCGCGCTGAAAGCAAAGCATATCTTGCCGGGCCAGAGGTTCGGCAGACGCCCATGCCGAGGTCGAATTGCAGCTCGCCGCAGCGCCCGCCCTCTCTCCGGTTCATGTAAACTGTCCGCGCGCGCACCCGTCTCCAGAGAAGCTGGTTTTCTTGAACGAACCCAACCCTGAAGGCGTCACCTCTTGTATGTCAGAAAGGCAGAACTGCGATGAATTTCAAGCTCATTTGTGCAAGCGTTGTAGGCCTTGGCATTGGCATGGCCATTGCCGCGACAACTCCTGCGTTTCAACTTCGAGGCGACCGCTTCAAGCCGCTTACCTATGAACAGATGACACCGGAGCAGAAGACCATGACCGACCATGTCCTGGCCGGCGACCGCGGCTCGATGAACGGGCCCTACAATGTGCTGCTTCGCAGTCCGGAAATGGGCGACCTGGCGCAGAAGTATGGCGCCTATATGCGCTTTCACTCATCGATTCCGCATAAATTGAACGAGCTCGCGATTCTCATAACCGCACGCTTCTGGAACTCGCAATACGAGTGGTACGCCCATCATCAATATGCTCTCAAGGCCGGCTTGAGTCCGGCGGTGATCGACGCTGTGGCGGCCGGTAGGCAGCCCACTTCCATGCAGCCGGATGAGGAGATCGTCTACAACTTCTGCCACGAGCTGCTCAACGCCAGACATGTGAGTGACGCTCACTTCAAGGCAGCCGTAGATAGGTTTGGCGAGCGCGGCGTGGTTGACCTTATTGGCGTGATGGGTTACTACCACCTGGTTTCAATGGCCTTGAATGTCGATCGTTATCCACTGCCGGCGGGAGGGAAACCCGAGTTGGGCCACTCCCCGCACAAGCTCTCAAGCCGGGCGAAGCGACTCGCTATGATTCCGCTCGAAACATCCTGGCGCCGACCGGCAAGCTCAGAGTTGGTGTTTATCCAGGAAGTCCGACTTCCATTATTCCCGGGCAAACACCTGCCGATGCCAGAGGGGTTGGCCATGACCTTGGCCGCGAACTCGCACGACGCCTGGAGGTGCCTTTCGAGCCCGTCATCTTCCCGAAGAACGCGGACGTTTTCGCCGCCGTCAAGGCGGGTGCGGTGGATGTTGTTTTCACGAATGCGACACCCGATCGAGCTCGCGATGTGGATTTCTCGACTCCGTTTTTGCGAGTCGGGCAAGGCTGTTTGGTGCCCGCCCGCAGCGCCATCAAGCGCCTCGAGGACGTGGATGTCAAAGGCGTTCGGGTGGGCGTGAGCGTGGGGAGCACCTCGCAAAAAATGCTTAAGGATAAGCTCAAGAACGCGCAAGTGGTGGCAATTCCGACCTACGATCAAGTGGTCAATATGATCAATTCCGGTGAACTGGAAGCCTTTGCCACGAACAAATCCATCTTGTACGAACTATCCGATCGGTTACCCGGCTCCAGAGTGCTCGAAGGCGCTTGGGGTTACGAGCATTTTGCGGCTGGCATCCCTAAAGGGCGGGAGGCGGGATTGCCACTGCTCAATCAATTCTTGAGTGAAGCTCAGCAAAATGGTCAAGTTGCCAAAGCCGTCGAGCGGGCAGGCTTGCGCGGAGCGGTTCCCGCAGATCATTGAGAGATCCGGCGGCTTTTGCTCGCGGAAAGCAGCCTGCTAGGAGCAAAGTGAAGAAGCGTTCTCGAAAAGCGGGCCCCCGTTCGGGAAAGCCGGATCGATCTTCAGCTCACAAGGATCGGCGCCAGCAACGTTTCTCGCCGGAGCTTTCCGTGCTTTACGAAGACGATGCCGTGGTGGTCCTGAATAAACCGGCTGGACTTTTGGCTGTGCCGATCAAAGGCTCCGCTACTCCGTCCGCTTTGTCTCTGCTTTCCGCAAGGCTCGAACTGAAGAGGCAGCGAGCTTTTGTCGTGCATCGCATCGATCGTTTCACCTCAGGGGCGCTGCTCTTTGCGAAAACCAGGCTGGATCGGGATTCACTCGTTCGGCAATTTCTCTGTCACACTCCCGTGAGGCAGTATCTCGCGGTGCTTAGGGGCCGTCTCGCCGCCAGGGAAGGAACGCTGGTCCACTATTTTCGGCGGGAAGGAATGTTTCAACAGTTGAGTGTTGAGCGAGACCAAAAGGCGGCGCGCGCTGAACTTCTATATTCCGTCGAACGCCTTTTTGAGAGTGCTTCGCTGGTCCGAGTGACGCTGGCGACGGGATTGCAAAATCAGATCCGAGTGCAGTTTTCGGCGATCGGCCACCCGGTCATCGGCGACAGAAAGTATCACCTGGCGGAATCGTCGGAGCAGCTAATCGATCGCGTTGCTCTTCATGCGGCGCACCTTGAGTTTGTTCATCCACGCTCAGGAGAGCGCGTCTCGATCGACTGCGAGCCACCTCCCGATTTTCGGCATCTTGTTCAGGAATTAGCCCGATCGACCGGCAAGCGCCGGTGAATTTCTTGCCTCTTCCCGGGGAAACATACTTGGAGGCTTTGGGTTATAGCAGTAAACCCACGCCCGTGGCTGGTGGCTACGTGTGAGTACATCTTGCGAGGTAACAAGAGATGAAGCCCTTCCGCATTCTGTTTTCAGCTTTGATCGTCTGCGCAATGTTGGTGTGCGCGGTGGCGCAGGACCAAACACAGGCTCCGCCGCCGAGGAAGCCGTCGGCCGCCTTGCCGGCCCAACCCCCACCACCGACCCAGGCTCCGGCGGCTCCACTGGATAATCAAGTGCGCGAGTGGGTTCCGGAGGGGATTGCGGCGCTGGGGCAGAATGCCTCTTCGCGGACGGAATTTACGCTGGACCATTCGATGCTGGTGCTGGCCTCCAAGCTGGACAAAGTCAACGACGATCTGCGGCGGGTGATTGCGGGGGTGAACGGAGTTTCGGTGCACAGCTTCCACTTTCCGGGCGCAGTTTCTTACGATCCGGCGATCATGGATGGGATCGACCGGCAATACCGCGAGGCGGGCTGGCAACACTTAGTCAACAAGCACAGGGACGATCGGGGACTGACGACCGATTTGTGGGTTCATTTGGACCATGCGTCGATTCGCGATGTTGCGGTGTTGTTTGTGGGAGTGAAAGACCTGAATTTCGTCTCGGTGTCAGGGTCGATTACACCGATAGAGCTGCTGCATCTGAGCGGTCACTTCGGGATTCCTAAGATGAACGACGGAGTGGTCGTGCCGGCTCGATAAGGCGCGTCCAAAGCGCAGCGTCGGCGCCGTTTCCCGCGATCTCCGACTTGAATATGACGGACGCAACGCTGCAATCGAATCTGGCGACCGAGTGCGAGCGGTGCTATGATTCTCTTATTCGTTCAGTATTCGCGGATCAAATCTCTTGCCGTCAAACCGCTTTTCGGTGGCCGGGATGGACTGTGCATACTGTGCATCCCTTTGGAGACTATAAATGCGTTTGTCTCTCAATGAGTCGTTAAGCGACCCTACGGCGGTTCTGTACTCCCGCTGTACTATCGATCTTTCATCCCGCGACGTTCTCATCAAGGATGTTCCCTGCCGAAACCTGGAAGAGGTCTTGGGCGGATTCGGTCGCTCATTTCAGATTCTCGGCGAGCGTACGGTCCGCAACGCGTACACGCCTGAAAATCCGCTGATCATGAACACGGGGATACTCACCGGTTCGAACGTGATGACAGGCATTGCGGTCCTACTTCTCCGCGTATAGCCCTCTAAAACAATCCGACAAGGGACTGCCCGGTGCTATGTGGTCGGCGGGAAGCGGCAAGTTCGGAGCCAAGCTGAAATGGACTGGACTCGATGAGGTAATTCTGGAGGGGCGGTCGAGCGAGCCAATCATCATTGTGATTCGCCGCGGCAGCAATGGACCTGCCGTGGAACTCAAGCCTGCCAAACACCTCCTGGGGCTCGAGTGTTATGCGAAAATCGCGCTTCTGAAGAGCGAATACCCGGATGCTCATTTTGCGGTGATCGGGCCGGCCGGAGAAAACTATGAGAATTGCTATTTCGGTGCCGTCGGTCTGAGCACGGAAAATCAACTGAAATCAGGTGACGACAAGTGCCGTTGGGCCGGCCGGGGTGGCATGGGGAGCGTCCTGGGCTACAAGAACGTCATTGCAATTGTCGCGCAGGCGCCGGATCAGGTTGGCAAAGTCAAGCCGGAAATCCGTGACCTCAACAAGGAGATTGGGACCGGTCCGGGCTCGCGCAGATTCCGCGAGAAAGACCGGGGCGGCCTCGGTGGCACCTGGGCCAACTACGTGCCGCTTGAGAAATACCATCTCGTGCCGCAGAACAATTTCCGCCCCAAAGGCGACGGCCAAGTGGAGCGAATGTTCCGGGACAATGTCGAGCCGGAGTTCGTCATCAAGGCCGAATCGTGCTTCCGCTGCGGCATTCATTGCCACAAGAACGTTTATGAAAAAGAATCCGGACGGTTCGCGCGGACAGCTTTCTGGCGAAGTTCGACTACGAGCCAGTAAACCTTTTCTCGACCAATCTCGGAATCCACGATCCGCACCTGGCCGCCGAACTTATCAGCATGGTCGACCATCTCGGGATGGACCAGATTTCGCTCGGGACGACGATTGCGTACGTGCTCGACTACAATGAGCGGCATCCCGACAAGCGGATCTGTAACGGCGCGACATTCGGCGACTTCGAGAAGGTAAAGGAATTGGTACAGGAAACCGGAAGGGGCCGGTATCCGCGAAATCGGACATGGCGTCAAACGGCTGTCCAAGAAGCTCGCCGAAACTGGATACGCCATGCAGTGCAAAGGTCTTGAGCTGCCGGCTTACCTTCCAGACTCGAACCCTGGATACCCTTGGGCCATCGCCGGCGGGCACATGTCAATGGCGACTCATCTGCTCCTTCCCCTGGAAAACGACACCAGCTTCGAATATTGGGTCAAGGCAATCACCGAGCGCGGTCTCTTTCAGGTGCAAAGCGATATGACGGGGCTGTGCAAGTTCGCGGCTGTAACTCCCCCGAGCGTTGCCCAAGCCTTGAAGCACGAGATCGGTCTTGAGATTACACCGGAGGAGTATGCTGGCGACGGTTCGCCGCGCTTACATTCGCGGGCTGTGGCTGGAGCGCAAACAGGGCTTCGAGCGTTCGGATTACACTCTTCCGTCTGAGGTCTTTGATCGTCCCAACGATAAATTGGGCCTTGGCCCGTTCATTACCCGCGAGTTCTTCTCAGCTCTTAGTGAACGAGTTTGGGCAGTTTTCGACAAGGAGATTGCTGCAATCGGATAACACGTATTCGGCTGCCGGGTGTTCTCGGATGTTGCGTTTTTTTGGCCCATGCTTGATCGCGGTGCTCCTTCTCCTCGGAAGGGCGGCTTCCGTCCCTGTCCCTTTCGCCGGCCTTGAACAAGGTTACCGGTACATGTACAACCTGGACTTTGGGGACGCTCACAGAGTTTTCCGAGCTTGGCAGTCCTCCCACCCTGAAGATCCGCTGGGCTTTGTTTCCGATGCGGCTTCCTATTTGTTTTCCGAGTTTGACCGGCTCCACGTCTTGCAGAGCGAGTTGTTCACGAACGACAAGAGGTTCGATGAGCGCAGCAAGCTGCCGCCTGATCCTACGGCAAAAGCTGCTTTCAATGAGTCCCTGGCCAAGGCGGACCTGCTGGTCGCAGAGATCCTCGCGCGCTCACCGCAAGATCGTAATGCGATGTTCTCTCAGATACTAGCCAGCGGCTTGCGCGGAGACTATGCCGCCCTGATAGAAAAAAGAAACTTCGCCAGCCTCGGCTACATGAAGAATTCGCGACAGATTGCCGAGCGGTTGGTTGCCGTGGATCCGACCTGCTACGATGCCTACCTCGCGGTGGGGGTAGAGAATTACCTGCTTAGCCTTAATGCCGCCCCCGTACGCTGGATTCTGCGCATGAGCGGCGCGCAGACCGACAAGGCGGAGGGAATCGAACACCTTCGTATGACCGCCGAAAAGGGACGCTATCTTGGCCCGTTCGCAAGGCTATTGCTTGCGGTCGCCGCGCTACGCGACAAGGACCGCGCAACCGCTCGCACGCTGCTCGCCGGTTTGTCGCAGGAGTTTCCGCGGAACCATCTGTACTCCGAGGAACTGGCAAAGATAGGAGCCTTGGACTCAGGACACTAGCAGGCTACTGAAAAACTACTCTCCGAGGTGTCATCCTGAGCAGAGCGAAGGATCTGCTGTTTACGCGCGCTGAAAAGAAAGCAGATCCTTCGGACGCGCTACTTACCCATCGAGGATAGACTCTGGTCAGGCTCCGCTTTGTGATAATTGAAGTAGGTTTCGTCCTCTTGTTCCTTGTGATTGAACAGCATGAGGACCTTGGCGCTCGCCTTCATCGCAAAATGCTTGGGCAGCCAGATATTATCTGCTACCGGTACGTTTTCCAGTTCAAACCGCGTGCCCGGCTCAACGCGGGCGAGGAACCCGGCAATCGATACGGGATGAACCACGACGGCTTCCACCTTCACCCACTGGTAGGTCTTGGTGTCGATCCAAAGCCGGCCTTCCATGCCGGTCAGCACCTTCGCCTGCGAATTTGGGGGCTGATAATCGGCCCGTGGCCGCGCCTGCAACAGATAGACTTCGTGGGGACCCAGCTTCTGTGTTCCTTGCAACTTGAAGTCGAAAGCGTCGGTGAGTTGTTCCATTAGCAAGTGATCTCGCTTGCGGTCTCTCTCGTACTTGGCTACCCTCTGCGCTCTTTGCCGCGGCGATTCTTTCTGGCGCGCGTCAATCGCCTGCTCCAATTTGTACTGCTCTGCCTGCTCCTGGTCCGCGGGCAGCGGCTTCTCATTTACGGCCACGAGACGCTCGTAGGGCGAACCGAGAATCATCAGCACATGGAGGGTCTTGGTGCCTTGCGCGTCACGGTCCATTTCGAAGTAATCGTATTCAGGAGCTTGCTTCCAGTCCGCGTTGTTCGCCTGAACGGAGCGTTCAATGATCGTGTGTACCTCTACGGAGTTTTCGCTGAAGCCAAAGAGAGGGAGAACAATCGCGAGGCACACCACCGCCAATCTCAGGCAGGACTGCTGGGTTCGGAATAACGCTCGAAATTCTTCCATCCGTGCCATCGGCAGCTGCTCGCACCTATAGTTCTGATTGCCGCTCTGGGATTTAAGTTGCCAGCAGTGTCGTTCGCTGGGGAAATCAATGCGTGGAGCCCGCCTGGCGGGCCAATCGAGAGCCGATGCGTTTGGCTTTCGCTCGGACCTTTGCCGAAAGTTCCTGCTTCTGATGGACTGCGGAAAAGCCAATCCATAAGGTTGCCACCGGCTTCGCCGCCAGGATTTTAGCCGTAACTTTCAGAGCTCGCGGCGCGCCGGTGCCGATGGGGATCAGGAATCCCGGCATCGCCGCGGAAGTGACCAGCGCCGCGATCTTGTTGCGAGCCTTGCTCCGCGGCAAAGGCCCGCGGCTCCGGCCCCATGGCCAATAGACATACCCCAGGCACCGCTCCATGAAGCGGCGAAACATGGCATTGACATTAAAGAAATTCACTGGCGCTGCAAGCACAACGGCATCCGCCGCCTCCAGCTGCAACAAAACGGATTCAAGATCGTCTTGCTGGACGCACTTGCCGCGCTCTGGACCTGCCTGTTGCGTGCAACTGCGGCAGTTCGTGCAGAACTCGATCTGTTTCTCACGCAGATATATTTTCGAGGTTTCAGCCCCCGTCGCTTCGGCTGCTTCCAACATCGCATCCACCGCGCAATCGATTGTTCCCCCTTTGCGATAACTGCCGACGACTGCCACAATCTTGATTGCCATGCATTCACCTCGCACAAGCCTGAAGGACGCTTCCGGCCCGATTATACCTTCGCCGCATTGCATTCGGGTTGTCGATAGTGGCAGGCGATGATCGGAGCTTGCTAACTCATGCAACTTCCCGAAGCCTGTCTTTCGGCTCGTGCAACACCGGAAGAAAGACCGATATCGCGGTCCAACTCCGTCCTGGGGTGGCATCACTGCGGAGGGTGATTCTCCCCGCGTGCTTCTCTACGATCTCTTTGCAGACCCAGAGTCCGAGCCCGGTGCCAACGTCCTTCTTGGTGGTAAAAAATGGCTGGAATAATCGCTCCCGGTCCGACTGCCTGATGCCTGTACCGTTGTCGGCCACGGTGATGCGCAAACCATGGCAGCCTGATCTATGGCTAAAATATCGCGACACACGAATGCGAATCGAGCCTCCCGAGTTGCACGCGTCAATGCTATTGCTCAGGAAATTGGCGAAGAGCTGCCGGAATTCACCGACGCTCATCAGAATATCCGGATCGTCAGCCAGTTCCAGATCGAGGTTCACTCGCTTGTTCCTGGTCTTTGTGGAAAGCACAAAGATGAGCTGCCGCAGCAACTCGCCGGCACGAACCGGTGCGACACCGGATTGCTCGCGATAAAATCCAAGCGTCTGTTTGGTGAGATGAGCGATGCGTCCCAACTCCTCCTCCGCCCCGCTCAGGTACTCCATTACCTTCGACGGATCGTTGGCGCTGGTTTTGGCGAGGTAGACAAGGTTCATCACGCCTTCAAGCGGATTGTTGATCTCGTGTGCGACCGTTGCTGCGAGCCGGCCCACGCTGGCGATTTTTTCGCTGATGCGAAGGGCCTCCTCGGTTCGCTTTCGCTGGGTGATGTCGCGGGCAATCTTGGAAGCGCCAATCACCACTCCCGTCGAGTCCTTAATGGGGGAGATGGTTAGCGAAACCTCAAGACGTTCGCCGTCTTTCCGCACGCGCTGCGTTTCAAGATGTTCGATTCGTTCGCCCGCTCTGAGCCGGGGCAAGGTTATGTTTTCCTCTTCCTGAAGCTCCGGAGGAATCAGGATCATAATCGACTTTCCAATCGCCTCCTCTGCCGAGTACCCGAACATGCGGGTCGCCGCCGCGTTCCAACTGGTGATCACGCCGTTCAGGTCTTTCGAGATGATCGGGTCGTAGGAGGATTCGACGATGGCAGCCAGTCGCAGCTTGGCTTCCTCGGCGGTTTTGTGCTCCTTGAAGGCAACCTGCTCGGCTTCACTTAATTCCGCCTCTCGTCTTCTGAGAGCCTGTTCTGCCCGCCTGCGATCCGTGACATCGCTGTGTATGCCGACAGCGCCCTCAAACTCCCCTCGCTCATCGAACATGGGAGCGGTGGAAACTCGTGCCCAAAATTCCGTTCCGTCCTTGCGGCGATAGCGGATTTCGAACTCTTCACTTTCGCCCCGGCGGCGGCGCGCGATGGCTTCTTGTTCGGCGGGAACATCTTCGGGGAACATGAACTCCAGAAGATTTCGGCCAGCCATCTCCTCGGGAGTGTAGCCAAGCATTTTGGCCATGCGGCGATTCACGAACCTGGTGCGGAGCTGCGCGTCGATCGCCCAGATTCCGTCGAAGCTGACTTCGAGCAGACGCCGACCATCCTTCTCGTGAAAAATGGGAGCGGAATCGTAACCGGTATGTTTCTTTAGTTTCCTCAATGTGCGACCGTGGTCTGAGATTCCGGAAAAACGCCGACAGTTGCCAATCCGCATCTGCTAGGATGCGGCGCCCGAGCTTCAAGTTAGAAGCACTGCCGATCATCATGGGCCTCCAGCAGCAGAGTTCCTCGTCTTGAGCTTGAGCAGGACGGCGGGAGCGGTTCGACCAAGTTGACGGATCGAAAGCGCGAAGATCTGACGCTGCGTCCTGCAAGTTTCCGATTTGTCACCCGGTCCTTATGCCGGATTTGTTATTCTTCTAAGTAAGTGGTATTGCGCGATCGGTTTGCCGTGCAGGCGGCAGCTCCCGTGGGGTTCTTTGGTCAACGTATTCGTGATCGCTTCCGTACCGCTAATACAGACCTTTTCGGTCGGTGCAAGGATGGCCACCTATCATGAAAACCTTACCCTCGAAAGTAGCAGTGTTTGACACGACGCTGCGAGATGGCGAACAAGCAGCGGGAACACGCCTTGGTACTCGCGACAAGATGACTATGGCACGCCAGTTGGCGCGGCTCAAGGTCGACATCATCGAGGCGGGATATCCCAACTCCTCGCCGGGTGATTTCGAGGCGGTTAAGTTGATTTCGCAAGAGATCGAAGGCCCTGTGATTTGTGCTCTATCGCGTGCCGTGCCCGCGGACATCGAAGCTTGCGGCAAAGCTCTGGCCAAAGCAAAGCGTCCGCGTATTCATACCGGCATCGGCGTCTCCAACATTCACATCATGGGCAAGTTCAGGGATGACCGCTATGGCAAGACCTTGGGCGAGAAGAAAGCCAAGATGGTGAAGATGGCGGTCGACGCCGTCAAGCGAGCCCGTGGCTATTGCAACGACGTGCAGTTCTACGCCGAAGATGCCGGCCGTGCCGAACCTGCATACCTGTTCGAAATGCTACAGGCGACGATTGACGCCGGCGCAACCGTCGTGAACATTCCCGACACCACCGGCTACACAGTTCCCGAGCAGTTCGGCGGCTTGATCCGGAGCATCCGCGAAAACGTGCCCAACATTCACAAAGCGACGATCAGTGTGCACTGCCACGACGACCTCGGCATGGCCGTGGCCAATTCGCTGGCCGGCATACGCAACGGCGCTCGCCAAGTGGAGGGCACGATCAACGGAATCGGTGAACGGGCCGGCAATGCCGCGCTGGAAGAGATCGTCATGGCCCTTCGCACGCGCAACGACTTCTTCGGGACGACCACCGGAATCGACGCTCGCGAGTTTTGCCGAACCAGCCGCATGACGTCCGACATGATGGGGATTGTTGTCTCTCCCAACAAGGCTGTCGTGGGCGCAAACGCCTTTTCCCACAGCTCGGGAATCCACGTGGATGGATTTCTCAAGGATCACCTTACTTACGAGATCATGCGGCCGGAGGATGTCGGCATGGGAGACAGCCGCGTGGTGTTGACCGCGCGGACGGGCCGCGCCGGCCTTCGCGACCGTCTCGTAAAGCTCGGATACACACTCTCCAAAGAGGAGTTGGATCTCTCCTACCAGCGTTTCCTGGCCGTGGCCGACAAGAAGATGGAAGTGTTTGACGAGGATCTTGTCGCCATCATCCACGACGAACTGCATCCGGTGACGGAGGTCTTTCAGCTTCAGTATATGCACATTTACACCGGAACCGCCTCCATCCCCACCGCCACGGTCCGGCTTCGTGTGAAAGAAGAAGTTCGACAGGGCGCGTCGATCGGGGACGGTCCCGTGGACGCTGTTTACAAGGCAATCGCGGCCCTGACCGGCAGCACCGCCAAACTCATGCGTTACGAAATCCGCGCCGTCACCAGCGGCACGGAGGCCATGGGCGAAGTTACCGTGCAACTCGAGGTCGGCGGAAACAGAGTGGTGGGACGCGGTGCTTCGACTGACGTGATTGAAGCCAGCGCCAAGGCGTATGTGGACGGGCTGAACCGTCTCGGATAGTCGTCGCCTTATCACTCCGGTCCGTATGACTCTGAGAATACTCGTGCGGCCGCGGGGGCACGCCCACTCTGAAACTGCTACGAATCGTTCCGCCTTCGTTCAGCTTGTCACCGGAAGCCGCAGCCCAGCATTAGGCGGCGATTCGGTGGCAGCTTAACGGCGGCGTTTTGAATCATACCTGAAGAGCTTTCAGCTACCCGTCGATCTCGTTCTCCAATTGCATTCAACGGAGGATCCTATGAGTACTTTGCCTGTAACAATCTTCAAGCGGGCCACCGGTTGGGGCGTTTTCTTTTCTATTCTCCTGATCGTTTTGGGAGTGTTGGCGATTGCCCTGCCTCTGATGGCCGCGGTTGCCGTTACCACGGCTGTCGCCTGGCTCATGATCTTTGGCGGCCTGATGCACCTGAGTGTCGCGTTCAGCTCTCGTGGTGCAGGCTCGTTCTTCTGGGAGCTGCTGGTTTCGATTGCGTACGTCTTTGCCGGCGGTTACATGGCTTTTCATCCCCTGATCGGCGTGGCTACCCTGACGCTGCTGCTTACATCATTCTTTCTCATCGAAGGAGTTCTGGAAATCGCGGCGTTCTTTCAGGTGCGGAGTCACGGCGGTGCGGGCTGGATGCTCTTTGACGGCATCATCACGATTGCCCTGGCCGCCCTGATCTGGGCGCACTGGCCGTCGAGCTCAGTGTGGGCCATAGGTACCATCGTCGGAATCAGCATGGTGGTGAGCGGTTGGAAGTGGTTCATGATCTCGCTCATCTCGCGCAAAGCGCTGACCGTTGCCGCCAGTGGACCTACGCGTGACAGACTGGACTCAGCGGCATAATCCCGGCTCATACCGACCACCTGGAAGTAGTGGCGTGATCGCACTGCGGGCACTATCCTGTTGCTGATCGCACAATGCTCGCTTTCGCTACGCTTACGGGTGCTTTGGCAACGCTGATCTGGGCAACACTGATGCTCGCCCGAGGCGGCTTCTGGCGTGCGGAACGATGGATCGCCTAAGTGCCACGCGCTTGCTCTGACACGCCCCGCGTGGCCGCAGTTATACCCGCGCGCAACGAGGCCGGATGCATTGCCGCCAGCGTCGTATCGCTGCTCAATCAGGGTGTCAGCGTTTTTCTAGTTGACGACCACAGTTCGGACTCCACTTCCGACATCGCCAGCGCCGCCGCTGCTGGTGCCGGCAAGTCTGCTTCGTTCACGGTCATCAAGGCCGAACCGCTGCCGCCGGGCTGGTCGGGAAAGTTGTGGGCCGTTAAGCAAGGCGTGGACATCGCACTCAAGACTTCTCCCGATTACCTGTTGCTGACCGATGCCGATATCGTGCACGAGCCGCATACGGTTGCCACTTTGACCGCCTTGGCTGGCAGCGGCTACGATCTCGTGTCTTTCATGGTGAAGCTGCACTGCCGGAGTTTTCCGGAGAAGCTGCTGATTCCGGCGTTCGTATTTTTCTTTTTCATGCTTTACCCGCCTGCGTGGATTCGCGATTCGCGGCGCGGGAATGCAGGTGCGGCTGGCGGGTGCATATTGATTCGTCCGCGGGCATTGGCGCAGGCCGGTGGCATGGAGGCAATACGAGGTGAGATTATCGACGACTGTGCCCTGGCACGCGCCGTCAAACGCAGCGGCGGTCGTGTCTCGCTCTGGCTCACCACAACCAGTGCGAGCGTGCGTCCCTATGAGTCTTTTGCGGCCATCGGACGGATGATTTCCAGAACGGCTTTCAATCAATTACGCCACTCCGCATGGCTGTTGTTTGCCACTGTGTTCGGCCTCATTGTCGTTTACCTGTCGCCTGTGCTGTTGCTGTTCGCGCCAAGCACCGCGCCGGTCATACTCGGGGCGCTGGCATGGGGGTTGATGGCGTTCACCTATTTCCCCATCGTCAGGTTCTACGGTTTGCAACCGGGCTGGGCGCTCACGTTGCCGCTCTCGGCGGCCTTTTACGCGGGCGCCACCATACACTCCGCAATCAGGTACTGGTCCGGGCGGGGCGGTGAGTGGAAGGGCAGAGTGCAAGATGCGTAAGCAGCCCGAGGCCAGCATTCACCTGAAAAGTGAACCGGGGCGGCGGCCCTGATTTGCCAATTTCATGCGCATGACTGCACAATGAATAAAGGCTGTGTTGTCGATCCAATTCAGGAGAACTGCAAAGTGAAGAAACTCATTGCCGTGCTGACTTTGGTCTCCATCCTGACTCTCTCCGCCGCAGCTAAGAACAAGGAGACTTCCCGTGTTGAAAACGCGGGTCAAGTCATGACCGAGATCTTGAATGTTCCCGACGACATTCCACAATCGCTGATTGACAAAGCCGATTGCGTTATCGTGCTTCCGTCCGTGCTCAAGGTCGGCCTCGGCATTGGCGGAAACTATGGCAGAGGCGTGATGACCTGCCGCACCAACAACTTCAAAGGGCCGTGGGGAGCTCCCACGATGATGGCTTTGGAAGGTGGAAGCCTTGGATTGCAGGCGGGAGTCCAGGCAACCGATTTTGTATTGCTGGTGATGAATGACCGCGGAGCCAACGGCATTCTAACCGGCAAGGTAAAGCTTGGCGCGGACGCCTCCGCCTCCGCTGGCCCCAAAGGACGTGATCTGGCTGCCGCTACCGACGTTACACTGCGCGCGGAGATTCTGAGCTATTCCCGTTCCCGCGGGCTGTTCGCCGGGATCTCGCTGGAAGGCTCAACCCTTCGACCGGATAATAGTGCCAACAAGTCGCTCTATGGCAAAGAAGTCGACGCGAAGGCGATCGTTTTGAATAAGGCAGTGGCTCCGCCCCCATCGGCCAGGCTGCTGCTCGGCACGCTGAACAAGAGGTCGCCCAAACATCAGCGCTAGGGGGCGTGGGCGAGCAAAGTCGAGTCCATCGCCATAACATTCCGAGCCCCACATTAGCTGGCATCGGCGAATGTGGGGCACTAAACCTGGATCGCGACGGACGAATGGGACTCACATGCGGTCCCATTTTCCTTTCTCGCGCAGCTCCGCAATTTCTCGCTCCGCCATATCGCGCAGACAAAGATAGTCGGGTTTCGCCACGCGGTTCAGAGGCATCCCGCCCGGTTGCAGCAACACGTAATGACGAGGGCGCATGTAGGAGGCAAGCTCGCGCGCGTGCCTTTCCAGCATGGCAGATGACAGCTTGGCCCCGGGCTTCATCTCGACGAAGGCAACGATGGCTTCGGAGATCAATGCGTGCCTGACGCCAACGGCGGCACAGGCGGCCACATCCTCCACCAGCGCGCAAAAATGATTCTCAACATCCGATGGAAACACCTGGTACCCGGAAGGTTTGATTACCCACTTGGCTCGTCCTGAAAGATGCACGCCCTCGCCGTCCTTAAAACCAAGATCGCCGGTGTAAAGGAAGCCATCGCGCGAGATCGTCCGGGCCGTCGCGTCAGGATCGTTAAGATAGCCCAGAAACGTCTGCGGCCCGTGAAAACAGATGTGGCCGACTTCGCCCTCCGGCAGCTCTGCCGCGGCGAATCCGTCTTCGCACATCTCGCCGCGAATGGAAGCCGCATACACCGGCATGTCCACCCCCAGGCTGCCCAGACAGTCCTTCGCGTGCTCTCGCGGTCTGCGCTGATAGGTGCAGAACCCGGCCGTTTCCGTCAACCCCAACCCGGTGCCGACCTGTGGCGCCATGGCCGCCATCTTTTCGATAAACGCCGCAGGCACCTGTTGGCCGCCGTATGCCACGAACTCGAGGCTCGACAAGTCGAAGCTGTCGTAGTCTTTCAGTCGCCATTCGAAGTGAAACTGCGCCGGAATTTGCCCGAGGATTTGCACCTTGTATTCCTGAATAGCTCGCAGCGAACGTAGCGGCTCGAAGGCCGCGAGAATGATCGCCGTTCCGCCGGCAAAGAATGTGCCCATCAGCAGTTCGGTCTGACAGCCCACGTGGGAGGGCGGCAGATTCACCAGTGTCCGCATGCCGGAATCACCCTGGAAAAACGCCTGGCTGATGCACATCGCCTGGCATGTGATATTGCCGTGCGAGAGCAAGGCAGGCTTGGGACTGCCGGTTGAACCGGTGGTGAAGATAACCAGCGCGCCATCGTTCTCATTCACCCCCGCGGTGGCGCGTTCGAAAGCCTCGCGAATCCTCGCTTCCGGTTCGGCCGCCAGCTCCGATGCCCTGTCCACCATCTGCCGCATAATCAGAAGCCCGTTGCCGGAGTCCTCAACGGCGGTCGCCGCTTCACCGTCCATAAAACACAGGCGATGCTCGATGAACGGCGCTTCGGTTTGGACCATCTTCCCGAGCGGGTTCAAAACCCCCGCCCCCGGTGCCTGCTGGGGCTCAAGAAACGCGAATCCTCGCGGGCGAAGCAATCCAAGACTGCGAATCATCTCGGCGGTCGAGAGTCGCAGGTCGAGCGGCGCGAAAATGACGCCAATCCGAAAGCAGGCGTACTCCAGAAGGATGTGTTCGGTCGACAATGGCAGTGCGCTGGCGAAGCGATCGCCTTTCCGGTATCCCATTTCGACCAACCGCATGGCCAGTCCTCTGGTGATCCGATCCAAGTCGGCCCAACTGGTGACTTGGCCAGTGTCCGCACTGATCATTGCCGGATGGCCGGGCCTCTCACGAGCCCACTTTTCAAGGACGGAATGAAGCAGGTGGCGGTCACGGAAACGCCCGTCGAAGTCTTCACGGGAAAGAGGACGAACTGCGCGCGGCTGTGTCATGGCGACTTGATTTTACAACCGCCCGAGATCGACCGCGCAGCCGACTATGGGGGTTACCCGGCCTGTTGAGCCCTGAGCTCACAGTGGCGAATTGCGTAACCGATCAGGAAAGAGTGCTTCTGCTTGCGTGATGCCGCGTCGGGAGTGACGCGGACGATAGAGCCCTTGCACAAGGCCTGCGCCGGGCAATAACCCGCGAGTTCGACCGGCATTTCGAACTCAATCTCCAATTCCGAGCCAAGCGGCAGAGGTGCCGCATGACGAAACAGCAGACCAGAGCGGCTGATATTCTCGCTGGTCGCATCAGTCCACTCGGCGTCTCCGGCCAGGCGGAATCGCACGGACACCCGATGGCGCAATCGGCGCTCGCGAGGCATCCACGCCACCCGCTTGCCGCACTTTCGCACCGATGACCTCACCTGCTCGGCCGCACCCTCTTCCTCGTCTTCGGCCAATGAAAGCCGCCGCATATTGCCCCAGTCGTACAGGTACTTGGCGCCGCAGTGAACGCATAGCTGGTAATAGTCACCGTTTTCAGCACGCCTCGGCCAGGTAAACTGGTGGCGACAGGAAGACAGAAATCGCTCTATCAGGCCCCCGCTCATGACTGCTATCTTTCCGCTTTTCCAGCGGGAATGCACGTTACCTAGGTAGGTCTTCGCGGACTGCCCGTGGTACAGGGGTGCGGCGAGTATTCTCCCAACGAATTGCGACCGTCAGTCCCAACAAGCGAAAAGCCGCATGGGGCAGCGACTTCGCTCGCTATGACAATGTGATATGTCGGGCTATACGCACCGGAAATTGCCTAACGCGACATAAAAAAAGGCGCCTTTGCGGCGCCCTTCCATTGAAACTCAACGGCCTCTATACCTGCATGATTTCTTTCTCTTTGCTCTTGGCCATCTCTTCCATCTTCTTGATCTCGTCATCGGTCAGCTTCTGGATCTGATCGAGCGAGCCGCGCTCTTCATCTTCGGTGATCTTCTTATCTTTTAGCGCCTTCTTGATGGCTTCGTTACCGTCGCGCCGGATGTTGCGGACCGCCGTACGATGTTCTTCCAGGACCTTGCTGAGGTGCTTGACGAGCTCCTTGCGGCGCTCGCCGGTGAGCGGCGGGACCGGTACGCGGATGATCTTCCCGTCATTCATCGGATTCAGTCCAAGCCCGGCGCTCCGTATGGCTTTTTCGATAGCCGACATGATGCTGGGATCGAACGGCTGTACGGTGATCATCTGCGGATCGGCGGCGTGCACTTGCGCGACCTGGTTCAGCGGCATCGATGATCCGTAGCAATCGACGTGAATGGTGTCCAGCATGTTGACCGAGGCGCGGCCGGTGCGCGTCGCCGCCAGTTCGCGGCGGAAGTCCTCCACCGCTTTCTCCATGCGAGACTTCAGTTGTACGTAAGTTTCTTTCAGAGCGGCCACTTGGGCCATGCTGACTTGAGCCATAGGTATGCCCGTCTAAAAAGAGGATTTCAAAAAAGCGATTATAACCCCAGAATTGCTGAACTGGTTCACTCTTCTGGTTCCCGCATCACTGGGCGGTAACCATCGATCCGACCTTCTCGCCGAGCACCACGCGCCGGATGTTTCCCGCTACGTTCAGGTTGAACACGATAATCGGAAGATCGTTCTCCCGGCAAAGGCTGATGGCGGTCGCATCCATCACGCGCAACCCCCGTTTCAGCACGTCCAGGTAGCTGATCTGCTCGATGCGCGTAGCATCCTTCACCAGCATCGGATCGGCGTCGTAGATGCCATCCACCTTGGTGGCTTTGATGATCACGTCGGCCTTGATCTCCATGGCGCGCAGGGAAGCGGCAGTATCGGTCGAGAAATACGGATTGCCGGTTCCTGCTCCGAAGATTACCACTCGCCCTTTCTCCAGATGGCGGATGGCGCGCCGGCGGATGAATGGCTCGGCCACCTGGTTCATCTCGATGGCCGACATCACGCGCGTAAATACCTGCCGCTTTTCAAGTGCATCCTGCAAGGCGAGGGCATTAATCATCGTCGCCAGCATGCCCATGTGATCGGCTGAGACCCGGTCCATCTCGCGAGCCTGCTCGGCGACGCCGCGAAAGAAGTTTCCCCCTCCGACAACAATTCCTATCTCAACCCCGAGCTCGTGAACCTCGCGAATCTCGCCCGCGATCTCGTGTACACGGGCATTGTCGACGCCAAACCCTTGTCCGGCGGCCAAAGCCTCGCCCGACAACTTCAAGAGAATTCTGCGGTAGTGCGGTTGTGTCATAAGAACCTGATTTTAGAGCAATTCCACCGTCGGAATTCCGGGTGTGGAGCCCGGCTCCTTCACGGGGCATACCTTCCCGCGTATCCGGTCTAGTGTAACCGATCAGGCGAACCCGGGCAGGACCGTAGCGCATTATTGCCTGCAGTCGGCAAAACAAAAGGGCGGAGCCGCCTCCGCCCTCAATTCCCAATTGTTTACCCAGGCTACTTCGCGGCGACCGGCTCGGCTGCCGCCGCCGGCTTTGAGACCGCCACGGTCTCACCGACTTCGCCCACTTTGAAGCGCGCAAAACGCCGCACCGAAATATTTTCTCCCAGTTTGCCGATCACGCTGGCGATCAGCTGCGCGATCGAGGTGGACTGTTCCTTGATAAATGGCTGTTCGTAGAGGCAGACCTCCTCGTAGAACTTGGCCATCTTGCCTTCCACGATCTTTTCAATCACGTTGGCCGGCTTGCCCGTCTGGGCGGCCTGCGCGCGGTAAATGTCTTTCTCGCGCTCGAAGGCCTCGGCGGTGACGTCTTCCTTGCGAACGAACTTCGGGTCGACGGCGGCAACGTGCATGGCGATGTCGTGGACAAGGTTCTGGAAGTCGGCCGTGCGCGCCACGAAATCGCTTTCGCAGTTGACTTCCAGCAACACGCCGATCTTTCCGCCGGCGTGGATATAGCTGGTGACGCTGCCTTCACTGGTCGTGCGGGCCGCCTTCTTGGCTGCCGTTGCCATTCCCTTTTTCCGCAGCAGCACGAATGCCTGATCGAGATCGCCCTTGGCTTCCGTCAGAGCATTCTTGCAATCCATCATGGGAGCGCCCGACTTTTCCCGGAGCTCCTTTACCATTGTTGCGCTGATCACTGGAGAAGTACCCATTCCTGCAAAACCTTTCTTGAATAAAATGCTGTTTCGGCGAACCTGCGGTATGCGAGCCGAACCGCGATCCCGCAGTCACAATTTCGTCCGGCAGGCAGCGAATCACACTGGCCGCGCCATCTCGGTCAAAGTTCGTTCTGAAAACCGCTATCGGCTCTCGACCTGCGGAAGATCGTTATCGCTGATCTCCGGTTCCGGCTGCTTGCGAATTCCTTTGCCCAGCACCTCTTCCATGCTGACGTCTTCGACAACTCCGGCGGCCGAAGCTTCATCCGGAGCCCCAGCTTTAGCAGCCGCGCGCCGCTCCCGCGGAGATGCCCGCGGCAATTTCGGCTGCTTGCTTGTCGTTGGCAAACTGCGCGCCTTCCACGATCGAGTCGGCAATCTTCGAGGCAAAGAGACGAATCGCGCGCAAGGCGTCGTCATTGCCCGGAATAATGTAATCAACCTCACTCGGGTCGCAGTTGGTATCGACGACGGCCACCACGGGGATGCCCAGCTTGCGCGCTTCCTTCACCGCGATCTGCTCCTTGTTGGAGTCGATCACGAACAAAGCGTCCGGCAGCCGGCTCAAATGCTTGATGCCAGCCAGGTTGGCCTGAAGATGTTTGCGCTCGCGCTCGAGTTTGACGACTTCCTTCTTCGGCAGCAGCTCATAGCGGCCATCCGTGGCCATCTCGTCCAATTCCTTCAGCCGCTTCACCGACTTCTGAACCGTCACCCAGTTGGTCAGCAGACCACCCAGCCAACGCTGGTTGATGTAGAACATTCCGCAGCGCCCTGCCTCTTCGGCAATGGCTTCCTGCGCCTGCCGCTTGGTTCCGACGAAGAGCACAAGCCGGCCGTCGGAGGCGAGTTCCTGCACGAACTTCGACGCTTCCTTGAACATCTTCAGCGTCTTCTGCAGGTCGATGATGTAAATCCCGTTGCGCTCGCCGAAGATATACTCCTTCATCTTCGGATTCCAGCGCTTCGTCTGATGCCCGAAGTGAACTCCGGCTTCGAGCAACTCTTTCATGGTGATATTAGCCAAGTAACCTCCTTATTGGATTGCATCCTCCAGCTACCTGTGGCCAGCCAATCAGGCCGCCGCTTGGCAACCACGACGCAGCCATTGCTGCTCCAGTTGCCGGCGCCAAGGGATTACATTCCCGTGCCCGCCCCGTTGCGAACCGAACAGCGGGTGCGGGAAGATTTAGGTCCCGGAATCGAATCGTCCACCGCGCCGCCGGAACCAGACAGCGCGGGAACCAACGCGGCAGAAGTCAAAAGTCCTGCCGGACACAAAGAAACGACGCACGCGACTGGCGCACGCCGCACACGGAAATCAGTGCTGGGAAGACGCCTCTCATCCAGGCCAACAGGCCCGGACGGAAGGCTCCATTGCAAAGAACTCGTCGAGACCGGGCAAAACCCGCCGTCTAGCGCTTGGAGAACTGGAACCGCTTACGGGCACCCTTCTGTCCATACTTCTTGCGCTCTTTCTGACGCGAATCGCGAGTCATGAATCCTTCGGCCTTCAGCTTGGCGCGCAGCTCAGGATTAAACTCCTGTAGCGCACGGGAAATACCCATGCGTACCGCGCCCGACTGGCCATTTACGCCACCGCCGCTACATGTGGCAACAACGTTGAAACTGCTCGCCGTCTCGGTCACCACGAGCGGCTGACGCGCCAGTATCCGCTGCGCATCGGTGACGAAATAGCGGTCGAACGCAAGTCCGTTGACCGTCATTTCACCAGTGCCTGGACGAAGAAATACGCGGGCGACACTCGATTTGCGGCGTCCCGTTCCATAGTATTGAACTGTTTCAGCCATTTAGAAGTCTTCTCGAGCGTGCTCAGACGCTCCTCTGATCCTTGCTTTAGATTTTCCGCTCTTGCCGAGACTGCGGCCAAACCCTGTACTGCTTGGCCCCGACTCGCCCGGCCTTTGTACCAGCCAGTCGCTTAGGCTTTGGCCGCCAAGGCCTCCGGCTTCTGCGCCGAGTGCGGATGCTTGTCGTCGCGATAGACCTTCAACTTGCTGGCCATCGCCTTTCCCAGTTTCGACTTGGGCAACATGCCCTGAATCGCATCCTGGATGATTTGCTCCGGTTTGCGCACGAGCTTCTTGCGAAACTCTTCTTCACGCAACCCGCCGGGAAATCCCGTGTGGCGCCGATAGACCTTCTGTTCGGCCTTCAGGCCGGTCAGTTTTACCTTGGCGGCATTGATCACGATCACGTGGTCGCCGGTGTCAAGGAACGGCGTGCAGCGGGGATTATTCTTACCGCTGAGGATGCGTGCAACCTTGGTCGCCAAACGGCCAAGGACTTGACCCTCGGCATCGACGACGAACCACTTGCGCACAATCTCCCCTTTAGGGAAATACGTAGACATTCCAAACTCTCCCAGATTTGAAAAACCGCTGAGCAGACCGCATGGCCTGAACTCTCAGGGCACCGACGAACGTCCAACATCACGCTCGATTGGCTGGAGTCAACCCCGCCCCGGCACGCGCAACCGACACGCACCGGAAACTCCTTCAAGGCAGCTCCGAATCCCCCCAGACCGTTGTTTCTGCGAGTCCAGCTAGCTGGAAACGGAACCTTTTCCCGTCAGCAAAATATCTTCGCAACAGGGACCGTCAGGCGGGCAACGCAGGACAGTCGAAAGATTATAAGTTACCTTAGACCGCACTGCTTGTCAATGAAGCGAGTTCCAACCACCGTTCCGCTCACGACCCGGTGAGGCGGTGAAAACGGCGGCAGCCGAGGCCACCGCCTGTTCAACCCTAGAGCAGAACTCTTCCAAGGCCCACATTCGGCCAAAAACGGCGGATGTGGGCCACTGGATTTGCAACTAAGCGAGCGTTAATTCCGCCTCGACGAGGTTTTCCTCCATGTCCGATTTCACCTTGAAGCCCAGCTTCTGCACCATCGAGCGCATCTCGCGGTTTTCGCCAAGCATCACGGCATTGACCTTGGAAAGCTTCTCGTCTCTGGCGATGCGGACCATCTGCCGGTAGAGTTCCGTGCCCAGACCCTTGGCCTGGAACTCGTCACGCACGATCACTGCCAACTCGGCCTCGTTGCGGCCATGCAGCTTGCTCATACGGGATACCGAGATGATCTCGCGACCGCCTTCCGGAGTCTTGCGTTCCACCACCAACGCCAGTTCACGGTCATAATCGATGAAGCAGATGCGGGTCAGACGCTCATGCGCGGTGCGCTGACTGAGCTTCAACGGCTGGAAGTACCGCATATAGACCGAACGCTCCGAGAGCTTCTCGTGGAAATCGACGATCAGCGGCTCGTCTTCCGGACGAATCGGCCGGATCGTCACCTTTTCGCCGTCCTTCATCGTCCATTCGTTCACGTACTGCACGGGATAGGAGCGAATAGCCGCCCTGGGCAGCTTCTCTTCCGTCACTTCGAGTCCATGCACCACCACGCGGGCATCGAGTGCCAGCAACCGCTCGGGCGAGGCCAGCAGCGGATTGATGTCGATTTCCTTAATCCACGGCTGTTCGACGACCAGTTCGCTGAAGCGCACCATCAAGGTTTCCAGGGCCAACAGGTCCACCGGCTTGCGCCCGCGGACACCCTTCAATGCCTTAAATATCTTGGTCTGCTCCATCATGCGCAGAGCCAGGGTACTGTTCAGCGGCGGCAGCGCCAGAGAACTGTCCTTGAAAACCTCGACCAACTGTCCGCCGGTCCCAAACAGCAGAACCGGGCCAAACTGCGAGTCGATGCTCGAGCCGAGAATGATCTCGTAGCCTTCCAGCTTGGCCATCGGCTGTACGGTCACGCCCTGGAAGTGCTCGGCACCGGCCTTCTCGGTCACCGACTGCTTGATGCCCTCGAAAGCCTTGCCTACCGCATCTGCATCGCGCAAGTTCAAGATCACGCCACCCACGTCGGTTTTGTGGCTGATGGTGAGCGAGTGCAACTTCAATACGATCGGATAGCCCATCCGGTTTGCTATCGTGATCGCCTCTTGCTTGCTGAGGGCGATCTCGGTCGGAACCGTCGGGATACAGTAGGCTTCCAGCAGTTTCTTCGATTCGTATTCGGTCAGGACGGTCCGGCCGGAGTTACGCACCGAGTTGATGATCTCGGCCGCTTTCTTGCGGTCGGGACCGCTGTCCATCGAGCCCAATTGCGGAGTCTCGTAGATGCCCTTGAGGTTGTACGAGTACTTCCACATGTAGTTGAAGGCACCAGTCGCGGTGTCCGGGTAGTTGAAGGTCGGAATACCAGCCTGGTTGAGAATCTCCACGCCGGCCTGAACGCTGTGTCCGCCCATCCAACTGGCCAACACCGGCTTACCCCCGCTCTTGGCGAAGGGGCGAAGCTGTTCGGCAATCTGTGTCGGGTTGGTCATGCCTTGCGGGGTCAGCACGATCAACGTGCCATCGATGCCGGGGTCCTTGGCTGCGATTTCGAGTGCCTTCACATATCGTTCCGGTTCCGCATCGCCGAGGATGTCCACCGGGTTGGCGTGACTCCAGGCGGAAGGCAATACCTTGTTGAATTCCTCTATGGTTTGCGGCGAAAGCTCCGCTAATTCTCCGCCACCGAAGATCAGCGAATCGGTCGAGAGCACACCTGGGCCGCCGGCGTTCGTGATGATGCAAAGCCGGTTGCCCTTGGGGCGCGGTTGCTTGGCCAGCACGTCCGTCACATAGAAAATGTCGCCGATCGAGTTCACGCGCAGTACGCCGGTGCGCCGGAAAGCGGCTTCCAGCACGTCGTCGCTGCCCGTCAACGAGCCGGTATGCGAAGCCGCCGCTTTTGCCGCAGCAGCCGTGCGTCCCGCCTTAATCACGATGATCGGCTTGTTCAGCGAGACTTCGCGCGCCGCCGAAAGGAACGAACGCGCATCGCCGATCGATTCCATATAGATCACGATGCTGTTGGTGCGGGCATCATTGCCGAAGTAGTCGATCAAGTCGCCCCAGTTCACGTCCAGCATGGAGCCGATCGAGACGAACGAACTGAAGCCGACGTTCTCCTTCAAACTCCAGTCCAGAACCGCCGTACACAGAGCGCCGCTCTGGCTGATGAAAGCGACGTTGCCGGGCCGCGCAATCGTGGTTGCGAAGGTCGCGTTCAGACCCATAATCGGGTTCATCACGCCGAGGCAGTTGGGACCGATCAGGCGCATCTTGCCGCGGATCGTGTCCATGATCTCCGCTTCCAGCTTCTTGCCGGCTTCGCCGACTTCCTTAAACCCGGCTGAGATCACGATGGCTGCGGGAATGCCAAGGCCGACAGCTTCCTTGATCAGCGCGGGGACGCTTTCCGCCGGCGTCGTGATCACCACTTGATCAACCACTTCCGGCAAATCCGTCAACGAGGGATATGTACGAATGCCCAGAATATTAGATCGCTTGGGATTTACTGGATAAAGAGTCCCGCCGAACGGGCTGCTTATCAGGTTCCAAAGGACGTTGCGCCCCACGCTTCCGGGACGTTCTGAGGCGCCGATCAGGGCGACGCTTTGAGGTTTGAAGATAGGATCCAGGGGATGCACGTCCGGCCGCAATACGTCGTGCGCCGGGTCCGTGACAGGCTGCCCTTTTCCAACGGCTTTTCCAACAGCTTTTCCAGCAGTCATGAGACCTCACCTTGCGAAATGAAAATGTATGAATGAATTGATCGTGGCAACAGGCTACGAACCAAAATTCTTGAATTCCAATAAGGACAGGAATTGCGAACAACACCGCCGCTTGCGGCCAATCCTACAGCGTGACGGATTGCATGGTTCTGGATTACGGCCACCATTCCTCCCCGCGAGGAACGCGCTTAGGCTCACCGACTAAACTCAGTCGTCAAGAACAACCAAGTTGTTCGCTTCTGTCGTTCTCAGAGTATCATTCCAGTGGGGCGCTCGCACAGTGCGTATTGCCCTTGTGTTTTCAAGGAGTTAGTCTATAATATACGGATCGTGACACGTCCGTTGGCGGACTCTGAGCCTTCCAACCGCCTGCGGCAACTCAAATCCATGCGCAATCTCTTCGCTGTCCGGCTGCTGTTTATTGTCTTGTTCGCTGCGGTCATCTCAGGCTGGGGCCAGCAACCCGTGGGGATGCCGGCCCGCGCTGTGGTTGCGGATAACGGGGGCGCGGCGGCCCTGAAGGTCGCAGTCAAGGGGCCCTTCCAGTTCGTCGCCTATGGCGATGCCCGGTTCACCAATCCAGCCAACGTCGCGCCCAGCAATCCGGAAATTCGCAGGGCTCTGGTCAATCAGATCGCATTCATCAAACCAAGTTTTATTCTTTTCAGCGGCGATCTGGTGCTGCAGGGTGATAACTCCGCCGATTGGGCGGTCTGGGACGCCGAAACCAAGGCTTGGGCCACGCCATGGTCCCGGTTTTCCCCACCATTGGCAATCACGAGCTTTACAAGGATCCAATCGCCGGCTTGCGGAATTACTTCCAGCACTTTCCTGAGCTGAAGAACAGCCGCTATTACTCCATGCGGGCGGGCAGCACACTCACGCTGGTTTTGGACAGCTCGCAAGATGAGACGACCGGTGCCCAGGGACAGTGGCTGGCCAGCCAACTCGATCATCTTCCCGACGACGTCTCTTTTGTCTTCTTCCTGCTGCATCACCCGCCTTACACCAATTCGAAAAATAGCCTTTTGGGGGGTGGCCATTCGGAGCGCCCTCGCGAGCAGGCGCTGGCGAAAATGCTGGAAGAACGCCAACTCAAGACCCGGCCGCACTTCATTGTGTTTAGCGGTCATGTCCATAACTACGAACGTTATGAGCACCATGGCGTGACCTACATTGTGACCGGAGGCGGCGGCGCGACGCCATACTCTGTTCCGCGCAAACCGGGGGATGGATATCGGCAACCCGGTGTCACTTACCACTATTGCGTGGTGAGGGTGGACGGCACGAAACTTGAGCTCGATATGATGAAGCTCGAAATGCGAAATATGCAGCCGTATTTCGTTCGCGCCGACTCGGTGGTTATCATCAGTGCGCCCGCGCCGCCCGCGAAAGCTGCCTCGGCTAAATAACGTTTCGATGGCATCTGTCCAGAAGCAGGGGATGCCCGGAGAACGGTGCCAGCAGCCTGAATTCGTCCCATCGGGCATGGTTCAGGGCCGCAGTATCAGCCGTGCTGATTGCCAGTAGATCGAAAGCTACTGAGACAATGGTACAATTTCCGTTCAACCCTATCTTGATCACCCGGATGTTTGCTTGGCGCAAAGCATGGAACAGGAACAGAAAAGCTTCACTTACGCCGACGCCGGCGTCGACATAGAACGAGCCAATCGCACCAAGCAGCGCATCAAGTATCTGGCTCATCGCACGTTCAACAAGAACGTGCTCAGCGAAATTGGCGGATTCGGCGGCCTGTTTCAAGTCGACAAGAAGAAATTCAAGGATCCCGTCCTCGTCTCCAGCGTCGACGGCGTCGGCACCAAGTTGAAACTCGCCTTCGAGATGAACCTGCACCACACCATCGGCGGCGACCTGGTGAATCACTGCGTCAACGACATTGTCGTGCAGGGCGCGACCCCGCTTTTCTTCATGGATTACCTGGCTGTCGGCAAACTCGACCCGGAAGTCGCCGAAAGGATTGTCGGTGGAGTTGCCGAGGCCTGTAAGCATAACGGCTGCGCCCTCATCGGCGGAGAAACGGCCGAGATGCCGGGCTTTTATCCGCCGCAGGAATACGATCTGGCAGGGTTCATCGTCGGCGTGGTTGAGCGCGATCGCATCATTACGGGCAAAGCCGTGGAGGTGGGGGATATCCTATTGGGTTTGCCTTCCACCGGACTGCACACCAACGGCTATTCGCTCGCCCGCAAATTGCTGTTTTCCATTGCCGGGTACTCGCCCGAGTCCTACGTCAACGAGATTAAGGGCAAGATCGGCAACGAATTGATGAAGCAGCATCGCAGTTACTGGCCGATTCTTCGCCGCCTCATCGAAGCCGATACCATCAGCGCCATGGCCCATATCACCGGCGGAGGCATGACCGAAAATCTGCCTCGCGTGTTGCCCAAAGGAACTGCCGCGCTCATCGAAATGGGGACATGGCCCGTCTTGCCGATCTTCGAGCATCTGCGGAAACTCGGCAACATTGAACCCGCGGAGATGATGCGCACCTTCAACATGGGTATCGGCATGTTGCTGGTAGTCTCGCCCAAGAAATTCAAGAAGGTTCAGAGCATCCTCGAGCGCATCGGCGAAAAAGCGCACGTGGTCGGCCGCATCGTCAAGGGCGACCGCAAGGTACAGTACTCGTGATCGCACGACTGCCTTTATGAATCTCGGCATTCTTCTCTCCGGACGCGGCTCCAACTTCGAGGCCATCGCCAACAACATCGCTGCCGGCCGCCTCGCAGCGAAGATCGCGATCGTCATCTCGAATCGCGCCGATGCGGGCGGCATTGAATCTGCCCGCCGTCGTGGACTTCATGCGCTGGTCATCCCCAGCAGAGGCCGCCAGCGGGAAGAGCACGACCGCGATGTGGTGACCGCGTTGCGCGGGGCGAAGGTCGATCTGGTCATCCTCGCCGGTTACATGCGGCTATTGTCGCCCTGGTTCATCCAGCAGTTTCCGCAACGCATTCTCAATATCCATCCGTCTCTACTGCCCGCATTTCCTGGCCTTGAAGCTCAGCAGCAGGCCTTTAACTACGGCGTGCAAGTCAGCGGCTGCAGCGTCCATTTTGTCGACGAGCACCTCGACCACGGTCCGATCATCGTGCAGCGCGCTGTCCCGGTGCTGCCGGATGACGACGAACACACGTTGGCGGCGCGCATCCTGGAGCAGGAGCACAAGGCCTACACCGAAGCAATTCGCATCGTGATCGAAGGAAACTACGAAATCGTCGAGCCGCCGCGTGGTGATCCGCAACGCCAGCGCCGGAAGCGCGCGCTGAGCATCGTAGTTTGTCCTGCTCAGCGAAGCCCGTCCATGATGATCTACATCAGCCCAATCAACCTCCACCAGGTAAGGGCGGTTATGATCCACGCAGCCCAGATCATGAACCCTATGGGGATGGATGCCCTGCAGCAAATCATTCGGTTTGTAATGCCCGGTCTGCATGAAGATCATATTGCCGGTAGTGTTGAACGGCAGGAACAGGGCATACGCCATCATGATGGCCAAGGGCAAGCAAAACTTGGCGACATCGAAACCCAACGACTGCGCGATGCCGATATAGATGGGCGCCATGACTCCGGTCATGGTGGTGGTGGCCGCCCATATGAAGTGACTGAAGATGCTGAATCCGATCAGCAGCATTAGCAGCCAGAAGTAGGAGACGTCCTTCAAGCCCAGCGAGACGAACGCCATCTTGATAATGACTTCCACGGCCTTGGTCTGCGCCAAGCCATTGGCCAAGGTGGTGACCCCGCCGACGTAGACGAAGAGTTCCCATGGCAACGAGTATTGCGCATCCCGCCATTCCAGCACGCCGATCGGACGCGGCAGGAAGATCAGCGACGAGATGATGAAGGCAATCATCGTGGGGTTCAGATGATGGAGCTGATCGGTAGCCCACAAAATTATTGCGAGCATGAAGAAGATAACAGCTCTTTTTTCCGGTCCGGTCATCGGCCCCAGTGCCGATCAAGTCGTCGTTGATCCGCTCGATGCCGCCGGTGATCTCCTTCATCTCCGGCGGGAACATTTTGGTCACGAACCAGCACATCAGGAATAGCAGAACGATGTTGGTGGGCGCCGCGGCCATCGCCCAGTACGCCCAACTGGTGTATTTCGATGGGCCGCTGCTCGCGATGATGGCGGCGATAAACATCGCATTGGGGATAGTCGCGGTCAGGAACGCGGAGCCGGTAATGTTGTTGGTAAAGGCCTGCGAGAGCGCCAGCGCCTTGCCGAAGTTACTCTCCCCGGCCTTCACCTTGTAGGTTTCGGCCAAGCCTTCCACCACCGGAACCATGGCGAGGGATCTGGCCGTGTTGCTCGGGGTAAAGGGAGAAACCAGCAAGGTGGTGATCGAACCCGCCATGATGGCCCGCAACGGCGTCTTGCCAATGCCGCGCACCACATGCAGCAGAAGTCTTCTGGCAACTCCAGTTCTGACCATTGCGATCGAGATCACAAATCCGGTGACGATGAGCCACAACGATGCCGCGGAAAATCCCGACAGCACGAAGTCTGTGCTGCGTATGAGCGTCCCGTTCTTCACCGCGCCGGTGCTGTTTCCGACCCAAAAGTACAGGAAGCAGATCATGATGAAGATACTGACGGCGAAATTGACCCCCATCGTAACCCACACCGCGACCGCGCCGCCGAAGATGGCCAACATCTTGTGTTGGGTGACGTTAAGGTTGGCGATCGGCGTCAGCCAGATCGCGGTTCCCACGAGGAGGGAGAACAGCAGTCCCCATTTTTTTCCCCAGGCCTCGAACCCTCCTACCTTTTTCTCCGGGGTAGCCGCCGCCCTTTTGCTTCTTTCACGCTCTCAGTTGCCACGGCACAGACCTCCTTCGCCGTACTGCAGGTTCTGATTGGCTGAATTGCCGTCTGGAAGTTTCGCACAGCACTCCCGCTGCTGCCAGCGAAAACGGACAGGCAAGTTGCGAGAATCTTAAACGCGAAAGAAAGCAGTTCATTCGCGGTGCTCAGGATGACCCCGAGAGGAACGTGCTATGAAGCGGGGCCATGGCTGATACATTCTTCTCATGCTAAAAGTGAAGTTGCTGCGGCCCGGAGCCAAGGCGCCGACAATTGCGCATCCGGGTGAAGATCTGGGCTACGACATTTACGCCGCCGAAAACGTGACCATCGCATCGCGAGGAAATGCCGTCGTATCAACCGGTATCGCCATTGAATTGACCAGTGCCTCGGAGGAACCGCTGGGCGCTCTGTTACGCGACAAGTCATCGATGGCCGCACGGCGAATGGCGCTCACCGGGGGCGTCATCGACGCTGGCTATCGCGGCGAAATCAAAGTGCTGATCGAGAACCTGGGCGATGCAGTGGCTGAAATTCATGCCGGCGAAAAACTGGCGAATCTCATTCCTTATCCGGTGCTGACCACGCCGGTGGAGACCGTCGAAGAGCTGGCGCAGTCGAGCCGCAATGCCGGAGGCTTCGGGTCATCGGGCAGGAAATGAAGGACCTCACATGCCGTCGTAGTTCGGGCCGCCGCCGCCCTCCGGCGGAACCCAGGTGATGATCTCGTACGGGTCCATGATGTCGCATGTCTTGCAGTGCACGCAGTTGGAGGGGTTCAGATGAATCTCCTTGGCCCCGGGCACCGCAGAGGACTCGACCATCTCATAGACATTGGCCGGACAGAAGAACTGGCAGGGATTGCCGAACTCGCGCGTGCAGCGCGCATTGCAGATATCCGTATCGTGAATGACAAGGTGCGAGGGCTGATCTTCCTCGTGGCGCGTGCCGGAGTGGTAGAGGTCTGTTAGCTTATCGAACGTGAGTTTACCGTCGCCCTTGGCCCAGCCGGTGATTTGCTCGGGTTCGTCCCATCCGCGTGAGTCGGCCAGGGTGCGCATCCGTTTATGCCCGGGGTGGGCGGCGTAGCGCTCCATCAAGCCCCTGCCGCCGGAGATCTGTTGCAGCGCCGCGTTGGCAAATCCCTGTAGCAGGCCTCCCTCGAAGCCCTGGTGGAAGTTGCGCACCGGGTAAAGCTCCCGCTTGATCCAACTGGCGTCGACGCGTTGCTTAAACGCCTGCAGTTGAGCGGCGGAAAAGTTGCCGGCAACGAGCGCGTCGAAAGCGGTTTCCGCGGCCAGCATGCCGCTCTTGATGGCAAGGTGAATGCCCTTGAGCCGCTGCGAGTTGAGAAAGCCGGCCGAGTCGCCGACGATCATCCAGCCGTCGCCCGCCAGCGGCGGCATCGACCACCATCCGCCGTAAGGCAGCGTCTTGGCGCCGTAGCGGACGATCTTGCCGCCTTCGAGCAGGCCGCGAACAAAGGGATGCTGCTTGAAAGATTGCAGCACGTGCTGCGGGTCCGTGCGCGGGTCCGGGTAATCGAGTCCGGTAACGAATCCGAGCGAGACGATGTTATCTTTACCGCCGTAAATCCAGGCGCCACCATACTCCCGGGTGGTCAGGGGCCAGCCCATGGTGTAGATGACCTGGCCGCGGCCGATGCGCCCGGAAGGGACCTCCCACAGCTCTTTCACGCCGGCGCCAAAGGTCATCGGGATTGCGGTCGCGGTCGAGCTGAAAGCGCGCGGTCAGTTGCTTGGTGAGCGAACCGCGCGGTCCTTCGGCGAGGATCAGGATCTTCGATTTCAGATCGTAGCCAGGTTCGAAATTCGCTTTCGGCTGGTTCTGCTTATCGACGCCCTTGTCGTCGGTGCGCACGCCGGTGACCTTGCCTTCTTCGATCAAGAGCTCACTGCCGGCAAACCCCGGAAAAACGGTGATGCCAGTCTCCTCGACCTTGGAGCCGAGCCATTTGACGAAACGGTTGAGCGAGATGACGTAGTTGCCGTGATCGCGCAGCGGAGGCGGAGTGATGGGGGCCTTGAACTTCGAGCTTGCGGGTGAGAAAGTAAACTGCCTCGTTGGTCACTTCCGACTCGATCGGCGCTTCGTCTTTCCAGCCGGGCAGCAACTCGTCCATCGAACGCGGATCAAGCAGCGCGCCGCTCAGCGAGTGCTGGCCAAGCTCGCGCGCCTTTTCCAAAACGTAGATGTTCTCTTTCGAGAGGGCAGCGTCGGGATGGGCTGCATTGTGCTCATCGATGAGTTGCGACAGACGCAGCGCGCAGGCCAACCCGGCGGGTCCGCCGCCGACAATGGTCACGTCCGCTTCCATCAACGGGTGCTCGACATCGGGAATTGGTTTACGGAAGATCATAAAAGAAGTTTCGAGTTTCAAGTTTCGGGTTTCACGAACAGCGTTCCAACGTGAAACGATCAGGCTTATCCCTTCGCCTTCTTTATCTTCTTCGATCAGCGGCGGCACGATTTCGAACAAGTTGCCGACAACGCCGATGTCGCTGACCTCGAAGATTGGCGCTTCGCTGTCCTTGTTGATGGCGATGATGGTGCGCGCTCCCTTCATGCCGACAATGTGCTGGATGGCGCCGCTGATGCCAAGCGCGAGATAGAGTTTGGGCGCGACCGTCTGGCCGGACGAGCCGACCTGGCGCTCCATGGGCAGCCAGCCGTTGTCGCAGATGGGACGCGAAGCGGCAATCTCACCACCTAGCGCATCGGCGAGCTTCTGCGCCATTTCCAGATTCTTTTGCTCCTTGATGCCGCGGCCCACGGAGACGATGATCTCGGCCTGCGTAAGGTCCACCGCCTGCTTGGCTTCCTTGAACGGCGCTTCCGGCTGCGTACGAATCACGCCGTCTGCGATCTGCGCCTGCGCGGTCTCAACCGGAGCGGCCGACGCGCCCTGCTGCACCTGGTCGGCGCGAAACGCTCCGGTCTGGAAGCTGGCGAACCATGGACCGCCGCCGGAGATCGAAACATCGGCGGTGAACTTGCCCTGAAACATCTGCCGGACGAACAGCAGCTTGCCGTTTTCGTATTTGAATCCGATGCAGTCGGGAACCAGGGAGACGCCGAGCGAGGTGGCGAGCTTGGGAGCAAAATCCCGCACCTGGTAGGTGTGCGGCATGAGCACGAGCTTGGGCTGGCGCTGCTGGATGAAATCCTTGAGGGCCGCGGCAAATCCGTCGGGCGTGTAACGGGCGAGCTTTTCGCTCTCGATGGCGTAAACCTTGGCGACCTTTTTGGCCGCGACTTCGCCGGCGATAGCGCCGAGGTTATTGCCGACGACGGCAGCCTCAACCGTCCAGCCGGTCTGCGCCGCAATGGCCTGTGCTCCAGTAAGCGTCTCCCATGAGACGCGGTTCAGTTTGCCTTCACGCTGTTCGACGACGACCAGAATCGTATCCATCTCTCTCCCTCAGGGCAGGCGTGCGCGCGAGCGCAGGCGATAACCGATGACGTTCAGCACCAGTCCAGCTATGGCTAGAACGACAGCCGTGTAGACAATTCCCAGCCGCCCCAGACGGATGGCGGCCGGACTGAATAGCGTGACCATCAAGGCAAATCCCCAGCAAATCCAACCGATGATCATGATGCTGGTTGCCGTTTCCCGCTTCTTTTCAGGGCTCTCCACGATCGTCATACCGGACTCCCGACTAATCCGTTTCTCGTTGCACGTTTCACGAACACAAACTCCGTACTCGTGAAACGTGAAACTTGTCAACGCGAAACGGATTAGATGTTCGTCAGCCGTTCGAACGGCGTAAACGATTGCCGTAGCCGATACTGATCAATCCGAGCAGAGCCAGCACTCCCGCGTAATGCACGAAGAAGCGCGTTCCCTCTCGAATATCCTGGCTCACATAGATGCCAACGATCATTGCCATTGCAAGCAGCGTCCATCCAACAGCCAGGGCAACGGAACCGCGACGCTGGGCGGCCATTTTGGCATCGTAAGTCCTGATCGTTTGCATATTGTTTCTCCTGGCGTTTTAGATGCCATCGCGTCCAGGAGGAAAGCAGCAGCCTTGCGGGCGGCTGCGTTTACCGCGCACGTGCTACAGCACGCGGACTTCGTTGCGCAGCTTGTCGACCAGTTTCTTGGCGATGTCGGCCGGCGAGCCATCGAGGTACTCGGTCTTCTTCGTCTTCTGCGGCACGTAAAGGCGCTCGACCTTCTGCAGAGTGTCGCCAACAACGGAGCTGACCTCGTCCCACGTCACCTTGCGCATGGGCTTGGTTTTGGCTTGCTTGATGCCGATCAGCGTCGCATACCTTAGCTTGTTGATGCCGGACTGAATGGTGAGCACGGCAGGCACCGGCATATCGACAAACTGGAAGAAGCCGCTCTCCAACTCTCGCTTGACGCGAATGCCGCCATCCTTGTTTTCAATCTGCATGATGATGGTCGCATGCGGCCACCCAAGCAATTCGGCCAGCAACACGCCGGTCTGCGCGAAGCCGTAATCGTCGGACTGCAATCCGGTGAAGATGAGGTCGAACTGCTCGTCCTTGACGGCAGCGGCCAGGGTCTTGGCAAGATTCAAAGGATCGAGGGTAACGAAGCGGTCATCCTCCAGGTGAATGGCGCGGTTGGCGCCTTTGGCCAAGGCTTCGCGCAACACCTGCTGTGCGCGCGCCGGTCCGGCGGTGATGACCACGACTTCGCCACCATGCTTCTCGCGCTGGCGCAATGCCTCTTCCAGCGCATAGGCATCCGGCTCGTTGACTTCATAGGACACGTCGTCGCGAATCCACGTGCCACTCTCGTTCAGTTTCAGTGGGACATCCTTTTGTGGTACCTGTTTAACGCAAACCAGGATCTTCAACCGAGCACCTCTCTCCACTGGCTCCGGCGAGAGTGAAAGCCCAAAAACTCACCGTGGGCGACTCCGCTGGAACAGGTCGAATGACAGAAAGAATGGACAATACAGGCCCGCCGAGAGCACAGACTGCGAACCGACGAGTATACCGAAAAGAAGAGCAACTCTCAAAAGCACCACCGTGCCAGTGGCTGGATTCGTGGTTGATGAAACTGTGCGCCGTTCTGTGATGAGGAACGAAGGCCCCACCCAAGCTGCGCTTGAATGGGGCACCCGAATTGCTAATCCAGGAACGCGACCGACTGCACGCCGGAAACTTCAAAGCGTTTGCGGCAGCGAACATTCTTGCAGCCCATAAGGTCCTCGCGCCGCACCATGTAGGAGCGGGCCTTGGCAAACCTGGCGCGATCGCGCTCATCGGCGCGCGGCGACAGACTGCGCTTTTTGGTACGCACCATCCAAGAGAGATCGTACTCGGCGCTCTGATGGCAATGCGGACACGTCAGAGTCGTCTTCCTGGTTTCTTGCCGCTCGTCGTAAAATTCGCGTTCTTCCATGCTGATCGGCCCTCGTCAAGCTGCCCGAGGCAACGGCAAAAGCGACCGTTGCCGGGAACCCCACGACACACGAGCATTATTATTCCACATCCGGCAGCGCGCGTTCGCATGCATCGAGGCAGGCGGTGGATCAGAACTTCTTCAGCTCAGTCTCAACCTCGCCGGGCGTCCAGTCGTTCCCGGGAAATTGCGCCGCGATCTTGCCGTCGGGCGCAACCAACACGGTGCGCAGCGAGTGCACGATCTGTCCACCTTCGGGGACGTAGGCCAGTCCAAAAAAATCGGCGGCCTTGCGGGTTTCGGCCGCTGTCCCGGAGACGAATCGCCAATGCTCGAACTTCGGATCGATGTCGCCGGCATACGTCTTCCCGTAGCGCATCAGGACGGCCGGCTTATCGTATTCCGGATCGATGCTGATACTGAGTAGCTGCAACCGGCCATAAGCCGCAGGGCTGGCCTGCTTCAGATTTCTGGCAAGTTGTCCGAAGTTGTTGCTCATGCGGATGCAGTAATCCGGCAGCGGACAGCGGGTGTAGATGAAGGTCAGCAACAAGGGCTTACCGCGGAACTGATGAAGGTGCACGCGACGGCCATTCTGATCCACAAACAAGAAGTCGGGCACCGCTTCGCCGACCTCCGGCAAGTGTGCCTGCGAAGTCGAACTGGCGGCTGCGGTCGCCGCGTTCTGGTTGATGGAGACATCGGTGATATAAGCCCGGTCGGGGCTGACGGCAAGGGTTCCGTGCAGCTCATCTCCGGGATGCGCAACGTTGAAGACCCACTCGTCCTGAACGTGGAATGGCATTGTCATGGCCTTCATGAAGCCGGGAATCTCTCGATGCTGGAGCGTGATTTCCTTGGTCGGTTGATTGACGGCGATGACTTTGCCTTCGATGGGATAGCGCCGGACATCCTTCGGCTCCGGCGGTTTTGAGGTGCAGGATGCGAGCAGGACGAGCGTGCAGAGGAGTACGAATAAAATGGTTTTCGCGTGGTACCGCTTGGAGTCAGTCATCGCGACCTCCGGACGGCCTTGCTATCGGGCCTACTTGCCCCTGAATTTTTCGACCAGCGCTTTGGCGGCGCTCGTGGGCGAGAGCCCGCCTTCGCGTACGGTCTGTTCGATCCCCGGCAGAGCGGCCTTGACGCGCTCGTCGTGCCGGAACTGTTCGAGCAACTGATTGCGCACGGCTTCGCGCAGCCAGGTTTGCCGCTGCTGCCGCCGGTTCTGGTCGAACCAGCCGCTGACTTGCATCTGCGCGCGATGGTGCAGCACGGCATCCCAGACACCGGAGATGCCTTCGCCGGAGGTGGCCGAGCAGGTAACCGCCTGCGGCGTCCAACCGTTTTCGCGCGCCGGAAACAGGTGCAAAGATTGAGCCAATTCGCGCTTTGCACGGTCGGCGGCCCTGACGTTATCTCCATCGGCCTTGTTGATGGCGAGCAGGTCCGCCATTTCGATGATTCCGCGCTTGATGCCCTGGAGTTCGTCGCCGGCACCGGAGATCATGAGCAGCAGAAAAAAGTCGACCATGCCGTGAACCAGCGTCTCCGACTGGCCTACGCCCACGGTTTCGATGAGCACGGTACGAAAGCCGGCGGCCTCGCAGAGGATCATCGTCTCGCGGGTGCGACGGGCGACGCCGCCGAGCGAGCCGCCTGCGGGCGAGGGGCGTATGAATGCCATTTCGCTGTTGGCGAGCCGCTCCATGCGGGTCTTGTCGCCGAGGATGCTGCCGCCTGAGCGCTCGCTGCTGGGATCGACGGCAAGCACTGCGACGCGGTTTCCCTTGCCGATCAGGTAATTCCCCAGCGCCTCGATGAAAGTGCTCTTGCCCGCTCCAGGGACGCCTGTGATGCCGACACGAATCGAATCGCCCAACCTGGGCAGGCAGGCGTCGATAATTTGCTGAGACAATTCGGCGTCTTCGCCACGGGAGCTTTCGATGAGCGTGATGGCCCTGGCGAGCACGATGCGATCGCCGCGAAGAATGCCTTCGACGTATTCGGCGAGGGTCAGACGGCGGCGGCGGCGAACACCCGTGGGTCTGATGTCCGCAGGCTGATCGACGCCGGGCCGAACAAAAAGTGTTTTATCCCCAGGAGGCAATCGAAAACTCCGTTCAAAAGAAGTTTCAAGTTTCGACGTTTCGAGATCGGAGGTTACCGTTCTATCCTTTTTGCTCGATGTCCGAAGCCTCCTTGGAAGGATACGCCAACTCTGGAACCGCGCTATTCCATCCGCAGAATCGCGCCACTGGCGGCCGACGAGGCCAATTTGGTGTACAGGCCCAGATAGCCTTTGGTGAACTTGGGCTTCGGTCTCTTCCAGGTTTTCAAGCGAGACGCGATTTCCTCCTCGCTCACGTGCAACTGCAAGCTCTTACCCGGAATGTCGATGGTAATTGTATCGCCGTCGACGACGATCGCTAAGGGGCCGCCTTCGGCGGCTTCCGGCGAAATGTGCCCGACGAAACATCCATTATTGGTCCCGGAGAAGCGGCCATCGGTAATGAGAGCGGTCTTTTTCGCCAGTCCCATGCCGTAGATGTACTTCATGGCCTTGTACATTTCACGCATGCCAGGTCCGCCCTTCGGGCCTTCGTAGCGAATGACGACCACGTCGCCTTGCTCGATCTTCCCGTCCAGTATGGCCGCTTCGGCCAGTTCCTCGGAATCGAATACGCGCGCGATGCCAGTGAACTTCCACATCGAAGGATCGATGGCGGCAGGCTTGGTCACCGCTGTGTCAGGCGCCAGATTGCCCTTCAGGATGGCCAACCCCTTGAGCGCGTTGAAGGGCTCGCTCATGGTCTTGATGACCTCTCGATTCACCGGAAACTTTCCCCGGAACCGTTCGAGGTTTTCGCCAGTGGTCGCGCCGGTTACGGTGCGGCAGTCAAGGTGCAGCAGGGACTTGATCTCCTGCATGACCTGGGGGATGCCGCCGGCCTTGTAGAAGTCTTCCATGTCGTATTTCGATGCGGGATTGACCTTTGCCACCTGCGGCGTGGTCTCGCTGGTGCAATCGTAGACATTCATCATTTCTTCGGCGGAAATTCCGATCTCCGCAGCCACCGCAGTGAGGTGCAGGATCCCGTTTGTCGACCCGCCGATTGCCATGAGGACGCGCGCCGCGTTGCGCAGCGATTCCAGGGTAATGATGTCCTTCCCCTTCACCCCGTTCTTTGCCAGATTGACGATTGCCTTACCGGTTTCTTCGCCAATTCTGAGCCGGTCGGCATAGACCGCCGGAATCAAAGCCGAGCCGGGAAGCGACATCCCAAGGGCTTCGGCAAGACAACACATGGTGTTGGCCGTCCCCAGAAACGCGCAGGAGCCGCAGGTCGGCCCGCAGAGATCTTCCAGCCCTTCGTAAGTCTCTTCGCTGATGGCGCTGTTTTTCAGCATGCCCAGGGCTTCAGACATGGTCGTCAGGTCCGACTTCCGATTGTCAAAGACCACGCCGCCCAGCATGGGGCCGCCGGGAAGAAAGATTGCGGGAATGTCCAGCCGCGCGGCTGCCATCAGCATGCCCGGAACAATCTTGTCGCAAGAGCCCAGCAGGACGATCGCATCCAGTTGATGGGCCTCGACCATCACTTCGATGTCGTTGGCAATCAAGTCCCTCGACGGCAAGATGAAGTGCATGCCGACGTTCCCCTGTGCGGTGCCGTCGCAGGCGCCGATCACGCCGAATTCGGCGACCGTTCCGCCCGCCTTATAGATGCCTTTGCGAACCCATTCCGCCACTTGCCGCAGATTGGCGTGTCCCGGCACCAGTTCATTCCAGGCGTTGGCGATGCCGATGATCGGCTTGTCCAGGTCGTCGTTCGAGTAACCAAGCGATTTGAAGACACTGCGGTTAAAGCACCACTCGGGCTTACCCAGTATCTTTTTGCTGCGGTACATTCTGCTAGCCTCCCCGCTGAACGGCGGAAACTCCGGCTCAGAGTTTATCCTGCGGCGCGATTGAAGAATAGATGTATTGCGGAGGAATTCCTCAGGGAAAACTCCCACATCTGCTGACTGCGGCAGATGTGGGGCACCGTCGGGATGTTTAACTCACCTTGCCGGAGGCGCGACGCCGTCCACCTTGTCTTCCACGGCGGTGCTGATCAACACGCGCAGAATCTTCTGGGCCGCAACCGGAATGATGGTGCCGGGACCGAAGACACCGGATGCGCCCGCGTCATAAAGGAACTGAAAGTCCTGCGGCGGAATGACTCCGCCGACCACGACGAGAATGTCTTCGCGGCCCAGTGTCTTGAGTTCCTCGATGACCATAGGCACCAGAGTCTTGTGACTGCCGGCGAGGGTGGATACTCCGAGCACGTGCACGTCGTTTTCAACGGCGTGGCGCGCCACCTCGCGCGGCGTCTGGAAGAGCGGTCCAATATCGACGTCAAAGCCCAGGTCGGCGAACGCCGTGGAGATGACTTTGGCGCCGCGGTCGTGGCCGTCCTGCCCCATCTTGGCCACCAGGATTCGCGGCCGGCGGCCTTCCTCTTTGGCGAACTCGTCGGCCATGAGGCGCGCATTCTGAAATTCCTTGTCCATTTGGCTCTCCGCCGAGTAAACGCCTGAGATGGAATGGATGACCGCCTGATAGCGGCCAAAGACCTTCTCAAGCGCGCCTGAAATTTCGCCCAGGGTGGCGCGTTTGCGGGCCGCGTCGACGGCAAGCGCCAGCAGATTGCCGGTTCCCGTCCGCGCGCATTCGGTGAGCGCCGCGAGTGCGCACTCGACTTCGCCCGCGTTGCGCTCCGCCTTAAGCATTTCGAGGCGCCGGATCTGGGCGTCGCGAACGGCGCTGTTGTCGACTTCGAGGGTGGCGAGCGGAGCCTCTTTTTCGAGCCTGTAGGCGTTGACACCAACAATGGTGTCCACGCCGGCATCGATGCGAGCCTGCTTGCGCGCGGCGGCTTCCTCGATACGCATTTTGGGAATGCCCGCCTCGATGGCCTTCACCATGCCGCCGAGCTCCTCTACCTCGCGGATGAGGGCCCAGCCCCGGTGAATCAGTTCATGGGTGAGCTTTTCGACATAGTAGGAGCCGGCCCAGGGATCGACGACGCGGGTGATTTCGGTTTCCTGCTGGAGATAAAGCTGCGTGTTGCGCGCGATGCCGGCAGAGAAATCAGTCGGCAGCGCGATGGCCTCGTCCAACGAATTCGTATGCAGAGACTGGGTGTGGCCCAGGACGGCGGCCATGGCCTCGACGCACGTGCGGATCACGTTGTTATACGGGTCTTGCGCGGCCAGACTCCAGCCGGAGGTTTGCGAGTGCGCGCGCAGTGCCAGGGATTTCACGTTTTTGGGTCCAAACTGCTTGACCAGCTTGGCCCAGAGCACACGCGCGGCGCGCATCTTGGCGATTTCCATGAAGTGGTTCATGCCAATCGCCCAGAAGAAGGAAATGCGCGGCGCAAAATCATCGACCGAGAGGCCGGCCTTGATGCCAGTGCGCAAGTATTCGACCCCGTCGGCGAGCGTATAGGCCAGCTCAATGTCGGCGGTGGCCCCGGCTTCCTGCATGTGGTAGCCGCTTACGCTGATGCAGTTGAACTTCGGCATCTTCTCCGAGCAAAAGCGGAAGATGTCTCCGATGATCCGCATCGAAGGCGCGGGCGGATAGATGTAGGTGTTGCGGACCATGAACTCCTTGAGAACGTCGTTCTGGATGGTTCCGCTCAACTTCTCCGGCGGCACGCCCTGCTCTTCGGCGGCAACGATAAAGAAGGCCATGACGGGCAGCACCGCGCCGTTCATGGTCATCGACACTGACATCTGATCCAGAGGGATCTGGCCGAAGAGGATCTTCATGTCGAGAACGGAGTCGATGGCAACACCGGCTTTGCCGACATCGCCGGGCACGCGTTCGTGGTCGCTGTCATAACCGCGATGCGTCGGCAGATCGAAGGCGACCGAGAGTCCCTTCTGGCCGGCGGCGAGATTGCGGCGATAAAAGGCGTTCGACTCCTCGGCCGTGGAGAAGCCGGCATATTGGCGTATCGTCCACGGCTGGGTGGCGTACATGGTCGAGTACGGGCCGCGCAAGAACGGCGGAATACCAGCGGCGTATTCGAGGTGCTCCATGCCTTCGAGCACCTGGCGGCTCAAGACTCCGGGAACCTCGATGTGCTCCGGCGTGAGCCAGAGGCGAGCAGACGCCTCGCGCTCGGATGCGACTGGGCCGAACGAGGTACGCGCACCACCATTGGCCTTCGATCGGAAATCGATTTTGCTGAAATCAGGCCGCATGTCGTTAATCCCCCACTTCCAACTGCTGCTGCCAGTGCGTCAACACCTGGAGCGCGTTGCTGCGAACGTGGACGAAATCGGCGACTCCATCCCGCTGTAGTTGTTCGATGTCAGTTTTGGGGTAACCGGCAACGATCACCGGCACTGCTTTGGTTTGCCGCAGTTTTTCGATCAGTGTCCTCGCCATGGGCAGGTATTGCTGATCGGCGCTGCAAAGCACGACCAAGTCCGGCTTTCGCTCGGCGATGACTTGGGCGGCGGCGACGGGGTCGGCTTCGGCGAAGGCGGGGACAATCTCAAAACCCGCTGCGGCAAAGAAGTTCGAGCTGAAGGCTACGCGGGCTTTGCGCATCTTGATGTCGCCATACTCCAGCAGAAGCACACGCGGACGGCGACCGGTCTTAGCGGTATGCCGCTCGGTGCGCAGCCGCAGGGCTTCGAAGGGCTCGGCCCCGCGGTAGGGCGTGAGCTTTTCGACGGTAAACACAGCGGGACCGGGCGCCAGGGAATCGCCTAGCGTCACCCCATCGGCGAACTGACGCGCCAACTCCGCAGCCGAGGAAGCCGGCTTTACGCCAGAGGCTGACTTGCGCAGCGCGGTCACATTGGCATTTTGCTCAAGCGTTGCGAGCACCTGCTCGTGATGATCCGGGTACTGATTGGTTCCCAGCAGACTGAGGCGGCGCGCCGCGATGGCTTCGTCCTTTCGCCGGCGGGAGTTGGCAATCTCCTGCTGCACGAAACCCGACTGCATGGCTTTGAGCAGCCCGCCCTTGGCTTCCACTTCCTGAAAGAGCTTCCAGGCTTCACGCGCCAGCGAGTCGGTCAGTGACTCCACATAGTAAGAGCCCCCGGCGGGATCGGCGACGCGATCCAGATAGGATTCCTGTTTGAGAATGACCTGGGTGTTACGCGCCATGCGGCGGGAGAAATCATCGGAGGGCTTAACGGCGGCGTCGAAAGGCGTGACTTCGATGCTGTCGCTGCCGCCCATGGCGGCGGACATCGCTTCGGTGGCCCCGCGTAGCAGATTGTTGTGGGCGGCGTAAGCCGTGATTCCCCAACGCGCGGTGACACTTTCCACAATGGCCTTGGACGAGTCTGCCTGCAGCGGCTTGAATTGCGCGACCGCTTGCGCCCACATCATGCGGAAGGCGCGTAGCTTTGCAATCTGGAAAAAGTAGTTGGAGCCGGAGGCAAACACAAAAAAGATTTTCGAGCAGACTTGATCGACGCTAAGCCCGTGCTGCGTGAGCTCGGAAAGGTACTCAACCCCCGTGGCGAGGGCGAAGGCAAGCTCCTGGACAACGGTGCCGCCCGCCTCGGTATACTGCCCGGCGCGAACCGCGAGGGTTCGCAGCAGAGGCGCTTTGGCGGCGGCGAATTTCAGGGTCTCGGCGGCGTCGGCGAAAATCTCCTGCGGTGTGCGCGAACTCGCGCCGTCCAGCAGCAGGTCGCCAAGCGGGTCGAAATCGATGGAGCCGGTAACACTGGCGGGCTCCTTCAACTCGGCAAGATAGAGTGCGAGGATGGCGCGCGCCGCCTGGTGGGCGCGAAACGAGAGCGGGACGCCATTGAGACCTTTAATCAACCGCCGCATTTCTTCGGCGTTCTGCACGGCTACACCGCGCAGGGAGGCGCCCTCGGGCAGAACTTCAAAGGCGATCGATTCTGCTCCGGCGGTAAGCGCTTGACGAACGGCGGCGTTGGCCTGCGCCGGGTCGGGCAAGTCGATGGTTTGCCGGATGGACCAGTCGTTGGTTGCGCGCGTGCCGCGCACGAACGGAAATTCGCCCGGAGCGCTGGAGAGCTGAAACTGCAGGTCGTTGATGTCCTCCGCGCGATAGAAGGGCTTAACGCTAATCCCTTCGTCGGTCTTCCAGAGCAACTTGGAGGGCGCGTCTCCCTTGAGGTCTTTGGCGACGACCTCGTTCCACTCCGCGGTTGTTACCGGAGGAAAGTCTTCCTTCAGCTTTAAGCTGTTGTTTTGTGGCATAGGCGATGCTCATTCCCGCACTGCGGTCAGTGCTGGTTGGGATCTTCAACCACCTCGATCAGGAACCCGAAGGGGTTTTCGTTACGCGATTTTGGGTGGACGAAAAACACAATGGTTCCACGCGAGCCCCGGCGTGGGGCCTTGTCGATAAGGTTGAACCCCGCCCCCTGCATATAATCGTACGCTGCTTTGGCGTTGCGTACACGGAACGCCAGATGAGTCAGGCCGCCCCGCCCGCCATTCCTGTCGATGAACTTCTGCACCGGCGAGCTCTCGTTGAGCGGTTCGATGACCTGAATCATGTTCGGGCCGTCGCCAACTTGCAGCAATGCCTCGCGTACCTGGTCACCGCCGAGCACCTCTTCGCGGTGGACCTCGCGGAATCCGAGCAGTTGATATGCCTCAACCTGCTTGTCCAACTCGCCCGAACGAACCGCAATGGCAATGTGATCAAAAAAAAGGAATCCGGGAACCTTCAGCAGTTCCTGGTTAAAGGCACTCACTGGGTGAGCATGACTCATAACCATTTTCCTCTAGTTGAATACCACCCCTGTTGCATGCGGGAGCAACGATGCAGTTCCGTCAGCTTGGAATTCTACCTCTGAATGCGGGGTGTTGCTCGCCGGCTGCGAAATAATCCGCACCCGGCCCCGCGCTGTTTTGCTAGTCGAACTCGACCACAACTTGCCCGATTTGAACGGCGTCGCCAGGCTTCACCCTGATGTTCTTGATTGTGCCTCCGACCGGCGCCGTGACATTGGTTTCCATCTTCATGGCTTCCACCACCAGCAGCAGATCGTTGGGCTGAATTTGCTGTCCGTTCTGTGCGTTGCAGCGGATAACAACCCCGGCAATGGGACTGCGGCATACCTTCGACTCATCGGCAACCACCTCCGTACCCGCCGGTAACGGCCTGGGGCCGGCAGCCGGAGCAACCGGCGCACCGTCCGCGGCGGAGGACGGCGGCGGCGCATACGCCGGGTACATGCGCGGTTGAGTATCGTCCTCGGCGATCTCAACTTCAACCTCATAGGTTTTGCCATCAATCGCGATCTGTAGCTTCAAGGTAGAGCGCTCCTTTCAAACCTCAACCAGCAGCGACAGCAAACAACCGCTTACCGGTGACAATCAGTGCCGCGCAAGGGCATGCGAAGCCTGCACGAAAACGCGTCCCTGCTGCGCCCATGGGCTCACCACTTCGGGATTCACCAGGCGTGCCTGGTGGATTCGCACGTTCCTGCCCAGGAACGCTGTGACGACGGCGGCGATGACGGCCATCCGCTCCGCCGTGATCTCGTCGGGTGCCTCTGGTGCGGACGGCGTGGCGGCCTCGGCGTCCGTTGCCTTTCCCGCCGTTCTGGAAAGCGCCATCTCCAACTCGGTCAGACGATTTCCCTGCTCTCTGATTTCGCGCCTCAGCTCTTCGACTTCCCGCAAAATAAGCTGCAAGGGAGATTCGCCGGTCTTCGGATCTTGCTCTTCCATCAAATCCTCCATTCGCCTTAGAGCGGAATCAGTCCGTGCTTCTTGGGCGGACGCAACTCGCGTTTATGGTGCAGCGACTCCAGCGCCTTAGCCAGCGAACGCCGGGTTTGCGACGGCTCGATAATGTCGTCCACCAGCCGACGTCCGGCGGCGACGAAGGGAGTTGCGAAAGTATTGCGATAGAGTTCGATAAGCTCTTTGCGCCGGACCCCTTTATCCTTGGCGGCATCGATTTCGCGGCGAAAGACGATCTCAGCCGCGCCCTCGGCGCCCATCACGGCGATTTCGGCCGTGGGCCACGCCAGCACGCGGTCGGCTCCCAGATCCTTGCCGCACATCGCCAGATAGGCGCCGCCGTAAGCCTTGCGCACGATGACGGTCACTTTCGGCACGGTCGCCGCCGAGTAGGCAAACAGCATCTTGGCTCCGTGACGAATGATTCCGCCGTACTCCTGCTGTACCCCGGGCAGGAAACCCGGGACATCGACGAAGGTTACCAACGGCACATTGAAGGCGTTGCAGAAACGAATGAATCGCGCCGACTTGTCGGAAGCATTGATGTCGAGCGCTCCGGCCAGCACCGCGGGCTGGTTCCCGATAACCCCCACCGAGCGTCCCTGAATCCGTCCGAACCCCACCACAATGTTGGGCGCGAAGCCAGGCTGAATCTCCAGAAAATCCTGGTGGTCCAGCACGCGGGCGATGATACCCCGCATGTCGTAGCCAATCTTGCTTTCGACCGGCAACAGGTTGCCTAACTCCGGATCGTCCTCCAGCGGCATGTCAAAGGGAAGGTGCGGCGGATCCTCCAGATTGTTCGAAGGCAAAAAGCTGAGCAGCCTGCGGCAAAGGTAAAGGGCCTCTTCATCGTTTGCGGCCACCAGATGCACCACACCCGAAGTGTTCATCTGTGCCTGCGGTCCGCCTAGTTCCTCGGCCGTGACCACCTCGCCCGTCACCTGCTTGATGACCTGGGGTCCGGTAATAAACATCTGCGCGTTGCGGGTCTGGATGATGAAATCGGTTAGCGCCGGACTGTAAGCAGCACCACCGGCGCAGGGGCCGCAGATGATCGAGATTTGCGGCACAGTGCCCGACAACATCACGTTGCGATAAAAGACGCGGCCGTAACCGGAGAGACTATCGATGCCCTCCTGCACGCGCGCGCCCCCCGAATCGTTGATGAAGACGAAGGGGCTGCCGGTCTTGAGCGACATTTCCATCATGTCGGCGATCTTGTCGCAATGGACCTCGCCCGCAGCACCGCCGGCGACGGTGAAATCCTGACTGGCAAGGTGGATCAGCCGGCGGTCGACGGTGGCGCAGCCGGTCACCACGCCGTCGGCGGGCATCTCTTTCTCCGCCATTCCGAACAGCGTGGCGCGATGCTCGGCAAACAGGGCGATCTCCTGAAAGCTCTCCGGATCGACCAGCCCCTCGATGCGCTCGCGGGCGCTGAGTTTGCCGCCTTTGTGCTGCTTGTCTAGACGGGCCTTGCCACCGCCGAGTTGTGCCTGCTCACGCCGGGCCCGCAACTCGGTAACTCGCTCGTTCATTGTTTTTTTTGCCAATGTTTTTTGTGCCGATTCCGTGCTTTGTGTGGCCATGGTTTTTCTCCGATCGATTCGGCCAATCCTTAGTTGAACTCGTATGGCGGCCTGCCTATTTAGCCGGCGCCACCGTAACCCTGTGCTCTTTCCCGTTCAGCGTCACAACGTAGTTCCGGGGATGCGCGATGCCGTTCGCCGACGCCTCGCCCGCAACCGGGGCCGAAGCCGGGGCCGGAGCAGCTTTTACCGGGTCTTTTCCCAGATTTCTGGGTCCCTGGTGGCGGGAAGCAAAAAACTTTGACGCCACCTGGGGGAACATCGCATAGGTGAGCACATCCTCATCGCTGCCGTTGCAACCTTCCAGGGCGAGGGCCTGCGCCCGCAGAGCGTCCCATTCCGGTTTCAGCAAATCAGCCGGACGGGAGGTGATTGGCGGCTTTTTGGCGCGCGCCTCGGCAAGTTTTAGGATCTCCGGGTTCTTCTCGCCCAAAGTGCTGCCGTAGTAGCCCAGCATGAGGTCGGCGAATTCTCCGGTGAGCACCTTGTATTTGCCCATCAGCACGTTGAGTACGGACTGCGACCCTGTGATTTGGCTGGAAGGCGTGACCAGTGGAGGATAACCGGCGTCGCGCCGCACCCTGGGCACCTCTTCGAGCACTTCCTGGAGGCGGTCGCCTGCCCCCTGCTGCTTGAGTTGGCTCTCCATGTTGGAGATCATGCCGCCTGGAATCTGGCTCTTGAAAATCTCTGTCTCCACACCGTTGATGTCGCTCAGGAACTCGCTATAGCGTGGACGTATCTTGGCGAAGTAGCGCTTCACCTTGAGCAGCCGATCCATATCCAACCGGGTGTTGTACGCAGTGCCCTCGAGCATCTCGACGAAGCTCTCCGTAGGATTGTGTCCGGGGCCGAGCGAAAGCGAGCTGATGGCCGTGTCAACGATGTCGCACCCGGCTTCGATGGCTTTCATCAGCGAGACCAGAGTGACGCCCGTGGTGGCATGGACGTGAACATGCACCAGCGTCTGCTCGCCGCAGCGCTTCTTGATGCTCTTGACGAGATCGTAGGCGGGCTGCGGCTTCAACAGGGCTGCCATATCCTTGACACAGATCGAATCGCACCCCATCTCGACCAACTGCTCCGCCATTTCGGCAAAGGCTTCGATGGTATGCACCGGGCTAACGGTGTAACAAATCGTGCCTTGCGCGTGCTTGCCCGTCTTCTTGACCGCCTGAATGGCGGTGCGCATGTTGCGAAGGTCATTGAGCGCATCGAAGACGCGGAACACATCCATGCCGTTCTCGGCGGATTTGTCGACAAAACGCTCGATTACGCCGTCTTCATAGTGGCGGTAGCCAAGCAGGTTCTGCCCTCGGAGCAGCATCTGAAGACGCGTTTTGGGCAGCAACTTGCGGAAGGTGCGGAGGCGCTCCCAGGGATCTTCGTTGAGGAAGCGAATGCAGGAATCGAAGGTTGCTCCACCCCAGCACTCCAGCGACCAGAAACCGGCGTTATCCAGGTCTTCGCAGGCCGGAATCATGTCTTCCATCGCCATGCGGGTTGCCAGCAGGCTCTGGTGGGCATCCCTCAGGATCAGTTCGGTAACTTCAATCGTGCGTCCCATACGGCAAGCTCCTTTTCCAGGGTTTCGCGATCGGCGGCGCGGCTGCTCTTCGCGTTCCATTGGCCCAGCACCTATGCTTCTAAGTTACGCTTTCAAAAGAAGTTAGGTAAGTGAGACGAGTCACCCAAGATCGTGACCGCAGTGGATTACGGCAGTCGTAGCGGCATCACGATTTAAGGTGTTTTGCAACGTGCCGCGCACGATGCAAAACACACGAACAAATGTGACAGCAGAGAAGATCACCTCTTCTGGTGACAAGCGTCGCTGTTTGAGATGCGGCGAGCGCCGGGTCCGAACCTGGAAATCCACATGTGTCGAGCTGACGTGCATTTACACTGGGGCGATGAGACTGCCATCCAAGCTGCCGGAAGCGATCGAGAGGCTGACGGAAGCGGTGTCCACCCAACGTCTGCGGCTTGCGGCGGCAGCCCTGACGGATCGCTACAAGAACGCGACGCAAGCCGCGGCAATTCGAAGTGAAGACGAGCGCCTGGCTTACCTTTTGGTCCGCATGCCAGCGACTTACGCCGCGCTGGTGCAGGCAATTAGGGTGGCAAATCGGCATTTTATGGTGCGATCCGGCAACGATCCTATGTCCGATAATGATTCTATGTCCGATAACGGTACGGCGATGCAGACGATGCTCGATCTGGGCTCGGGACCAGGAACCGCGGCCTGGGCGGCCATCGAGCTTTTCCCCGATGTGCGTCAGCTTACGCTTGTCGAGCGCGACGGTGGCCTTATCGGTTTGGGGCAGCAGCTTTGTGCAACTAGCGATTCGCCAGCTCTGCGCCAGGCGGAGTGGATTCACTCGGACCTGAATGGCAAGTTTGCGGAGGGAGCATTCGATCTTGTCGTCGCCTCGTACTCGCTCGGAGAGCTTACTGAGGCCCAGCGCACCCTATGCCTGCGGCAGGCGTGGCAGAGGACGCGCAAGCTGCTGGTGCTGGTTGAACCTGGCACGCGAGCCGGATTCGGCTGCGTACATCAGGCGAGGTCGGAGCTAATCGCCCTGGGTGCAACCCTGGTGGCTCCTTGCCCGCACAGGTTGGCGTGTCCAATGGCCGTTGCCGGCGATTGGTGTCACTTCGCAGCGCGGGTCGAGCGCACCGCCATGCACCGGCGAATCAAAGCGGGAGAGCTCGGGCACGAGGACGAGAAGTTCTCATATCTGGCGGCCACGCCGCTCACGGCCAATCCGGCAGAGCAGAGAATTGTCCGGCATCCCGTGTATCACTCCGGCTTTGTTGAGCTGCAACTATGCTCCGCGGACGGCATAGGCAAACGCACAATCGGCAAATCGAAGAAGGCGGACTACAGGGCCGCCCGCAGAGCGGCATGGGGTGATTCCTGGCCGACGCAGACGACGCCGGAAGGGCATCCAGAGGATTTATAAAGCAATCTGGCGGAGATCCGAGTGTTGAATTCTGCAACAGCCCAAGAGTGGCCCCCTCCACCAAAGTCTTAAAACTAGCACAGTTGCGGCTTTGCAGGTGATCCAGCGCACAGCTCAGCGTGACGTTGCGATAATTCCAGCCTAAATGTGACGTGTATCACGAGGTTGCTAGTCGCAAGTCACTTGGTTGTTCAATATTTTGAGATAAAGTCCGCCCTGTTTGAAGGTTTCGGGCATGCAAGCACGCCGGAACCGACGGTATTTTTTGGCAAGACACTAATGCTCAGCGCCTCGCGAGTTCGCCATAGGAGTGGAGGGATTCAAGGGCGCTCTGGACAAGATAAATTATTCAACCAAACTTTAATCACGAATGACTGGACGGACGGCAATTATGGCAAATTTTGGAATTGAAGCACGCAGCTATCACTCGGTCGGGCGGCCGGGAAAGATCGAGATTCTTCCCACCAAGTCATGCGCTTCTCAGCATGACCTCAGCTTGGCTTATACCCCTGGGGTTGCGACCCCCTGCCTGGACATTCAGAAGAACCCGCATGACGCTTTCAAGTACACCGGAAAAGGGAACTTGGTTGCGGTAGTCACCAACGGCACGGCGGTGCTCGGGCTGGGCAATATCGGCGCGATGGCCGGCAAGCCGGTCATGGAAGGCAAGGCTGTTCTGTTCAAGAGATTCGCCGACGTGGACGTGTTCGACATCGAGCTCGGCACGGAGAACGTGGACGATATCGTCAAGTGCGTGAAGTTGCTTGAGCCCACCTTCGGCGGCATCAACCTGGAAGACATCAAGGCTCCGGAATGTTTCGAGATCGAAACGCGGCTGAAGGAAGTGATGAATATCCCGGTATTCCATGACGATCAGCATGGAACCGCGATCATCTCCGGCGCGGGCCTGCTGAACGCGATGGAGATTGTGGGCAAGCCGCTCGACAAGATCAAGATCGTATTCAACGGCGCAGGGGCCTCGGCGATCTCGACGGCCAAGCATTACATCAATCTTGGCGTGAAGCCCGAGAACATCACTCTTTGCGATTCCAAAGGCGTGATTTACAAGGGACGCAAAGAAGGCATGAACAAGTACAAGGAGCCGTTGGCGGTGGAGACCGCAGCCAGGACGCTGGCGGACGCGTTGAAGAACGCCGACATGTTTATCGGCCTCTCGACAGGCAATTGCGTGACTCCGGCGATGGTGCAGTCGATGGCTGCCTCGCCGGTGGTTGTCGCCATGGCGAACCCCGATCCTGAGATCACCTTCGAAGCGGCGACTGCGGCACGCAAGGACGTCATCATGTGCACCGGGCGTTCGGATTATCCGAACCAGATCAACAACTCGCTCGGCTTCCCGTTCATCTTCCGCGGCGCGCTCGACGTACACGCCACGCAGATCAACGAGCAGATGAAGCAGGCGGCCACCATGGCGCTGGCTAATCTGGCCAAGCAGCCTGTTCCCGACGAAGTGCTGAAAGCGTATGGCGTAAAGTCGATGAAGTTCGGCCGGGAGTACATTGTGCCGAAGCAGTTCGACATGCGCGTACTGGAATGGGAAGCGATGGCAGTCGCCAAGGCAGCCATGGATAGTGGCGTAGCGCAGGAACCGATTGACCTGAAAGCTTACAAGGGTCAGCTGAAAGCGCGGCTCGATCACATCCGGCATCTGTTGTCACCGGCGCCGGCAGCGAAGGCAAAGGCTGCCAAAGCCTGCAAATAAGTCTGGGTGGAATCAAAGAATGAGTGGGCCTGTTCGCAGGCCCACTTTTTTATTGATCGCGAACGCGGGGATAACCTAGGGAAACTACCCCACGTTAGCCAAAAACGGGCGGAACGTGGGGCACCGGCGCGGGCACAAATGAGTGCCGCAGAGAGCTTACATCCCCACATTGCTCCGCTGCGGCTCCGCAAATGTGGCCACCAACGGTGGTGTTTGTGATAAGAACAACCAAACTTCGCGATGGAGCAGGCGGAAGTAGCAACGCGGCTTCTCGCACAAATGAGTGGCAGGAGCTGACATCCCCAATTGCTCCGCTCGGCTCCGCGCGCCCGGTGAAATGCATAGATCGTCACGTCGGCTCGCTAAAAGCGGCGAGCCTCCTACGATGACACCGTGGAGCGGTATCTCCGAAACCGCTTAAGCACCGCGGCTTTGCATGGAGCTTTGCGCGGCTGCGGTGCTGTTGGAATGAACGCTGCTGCACTGGCGGACGAAGTTGGCGAGGATCTGTTTGCCGCATGAGGTCAGAACCGACTCGGGATGAAACTGCACGCCTTCGACGGCGAGGCGTTTGTGCCGCAGGCCCATGATCAGACCTTCGCGCGTCTGCGCCGTGATCAGCAATTCCGCTGGCAGATGCTCACGTTGCACCATCAATGAGTGATAGCGGCCTACCGAAATGGGCTGCGGCAGACCGTCGAACACACCTTGCGAATCGTGAGTCACCTCACTGGCTTTGCCGTGAACCGGTTTTGGGGCGCGCACGACAAGCCCGCCGAAGGCTTCGCCAATCGCCTGATGACCGAGGCAGACGCCGAGAATGGGCACGATGCCGCTCAGGTGGCGAATGATTTCCAGGCTGAGGCCCGCATCGTGAGGCGTGCCGGGGCCAGGCGAAATAACAATGCCGGCATAGCCTCCCGCGAGCACACCCGCGACTGTGATGGCATCATTGCGGCGCACCGTGGGCTCGGCTCCCAACTCGCCCAGATATTGCACGAGGTTGTAGGTGAACGAATCGTAGTTGTCGATGACGAGCAGCATGATTTGATTCCTCTTCAGCCACCACGATTAGAGCTCTGTTTCAAAAACCGTCATCCCGACCGAAGCGAAGCGGAGTGGAGGGATCTTGTGTTTCTACAGCAAAAAGAACACGCAAGATTCCTCGACTCGCGACACAAGTCGTCGCTCCCTCGGAATGACGTCCATCTCTTGGGGGTGCAACATCTCTGCAACCGCGTCGCAATCCGCAGCATGGTTTCAAATCCCCGCTTCGGCCACGGCGATGGCCTGGTGCAACGCACGCGCTTTGTTGACGGTTTCTTCGTATTCGGATTCGGGAACCGAGTCGGCGACGATGCCCGCCCCCGCCTGCACGCTGGCGACACCGCCGCTGAGTTCGATGGTGCGGATGGCGATGCAGGAATCGAGATTGCCGGCGTAGTCGGTGTAGAGCACAGAGCCCGCGTAGACATTGCGCGAGCCATGTTCGAGTTCGGCAATGGCCTGCATGGCCCGAATCTTGGGAGCGCCGGTGACGGTTCCAGCCGGGAAGCAGGCGGCCAAGCGCGTCGAAGCGATCGAGCTCGGGGCGCAAGCGTGCGGAGAGTTCCGTCACCAGATGCTGCACGTGAGAGTACTTCTCGACCTTCATCAGCCGATCGACGTGCACTGAGCCGTACTCGGCGACGCGGCCAAGATCGTTGCGTCCCAGATCGACCAGCATGAGGTGTTCGGCGCGCTCTTTTTCGTCGGCCAGCATGTCCTCGGCAAGCAGTTGGTCCTCGGCGTCGCTGCGGCCGCGCGGACGGGTGCCGGCGATGGGCCGGTATTCCAGGCGCGTGCCGGTGCAGCGCACCAGCATCTCGGGCGAAGCGCCGATCAGCGCGTCGTCGCCGAACTGGAGCAGGTACATGTAAGGCGACGGATTGGTGCGGCGCAGTGCGCGGTAAAGAGAAACCGCGTCGACGGTCACCGGGCGCGAAAAACGCTGCGAGAGCACGGTCTGATAGCACTCGCCGGCGGCAATCAATTCCTTGATGTCGCGAACCGCCTGCTCGAAATCGGCGCGGCTGAAATTGGAATCGAATTCACGCTGATGGTTTCCGCCACCGTTGGGCGCGTCAAGCGAGAGCGGGGCGGCCAGCGCCTGGGCAATGCGATCCAACTCGGCGAGCGACTCCTGGTAGAGCCGGCGCAGAGCGGCGTCGGTGCTCACCGCGTCGGTGAATGCGACGGTGCGTATTTCCACGACCTGCTTGACGTGATCGAAAGCCAGCACGGTGCGGAAGAGCAGAAACACCGCGTCGTCAACCTCGGAGGTCATGCTGCCGAGCACGGGTTCAAACCACTTGGCGGCGCCGTAGCTGAGAAAGCCGACCGCGCCACCGGCGAACGGAGCTCCGGCGTAGCTGCTGGTGAGCACGCGCGCGCGAAAGCATTCGCGAAGGTACTCGATGGCGTTGACCGGCAGAATACGTTCACTGCCGTCGGCGGCGGTGACGCGCGTGCTGTTGCCCTGGGAGCGGATGACGGCTTCGGGGTCCGCGCCAAGAAATGAGTAGCGCGCCAGTTGCTCGCCGCCCTCGACGCTCTCCAGCAAAAACAGGAGCATGCGCGGCTGCCGATGCGCCACTCGCAGATATGCGGCCAGCGGAGTAATGAGTTCGGCGGGTACGGTACGCACCACCGGCACGCAGTTGCCACCGGCGGCGGCGTCGCGAAACTGCTCGAAGCTGGCGGGCCACACGCTGCTCATCGGGAAGCGACCTCCCGCAGATGCGGCACTTCGGCAAGCTCGGGCATGTTGCGCCCGACCACCACGGCAATGCGCCGCAACTGCTCAAAGCCCTGCATGAGCTGGGCGGGGTAGATGGATTGCATTCCGTCGGAGAGCGCCTTCTCCGGCTGATGATGCACTTCGATGATGAGCCCGTCGGCGCCGACCGCGACGGAGGCGCGCGCCAGCGGAATCACCTTGTTGCGCTTGCCGGTGCCGTGGCTGGGATCGACCAGGATCGGCAGATGGCTGAGGCGCTGCACGGCGGGAACGATGCTGAGATCGAGCGTATTGCGGGTGTGATCGGTAAAGGTGCGAATGCCGCGTTCGCAGAGCGCGACCTGGTAGTTGCCTTCGCTCATGACGTACTCGGCCGCCATCAGAAACTCGTCGAGCGTGGCGGCGATTCCGCGCTTCAGCAGAATCGGTTTGCGGGCACGGCCGGCAGCACGCAAGAGCGAGAAGTTCTGCATGTTGCGGGCGCCGATCTGGATCATGTCGGCGTAGTCTTCGACCAGGGCGAGCGATTCGCTGTCGATGGCTTCGGTGACGATCAGCAAACCGAAGCGGTCGCGAATTTCGGCCATGATGCGCAGTCCTTCCTCGCCAAGGCCCTGGAAGGCATAGGGCGAGGTGCGCGGCTTGAAAGCGCCGCCGCGGAAGAATTGCGCTCCGCTGTTGGCGACGTGTTCGGCGATGCGGAAGGCCTGCTCGCGGCTCTCGATGGCGCATGGACCGGCAATCATGGCCAGGGTCTTTCCGCCTATGGCGGCCGACGAGCCGGGGAAGCCGATGATCGTGTTCTCCGGTTTCATCTCGCGGCTGACCAACTTATACGGCTTGGATACCTGGATGACTTCGGCTACGCCGGGCAGGTCTTCGAGGGCTCCCGGTTCAATTGCGCCGGCGTTGCCGGTGATGCCGATGGCGGTGCGCTGCGCTCCCGGCAGAGAGTGCGGGCGCAGACCGAGGCCGGTAATCGCCTCGCAAACGGCCTCAACCTGTTGCTCAGTTGCGTGGGCCTGCATTACGACTAACATCAGTGGGTCTCCTTGACTACCAATCCGGGCTCGGTGGTTGACGAACCGGATTGTGGTTGGAAATCGCGAGCCAATTTTTCCACGGCCGCGACCAGACCTTGGCGGTCTGGATTTGCTTCAATCGCCTGAACGATTGCACTGCCGACGACGACGGCATCGGCATACGTAAGCACTTCCCGCGCCTGCTGTCCGGTGCTGACGCCGAAGCCCAACGCGACCGGCAGCGAGCTGAAGCGTCGAATGCGCCCGACGAGCAGACGTGCATCGTCGCTGAGTTGCTGGCGAGTGCCGGTGACGCCGGTGCGCGAAACCGCATAGATAAAGCCGCCGGCGTGAGCGCAGACGATCTTGAGCCGCTCGTCGGTGCAGGTGGGCGCCGCCAGCGTGATGAGGTCGACCTGGTGCTCGCGGGCAAAGACGCCCAGACGGGCAGCGTTATCGGCGGGCAAGTCGGTGAGCAACAGGCCGGAGATTCCGTTCTCGCCGGCGGTGGTGATCATGCGCTCCAATCCGTACTGCAAGACCGGATTGAGATAGCTGAACAGCACCACCGGGCAAGCTAACTCCGACTTGGCTTCGCGGGCCACGGCCAGCACGTCGTGCATGGTGACGCGGTTCTTGAGGGCGCGCGCGCAGGCGCGCTGGATCACCGGGCCGTCAGCCATGGGATCGCTGAAAGGGAATCCCAACTCGATGACGGTGGCTCCGGCGCGGCTCAGTGCCAGCATAATGTCGTAAGTTGCCGCCAGGTCGGGATCGCCGGCGGTGATGTAAGGGATGAATCCGCCGCGGCCCTCGCGGCGAATGCGAGCAAATGCATTTGCGATAGCGCTCATCGCTTCGCCTCCTCGGAAGTCCCCGGTTGCAGGGGTGAGAGTTTTTGCACGGTTTCGACGTCTTTGTCGCCGCGTCCGGAAAGATTGATCACCACGATATGTTCGGGGCTGAGAGTGGCCGCGAAGCTCATGGCATAGGCAACCGCATGCGCGGACTCGAGCGCGGGAATGATTCCCTCGAGCTCGGAAAGCGTGTGGAATGCGGCCAGGGCCTCGTCGTCGGAAACCGACGTGTACTCGGCGCGACCCTCCTGCCGCAGAAAGGCGTGTTCGGGACCAACCGCCGGATAGTCCAGCCCGGCCGAGACCGAATGCGTCGCAGCGATTTGGCCATCGGCATCCTGCAAAACGTAAGTTAGGGTTCCTTGCAACACACCGGGACGGCCGCCGTCCGGTGCGAAGCGCGCGGCATGCCGCCCAAGTTCGGGCCCGGCGCCGCCGGCTTCGACGCCGATCAGGCGCACGTGCTCATCCCGCTCGAATCCGCTGAAGATGCCGATTGCGTTCGATCCGCCGCCGACACAGGCGATGATCGCCGCCGGAAGCTGAGCTGCCTGCTCGATCACCTGCCGCCGGGCTTCCAGGCCAATCACCGACTGAAAGTGGCGTACCATGCGCGGATAGGGATCGGGACCCAAAGCGCTGCCGAGCAGGTAGTAGGTGTCGCGGACATTGGTGACCCAATCGCGAAGCGCTTCGTTGATGGCATCCTTCAGGGTGCGCGAACCGGATTCGACGGCGCGCACCTCCGAGCCCAGCAACTGCATGCGGTAAACATTGAGCGCCTGCCGCCGCATGTCCTCGGTTCCCATGTAGACGACGCACTCGATGCCGAAGCGCGCGCAGACCGTGGCGCTGGCTACTCCGTGCTGTCCGGCTCCGGTTTCGGCGATAATGCGGCGCTTGCCCATGCGCCGGGCGAGCAGGGCCTGGCCAAGCGCATTGTTGATTTTGTGCGAGCCGGTGTGGCCCAGGTCTTCGCGCTTGAGGTAAATCTGCGCTCCGCCGACGTGCTCCGTTAGGCGCTCGGCAAAGGTGAGAGGCGTGGGGCGGCCCGAGTAGTCACGCAACATGGCGTGGAACTCGTCCTGAAAGGCCTCGTCGCGTAGTGCCGCCTCGTAAGCCGCGGTCAGCTCTTCCAGCGGTGAAACCAGCGTCTCCGGCACGTAGCGGCCGCCGAAAGGGCCATAATAGCCTGCCGCAACCTCAGGTCTGATTAACTCCAGTTCATTCATAGTCCGCTTCCTGGATCGTAAATTTAACGCCGGGCGAGCTGCCCAATTCACCGACAGACTCCGCTGCACTTGCCTTGCGCACGGTGGCAAAGAACTCACGCATCCTGACGGAATCCTTGCGGCCCTTGGTGGAGACTGCCTCCACGCCGCTGCAAACGTCGACCGCACCGGGCCGTACCCGTTGAATCGCTTCGGCAACATTGCCGGGAGTGAGTCCGCCCGCCAGAATTGCGCGCGGCAATACGGCGGCAACAGCGCGGGCGCGCTCCCAATCGGCTTGCAACCCCGAGCCCCCAAAGTCCACGCACGCCGCATCGATCAGCACGGCATCGGCGGGATAACGCACCGCAGTCTCGGGAGCGAATCCCGGCTCCGTACGAAAAGCTTTTATGACGCGAACTCCGGGAAGCCGTTGCTTGAGCCGCCGGCAGAACTCTGGCGACTCGTCTCCGTGCAACTGAACAGTGCTGATGCCGCTGGCCGCGATGGCCGAGGCAATCTCTTCGAGCGTGGCATTCACGAAGACTCCGACAGTCTCGATGCCCGCCGGTGTCGCGGCTATGATTGGCCGGGCCTGCGCGGGCGCGATATAGCGCGGACTGCGCGGGTAAAAATTAAAGCCCAGCATCGCCGCTCCGAGTTCAACCGCCAGCCGCGCATCGCCGGCATCGGTCAGGCCGCACACTTTTACTTTCACTTCCGCCGCGTCTGGCCTTGTCGGGGACGACTGCGCAATGAGGTCTTCGAGCTCCCGCGCGGGATCGGGCGCGCGCATGAGCAACTCGCCCACCAGAAACGCGCTGTAGCCCAGGGCACTAAGCTGCCGCAGATCGGCCGCGGTGCGCAGCCCGCTCTCGCTAACCAGCAGGCGGTCCGGCTGCGCATAACGAGCCAGCGTGCGCGAGGTCGCAAGATCGACCGCAAGCGTTGCCAGGTTGCGATTGTTGACGCCGATGATGCGGGCTCCGCAGTCGATGGCGATCCGCATCTCCGTTTCGGCATGAACCTCGACGAGCGCGTCCATCCCGAGTTCGTCCTCGGCCAGCGTGCGCAGAGAGACGATTTCAGCGGGAGTGAGCGAGGCAACGATGAGCAGCACGGCATCCGCTCCGGCGGCCGCGGCCTCGAAGATTTGGTGCGCGTCGACGATGAAGTCCTTGCGCAGCGCAGGGCAGGACACTGCCGCGCAAACCGAGCGGAGATCGTCGAGCGAGCCGGAAAAATAAACCGGCTCGGTGAGCACGGAAATGGCGGCTGCGCCGTGCGCCGCATAAAGCGATGCGACCTGCACCGGATCGGCTCCGGGACGAATGGCTCCGGCGCTCGGCGAACTGCGTTTGACTTCGGCGATGATGTTGACGCGGCCGGGCTTGGCAAGCGCCTCGCGGAAGAGGTGGCTCGACCGACCGGCTCGTCTGGCGAAGGCCACTGCCCGCACAGCGGAGCGTTCGGCGGCGCTCACCAGCGCCATTTCCGCCCGCTTCGCTTCGGTGATGGCGGCGAGAAAGCTGGTCATGGTGCTCACGGCTTTTCTCCCGGAGCGACCGCTTTGGCCCCTTGCAGGAAGGCATCGAGTTTGTTCGACGCGGCACCGGAGTCGATGGCCGCTTCGGCGCGTTCGGCACACTCCTTCAAACTTTCGGCGGCTCCACCAAGGTAAAGCGCAGCTGCGCCGTTGACCACGATGAGGCGGCGCGCGACATCGCGACGACTGCCGGCAAAGACCTCGCGGATGATGCGCGCGCTGGCCGCGGCATCTTCGGCGTGCGCTCCATCGAGTGACTCGGCGCGATAGCCGAAGTCTTCGGGAACGACGTTACGGGTGCGCTCCTCGCCGTCTCGCAACTCCAGAACGCGGGTCGGGCCGGCCAACGTCACTTCGTCCAAACCGTCGCAGCCGTGCACCACCCAGGCGCGCTCGGCGCCAAGCGCAAGCAGCGCACTGGCAATCATCGACATCAGCTTGGGATCGGAGACGCCCATCAGTTGGCGTCGCGAACGCGCGGGGTTGCAGAGCGGACCAATCAGGTTGAAGCAGGTGCGGACGCCAAGCTCACGGCGAATGCCGGCAACACGCGCCGACGCCGGATGATGCGCGGGAGCGAATAAGAAACAGAAGCCGAGGGAATCGAAGAGTTGTTCGGAAATCGCGACGGGAACAGGAATGGGTGCGCCCATGGCGGCCAGCACATCGGCGCTGCCGGTCTTGCTGGTGGCGGCGCGGGCTCCGTGCTTGGCGACCGGGACACCTGCGGCCGCCGCCACGATGGCCGCAGCGGTCGATATGTTGAAGGCCTTGGCGCGGCTGGCCCCTGTGCCTGCGGTGTCCACGAAGCACTGATGACGCGTGCGCAGCACGACCATGCGGGCTCGCATGGCCTCGGTCAGGCCGACGATTTCATCGACGCACTCTCCTTTTTTGGCCAGCGCAACCAGCACGCCGGCGATCTGCGCGTCAGTGGCCTGGCCGTCGAAAACATAGCCAAGCAGTTCGGCTGCTTCCGGGCGCGTCAGGTCGCGTCCCGAAAAAATTCCGCCAAGCATGGTTCTGAGCCGGATGGCGGCATCGGAGGAGGCGGATTGCAAAGGTGTTGAGCTGGGGTGAAGTCCCGGATGTAAAGAAGTTGCGTTCATAAGCTCTATCCCGAATGGCGCCCATTAAAAATGCGGCGCTGCTTGCAATTAGATTGAGTGGATCAGTTTAGGAAAGTGCCTGAATTAGAGGCACGCGACGGTGAAACGCCACCATCGGGAGGACCATCGCCAAGCGCAGGATGAAAAAAGAGGGCTCACAGTAGGATTTGAGTTTACCACAGCGGAGAAAGGTTGCAACGGATTTTTGCGGGATTATAAACCGGAATATTGCCGGGTCATCCTGAGCGACCAATGGAAGCGAAGAATCCCAGGACGGCTTGGGGCAGAGATTCCGCTGAAGGATTTTGCAAAAAACCTCAGGCGGCGCGGGGTAGGACAGCTTCATGGGATCCTTCGCTTCGCTCAGGATGACACCCCGGAGAGCAGTTCTTCAGAAGCCTGTGAAGCCCGTACCCTTCAAAAAAAGCCCATGCAAAGAAACTACCCCAGGTTAGCCAAAAGCGGGCGAACCTGGGGCACCCGCCTGACGACTCACGAAGGTTCAGGGAACGCACCTACTCTGAAACCGCCTTGACTATATCCGCCACGAATCGGTAGCCGACGCCGCGCACGGTCAGCAGGTGACGCGGCGTGCTCGGGTCATCTTCCAGGTAGCGGCGCAGGCGCACGATGAAGTTGTCGATGGCTCGCGTGTCGGTGTCTTCGTGCAATCCCCAGACCTGATCGAGAATCTGTTTGCGGGAGACGGGACGGCCTGCATTGCGCACCAGAAAGGCGAGCAACTCGGCCTCCATCACGGTGAGGTGAATCACTTCGCCGCCGGTGTGCAGTTCCTGGCGAGTGAAATCGACGGTCTTGTCTCCGATGGAAATCACGTCAGGCTTGGCGCTTTCCTGGGCGGGGGCATCGCTCGTGAGCGCCACCTTCATCCACTGCGTGCGGCGCAGCAGGCTGCGCAAGCGAGCCAGCAGGATCGAAAGCTCGAAGGGCTTGGGCAGGTAATCGTCCGCCCCCGACTCGAAACCTTTCAGCACATCTTCGGGCCGGCCACGGGCGGTGAGCATCAGCACCGGGACGAAAATGTTTAGCCGACGGAATTCGCTGACGACCCAGAAGCCGTCCTTGCCGGGAAGCATGATGTCGAGCACCACGACATCGAAGGTGCCGGGTTGCTTCACCACGAGGTCGACGGCGTCCTCGCCGTTTTCAACCATGACAACCTTGTGACCCTCGGCCTCAAAGTTGAAACGCAGTCCGCGCGCGAGATGCACTTCGTCTTCGACAATCAGTATCTGGCTCAAGCGACAATCCTCGGGAGGCGAATGGTAATGGTAGCGCCTTTTCCAAGCCCCGCGCTAGCGGCGGAGGCATCTCCACCGTGGCGCCGCGCGATGCTCTTGACCAGGAAGAGTCCGAGGCCCGTGCCCTTGATGTTCATGGCCGAGCGCAGAGGCACGCGATAGAAGCGCCGGAAAATGCGCTTCAACTCAGCGGGAGGAATGCCGACGCCATGATCGGTGACGCGCACCAGCAGATTGCCGTCATCTTGCAGGAGTTCGGCGTCGATGTCGATGGTGCGGGTCGAGTATTTGACGGCGTTATCGAGAACGTTGGAGAAAGCGATGCGCAATTCTTCCGCGTCGCCCATCACGCGTGGGGGGACGTCGCTGGTGAAGGTTTGCAGACGCAGCTGACCGTCGGGAAGATAATGCCGCTTGCGCGCCAGCTCGACGCATTCGGTCAGCACTTCGCGCACATCGACCCGTATGCGGCGCATGGGACGCGACTGTACCACCTGCCCCGCCTTCAGCACCTGCTCCACGGTCCCCAGCAGGCGGCCAACGTCTTCCAGCATGACACGATAGAATTCCAGGCGCTGCGTGTCCTCGACGGGGCGCGATTGCAGGGTCTCCAGGTAGAGCTTTATGGAGGCGATTGGCGTCTTGAGCTCGTGGGTCACCGCGTTAATGAAGCTGTCGTGCTGCTCGCTGCGCCGGATCTCGCGGACCAGAAAGATGGTGTTGAGGGTGAGAGCGGCGATCAGAAAACCAAACAAAATGATGCCGAGTACGACGGCGGCGACCGATCTCCAATGAAAGGCCCAGGTAATGTTGAGCGCAATCGCCAGACTGACGCCAATGGCTCCCAGCAGAACAAAGGCGATGGTGGTGTTGCGACGTCCAATCTGCATGGCGCTTCGGAGTACCTAGGCAGAATTATATTCCGCAAGGGATTTCTTGCGTCGAAGGGAGCGAAGGTGAGTGCCATCGCATGGGAGGAAATAGCCCAGGTTAGCGCTGAACAGCGCGGCGCGGGACCTGGGGCACCCGGCATAGGCAGCCCAGGAAACTACCCCAGGTTAGCCAAAAGCGGGCGAACCTGGGGCACCAGGCACCATTACTCATCGCACATAAGGAAACTACCCCACTCAAGCCAACAGCGGGCTTCCACCCCAGCGAGCCGAGCCTCGCCGGGGACCCCGGCTTGAATGGGCCACCCGACGGGCGCGGGACCTGGGGCACCCGATACATTATGATTCAACGCTTAGGCGGAGATTGCTTTGGACTGGACGGGTTCGGCGATGTCGGCGTCGGCGACAAGCTTGATGCGGGCATTGGCGCGCGGCAGTTTAATGTCTTTGGCCAAGCCGAAGAGGCGCAGAGTCTGGATGCAATACCAGTTCAGGTCGACTTCCCACCACTTCAGGCCATGACGCGCGGAGCTGGGGTGCGCGTGGTGGTTGTTGTGCCAGCCTTCGCCAAAGGTCAACATGGCAATCAGGAAATTGTTAGTGGAGTCGTCACCGGTGGCAAAGCGCCGCGTGCCCCACAGGTGCGTGGCGGAGTTGACCAGCCAAGTGGAATGCAACCCGACGGTTGTGCGCAAGAAAATGCCCCAGAGCACGTAATTCCACCCTCCGAAGGCGAGCAGGGCGACGCCAAGCACCGTCAAGGGGACCCAGTGCCACCTGCTGAGCAGCAGATAGAAGCGGTCCTTGCGAAGGTCGGGGACATACGGCGAGAATTCGCTGGTGGCGTGGTGCAGACTCCGGCCCATGAGCACCCATCCCATGTGCGACCACCATTTGCCGTCACGGGGCGAATGAGGATCGCCGGGGCGGTCCGTGAGCTGATGGTGCATGCGATGCACGCCGACCCAGAAGATCGGCCCGCCTTCCAGCGCCAGCGTTCCGCATATCGTAAGGAGATACTCAACCCACTTCGGAGTTTTGTAGCCGCGATGCGTCAGCAGCCGATGGTAGCCCATGCCGATTCCGAGGCCGCCGGCGAGCCACCAAAGGAAGGTCGCAACCCAAAACGGCTTCCAGGCAAAGTGAAAGAGTGCAATTACCGCACCGATATGAAAAGCCAACATGAATGAGGCAGTCAGCCAATTTACCTGATTTCGATCTTCCGCGATGTTCAAATTCCGCCTCCTGAATCTGGAGTGCATTATCCAGATCACATGAGTTTAGAGTATCGCTTGCCTGGGGTGCGGATTGTAATAGTTGCGTAATGCTAGAGCAGCTTGATAGTCGGTGCACCCTTGCACATCACCGCCGGGCTCAAGGCCCGGCTCCTTTGCGAGGTATACCTTCCGCGAATCTGGTCTAAAGGCTTCGTTTGGGATGAATGCTGCGTTACGATGACACAGCCAGCCCAGAACTCTGGAACCCCATAAGGGTTCTTACCGTTACGAATCTGCGTCGCGAAGGCGCCGAGGTCAACCGATGTTTCGTCGTTGGACTGTCATCGCGCTGTTGCTCTTGGCCGCCTCGCTTGCCTTGCCAGCTCAAGACACCGGCTCGAATCTCCATCGTCCGGGACGCGGGGAACGCGCCGGGGCGGTCGTCCCTGGGATCGGCGGAACGATCACGGCAATTGAAGGGCAAACGATTACGCTGAGAACCTTTCGCGGGACGATGGCGACGGTGAAAACCAGCGACAGCACAGTGTTCCGCCGCGGCGGACGGGCCGTCAAGCTCTCCGAACTCAAGATAGGGGATTCCATTTTTGTCGCCGGCGACGAACAGGACGGGGTTTGGATTGCCAAAGCCATTCGTCTACAGCCGGATGCAGCGGCATTCCGGCAGGAGCTTGGGAAGCGCTTCATCGCTGGCGAAGTTAAGAAGATTGACGAGACCAAGCTGACAATCCTGCGGCCGGACGGCGAGTCGCAGGTCATCGAGGTGGATGAAGGCACCTCGTTCCGCAACCAGAAACGCGAGAGCATCACCCTGGCCGACATCAAGACCGGAGATCACGTCTTTGGACGAGGCGAGGTCAAGAATGGCGTCTTCGTGCCGCAGGTTTTGAACGTCGGAGATATCAGCCGCATGGGACCTGGCTTCCGCGGCGCACCGCAAGACTCCGCCCCGCTCCCGACCGGTAAGGACCACTAGGATGCGCGGGTGGGTAACGCATTCCTTTCTCTTGCAATTGCTGATCGCTGCCTTGGCTTTCAGTGGGTTTCCCGTGGCGGCACAGACGCAACCGGCCGTCACCGTGGCGTCCATGTCCGTCGCAGAGTTTCCACATTCGCGGGATCGTCAAGTCGGGCAATACTCCGCTGCCGGGGGTGACGGTTACGGCCGCCAATAGCTTGACCGGCAAGAAAGCGATCACATCCACCGAAGTGGACGGTTCTTATTCGCTGGAGCTGACCAGCAGGGGTCGCTACGTGGTTCGAGCGGAGATGACTGCCTTTGCTTCGGCTACGCAGGAGGTGGTGCTGAACGCCAGTTCGCCGGAGCAGCAGGCTAATTTCTCGCTTGTGCTGCTCTCACGCGCTCCCAAGCCTGAGCAGCCCGCGCCGGGGGCGAGCGCGGCAATAGGCGCGTTGGGGCGCGATGGGCAAGCTGCGCAGCGGCTCGGTTTGAGCGTGGATGACAGCGCGCTGACGGCTTCAGGCAGCGGCGGAGCAGGCGCCACGGGCGAGCAGGCGGCGTTGGGAGGTCTTGCAGGTTTGGCCAACAGTCCCGACGCCGCCAATCAATCGGTGGCGTTTGCCGGGCAGCTTGGGAACACGCAGGATTTCCTCGGCGGCATCCGCACTTCGGACGAACTTCGCGAGCGCCTGCAGCAGATGGCCGCTCAGCGCGGCGGGGGAGCCGGCGGCCCTCTGGGCGCGCTCTTAGGCGGAGGCGGGCCGTTCGTCATGCGTCGTAATCGCTTGGACATCAACCAGCCGCATGGAATGTTCTATTATTCGGCGGGAAATTCGTTGTTTGACGCCTCCTCTTACTCGCTGAATGGGCAGGGTGGGAGCAATCCGGGCTACAATTCCAGCCGTTTTGGCGGAACGATCGGCGGGCCGCTCAAGATTCCGCACATCATCGACGACAGCAAGACATTCGTATTCGGCGGATACACAGGCACGCGCGCCACCAGCCCTTACGTCGCCTATTCCACGGTGCCAACCGCGGATCAACGGAATGTGGCAGGGATCGATCCGACGGCGCAGGCGCTGCTGAATTACATTCCCTTGCCCAATCAGACGGGAGTGGGAGGGCTGAACTACCGTTACGCCACTTCGGCGGACACCAACAGCGACCACCTGTTTCTGCGCCTCATCCACAACTTTGGCGCAGGCGGATCCGGGCCTTTCGGCGGCGGTGGGCGAGGCGGCGGCAGGCGCACGCGCAACAATCTGAACTTCAACTTCAACTGGCTGCGCAATGACAGCAGCCAGTTGACGCCCTTCCCAACGGCCAGCGGCATCAGCAGCACAAGCTCATTCAACACTGGCCTGGGGTGGGCCGCCGGCAAGGGAAACTGGAACAACACGCTGCGCGTGAATTTCAACCGTGCGCGGGTGGATGTAAGCAATCTTTACGCGGATGTCCAGCAGCCAGTGGCGATCCCGGGCGCCTCGACCAACCCGCTTGACTACGGGCTGCCGAATATTTCGATCAAGGGATTTACTCCCTTGACGGACCCTGCGCCAAAGTATCGGAATGACGCGACGCTCCAGTTCAGCGAGACTGCGATCTGGAACAAGCACAAGCACAACGTCCGCTTCGGGACCGACTTCCGCCGGTTGTGGACCACTCTGCGCAGCAACGCCAACCCGCGCGGCTCGTTCATCTTTACGGGCTTTGCTACCGGCAATGCTTTAGGCGACTTTCTGGCGGGGATGCCGCAATCGGCAGCCCTGCAATACAGCGCTTCCGCCTATTACTTCAGCACCAACAGCTACGACTTCTTCGTGCAGGATGACTGGCGCGTGCGCTCGAACTTGACTGTGCAGTTTGGGCTCCGCTATGAGTACATCGCGCCTTACACGGAGGAGAACAACCGGCTCGCGAACCTGGAGCTGGCTCCCGGACTAACCTCGGTCACCTGCGTGACGCCGGCGCCAATAGGGCAGTGCGCCGCCGCCGGCTCCGACGGCCTGATCAAGCCCGACCGAAACAACTTTGCGCCACGCGTCGGCTTCGCCTGGAAGGTGCAGAAGAACACGGTGGTGCGGGGCGGGTACGGCATCAACTACAACCTGTCGCAATACGGCACGATCATTACCCAGTTGGCGTATCAGCCGCCGTTTGCCGTGGCCCTGACGCCGATTGCGGCGACGCCCGGTGCGCTCACCTTGGCCAACGCTTTCACGGCCGCTCCGGCCGGCGTGATCACCAACAATTATGGCGTCGACCCAAATTACCGGCTGGCTTACGTTCAACTTTGGAATCTGAACATACAGCGTGAGTTCGGCACGTCGCTCGTGGTCAACGTCGGCTATAACGGCAGCAAGGGAACCGACCTCGACACTATGACCGCACCGAACCGGACACCCACGGGACTGCTGCTGCCAACAGTGGGCGCGTTCAACTACGAGACCTCGCAAGGGTCTTCGATTCTGCACGCGGCAAGCTTGCGGGTTCGCAAGCGATTGGCGCACGGTCTCGCGGTTGGCGGCGTGTATGTGTTTTCCAAGTCGATTGACGACGCATCTTCCATCGGTGGCGGAGCCGTGGTGGTGGCGCAGAATCCGCTGAACCTGGCAGCCGAGCGCGGTCTCTCCAGCTTTGATCAGCGGCACAAGTTTACCGGCGACTTTCTTTACGAGCTGCCGTTTGGAACAGGGAAGCGCTGGTTGTCGGCGGCTGGGCCGCTGACACGCGCCTTTGGCGACTGGACCGTGAGCGGGAGTTTTACCATCGCTTCCGGAACGCCGTTTACGGCTTATCTGCTTGACAGCATTTCCGACGCGGCACGCGGCAGCAATGGAAGTCTGCGGCCCAACCTCGTTCCTGGGCAGTCGGTCCAGCTTGCGAACCCGGGCATCGGTGCATGGTTTAACACCAGCGCGTTCATCGCTCCGCCGCCGGGACAATACGGCGACGCGGGACGGAACATCATTATTGGTCCGGGTACGATTCTGTTCAACCTGAGTGTGGCGAAAACGTTCCCCTTCCGGGATACCAAGTCGCTGGAGTTTCGCGCTACGGCGAACAATGTTTTCAATCACCCGAACTATTCCGGCATTGATACCAACGTAAATTCACCCACGTTTGGACAGGTGACGTCTGTGGCAGGCATGCGGCAAATGCAATTCTTGTCGCGCTTTCGTTTTTAGGTGTGGATGATGACGCTTCATTTTTGCAACGGCGTAACGCGAACCCGGGACAGCCAGCGGTGGGCGAAGAAGGCCGTCGTGATGGCGGTGTGCGGCGCGTGGCTGCTGACGTGGCTATCCGTCGCAGGATTTGCTCAAGGCGGGTCGCGGCCGGTGGAAACCACGGGTTCCGGATACAGCATCCGCGTTAACAGCAACCTGGTGCTGGTGAACGTGAGCGTGCGCGACAAGCACGGCATGCTCATCCGCGATTTGAAGCAGAGCGATTTCACGGTGATGGAAGACGGCAAGGCGCATCCATTGCGGTCGTTCGACATAGAGGATGTCGAGCGCTTCGCGCAGGGCGGTCCCGCCCAGGTGGAGGCGCAAGGAACTCCGCAGGCGGCGGCCAACCTGCTCACCGGCTCCGACACAAAACCGGCGAGCATTCGCGACCGCCGCTTGATCGTGCTGTTCTTCGACCTGACCAACATGGAGCCCGACGAACTCAATCGGGCCAGCCAGAGCGCATTGCACTTCATCGACAAGCAGATGACGCCGGCGGATATGGTTTCCGTCGTGAGCTTCAGCAGCTCGATGCAGGTGAGCCAGGACTTTACCTCCGATCACGACCTGCTTTCGCAGGCGGTGCGGCGCATGCAGGGCGTCGAGGGCCAGGGGATGGAAGCGGGAACGACCGGCTCGGCTGAGGGCCAACCCGACCAGGGACAGGCCTACACGGTAGACGACACCGAGTACAACATCTTCAACACCGACCGCCGTCTGCAGGCAATCGCCTCGCTGTGCAAGGCGATGCAGGACATCACCCAGAAGAAATCGGTGCTCTACTTCAGCAGCGGCATGGATCGCGATACCGGAAACGAAAACCAGTCGCAATTGCGCGCCGCCGTCAACGTTGCCATCAAATCCAACGTTTCGATTTACCCGGTGGACTCACGCGGACTGGAAGCGATCATCCCCGGCGGCGGCGCGAAGTCGGCGAGCCTGCACGGCAAGGCCGCTTATAACGGCAACGCGATTACATCCGCATACGACTCTAACTTCAAGACGCAGGAGACGCTGGTTACACTCGCCTCCGACACGGGCGGCAAGGCATTTCTCGACAGCAACGATTTCAGCAAGGCGTTCGCCAGGGTGCAGGCGGACATGGAGAGCTATTACGTTCTCGGCTACCGCAGCTCGAACCCCGCAATGGACGGCCACTATCGCAAGATCACCGTCAAGGTAAACCGGCCCGACGTGAAACTCGACTACCGCCGCGGCTACTACGGCCCGCGCGATTTCCGGCACTTTACGCGGGACGATCGCGACCGGCAGATGGAAGCGGAGTTGAACTCCGATCTGCCGAATATCGATCTGCCGGTGTACCTCTCGACCCAGTACTTCCGCACCGAAGCGGACCGTTTCTTTGTGCTGTTGTCGGCGGTTGTTCCGGGATCGGCGATCCCGTCCGGAGTCAGCAATCAAGCCTCGCTCGACGTGTTGGGGATGGTGCGCGACCGTCAGACAAAATTCCCGGTGGGCAACATTCGCCAAACCATCAGGCTGGCAATCGAGAACGGCACGGTAGGACGCCGCAAGAACGCGCAGTACAGCACCGGATTCCTGCTTCCCTCAGGCAAGTATCATCTGAAGTTTGTGGTGCGCGAAAACCAGAACGGTAACCTGGGATCGTTCGAAAGCGACTTTGCAGTTCCAGACCTGCGGAAGGCTCCGCTCAAGATGAGTTCGGTGGTGCTGGCCAGCCAGCGCGTCGCCTCGACGCAAAAGAAGTCGCAAAATCCTTTGGTCAGCGACGGGGTGGAGTTGATTCCTAACATCGCGCATGTGTTAGCCGCGGATCAGCCGATGATGTTCTACTACGAGATTTACGATCCGACCAAGGCGGGCAAAGAGCGACGCCAAGACTCCGATTCACGTACTCACCAGCATTCAGTTTTATCGCGGCAAGGTGAAGGTTTACGAAACGCCGCTGGTCGAAACCGGCGAGCTGAATCGCCTGGAGCGCAAGGCTGCGGCTTTTTCCATCGAGGTTCCGGCTTCGCAATTACAGCCCGGCTGGTACACCTGCCAGGTGAATGTCATCGACGACGCCGGCGGACAGTTCGCCTTTCCACGCATGCCGCTGCTGGTGCGGGCAGCGACGCCGCGTCCGCAGGTCAGCGAAACGCGGCCCTGAGGGAGAACAAGAGGTACCGGAGATACGGTATCCTTCGCAGCGGGTGTCTCACCCGAAGGCCGGAATAAGCAAATACTAACTACATGGACCCTCACGTCGCGTCCTAAGCGGACGCTCCTCAGGGTGACACCGCTGAAGAAATAGCTCTGGAGATTCAATCAATCCCTCACTCCGGTCTACAACTCGCGCATGCGCCTCTCCAGATCGCGCGCGATGGAGTTTGGATTCTCATCCGGGCGGTAGCTCACCGGCTTGCCGAGCCGGACTACGATCTTTCCCGGCCCCACGAATTTGCGCCCGCGCACGCGAGCCTGGTAGAGGCCATCGATGCGCATCGGCAACACCGGAATTCCCAGGTGAGCGGCAAGCACTCCAATGCCGGAGCGCAACGGTTGCAGGGCGCCGTCCTTGGTAAGTGCGCCCTCCGGAAACACCAGCACACTGCATCCCCGGTCGACGAGCTCGCCGGCAAATGAGAAGCTCTCGCGGAAGCCGCTCTCTCTAGGCAGCGGAAACACGTTGAATAGAGCCACGACCAGGAAATAGTCGACGAAGTCGAGAGCGCGCCAAAACCAATCGGCGGCTTTGGACTGCGAGAAGTCGCCAGTCCCACGATGCCAGACGCTGTTACGCATGCCGATGAGGCGTTCGCCGACCATGGCGGTGGCAAGACGCGTGCGCAAGCGCCATGGCAGCGCGGCGAGCACAAAACCGATGTCGACTTCCGTGACGTGATTGCACGCGACCAACAACGGCCCGGAAACTCCGCTAAGGTTTTTGCGCCCAACCACGCGAGGCGCGGCGAGGATCATGGTCGCCGGCCAGGTCAGCAAGTGATACACGATCGTGCGAACCAACCGGACAGGCCAGCGTTGCGCCCAGCGCGGGAAGCGGTAGCGGGTGGCACGCTGCTCGACGCCTTCGAGCATCTTCTCGAGATCGCCGAGAGTGGTCGCCTGCGTAAAGCGCGCCTCATCGAGATCGACCTGATAGCGATCTTCAAGCGCGCTCATCAACTCTACGCGATCCAGCGAGTTCAGTTGCAGGTCTTCTGCGAGCGGCGCGGCGCGTTCACCGGCAGTGCGGGTGTGAAGGCGGGTGATCAACTCCGCCAGCGATGAACGCTCCGGCGCCGAAACATCCTCGGTGAGAACGCGGCGTTCGATTTCCGCCATCTTCGGTTTCCGCGTGGCCGTGCGTGGAAAATCGGCATCGGGCCAGCGAAACCAGCGCCGCATCTGCTGGTATTCGGCCAGCCCGCGATTGGCGTCGCGTACGACTTGTCCAGCATCGGCGGTGGGTTCGAGCAGAAGCACGGCACAGGGTTCGGCGTTGCCGCCGGATGGCCATGCAATCACGACGCAATCCCGCACCCCAGGTTGGCGGCGTAGCGCCGCCTCCAGGTCCTGCGGGTAGATGTTCATTCCGGCTGCGGTGACAATCATGGAGTTCTTGCGGCCTTTGAAGTAAAGGTTCCCCTGCTCGTCAAGCGCTCCGAGATCGCCGGTGTGGAACCATTCTCCGTCGCCGGAAACCGGAATCATCCGTTCGCCTTGCCAGTAGCCGGCGGCGATGTTTTTCCCGCGCACAAGAATTTCGCCATCGGGAGCCAGCTTCACCTCTTGCCCAGGCAGAAGTTTGCCGATGGATCGCCGTCCCGTACGGAAGGGATGATTGACACTGATCAGCGATGTGCTCTCGGTGAGGCCGTAGCCTTGCACCACGGCGAAAGCCAACCGCGACCAAAAAGTTTCGGTGGCTTCGTCCAACGCTGCCCCGCCGCAGATAAAGGCCCAGAACTTCCATCCAAACTGCCGGTGCACATCGCGGAATTTCCACCAGCGCCGCAGGATGCCTTCACCTTCGGCGGCTATAAATCGGCGCCGGAAGGCATCGGGTTTTCCGGCGGCTTCGAAATCGCGTTCAAGCTTGGCGCGCAACGATTCCAACATGCGAGGCACGGTGATGAGCACCGAGACTCGCTCGCGTTGAATGACGCGGATGACTTCGGAAGGCGAAAGGGATTCCTGAAAGACGACGGTTGCTCCCATCGACTGCGGCACGAACAGCCCGAGGAACTGGCCGAAAACGTGGCTTAACGGAAGCAGATCAAGAAAGCGAAGTGGATGAACCCAGCGCTCGTAGCGCAGGTACCTGGCAATTTCCTGCTCCAGCGGTTCGAGGTTGGCCAGCACGTTGCCGTGCGTGATGACTACCCCCTTGGGTTCGGCGGTGGTGCCGGAGGTAAAGATGATTTCCAGAGGATCGTTCGCGATATTTCGACTGCATCGAGCTGGCGATCGCACTGACCCAGGCTCTTGGTCAGGGATTCGAGTTCCAGGTGTGGCACGCCCGCGATCTGCAAGCCGCGAGTGGAAACCAGCAATCGCGCCGAAACCTGCCGGGCAACCGCGCTCGCAAAATCCTGCGAGGAACCGCGGTCGAGCGGCACCACGATAACGCCGCGCAGCGCGCAACCCCAGAACACCGACACCCACTCGCCGCGGTTCTCTCCCCAGAGTACCAGGCGCTCGCCTTTCGCGATGCCTCGGCGTTGCAATTCGAGGGCGAAGCGCCGGGCTAGCGCGGCAATGTCACGGTAGCTCCAGCGGAGCGTGCGATAGCCGTTGCGAAAGACATAGGCGCATTGCGGGCCCAACTCGTCAAAGCGGGCTACCAATTCGTTGAGCGAGCGTCTTGGCATAGGGACAAGCTCTTGCAAGCCGTGCGGCGATACCGCAGCGTCTCAGCGGGCGAGCACGGCGCGGGCAGCCTGAAGGACTGCAATCACAGTTGGATGCCGGGGGATTCGCTCGGCCGAGAAAGCGTAACACCGATACCTGATACCCGGAACTCGGCCGATTATGGCGACGCCATATTGCTTCCGCAACTCGCGCTCCAGGGGCGACGGAGCGGGAAAAATTCCGCACCCTGTTTGCCCGAACAATTTCATCAGGATTGAACCATCGAACTCGCCAACGATGACGGGGTCGGAGGCTTTCGGCCTCAAGCCAGCGATCGATCGTCCGCCGCAGGTTTGAGTCCGCGCGGGGGAGCAGCATCGGCGCGCCGTCGAGCGAATGCGGGAAGTGCCGCTTTAATGCCGGTGCCTCCGAGGCGCGCGCAAAAAGCGACAGAGAAGATTCGCCGAGCAGATGCGCGTGCACCTTGATCCGCGATGGCGATGCAGGCGAATCGGATAGGACGAGGTCGAGCGTCCCGAGCGCAAGCTGCGCCACCAGGTGCTCAAGCGTATCTTCCCGCACGACGATGCGTGCCGGCCAAGCGCCTTTGGCCGGAGCAGCCATGCTGCGTACCCGCTTGCCAACTCGAAGGGCGGGCTTGAGTATGCGGGCGGCGATCAACTTGGAAATGGTGGAATCCACGCCGGCACGAAACTGGACTGGCTTGGGCGCGGGCTGTCCATGCGCGGCGTCAATCATCTCGCTCCCAAGGCGGAAGATCTGCTCGGCATAGCCATAGACCGTCTGACCGGTTTCAGTCAGGGCAAGGCCGCGTCCGGCGCGCGCGAAGAGCTTCCGCCCCAGCGATTCTTCCAGCTCGTGTATCTGAGCACTGATGGTTGGCTGCGCGAGCATGAGCAGTTTGCTGGCCCGGGCGATGCTGCCCTCCCGGGCAACCACCCAGAAATAGTGCAAATGATGATAGTTGAATCCTTCCATCCAGGCGATCATACATCGGTTTTTTCGAAGAGTCGAACGGGTGAATTCCGGGCGAGTGCGACCGCGAAGAATCTATGCATCTGAGGTGAAATGCATAGAGCTTGTTTCATAAATCTATTTCAGGCAAAAACCATGCATCCCTCGGGGGCTAAACAGGCTGCTGAAAAAGTCGTAGAGTGTCATCCTGAGGTCGCGCCGATTTTGCGCGGCCGAAGGATCTGCTTTGCTTTCAGCGCGCGCAAACAGCAGATCCTTCGCTCTGCTCAGGATGACACCCTCAGAGAGTAGTCGTTCCGCAGCCTCTAAGCCCTGTTTTTTCTGCCTCTGGACGGCATGGCTAAAGCCATGCCCCTTCAAAGCATCATTTATGAAACGCGCTCATACTTCGCTATGCTCAGGACGACATCCCGAGACGAGCAGGTTCAAAGCGATGAGAAGACCAATTGTTCATCTCGGTCATCCAATAAGCGCAATTCGGACGTCATAGCTTTCTTAGGTCAATGAGTTGCGTGTTACGCAAGAGCTTCGACAATCCGGAGTACTATCTCAACCGTGATCTCTCGGTTGCAGTTCAACCGCAGGGTATTGGAGGAAGCAGAGGATGATTCCAATCCCGCTCCGGCTCGCGCGGTCCGCAAGCGGCAGCGGCAAAGGGTAAGGTGAGCGAATGCTAGTGTACTTTTTGAGACATGCCAGCGCCGGACAGCACCGCGCTAACCCCGCAGCGGACGACAAACGGCCACTCGACAAGGAAGGAATCGACGAGTGCCGCGACGTCGGTCGTCTGTTGGGCACACTTGACGTTCAGGTCGACGTGATTATTTCGAGTCCCTTGAAGCGGGCCACGCAGACGGCCACGCTGGTCGGCAATGAACTCGGCTATGACTCCAAGTTGGTCCTCGATGCGGCGATGAGCCCCAACGCCACGTATGAAGACTTTCGCGGACTGCTGCGCCGCCACAGCAAGCTGGATGCGGTGATGGTCGTGGGACACAGACCCTCGATCAGCAGGTTTCTTTCGCTGCTGGTGACGAACGGCGCATCCGACAAAGCGGTCGACATGAAGAAAGGTGGCGTGGCCCGCGTAGATTACGACACTCAGCAACCGGTACTCGCCTGGCTGCTGACCCCCAAGGTTGCGCGCAGCGGTCACTCGGATTCAAAGGCTGCAAGTTCGCGCCCGAAGACGGCGCGGAAATAGTCGCGCTCGCGGTTCAGCGCCCAGAATTCGAGGTCCGGAGAGCGTTTCGCGTTCAGCAGTATGACCACGCGGCGAGATTCCACATTGACGCGCACGCCGGTTACGGTGCCGCGCCGGCCCTGCTCAAGCGCCCGCGCCAAGCGCAGCAACAACACGGCTCGGGGAACGAGCAACTGGTCGGCGGTGGGAAGAACACTCATCGGCCTGCTCTCCGGCGTGGGACGCGAGTTTCCCACGTAGCGTGCAATCGAAGCGACGATGTGCCGCTGGCGGATCGTGTACCCAAACATCTCCGAATGCGCGATGGTGTAGTAAGCGTGGCGGTGACGGCCTGCGCGGTTAATAAACGATCCGATTTCCTGCAACATGGCGGCGGCAGCCAGCCAGTCGGCATACTCATCGGGCAGGTCATGAATCGGCCGAAGCCCGGCGAAGAGTTCGGCGGCGAGCTCACGGACGCGCCGCGCATAAGGCATGTCAACCGAATAATGCGCCGTCATTTTGGCCAGCGTGTTCTCGCGCTCGGAAGCGATGCGCTTGCGAACGCCGGGACTGAGGTCGTACTCGGACATCATCTGCGCCAGGATTCCATCGCGCAGGCCGAGCGGCGAGTAACGAAACTGCGGCAGGCGAAGTCGGGTGAGCAGTTCGGAAAAGACCATGGCTCCGGCAACGATGATTTCAGCTCGCCGCGGCCCGATTCCCTTCAAAGCCCGGCGTTGTTCGACCGTCAACTTTTCCAACTGCGCTGTAAGCCCAGCTAGTCCCTTCCGCTGAACTATGTTGCTTCGCTTCTTGGAACGAGCGGACCACATGTCGGCCAACGCCGCAGGCGTGCCCGATGTCGCCACGGTCAATCGCACGCGCGATGAGGATAGTTCGGGTTCAACACGCCCGACCTCCTCCTCGATAAACGCTTTTAACTGCTGCAGCTCGCGCTTCTTGGGAGGATCGTGCGGCAGGAAAGTTCGCGTCAGACGAATCGCCCCAAGCGGCAGACTGTAAATCTTCTCGATTTGGCCGCGCAGAGAAGTGATCAGCTCGCAACTGCCACCGCCCAGATCGATCAGCAACATGCGCCCCGGCGGCAGCCGCGAACCGGAGACGACACCGAGATGAATGAGGCGGCCCTCTTCCAGTCCGGTGATGATTTCCACTTGCCAGCCGGTCGCTGCATGCACCCAGGCTTTGAAGGCGGCGCCGTTGCTGGCGTCTCGCAGTGCGCTGGTGGCCACCACGCGCACGGTTTCCGCGCCATAGGTTTGCACCGCCTTGTGGAAACGGGAGAGGACCTTCACAGTGTGCGCCATGGCGGCCGGATCAAGCGCGCCGAATCGAAATACCGATTCCCCCAGGCGGGTAACCTCGCGGTCCTCGTGAACCACCGAGAGGCGATGGTTGACGAGCGCGGCAATCTTCAGTCGAACGGAATTGGCGCCAATATCGACCGCAGCAAACGTAGCCATGATTGTCTATCTATCCGTAAGCACCCACGAAAACAATCCATGTTACCGCAGCGACATACAATTTTTCGATGCCGGACCGCACAGAAGAGCAATCAATCGTCGGCGGCGGCCTGGAAACCCGCCGGAGTGACGGCGTGCAATCGAGAAATATCCAGCTCCATCGCGCCTTCGACATTGCGGTACATGGGGGCAAAGCGCACGTTCCATAGAACCTCGCTTGCCGCGTAGGAGGAACGGCTGTGCACGGTCTGCGCAAATGTGTCGTCAATCGCGGTCAGCAAAATGAGAAACTCCGCGCTCGACTCGATAAGCCTCTCCTGCGTCCAGCCAAATAGCGGGCTGTTTTCGTCAATGGGGTGCACCACGGTCCAATTCAATGGGAAGAAGCTGACGGATTCCCGCTCCAGCGACAGGGAAGTAAAGATGCGCTTAACCTGGCCATCAACGCTTTCGAAACGGCTGAAGACAACTTTCGCGTGCAACTCGATCAGTTGATTTTCACGCGCGTTGACGACGCGGAATTCGAAGCCCGTGATGTCATGATAGGGCGCGACGATCGCGTTCTGAGAGAACACGATGTCGGCCACCGGCCGGGAGAAGCGCGCGAAGACCATGCCGGTGACCAGGGCGAGGCCAAGCAATCCGACCAGCGCCTCGAACGCCACCATAAGATTGGCCATCACTCCGACCGGAACGATGTTGCCGTAACCAATCGTGGCAAAAGAGTGAATGCTGAAGAAGAAGTCGCGCACAAAGTCCGAGGTATGGATATCACCCAGAAGAGCATCCGGGCCGAGCAGGTAGTAACCGACGGCAAAGACAAGGTTAATCCCGACATAGAAGATCAGCACCATCGAGAAAAATGCCGGCCAGGACATGGTGAGCAGGCGATGATAACCGGAGACCCTGCGCAGCCACTGCGGGTTCGGCTTGACGACGTTGAACGAACCGTCGCGATTGAGCAGCCGGAGGCTCGGCTGGTTCGAGACCACCGAGCCAAACCCCAGGTCGCTGCTCTCCTGCTGCGTAAGATATCGATTGCGCTGCTCTGCCACGAGGCACCTCGCTAACCCGATTCAGGGCGAATGCTACGAGGGTTGGATGATGCCAGGCCGCAAGATGAAGCATGCAACCCGCGCAAAGCAGAGTTCCTGAAGGCGGATCAGCAATGCAAAGCGCAGGTCGTGGCTAGTGGTTAGCGCTTACTTCATAAACCGAAATAGAGGAAGCGAATCCCCTCAGGGGCTAAAGCCCGTATTCTGGTTGGCTGCTGACGGACGGGCTGAAGCCCGTCCCCTTCAAAGCGGCTTGAAGCCGCGCCCCTTCAAAGAACTGTTTGAGGAACAGCTGTAGTGCTCTCTAATGCTTGTTGCGAGATTATTGAGCAGTGAATCGAGCAATGAAAAAGGCGCGCCATGGGTGGGCGCGCCCTGTTATTACCGGCGAAGTTTACGGCTTAGTGGCGAAGTCGAGCAGGTGGATGAAGGAGCGATAGACCTTACCCGTGGCCCGCGTCATACCGATTTCGCAAGTGCGGCTGCTCGAATAGTGTCCGTCGAAATGGCCTTCCATTACCTCGGCGGCTTCCGACTTGGTCGCCGACTCCGTCAATTCCGGATACAGGAAGCCGCGGTCGCCGGCAAAGGCGCAGCAACCCGCGTTCTGCGGCACCGTTACCTGATCGCTACAGGCGGCGGCAACGCTCACCAGCTTATTCGTCAGTCCCATCTTGGTGACCGAGCACACCGGGTGCAGCACCACGGAATGGACTTTGCGCGCCACCGTCAGCCGCGGCAGCAGCCGATCGTTGGCGAACTCGATGCTGTCGATGATGCGCAGCTTGTCGAACCGCGCTTGGTTTTCCGTCGTCAGATACGGCCTTGCCGTTAGCAGTCCGTGGCTGCAGGGGCTGGTGTCAACCACTACCGGGATCGCGCCCTCGCCTGTCCATTTCCAGAAGCTCTCGATGGCATGGTTGACCGCTTCATGGTGCGCCTGGTCGAAGCCCTTGGACGAGAACGGCACGCCGCAGCAAACTCCCACCGCGTCTTGCGGAATGTACAGCTTTACCCCGGCCCTTTCCGCCACATTGAGCAGCGCGCCCATCAGCGTAACGTCATCGGGTTCGCCCGGCAGGGCGCCCATCACCCGCGAGACGCAGGTGGGGAAGTAAACCGCCGCTGCCCCGGCAGGCGTCGTCACCGGCAGCTCGCCCTTGCGCGGCCGCGGCATTTCCTTGCTCCAGAGCGGCAGTACCTGGCCGGTCATTCCGCGCAGTCCGCGTGTCAGCGTGGCCATCGTCGAATGCCCGAATAGCGACGCGCCCAGATGTCCCAGCGAAAGCCCGAGGCGCGCCAGTCGCTCGGTGGTGGCGAAGTTGCGCGCAACGCCTATCGCGCGCTTATGTTCCTGCTCGCTGTGCCGGAGCTTGCGAAAATACTTCGTCAGCTTCGATGTGTCGATGCCCATCGGACAGTTTGGCGCGCAAAGCCCGTCGACCGCGCAGGTGTCAAGCGCCATGTAGGGGAAGTCGGCATCGAGAGCGGCGTATCCCGCAACGTCGCCGGATTCCTTAAGACGTTGCATTTCGCGCCGAACCACAATGCGCTGGCGAGGCGTGAGGGTCAGGTCGCGGCTCGGGCATTTCGGCTCGCAGAATCCGCACTCGATACACTTATCGACCTCTGGCTCGATGACAGGCGTTCGCTTCAGATTGGCGATATAAGAATGCCGGTCCGGATTGATGATGACGCCGGGATTCAGCAGGCCGCGCGGATCCACCGTCTGTTTCAGTTGCTGCATGATCGCGTAGCCTTCATCGCCCCATTCCATAACCACGAATGGAGTCATGTTCCGCCCCGTCCCATGCTCCGCCTTGAGCGCCGCATCGTATTTCTTGACCGTCAATTGCACCACGTCTTCGAGCAGGCCCGAGTATTTCTCCACTTGCCACTTCTCGTTGAAGCCCTGCGGCATCATGAAATGGATGTTTCCATCTTTGGCGTGGCTGTAAAGAATGACGTCGTCGTAGTGGTGCTTTTTGAACAGCGCCGTCAGGTCCATCGCCGCTTCGGCCAGGCGATCGACCGGATATGCCAAGTCCTCGGTGATCATCGTTGTGCCGGTTGCTCGCGCTATGCTCACAGTGGGGAAGAGGCCGGCGCGAATCTTCCAGAACTGCGCCTGCTCGGCCGGATCATGAGTGAACGACGGGGGAGCCACGAGCGTCAGATTGGCGATTGCCTCTTGTAACTTCACCTCAAGCAACGGACGGTCCTGCTCGTCGGCCACCTGGAATTCCACCAGAATGCCCGCGGCATCGTCGGCCAAGCCCTTGATTACGGGTGGAATGCTGGGAAGGTCCTGGATGGCGCGCAGAGAAGCGCGGTCCATCATTTCCAGGGCAGCCGCACCGGCTTCGCGCAAGGGCACAATCGCGGCGGCAGCGGCATGCAGGTTCGGAAACAGCAGCAGTCCTGTGTACTTCACCCGCAGATCAGGCACCGTGCGTAACACTGCCTCCGCGATGAAGGCCAGCGTTCCCTCCGAGCCAATCAGCACATTGCGGAAGATATCTACCGGCCGCTCGAAATCGACAAAAGCGTTCAACCCGTAGCCGGTCGTGTTCTTCATCTTGTACTTGGCGCGAATCCGTGCGGCCAGCGGCGGGTTGCCCTCGATGCGCCGTTTCAACTCCAGCAGCGTGCGCGCCAGCTCCGGCTCTTTCAGCCGGAACTGCTCGTCGGCATCGGGGGCCGCCGTATTAATCACGGTTCCCGATGGCAACACGAATGTCAGTGACTCGAGCGTGTGATAAGCATTTTGCGTAACCCCGCAGGACATGCCGCTGGAGTTGTTCGACAAAATGCCGCCGATCGAGGCAATCGCTACCGAGGCCGGATCAGGGCCGATCTTCTTGCCATAGGGGTACAGCGCGGCGTTGGCCTGGCCGCCGAGCACGCCCGGTTGCAGGCGGATCTTCTTGCCGCCTTCTTCCACCTTGAAGCCGCGCCAATGGCGGGCCACATCCACCAGCAGGCCATCGCTTACCGTTTGCCCGGAAAGGCTGGTGCCGCCTCCCCGGAACGTGAGCGGGATGCCGTGCTCCTGGCTGAAACGAAACAACGCCTGGATCTCTTCCACGCCTTGAGGCTGAATCACCGCCTCCGGGATCAGCCGGTAGAAACTGGCATCGGAGGCAAAGGCGATCACATCAATCGGCCGGTTCAGAATCCGGGCAGGATCAATTGCGGCCGACAGCTTCTGCTTCAGTTCAGCCGAACTGAGGCCACTATGCGACGTCTTGGCGGGGCGAGCAGCGGTTGCCATGGATAACTCCTGCGTGATCTTCAGACGGAACTCTCAATCGACTATAAGCCAGCTAAGGATTGTCTGCCGGAAACGCACAAGGAGTAAGTGACCTCACTCACAATTTCGGGTGACCCATGACACCGGGGCAAAGCGTGGGACGGCAGTTCCAGAGCGGTTTTCAGAACAGGGGCAGCCGAGGGCTGTCAATGCCGGGCTTCACGGCGCAGTGGCGGACAGGTCCAAGCGCGAGAAAGGTGCGGCGAGGCTCATGACGAGCGCCCATATGTAGCACCCGCCGCGAGCCTCTGGCCGCACCTCTTATTCAACGTCGCCGCTCAGGATAATGTCAGCAGCAGCGCATCTTTACGGTCTCTTCAGCCATACCTTTAGACGGCCGAGCCCACCGTTACGGCTTCTCTGTCCTTCTCGTCGATCGGCCCGAACGCCTCCGGCGGAATCGGCTCGCCCCTGAGCGTCTTGATCCAGCGGCGCAGCGCCTCAACCGAGACCACCACGACACCGATGATGGAAGCAATCATTAACACCGTATCCATGTAGCCGACGAATTCCTTGCCGGGAACGTGGGTCATCGGCAAGAAGATGTCAGTAATGGCGAGCGTACCCGCGCTAAGCGTAATAATGCCGACAAAGATCATCGGCACCAAGCTTACCCAGGCATACTTTGCTCTGCCCATGTTGATCAGGAACGTGGTCGTAACCGCCAGTGCAATCGTAGCCAGCAACTGGTTGGCAGTGCCGAACAGCGGCCAAATGGTGGAAATGCTGCCCGTCCAGATGAGGAAGCCCCATGCGAAGACGCACAGGAAAGTGCTGATGAGATTGCCGGGGAGCCAAGTCGTGGTAGCGAAGGGCTTGTAAACACGGCCCAGCAGTTCATGCATGACGTAACGGGCGACGCGCGTACCGGTGTCGATCGTGGTGAGGATGAACAACGCCTCGAACATGATCGCGTAGTGGTACCAGTAGCTCACCAGTTTGTCCATGCCGGGAATACCGCGGAAAATCTGGGCCATGCCGACTGCAAGCGATACCGCACCACCGGTGCGTCCGGCCAGGTTCTCGCCGATTTCTTTCGAGAACATATCCAGATTCACAGTGTGCAAACCCAGCTTGGCGAAGACCGCGGGCGGAGTGTTGATGGCAAAGAAGTCGCCGGGGAACATCGAGCAGGCGGCGATCAGGGCCATGACACCTACCAGCGACTCGCACATCATCGCGCCGTATCCGATAAAGCGCGCATCGGATTCTTTATCGAGCATCTTCGGCGTGGTGCCGGAAGAGACCAGCGAATGGAAACCCGAAATCGCGCCGCAAGCGATGGTGACGAACAGGAACGGGAATATCTTGCCTTTAATGATGGGCCCGCCGCCGTGAACGTACTGGGTGACGGCCGGGAACTGAATGTTCGGGTGGGCAATCATAATACCGATAATCAACGCGACAATCGTGCCCAGCTTCAGATAGGTCGAGAGATAGTCGCGCGGCTCCAGCACCATCCACACCGGCAGAATCGAGGCGACAAAGCCGTAGATCATCATCAGCATACAGATCTGATGCGGAGAGAAGGTGAGAGCGCTTGCGAAAGAAGAGTGCGCAACCCAGTTCCCGCCTACAACCGCAGCCAACATGGCGATGACGCCGAGCGCACTGGGCATGGCTACCCGGATGTGTCCCGGTTCGCTCTTGAACATGGCGAAGCCCATGGCGAAGGCGATTGGAATCGTCATCCCGATGGTGAACACTCCCCATGGACTCTCGGCGAGCGCGTTGACAACCACGATGCCGAGACCAGCCAAGGCTATGATCAGGATCAGCAGCACGGCGATCATGGTCACCAGGCCCGCAAATGTGCTGATTTCGGTGCGGGCGATTTCCGCCAGCGACTGGCCTTTGTGGCGAATCGAACAGACCAGAATCGTGAAATCCTGCACGCAACCGGCGACAACGGCGCCAACCAAAATCCATATCAGTCCCGGCGCAAAGCCGAACTGGGCGGCAAGCGTCGGTCCCACCAGCGGGCCGGCACCAGCAATGGCCGCAAAGTGATGCCCGAACAATACCCATTTGGGTGAGGGCACATAGTTATGGTGGTCTTCGTACAAATGTGAAGGCGTTATCCTACTATCGTCCAGGGTCATCACCTTGGCCGCAAGAAACGCGCTGTAGAAGCGGTACGCCAGGGCGTAAAAACATAACACCCCGATCATCAGCGGCAACGTATTCATTCCAAAAACTCCTTTGCTGCGAGAGTCTGCGAGGCTTTGCGCCCGCTAGTTACAACGCACCTGAAAAAGAACAACATCCATCAGAAAACTATCACTCGCGACGACGAAGCTGCTCCCAGCGGAAAAGACACTGGGCCGAAGCTGGCATCGGAGATCAACACTTTAGAGTAACGATTCTTTGAGGTGCTTACTAAGCAAAGCATTTTGCCACAACTCACAAGCAATGGCTTGGAAAAAACGCTTTGCCCCGCCAAATCTCTTCCGGGCATCCGCGCGCCGGGTCCAAGAGACACCTCTCCGGGCAGGCGAAGTCAGGAGAGTGCAATCCGGGGACTCGCCCCTGAACCGGGAATCGCACGGGAATAAATTAGGAGATAAACCTTAGATGACCGGGGCTTCCGGACAGGCGCGGCTCCCCGAGGGTTTCACATTGGTGGCTGCACTTTGCGGCTGCCACCTTCACCGCTGAATCGCTTGGGCTGTTGTTCCAGAGTTAACAGCGATGAGGACCTCCTGCGTGAGACATTGGAGAGTCACCCTGAGGAGCGTCCGTTAGGACGCGACGTGGGCATGTATTTGCTTTTCCTGCCTCCGGGTGGCGCCCGGAGAAATGCATAGATCGTCACGTCCATCACCCCAGCGAGCCGAGCCTCGCCGGGACGCGTTCGCAGCTTCATTCTCAGTCATGTCGGCTGCACTCTCTGGCTATCAGCCTTAACTCCGAATCGTAGGAAAACTGCATAGACCCTGACGTCGGCTCCAAGAGCGGCGAGCCTCCTCGGTGACAATCAACGGTTTGACAGGGCCCGCAGCGAAGGCCCTACAGCACCATGCCGCCGCTGACGTCGATCACCTGGCCGGTGACGTAGGCGGCATCGTCGGAAGCCAGGAAGGCCACCACTTTGCCCACGTCCGAAGGGTCGCCGACCTTCCCCATCCAGATTTTGTCGATCATGGCGTTCCAGGTTTTCTCCGGAACCCCGCGCGTCATCTCCGTATCCACGAAACCGGGATTGATGGCGTTCACGGTGACGCCCTTCTTCGCCAGCTCGCGTGCAGCCGTCCCCGTCATGCCGACCACGCCTGCTTTTGCGGCGGAATAGTTGGTCTGTCCGAAGTTGCCCAGCCAGCTCATGGAAGCCACGTTGATGATGCGTCCGTAGCCGCGCTCGCGCATGAGTTGCGCCGCCTGACGCAGACAGTAGAAGGTGCCCGTAAGGTTCACGTTGATGACCTGGTGCCACTGTTCATCGGTCATCTTGTGAAGCATGCCGTCGCGATTGATGCCGGCGTTGTTCACCAGAATGTCGACTGGGCCGAACTCGCTGGCCGCCTTGGCAAACATGGCCTCGACCTCGGGCTTCTGCGAAATGTCGGTCTTCGAGGCAATTGCCTTTCCCCCGGCCTGCTTGATCTGCTCGACCACCTTCTGCGCATTCTCTTCGACGACGTCAGCGACCACGACCTTCGCGCCCTCCTCGGCGAGTTTCAGTGCAATGCCGCGGCCGATTCCCCGGCCGGCCCCGGTCACGATGGCTACCTTATCCTTGAGTCGCATAGCTTCCTTTCTCTTCCTTGTTCCTTATGTTTTTGCGTGCAGCTTCGCTTTCAAGTCAAACGGCCCCACGTTGTAGAGGCTCGCGTCCGTGGTCTTCAGGTCCTTGGCAATGATGGGTGTGAACTCCATCTGTTGCAGGATGTCTCTCTTCAGGTCGACGCCAGGCGCAATCTCGATCAGTACAGGACCTTCGGGCCGCAGTTCGAAAACCGCACGTTCGGTTACGAAGTGAACCTTCTGAGCGTTTCGCCGGGCGATCTCGCCGTTGAAGGAAATTTGCGTGACCTTTTTGACCAGTTTCTTCTGCGTTCCTTCGGTGACGATCCGCAGCTTGCCTCCAGCGAACTCGACCTCCAGCCCACGGGCCGTAAAGGTCGAGCAGAACACCACATGCCCGGCGTTCTGGGTTATGTCGATGAAACCGCCGCTGCCCGGCGAGCGATCGCCGAACTTGGTCGCGTTGACGTGCCCCACTTCATCCATCTCGCCGGCGCCCATGAAGGTGAAGGGAATTCCCATCCCGTTGTAGAAGTCCATTTGCACTTCATGGGGGATGAGCGCATAGGTGTTGTGGGCAATACCGAAGTCGATGCCGCCTTCGGGAATTCCACCATAGACGCCCGACTCGACCGTCACCAGAACGTCTTCGCTTAGGCCTTCCTCGGCCAGCACGCCGCCAATGACGTCGTTGGGAATTCCGGTTCCCATATTGATGGCAGTGCCCAGCGTCAGTTCCATCGCGGCGCGACGGCCAATCACCTTGCGGATGGAGAGCGGCAGGGGTTCGACTGCCGCTACGGGCATCACCAGGTCGCCGCAAAGCGACGGATCATAGACGAACGAGTGGGTTTGGCGGTGATCCAGTTCCGGGTTGTCGCAAACCACGATCGCATCCACGAAAAAGCCCGGCACCACCACTTGCTTGGGGTGCAGCGTACCGGTCTTGGCTACGCGCTTGACCTGCGCCAGCACCTTGCCACCATAACGCTTGGCGGCCAGCACCGCCGGCATCACCTCCAGCTTCATGGCTTCTTCTTCGCAGCTTATGTTGCCCATTTCATCGGCGGTGGTGCCGCGAATGATGACGATGTCCAGCGGAATCGCCTTGTAGAAAAGATATTCTTCTCCGCCATACTGCATCACTTCGATTATGTCGGGCAGAGGGCGCGTCCGGGCGTTCATTTTGCCGCCCTCGACCCGGGGATCGATGTAAGTCCCCAGCCCTACCTTGCTCATCTTGCCCGGCAGTCCGCAAGCCATCGAACGATAGAGCTGCGCGATCTGGCCCTGAGGCAGGTTGTAGGCTTCAACTCGATTGGAGCCGATCAACTCCATCCAGCGCGGCGCCAACCCCCAATGGCCGCCGATTATGCGCCTAACCATTCCTTCGTGGCATAGGTGTTGATTGCCGCGGTCGCGATTGCTCTGCCCGGCCGAGTGCACAAAGGTAAGATCGCGAGGCGTCCCGGAGGCGAGGAAGCTCGACTCCAAGGCCTTCAAAATGCTTTCCGCCGCGCTGACCAGAGTCATGCCAACGGTCGCCACGGTGGCACCGTCCTTGACCATCGCCGCAGCCTCCGCGGCTTTGACAAATCTAACTGTCATCAAGCTCACCTTAAGACCGTAGATTCTCGAATACCGTCGCAATATCCGGCTGCCGCCGTACTCGCGCTAGTGTAGTGCGAAATCGAGCAAACTTAAGAGAGATGTCATTCTGAGCCGCAGCGCCCAACGCCCGTCGCCGGAGCAGCCAAGCTGCGTACCCGACATCGCGTTTGGCAAGCAAATCGTTATTCAGGCGGAGGCGAAGAATCCATGTATTTCGACGCAACAAAAATGCATAGATGCTCCTCCACGAACGGCAAGGGCGCGCGGGGACCGCTTCGCTCAGGATGACACCCCAAAGAGGGATCAGGCCCCTTTCGAGTAACCGCCATTTGTGTGACCTACTGCTTTAGCTCTCAAACAACACGATATTGTTGCGCGTTACCAGGACCGTTGACTTCGGGGAAAGCCGGTCGCCGATTCGTGCGGCCGGCAGCTCCACTTCTTCACTGCCGTGATTGGCAATTCCGCGGGCAATTTCGCGGCCTTCCGGGTCGGCGATGCTGATCACGTCCATGGCCTTGAAGCGGCGCTCCACTTTCACAACGCCTGACCACAAGAGGCTGGCCTTGCCGTGGAGAATGGCGTCGCGGGCGCCGGCGTTGACCACGATTCGCCCACTGACGTCGGCCGCATAGGCGATCCAGCGCCGTTTGGCCGGCATACGCGTTGCCGGGATGAAGGCCGTGCCGATGTTCTCGCCCCGGAAAATGCGCTCCACAATGTCGGGCTTGCTGCCGTTGGCGATGATGGTGATGCCGCCGGCGCGGGTGGCAATCTCAGCAGCCTCAAGCTTGGTCAGCATGCCGCCGCGTCCGCCCTGCGAAGGGCCACGGGCCAAGGCCATGATCTCGGACGTAATCTCCTTCACCAGCGGAATCGGCAGTCCGGGCGATTCGGCGGAATCTTCAACGTTCTTCCCGGGGAGCCGCAGCAATCCTTCTACGTTACTGAGCAGGATGAGCGCCTGGGCATCGACCCGGCTCGCCACCAGCGCTGCCAGGCGGTCGTTGTCGCTGAAGATCCGAATCCGGCTCCCCTTCACCTCGTATTCCAGCTCGGCCGTCGAAACCGTATCGTTCTCATTGACGATCGGCACCACGCCAAGTTTCAGCAGCTTCTCCATCGTATGACGAAGGTTCGATGACCGGCGCCGGTCCATGAAATCGTCTTCGGTCAGCAATACCTGCGCGATATTGACTCCGTGAGGATGAAACAGCTGCTCGTAGGCATGCATGAGTTGTGCCTGTCCGACGGCGGCGCAGGCCTGCTTGGTCACGAGGTCCTGGGTCCGTGTACGGTGCAGCGCCAGAACGCCTCGACCGAGGCCGACCGCACCGGAGGAGACGAGGATGATCTGTATGCCGGCCTGTTTCAACTTGGCGAAAGAAGCGACCAGCGGCTCCAGCCGAGAGACACAAAGACTTCCTTCGGATTCGGCGACGACGTTGGTTCCGAGTTTGAAGACGATGCGGCGCGCACTGCGCAACAGTGTAGCGCGCTCATCCCTGGCGGAATCGCCCGCAGCCGGGGTCGACTTCTCGGGCTGCTGAAAAACAGATTTCGGGCAGTTCGAAGACACAGCCCGTGGCGTAACGAGTTTATGCTGCATACATTCCGTAGCGCCTCGCTCGTTGCTTCGGCGCGTTTTTCGGCAGCCTGTTCTGCCCGCCGAATCTACCTGCACTCATAGACTTGCCAATCCCTGAAGTGTCGATGGAAGGTCCAGTGTACAACAGGTCTGAAGCGGGGCCATTGCTGGCAGCCGTGACAGTTGATACTGTATGGGCACCGGGTCATCGAGCGGCCGCCGGCAACAATGGTTATGCGGGAGGGACTATGTCCAACGAAGTAGCAATCACGCCAGAGATGATTGGCCGAGCGGGCCAGCCTCCTCTTGTTTTGTGCCTCAATCCTAAGGACGATGTTCTCATTACGCTTCGGGACATCGCTCCCGGAACCGCGCTACCTACGCCCAGCTCCGGCGAAGTCGTCGCCACGGCGCAGATTCCGGCTGGTCACAAGGTGGCTGTGCGGCGGATTGCCGATGGCAGCCCAGTGCGGCGTTACAACCAGATCATTGGCTTTGCCTCGCGGCAGATCTCTCCGGGCGACCACGTTCACGTACACAATCTGGCGATGGGCAGCTTCGAGCGCGATTACGCTTTCTGTGCCGATGCCCGGCCACCGCGCCAGCCGTCAACCCGGTTGACGTTCGATGGCATCGTCCGGCCGGATGGACGGGTGGCGACACGAAACTACATAGGCGTGATCAGCAGCGTAAACTGTTCCGCAAACGTCTGCCGCGGCATCGCCAATGCATTTCAGGGCGCGGCGCTGGAAGCCTATCCCAACGTCGACGGCGTAGTGTCGATCACGCACAAGACCGGTTGCGCCTTGTCTCCCGAGGGCAGTGAACTGGTGCAGCGCGTGATGGCCGGCTACATTCGTCATGTCAACTTCGCGGCGGTGCTGTTCATCGGCTTGGGCTGCGAGACCATCCAGATTGCGCCCCTGATGGAAGCTGAAAAATTAAAGGATTCAGCGCGACTGCGCGCCTTCACTGTCCAAGACACGGGAGGCACCCGAGCCACCATCGAGCGGGGTGTTGCGCTGCTGCGGGAAATGCTTCCCGAGGCTAATCGCGTATCGCGACAGGCGGTGCCGCTCAGCCATTTGACGCTCGCCCTGCAGTGCGGCGGCTCCGACGGCTATTCCGGAATCTCCGCCAACCCGGCGCTCGGTGTCGCCGTGGACCTGCTGGTGGAACAAGGCGGTGCGGCCATCCTGAGCGAGACCCCAGAAATTTATGGTGCCGAACACTTGCTAACGCGGCGTGCTGTTTCCCGCGAAGTTGGGGAGAAACTGATCGAGCGCATCCACTGGTGGGAGCAGTACACGGCCCGGCTTGGCGGCGAGATGGACAACAATCCCTCGCCCGGCAATAAGGCCGGAGGTCTGACCACGATCCTGGAAAAATCGCTGGGTGCGGTGGCAAAGGGCGGCAGCAGCAACCTGGCCGACGTCGTCGAGTACGCACAACCGGTCACCTCGCGCGGCTTGGTCTTTATGGATACGCCGGGCTATGACCCGGTTTCCGCCACCGGACAGGTTGCGGGCGGGGCGAACCTCATCTGCTTCACCACCGGGCGCGGCTCCGTCTACGGATGCAAGCCTTCGCCATCGGTCAAACTGGCCACGAACTCGACCATGTACCGCCGCATGGCCGAGGACATGGACTTTAATTGCGGTGAGATTCTCGATGGCGGCATGTCAGTGCAGCAAGCGGGCGAGCAGGTGTTCCAAATGCTCATCGAGACCGCCTCGGGAAAACGCAGCAAGAGCGAGCTGAACGGCGTCGGCGAAGACGAGTTCGCCCCCTGGGTGCTGGGGCCGACGATGTAAGCGGAAAGCTGTGCGTGCGCTTCTGAAAGTTCAATCGCGGTAATCAGGACACGGGGTACAACGTACACTTCAGGCCGCGGCCGTCCGAAAGAACTACCCCAGGTTAGCGCCGAACGACACGGCGCGGAACCTGGGGCACCCTGAAAATTTCACCGCATGTGGGATGCACCCCGGGAGGAAGGTATGCTCTTCCTCCCCGGGCGAGCTCTTACTTGACAGGAGGCACCGGGATCATCCCAGGAAAGACATATGCCTGGAGCATGACGATCACACCGACGATGGCTGCCAGTGCAATGGAGTGCCAGAAGACCTTGCGGAAGATCGGCCCCATGGCGTGCGAGCGTTCGTAGGGGTCTTCGTAACAGGCCGCGCAAGCCACCATGATGGACTGGGCATCAATCATCTTGCCCATAACACCACCCGTCGAGTTCGTTGCAGTAATGAGGATTTGATTCAAATGAAGCTGTTGGGCGGTGATCCGCTGCAGGCTTCCGAACAGCGCGTTGGAAGCGGTGTCGGAGCCGGTGAGGAAGACGCCCAGCCAGCCGAGGTAGGCCGAGAAGAAAGGATACATGAAGCCCGCGCTGGTGAAAGCCAGTCCAAGGACCGCATCGGTGCCACAGTAGCGGGTCAGATAGCCGAGTCCCAGTACCTGGCCGATGACCAGGATGGGGATGGTCATGCGGCGAAGCGTGTATGTCACCGCTTGCTTCCACTGGCCGGGGTTCAACTTCAAAACGAGCCCGGTGAGGATGGCTGCAAAAACGACTCCGGTGCCGGCGGCGGAGAGCCAGTTAATGACAAATCTGGCAGCCTCCGGCTTTGCGTTCAACGGCGCTACGGGGGGCACGCGCATCACCAAGTTATGCAATGCGGGCATGTCCCAGTAGGGCAAGGAGAGCGTGCCGCCGAACGCTGAGCCGAGGAAACTTCCGCCGATCTTGATCGATGAAAAGACGGTATTGAGCTGGGTCTTCCAAATGGGCGTGCCCCAGAGCGCACAGCAAGCGATTAGAATCGCCCACGGAATCCAGGCGTATGCGGTCTCTGCGAAGCTGTATTTGTACGTCCAGTCCGCGGGTTGTCGCTGTACGGCCGCGCCTGCCTCAGCTCCTGTATCCACACCCCCGGTCGAGGCGAGTGCCTTGCGCTCGGACCGCAGGAGGAAGCGGGTTTTCGGGTGCCAGACAAAGCGGAGGAAGAGGGCGGTGCAGACCACTGAGAATACACCCGCCACTACATCGGTCATCAGGTGAAAGGCGGCGGTCTGTGATGCCGCAAACTGCATGATAGCGAACGATACTCCGGAGCAGAGCGTCGCCGGCCACACTTCCCAGGCTTCCTTCAGTTTGCCTCCCTGCATAAGTACGAAGGTGGTCACCAGCCAGAACGGGATGAGGACGGAGACGAAGGGGAGCTGCCGGCCGGCCATGGAGGAGAGCGTGAGCTGATCGAGGCCGCTCACTTGGGCAAGCACTACGATCGGGGTGCCGATGGCTCCAAACGCCACCGGGGCCGTGTTGGCGATCAGGTTGAGTACGGCAGCGTCAAAGGGCGAGAAGCCGAGGCCCACCATGACCGCACCCGCAATCGCCACCGGCGTTCCAAAGCCGGAGGTGCCTTCGATGATCGCGCCGAATGAGAAGGCAATCAGCAGTACCTGCAGGCGCCGGTCGAAGGAGATGTGAATGATCGATTCCTTGACGATCTCGAACTTGCCGGTGACAACCGTCATGGTGTAGAGGAACATGGCTCCAAGGACGATCCAGATGATGCCGAGAAAGCCTGAGAGCGACCCGAAGGCAAAGGCGGACAAAGCAGCCGGGAAGGGCATGCGGAAGACAAGGCATGAGACGAGAAAAGCTGCGATAACGCCAAAGAAGGCCGCATAGGGTGCGCTGATGCCGAGATGGCGCGCGCCCCGTTTATCGCGATGTGGATGGAGGGCGATGAAATACAGGAGCGCTACGATCGGGATTGCCGCTACGATCGTGGAAAGAGCAACATTGCCCAAAGGATTGTAGTTTTGATGGTATATCTCGCCGCTGGCGAAAAGCGGCCGTGCAGTAAGAATAACTCCCATCGTGGTCAAGAGCTTTTTCATGCCACTCCTCCTAACTCCCCATCTGTCCCAAGAATTTTGGATAGCGATTCTTGTACACCGGATTGACTGCTTACGTCAAGCAGATTATCATCTTGTCTGATAAGTTCGAGGAAACCCAATCCTCAGAGTGAAGCAGGAAGGCAAGCCGTGGTTGGTGACATGGCAAGCAGTAGCCCGGTTTCGACCTGGCAGGATTTTGCAGGGGGTACGGTCAGGTGAACAGTACGAGCACGGCTGGATTGACGCCCCCGTCACGCGTCACGTTGAGCGAGCAGGTGACGGTGCAACTTGCGTCTGAATTGACGCGGGGACGCTGGAAGCCCGGCGAGAAGCTTCCTTCCGAGGCCGAGCTGTGCAAGGCATTCAACGTCGGCAGATCCACTCTGCGCGAAGCGCTGAAATCGCTGGCATTCATAGGTCTGATTCGCATGCGCGCCGGTGGCGGCAGCTTCGTCTCCGACCAGCCCTCGAAGTATCTTGAGGGGCCGCTGTTCGCCAAAGGCGTGCTGAATAACGAAAAGGACATCACCGATCTCAGCGAAGCGCGAATCCTGCTGGAGACCGAGGTGGCTGGCTTGTGTGCGCAACGCGCCACCGAGCAGGATTTAGAAGCTCTGAACGAGATTCTGAAACAGATGAAGACCGCGATCGAGCAGGGCGGGGACGGGTTCCGGCAACTGGATCTCAGCTTCCATTTGGCGATTGCCGTGGGCAGCAAGAACCAGGTCTTGTCCGAGATGCTCAGGCACATTCGCGAGGCGCTGCAGGAGTTGATTACGAAAAGCCTGCTGCTGCCCGCGGGCGCGGAAATGGCATACAAGCAGCACCGCGAAATCTTCGAGGCGCTGAAGCAACACAATTCGGCCCGGGCGCGCAAGGCGATGCGCAGTCATCTGCGGGCCTTCCAGCGCGGCTACAAAGTCCTGTTCCGCATGCCGCAGCCGTAAAGAGATTGACCGTTGTTCCGGCTGAGTTGTGAGAAGTCGTCCTTATCCAATCAATTTTGCGACAATTGCGCTAAGTGCGGCCCTGCTGTTCCCCGACACAAACTCTGGATTTGTCATCGTGAGGAGCGCCATGCAGTTCGGCGCGACGTGACGATCTATGCATTTCACCGACAGCGTTTTGGTAAGGAAACAAATACATAGACCCCTCGCTACACTCGGGGTGACACCTCATAGAGATCGACACCGCCGTAACTACTGGCGGCGATGTACACGTCGAAGCGCCGTTTACGACCATAGAGGTCCCTCGACTTCGCTTCGCTCGGGATAACAGCAGCAAATGATACTTGGCTATCGCTATCGACAACAGGTGTTAGCATCACTTACAACAACGGAACACCCCACTGGATGCCCACCAACAAGCAACTACCCCACGTTGGCCAACAACAGGCGAACGTGGGGCACCTGCGCATTCTGGAGTCAACAAGGGAACCGCATTAGACGGTGAGCGATGCAGTCAGTTTGCTCATGTCCGGCGCCTTCTCCAAGGATTTCACCGCTTCGATAATGGCCGTGGTCTTCTGCTTGGGCCACTTGGCAAATTCAGCGCAGCCGCGGAATTTGTCGGCTACCTCGTCGTAGGACATCGGGTTGGACGGACTGCCCTTGGCCATCGTCGCTTTTCCCGAGATGACCTTGCCGTTCTTCAGATGAATTCTGAGAATGCTGGTCATCTTGGCGAAGCCGGCGGCTTCCGCCTCCGGGTCCACGTAGAAGTTCACTCGCTTGATCCACTCCTGCACGTCCGGGCCGATTCACCGTTTCCTCGGTGAACTGGGCCAGTCCGGCTTTACGCTCCAACAGCAGAATGGCCAGGGCGAATTCCATGCTGAACTTGGCCTGCAAAGCGGTGGTCGGATGATGATGCAGCAGCGTCGTGGTCATCTTCGAATTGGCGCCGCAATCGATCTTCTCGACGTCGGCGGGCTTCACGTCGTTCTGCTTGACCATGTTTAAGAATTCCCACATGGCGGGGTGATTCAACGATCCGCAGGGGTACGGCTTGATGGAAATTCCCGGTGACATGAATGTCCAGGGCTTGCCGAGTTTGTTCATGATGGAGTTGTTGTCGTATCCGCCTCCGGCGGCGTTGAACCATCCGAATTGCGCCTCAAGAATGTTGGGCGCGGCGGTCCAGCCGAGGGCTGCCAGATCGGCGGCGACGGTTCCGTTTTCAGCGGCGTGCCCGGCCTGGAAGGGCTTGGTCATGGAGCCGAAGTTTTCGCGCAGCCCTGCGGCCTCGGCGCCGACCACGCCAAGCGCGTACGCCGTCTGCTGCGCGTTGAGGCCGCGCATCTTGGCGCAGCCCACGGCGCTGCCAAACGATCCGGAGGTGCCAGTGGAATGAAAGCCGTCGCCGTAATGGCGCGGATTGATCGCCTCGGCGATTTTGCATTCCACTTCGACCCCGACGTTATAGGCGAGCAGCAGGTCTTTTCCTGAGCGGCGCCCAAGTTCACTGAGCGCAAAGACCGGCGGCAGCACCGGAACCGTGGGATGGGTGAGCAATCCGTAGACGCGGTCTTTGGCGACGGCAAGTTGCGTGTCGTCGAAATCATCGGCGTGAATCCAGACGCCATTGGCAAACGAGGTAAATCGCGCCGCGGACTTCAGGTTGGTTCCGATAACGCTGGCCTTGCCGTTGGAGCCGAGCGACTTTACATACTCCAGCACCGCGTGGCGATGCTCGGAAACCGATCCGGCCAACGCCAGGCCGAAGCCATCGAGGATGGACTTCTTGCCGAGTTCGAGGACCTCGGGAGGAATGTCATCGTACTTGGTGTTCACGATGAACTCGCAGACATACCGGGTGAGGCCGGGCGCGCCGGCTTTCGGAACCGACGCCGCGGGCTTTGCCGCTACCTGAGCTTGCGCCTTACCCATCGCTCCCCCATTAGAAATCGCCAGACCAGCTACTGCCAGTGAGGCTTTGCAGAAATCACGCCGTATCATTCGAACTCCCTTCCAGTAATCGAGGTTGTAACCGATTGCGGCCGCTGCGGGTGTCCCGAAGTTTGAGGCGCTCACTCAGAATGACACTTCAAAGGTGCGAACTTCCGGGACGAGACACCAAGCCAGCTTCGCAACCTCTATAAATCGTATGTTCAGGACTATCCCCGGTGCGGCTCTGCACTGTCAAGGCATTTGTCAGGCGGACGCGCCGCGACCCAGATGGAAGCAAAACATTGCATGCGATCGTAAGCTGCTAGTGAGATACTTGGTGGCCATACCAATTGCAAGAGGAGAATTCAGATGGGAAGCGTTCCGCTCAGTCTCGAACAGTTTCTTCCTGAGGACGGTTTTTCCGGGACTCTAGTTGGCCGTGCCTGGATAGCGACACCGACTTCCCGGCCAAGTCGCGGGCCCGGCCGTGATTGCCATCCGGGAAGGCGGAATCTATGACATCTCCGAGACCGCGCCCACCATGTGCGATCTGCTCGAGGCGCCGAATCCGGCTGCCAGCGTCAAAGCGGCACGCGGGAAAGAAGATTGCCGGGGTCGAGGAACTGGTCGGCAACAGCGGCCATGGAAGGTTCAATCCGCAAAAGCCGTTCCTGCTTGCGCCCTGCGATCTACAGGTCATCAAAGCGGCGGGCGTAACTTTTGCTTCGAGCCTGATCGAGCGCGTCATCGAAGAGCAGGCGCGGGGAAATCCGGCGCGCGCCGAAGCTGTACGCAAGCAGGTAGTTGGACTGATTGGCGAGAATCTGCGAACCGTAAAGCCGGGTTCGCCGCAGGCCATGCAGATCAAGAAAGTGCTGATCGAGCAGGGCCTGTGGTCGCAGTACCTTGAGGTTGGCATAGGTCCCGATGCAGAAGTTTTTACCAAGGCGCCGGTAATGTCGTCGGTCGGAACCGGCGCGGATATCGGCATCCATCCGGATTCGGCCTGGAACAATCCCGAGCCCGAGATCGTGCTGGCCGTCAACAGCCGTGGCGAAATCGTGGGCGCTACCCTCGGCAACGATGTCAACCTGCGTGACTTCGAAGGCCGTAGCGCACTGCTGCTGCCGAAGGCAAAGGACAACAACGCATCCTGCGCTATCGGTCCTTACATTCGCCTGTTCGACGCAACATTTTCGATTGACGATGTGCGCCAGTCGACGGTGAACCTGCTGGTGGAAGGTGAAGACGGCTTCACGCTTCATGGCGCCAGTTCGATGAGCCAGATCAGTCGCGATCCGCTCGACCTGGTGACGGCGGCCATGGGCCGCTATCATCAGTACCCCGACGGCATGGTGCTGTTCCTGGGAACGATGTTCGCGCCCACGGAGGATCGCGGGCAACCGGGCAGCGGTTTCACGCACAAGGTGGGAGACATTGTCCGCATCTCCAGCGCGAAGCTGGGAGCGTTGGTGAATCGCGTGGACCATAGCGACAGAATCACTCCCTGGACCTACGGCGTGCGCGCGTTGCTGGCCAAGCTATCTGCGTGCCAGAAGGTTCAGGCTTAGCGTAAGGCGTAAGTCGGAAGCGGCTCATAGCTGTTACGAGTGTGGGCCGCCGTCGGTCTGTAAAGTAATGTCTGATGCCAGACATATTGGAGGCGCTCGTAGCCCCGCAACCCCGCTCTGGGAGCGGTTGTGACCCTCATCACAGACATCACAAAGGCATTCACCCTACGCTTCCATGATTCTTGATCCTCCCAATCGGGACTTGGCTCGGACCATGTCAGGTATCGACGAAACTCAGGGCAAGCACGGCAGCGGCGAACTGACTGCGGCTGACGCTGCAAGCCAAACGTTCGACACCGACCGTAACACCGGGACGCCGGTGAAGTTCTGGCTGGCATGGGCACCCATTTCTGTCCTTATTGTCAGCATGGCGGCAATCTATTTCGTCGTCAAACCGACCGTATTCTTTGAACCTGCCTGGTTGCTTCCGATCACCAACGCTTTGTTCGTGACGGCTGTATGTTTCATCGTTGCCTACGTCGCAATGAAAAACTACCTGGCGACGGGCCGCATTCAAATTCTTCTGCTAGGTTGTGGGCTTCTGTCGTTTGGACTGGGAGGAGTCATTGCCGGTTGGGTGAGAAGCTTTCCCGGCGGTGCCAACCTCAATGTCACCATCTACAACACAGCCGCCCTGCTGGCGGCGATCTTCCACTTTGTCGCCGCATTCATTCTTCTAGCAGGCGTCTCAGCGGAGACCGGGGCGAAACGTAAGAATTGGTGGCTAGGTTTCAGCTATGCCGCGATAGTCGCTTTCACGTTTCTGTTCGCGTTGGCAACTCTGTGGCGCATCGTTCCTCCCTTTTTCGTTCAGGGAGTAGGCCCCACGGCTTTGCGGCAGACGGTTCTGGGATCGGCAGACGCTCTGTTTATCTTCTCCTTTCTGATTTTCATGGGATGGTACTTACGCCGAAGGGAAGCCTTTCTCTACTGGTACGCTTCGGCGTTGGCTCTGACTGCGATCAGTCTTACGGGTTTCTTCATTGAGAGTGCGGTAGGCAGCCCAATCGGATGGATAAGCCGGTTTTCGCAATATCTCGGAGGCATCTACTTTCTCATTGCCGTCAGCACCGCTATTCGCACGGCGCACGTCAGGAAAACGTCTATTGATTTCGCGCTTGCCGCATCTCTCAGCTCCTCCGAGGAGAGCTTTCTGCGCACAACCTTCGATAACATGGCGGGGTGCCTGATCGTCTGCGACAGTCAGGGGAACATCCTCCTGGCCAACGACGCGGCACGAAAGACATACGGGATCGATGAACAGGTTCCATGGCAAATCTCACGCCTGACCGAGGAGGCTGAACTGTTCGATCTGGACGGCCGTCGGTTGTCCTTATCGGAGCGGCCGCTTTCGCGCATCCTGCGCGGCGAGCAGATCCGTTCGGTCGAGTTGCGGTTACGGGTCAAAGCGACCGGCAAGGAGTTCATACTGAGTTACAACGGCACGCCGATCCGTGGCCAGGATGGCAGTGTCGCCTTGGCGGTTCTCACCTCGGAAGATATCACCGAGCACAAGCAAGATGAAAGTGCTCTGCAAGCCACCCTGCAACGCCTCTACGTTATTCTCTCCAGCATGTATGCCGCCGTCCTGCTTGTGACAGATGATGGGCGGGTTGAATTCGCCAATCAGGCATTCTGCGAGTGTTTTGGTCTAAAGGACGCGCCCGCCGACCTCGTGGGGCTTGCCTCCGGTGAGATGCTCAAGAAGATCAAGGATGGTTACCAGCATCCTGACGAGGCCATCGCCCGCATCAAGGAAGTCGTTGACCGAGGACAACCGGTAACAGGCGAAGAACTCGCCATGCACGGCGGAGGGACCTGCCTGAGAGATTTTGTCCCTTTAAACATTGATGGAAAGTCGTATGGGCGGCTATGGATTCACACGGACATCACCGAGCGCGATCGGGCCGAAAAGACGTTGCGCGAAAGACAAAGCGAAACCGTCTTCGCCACCTTAGCTGACTTGGTACCTCAGATGGTGTGGATGTGCACGCCTGACGGCTTGAATATCTACTTTAATCAGCGATGGGTGGAATACACAGGACTGAGCTTGGACGAGAGCTACGGGAGAGGCTGGAACACTCCTTTCCACCCCGACGACAAGCAGGCCGCATGGGCCGCTTGGAATCATGCCGTCCAGACGGGTGAAGAATACCGCGTTGAAAGCCGTCTGCAGGCGGCAGATGGCACATACCGCTGGTTCCTGATGCGAGGTGCGCCTCTGAGAAATGCCGCGGGGGAGATCATCAGGTGGTTCGGCACCTGCACCGATATTGAAGAACTAAAGCAGGCCGAGCAGACACTCCTAATCGAACAGCGCAAGTTGACCGAGACGGTGGTCAACCAACTGCCGTGCTGTGTAGCTCTGGTACGCGGGCGCGACATGACATTTCAGCTTATTAATCCCGGTTATCAGGCCATCTTTTCCGGCCAGGAGATACTTGGAAAGAGTCTTCAAGTTGTTTGGCCGGGTAGACCAAAGTTTGAGGAGCTGTGTCGCCGGGTGTTGGAAACCGGGGTCTCATATGAGGCAGTTGATGAGCCAACTATGGTGAGCCGGTCCGGCGGTGGTTCTCCGGAATCCGCCTATTTCAATTGGTCCATGCATCGCGTGAAGCTTCCCAAGGAGGACGGGTGGGGACTATTGATCACCGGGTGGGAGACCACGGGGCGTAAGCAGACCGAACAGGCGCTTCTCCGCAGCGAGAAGCTGGCTTCCGTGGGGCGCATGGCAGCAACCATCGCGCATGAAATCAACAACCCGCTTGAGGCGGTGATGAGTCTGCTGTTCCTTGCCAAGGGAGACCAGGAGCTGCCCGAATCAGTGCGCCAGCATTTGGAGATAGCCGACGGGGAGCTGAATCGGATCGCGCATATCACGCGGCAATCGCTAGGCTTTTATCGTGAGTCCAACGCCCCGGCACTCACGTCGGTGAATGCTGTCTTGGAATCCACGGTTGGCTTGCTGAAAAGCAGGATCAGAGCAAAGCAGGCCGTGATCGAGAAGCAATGGGATGGCGACGTGGGGATCACCGCTGTGGCGGGCGAGCTGCGACAGGTCTTTTCTAATCTCCTGGCCAACAGTTTGGACGCCATTGACGAGAAAGGCACGATTAAGTTGCGGGTGTCTCTTGGCACAAACTTCAGCACTGGCCGCCGCTGCGTTCGGATCACCGTGGCTGACAATGGGCAAGGCATCGGCCAGAGTTCGCGGCAGCATATCTTCGAGCCGTTCTTCACGACTAAAGGTACGGTCGGGACCGGGCTTGGACTCTGGGTGAGCAAGCAGATTGTCGACAAGCACGGCGGAACCATTCGCATGCGTTCCAGCAATAACGGGGAGCGCAGGGGCACGGTGTTCTCGGTTGTTCTGCCGGTCAGTCCCGCGGCAGCGGCGCGCAGTCAAACAGCAGGGGCTTGAGCGCGCGTCGCCCTGAAGATCTGGTTCTGCGTCGTACTTCTCTTCATTCCCACATTAGCTTAGAGCGCCTCGCGAGGTGCTGTATCCGGAATCAACGTCATTTCGAGCGAGCGCCGTGTTTTGGCGCGAGTCGAGAAATCTTGTGGTTTGCCCGAAAAAACACAAGATCCCTCCACTCCGCGCTTGAATAGCTTCTTGCTTATCGAGTGCAATCGGGTACGCAGCTTGGCTGCTCCGGCCTGCGGGCGCTAGGCGCTCCGGTCGGGATGACGCCTTTCGGGAACACCGGATATAGCAACTGAGGAACCGCTCTAACTGCAGGCAAATGTGGGCCACCTATGCAACAAGGTCATCCGCTCCGCTTCGACCAGGAATGGTTCAGGCCGCCGGTAAAGGCGGCCTGAAGTGTTGAACCTCTATTACGAGGTGCTAGATTTTCATTGCCGCTCCGGTGTCGGCGCTGGTGACGTGCTCGGCGTAGCGCGCCAGCCATCCATGCTTGACCTTGGGTTCGAAGGGTGGAAGCGCGGCGAGCCGCTTCTGGATTTCGGCGTCGCTGACTTTCAGTTCGAGCTTGCGGGTCTTGGCATTGATGTAAATGCGGTCGCCCGGTTGAATGGCCGCAATCGGGCCGCGGGCCGCGGCTTCCGGCGCGACGTGGCAAACACAGAGGCCGCGCGTGCCGCCGGAGAAGCGGCCGTCGGTGATCAGTGCGCAACGGATACCGGCGCCGACGATGGCAGCGGTCGGCGAGAGCATTTCCTGCATGCCCGGTCCGCCCCGCGGTCCCTCGTAGCGAATCACCACCACGTCTCCGTCTTTCACCTTGCCGTCTAAGATGCCCTGCAAGGCGTCATCTTGCGACTCGAAAATTCGAGCCGTGCCTTCGTACTCCATCATGTCGGCACTGAAACGCCGGCAACTTTGACCACCGCGCCCTTCGGCGCCAGGTTGCCGAACAGGATTGCCAGGCCACCGGTCTGCGTGAAGGCGTTTTCGGCGGTGCGGATGACATCGCCGTCGGCATTGGGAGCGCAGGCAACTGCGTCGCCCAGCTTTCCGCTGACGGTCGGAACATCAAGCTTCAGGCCGCGTACGCCGTGGCGATTGAGTTCCTTGAGAATGGCGGGAATTCCGCCGTGCTGGTGCACGTGCTCGACGTGAACTTCGGGACGGCTGGGCGAGATCTTGCAGATGTGCGGCGTGCCTTGAGAGATCTCATTGATCCGGTTGAGGTCGAACTTGATGCCCGCCTCATGCGCCAGTGCGAGCGTGTGCAGAATGGTGTTGGTCGAGCCACCCATGCCGACATCAAGGACAAAGGCATTGACGATCGCCTGCTCGGTGATGATGTCGAGGGGACGAATATTGTTATCGAGGCAGCGCTTGAGCGCGTGCGCCGCTTTCTTCGTCAACTCGAGACGCGCCGGGTTCGGTTCCGTCTTGCGATAGGTATTGTCGGTCCAGCGCTCGGCGGGAATGGTGCCGTTGCCGGGCAATGCCACGCCCAGCACCTCGCCGAGGCAGTTCATGGAATTGGCGGTGAACATGCCCGCGCAACTTCCGCAGCCGGGACAGGCTGTTTCGGCCAGCGAGCGCAACTCGGCGTCCGTCATTTTGCCGACGCTATGTTTGCCGACAGCTTCAAAAACGGTGATCAGGTCGGTGTTGCCGGGACCGGCGAGCATCGGGCCACCGCTCAGATAAACCGCGGGGATATTGATGCGGACCATGGCGTTGTACATCGCCGGGACAATCTTGTCGCAATTGGCGATGCCGATCCAGGCGTCGCACGGGTGAGCGCCGATGATGGTTTCGATCTGGTCGGCGATCAACTCACGCGAAGCGAGGGAATACTTCATGCCAAAGTGGCCCATGGCAATTCCGTCGCAGACCGCGCCGCCAACGTTGACATACCAGACGTTGTAGCCGAGAGCTTTCAGCTCATCGCGTACGATCGCGCCGATCTTGTCCAGGTGTGCGTGACCCGGGATCTGGTTGGTGTAGGAGTTGATGACTGTAACAAACGGCTTCTTGAGATCGTCCAGCGAGCTGATAACGCCCTCGGCGATCATGAGAGAAGCCGCCGGCAGCATATGAGCGCCTTCGGCGACAATGCGGCTGCCCCGTTTGCGAATATTTTCGATTCCTGGGTTCATGGCGATCAATTCTACTAGAGTAGCGGCTGGATGGGGAGTTCTGGTTCGCCTAGGTCGAAGAATTAATTACGAGATAAGCCTTAGCAGGTTGCTGAAAAATTCGTAATAGTGTCATCCTGAGGCCGCGCCGATTTTGCGGGGTCCCCGGCATGCGCAGCGGTTGCGCATGTTGGGGCAGGCGACCGAAGGATCTGCTTCACTTTCAACGCGCGCAAACAGCAGATCCTTCGCTCTCCACCCCAACAAGCCAACAGCGGGCTTGTCGGGGACCCCGGCTGCGCTCAGGATGACACCTCGGAAGACAGTTTTTCAGCAACCTGTTTAGAGCAGAACCACAACAGGAAAGCAGCATCGTCGGAGCCTGCTACACGGCGGGCGTTTCGCTAAAGGGGGCGGTGTTTTGCTCAGTCGGCAGGTTTCGCAGAGCAAGCACCACTGCCAGAGCCAAAGTAAGCAGAGTGCAGACAATGGCAGTAACACCGGGCCAACCCTTTGCGCTCCAAAAGATGCCGGCGACAGTGCCAGCCACGCTGGAGCCGGAATAATAAAAGAACAAGTAAAAAGATGAGGCCACTGCCTTGGCGCTGCGTGCGCGGACTCCGATCCAGGCGCTCACGACCGCGTGCGCCCCGAAGAAACCGAAGGTCATCACGGCCAGTCCAGCGAGCACTGTCCAGATTGCATGAGCCATGGTAATGAGCACGCCGGCGCCCATCAGAATGACCATTCCGAACAGCACCGCGCGCCGTCCTCGATGCGCAGCCATGTGCCCCGCCCAAGCCGAACTGAACATCCCGACGGAATAGACGGTGAACAACAGGCCCACGGCCGTCTGGGAAAAGTAGTACGGCGCAGCCATCAGGCGGAATCCGAGATAGTTGTAAATGGAGACAAAGCTCCCCATAATCAGAAACCCAATCGAGAACAGAAGCGGCAGCCCGCGATCTTGAAAGTGGGTAAACAACGAGGACTTTAGCTGCTCGAAATTGGGGGAGCGGGGAGTGAATTGGCGGGAAGGCGGCAGCAAAACGAGAAACAGAATGCCGCCGCATACTGACAAGCCGCCGATGATGCCAATGGCCCAGCGCCAAGACAGTAGATCGGTGATTACGCCGGTTATCAGCCGCCCGGTCATTCCTCCAAGAGCGGTGCCGCCGATATACAAACCCATGGCAAGTCCGCCGGAAGCCGGATCGATCTCTTCGCTGACATAAGCCATTGCGACCGCAGGCAGACCGCTGATGGCCAAACCCACGAGAACGCGCGTCAGAAGCAGCAAATGCCAAGTGGGCGCAACAGCCGTGCAAATTGTGAGGAGGGCCGAGGTGAACAGGGAAGTTGCCATCAGAGACTTGCGGCGAAGCATTTCAGAAGCAATTCCCGAAGCAAGCATTCCGACGGCCAGCAGCCCGGTGGTGACGGAAAGCGAAAGGCTGCTCTGTGCCGGAGTGACCTTGAAAACGTCGGCCAAAACCGGCATGAGCGGTTGAACGCAATAAATGAGCGCAAAGGTGCAGAACGCGGCCGCAACCAGAGCTATGTTGACCCGCCAAAAAGTCCTGGTGCCCGCTTGAATGTACTTGGATTTAGGGGCCGTTTGCGGCTGCGGCGGTGGCTCCAATTCAACCTCGCGACGGGGAGATGATTCTGCCGGCAAATCGAGATTACCTTTGTGGCCGCAAAGCTGCAAATTGGGGCACAGCAACTTTCCGTGCATCAAGCACGGGTTCATGTATGCTTACAGGCTACGAAAGCAATGGCTCCGCACAGAAAGCACTTATTTATTCGGGTTTTTGACAAGTAAATCTGCTGTTGCGTGCTTATGGAGGGTTCTCACTATGAAGAGCGTCGTGAGCTGTTTCCGGCTGTTATGTAAAGCATGCGCGTGCGGTCTCGCGCTGGTCACTTTGACATGCCTTCTTGCAACCGCTCAAAGCGGCCAGAAACCGCCCACTTATCGAGTCGATCCCGCCTGGCCAAAAGAGCTCCCCAACAATTGGATTGTTGGGCAGATTGGCGGACTCACCGTGGACAGCCACAATAATATATGGGTGTTGCACCGGCCTCGCACATGCACGCCAGACGAGGTGGCCGCGGCTCAGACACCACCAGTTGCCATGTGCTGCTACGCTGCGCCACCAGTGCTGGAATTCGACCAGAGCGGCAAACTTTTGCAAGCCTGGGGAGGCCCCGCATCGGCGAAGGACTGGCCGGGCAACGAGCACAGCATCCGTGTCGACAGCGCGGGCAATGTCTGGCTGGGCGGCAATGGCGACAAAGACAGGCAAATTCTCAAGTTCACCAATGATGGACATTTCCTGATGGAGATCGGGCATCCCTCGACTGCGCCCGAGAACAACCAAGACACCAGTATGCTTGGCCGGCCGGCGGGCATTGACCTTGACGAGGCGGCGCACGAGGTCTTCATCGCTGACGGCTACCTCAACAAGCGCGTTGTGGTGTACGACTCGGAAACCGGGAAGTTCAAGCGGGGATGGGGCGGGTACGGCATGCCGTTGAGCGAAATCAATAATACATTCCCCGTGCCGGCGTATAAGCCTTCCGATCCGCACGATAAGCAGTTCCGCAACTCGACGCACTGCGTGCACATCAGCAACGACGGTATGGTTTATGTGTGCGATCGCAGCAACGACCGCGTCCAGATCTTCCAAAAGGACGGGCACTTCGTCAAAGAGTTTTATTTTCGCCCTGAAACCCTGGGGAGTGGTTCGACCAGTGACATAGCTTTCTCCAACGACAAGGCTCAGAGCTATCTGCTGATCGCTGACGGCCCCGATGGCGTTATCTGGAAAGTGCGCCGCAGCGATGGTGTGGTGGTTGGCACAATCGGTCACGCCGGACGCAATGCCGGCCAGTTCCACACGTTGCACCAGATAGCTATCGACTCGAAAGGCAATCTTTACGGGGGCGAGGCGGACACCGGCAAACGCCTGCAGAAGTTTGTGCCGGTGAAATAGTCGGCCATGCAGATAGGTGCCCCAGGTTCCGCGCCGCCCGCGCAGCTTGGCTGGTTGTGCCGCCTGCAGCGGAAGGCTACTTTGACTGTTCGGCGCTAACCTGGGGTTGTTTCCATGCAACAGCTGCGTCCGGGGATGAAACTGCACCCGTGAAACCTGCCAGGCGACGTTTCGACAGCTCGCCAGAAGAGTTCGATTGATGGATGATTTTGCTCCGTGAATATTCAACTGAATCAACTTGAAGTCAGGGTGTTGGGTTCGCTGATGGAGAAGGAGACCACAACGCCGGACTACTACCCGCTTTCGTTGAACGCGCTGGTGAACGCCTGCAATCAGAAGTCAAATCGAGATCCGGTCATGGAAGTGGATGAAAGCGCCGTGCGGGAGGCGCTCTATTCATTGGGCGACAAGGGGCTGGCAGGCACGGTCAGCAGCGCCGAAAGCCGCGTGGCAAAGTACGAGCACAGAATGCAGGAGGTGTTTAATTTCACGCGGCGTGAATCGGCAATCATCTGTGTGCTGATGCTGCGAGGCCCACAGACACCGGGTGAACTACGTGGCCGGACGGAACGGATGTTCCGCTTTGATGACCTTGCCGATATACAATCCACGCTACAGCGGTTGGCGCAGCGTGATCCTCCACTGGCGAAGATGCTGGCCAGGCAACCCGGCACCAAGGAAGCACGCTACGTACACTTGCTGTCGGGCAACGCGGAGGCGTGGGATGCAGCGCAGTCGTCAGTGGTCGCTGCTAGCGACATGTCAGCCGGAAGCGGGCAGATCGCAGCGCTGGAAGAGGCGGTGGCGCGATTGGAGCAGGAGGTCGCGTCATTGAAGAAGGAGTTCACCGACTTTCGAAAGCAGTTCGAAGAGGACTGACGTCAGAGGGAATCCAGGGTCCGAAGATGCCGATCTTCCTGGCGTCGCGTCGCATGGATCCGCCAGAGCCGGCCCCAGGCCGAAGATTACATCGCACGACTCTGGTACGTAAGGCAGCACGCACAAAGAGATGCGACAGGCATGACAATCAAAACTTCAAGTTCTTGAATGGCAGATATGCCATGAAATCGGCGTGGTGCACAATGAAGGCCTCCGTCGTGCGCTTGACCAAGTCGCCTTCCGCGGCATGTGCGGCAATGATGTGGCAGACGGCATCAGGCACGCCGCACTCCATCGCCAGCGAGACGCCGGTAAAAGGGTGGCGCAGCATTTCGCCGCGAGGGCTTTGGACGGCCTTTCCTCCCTTGATCTCGTATTCCAGCAGTTTGCCGACATCGGCGAGTATGGCTCCGGCGATCACCGTGTCCTGATCGATCTTGAGGCTGTCGCCCATGAACTCCCGCATGGCTTCCGCCGAATGGCGCGAAATGTGCACCACGCAACGCTTATGTTCCATGAAGGTCGTCGGACAGTTCGGCACCAGAAGAGTAAAAGGAATCTGGTTGAGATCGTCGGGACGAAGCGGGCTCAGTTCAAATGCCCGTTCCCACGTGCGTGTCACTTTTTCTCGAAGATCGGCGTTCTGAATCCAGTCCAACTCCGGCCAAAGGCGCTTAACGTCGTCGCGTATCAAGCAGTCCTCCTCGGGTCACTTTGAATTTAGGGCGCGGCTGCCAACTTATAGCAGAGTATAAAGTGGCAGGGCGCGATGCCGGTCATAAATTCTTAACTTATAATGGCGGAAGATTACCTATGCTGGTACGATGTCCGTGCGGAATATGCGCGGCATGACGCCGGAGGGCGCCGGAAGCAATTCGTTACGCTCAAGCGCCCGGGCCGTCGCTAGGTTAAGCGGACAAGTGGAATATGACTAGAAATACGATCGGAATCGTTGGCTGTGGTTTGATGGGAAGCGACGTAGCTGCCATCTTCATGACGGCGGGCTGGAATGTACAGGCGGCGGAGCCCGACTTGGCGAGTTGGGAGGCGCGCCGCGAAAGAGTTCGTTCATCGGTGCGGCAACTCGATGGAAACTTCCACCTGGATCGCCTGCGGCTGGTGAAGAGCATCGCGGAGATCGAGTGGACGGATATCAAACTGGTGCTCGAAGCCGCGCCCGAACGGCTCGAACTGAAACGGCATATCTTTCGCGAACTCGATCGCGTGACCCCGCGCCATATCCCGATCGGCACGAACGCCTCCGGATTTCGAATCACGGACATCGCGGGCGAATGCAGCACGCGCGAGCGCATGGCCAACCTGCATTTTTTTGCGCCGGCGCATTTGGTTCCGGCCGTCGAGGTGGTGCGGGCCGAGTTTACCGATCCATCCGCCACGGATACTCTCTACAACATTATGAAAGCCGTGGGCCGCATGCCGGTCCGGGTGAATCGCGACGTGCCCGGGTTCCTGGCGAATCGCATTCAGCACGCCCTGATGAGAGAGGCGTTCGCTTGCATCGACGAGGGGCTGGGAACGCCCGAAGACATCGATACGGCGGTGCGCTACGGATTCGGCTTCCGCTATGTCGCTGCAGGGCCGCTTCTGCAGAAGGAATTTGCAGGCCTGGACACGCAGCTTTCCGCCGCGCGATCCATCTATCCCTCGCTTTGCAGCAGTTCCGAGCCGAGCCGCACGCTGACGCAAATTGTTGCGGAAGGCCACCTTGGGATGAAAACCGGCCATGGCTTCTGGAACTGGACACCAGAGCAGAGCAAGCAAGAGAAAGAACGCTACGAGCGCACACTGATGGCCGCCTTGAAGCTCTTGCTAGGATCGAAGTCAGTGACGGAGCGCGGCTAACCGGCGGCGGAAAGACCCATCGAGTCCAGGGTTTCGCGGCATGGGCGCTAATTAACAACGTAGAAGAACAGGATCCGCCAGGTTGGCGGAGTGGAGCATGGTTCCGTGAATGAAACTGTTAAGTCCGGTGCTAAAAGTTGCAACACAAAGATAGCCGATCTACAGGACTTCATCGTCCGAGTGCTTGAGGCCGTCGGTCTTTCGTCAAACGATGCCGGTCGTGTCGGCAAACTCATGGCGGAGGCGGACGCACGAGGCGCGGATGGTCACGGTGTCTTCCGCTTGCCGCAGTACGTGAAAAGGATTCAGAGTGGCGGCATCAACGTGCGGCCGGATATCCGCGTCGTCCGCGAACAGGCCGCCAGCGCGCTGGTCGATGGCGATAACGCCATGGGCCACCTGGTGATGAGCCGTGCTGCCGAGATTGCCATCGAGAAAGCTCGTTCGGCAGGCGTGGCCTGGGTGGGAGCCCGCAACAGCAATCATGCGGGTCCGGCATCGTTGTACGCACGAATGCCGCTTGCCCATGACATGGTGGGAATCTACATCGCCGTCGGAAGCGCCAACCACTTGCCCCCGTGGGGCGGCACGGAAATGCTTCTCAGCACAAATCCGATTGCAATCGCGGTGCCCGGTTCACGACGGCCAGATATCGTTCTCGACATGGCGACAACCAATGCCGCCTATGGAAAGGTGAAGATCAAGGCGCAGCTCAACGAAGCGATGCCGGAAGGCTGGATGATCGACCGCGAGGGCAAGCCACTGACTGACCCAAAGCGAGCGAACGAAGGATTCCTGCTGCCCATCGGAGGGCCGAAAGGCTATGGGCTCGCTCTCATGTTCGGTTTGTTGGCCGGGACGCTCAATGGAGCCGCATTCGGCAGGGAAGTCGTTGATTTCAACAAAGACTCCTCGACTCTGACCAATACAGGGCATGCGATTGTGGCCGTCAACATTGCGTCGTTCGTGGACGTGCAGGAGTTTAAGAAGAAAGTCGATTACGTTTGGGAGGAGATGAAATCTTCGCCGAAACTGCCTGGGTTCGACGAGATACGGCTTCCAGGAGAACGCTCCACTCGAATTTATCAGGATCGCATAGCGAATGGCGTTCCGCTGAGCAGCGAACTCCACGCCTCGCTAGATGCGCTCGCGGATCGACTGGGAGTTCCGCGCCTGTAACCTTAAAGAGCACGCCGGGGTCTGCGCGGAATCTATTTTTCGGCAGCGTCAGGTGCGCAACTTTGCTTGAGCCGGAAACGGTTCCGGGATAAGATGACACAACGATCCATGTGAAGTGTTTGGTTTGCCAAAACGGGGACGAGAATCCGAATGTCCCAGACCGCAAAGCTGTCTCACGCCGCGGCCGCCAAACAGAAGGCCATATCATGCAAAAGCAATCGGAGCTGGGTAAGCCTACCTCCTACCGTTGGTTCATGTTGTTCATCATCTGTCTTATGTATCTCGTCACCTACATGGACAGGGTGAACATATCGACCGCCGCGCCGATGATCCGGAAGGAATTCGGATTCGACAAGATCACCATGGGATTGATTTTCAGCGCTTTCACATTTGCCTATTCACTCGGGCAGGTGCCTGGCGGCTGGATTGGCGATCGCTTTGGCCCGCGCAAAGTTCTGCCCGCGCTGGTTACCTTCTGGTCGGTAATGACCGTGGCGACAGCGCATGCTGGCAGCTTGGTTCAATGGATACTGATACGCGCGCTTTTCGGCGCTGGTGAAGCGGGGGCCTTTCCAACCGCAACCAGGGCGATGCAGTTGTGGTTTTCACCGTCGGAGCGCGGATTCATTCAGGGCATTACGCACAGCGCGACCCGAATTGGCGCGGCCGTAGTTCCGCCGATCAGCGTACTCATCATGGCGAAGCTGGGCTGGCGATGGGTGTTTTATATCTTCGGGATGACAGGTATGGTTTGGTCGGCCCTGTTCTATCTGATCTACCGAAACCTTCCTGAGGAACACCGTTCGGTCAATCAGGCGGAAGTCGCGAAGATCCGCGGCTTCGACAAAGATGGCAACATCAAGGAACCGATCAATATCAAGAAAAGGCCAACTGTACCCTGGGGAGTTCTGCTCAAGAGCTCGAACATGTGGTACCTGATGATCGTTTATGCCATTTACATCTACACATCGTGGATCTTCTTGACTTGGCTTCCGATTTACATGATGGAGTACCGCAAGTTTTCGTTGATGCAGATGGGCATCTTCGCCTCATTGCCTCTCTGGGCCGGAGTCATTGGCGATACGTTTGGCGGTGTGGCTTCCGACTACATCCTGAAGAAGACCAACAACATGAAATTAGCCAGAAGATCGGTCGCAGTCGGCGGGACCATTGGGGCGGTAGCTTTGCTGCTTCCAGGCGCGATGACGAAGGAACCTTATACGGCGGTGTTGTGCCTCACGGGAGCCATGTTCTTCCTGGAGTGCATTCTTAGTCCCGCTTGGGCCGTCGCAATGGATGTCGGCGGAGAATATTCCGGCACCGTCTCTGGTTTGATGAATATGGCTGGAACTCTTGCCGGCGCCTTTTCGCAGATTCTGTTTGGCGTGATTACTCAATTCGGGTCTTGGGTCGCTCCATTCGTGGTGTCATGTGTCCTGCTGACCATCGGGGGGTTCGTGTGGGCCTTCTTGCTGGACCCTGCGAAATCGGTTGTCGAAAGAAGAAAGCCCGAGGTACTGACGGAGGCGAACGCGTAAGTGACTGACATTGCTTTGCACGAATACAATTAGAGAGAGGCTTCTGTTATGGATAATAAAGTGAGAGCTAAGGAACTGATCGAAGGGTCAATTGATTTTCATATTCATACCGGCCCGGACGTTTTCCCCAGGCTGGTGAACGATATCGAGGCTGCCACGCAAGCCAAAGCAGCGAAGATGAAGGCAATCCTGCTGAAGAACCATGTGACTGGCACGGGAGATCGCGCAGCAATCGCCAGCAAGGTAGTTGGGTTCTCCGTGTTCGGGGGCATTGCGCTCAATCTGCCGGTGGGAGGCGTCAATCCGCAGGCAGTTGAAATGGCGCTGAGAATGGGAGCGAAGGAAGTATGGATGCCCACCATTCACGCCGCGCATTATCTGAAGGAAGTCGACAATGTCCCGATGTTTGCCAAGTTGTTGAAGTCCGGCATCAAGGGAATCTACCTCCTCAATCAGGATGGCTCGCTGAAGAGTGAGGTGATAGAAGTTCTGGCTGTAATCGCGCAGTATGACGGCATCATGGCCACGGGACATATCTCGATTCAAGAGGCAATGGCGCTGGTTCCGGAAGCGAAGAAGATGGGGATCAAGAAGATCGTAGTGACTCACCCGCTTTCGCCGATGGAGAACTACACGATTGGCGATATGAAGGAGATTCTAGCGCGGGGCGCGACCATGCTGGAACATGTCGTCAACGATATTACACACCAGATGAAGAATCCGATTCCGGCTTCAAAAATTGCGGACGCGATCAAAGCCCTGGGACCGGAAACGTCGATTATGAGTACCGATAGCGGCCAGGTCATCAACCCCGCTCCGGTTTGCTCAATGGAGAATTTTATTCGCGAAATGCTGGATCATGGCATTCCGGAAAAAGACATCATCCTGATGACCCGGGATAATCCCGCCCGAATGCTTGGGATTCCAGCCTAGGCCAGCCGTGAAAAGGGGGAGCCATTTGGCTCCCCCAAAACTTTAGCTTCAAATACCGCAAGTGTGCCGAGACTTGCTCAGAAGTTGACGCGCATTGCCAATTGCACAAAGCGGCGCTCATCGTGATCTCCGCCGATAGCGCTACTACCGAGCCCGCCCTTCAGTCCCGTTATGACAATCGGATTACTGACTGCTCCAGGTACCGGAGTACCGCCAAATGCAGCGACATTAGCCGCTGCCGCATTCACATACATGTTGTGATGGTTAAATAAGTTAAACGCTTCCACGCGGAATTCGACCTTCACACGTTCCGTTACGGCGAAGTTCTTAGCCGCTGCCAGATCGAAGTTCCAGGCTCCCGGTCCACGAAAAGCGTTCCTGCCTGTCATGTTCGAAGGAAATGGACCGAAATCTGAAATTCCGTAGAAGTAGGGATTGGCGCCCGAATTGTAAGGACTACCAGTGTAAGCCAATGCTGGATTGACGAAGCTGACCCCAGGGGGCAGAGTTAGTATCGCGTAGTTATTCGGGCCCAATAAGGTTCCGCTTCCAGTCTGGTAGCTTGAAATTGCCGTGCTGGGCACGTAGCGCGGAACTCCAATCAGGCTACCTGCGTTGAGCGATGCGGTACTATCGAAAACAGAGAACGGAACTCCAGTACGGGCCGTAAACACACCTGTAAAGATATAACCGCCAAGCAACTGGCGCTTGAGACCGTTGCCTTTCTTGTACCATGGTGTCTCCCAACTAGGCGAGACCACCACGCGGTGGCGAACGTCAAAGTCCGAGCTGCCCCAGTCAAGCTTCGGGTGCAGCGGGTCGAGATACCCAATGTTGCCGGACGTAATGCTTGAGAACGTAGAACTCAAGTCGTCCATGGAGTGAGCCCAAGTGTAGTTGGCAACTATACTGAGGCCGGTACCATGCAAGTTCTGCGTCTGAAAGCGGATGTTTAACGCGTTGTAGCGAGAAGTTCCTCCGCTGCCGCGAGTGTTGATGTCCGAATAGTAGTTGTTCGGACGAGAGTAATTCCCGAGCGTCGGATCATAGGCATCGCCAAGGTAGACATTACCGGCGCCAAGCGCATTCTGCGGATGAATATCATACAGGTGAACGCCATGCGACCCGCTGTACTCCAGCGCAACGATCGTATTGCGTGCTATGCGGCGCTCCAGAGCCAAGCTATAAAACTGGGTTTGGGCCGTATCGATATTCTGATCGACTTGGCGCAGGCTAGGTGGCAGAAAAGGGGTAGTTCCGCTGGAACCACCGAGCGGCCCGTAGTTGCTGACCGAGACGACCGGAGTGGGCGTCGACGTTGAGAGCAGGGCAACGGTCGCATAATTTGGCGGGTTCTGAATGACGTTGAAAGTAATGTTCCCAAAGTTGCGCTCGTAACTGATGCCGAAGCCGCCGCGCAAACTCGTTGTGCCGTCGCCTAAGACGTCGTAGGCGAAGCCAATGCGAGGGGCGAGCGTGCCGTAGTTCGGGTTCCACATTTCGCCGACAGGGCTGTTGGGGGCGGCCATCACTGAGCCATTGCGGACCATCTGGAACAGATTGCTACCCGTGCCGTAATAGAAGTTAGAGTCAAGTGACTGGTCGCTGTTGTGCTGCACGCCATAGAATTCCCAACGTAAGCCGTAATTCAAGGTCAAGCGCCGCGAGGCCCGCCAGTTATCCTGTGCATACACCGCGTAATCCTGGTACCGATAGCTACGGGAAAAGTTCGGTGGTGTCACCGGAAGGTTCAAGAGGCAGCCTGGAACAACTACCGTACCGCTAGTGGGATCGTTGTAGCAGGGTAGGGTTTTTCCTTGCGGGTTCACGGCGACATTGAAATACGCCAGGTTGCCGGTTAACATGGCGTCTAACCCGCTGGCTGGATCAAATCCGAGCATTTGAAGCGATTGATTAGCGTACCCGTAGGTGCGATTGTTCTGGATGTAGTTGAACTGGGCGCCATACCGCATTTGATGCTTTCCCTTGTTCCAGGAAACGTCATGGGTAAGTTGAAGCATATTCTGCGGACCGCCATAAGGCTCGCCACCGACGCCGGCATATTGAGCCCACAAACCAGGAAAGGTAACCGGTTGGCCATTCACCGTTGCGCCGTTGCTCAGGAGCAATTCGGGTACGTTTAACGCAGCTTGATTGTAAGTCTGGTTGAGGTTGAGACGGGTAAAGCTGACTTTCGAATTGCTGAAGACGCTATTCGTAAAGAAGTGGTTCAACGAGAATAGCGCGCTATTGTCGTGGGTCGTTTGACCCACATTGTACATAGAATACGGGCTGTTGAATTCTCCACCGTTGAAATCGTTTTCGCTGTACAAAGCATAACGGAAGAACATCTGTGTCCTGTCGCTCAGGTTGTAGTCAAGGCGTCCAAAGATATTGAAGGTATTTTGCGGAACACCACCGCCCGCATCAGCGGGAGCCGTGTAGTTCACGAGATCCAGGATCGGTGTTCCATCTGGAATGGCGGCGAAAGCGGCCGACGAAGGGCTAACGCCACCCACCATGGTTTGGCCGTTCACCGTTGTCTTCGGTATTGTGCTGACGGAGCGGAGTTTCTGTCCATAAGCATTGAAATATGCCGCGACGTTCGGCGCCACATAGTTATTCAAAAAAATCGGGTCGGGCACCAGTGCGGTTTCCTGCGCGCTGCTACGGACGCGAGTCCACTCCGTACTCTGGAAAAAGAAGAGCTTCTTCTTGATGATGGGTCCGCCGATCGTGTAACCGAAATCATTGCGGGTGTACTCGCCTTTGGGAATGTCTTGCTGGGCGTTGGCTACAGTGTTCGCGGTCAACGCCGAGACACGGTTGAACTCCCATGCGGAGCCGTGAAGGTCATTGGTCCCCGACTTTGTCGCAATGTTTACGATGCCGCCTGAAGCGCGTCCATACTGCGCATCGAAGTTGCTGGTTATGACGCGGAATTCCTGTACGGCTTCGATGGGCAGAGGCTGAGCAAACGTGGCATTGAACCAGTCAATGTTTTCCGCGCCGTCCAGCAGGATTTCGGTACCTGAGGAGCGTTGGCCGTTAATGCTGAAGAAGACGCCGTAGTTCTGGCTGTTCTGGTCGCCGCCAGTGGAGGTGCGGTCGGCACTACTGACATTGCCCGCGAGCGCGACAAAGTCGTAGGGGTTACGGTTCAAACTGGGCAGTTGCGCCATCTGCGTTGGCGTAATCAGCTGCGAAAGCTCTTGCGTCTGGGTGTTGATTTCGGTGCCACCGGCGGCTACTACTTCGACCTTTGTCGTCTCTTTGTCTACCGAGAGGACGGCGTCCAATGTAACGTGGCTGCCAACGGTCACTTCAACCTTCGACCTGTAGAGGGCGAAGCCACTACTTCTGACTGTCACCTCATAGGTCCCCGGAGTAAGTCCTAGCACGTTGTACTGGCCTAGACTGCCGGATTTCACAGACGGTCGAACAGTGCCCGTAGCAAGGTCCCTGACAGAAATTGCAGCACCTTGGATAACCGCTCCAGAGGCGTCGCGCACCGTTCCGCGATTTGTCCGGATTCGGCCTGTCCAAGCGCCAACGTCGCGACGAATGAGAGCAGCGTCAAAAGGACCAAAGCCTTCAGGGTAAATCTCATGTGCTCTTCCCCCGCCCTTCAGGTCAAAAGGTGCGCATAACATCTCGATTCCGTCTGGAGCACGAGCGGTGTGGTTCGCGCGGGCACGAGTACGTTTAGTTATTAAACGCCAGCCACACGTCCGCGCCGAGCTATGCTGGCTCCCAGCGCCCGATCGCACTGAATCTCGAAGGCGCAATTATCTCTAGTGACGCTCTTTTTTACAATGTTTTCCCGACCTTAGGATTGAGGGTGGATTCAATGTCTCTGGGGTTACATTCGTGCGTCTAGTGCCGTGCAACCCGCAGGTCAGGTTGCGGCCATCAGCGAAATTGACGGCGGAGGAAGGAATTACTGCGCCGGTTTCTACTCAGCAGGTTTGTCTATTTTCGGCTGTGCCTCATCCCATGCACTATCATCGCCGTCCAGCGAATAGGCTCCGTAATGGTTGCCGATCCGGTACAAGATGCGAGCGCTGTGGCGGAAGGGATGGTCGCCGACGAAGGCAAACTCGAATTCTATGGTACTGCCTAGTTCAAGCCGGGTTGCAGTCTCGAACCCGATACCGCCTCGGGCTACGTCCGTGCACAACCCTGGGTGATCTCCTGCTACCTGATTCACTTTCAGGATGCGCATCGGGACTCTGACGGCGTGCCGTACCTCTCTTCTCCGGTCGAGAGGAGTCAGCTCAACGGGCGAGGACGCCACAACTCGAAAGTAATCCTTCATAACTCCCTTATCGGCATGAAAGCGCGCGACTTCAGCTGCAGCACCGTCGAGGTGATTGCCGCCGGTTCTTGAATCAGATAGACTGCCCTTATTCCAGCCTTGCAGGAAGACTTCTGCGCGAAGTCGGGAGTGTGCAATGTTGTTTTTGAGTGGTGATGAAGCGGTTGCTACGGCCGCTTTTGACGCTGGCGTGAAGTTGGGTACAGGATACCCCGGCACACCTTCAACCGAGATTCTCGAATGGTTCGAGAGCCTGGGCGGAAAGGCACAGTGGTCGCCCAACGAGAAAGTAGCACTTGAGGTCGGCATTGGCGTGGCTTATGCCGGCGCACGCGCCATAGTCACCATGAAACACGTCGGTTTGAACGTGGCGGCAGACCCTCTGTTCACCGTGGCTTACACGGGAGTGAGCGGCGCTCTGGTGATTGTCTCGGCCGATGACCCCGGCATGGCCTCCAGCCAGAATGAGCAGGACAATCGCCGCTATGCGGTCGCGGCGGCGGTGCCTATGCTGGAGCCCTCGGATTCGCAGGAGGCTTATGACTTTACGCTTCGCGCTATCGAGATCTCGGAGCGCTGGCGGGTGCCGGTGTTGTTGCGAATCACCACGCGGGTCTGTCATTCCAAAACCGTGGTGCGAAGCGGCGGTCCCCTCCCGCAACCCCGGGCCGCGGAGTTTGTCCACGACGTTCGCTCGCGCGTGATGATTCCTGCTTTCGCCCGTCCGGCGCACCACAGCCTGCGCGAAAAACTGCGGCAAATGGCGGCTTGGAATGATAGCGACGGTCCCAATCAGATTGTGGAAGGCTCCCATTCGCTGGGCATCATTACCTCTGGAATCTCCTATCAACATGTGCGCGAAGCGGCGCCGCAAGCCAGCGTGCTCAAACTGGGCATGACCTATCCGCTGCCTTTGGAGTTGATGCGCAACTTTGCCTCCCGCGTCGAGCGTTGTCTGGTCGTCGAAGAGGGCGACCCTTACTTGGTCGAGGCTGCACTGACGGCCGGGATCGCGGTTGAAGGAAAGCCCGACATGTTCCGCTTTGGGGAACTCAACGTAGCTCGCGTGCGCAGTATCGTGGCGGGCGACACCTCGCCGGAGCCGAAGCCGGTTGCCGGCAAGCCGCCGGCCTTGTGCCCCGGATGCGGACATCGCAGCGTATTCGCCAGTCTGAAGAACCTGGACTGCATCGTCGCCGGCGACATTGGCTGCTACTCGCTGGGGGTTTTGCCGCCGTTCGATGCCATGGACTCGGTGGTGTGCATGGGCGCCTCCCTTGGGGTTGGGCTCGGGTTGCGCCATGCGCTGCCGCCGGAGCAGGCCAAGCGCGTCGTCAGCGTGATTGGCGACAGCACGTTCGTGCATAGCGGGATTACCGGCCTGGTTGAGATGATCTATAACCCGCCGCCAACCGGACACGTGCTGCTGATTCTGGACAACGGAACCACGGCGATGACGGGGATGCAGGAGCATGCCGGCACCGGGCGCACGCTGGACCATGCCAAGACCGGCAAAGTCATCTTTGAGGATTTGGCGCGCATGCTGGGGGTGCCCAATGTGCACGTGATCGACCCCACGGTCGACACCCCGAAATTCGAAAAGCTCGTCAAGGAATGTCTGGATAAGAACGAACTTTCGGTCATTGTGGCCCGCCGCAACTGTCTGTTAGCGGCGCGCTATATAAAGGAATACGAGAGGTGCAATGAGCAGCAAGGTAACTAACATCGTGATTGCCGGACTAGGCGGCCAGGGCGTGCTCACATGCTCCGACATCGTGGCGGATGTCGCGTTTCACACCGCATTAGACGTAAAGAAGAGCGAACTGCATGGCATGAGCCAGCGCGGCGGTTCGGTTTCGAGCGATGTGCGATATGGCGCCCAGGTCTTCAGTCCCATGGTGCCGCCGGGCGAGGGGGATTTTCTGGTGGCTACGGCGGCGGATCAGGTGCCAGTCAATGCCGCCGTGCTGCGTCCGGGTGCGACCATCATCGACCCGTCGCATATCGATGAGAGCAAGCTGCGAAACAAGAAGAGCCTGAATGTCGCGCTGCTCGGCGTACTGAGCCGCCACTTGCAGTTCTCCGAGCAGGAGTGGCTGGCGGCGATCCGGCGCATTTTGCCGGAGGCGCTGCACGAAGTAAATGTGCAAGCGTTTCAAATGGGCCGGGGAGCATGACAGCAGCGCCTGAGGAACGGCAAAAATAGGAGCGCGGATGCCAATCGCCAAAACAGTTTCCGAGCAACTGAGCGGGGCCTCGTGGATTCGCCGCATGTTCGAAGAGGGAGCCCGCCTCAAGCGCGAGCGCGGCGCCGATAACGTCTTCGATTTCACCCTCGGCAATCCAGATGTCGAACCGCCGGAGCAGGTGATTGAGACGCTGCGGCGAGTGGTTGCCCGGAACCGGCCACTGTCGCACGGCTATATGCCGAATGCGGGCTACCCGTCTGTGCGAGAGGCAATTGCGGCCAAGTTGCGCAGGGAAAACGGAGTTCCTTTTACCGCCGAGGATGTGTTCATGACTTCGGGCGCGGCCGGCGCCTGCAACGTATTCTTGAAATCGGTTCTCGATCCCGGCGACGAAGTCATCGTGCTGGTTCCATATTTCCCCGAGTACCGGTTTTACATCACTAACCATGCCGGGCGCGTGGTCCCGGTGGAGACAGACGATTCCTTTCTCCCCGACATGGAAAAGATTGCGGCCGCAGTCACGCCGCGTACCCGCGTCATCATGCTGAACACCCCGAACAACCCCACCGGGCGGGTGTATCCGGAGGCGGTTTTGCGCGCGCTGGACGGATTGCTGGCGCGCATCGGGCAACCGATTTCCGTGATCAGCGATGAGCCCTACGATGCATTGGTTTACGATGGCCGGCGACAGCCCAAGGTGGCATCGCTGGTCAGGAATACCGTGATTTGCAATTCCTGGTCGAAGTCGCAGGGGCTCGCCGGGGAGCGCATCGGCTACCTGGCGCTTTCGCCGTCGCTTGCCGACCGGGAGCAGCTACGCGCCGCTTGCACTTTCAGTAATCGCGTACTCGGTTTCGTCAATGCGTCGGCCATTTGGCAATGGGTCATGCTCGAGGCCGCCGATTACACGATCGATGTCGCCGGATATGAGCACAAGCGGAACGTTCTCTGCGACGCTCTGGAGGCGATTGGATACGAGGTAAGGCGGCCCGAAGGTGCCTTCTACGTCTTCCTCAAGACGCCGATTGCAGACGATGTCGAGTTCGTGCGTATGCTCGCCGCCGAAGGCGTGCTCACGGTGCCGGGTGCCGGTTTCGGGCGCAGCGGGTACATACGCCTGTCGCTAACCGTCCCATTGGACACGATCCAGCGTTCGATTCCGGGTTTCGAACGCGCGTTCGCGGCGGCGCGGAAGCAGGCAGCGATGCCGAATATCCTAAGTCTCTCGCCGGGATATTTCATATCGGCTCATCTGGTTTTCAGGCTGAAGCGGCTTTTTCTGTGCAAGATTGCCGATTGTATGGTGTCTTTCTATCGGTCAGTGTGGCAGAATAAGCCTAACTTTCCCACGCTTTACGGCGGATTCACGAAAAGGTAACGAGGGGACATATGGATTCTGCGGCAATCAAAGGCCGAACTGTTTCTTCTACGGCAGCCGGGAACGGCTCGCAGACAAGCGCTGCGGCATGGACCCGCATCGTGCAAAGCGCCCAATTCAAGTACCTGATCAAGGTCAAGAAGGCCTTCATCCTCCCCGCGTTTCTGTTGTTCTCCGGTTACTGCCTGCTTATGCCATTGCTCACCGCGTATGCGCCGCGGGTAATGGCCAGCAAAGCGGCTGGTGTCAGCGTGGCCTACTGGTTTGGGATTTCCGTGATCCTGCTGGCTTGGGTGATTGTTTGGCTGTATGTCAAGGCCGCTGCCAGATTCGACGTGCTCGCCAACGATATCGTTGTGGAAGCGAAGCGGCACGCAAAGAAAGGCGAGTAAGCGATGTCGAGTCCCATTGTTTTCTTCCTGATCTTCATCGCCCTCACGCTGGCGATCACCTACTGGGCATCGAAGCAATCGACGGGGTCGGCCGCCTACTTCGCCGCCGGACGCCGCATCATGGGCTGGCAGAACGGGTTTGCCATCGCGGGCGATTTCATGAGCGCGGCCTCATTTCTCGGGGTCGTCGGCCTGATCTCGCTCTTTGGAGTTGACGGTTTTATCTTTGCCTGGGGCGGACTTGTCGCCTTCATGGCCGTATTGCTGATCGTTGCCGAGCCATTGCGCAACGTCGGTAAGTACACGATGGCTGACATGCTGGCTTACCGTCACCGTGTCCGACCGGTTACCGCCATGGCTGCCGTCAGCACGCTGGTCATCAGCACCTTCTACATGATCGTGCAGATGGTTGGCGCCGGCGCCTTGGTCGCGCTTCTTCTCAAGAACTCCGGTGTCAGTTACAGCATGGCGGTGATCGGGGTGGGAACCCTGATGATCGTTTACGTCGTGTTTGGCGGCATGCTGGCGACAACCTGGGTGCAGATCGTAAAAGCCATGCTGCTGATGTCATGCACGGTCGTGCTGACCATCCTGGTGCTGCGGCATTTCCACTTCAGCTTCGGAGAGCTCTTTGCCGCAGCTTCCCAGGTTACATCTCATGCGAAAGGCCAGGAGGTGGTGAGAGACTTTCTCCAGCCTGGGTTGCGCTTCAAGGCGCCTTACGGGCCTTTCGAGTTGCTCTCTTTGATTATGGTGTTTTTGTTTGGCACCGCGGGACTGCCGCACATTCTTTCCAGGTTCTACACGGTGCCCGACGCCAAGACGGCGCGTATCAGCGTCGTCTGGGCCATGGTTCTGATCGGCGCTTTCTTCATCATGACGTCAATTCTAGGGCTGGGCGCTGCCACGATTCTTGGTCCCGACTACATCATGACGCATGGCGGCACGAATATGAGCACGCCGCTGCTGGCGCGGTTCATGGCGGGAGACATCTTCTTCGCCTTTGTCTCGGCGGTAGCGTTCGCCACGATTTTGGCGGTTGTGTCTGGACTGACGATCAGTGCCTCCACTTCCTTTGCGCACGATTTCTGGACCAACGTGATTCATCGCGGAGTCGAGCGCAAGGCGGGGGAAACCGTGCTGGTGGCGAGGGCCGCAGCCTTCGTCGTAGCCGGTGCGTCCATGATCATTGCCATCCTGCTGGGACCGACGGCCAACGTCACCGTGCTGGCAACACTGGCGATGGCGGTTGGCGGTTCCTCCAATTTCCCGGTGATCGTGCTCTCGATCTTCTGGCGGCGATTCAATACCGCCGGAGCGCTCAGCGGACTGATTGTCGGGTTGCTCTCGTCAATCGGATTGATCCTGATAAGCCCGACCGTGATGGCGATTGATCCGCCCAATGTGGCGGGCTCTGTGCGGCATCTGATTCAGGCCAAAGCATGGTTTCCGCTGGAGAACCCGTCTATTGTGAGCGTTCCCCTCGGATTTCTGGCAGCATGGCTGGGAACGCTGCTCAGCCGGGACACCAGCCTTGAGGCTAAATTCGACGAGTTGCTGGTTCGCTCGAACACAGGACTTGGCTCGGAACAAGCCTGAGGTTCGAGTCTGCACATTCAAGAGCGCCTATTTCGTGGCTGATCAGGCTTAGAATCTGTTCGAAGGATTCGTCGGCCAGCCGACGCAACTCCGCAGTAGTGCGGTTTTGCACCGGATGCGCCACGTAGACCGCAGCTCCGGCGAAGCCGAGCGATTGGCTCTGAGCTTCAAAGCCCTCCTTGAACACCGTTGTCACTACATCAACTCCGGGAAGACCACGGGAATCGAGGTCGCGTAGGTCGTGCAAACTGCACGACGTGCAGGACCCTCAATCACTGAGCGCGATGACCGCTACCTGGCACTCGCGCGCGATCTGCTGGAGCAATTCGACCGGCGCGGTGCGTGAATTGGTCGGCTTCTTGTAACGCCGCCAGGAAATGCCTCGGGCAGCAAGCAATTCCTGCAAGCGATCGATGTACTCGTCGGCGCGCGTCTTGCCGATGTCGAGCAAAGCAACCGTCAACCCGTCCAGTGAGGCGGGAGGCTGCAAGCGAGCACGCAGCATCGGCGCGGTTTCTGCCGTGGGGTCTCTCAGGATCGATTCGTTGTTCAAAGTCGTATCTCCTTTGTGACCGGCGCCATTTGACCGCGTGCGCGGCCGGCGATCCATCCGGCGCAGATGGCCGAGAACAGTCCAGCCGAGCCGCCAGCGCGAACAATGAGCAGGCCATCATCCCAAAATTTTGGAACCATCTCTTCGGCGCGGTTTGCGGGAATACCTTCGCCGACTCCCTGCGCGCCCGCAATAAGATCGCGGCCGGGGCGGACGAGCGCCGCGTGCAGTTCTTTCGTAATGCGGGCCCGGTCCCAGCCCGCGTCGCGAAAGATGCCGTAGTGCTCCGGCGAGAGGATCAGGATCGCGTTTGCGGTTTGCGCCTGTTTGGGATGGCTCACGGCGGCCAAACCCATGGCGAGGCTCCGGGTGAGTTCTTCAGGCGTGCGTGATTTCTGGTCCGCAACCCCCTGGATTCCATCGCCCTGAAACAGCGTCACCGCGCTCCGTCCGGGCGGAATGCCGCGTGATACCGAGAGAGGCTCCCAGGACGGATCGGTTTCGTCTTCGGCGAAACAAAACGTGTATTTGCCAGGCTGGCCCAGAGTAGCGCGGTCGATCTCGCCGGGGCGTCCGCCGCCGACGTTGCGAATGATTAACTGCAGCGCGCGTCCGATTGTGGCATTCGCGCGGTTGCCCTGACCCAGTGCATTGATGCCCCAATTCATGTTGATCGCGCGGGTGATCGGGCCGTTCACGATTACGATGGGTCCGGAAAAATAGGTCGTGCAGAGAAGGCCGTGCATGGTGAACAGCGGCTCAAGGGCCGCTTCGAGCGCGGCGAGAACCACAGGCATGTATTCCGGCTTGCAGCCGGCCATAACTGCGTTGATCGCAACCTTCTCCACCGTACACTCTGACAAATCCGGCGGCACCAGGCCCACGATCTCATCGCGGCGGCGGTTGGTGCCCGACAACATGCGCAGGATTCGTTCGTCGGTAGGCGGCACCACAGGCAAGCCGTCACTCCAGCCCCGGTCGAAGCATGCCTCGATGGGGTCGTCCCACTCACCGACCTGGATGGGGCGACTCTTCAGTTGCGAATCGCCAAACTCCGCCACCAAGCGCTCCCACACTCCAGGCTGACGCGTCTTTGATCCGCAACCAGGGCTGTAACCGGGCAGATCAGAACCTAAATCGGCTATCCCGGTGATGCTCTGCCATTCGTCTCGAACCCACCCGCAAACGCGGCCCGTCTCGTTTTGTCCCGCCATACGGATCAGCGTCGGAGTGATCTCAATATCGGCGCGAAACGAATTTTCCAGCGTCTTGTCGTAGACCGAGCCGGCGGAAGACAGAAACGCCGGGTCATCCTGCACGTAGATGGCAAGTTCCGGCAACGATTTGCGCAGGCGCTCGAACACTGGAACCAGAAGAGTGCATGTCTGGCAATCCTGCTTGACGAACAATGCGTAACGAGCGCTATCCATGGAATCCTGCTCCGTTCTCAGGTGATGGAGAATTATAACGTCTGCGGGCGCGGGCGGCGCGGGCGGAGATAGATGTGATTAAATGAGACGATATTCAGACGCAGAGGAAACGAGCGAGGACCGAAGTCGTACGCGACAGGACGTGGCTTGAGGAGTGACATGCATAACGAAGGCTGGCTTTATCGACTCTTTCAGCCGAAGGAGCCACTGTCCATTCCGCACGGTCGGGCCTACAAGGTCGCGCTGCGAACCGTGCACCTGATGGCAATCAGTGTTCTGGTTGGCGGCCATGCTTTCAGCGCGCCGGTCAGCGCGCTCAGGCCATGGCTTTACGTGGCGATCGCGACCGGCGCGGGCATGATTCTGTTTGAGACTGGGAGTTTGCACTTCGTGTTTGAAGGCTGGGGAGTGCTTCTACTCGGCAAGCTGGCCCTGCTATGTTGGATACCCTTTGCTTGGGAACAGCGGTTCCCGATCCTTCTCGTGGTTGTGGCGATTGCTTCCGTAGGCTCTCACATGCCTGCAAGGTTTCGGCATTACTCGCTGCTGTATCGCAGAGTGATCAAGTAGAATTGCGCTCATGTCACGCCAGGGTGAACAGAGTCGGCAAAGACGATGCGGCGACATTCGGCTTAAGGGTTTTTCCGACCGCGCTTCGTTCGACGAGGCGATCGCCTGGCTGGATCTCCACAGCCGCCATGGCCTGTCAGCGGAAGACATAGAAGACATCAGCGTCGAAGCGGGCCAGGGGCGAGTGATTGCCGAGCCAATCAGCTGCCCCGGCGGATATTCCTGCCATGGATTGCGCGGGAGTGGATGGTTACGCGCTTCGCTCGGCCGAGACCGAGGGCGCAAGTGATTACAATCCGCTTCTCTTTACGCTGAATGAGCCAGGCCATCCTCTGCCTTTGGCTGGCGCGGCTATGGTTTCCGCGGGCACTCCCTTGCCTTGCGGATCGGATGCCGTTTTGCCCTTTGACGCAACCCAGTTGAAGGGAGCGACGCTGGAGATTTTCGGCGCGGTTGCCGCAGGCTCGGGCGTGGAACGAAGAGGACAGCAGCTTCGGGCCGGCGCGGCGTTGATTGAGACTCGACATATCCTTCGGCCTCAGGATGCGGGCCTGCTTGCCTCGGTGGGGGTTAAGCGGGTGCAGGTGGTGCGGCTTCCGCGTGTCCGGCTGGTGATCGCCGGGCCGAAGGCGTTCGCAGGGTTTACTTCGGCAGGCGATGCCAATGGCCCGATGCTTTGTGGTTTGGTCGGGCGCGACGGCGGGGTGGTCGAAATTATGAATGTCGCGGAGCCCCTATGCGAAGCGATTGGCCGAGCAATCGCCGCGCCGGGAGCGGACGTGATTCTGGTTGCTGGCCGTACCGCTGCAGGTCTGGATGACGAAGCCCCGCTCGCGCTTGCAAAGGTGGGAGAGCTGGCGATACACGGGGTAGCATTGCGTCCGGGAGGCTCGGTGGGTATGGGTCTGACCGGCACAACGCCGGTGCTTCTGTTGCCGGGCGATCCGCTTGGCTGCTTGTGCGCATACGAACTGCTTGCCGGACGGTTGATCAGGGGCCTCGGGGGACGCAGCCCGGAACTCCCTCATCTGGTGCGAGAGGCGGAAGTGGGGCGCAAGATCGTCTCCGCAATAGGATTCGTTGATCTTTGTCGGGTTCGCTTCGTTGATGGACGGGTTGAACCGGTTGGTTCGGCCGAGTTCGGCGGCCTCGCATCGAGTGTGCGGGCTGACGGTTTCGTGGTGATTCCCGCTCCCCTGGAGGGATATGCACCCGGCACGTACGTCAAAGTGCATCTTTATTAGAACCACTTGCGAGGAGTTCAAATTGGCGACGGAAGACTTCAAAATTGCGATGCAAAGGGCGGCCCGCCAAGAGCAGTTTCTGGAGGTCATTGATCGCGCGGAGGCAGAAGCTCGCTTTCGAAAGCACCTCACCTTGGCGCCCCTGGGAGAAGAAACTGTTCCTCTCATAAAGCTAGCGGGCCGTGTTCTCTCACGTGACGTTGTTGCCGGCATCGATGTTCCGGGTTTTGATCGATCCAGCATGGATGGCTTCGCCGTGCGCGCGGCCGATACAGCTGGCGCCACCAGCGAGCAGCCGCGCGTGCTGCGCCTGAATTCCGAAATATTGACGCCGGGTATCGAGCCTCGAATTACAGTTGCCGAGGGAACCGCGACCATCATAGCGACGGGTGGAATGCTGCCGCGCGGCGCCGATGCCATCGTCATGGTCGAAGACACAGACACAGCGGAACGCGGTGCCGAGCTGTTCATTGAAGTGACTCGTCCCGTGCCGCCGGGGCAATCCGTTGCGGTCGCCGGCGGAGACATCGCGCGCGGTGAAACACTGTTCCGCGCGGGCCAGGTTCTAACCTCGCGTGAGATCGGCTCTCTTGCCGCCATCGGGCTGGCCGAGGTCTTCGTGTGGCGCAAACCGCAGGTGGCCATTTTTTCGACGGGCGACGAACTGGTCGCGCCGGGGGACGCCATGCATGTTGGCGGCGTTTTCGATTCGAACATGGCGACGCTGGCCGCCGCGGTCGAGGAACTGGGGGGAACCCCGATCCCGCTTGGAATTGCCCGCGACGATGAGGCAGCCCTCTCTGCCTTGCTGCAAAAAGGACTTGGGTACGACATGGTGCTGCTGTCGGGCGGCTCGTCGAAGGGCGCCGGCGATCTGGCTTATCGCGTTGTCAGTCGTCTTGGCGACCCCGGCATCGTGGTACACGGCGCGGCGCTCAAACCCGGAAAACCGATATGCCTGGCGGTGACCAATGGCAAGCCCGTCGTCATACTGCCTGGTTTTCCAACTTCCGCGATGTTCACCTTTCACGAGTTCGTCGCCCCTGTGATCCGTGCATTTGCCGGGATGCCGGCTGAACAGCGCCAGACGTTGCCGGCAACGCTGCCCATGCACGTTACCTCGGAACGCGGGCGAACCGAATATGTAATGGTTTCGCTCGTACAAAGAGATAGCGGGTTGGTGGCATACCCCACGGCCAAAGGCTCCGGTGCGGTGACGGCCTTTGGGCAGGCGGACGGCTTTTTCTCGATCGGGTCGCAGACAGAGATGCTGCCGGCCGGAACGGCGGTTGAGGTTACGCTGATCGGGTCGCGACATAAGCCGGCGGACCTCGTCGTGATCGGCAGCCATTGCGTCGGTCTGGATTTGCTGATCGGGCGACTGATGCTGGAAGGGATCTCGGTCAAGGCGCTGAATGTCGGAAGTACGGGTGGCCTTGCGGCGGCAAAGCGCGGCGAGTGCGACATAGCCGGCGTTCATCTCATGGATGCCGCGACTGGGGAATACAATCGGCCCTTTCTGACCGAAGAACTGGAACTGGTGCCGGGCTATGGCCGCTTGCAAGGTATCGTGTTCCGTCCTGGTGACACGCGCTTCGAAGGCCATTCGGTGGAAGAAGCCGTGGCGATCGTGCTTGCGGATAGCGCGTGTCTGATGATCAACCGCAACGCTGGAAGCGGCACACGGATTTTGATCGACCGTATGCTGAATGGCGCGCGCCCCGCTGGATATAGCAGCCAGGCAAAGACGCATAATGCAACCGCCGTTGCGGTGGTGCAGGGACGTGCCGACTGGGGCGTGGCGATTGCAACCGTCGCTCAACAATACGGACTGGGTTTCTTGCCGTTGCAGGCTGAGCACTACGATTTTGTCGTTCCCAAAGATCGCCTGAACCGCGCCCCGGTGCGGCGTTTTTGCGAACTCCTGCGCGACCCGTCACTTCGGGCTGCTCTTTTGGAACTCGGGTTCAAGTAGCGGGGGAATTCGCGGTGAAGGCAGATCGATCCACTTTTCGGACCATCGCGTGGGGACCCCTGATTGTGGTTGTGATCGGGACTCTCCTGTTTCTGCTTGGCGCGGGGCGCTTCTTTCTCCGGGATCGCTTCAGTTTCATCGATGCACTTTATTGCTGTCTTGCGATCATCCCGGCGTGGTTCGCGCTTCTCGTCTTCGATTACGTTCTTCATCATGCACGGTTGGCGTCGATCATGCTCCTCTTCGCGGGCGGTGTGCTGGTTTTCTCTTCCCCCGTGGTTGACGTTGCACTCGGAGTTGCTCTGGTGGGAGCCATGGTGGGTCCCGCGATAAGCGAATGGAAGCAGGGCAAGCGCCTTCGAGAAACAGAGAAGGAGAAGAGCAACGAGAGTGAGCCGTAAACTTCCGAGTGGCCTGAGTAGAACGCAGCAATCCGTGTCCGCCAGCCCAGGCTGTTATTCTGAAGTGTGACTCCACAGCCATACGCACGCAGCAAGACCCCGCTTTGGAAGGGTTTCTTCCGATCCTTTGTTCGATGGCTTGTCATCGGGGTGGTGCTTATTTGGTCGCTTGCCGTGCTGACCCTTGTGGCCGCGCGGTGGATCGACCCACCGACAACCGCGGTGCACATCCAGCGCCGCTTGCAGGCTTTGATTCACCACGTGCCGTATCACAAACGCTACAAATTCATTCCGCTCAGCCAAATCTCGCCCGATCTCCAACACTCTGTGATTGCCGCCGAGGATGCGCGCTTCTACCAGCATCATGGGTTCGATTGGCACGAGATCCAAATTGCCGCCGAAGACGGGTTGGAAGGGGGTCGCTCTCGCGGAGCCTCCACCATTACGCAGCAACTCGTAAAAAACCAATTCTTCGGAACAGGCCGCTCATTCCTCCGCAAGGGCGCGGAGCTCACACTGGTACCCGTGGCCGAACTCGTCTTGGGCAAGCAGCGCATTCTGGAGATCTACCTCAACGTGGTTGAATGGGGCCCTGGCATTTATGGTGCAGAGTCGGCGTGCCGTTACTACGACGGAATCGCGGCCCGGAATATCGGCCGGGAACAGGCGGCACGGCTCGCCGCGATTCTGCCGGCCCCCCGGAAACGACGTCCCGAGCGCATGAATAACTACAGCGAGCTCATTCTTGAGCGGATGCGCCAAATGGGTTGGTAATTGTGAGTGACATTTTACCCATGCTGCGCCTGTGAATCCTCTCGCATTGGTTCTGGTCGGATGGTCGTCAAAACAAAAAGTATCGCTGCGCTAAAGGCAGTATGCGGGCTGGCTCGCCCGTGATCAGCTTGCCGTCCACGCGCACCTCGCAGTTGACGGTGGTAAGCAGGTTGAGTTGCTGTGGGTCGACGACTTCGTCGCGTGTCACCACCCATTGTTCGCACGCTGCGTAGGTGCCGGCGGACTTGCCGGTGAACCACTGTTTGCGTCCATGCTGCGTCTAGTACGTGAGCATCACTTTCATTGCCGTGGCTTTTTCGTGTTCCGCTACCCTGAACGCCTCCAGTACCCTCGTTAGCGGGAAGCAGTGCGTAATCACCGGCTTGAGGTTCACGCGCCCCTGGCCCAGGAGCATCAACGCCCGGTCCAGAGCGTCAAAGGGGATTCCCCGCGAGCCGTACATGGTCATCTCCTTCTCTTTGAAGGTGGTCACGGGAAACTCAGAGCAGTTCTCGGCGTTGGTGCCCATGATTACGAGCGAGCCTCTGGGCCGGGTTACTTCGACTGCGAGGAAGACCGTCCGAGCGGCGGTGATCCCTACCGTCTCGACCGCGACGTCCGCCCCGCGCCCATCGGTGAACTCGCTGACGACCTGCCGCAGGTCCTCTTCCGCCGTGCAGACGACACGGTCGGCGCCCATCACTTTGGCGAGTTCCAGTCGGTTCTTAAGCGGGTCGGAGATGATGACATAGCATCCGGCGGCGTGGGCGCAAGCCAGCACATCCATTCCCACCGGGCCGGCGCCAATGATGACGACAATGTCTCCTGCGCCCGCTTTTGCCTTCAGCCGGATGGCGTTATACCCTACGGCCAGCGTTTCGGCGATTGCGCCCACGGTGAAGTCCACATTCTCAGGCAGCTCAAGGACGTGGCTCGCCGGCACCTTCATGTACTCGGCCATGCCGCCATCGGCACTGAAGCCGACGGAGCTGCCGGCCTGGCAATGGTTCAGGTATCCGTGGCGGCACGCCCAGCACTCACCGCATTGGATTTCCATCGTGGCAGTCACCCGCATACCAGGTTGGAACTTCTTCACCTTGGCGCCAACGCGGCACACCACGCCGGAAAACTCATGCCCCAGGATTCGCGGGTAAGTGGCGCGCGGATGCCCGCCGTGCAGGGCGAGAATGTCGGAGCCGCAGACCCCGCAGGCCTTCACCTGAATCATTACTTCGTTATCTTTGATCTCCGGGACGGGAACCTCTTCCAAGCTCAACTGTTCCGGCTTGTGCAACACTGCCGCCTTCATCGTTTTCGGGATATCCACTTAACTGTCCTCTTCAAAACCAATTCTTGCCCACCCGCGTCTCTTTCGCGTTCCTTCGCCTGCGTTAGCGATTGAGGTATGACAGATAAGGGATTCCGACCAGGAGCAGCGTGCTCAGGAAGATCGCCCCGAAGATTGCTCCCTGAATCCAGAAATCTTTGCGCGAAATATAGCCGCTCGCAAAGTAAATCGGGGCCGCGCCGCATGCGTAAGGCGTAATGACTCCCTGCAGTGCCAGCGAGAAGCACAGCAGCATGGCAAAATTTCTTACGGGCATGCCGGGAACAGCCATTCCCGCTACCAACAGCACCGGCAGGACTCCCACCGCCTGCGATGTGAGATTGGCGAACATGTAGTGGACGACGTAGTAGAGCGCTACCAGGGCCGCCATGACGACCACCGGTGATAAGCCTGTCAGGTGCGAAGCAACCAGTTTGGCGAACCAGCCCACGAAACCGACTCTGTTCAACCCGTCAGCCAGGCTGACCAGGGTGCCGAACCACACCAGGACACTCCAGGCAGCTTTGTTGGAGAGAATGTCGTCCCAGGTGACGATCCGGCATACCACCATCAAACCGGTAGCCATGAGAGCCACGGCTGTGGTGTCCACAATTTTCGTCCCGAAGATCCAGAAAATCAGCGCGCAGCCTACGATCAGCGCCAAGCCGATTTCCCGCCACGAAATCTTGCCCATCTCCGCCAGTTGTTTCCCGGCCCACACGGGGACTTCCGTACTGGACTTGATTTCAGGCGGATAGATTTTGTAGATGAGATAGGGCAGGATGCTCAACAGAATTAGCGCCATAGGCAGGAAGCCGATGAACCATTGTGTCCAGCTGATCTCGACCTTGGCGAGCTTCCGCACAATTTCCAAGGAAAAAGCGTTGGTTGCCAACCCGGTGGCAAAGGTGGCGGCGGTGACGCTGGTGGCACACAACGCCACCCACATCACGTAACTGCCGAGTTTGCGCGCCGTCTCCCCAGGGTAGGAACCATACAGAGGCGGGATATTTCGGATAATCGGGAAGATGGTCCCTCCGCTGCGGGCGGTGTTGGAGGGAGTCGCCGGAGCCAGAACCAGATCGGCCAGCATGATGGCATATCCCAGGCCGAGCGTTTTGGAACCCAAAGTCTTAACCAGACTCAAGGCGATGCGCCGGCCTAGTCGCGTCTTCTCATAGCCGGTGGAGAACATGAAGGCGGAGAAGATCAGCCAGACAATGCCGTTGGAGAAGCCGGATAACGCCCACGCAATAGAAGGACCGGGTTTGGGGTTGACCAGGCCCAGTACCGTGGCCACGCCGACGCCGACGAATCCAACCGCCGCTGCCGGGAGAGGCTCGATGATAGTTCCGGCTATAACACCGCAAAACACGGCAAAGAAAGCCCATGCCCTGAAATTGAGACCCGCCGGCACGGGAATCAACACGATTATGATCGCGATGAAAACGGGCGCAAGAGCTATCCACAGGCTCATTGCCGGTTTCTTCGCCGCGGGCGGTGTAGCAGGGGCCATCACCGCCTGGGCGCCCGTCCCTGATTGACTCGTCGTAGTAACTTGGCTTTTGCCGCATGCGGGACAGAGGCTGCTTTCGTCCCGCAGCTGCGCTCCGCAAAAAACACACAACTGTGCCATAAGGACTCCGTGAATAGCTGGGTTTCGACTGAGACTCTAGCATTTCTCGGATGGATACAGAAGTAGTTTATTACCGTGACTTCAGGATCGCTGTTGAGGCAACCTGTTATCATCAACACCCAAAAGGCAATCAGGATAGACCGGTTCTTTCGGTCTGAGGTCCAAGGAGAACGATCATCATGCGCATTGGCTTCATCGGGCTCGGCCTGATGGGAACCCCATTAGCTAGCAACATCCTCAAAGGCGGTTTCGAACTCACTGTCTGGAACCGCACCGGAGCGAAGATGGAGCCATTGCTCGCCGCTGGGGCTGTCCGGGCCGAGAGCATCGGTCAGTTGACTCAGTGGTCCGATGTGGTAATTACCATGCTCACCGACGCTGCGGCATCGGAGTCCGTGATCTGCGGCAAGGACGGCGTTCTTGACCATGCCCGACCGGGGTTGATCGTCATCGACATGGGCTCGATCGCTCCGGAGATGTCGCGCTCGATTGCCGCGCGCGCGAAACAGCGCGGAGTTGCAATGCTCGACGCGCCCGTCACCGGCAATCCGAAGGTGGCCGAGGCCGGGAAACTTGGCGTCATGATTGGCGGCGAAAAGGAGACGGTGGACCATGTACGGCCTCTGCTTGAGAAGGTGTCGGCGGTGATCGTGCACGCCGGGCCCTCGGGCGCAGGCTCCACGCTTAAACTCATCAACAATCTGATTATGGGCGTCGCAATTGAAGTCGTCGCGGAGGCGCTCGTCCTCGCCCGAAAAGCGGGAATCGATCCTGATTGCGTCCGGCAGATCACCAGCGTCGGCGGTGCGCGCACTGGCGCGATGGAGACACGTGGGGCACGCATGGTCGCCCACGATTTCTCACCCCATTTCTCAACCGACAACATGCACAAGGATCTCTCGACGGCTCTCAAACTTGCGGACACTCTGGGAGCGGTGGCGCCCGCCGCCTCGGCGGCCTTGGAGGTGCTCCGCACTGCCCGCGAGCAAGGCAAGGGCAGCCTGGATTCCGCCGTTGTCTATACGGTCATTGAGCAGCTCTGCGGCCTCAGCCCGAAAGCGTGATCGCCGCGACATCACCTTTCCAGGAAAAAAGCGCCTACTCCCGAAGGAGCAGGCGCGTTGCAGGTAATGCTCGTCGCGTCAGTCGAGCAAGAGTATATCAACGGTGGCGGGTGTTGACTGATAGTTCGTCGCTGCCGCGCCGGTTGGTGTCCAGGTGCATGTTAAGGTGTAAGGCCCGGCTGACAGTGGCGTTCTATCGCCCGCCTTCTGGTCGTACGTCCATGTGCCGGTCAGTACTTTCGTGCAACCGCTGTCAGAACAGGCTCGAGCATCCAGTTGGCCTTTGACCAGCGCCGCCCCGGCGTTCATCGAAGAGGGTGACGGCACCCACGAGATGGTCGCAGCGACTTTGCCCACCGTCAGCGTTACCGTCGCCTTGAGTGGGGTTCCGTATTCTGTCCCGTTATCTGGTTTGAACGTCGCCGACAAAGTGTGGTTTCCGGTGCTCAGCACCGTACCCGCCGCCGGCGAGTAGGTGAAAGTACCGGACACTGGGTTACCACCAAACGAGGCACTCGCGCTCAACTGCGTCGTGCTGAGTGCGGTTCCGTAACTGATGGGATCCGGTGGGTTCCAGGTGATCGTCGGTATTGCCTTGGTCACGGTAATCGAGGTGATGGCTGGTGCCGACGGCATGTAGTCCGTTGTGTCTGTCGCCGTGAAGGTGGCCGTGATGGTGTGGCGTCCGACCTCCAATACCGGGGCTGCTGTTACGTCAAACCCCGGAGCGCCGTCGATGGAATATAGGAAGCTGCCATCCACCGGATTGCTCGTTCCGGGTGCCAAGGTCACGACGGTCGCGTTCAGCTTGGTGAGGTCGAGCGGCGTACCGTAAGTGATGGCCGGCGGCGCTGTCACCTTGATCTTAGGCGTAAGCGGAGTTACCAACAGCGTCTGAGAGGCATCGGTTGGGGCGTTGAAGTTCGCGGAGTTGGTTGGCGCGAAGCTGGAGGAGAGAGACTGCGTTCCAACTGTAAGTATTTCGCCCGCTGCCGGCGTATACGTGAACTTGCCGGGCACTGAGACGCCTGGGTAAGCGGCCTTGGCATCCAGTTGGGCGCCGCTCAGTTTCGTTCCGTAAATGATCGCGTTGGGCGGAAGCCAGTTGATGGTCGGAGTGACGGCGGTGACCAGCAACTGTGCCGTTGCCTTAACCGTAGCGCAATCTATGTCGGCGGACGTGAAGGTGACCGACAAAGTATGGCTTCCCCCGGCCAGTACCTTGCCCGCTGCCGGCGAATAGGTGAAGGTACCTGACATGGACACATCCACGCTGTTGCAAGTAGCCGTAGCGTTGAGTTGGGCGCTGCTAAGCGCATCTCCATAGGCGAGTGGGCCCGGTGTCCAACTGATCGTCGTCGGCAACTTGGTTACAGTGATCGTGGTGGTGGCGGTCGCCAAGGTTCCATCGTCTGAAATGAAGGCGACCGATAGGGTCTGGTTGATTCCCGCATCCAGCACCGTGCCCGCAACTGGCGAATAGGCGTACGAGCCTGATACTGGCGCGCCCTTGTTAGTGGCGTGGGCATTCAACTGGGTATCACCCAGCGGCGTCCCATAAGCGATCGCCGCGGGCTTGGGCCACGTGACCACAATGCTGCGGGCAACGGTGTATTGCGTCTCCGTGGCAGCCAGATAATTGCTGTCGGCGGCCCAGTTCGCCGTAAGTATGCAGGTCCCTGTACTGCCGGTCATGGTGACGACGTTGCCGTTGATGCTGCATGGGCCTGTTGGCGTGATGATCGCCTGGGTACTGGCGTTGGTTGTCGCCGAAATGGTGAATTTGGTCTTGTAACCTGCGCTGACCGGTGCCCCCGTGAAACTGACAGTCGGCGTCCCCGTTGTGGCCGTTCCCGAAAGCAAGATCGCCTGCGTGGCGGCGCTGGCATTCAGCGTGTTGTCAGTTAGTGTCACGCTACCGCCGATGCTGCCGATTGCCGTTGGGGCAAACTCGATGCCGAGCACGCAACTTGCCGACGGGTCCAGACTCTGGCCGCTCGAACTGCATGAGGTATTGGGTCCCTGCAAGATGAAGCCGGGAGTCGTGCTGATCTGGCTGATGATCAGCGGCGTCAGCGGCGCATTGCCCGCGTTTAGCACGGTAACGTCCTGTGCCGCACTCGCAGAGCCCGCAGGCGTCGCGGTGAAGTTCAGGCTCGGTGGATCCCAGAAATTCTCCTTCAACACCCGGTTGTTAAAGGCATCGGCGATATAGACGTTGCCGCTCCCATCCACCGCAACCCCAGACGGATAATTCAGGCCGCTTGCCACCGTGCTCTGGGTGTAGCTACTACCTGACAGCGCCTCCTTCAACACCCGGTTGTTCCCGGTATCGCCGATATAGACGGTGCCGCTACCATCCACCGCGATACAGGTTGGAGTATTCAGGCCGCTTGCGATGATGCTCTGGGTGTAGCTGCCCCCCGACAGCGTCTCCTTCAGCACCCGGTTGTCGTCGTAGTCGGCGATATAGACGTTGCCGCTGCCGTCCACCGCGACCCCATAGGGCCAGGTCAGACCGCTTGCGACCGTGCTCTGGGTGTAGCTACCACCTGACAGCGCCTCCTTCAACACCCGGTTGTTCCCGGTATCAACGATATAGACGTTGCCGCTACCATCCACCGCAACCCCATTGGGGTAAATCAGATCGCTGGCGATCGTGCTCTGGGTGTAGCTGCCCGCCGACAGCGTCTCCTTCAGCACCCGGCCATTCCGGAAATCGGCGATATAGACATTGCCGCTCCCATCCACGGCGACCCCATAGGGGCCGCGCAGACCGCTGCCTATCGTGCTCTCAGTGTAGCTGCCTCCGGATAGTGTTTCCTTCAGCACACGGTTGTTGCCGGTATCGGCGATATAGACGTTGCCGCTTCCATCCACGGCGACCCCATAGGGGCCGCTCAGACCGCTTGCGACGGTGCTCTCGGTGTAGCTGCCCCCCGACAGCGTCTCCTTCAACACCCGGTTATGGTAGGTTTCGGCGATGTAGACGTTGCCGCTCCCATCCACCGCGACCCCCATGGGGAAGGCCAGACTGCTTGCGACCGTGCTCTGGGTGTAGCTGTCCCCCGACAGCGTTTCTTTCAACACGCGGTCGTTGTAGGTATCGGCGATATAGACGTTGCCGCTCCCGTCCACCGCAACGCCACGGGGCAGGCTGATTCCGCTGCCTATCGTGCTCTGGGTCCCGGCGAAGTGCGCGGTCTGCGCCTGCAAAGCAATCGGCGCCACCAGAAACAACCCGACGAAAGCGCACGCCACGAGGACGGTGCGGAGCACGGTGCGGATCGCAGACAAAGAAGTGTTTGTTTTGGCAGGGATCGAAGGAATATCAGTGCGAAGCAGGCATAGACGCATCGTCTTTCTCCACGCGCTGTGGCGGCGCGAATCTGTTTTGTTTGCGGGGCCCAGGGCCTGGGGCCGAACAACAGAATAGAAAAGCCTTACTGAATTCAAACGAAGCGCATGCTTCGTCCTAGGGCCTGGGGGTGTAGTGGATGGCAAACCGATTCCACAGCAACCCCAGCGGTACCGGTGGAAATTCTTACCGGTATGCTTGCAGCTTTACCTTGCAGCTACTCTGGAAAGAGAACTAAAGTGTACTACACTGTCGCTTGAACATATAGGACTCTAACGGAGGAGTGTTTAGCAGATGAATGAGATAACGGGCGCGCAGGTTCTGGCCGAGATGTTGCAGGGCTACGGGGTTACCCACATGTTCATGGTGCCGGCCATTCTGCGCCGGACCTTGCTCGAAATCGAGCGACGGACAAAAATCCAAGTGATCCGCACCCACGGCGAGAAGTCCGCCGCCTACATGGCCGACGGCTACGCCCGCGCCTCGGGCCGGCCCGGCGTCTGCGCTGCCCAGGTCATTGGAGCTCTCAATATTGCGGCCGGCTTGCGCGACGCTTGGCTCGCTCATTCGCCAGTCATTGCTTTCACAGGGGGACGTGATCCCAAGACCAACTTCAAGAAAGCCTACCAGGAGGTCGACGACGTTCCCTCCTTCGCGCCGGTGACGAAGTTCAACGCCACGATCGATGCGGTCGAGCGCTTCCCCGACATGCTGCGCCAGGCCTTCCGTGTTGCCGTTTCGGGGACGCCGGGGCCTGTGCATCTGCAATTCCGTGGCAACGAGGGCCAGATCGATGCCGAGTCGGCGGCGATGGAACCGCTGTGCGAGGATCTCTATGCCCACGTGCCTCCCTTCCGTCCAGAGCCTGAGCTGAGCAGCATTCTTGCCGCACTGGAATTGTTGCAGAAGGCGGAGCGTCCGCTGATCGTTGCGGGCGGTGGCGTGCGCTGGTCCGGCGCACAGAAGGAAGTGGTGGCGCTTGCCGAAGCCCTGGGCATTCCTGTCGCTACCTCGCTCAATGGCAAAGGCACGATTCCGGGCTGCCATCCGTTGTCGGTCGGGGTCATGGGAACCTATTCCCGCGAAAGTGCCAACCGCGTGGTGCAGCAGGCTGACCTTATTTTCTACGTTGGTAGCGAAGCCGGCGGCATGACCACGCACTTCTGGAGCGTGCCGGCGGTGGGCGTTCCAACCATTCAGGTCGACATCAATCCCGAGGTACTCGGCCGCAACTATCCGCTGAAGGCGGCAATTTGCGGGGACGTGAAAGTGACCATGTTGCGCATGCTCGAACACGCGGATCGTTCCACTGCCAAGCGGCGTCTGGCTTGGAACGAGACCTTCAGCTCGATCTGCCGCGAATATTACGAAAAATACAAGCCATTCTTCGAATCGAATGCCGTGCCGATTCGTCCGGAGCGTATCTGCCACGAATTGACGAAGCATATGCCAGACGACGCCATCGTCCTTGCGGACACCGGCCACGCGGGCATGTGGATGGGCGGCATGTATGATACGCGCACCAACCAGCAAAGCTATCTCCGCAGCTCTGGACATCTCGGCTGGGCTTTCTCGGCTGGGCTCGGCGCCAAGTGCGCCTGCCCGAACCGCCCGGTGGTGGTCTTCACCGGCGATGCCGGCTTCTGGTACCACATCGCCGAGATCGAAACCGCGGCGCGGCGCGGCATCAACACGGTGACCGTCGTCAACAACAATGGCGGCGGCAACCAGTCGAAGCCCGGCTTCGACCGCGTATATGGCGGCCAACAAAGTGATTGGGCACGTGAGATTTGGACCTTTAGCAAAGTTAACTTCGCGCGTATCGCCGAGGAAATGGGCGCGGTCGGCATTCGCGTTGAGAATCCCAAAGAGCTGCCCGGAGCGTTCGAGCGAGCCTTGAGCGCCAACCGCCCGGTCGTCATCGATGTCGTGACCGACATAGAGGTGCTGGCGCCGCCCCCGGTGAAGTAGGATTTCGTCATCACCGCGCGTTACACGAGCTGCACGTTAGGTCGCCCGGGCGTCGATCACTTGAGGCAGACGGTGCGACGTGGCCGAGTGGCGAATTGCGCCCGGAAGCGTCCGCCCAATGAAACCCGAGCTAATTTGAAAGATCAACTCACTTCTTTTGTGGCGTGGCCGGGCCACCTGCTGCTCTCGAACCGGCTGCAGCGGCCAGACTGCGGCCGGATTCAAGTTGTTCCTCGATTGCCTCGAACGAACGGCCGCGGGTCTCAATACCAAAGAAGCCGTACACAATGCCTGCCATCAAGTACCAAGCGGCAAGATACAGAAATGCCGGCGTAATCGCCGCCATGGATATCGTTGGCGTGACCACGTTCGATGATCCGATGATCATGGCGAGCCCCAGCGGTCCGAGAATCTTTCCCAAGCCGCCGAATCCATAGGCCGAGCCCATCCCCGTCGCCCGGAGATGCGCGGGCCATACCTCCGACGAATACGGGCCGACGATGGAGAAGCCGCCATCGCCGAAGAAGTGCGCGACGATCAGCAGCATCCAGAATACAGACAGCCCACCCAGAAAATAGCTGTGGAATATGCCCGCCAACGCCACTACGAACGCCGCACCGAAACCCACCAGGGCCCCCGATTTGACCCGCCCGATTGCATCCGAGAGCCACGCGAAAACGAGGCGCCCGGCGAATCCTCCCATGGCGATAAAAATCATGAAGAAGGAAGCGCGTTGTGGAGTCGTCTTTAGCACCAGCAACAGCAGCGTCGGAGCCCACAGATTGATGCCATAAACTCCAGTCTGCGCGCCGAGATTTCCTAACCACGACACCATCAGGCTCCGCGGATAACGGAACAAATCCCGGAACCGCGGCTTCTCTTGAACGGCGAACGTCATGGCGGAAATCGGTATGCTCTCCGGATCGACTTCAAGCGCCCAGGCCAGCGACTTGCGGGCTTCTTGGGCGCGGCCCATGCGAGCCAGCCAGCGCGGCGATTCCGGTACCCAGGCCCTGATCAACAGCGTCAGTAAGGCCGGGAGAAGACCCGTTGCGAACAATCCCCGCCAGCCGATATACGGGGAGAGAAAAGCTCCCATGAACGAACCCATCATGATGCCAATCGGCACCGTGCAGGTAATCATGCCGCCGATGAAGCCACGCTTGGCGCTTGGCACAAACTCCTGCACCAGCGGCAAGTCCACCGAATACAGCCCGCCAACGCCAAACCCTGTGAGAAAGCGAAAGAAGCTGAGGAAGAGCCAACCGTTTTCAGGCGTGAATGCCAGGATGCCGGTTGCCACCGAGAAGTTAATGACGGTGGCCATGAAAACCACTTTACGTCCTACGCGGTCGGCAACATGGCCCCAAAAGGCGGCTCCCAAAATCGCGCCGATGCCGGAGGAAAGCAGGATGATCGCGGAATGGCCAAAGGTGAGATGCCAGGGCTTGATGATGATGGCGAGGACGAACCCGATCAGGAAGAAGTCATAGAACTCCAACATGTCGCCCAGAATCGCCGCCCCTATAATCTTGTACTGATTCTTCGTGAGCTTCGTCTGCGTATCGAGGTACTCCAGCATGGTTTCCCCCAAACCAATGAAATGTGTGTCTGAAGCAAGGGCGGAGCATGATCCACCCCTGCACTACATTGCTCAAGCGAAGCCGTATTCATCTCCTATTACGGCAATTAGAAACGGCCATTTGAATTCCTACATCCGGCGATTTACCTATTACTTAATCGCCAGCGGATTCAACGGCGAGCCCACGGCCCCGGTGATCGGCAGCGCCGGCGCAACGAACATGAACTCGTAACGCTGGTCCGCAGCGCAATCCTGCGCAAGCTCACCCAGGAAGAAAATCTCCCCAACCGTAAGTCCTATGATTGGAATTGCAATCCAATGCCATGGCTGGGTTGCTTCGTCGCTATTATTCGGCCGGACTTCAGCGCCCCAGGTGTCGGTCACGATTCCAGCCACCTGTTTCTGATGCAGCCAATCGAGAGTTTCGAAAGCAAGTCCGGGAGCATCGCCGCCCGAATAGCCATCCCACGTCTTGGCCGCGAGCATTGCATCGATCTGCCCGGTACGCACCAACAGAAAGTCTCCCCGGCCGACCTTGAGACCGAAGAACTCTTCCGCCTTGTCCAGCATCTCGTTCGTGATTGCAAAACCGTCTGGCAGGACCTCCATGCCGAGCATCTTCGGAAAGTCGAAGAGAACGCCGCGGCCGACCATCTTCGCCTTAGTCTTTTCAATGCCACACTTTTGCGCGCCGAAAGAGGTTACGGTGCGACAGTCGTAGCCGTTCCACATCTGGTCGCCGTAGAAAATGTGCCCAAGACCATCCCACTGAGTACCACATTGCAGAGGCATGATAACGAGGTCGTCAGCCCCCCGGATCTTCCGGTGATCGAGAACCCCGGAATACGCATCAGTACCGGCCCGCAGCATGACGTGGATCGGATTAAACCGGCCAATCGCCGGATAATTTGTTTTGCCGCCTTGCGGACCCATGTTGTCATAGGGGACCGCAAGTGACATGACCTTCCCCTTTTGCACCAGTCGGGCTGCCGCGATGATGTCCTCAGGTTGCGTGAAGTTGAGCGTGCCGATTTCGTCGTCTGCGCCCCAGCGTCCCCAGTTCTTCAAGCGCTCTGCGGCCTCGCGGATATCCTGCATAGTCAACTTGCGAGTCGCAGCTTGCCTTCCGCTCATGTGTTTCTCCTCTTCGTTTTGTTAGGTTGCTATTAGCAGTGCGAACCCGTGAGCTGCAGCCTGCAAAGCAGGCATTTTCTTCCAAGGAGACATTTGCGCCTGTAACTTCGTTCCTCAGCTTATGACGAGCGCGGCGGCAGCATAAGGCTTGCATTGGCGGAAAGACATTAAGCCAACACCGCAACGGATGCGGTGATGAACGTCACATTCGTATGATTAAGATCGCGCTATGTGGGTGACCGGCCCCGCTCCCGGTAGCAACCTGTGCACAGACCGCAGTTCCGACCAGCACGGAACTCCTGGCGTCCCGCGTCAGTCTGCGGGGAGTGGCTCGGCCGCCCCGCGAGGAAGGTATACTTGGAACCGCAGAACGGGAGTGTTTGCGGCAAGTAAGCATCCTGGGACTATGTTTCATAATGATTTTGTTTTGGGCGTTATCGCTCAGCGAAATGACGTTCACTCACAATGGAGGAAAAAGTGGACAAAGAACTATTTGAAAAAGGCCTCAAGATCCGTCGCGAGGTACTTGGTTCGAAGCATGTCGACAAGTCCATAGCAGCCGCAGACGATTTCTCACGTCCACTCCAGGAACTCGTGACTGAGTATTGCTGGGGAGAGATTTGGAGCCGCCCAGGGCTTGATCGGCGTGCGCGGAGCATGATCAACCTGGCCATGCTGACAGCGCTCAACCGTCCGCACGAAGTAAAGTTGCATGTCCGAGCAGCGCTCAACAACGGTCTGAGCAAGGCGGATATCAGGGAGGTGTTCCTCCAGGCCATGATCTACTGCGGAGTCCCGGCGGCCGTTGACAGCTTCCGCATCGCCCAGGAAGTCTTCAAAGAAGAAGAGTTATAGCTCTGGCCCACAGCCTTCCACTCGCGGGCTGCTGCTGGCGGAAGGGCATCTGGCGCCAAGGCGGTTGGCGCCGCTGCAGTTTTTCGCTTGCAAAATCGCTCCCGCGCAATAAAATTACAGCAATTCAGAGCTCACGAAAGAGATCCCGGCTACATTAGCGGCCAAGATGAGTCTCGCGGCGATAACCATTCATTCCGGCGGCCGAGTGGGGCACGCAGGGCGTCATCCTCATAGCGGGCTGGCGGGTTGCGGCTCCGTCAGTTAGCAGAAGTATTATTCAAGGAGGCACCCACAGTGTCAGGGCATCCAACAGTCTCAGAGGAGAAGAAAATTCTCCACGAAGCACCACAAAAGCTGGTAATTCCATGGACCGGCTATGTGGCATTTGTGTTTGCCGTCATTTTCTTCTCAGGCTTGCTTGCCGGCCGCAAAGGTTTGATTACCGCGATCGACTTCAACACGATTGCGGGAATATTCGGCACCATGAAGGACCCAGCCAAGGCCACTTACATGGGACAAGGCGGCTTGGGAGCGCGTGACGGCTTTTTGTTTGCGTTCAGCCTGGTTCCGGTTGTCATGTTTGCGCTTGGCGTGGTTGAGGTCATCGACCACTTTGGCGGCTTGAGAGCAGCTCAAAAATTGCTCTCCCCTGTTCTTCGTCCGCTGATGGGCATTCCCGGAATTACGGGCCTGGCCATGGTTACAAGTTTCCAGAGCACCGATGCGGGGGCCGGCATGACGCGCATGCTGAAGGAAACCGAGTTGATAACGGAAAGGGAGAGAACAGTTTTTGTCGCCTTCCAGTTCTCGGCCGGCGGCATCATTACGAACTATCTGTCAATCGGCCCCGCCCTTTTCGGCTTCATCACCGTGCCGATTATCCTGCCGTTAGTGTTGATGTTCGCTCTGAAAGTCGTAGGCGCTAACGTCATGCGGCTCTACTTGCGCTTGTTCGCGAAAGAGGAGAACTGAGATGGCGACCGAACAGAAGAAAACGATTCCGGACATTTTTGTGGAAGGCGCACGTAAAGGATGGGCCGTCGGGACCGGCAGCATCCTGCCGAACGTACTCATGGCATACGTGCTGATTCAGGTTCTCCGCGTTTCCGGCGCGCTCGACGTATTAGGAAGAATTTTTGATCCGATCATGGCGGTCTTCGGACTGCCGGGCAAAGCGGCGATGGTATTGATGGGGGCCTGGATGTCCATGGCCGGAGGCGCCGGAGTGGCTGCTAGTCTATATACGTCAAATGCGCTCAACAAAACACAAGTGACGATCCTGCTGCCGGCGATATTCCTCATGGGAGCGCAGGTTCAGTACATGGGCCGCTGCCTGGGAACTGCGGGAGTGAAGTCCAAGCATTATCCGGCGCTGTTTGCCATCAGTATTCTGAACGCAGCCATCAGCATGTTCGTCATGCGATTCTTCGCATAAGAATCGGCGAGGAGAGAAAAGAATGAACGAAATAGAAGCCAGAATCCAGGCAACCTATGATGCGTTGCATGCGATGCCGGAGGTTGGCTTTACCGAGCATCGGACGTCGGCATGGCTGGCGGAAAGGATCAAAGCCGCCGGATTTAATGTGATGACCGGCGTCGGTGGTACGGGCGTCGTCGCGACCCTGAAGGGAAAAGAGCCCGGTCCGACAGTCGCACTGCGGGCCGACATGGACGCTTTGGCATACACGATGAATGGGAAAGACGTCTGTGTTCACTCCTGCGGACATGATGCGCACTCTTCCATGGTGTTGACTGCCGCCGAAGAACTGGCGAAAGCCGGAATACGGCGAGGCACGCTGAAGATCCTCTTCCAGCCAGCCGAAGAAATACTTTTCGGTGCGCTTAAGATGATCGAAGCTGGTGCGCTTGACGATGTGGACGTAGTGATCGGCATGCACCTCAGACCCATCCAGGAAGCGAAGACCGGGCAAGCTACGCCGGCTCTATACCACGGCTCCAGCTACATAATGGAAGCGACGATCAACGGTCGTACCGCCCATGGTGCCAGGCCTCACCTGGGGATCAATGCCATTGATGCTGCAGCGGCTGTCGTCAACGCCGTAAATGCGATTCACCTCAATCCCGTGGTGCCCTGGACCTGCAAGGTGACCAAGCTTCATGCAGGTGGAGCAACCCTGAATGCAATTCCTGATAAGGCCGAGATGGCGCTGGACCTGAGAACTCAGCAGAACGCCGACATGGAGACGCTTATCGAGAAAGCGGAGAAGGCGATTAAAGCCGGGGCGGCAACGGTGGGGGCGACAGCTGAGACACATATAAGAGGCGGAGTTCCTGGAGCAGAGTATCACCCGGAGATTATTGAACTTGCCCGGGAAGCAATCCGTGCGGTGCTGGGCGAAAAAGGATTGCTCGACCCGATCGTGACCCCTGGCGGCGAAGATTTCCACTATTTCGTAAAGAAAAGGCCGAAGCTCAAAGTCGGCTACCTGGGACTTGGATGCAATTTGACACCGGGGCTGCACGATCCGACGATGACGTTCGACCGGTCAGCGATGATTCACGGTACTGATATTCTTCTGCACATGACCCGAAAGCTGCTGAACTGACAGGTCTGCAACGGAGACAGGCGTGAACGCCTGCCGGAGGAGAGAGATGACAACGGGGATACATGGAGTCAGCGCCGGAAGGCAGATGCAGCCGTCCGTGCCACAGCTGGTAATGATGGACGCGCTGGAGCTCTCACAGGCGATCAGGTCGAAACGAGTCTCCTGCACCGAGGTCATGGCCGCGTATCTGGACCACATCGAGCGCACCAACCCCAAGGTGAATGCCATCGTCTCGCTGCAAGATCGGGATGGATTGATGCAGCAGTCGGCGGCGCGTGATCAGCAACTGGCGCGCGGCCAGTATATGGGATGGATGCACGGCTTTCCCCAAGCGGTGAAAGACAATGTCGTGACCAAAGGCATCCGGACGACCTCGGGGTCGCCGCTGCTGGACACGGTGCCCCAGGTTGATGCAACCTTCGTCAGCCGACTGAAGAAGAGCGGCGCCATCGTCATTGGCAAGACCAACACGCCGGAATTCTGCATGGGCTCGCAGACTTACAACCCAATTTTCGGCACCACGTTGAACGCCCATGCGCCGTCAAAGACCTGCGGCGGCAGCAGCGGCGGCGCGGCGGTCTCGCTGGCGCTGCGCATGGTGCCGGTGGCCGACGGCAGCGACCTTATGGGTTCGCTGCGCAACCCGGCCGCGTTTAACAACGTTGTCGCGCTGCGGCCGTCTTATGCACGCATTCCCGTTGGTCCCAGCCCTGAAATATACGTACATCAACTGAATGCCGCGGGACCGATGGGGCGCAGCGTTGCGGATGTGGCCATGCTGCTCTCGGTAATGGCCGGACACGACCCGGCGGAGCCCAACACCATCGAGCAAGACCCGCTGACATTTGCCGCGCCGCTCGATCGCGACTTCAAGGGAACGCGCATTGGCTGGCTGGGGAATCTTGGCGGCTATCTGGCTATGGAACCGGGAGTGATGGAGCTCTGTGAGAGCTCGCTTAAGACGTTCGAGTCCGTCGGATGCACCGTTGAAGAGGCTCGCCTGGAATTCCCGCTGGAGCAGATGTGGGAGATGTGGCTTACACTCCGCGCCTGGCTGAATTCCGGAAGGTACCTGGCGTTGTACAGCGATCCGGCCAAGCGCGCTCTGATGAAGCCGGAAGCGCAATGGGAGATTGAGCGCGGACTGAAATTAACGGCGATGGATGTCTACAAGGCCTGGGTCGCGCGCACTAACTGGTATGGGATGATGCTCAAGTTGTTCGAGCGTTATGAGTATCTGTTGCTGCCGAGCGCTCAGGTGTTCCCCTTCGACGCCACCACCCACTGGCCCAAGACGATCAACGGCAAAACCATGGACACCTATCACCGCTGGATGGAGGTTGTGGTTCCCGCGTCGCTGACCGGCTCCCCGGTCATCAGCATGCCTGTTGGTTTCAGCCAGGACGGGCTGCCGATGGGCATGCAGATCATCGGCCGGAATCATGCGGATTTTGCCGTGCTGCAACTCGCCTACGCCTACGAGCAGGCCACAAACTGGGTTGGCAAGCACCTGCCATCGCTGATCAACCCTGTTTGAAATCGCGCTTACTCTTCGGCTGTCGAAGGCGTCGGCGACCTGGAGCATGCCGTAGATCCGTGTGGGGAAGGAATAACGCCTACCAACGGCTCGGCCGGTTTCATCACACTTTCATGCAGTCGCCTGCCGGACGCTTGAACCTACTGAGTCCACACAACATTTGGACTCCGAAGGCGCCCGATGAATGCCGCCCGTATATCAATGGGCAGAACGGTAACAATGGGAACCCATCACGATCGGGCTACGTGAATGTCGATGCCCACCGTGTCATGCTCAGTGCAGATCGGTCGGGAAATGCCAACGATCGAGTCCACACGATGATTGCGACTGCACTAAAGCGTCGGGCGATCGACTTACAGCCCTAACGGTGACGTCCCCATGACCGAGGGCGGTGAATGAATTTTGCATGCCTTTGGAGCCGTTTTTGTAACCTGGCAATCCGGGACACGGCCCAGCTTGTGGATGCGCAAGCTATGGCAAGAGGCTCTAGCGTCAAGGCGCTCGGTCTGGGTCGCAATTTTGAGGTGAAGCTAAAATCCGAAATGCACCTGCGGAAGTCGAACGCAAGACACGATTGTGTCAATCTCCTCAATCAGAAAAGTTTTTGTGATGGCCCGCGAGTGATAGAATTGAGACGATAGGCGCGTAGCTCAGTTGGTTAGAGCGCTACCTTGACACGGTAGAGCTAAGAATCTACAGTGTACGAAGCAAGTGCCGCAGGGTCAGTCGGTTGCAGCGATTTCTCGGGTTCAGCTTGCACCCGTCTTGCACCCGGTGAACCCCGTCGAAATTTAGGCCCGTAGCTCAGTTGGTTAGAGCGCTTCCTTGACACGGAAGAGGTCGATGGTTCGAGTCCATTCGGGCCTACCATCATTATTGTGTTCTCTCCGTTGCTGTTTTCGGCAGCAACATCGCTTCCAGCATCGCCCCAGACGCGAGCATACGATCTTCGCTTACGCTCTTTGCGTATAGCTGAAGTGTCGTGCGAACGTTCGCGTGCCGCAGGAGTTCTTGAACCGTTTTGGGGCCAGTTTTCGTGCATACGAGGAACGAGGCCAACGAATGCCTCAGGTTGTGGAAGCCAAACCGAACCGAGTCACCCTCAGCCAATGTCCCAGCTTTTACAGCGGCAGGGCGAAGATAGCTCTGCGCCATGATGCCGCCGAGCCTGGGTTGCCGACCGTGGCACCGTTCGCTGGGGAACACCCAATCGCTTGGCTTGGCATACGTCGTCTCGCCGTGCCACGCTTGCAGGTACGAAGCCAACAGTGGGTGCATCGGTACGGGTGCTGCACTGGCGTCGCTTTTCGGGTCCCCAATTTCTCCGAGTGACCAGGACCGGCGAATGTTAATCTGCGCCTGCTGCCAGTCACAATCTTTCCACTTCAAACCCGAAGGTTTCTTCTCTCGACTGCTCACGCTGGGCGCTCTCGCTATTGCGCTGCATCCTGGAATGCGCTGTGCGGCCTATGCCTGGTCCGCCAGCGCCCGCAGCGGAATCGGTTTGATCGGAAGTCGCGGCGTATCGATATGAACCGATTGCAGCGGCATACCCGTCTTCCTGGCGATTAACTGGGCGATGACATGGGCGCACATCCGCCCTTGGCAGGGTCCCATTCCCGCCCGGGTTTGAATCTTCACTCCCCGAACGGTGAAATCGTTCTCCGCCCCGATGGCAGCCAGGATACGTCCCGCCGGTACGCTCTCGCAACGGCAGATGATGGTCTCATCGGTGATCAAGTCCAGCAGACCGGGCTTAAGCTGCATCATTGTTCCCGCTTTGGCGGCGAATTCTCTGGCACGCGCCAGCCGCTTGCGAGTTTCCCCCTCCTGCTTTGAACTGCTCCCGGGGCCGAGCTTGCCGAGCGCTCGGGCCGCGGCAATTCCGGCGATCCTGCCCTCCTCGAGAGCGACATCCGCGCCGCCGATGCCGCCTACTTCGCCCGCCACGTACACTCCCTCGACGCTGGTCTGCTGGCCGGAGTCGTGCCATGTCACCCAACCTCCGGCCGCCTCGCTGAACTCATGCTTGCACCCAAAGTTTCGCGTCAACTGCAAGGACGGCAGAAAGCCATAGGATAGGCAAAGTGTATCGGCCTCCAGAGTTCGCTCGGTTCCAGGGATGACGCGCCAGTTCTCATCCACCTGAGCTATTACGACCGCCTCGAGTTGATTGCTGCCCAAGGCGCGGACAGGAACGTGACTGTGACGATACGGGATGCGAGCCTTTTTGATCGTCATCCAGTACCGCATGCCTTCTCGCATCTTTCCCCAGTGGCCCAGAAAACGCAGCGCGTTCTCCATGGAAATCGGTGGACGGTCGGAGGCCTCCAGAATAGCCGCTACCTCCGCCCCGGCTTCAAAGAGTTGGCTGGCGACCTTCAACTGTAACGGACCAACTCCGGCCAGAACCACGCGGCGTCCAGGCAGAACACGGTGTCTCACCAACAAGGACTGGGCGGCCCCTCCCATCATCACTCCGGGAAGGGTCCAGCCGGGGAATGGGACCGGCATTTCTTGCGCGCCCGGTGCCAGAATCATCTTCAGGGCTCGCAGCTCCTCGGTCCGTCCCTGCCGGTAGATTCCAAGTGTCCCGTCCGGAAAGATCGACCAGACAAGGGCGTCCGTGAGGAATTCAACGTTAGCGTGCCTGACGCGTTCGATCAGCTCGACGCCCTCGGCATACTGCTCGCCTTCGGCCTGCAGCTTCTTCAGCCGAAACGCATCCGGGATCTGCTTGTAGAACTGGCCTCCGGGAGTGGGCGATTCGTCGATCAGGACGACTTGGGCTCCTGCTTGTGCGGCCTCGAGCGCCGCAGTCAGGCCTGCCGGGCCCCCGCCTACGATCGCTACCTCGACCTCTCTCACCTTGGTTCCTCCAATTCGTTCACTGTGAAGATGCGCATGCCATCCTGAACGGGCGCGACGCAGGCACGCACTCGTTCACCACCGGCCACGGTGACCAGGCATTCAAAGCAAACTCCCATGCCACAGAAGATGCCGCGCGGTTGATTCTCCGGATGGGTATGTCTCAAAACGCGGCGGCCCGAAGCGAGCATGGCTGCCGCAACGGACTCTCCCTCGAAGGCCGGAATGATCTCTCCATCCACCGTGATTTGAACCGGCCGACCGCGTTCCACATTCGCGTCTAGCCGGACCGACGCCTGTTTGCTGTTCTCCATGTGACCTTCCAATGTTCGGCGGCTCCAGTACTCTCCTGCTAGTTCATGGTCTCCACGCAATCTGCGATCATCTGTCCCGTGATCGGCGCCAGTGCAATGCCATCTCCTTCGTGACCGGCAGCCATAATGAGTCCGGGGAGATTTTCCACAGGACCCAGGATCGGCATGCCATCCGGCGTCCGCGGCCGGAGGCCGGCGAAGCTGCGGATCACGTTCACAGTGCCCAAGCGGGGCATGAGCTTGAAGATATGGTCAGCGATGGCCTTTATGCCATCCAGGGATGTGCCGCAGTCGAACCCGACAAACTCGCGGGTACTGCCGAGCAGCAGACCGCCGCTCCGAGTCTGTTCGACAATCAGACCCACTCCCAGGCGGTGCTGGCGTACGTTCATGTCAAGCAATTCCGGATGGTGCTTGGCTGTCAGGTAGCAGGCGCAGAGCAGCAGGTGCCGCACCGTCCCCGGCGGCAGCGATTCGGTAACCAGGATCTGTCCGCGCCTCGGAACTATTGGCGGCTCGTAACCATATTTCTTGGTAAGAAGGGGCGCCCAAACCGCCGCCGCATTGACCACACAGTCTCCGTGAATGGGACCTTCAGCGGTGAGAACTCCTCGTACCCGTCCACCGCTGACTAGCAGGTCGGTGGCGGCGACACCGAGGCGAAGCTCTGCGCCATGCTTGCGGGCGGCCCGGCTGAGACCCCGGCATACGGCCAACGGATTTACCTGGCTGTCGGCGGTGCAGTACGTCGCTCCCCAAAGATGCTCGCCCAGCATCGGTTCGAGCTCGCGCGCCCGCTTGATGTCGAGTAGCTCCACGGTCAAACCCGACTGGCGTTGTTGCTCGAGCGTGTGCCGCATGAGCGCCGCCTGCGCTTCGTCTTCAATCAAGCACATCCCGCCGCTCTGCTGGTATTCAAAGTCGTAGTCGAGTTCCTCTGACAGCGTGCCATACAGAGCCATACTCTTCAGAGCCATTTCCAGGTGGGGCCCAGGAGTCTTCGTTTGCAGAAAGAGAGTGCCGTCGCACGACCCCGATGCACCGCTGGAAAGATTCTGCCGCTCCAACAAGATCACCTTGTAACCTCGCTTGGCGACAAAATAAGCCACCGCCGTGCCGATAACGCCACCGCCAATGACGATCACCTCAGCCCCGCTACGCATCGCCGCCTTTCCCGGCGAATACGCCGTCCCGTTGAACAACACGGTGGAGAATTCGCCATTGAAGATGGATATCCTTGACCATCAGCAATCTACTCTCCCAGGTACGCGTGACGCACCTGTTCGTCTTGCGCGAGAACCTCAGCCTTGTCCGCCAACACGACGGCCCCTGTTTCCAACACATATGCGCGGTCGGCAATTGCCAGCGCCAGGTGCGCGTTCTGTTCCACCAGCAACAGGGTAGTTCCGTCAGCATTGATATCCAGAATAGTTTGAAATATCTGATTCACCAGCAGTGGAGCCAGACCCATGGAAGGTTCATCGAGAAGCAGGAGACGCGGTCGACTCATCAATGCTCGTCCGATAGCGAGCATCTGTTGCTCCCCTCCGGAGAGCGTGCCCGCCATTTGCGATTTGCGTTCCGCCAAACGAGGAAACATTTCGAAGACCTCGGGACAGCCCCTCCGTTCTCTCGCGTTTACTATGCCCATAGCCGCCGAGAGACAAGTTGTCCAGAGTGCTTAGCCTGGGAAATATCCGGCGGCCTTCCGGCACCAAGGCAATACCGTGGGAAACAATAGCGGCTGGAGCAAGGGTGGAGATGCTCTTCCCCTCAAAGAGAATGTCGCCCGTCGTAGAACGCAGCAGCCCAACCAAGGTTTTCAGGATGGTCGATTTGCCCGCGCCGTTAGCCCCGATGATGGTGACGATTTCGCCTCGTTCGACGTTCAGGCTCACGTCACGCACAGCATGGATGTTCCCGTAGCTAACGTTGATTTGCTTTACGTCTAACAAAACGATGTTCCTCGACTCCCAGATAAGCCTCAATGACCTTCGCGTCTTTCCGTACGGCTTCCGGTCTTCCCTCTGCGATCTTTATCCCATGGTCGAACACAACCACCCGTTCGGCAATGCTCATCACCAGCCGCATCTGGTGTTCGATCAGCAGGATTGTTAACCCTCGGTCTTTCAATTTGCCTATCAGCGAAAGAAGTTCATCCACTTCCCTGGGATTCATCCCGGCCGCGGGCTCATCGAGCATCAAAAGGGCGGGCTCACAAGCCAGCGCGCGGGCCACCTCCAAGCGGCGTTGTGCCCCATAAGGAAGGTTCTTAGCCTTAACATCCAGTTGCTGGTACAAGCCGACAAATTGGAGCAATTCCTGGGCTTTAGCTTCGTTTTCCCGCTCTTCCCTCCTCAGGCGCGGCGAACGAATCACTCCGTCCAAAAGCCCCGAATGGCTGCGGCTAAAACGGCCAACAATAATGTTGTCGCGAACCGTCAGATTCTGAAATAGCCGGATATTCTGAAAAGTTCGGGCCATTCCCAAGGCTGTCATCTGGTGGGCCTTGTGCCGAGTTACCTCCCGATCATTGAAAAAAACCTTTCCTCCGGTAGCGGGCAATATGCCACTGAGAACATTAAAAAAGGTCGTCTTCCCTGAGCCGTTGGGGCCGATAATGCTAACCACTTCTCCCGAGGCAATGGCAAAGTCGACGGCATTCACCGCCATCAAGCCCCCAAAAGATTTCGTTAGCTGCTCCGTGCGTAACAACACGATTTACGTGCCTTTCACCGGTGAAATACCGTGTCTGTCCCCAATATTCCCTGCGGCCTGATCCGCATCATGATGATGAGTACCAGCCCGAAGAATACCAGCCACGGATCAAAAGAAAGATGGAGAAAATCCTTGAATGCCCGGAGAAGCTCGGGAATGATCGTCAACAGGAATGCTCCAAGAAAAGCTCCCGGAATGCTGCGCGGGCCGCCGACCACAACCATGGTGAGCATGGCGATGGATTCGCTGGAACTGAGCATGTCTGGACTGACAAACGAAAGATAATGGGCAAACAAACTCCCGGCCAAGCCGGCGAAAAATGCGGCCAGCACAAAGGCCAGAAGCTTGTAGTAGGCAACGTTCACCCCCATTGCCGCAGCCGCAATCTCGTCCTCGCGAATGGCAGCAAAGGCATGGCCAACCCGCGATTGTCCGATTCTGTCGGTCAAAAATGCCAATACCAAAGCGAGCACAAGGGCCGCTCCAATGAAGGCCTCTTTGCCGGTGACTCCCACATCGCTAAAGTTGACCCCGCCAACGCTAGGGCTTACCAGACCCGGCAAGCCAGCCGGTCCTCCGGTGATGTCAAGGTTGAGTGCAATATATTTGAAAACTTCTCCGCAACCGTATGTGACGACCACCAGAAATGGGCCTTTTACCCGCAGAGCAGGCGCCCCGAGCGGAATTCCAACCAAGGCTGCCGCCAGGCCGGCGCAAAGGAAAGACGGCCAGAACGATATCCCCCATACTTGCGTCATGATGGCGGAGACATAGGCGCCCATACCGAAGAAGGCGGCATGCCCGAGAGACACTTGGCCGATATAACCGGATACAAAGTTCAGACTCAGGGCGGCGGTTGAGTAGATCAGGCAAACCAGCAAAATATGCTTGAAAAAAGGAGGAATCACAGGATCGGCCGTCAATTGCAGCGAGTCGAAAAAAGTGACCAGTAGAACCAATCCCGCAAAAACCGCGGCGCCGATGTAACCCTTCCGGATCTTAGGAAACGGCATCACCCCTTACACCTTCTCGTCGAATTTGGAGCCCAGCAAACCGGTCGGTTTAATCACCAGGACAAGAATCATGACCAGGAAGGCGATGAGGTCGCGATAACCTGACGAGATGTAGGCTGAGGCGATATTTTCTGCTATCCCCAGTGAAAGGCCGGCTATCATTGCCCCGCTAATGCTTCCCACTCCACCAATCACCGCTACCGCCCACCCCTTGAGTCCCGCCATCGATCCCATCATCGGATCGATCGCATAAAGGACCCCGACCAGAACTCCGGCTGCGCCGCCGAGAAACCCGCTCACCGCAAAGGTCAGATCGATCAGCCTCTCCACGTTGACGCCCATCAATCCGATCATTTCAAAATCCTGGGAGGCGGCAAGCATGGCTTTTCCCATCATGGTCCGCGTAATGAACCACTGCAGAAATATCATGATGACCAGGGTGACAGTCAGAATAAACAGTTGCAGGGTATTGATGGTCAGCGTACTGTGACCCAGCCGAAGAACCAGAACTTCAATATTCATGGTTTGAGGATATCCCCGCGAACGGGGTTCCCAGATCAATGCCGCCAGGTAGCGCAGGAAGGTTGACGCGCCGAGCGCCGTGATGAACGAGGCCAGGCGCGGGCTGGTGCGGAGTGGACGATATGCCGCCCGGTTGATAAAACAGGCCGTCAGAGCACTGGCCAGCATGGCCCCACCCAGCGCTACCAAGAGGTTCGTCTTAAAAATGGACACAAGGAAGTAGCCGACGTAGGCCCCAATCATGAAGACTTCGCCGTGGGTCCAGTTAATCAGCCCGACAATGCCGAAGACGACCGTCCAACCGATCGCAATCAGAGAGTAAATGCCACCCAAGGCGAGGCCATTGAGAATTTCCTGAAGGAGCAGCACCGGTCACCCTTGTTTACCGAGCCAAGATAAATCTTCCGTCTTTTACCGTGATATACAGATAAGGTCTGACCCAGTCGCCCTGATTGTCGAAGGTCACCGTCCCCGTAATTCCCTTGTAGTGGGTCGCAGCCATCGCATTGCGAACGCTTTCCCGTGTGATCGCCCCTTTTTCCGCCGCCTTGTCCATCGCGGCCTTTAAGACATACCCCTGATCGTAAGCGAGGGCGGCAAAAGTGTCCGGGTCCACCCCGTACTTTTCCTTGTATTTCTTTACAAACTGCTGTACGGCCGGATCGGGATTGGTGGGCACAAACGCGCCCAGAAAATAGACCCCCTCCGCCGCCTTCCCGGCGATCTCGACAAGCTGGGGACTATAGAGTCCGGTACCGCCCACAATCGGCTTTGTGAAGCCGATGGACCGCGCCTGTTTGATGATCAGAGCGCTATCCGTGTAGGTTCCGGCCAATGCCAGGGCGTCAACGTTGGCTGCATTAATGCGCGTCAGCAGGGCGGAGTAATCTTTGTCCGTTGCGAGATAGGCTTCGTTCAATACTACGCTAATTCCAAACTCCTTAAGCCGCCCCACGATGGCTGCCGTGAGTCCTTTCCCATAGTCATTATTCGGGTAAAGAACGGCCACATTCTTCACCTTTAGTTTCTGGTGCAGCAGGTCAGCCATCAGAATGCCGACTTGAGCGTCCTGGACTGCCATCCGGAAAAAATACTTGCTCCGGCCACTCAGTTTGGGCGTGCTGGAGGAGACCACCGTATGCGGGAGACGGGCCCGGTCTGTGATGGGAATCATGGCTAGGGTGTTGGAACTCAGGCAAGACCCGGTAATAGCCAAGACATTTCTCTGGTCTGCGAATTTTTGGGCGCCGGCGGCCGCCTGCTTGGGATCGCCGGCATCATCATAGGTAACCAACTCAATTTCTTGCCCTTTGACTCCGCCAGCTTTATTGATTTCGGCGAATGCCATCTCGAGTCCATTCTTATGGCTCACACCGTAGGTTGCAGCATCGCCGCTGAGCGGGTTTACCATTGCGACGGTCAGCTTGCCTTTTCTCGCTTGGGCTTCCGCAATACCAGAAAACGTGGTCGCGAGTAGGAGAAAAGCCGCTAACACAAGGAACAACACGCGAGCTTGCTTATGCATAGGAAATCCCTCGTTCTTGAACTCACCTTAAGCCCACAACCGCAGGCATTGCCATTCCGAGTCGGCTGTGGACTCAGACCGGCAAAATGGAGGACAAGCGCTTTCCCGACAGACAGCAGTTTGAATATTCCAGTTTTATATTAACCAAAGACTCTCAGGAGAGCACGAAGTTTTATGTGTTGAACCAGAATCAGCCTTTTTCATCCAGGGAATGCGCGGACTGTTGCACTGTTATTTCGCCTCTCCTAACAGCGCGGCTACCTTGGGCATCCATTCGCTGATGGGAATATGCTGCGGGCACTGCTCTTCGCAAGTTTTGCAGTCGATGCAGGACTCAGCCCGCTGCTGCGGAGTGAGCAGCATCTGGTACCTGAAGCGGGCGCCGGCCAGGTCATCGTACATTAGCGCGTAGTTGAAGAATTCGAAATTCCTGGGAATATTTACCTCGTTGGGACAGGGCATGCAGTAGCTGCACTCGGTACAGGGAACGGATATCCGCTGGTTGTACTGCCGCCGCAACTCGGCGATGAATTGCAAATCCGCATCGGTCAGCGAGCGCGTCTGCGCGCAATCAGCCGAAGCCAGATTCTCATTCACCTGTTCCATGGTGGTCATTCCGCTCAGCACCACGGAAACTTCCGGTTTATCCCAGAGCCACTGCAGCGCCCAGTCCACGGGCGAGCGCCGCACCGGGTAATTCTCCAGCGACTTGCGCACATCCGGAGGCGGTACGGCCAGCCGTCCTCCAAGCAACGGCTCCATCACCACCACCGCCAGGCCTTTGCCGGCGGCCAGCTCCAGACCCTTGGTTCCGGCCTGAATCTCGGTATTCATGTAGTTGTACTGGATCTGGCAGAAGGTCCAGCGCTCGTAACCTTTGACGATCTCCTCGAAGGCCTCGTAATCGTCGTGGAAGGAAAACCCCAGGTAGCCGATACGTCCGTCGGCAATGGCCCTCTCCGCTTTGCCCAGCAGGTCATATTTGAGAACAATATCCCGCCACCGCGCCTTATTCAGGGAGTGGAGCAGATAGAAATCGATGTGTTCGGCCTCCAGTTTGTGCAGCTGTTCATCGAGCAGCCGGTCAAAATCGGCCGGGGCCTGAACCAACCACGTCGGCAGCTTGGTAGCCAGCTTCACTTTGTCGCGATAGCCGTCACGCAAGGCTTTGCCCAGCACTACCTCGCTTTGGCCGCTATGATACGGATAAGCCGTGTCAACATAGTTGATTCCTTGGTCGATACCGTGGCGGATCATGCGCACGGCTTCCGCTTCCAAGATATTACTACTGGTTCGTTTGCCGTCAGCCGTGGGCAGGCGCATGCAACCGAAGCCTAGAGCCGAAACCTTCCAATCAAGCTTTCCAAAACTACGATATTTCACCGGGTCACCTATTGAATCTTCTTTTTCCAGCTCTGAACGGCTGAAAATGTACTGCTCGTGAGTAAGTTTACAAGCCACAACGGCATCAGCCAACGCAAAACGGCGCGAGGCCGCGCGCCATTCTGGAATTGGCCGCGTAATCAAGCGCGTTCCCCGTCGATTTCTCGGACACCGCTCCCCCTTCGTCACGGTCAGCGACCATCGCGACATTGCCAATACAAGGGTAAATCGACAAGCTGACCACGGATCGACGCGCCTGACACAAATCGGGCAGCTCTTATTGGATCGGAGTAGTTTTAGCTGAGGTCAATCCGATGCTTCCAGGAGACCCTGCCCTCTCTAAGATTGTGACTAGTAATCCTTCTCCTGAGTGATCAAATGCCACTTGCAGCAACCTACGACCGCCTTTAATGCGAACTTTGTAATCGGTTCCGTCTGCCGCGACCGGAAGCGACAAATGGGAAGGGGCTGGAAGTAGTACTTTTACGCTTCCGGCTGTAATGTTGGCCAATTCTCCCGCCGCGTCTCTGACCTCATCAGGCGTTATCTCAGCCGGTTGAACACCTGTAAGTGCAGCCGCCGCTTTGCTGGCAAGGGCCGATGATAAGTCCAGGCGGATGGCTCCCTCCCACGCGCCGGCGATTTGCACACAAGCTACAACGCCGGCTTCGTCTTCATGGCACGCCGATTCCACAGGTATAAGATCAAGGCTCAACATGGAGCCCCAGATTCCTTGCATGACGCGGACCACATCGTCTCTGGTAAGCGGCAGCATGTTCATTGAGATAACCTGTAATAGACTGTCTTCTGAAATGGAATTCGCTCGAACCCGGCATCGATATTGAGGGTGGTTTCCGCGCAACCCAGGAAGAGGACGCCGTCTGGTTGCAGCACCGAACGGAGTCGCGAAAGAATCTGCTTCCTGATTGCTACGTCGAAATAGATCATGACATTTCGCAGGAATACAACGTCCATCCTGGGTAGGTCAGGCCACGGTTCAGCGAGGTTACAGGCCTGAAATTCCACCATCTCCCGGACTGACGGGGCAATCATCCAGTCCAGACCCGATCTGACGAAGTACTTGGTCAGCATAGTGGCCGGAAGACCGCGATTGATTTCCATCTGCGAATACCTGCCCTCGGCGGCGCGTGCCCGCACGGCGCTGCAGATGTCGGTAGCGAGGATCGAGAATTTCCAGTTGGGAAACGCAAATTTTTCTTTCAGCAACATCGCAATGCTATACGGCTCCTGTCCGCTCGAAGCGGCGGCGCTCCAGAATCGTAGACTGCGAGTAGTGGCACGGGACGCCATCAAAGCAGGGACGATCTCCTGCCGGAGCGCTTCGAACGGATAGAAATCCCGAAAGAACCACGTCTCGTTGTTTGTCATCGCGTCCAAGATCTTGCGGCGCAATAACTCGGATTTCTCCTGGCGCAGGCGAACCAGCAGTTCGCCGACGGTACGAAGGCCTTCGCTATATGCCAGTGGCATGAGCCTCGACTCGACCAGATACTCTTTCCCGGGGTCAAGGACAATGGCGGAGAATTCTCGCATGAATGCCTGCAAATAATTGAATTCCGACGATTCAATCGAAGTGACGCCACTCACGCCCGTTGCTCCCGCGCTTGGTGCTGCGACTGAAAGATTTCCACCCTGCGGGTGATTTCGAGGCCGATCTCCTGCAGCGGTAGAACCCGATCCGCTATTTTTTCGCGAGCAATAAATCCTGGCATCCCCCAAACAACAGAGGTTGCCTCGTCCTGCACCACGATCTGCGCACCAACGTCATACAGTTCTTTGCACCCTCGCAATCCATCCTGTCCCATGCCTGTCAGTACCACCGCGAGAACGTTGCCGCCGTAAGCGGCGATCATTGAACGAAACAATACGTCGACTGAGGGGCGGCACGAATTTTCCGGCGGCGATTGTTCGGTTGCCAGCCGCAATCCTGTAGCGCTCTTCGTCACCTTCATGTGGAAGTCGCCGGGAGCAATCCAGATCGTGCCTGGCCGAAGCGGTTCTCCGGAAACAGCTTCTCGTACGCGCAGTGCACAAATACTGTCAAGCCGCTGCGCGAGGAAGCGAGTGAATGTGGCGGGCATGTGCTGGACAACAACCACTGGAACCGCGAAGTTGGCCGGCAAATTCGGCAAGATCTCCGCCAAGGCATTCGGGCCGCCGGTCGAGCATCCGATAGCAACAACCTCAACTGTGCCTGCGCTCTGTTGCTGCCTCGGCTGGGCGGGAAGGGAAGCGGAAGGCCGGGGCCGGAGCATATGGAATGGCCGGCGTTCCCGAGGTTAGTTTGCAAAGCGCCTTGATCTTTGGAATCAGTTGTTCACGGATGCGTTCCTTGGCAACCGTAACACTGCCCACATTGGAGGGCTTGGTAACATAATCGCTTGCGCCAAATGCCAGGCTTTCAATGGTGGCCTGTGCTCCCCGCGCAGTCAGGGTGCTGAACATGATTACCGGCAGCCGCGGATGACTTTGCCGCAGCTGCTTCAATGTTTCCAGGCCGTCCAGCACAGGCATTTCAACATCGAGTGTCACCAAATCCGGCGATACTTGATCTAGCATGGCCAGCGCGATCTGACCATTCGCGGCTACCCCGGCAATCTGCAACTGTGGATCGCCGGCCAGGACTTCCCTCAGCAGCTGGCGGATCACTACCGAATCGTCCACGATGAGTATCCGAGCGGTCATGAAGCGGTTTCCACCCCGATGATCTGCAACTTGTCGAGAATCACTTCGCGGGTAAACGGCTTCATCACATACTCATCGGCGCCATGCTCCAAGGCTTTCGTAATCTGGCCAGTCTCGGTCTCCGTCGTGACCATCACGATGCGCATAGAATCGAACTTCGTATTCGATCTGATCCACAACAGCAATTCGTAGCCGTCCATCTCGGGCATGTTCCAATCAAGCAACGCGATGTCTGCCCTTAGACCGGAGGTGAGAACGCCCAGCGCTTCAACCCCATTTCTTGCTTCAGCAACCTCTATCCCCGCGCCTTTCAACACCATCTTTAGAAAGGCCCGCATCCCGGCAGAATCATCGACCACGAGAGCTTTCATCAGAGCACCTTCTCCATTTGCCGCCCGGCGTCCGTGCTTGCAGCCTGGATTTGATATCCGCGCCGGCGGCCGCTATTGCACCAATGAGCGAATCTTCCTGCCTGAATCGCCCGCCCAGACCTTGGCATTAGCAGGCGAGTCTTCATACTTGAATTGTGCGACTAGCCCTTGTAAGTCGGCGGCCATTTGTTCCAATGCCTGTGCGGATTTCTGGGTCTCGGAAGCCCCGGCACTTGTACTCCGGGCCGCTTCAGCAACTCCGGCAATGTTATGGCTGATGTCCGTGGTGCCCTTCGCGGCCTCTGCCAGATTGCGACCGATTTCATTGGTGGTCGCACTCTGCTCCTCAACCGCGCTGGCGATTGTGGTCTGGATGTCATTGATCTGCCCAATGACGGTTCCGATCTGCCCGATTGCCTCTACGGCGCCCTTCGTGTCGTTCTGGATCGCTTCAATCTTGCGACTGATGTCCTCGGTGGCTTTGGCGGTTTCCTTCGCCAGCTCTTTCACTTCGTTGGCCACAACCGCGAACCCTTTGCCCGCCTCGCCGGCGCGCGCCGCTTCAATCGTTGCGTTCAGCGCCAGCAGATTCGTCTGCTGCGCGATTGAGGTAATCACCTTGATGACCTGGCCAATTTCAGCGCTGCTCTGGCCAAGTTTGCCGATGGTCACGTTGGTCGTCTCGGCGGTTCTTACCGCGGCGGTCGCGACCTGAGTCGCGTCCGCTGTGTTCTTAGCGATTTCCTTGATGCTTGCACCCATCTCGTCGGCGGCCGTGGCCACGGTCGCAACATTATTGGTCACTTGGCTGGAGGCGGCGGAGACGACGTTGGATTGTGCTGCTGTTTCCTCGGCGCTCGCCCCCATCTGCTGGCTTATCTTGTTGAGTTCCTCAGCGGCGGAGACCAGGGCTTTGGTGTTATCGCCAATCTGCTGCATTGCGCAGCGAACCTGTAGTGCCAAGGTATTAACCGCATCGGACAGCTTCTTGAAATCGCCGGCATACTCGCCGGTAAGCTGGGCGGTCAGGTCGCCGCCGGCCAGTTGGTCCAGTGTTGCCGCCACGTCCTTCAGCGGACCGACCACCGCGTCCAGCGTCGCGTTGAGCCCTCGACAATCTTCCGATACTCGCCCTGATGCTTGCTGGCGTCAGCCCGGGTAGAGAGCTTGCCTTCTAATCCCGCCCGGCTGAGTGTCTCTGTGTCGTTTGCCATTGCCTCGATCGCCTCCATCATGGAAATGAAAGCCGGAACGAGCATGTCCTTTTCAGAGCGCTTTCCGTCCTTCTTCAATTGAGTGAGGTGCGCTCGGTAATCTCCGGCGGCTATGTCGCGGGTGACCTCGACCACCCGCTTAATGCGATCGCAGGAGTGGTTTGTTGCGGTCGCCACCTCCGCGAAGATTCCTTGGTAGGCTCCTTGAACCGCTGTCGTATAGTCATTGACAACAAAACGCTGCATGACCGCATTTACTTCGACAAGGCCTCCGAGTCCGTCGATGCAGGCGTTCAGGTTGTTCTTGATGAGGTTGAAGTCGCCCTTATAGTTGTCGGTAATCCTGGCTGGGATCTCACCCTTGGCGATGTCCCCGATGCACCGTGTGGCGACGTTGAGCGGCACGAACACCGTGTCCAGCAGGCCGTTAATTCTCCCGATCAGGGCTCCGTTGAAGCCTTTGTACTTGCTGATGTCAGCGCGGACGCCGAGACGTCCCTCCTCCACTGCGTCGGTCAGCGCTTGGATGTCTGCGTTGCGCATCTGCACGAACTCGATGAGAGCGTTCCAGGCGTCCTTCATAAGTTCGAAGTCGCCTTGGCAATTGTTTTCCATGCGGGACGGTAACTCTCCGTTGGCAAACTTGAGGATATTGTCCCGGTTGACGCGCAGCAGTTGCGCGATTCCTTCAAACATGCGGCCGATGGCCTCAAGCACAGTTCGATCTTTGCCAAAGAACAACTCAAGCTGCGGGCGCTCCGTGAGCTTCCCCTGTTGAACTGCTTGCACGAGTCTTGTTACTTCGTCGACCAGGCTCATGCGCTTCGCCGTGGTTTTGTGCACGAGCGCGGCAGCGGCAATGGCGGCTCCGTTCCCGCTGTCCGCTCCGCGACCATTCGTTTTACGTCTCGCTTCTGTCATGGTGACTCCTCTAGAGTTGTTCGTAATGGCCTGGACCAGCTGCTTCGACGCGTTTTTGAGCAGCCTGCTAAACGGGACAAGTGGCCCCGACAATATCGATGGCACGGTCGGTGTCCAGCAACAGCAGCAGTCGTTCTTTCAGCTTGTACACTCCGCGAATGAGCTCGCGGCCAACCCCTTTGAGGGTGTCCGGCACCTCTTCGAAAGTCGAGTCCGCGACCTCGACGACGTCGCCGATCTCGTCCACCAGCAGGCTGACTGCGCCATCTCCCGTGCGGACCACCACATTCATAGGCTGCTCACCGCCCTGCCGTTCACTCATTGCCAGCCGCTTCCGCAAGTCAATCGCGGTTACGATCTGACCGCGAAGATTGATCAGGCCGCCGATTTCCGCTGGCGCTAGCGGTACCCTTGTCATGCCCTGATAACGAATGACTTCCTGGACCTTGTGGACTTCCACCCCGAAGAAGAGGCCGTTCACGAAAAAGGTGCAAAACTGTTGTTCAGTGCTCACGCTGGACTCCTTGCAGTGCCGGCATCGCACTGCTCATGCCGGCGCCTGTGATGATCATGTCGAGGTCAAGCACGTCGGTAACGCGTTGTTGAATCACGGCTGAGCCCGAGACACCTGCATGCTGGCCGCATCGTTCGAGGGAGATCTGCTGCTCGACGATGTCGACGATCTCATCGACGACCAGGCCGATGTAGTTTCTGCCTTGGGCAAATACAATGACCTGAGCTTTGTCGGTGTCTTTCTTGGATAAGGGCAGATTGAGTAAAGCAGCGACCCGAATCAGGGGCATGATCTTCTGCCGATATTGAACAACTTCCGAATCGCCCGATCTCTCGATCCAATTGACGGGAATTTCTTCCAGTCGGGACACGGAAGAAAGCCGGGTTGCCATCCTGCGGTCGTCACCGACTGTAAATAGCAGCCATGTATCCCGGTTCCCCGCGGATTCGACATTTTTCGCCACATGCTCGGCAACCGCATGGGACCGCAGTTCACCCACCACATTCGCCATCTGCGCGATGCCGAGGACGTCCAGGATCAGTGCCACCTGGCCATCTCCCATGATGGTGGCGCCGGCGAAGCAAGCCAGCCCCTTCAGTTGCTTGCCAAGCGGCTTTACGACAATTTCCTCAGTGTCATTGATCTCATCCACAACCAATCCGAACTGACGGTCATCGGCTTGCAACACAACGATATTCACGAGCTGCGCCTTACCGTCCTCGGTAGTCGAGGCGGGAAGGCCAAGCTCACGATTGAGGTCCACCAGCGGAAGCAGGTTGCCGCGAAGTCGATAGACCGGGGCGCCGCCAATATCCTCAATGCCGGCGATTGCATCGGCTCCCTCCAGGCGGACGAGTTCCAGCAGGCTGACCTGCGGGATGGCGAAGCGCTCCTGCCCACTGGTGACAATGAGGGCCGGGATGATCGCCAACGTCAGAGGGATCTTGATTTTCAGTGTTGTCCCCTGGCCGGCGGTGCTCTGCACATCGACCATGCCACCGATCTTTTCGATGTTGGTCTTGACCACGTCCATGCCAACGCCGCGCCCCGAGACGTTGGTGACGCGTTCGGCTGTCGTCAGTCCGGGAAGGAAGATGAGGTTCAGCGCTTCGCGTTCCGACATTCGGGCGGCGTGATCCGATGTGATCGTGCCCCGATCGATTGCTTTTCGCTTTACGCGATCGGTGTCGATTCCGGCGCCGTCGTCGCTGATCTCGATGTTGACCTGCCCACCTTCATGGAATGCTCGCAGCGACAAGCGGCCTTCCGGCGGCTTTCCTGCTTTCTTCCTTTGTTCCGGCGACTCGATGCCGTGATCGACCGCGTTGCGGACGAGATGAGTCAGCGGGTCCTTGATGGCTTCGATAATCGTCTTGTCCAACTCGGTGTCGGCTCCATCCATGTCAATCCGCACCTGTTTGGCGCAGCCAACGGCCAAGTCGCGCACCACGCGTGGAAATTTGTTCCACACATTGCCGATCGGCTGCATGCGGGTCTTCATCACGCCCTCTTGCAGCTCGGTTGTGATCAGGTTCAAGCGTTGTGCCGTTCGGAGAAACGTGGCGTCCTTGGTGGTGGTGAACTGAAGGACCTGATTGCGCGCAAGGACAAGTTCGCCCACCAGATTCATCACCTTGTCGAGAAGTCCGACATCCACTCGAATCGTGCTGCTGGCAAGGGCATCGTGCTTCTCACTCTGCAGGTAGGGCAGACTCTTGGGGGCGCTTGCCGCCGCGATCGCCACCCCGGTCTGTGGCGTTTTCGGCACGCGCGCATCGTCGTCAGAACCGGGCTCTTCGCTGGCGGCAGTGCACTGTAGTGGAATTGCGGCAAGAGGGGGGACGACAGCGGCGTCCGCGGAACCATCGAGGATCGATGTGACCGCCGCAACCACATCGGAATAGTCGCCATCGCCCTCGGCTCCGGTCATCTCAATACTGGAAAGCATCTTGCGGAGCGCATCGACCAGTGACAACAAGGCAGTCGTGACCCTCGGATTGAGGCTCAACTTTCGATCCCGCATGCGGCTCAGCATGCTTTCGCCAACATGCGCAACCGCGCCGAGTTTGTCGAACCCGAGTATCCCGCCCGTCCCTTTGATCGTGTGTACCGAGCGGAAGATGCTGGCTAGAAGGTCTTTTGAGTCTGGTGTTTTTTCCAGTTTGACGAAGTCGCGGTCGAGCTGATCGAGACCTTCCGTGCTCTCGATTAAGAATTCTTTAATAATGTCGTCCATCTCGCCCATTGCAGCCCACTCCTTCGGGGGCGAAAGTGCTTTCCCTCGCGGTCCGATATGGTTCAGACAGCGAAGCTGCAATCGGGGTACCATTGTGCTTAGCTGAAAAGCTAATGTGGTTGAATGTGCAGGGTGGGCCTGAGATGCCGGCCCCCCATGGCGGCGAGGAGACGCTGCGGGAAAGAGAGGAACGCTTCTGGATATTAGAGCGGGTTCCCGGATTGGTGTAGCCGCACGGTAAGGTAGATTGGAAGCGTCATCCCGACCGAAGTGCCGAGCGCCTGCGGTCGGAGCAGCTAGGCTGCGTACCCGACATTGTTACTCGATAGCAAGAAGCTGTTCGGGCACGGAGTGGAGGGATCTTGTGTTTTTCCGCAACGAAGCAACACAAAAGATTCCTCGACTCGCGACCGAGAGAGCGATGTGCTATTTGCTGCACTGCTCGTGAGCGCATTGCAGCAACTCAGCTTAAGGCTCTCAAAGGCAAGGCGCCGCTTACTCGGAATGACGTTCTTCGGTGGTATATAGCAACCCGGGAACTGCTTTAGAACTACACCATCATGAAAGCCGTTCTATCAGGCGTGGGCAACAGCGGCTTTTGGCTTCGAGCCGCGTTCGGCGGCCCAGGCCGCAATCGCACGAACCCCTTTGATCGCCGTGTCGATATGCGCCTCGGTATTAAACGCTCCAATCGAGAATCGCACGCCGCCGTTGATCGCAAGTGTGCCCAGCTGCGTGTGCACCAGCGGAGCGCAATGCAGGCCGGTACGGGTTGCGACATTGTGATCCACATCCAGCATGGTGCCAACGTCGCCGGCATCGATGCCAGTCGATATTGATCATGACGGTTGAAAGGTGGTTCTCCGCCGTATCCCAGCAATAGATGCGGACGCCTTCAATCTCCCGCAGGCCGTCGACCAGCCTTCTGGCCAGTTTCATCTCGCGCCCATGGATGGCTTCGACCCCGCCCTGCTCTTCGATCCACTCTTGTCCTGCCCACAGCGCGGCGATGCCGACCATGTTGGGCGTACCGTACTCCATGCGCCAGGGATACTCGTCGAGGTGATAGGGGTAGGCGGAGTGCACCCCGGTTCCCCCGGCCCGCGTGTGGCGGATCTCGACGTGCTTGCGAACGCACAGCCCGCCGATCCCCATCGAGCCCATCAATGCTTTATGACCCGTAAAGGCCAGCACATCCACATTCATTTCTTTCATGTTGATGGGAACGATTCCGGCCGTTTGCGCGGTGTCAATGGCGAAGGTGACGTTATGTTCGCGGCAGATGCGGCCGATGTGAGCCAGGGGCTGAATCGTTCCGATGACGTTGGAGCCGTGGTTGACGATGACCAGCTTGGTATTGGGGCGCATGGCGCGGGCGACATCGTCGGGCTGGACAAAACCCTGGCCATCGAACGGCAGGAACGTGGCCTCCACGTGCGCGTCGCGAATCAGATAATTGATTGGCCGAATCACGGAATTATGTTCGAGGTTGGTGGTGATGACGTGGTCGCCCTCTCCGAGCAGTCCCCAAATGATGAGGTTCAGCGCATCCGTCGTGTTGTAGCCGAAGCATAGACGTTCGGGCGCGTCCTCATCCCCGCCAAAAAACCTCGTCAGCCGCTGCCGCAGCCTGTCCAGAAGGGAGCCGGCTTCCAGAGCCTTATCAAAGCCGCTGCGTCCCGGATTCACTCCGGTCTCGCGGTAGAAATCGATCATGAACCGGTAAACGCTTTCCGGCTTCGGCCAAACCGTGGCCGCATTGTCAAGATAGATGAGCGCGCTGTCCATGCGTCCTCCAGTGTGAACCATGGTAGGAGTTCGCTGGTGACCGAGTACAGCATGATTTGAAGGTTGTTGGGGCGTAATTATTTACGATTTGCGGATTTGGTGGCCGATTTCCGCATATTGTTCAGTGTTGCCGTCTTTTCGCTCTGTTTGGTCTCAGGCGTGCGCGCATCCTGATCCTGCGGCAATTGCACGCGGTGCTTCACCGCGCTCCACGGGAGTGGAGACGAAAGAATCATTGAGGTGGTCGTCGCCACGTATGGCATCAGCGTGTCAATTACCGATTCCAGGTGATTGATATCCGTGACCGCGACTTTGATGATGAATGACTCGGAGCCGGTCACGCGATGGCACTCCAGCGCTTCCGGGCAAAGCCGCACGACCTCGGCGAAGTTCTGCAGCTTGCCTCCGGAGACCTTGACGCGAATGAACGCCATGACGCCAAATCCGAGTTTTGCCGGATCGACTTCCGCATGGAAGCCGCGAATAATTCCGGCATCTTCCATCTGCCGGACACGCTCAACCACCGCCGGAGTCGACAGGCCTACGCGCCGTCCAAGCTCTGAAAATGGAATGCGGGCGTTCTCCTGTAACTCGCTGACGATGTTCCAGCCAATGTCGTCGAGCAGATGCGAATGTGACCGTGCCCTCATCTAGGCCTCATAGTAACCCGGATTTGGGCACTCGCGAAAGGAGTATCCTGTAATGTTTTACCGGAGCCATAATCGGCAGGGATACGATTGGGCAGTGATTGGGAGGAGCCATGAAACTCGGGGCAGATCCGGAAGTGATCGTCTATTTTGACAATCAGTTTGTGCCTCTGCGCGATGCTCGCGTGAATATTCTTACGCACGCTCTCCACTACGGCACGGGAGTCTTCGAAGGCATCCGGGCCTACTGGGACAACCGGGAGCAGGAGCTCTTCCTGTTGCGTCCGCTGGAACACTATCAGCGATGGAAGAAAAACTGCGGGATACTCCGCATTGCAGTTCCGCCTGCCGCGGAAGCCCTGTGCGAACATCACTGTGGAACTCATCCAGCGGAACAAGTTCCGCTCGGACCTCTACATTCGGCCGCTGGCCTATAAGTCCGCGGAGCGCATCGGACTGGTGCCGGACGACCAAAGTGCTTTGGCGATCATCCCGATTCCGTTTGGCGAGTATCTGCCCAGCGAGCAGGGATTGCACGTCGGCGTGGCCTCCTGGCGCCGGATAGAGGACAACGCCATCCCGGCGCGCGGCAAGATTTGCGGTGCCTATGTGAACAGCGTGCTCGCCGCTGAAGATGCCCGCCTCAATGGTTTCGACGAAGCTATTTTTCTCAACGCTCGCGGTCATGTCGCCGAGGGTGTCACTCATAATATCTTTATGGTTCAGAACGGCAGACTGATCACCCCTCCCGGAACCGAGGACATCCTGGCGGGCATCACCCGCGATACCATGATGGAGCTGGCGCGGCGCGAATTGAATCTGGAAGTCGTGGAGCGACCCATCGGCAGGAGCGAGCTTTACGCTTGCGACGAGCTGTTCTTTACCGGCACGGCAGTCGGAATCGCGCCCATCGTTAGCGTCGATCATCGTCCGGTGGGTGCAGCCGTGGTCGGCCGCGTCACCAGCGAACTGCGCCGCCTGTATGGCGAGGTTGCACTCGGCCATCTCGCCGCATATCGCAAGTGGCTGTTGCCGGTCTATCGCGCCGCCAATGTGACGGCCTAAGCTCGCGCGCTTGTCCGCCAGCGGCTTCCGCAACGGGGGCAGTCCAGTGGCACAGAAATTGTGGCCCGGTTCATCAACGCAGGAAGAGATTCTCGCAAAGCTGGAGCGACGCCTCGGACGAGTGCGCGCGCGGCAACGCCTCGGAATCGAAAGCGACCACGAGAACATTTTCGGCCACGGCATCAACTTCTTCCACCCTGAAAACTGGTATTCGATCCATTCGCTCATCCGGATTACGCTAAAACTGGCAGGATTGTATTGGCGGGGCTGTAGGAACACGGAATGCATCGAGGTGCGGCACAACGATATTAAGCTGCCCGGCCTGCCGTCACTCTTTGATGGATTCACCATACTGCACATCAGCGACATGCACGCGGACATGAACCCAGGTCCTATGCAGCGCCTGATAGAAAGTCTCAGCGAAGTAAGTTACGACATTTGCGTTCTGACCGGGGATTTCCGGGGAGAAACATTCGGTCCATTTGACGAAGCTCTTGAGGGTCTGGCGCGGGTGCGCTCCCATCTCGGGGAATCGGTTTATGGTGTGCTGGGCAACCACGATACGATCCGCATGGTTCCCGCAATGGAAGCGATGGCAATACGGATGTTGCTTAATGAATCCGAGCTGATCGTGCGCGGCGATCAATGCATCCATCTGGCCGGCATTGACGATGCCCACTACTATCGCGCGGACGATATCGAAAAGGCGGCATCTCAAATCCCGCATGACGAATTCTCCATCCTGCTTTCCCACACGCCGGAGATATATCGTCAAGCAGCCCATGCAGGTTTCAAGCTGCTGCTCAGCGGGCATACCCATGGGGGCCAGATTTGCCTGCCCCGTTCCATTCCCATCACACTGGATTCCACTCTGCCCAGGCGCATTGGGTCTGGCGCATGGACGTGTGGCGCGATGGCCGGCTACACTTCGGTCGGCGTCGGATCGAGTATTGTTGCCGTACGCTTTAACTGCCCTCCGGAAATTACCCTGCATCACTTGCGGTGCGCGACTGTGTTGCCGTAGCAGGCTGCAGAAAAAACCCTGCTCAAAGGGTCTTATCCGCAGCCTGTTAGAGCCGTTCCAAGGTTGATGCACCTCGACCGCTTGGCTTGAAAGCTCAGCTCCTTCGCGGGGTATACCTTCCGCGATTTCGTTCTAGTGTAGTGTGTCAAACAGATCAACGTTCAAGTTTCTCCCAGCCGCCGAAGGCGGCGGCAGACGGTAGCCCACGGCGCAAGCCGTGGGTGCAAGGGCGTCCAGGATCGCAAGCCCCCGAAGGAGGCGACAGAACCGGTCGAGATTCTGTCGCCCGCGTTGCGGGCTTTTCCAGATTTCCCATTCCAAGACCCATGGCTGACGCCATGGGCTACCATCTTTCCCCCGCTCGCGAGGTCAGTTTGCAGTTTCTGACTTACGACGCACTGTTCTAGTATGGGCGGTCGCGAAGGCGGAGCTTATAGAGCAGACCGGAAAAGAGAATAGAACCGAGGAGAAAGACCGCTACGCCCGAAACGATATCCATGGCCGTAAGCGATAGCGAACTACGGCAGGCGAGGAGGGGAAACAGAGACTCAGGAACCTGGTCAAGGCCAGTAGCCATGCCTTCCGCAGGCAGGTTGATGCGACGCTTCAGGAAGCTCGAGAGAAGGTCGCCCGCCATTGCTGCGCTTCCCACCAAGGCCCCTATTTCCCATGCCAGGCCCAAAACTGGCCCGCACGCCGTCGTCACCAGGACTGAGAGAACAATTCCGCGTATCGTCTTCGACGAACCAAACAGCGGCTTCCCATCGACAAATTTGACGCCGCCATCAAGCGGCTGGGAAAAACGGTTGCGGAAAACATTCTTCGCAATCAGTGGTGTGCCATTCGCCACCGCCAGCAGGGTCAGGAGCTTCAGGATCACCAAAGGCTGCATACGCGCTCCATCCACACCCGTTGTGAGCCGTGGTTACCGCAACCAGGAGTGACGCAGGAGACCGATCATATTGGCCCGTACTGCCTCAGCCCGTTACCGCGGGGAAGGCAACACCTGATCTTGCTCCCTGTTCTGTTCGGATGCACCAAGCCATGCGCGGAGTGTTATGAGCAATTCCGTAGCGGCCGAGGCGATCAAGCATGATGATACCGCCGTTTCCCCCAAGGCGATGCTGCAGGTGGCGAATGGCTTCAGCGGCGGCCTGCTCAGGCGAGTGCTCTCCGTGTACGCGGTCGGTCGCCCACTTCGCCAACACCAGTTTCATGATCGGTTCTCCCCAGCCGGTGGCTGAGGCAGCCGCGGTTTCGTTATCCGCATAGCATCCGCAGCCAATTAGAGAGGAATCTCCTACTCGTCCCGGCGCTTTATTCAAAGTGCCGCCGGTCGAAGTTGCCGCCGCGAGGTTTCCACGAACATCCAGAGCCAATGCGCCGACCGTATCGTGCGACTGCGCCGCTCCCCCGAACTCGCCGGGCATATCCAGGTACTGCTGGTCGGCCGCCGTGCGCCGGCGTTCAACTTCGCGCGGGACAACCAGATCCTGATTGTCGCAAAGCTCTATCCCGTGCTCCTGAGCGAAACGCTCCGCGCCTTCGCCAACGAAGTACACGTGAGGACTCTCCTCCAGAATTTTTCGGGCGGCACGCACCGCGTTGCGTATGCGTTCGACACAGCCCACGCCGCCCGCGCGCAAAGTGGCCCCATCCATGATCAGTGCGTCGAGTTGAACCCGTCCATCGCGGTTGAGAAATGAGCCGCGTCCGGCGTCAAAGGTCGGATCGTCTTCCATGGCCGCGACGGCTTCTTCGGCGGCATCCAGGGCCGAGCGCCCCTGTTGCAGCATGGCCCAGCCTGCCGCCATAGCGACGCTAAGGCCGGAGAGATGAGGTTGCACCATGTCGTCTGGGATTGCCCAAGCTCCGCCGTGGAGCACAAGGACCGGATTCACCGCCATGCCGTCGTCTCCTGATCGTGGTGTTCACGAGTCGGCATAGTTTAGCACTTGCTCATCGTTCTGCTGCCCTTGCGTCTGCCTGGCTGGCAATGAGTACGGCAGGTGAGTTCCGGCTTTCTTGGAAGTCAGAACTCACCTGCCGTAACCGGCCTGTATCTCCTCTGCCTCAGCGAACGGTCGCAGACTTCGCCAGCGCGGGCCATTTGACCAACTTAATGCCGAACTCTTCTTCGATACGGATCAGCGCATTCAGTTTCGCCAGCCGCTCACCGCCCTTGACGCCGGTCTTGATCATCAACGCATTCCATGACACCGCAAAATGCGCGATTGAGTCGTCGACCGTTTCTCCCGAGCGATGCGACAAAACGATCGAGACTCCATGTTTCTGTGCCAGTCGCGACGTGGTTTCGGCGCCCGTGATCGTGCCGACCTGGTTTGTTTTGACGATCATTGCTCCCGCCGACTTTGCCTTAATGCCGGCTTCGGTACGCTGCGGATTGGTGGCGTAGATATCGTCAGCACAGACGAGGCACTTGGTCCCAACCCGCGCATTCAACGCGGCAAAACCTTCGTAGTCATTGCTATGAAAACCATCTTCAACCCAGATCATCCGGAATCTATTAACCAGCTCCGTAAGGTAATCCAGTTGCTGCTGAGAGGTCCGTGTGGTGCCTTCGCGCGTATAACGGTAGACCTTCGCACTGGGGTCCCAGAGGCGATCCGCTGCGAGGTCCAAGCCTATTCTTAGTTCCACTCCCTGCTGGTCGGAAATTTTCTTGCAAGCTGTTTCAAGAATTTCAAACGCTTCGAAGTCATTCAAGTTCGCCGTCCAGGCGTTCTCGTCATCGGTGCCGCCGGCGAAGGACGGATCCTTCTTCTCCAGCAGTCTGCCGACCTCTTCATGCACAAGTAGATTGGTCAAGATTCCTTGCTTTACGCTTGTAATGCCCAACGGAACCACAAGGTGTTCTTGCATATCGGGGGCCGGCCCCAGGCTGTGCGCCCCGCCGCCGATGACATTGCCTAGCGGATAAGGAATGGTATAGTTCGCCTTCTCCTCGATGAACTTGAACAACGGAATTCCCAGCGACTCAGCCGCAGCTTTCGCACAGGCTACGGAAACCACGGTAGAGGTATTGCCGCCCATGCGCTCGAAATTCGGCGTGCCATCAACCTCGTGTAATAGCTGGTCGATTCGTCGTCGCTCCGCGGCGTCTGAGCCGACGAGTGCCGGGAAGATGCTTTGATTCAGAAGTCGAATCGATCCCTGAATTCCTTCCGGCGAGTACGCCGGCGCCTCGAACTCGCCTCTACTTCCGGGTGCGCCAAAAGGCGCCGCGGCCCTGCCGAATCCATTCTGGGTTTCGACATCCACTTCCAGTGTCTCTACGCCCCGGCTGTCGAAAATTGTTCTACAACCTATTTTCTTGATGATCGTCTCTTTCACCTTGGTGCTCCTCTCCATTGCGTCTCGGTCAAGCAAGACCGGCGCGGTTGAGTAATGCGGTCGTGCAAGTCATGTCCAATCTTTCGATATGAACGAATGGCTACGGCTTAACGCCTCGGCGCTCGAACAAGTCCGTAACCCCGCCCCATGATTCCGCTCTGGTGGGCTAAGGAAAGTCTGAACAAGTGAAGGTTTTGAAGGGTACGGGCTTTCAGCCCGTACGTAAGACCAGCAAAACCAACGAGGCTTTAGCCTCTGAGGGACCTCGGTTCGGCTAGCAAGCCTTGTTCAGAGTTTCCCTAAGCCGTGTGACCTACCTATGCTGCGCCAACGTCCTCCAGCGACCTACCCTTGGTCTCAATGCCTAGCCAGTAGACCAGTCCGCAAGCGATCCAGAAGAACAGCGCCATGGTCACATATACGCCGTAGTACATTTTGTTCGCCATAAAATAGCCGAAAGCAATTGGACTCAGAGCGGCGCTGATGCGGCCAGCGCCGGTTGACCAACAAGTCGCAGTCGCGCGCACCTTCGAGGGATACAACTCGGCTGTCCATACCACGGTTCCGGCTACGCCCTGTTCATAGAAGAACGCCAGAACACACGCTCCCCACACCAAATATGCCGGGTTTTGTATCAGTCCAAACCCAAGCGCAGCCACACCACCAAGACCGAATCCGACATAGAACAATTGCTTTCTGCCGAACTTCTCGATGGTGTAAAAAGCGGTCATCCGGCCGAGGATCGCGGAGAGCGCGGCGTACAACGTATAGGTAAATGTCTTCACCAGCGTCAATTTGAATACCACTGCGAGAATTGAGGGAAGCCACAATACAAAGCCGTAGTAGCCGAAATACGAGAAGAAATAGTAGCCGGCCGTAAGTATGAATCTCTTACGGTAGATCGGCTGCAGCAGAACGCCAATGGGCACTTTCTCCGTGATCTGCTCGTCGCCTAGGTTGCTGACATCTGCTTCGGTGGCGCCTAACTGTTTCAGAACCGTCGCCGCTTCTTTCTTCCTTCCTTTGATGGCTAGCCATCGCGGAGACTCAGGCACCTTCCACCTGACGATGAATGATAATGCTGCGGGCAGCACGCCAAGGATAAAAAGAATCCGCCATCCATAAGTCGGAACTAGCGTCAGCGATGCTATGGCCGCCGCCAGTAACCCGAAGGGCCAGAGAACCGTAAGTACAGCCACAAATCTTCCGCGATGCTTGCCCGAAATGTATTCCGACACTAGCGCGGTATCGACAGGAATCATGCCTCCGAGACACATCCCGGTGATGAACCGATAAATCAGAAATTGTCCAACGCCGGTAGCAAAGATTGTCAGGCCGCTGAACAAACTGAAGCCCAGGATCGTGCCGATAAATCCGACCTTGCGTCCGTACCTGTCGGTGATCGGCCCCCAAACTATAGCGCCAAACATCATGCCCCAGAAGTTGGCGGACGCTGCCGTCCCGACCATGATGGTGTCGAGTTTCCACTCTTTGATAATCGACGGCATCGCATAGGAGGCGATGTAGGTATCAAAAGAGTCGAACATAAACCCCAAAGCGGCGGCTGTTATGATGAAATAGTGGACAGACTTGAGCGGTAGCTTCTCCACAATTCTGTCGACAGTAGTGGTCGCGGTTCTTGCCTCAGTAGTCGAATTCACAGCAATCCTCCAATAGGCTTCCTCGATGACCTTTCAATGACTCTGTGTCGCAATATCTCCTATTGCTTCACAATCGTTCTGTTTCGTAGCACTCTTTACCACAGACCCAGCAGCTTCCAGTAGCCTAATCCGAGCGTCATATAGATCACTCCGCAGATCAAAGCGACAATGTGTCCCACCTTCCACCATTTTGCCTGATCTACGTATCCAGGACTGAATAACACTGGGGCTACCGCATTGCTGTAATGGGTGAGTAAGCAACCAAATTCCGAAGCTGCTCCCATCAGAAAAATAAGCGGCCATTTGGGAACATTCGCAACCAGTCCGATAGTTAATAAAACTGGAATAAGCGTCGTACAGAACGCCGCAAGAGAGGCAAAGAAATAGCGGACGCCGCAACTCAACAGCAACAGGATCAACAGCATCGTGAAGGTGCTATAACCGGAAAAGCTAAAGTTCCTTGATATCACCTTAGCCAGCCAAACGAAGAATCCCGCCTTTGCCAAGCCGCCGGCTAGACCGATGATCCCGCCGTACCACATCAGAATGCTCCAAGCGCCCTTGGCACTTACCAGGCTATTCCAACCCACCACCCCAGTAATAAGACAGGCGGCGACGAAACCAACTGCTATGGCAGTCGCATCAATCCCGGTAATGCTTCCCGTGGCCCATCCGACGAGCGCCAGCACAAACAGGCAAGCCAGGGTCTTTTCGCGCCGCGTCGTCCGCCCCATTTCGGCCAGTCCACCCTCGGAGATTGTGCGGTTATCGAGTTGCTTTATCTCTGGCGGATGCAGCTTGTACACGATCCAGGGCAGCAGCATCAGGATGAACAGAGCCACTGGAGTAATTGCCCGCGCCCACTGCATCCACGAGACGTCAACCTTCAGGATGCTCTTAGCGAAGGTGGTGATAATAAGATTGGTCGCGGAGGCGGTGAGGAAAGCGTGAGCCGTGGTGATACTTATCTGATAGAGGAGCAGGCTCAAGTACCCGCCTATCCGCCCCGAGGTCGGTCCGGGTTCGGACCCAAGTGTTACGGCCAGGCTGCGAAAAATCGGGTAGACCAGGCCGCCTGTGCGGGCAGTGTTGGAAGGAGTTGCTGGACTAATGATTAAATCCGTGAACGCGGCAACGTATCCGAGTCCGAGCGTCGTTCGGCCCAGCCTGGTGCCGATCAGTAGAAACGCTATTCTCTTTCCTAAACCAGTTTCGATAAATGCCTGCCCGAGCAGAAAAGCCGAAAACACCAGCCAGGTAGTCGGTGATGCGAAGCCGGACAGAACAACGGCTGTGTTCTTGAAGAAGATGCTTGAAGCGGCGATCGCCACCAGGAGGACGACAGGCTCCGGCGCCGGGCGCAACATCATGCCCAGGATAGCGCCGATATAGATAGCGAATAGCTTCCAGGCCGCGACTGGAAGATCCGCCGGAACAGGTGCCAAAAGAATCAGGACAGGCACAAGAATCGTGATCGCCGCCCGAATCAGTTTTCCCTTTATCTCCACGTTACCGCTAGTGGTAGGTGGAAGGGGAGTTTGAATCGCCTTTACGCCGGGGCCGGAACTCATAGTGGGTCCTCCGTTTCGACATAATGCGTTCGCTAATCCGAATTGTTTACTTCCAGAAACCCGTCACCGCCGCATCAACGCAGCGTTTAGCCTCTCCAAACCACACGCCGAACCCGTTCGATCCGGGGGCGTAGAAGGCCATCTTGCCGGAGTTCGTCGCCAGCGTCTTGAAGCCGAGCGCCTCTGGATTTCCCAGAATGGTGCACAAATCCTGAGTGACAATCGCCCCTGATTCTTCAATTGCGCGCACGTATCCGAGTTGTCTGGCCATGCCCTTGATGGCAACATTGGTGTGCACCCACATGGTCACGTCTTTGGATATTTTCTTGCCTTGCAAGAGTCTTGCAAGCTCTTCCAGTTGTGGCAGTGAGTAGTGCGGACATCCGAGCGCCACGTAATCGACCTTGTTGTTGCGGGCAGAGGTGAGCTGTTGCTTTCCTTCTTCGATCTCGCGATTGGTGATCAAAATAGTCTCGTACTTCTTGCCGCCGAAGGCCGCTTCTACCGTCGGCGCTTCCGGAGTGACGCCGGCGATGTGGAACATGGCGACGCCGCCCGAGGATGCCAGCGCGGCGCCCAGGTAGACCAAGGACTCCGTTGCAGGATAAGAGATGCCGCTGAAAACCGGAATCTTCGTCCCGACTCGCTTTCCAACGTAGGCGCCTAGTCCGCCGTAGTCGGCGATGTCGCGCAAATCGGCCGTTACCTTGTAGTGCACATCGCCCTTGCGATTTTCGTCCAGGTGCAATCCATATAGAGGAGTACGCCCAGTAAGCCCCGAAGCCATGGCGGTCGGTCCACCTTCACGATTATCCCGAGCGCCTAGCACGGAGTTAGTGAACACAACCGCCGAAGACTCCGCCCACGCGATGGACTCGCCGAACTTAGGTATAAATCCCATGTAATACGGAACACACGTCGAAGAACCAAAGCAACCCATGCATTCGTAGGCTTGTTCGATCCTCAATTGGTTTGACGACCAGTCCGCAGGCATTTTCAAATCCCTGCTGCGATCGACTCCAATCACGTTCAGAGTTGTCGGCACGCACACCTTCGCGCCGCTCTTGGCGATGTCCTCTACCCACTCCATACCAGCGATGCCGTGACTCTTCAGCGAGAGTCCAGCGATATGTGCTGTCTTGATAGGGATTAGTTTTTCAGCCCCGTAGATCTCACCGATGGCCACTACTATTTCCATCGCCATCTTTACCGGTTGCCCGGACTCGCCGCCAAGCATGCGTTTCTCTTCGTCTGTCAGCTTCATTTGCTTTCCACCTCCACCGTTCCATTAACGGCGTCCACCTTCACATAGTCACCGGTCTTGATCGTCTCTAGCGGGTTCTGTTCCAAGCTGTCAACCACTGGGATGCCGCCCATGATTGCGCCAACCGCAATGATGGTTTCCGTAGTCAGGTTAATCATCGCCTTGGGCCCGCATTTGCACTTTGCCAGCTGATATACGACGTAGGAGCCACCGGTGCTGCCTTTACCGTGGGGGAAAATTAAAATCTTGTCCTTGATGGACTTGTTGAGTAGCTCATGGCCATGCTCGAGAATTCTGCCGTCGGTCAAATCGACTCCGAAGTTGAATCCTATCGGTTGGTGGCAGACTAACGCCTCTCCCTCCGCATACCCTTTGCTGATGGATCTTCCTTTAATAACAATCGACATTTTTCACCGCCTCAGTTCTGCTGATATGAAAACGTGGTATTACTTTGACCGTTTGCCTTCGAATCTTTTTGCTCTAGTGCAAATGCGGACATTGCCTCCACCCGCTATTTGGAACTGGTCTTCACCGGTTCGATCAAATGCTTCTTCAGGTAAGCGACCAGCCCACCCTCCTGAACTAACTCAAGGATGTGGGGCGGTATCGCGCTGCAGTTGTAGACTTCGCTTTTGGTTGTGTTGGTGATCCTGCCTTGCTCGAAGTTGATCTCAATGATGTCGTTCGCGCTGATCCGGTCCGCTTCGCGGCACTCGACCACGGGCAGGCCGATATTGATCGCGTTGCGATAGAAGATACGGGCAAAGAACTTGGCGACGATGGCTCCTACACCCAGGTAACGCAATGTCAGCGGCGAGGTTTCACGGCTGGAGCCTGAGCCAAAGTTGACGCCGGCAACTAGAATGTCGCCTTTGCGCACCCTGCCGGCAAACTCTGGGTCCAGCGCGTTGAACGTATACTTTGCCGCCTCGGCGACGCTAAACTCCATATACTGCGGCGGAGAAATAATGTCAGTGTTGATGTTGTCGCCGTATTTCCACGCCTTGCCACAAACGATCGTGCTATTCACAGCCGTTACCTCCCTGTAAGAAGGCTCTTGGATCTCTAATCCGGCCGGCGATGGCACTAGCCGCAACCGTCATGGGCGACCCCAGGTAGATGCCGGCCTTCGGGCTGCCCATCCTGCCGACGAAGTTGCGATTCGTCGAAGAGATACAGGTTTCACCTTCCGCCAGTAAACCCGAGTGCACCCCGACGCAGACACCGCAAGTCGGCGGCAGAATCACCGCGCCGGCGTCGAATAGAATCCCGAGAATTCCGTCTGCGTTAGCCTGTTTCCAAATGGAACGAGAACTCGGTGACACCAGTAGCCTGACGTTCTTGGCCACCTTGCGCCCCTTCAGCAGGCGCGCCGCCGCCAGAAGGTCTTCATACCGTCCACCCGTGCATGAGCCGAGATAGGCTTGGTCGATGTCAACTCCCTGCACCTCCGAAACCGCTCTGACGTTATCGACTTCGTGAGGACAAGCCACAACCGGCACGAGTTCACCCGCGCGGAACTCGTAGCGTGCGCAGTAGCTGGCGTCCGAATCGCTGAAGACCAGAGAGTATCCCGAGCTGATGTTCTGACTCTCCAGGTATTCGACAACCTTTGTGTCCGGCGACATGAGGCCAACCTTGGCCCCCATCTCAACCGCCATGTTCGTGATCGCCAATCGCTGATCAAGGCTCAGCGCCTCAATCGCGCAACCGGTAAACTCCACTGCTTTGTAGGTTGCGCCGGCGTGACCAATCACTCCGATGGTCTTGAGCGCGATGTCCTTCGCCATGACGCCGTCGGGCAATTCGCCACTCCAGTTCACCTGGATGGTCTCCGGGACCCTGAGCCAAGTCTTACCCGTGAGCAATACGCCGAGCATCTCGGTCGAACCGACTCCGGTGGCGAAAGCGCCCAAAGCTCCGCCCATGCATGTGTGCGAATCGGTGCCGAGCACCACCGCACCCGGCAGCACGTGTCCCTGCTCAACCATTACTTGGTGGCATGGGCCTTCCGACTCGTAGTAATTGTTGACCCCATGATCCCGGGCCCATTCTCGCGTGAACTTCACGATCGCCGCTTGCTTCACACTTGCCGGCGGAGTGTAGTGGTCGGAAATGACAACGACCTTGCTCGGATCCCAGACCTCATCCCGTATGGATTTCATCTGGTCTGCAATCTCCACCCGGGGACCTAGGATGTCATCCATCATGGCCTTGGCGACATGGACCCAGAGAATCTCTCCCGCGGTCGTTTCAGCAATACCAGCCGCACTCGCCAGTATCTTTTCCGACATCGTCTTGCCCATTCGAACACCTCGCTCGCAAACAACTTCGGGAGCACCGCCACGAACGCCGGAGCCGCAAGTCTACTTAAATACTGATTTCCTTACGTACACATAACCGTCCATGATTCTGCGGGCAGTGCGATACACGCCGATTCGCGTCAGCTTGACCTGATCATTCTTGTAACTGGCTTCTGCTTCGACCGGAATAACCCCGCCAGGATGTCCGATCTGAACCGTCATTCGGGACTTCGCTTCCTCTCGTAGCACCTCATACGCGATCGTTCCCGGAATCCTCACGGCCGCTCCGGTACAGACGGTTCCGGTCACGGGATAGGTCTTGTGCATTCTCAACATGAACAGCAATCGGGAGACGAGATCGACATCGGCGGCCTTTACCTTCGATCCGCTGATGGTCTGATAGTCGGCGGGTTCGCTGACAATGGCGAAGAACGGTTGATACGGCGTTTTGGTAGCGGCATCTTCCGGCTTGTCGACCAGGCCGATCATGACGCAGGCCTCGCCACGGATTCGCTCGATGAGTCGCATCAGACCTTTGTCGGTCTCGATTTCGGCAGGCGACTCTGTGCCCTTCATGCCAAAGCTTGAGGCATGTATGAATACCAGCGGGTTTCCTGCGTCGACGATCGACACCGGATATCCCTTGCCATCAACCTTGATACAGTCTTTAGCGTTTCCCGTGGGCAATAGCTTGCCGGTGATACATCCCGCTGTGTCCGACCAGTCGAGCGTGATCTTAGCGCCCGTTCCAGGACAGCCATCAATCTTGAAGTCGCCTTCCACGGCCGCACGGCCGTTCTTTACCGGAACGTCGGCAACCAGGATATTGTTGCTGTTCGTCAGATGGATTCTTACCGTCGTAATCGGCTCTTTGGGCTCGACCAGACCCTCATCGATGGCGAATGGACCGACGGCCGAGGAAAGGTTTCCACAGTTTCCGCCGTAGTCTACAAATTCCGTATCGATGCTTACTTGGCCGAAGGTGTAATCGACGTCTGCGTCCTTCCGGGTTGACGGAGAGATGATCGCCAGCTTACTGGTCAGGACATCGGCGCCGCCCAGGCCATCGATCTGTCTCACGTCGGGACTGCCATAAATGGCGCAGATCACCGCATCTCGCTTCGCCGGGTCGTGTGGCAACTCGTTCTTCATGATGAAGACACCTTTGCTTGTGCCTCCGCGCACGATGGCGCAACGCAACTGTTCCATTTCAGAATGCATTACAAACCTCCTCGAAAATTAACCCCTGCAAGTGTCCAATTCGGCTCGGCAGATGTGAGCCCCCATCAGTGACGTGAGCCCGACAGTGCATCCTGCCCTGTCGCATTGGTGACCCACTCTGGTTTGGGGTATTTCCTGTCTGCCTTGCCCGCCTTCATCACCTGACCGGGAACGTCATGACCGACAATTCCCGGCAAATCCTGGGCGATTTCAATCAACGCATCGAGGTCGACAGCGGTGTCGTATCCCATCTGTTCCAGCATGTGCACCGCGTCTTCCGTGCAAACATTTCCGGTTGCGCCGGGTGCATAGGGACAGCCGCCAAGACCGCCGAGCGAAGCGTCGAAGCGGTACATTCCGGTCCCGAGCGCCGCTAATATGTTTGAAAGCCCCATGCCTCGCGTGTTGTGGAAATGCAAAGTGAAAGGGACCTTCGGCCAGCGACTTATAACCGCCTCGCACAGGTGGCGGACCTGTTCGGGATTCGCCATGCCGGTCGTATCGCACAGCGTTATTCCCTGAATGCCGGTATCCAGAAATTGCTGCACAAGTTCCATGACGCGCTGCTCGGGAACCCAGCCATCGAATGGACAACCAAAGGAGGTCGAAAGTGAGCCGTTAATGAATACCGATGACTGCCCGGCAAACTTAACAATTTCCGCAAACTGCGCCAGCGATTGCTCACATGACATGCGCAGGTTCGCTCGATTGTGCGACTGGCTCGCTGACATTACGAGATTGATTTCGTCCACTTTGCAGGCCAGCGCCCGCTCACAGCCTTTTACGTTCGGCACCAACACGGTATAGACAACCCCAAGTTTTCGCTCTATCTGCTGCATCACCTGCTCGGCATCGCGCAGGTTGGGGATTGCCTTTGGCGATGTAAACGATGTTGCCTCGATCTTTGCCAACCCGGTCTGGCTCAGGCGGTTGATCAGCGCGATCTTTTCCTCTGTCGCTACGAAGTTGGGCTCGATCTGGAAGCCGTCGCGAAGCGCAACGTCATTGATGTAAGTGCGTTTCTTTTCCGCCGCCATCATAAGTCTCCTTTTCCGCCCCCAATGACGCCGCGCTGGCGCAGGCACTTAAGCGTTTCATGGTCAATGCCGATTGCCGAGAGCACCTCGTCCGTATGCTCGCCCAAAGCCGGGCCCGCGCCGCCGATTTGTCCCGGAGTCTCGCTCAGCTTCGGCAACACGGCCGGCACCTTCAAGGTCTTACCTGACGCAAGATTGATGGTCTGAATCATCTCGCGCGCCTGGTAGTGCGGGTCAGCAACGATGTCCGCGGCGGTGTAGGGATATCCAACCGGAACGCCGGCCGCATTCAGTTGTTCCAGAACTTCCGAGACCTCGTGCTGCTTCGTCCATTCCTCAATCGTGGAGTCGAGGAAGGCGGATTCCTTGGCCCGCCCGTCGTTGTGTGCAAAGCGCGGGGCATTCGCGAGATCATCCCTGCCCATCACGCTCATCAGGCGCTTGAAGATTCCGTCGCCATTGCCTCCGATCAGCACGTACTTGCCGCCGCGGCAGAGGTAGGCGTTGGTAGGAGCAATGCCCGGCAGGGCGGCGCCGCTTGGCTCGCGCACAGTGCCGAAAAAGTCGTACTCCGGAATCAGGCTCTCCATCATCCCGAACACCGACTCATACAAAGCCACATCGATGCACTGTCCTTTGCCGCTGTGCTGGTTGCGATGATTCAACGCCAGCAGAACTCCGATGACCGCGTACAGGGCTGAAATCGAGTCGCCAATGCTGATGCCGCAGCGTACCGGTGGTCGCCCGGGTTCGCCGGTCAGATAACGCAACCCGCCCATCGCCTCGCCGATCACCCCGAAGCCCGGCAGGTCGCGATAGGGGCCGGTCTGGCCGTAGCCCGAAACCCGAACCATGATCAGCTTCGGGTTCAGTTGCGATAGCTGTTCCCATCCCAACCCCCACTTCTCCATCGTCCCAGGCCGGAAATTTTCGATCAGGATGTCGGCATCCTGAAGCAATTTGCGCAGAATCTCCTGTCCCTCAGGCGACTTCAGATCGAGTGCGACCGATTTCTTGTTGCGCGACTGCACGTGCCACCACAGAGAGGTCCCGCTTTCCAACTTGCGCCATTTACGCAGGGGATCGCCCACATCGGGTGGTTCGATTTTGATAATTTCGGCTCCAAATTCTCCTAAGAGCTTGGCCGCAAACGGACCCGCTATAAGCTGACCCAACTCGATAACCTTTAGTCCACCGAGAGCGGCAGAACGATCTTCATTATTTTTCATGATGGCTTTGACCTCAGTTTCTTGCCCTGTTTCGAGGTGTCATCCTGAGCGAAGCCGGGGTCCCCGACAAGCCTTCTGTTGGCTTGTTGGGGTGGAGGAGCGAAGGATCTATGCATTTTCCCTGCGTCGAAATACATAGATTCTTCGCCTCCGGCTGAATAGCAATTTGCTTGTCGAAGGCGACGTCGGGTACGCAGCTTGGGCTGCTCCGGCCACAGACGTTGGGCGCTCCGGCTCAGAATGACATTCCCATAAGTTACTCGACTTGTGACGCACTCCCCTAGTGATTCAGGCTGAGCAATCGCCTGGCCCTCTGCAAAATGGGAGCGTCAATCATCTTTCCATCGACAGTAATCACGCCAGCGTTTGCATTCTCCGGCCTATTGAATGCCTCTACGATTTTGGCCGCGAACGCCAATTCGCTTTCCGATGGAGAAAACTCGCGATTGATCACATCCAATTGCTTCGGGTGTATGGCCAACTTGCCCCTGTACCCTGATCGCCGCGCCATGCGGCATTCATTCACTAACCCCTCTTCGTCGTTTAAGTCGGAATAGACCGAATCGATGGCGAAGACCTTTGCCGCACCCGCGGCGACTGCAATCGCGGCCCTTGCGTAGGCGGACTCAACACCGTCTCTGGTGCGCGGGACACCCAAGTCCAGCGTGAAATCCTCGGCGCCAAAACACACTGCTTCAACCCTGGGAGAAGCGCTGGCAATCTCATACGCGCGAATCACTCCAAGGCACGTCTCCAGCAGACACTGGACCTTCACGCTTCCTTCTGCTAGTCCTCTCTGCTTCTCAATCCGGCTCAACATGCTGTCCAGTTCCTTAACCTGCGCGGATGACTCTGCCTTGGGAAACAGAATTCCGTATACGCCTCGCTGAACCACGCCATCCAGATCGATATCCAACAGCTTCGTTCCCAAGCCATTGACGCGTATAAAAATGGGCACATGCGCCGACGGTAGGTTCTGTAACGTCTTGCTGATAGTGGCTCTTGCCGTTTGCTTTGCCGTCAGTGCGACAGCATCCTCCAGGTCCCAAATTACCGTGTCGGCCCCGGACGCCAGGGATTTCAGCAGCATCTTCTCTCGGTCGCCAGGCGCAAAAAGCATCGTTCGCATCGTTACCCGCGTCTCCCGTCGCAGCGGACTTTAGAATTAGCGCGCTTCCCGAGATGCTGTATCCGGAAATCAACGTCATTTCGAGCGAGCGCCGTATTTTGGTGCGAGTCGAGAAATCTTGTGGTTTGCCGAAAAACACAAGATCCCTCCACTCCGCTTCGCTCCGGTCGGGATGATACCTTTCGGGAACTCCGGATATAGCAACTGAGGAACCGCTCTAGCGCAGCGTTCAGAAAATAAGGCTAAAACTGTTCACCCAATCCGCGCCATCGAAACACCCGACCCGGCGCGCCCGTAGCAACCGCGTTGGGGATGATTCTTAGAGCGCTCCCACCTACAGTTGATTTTGATCTGCTGGGGCGGAAGCAGCATGTCACAAAATTGCTGAATTTAGAATTGGTATTCTGCTAAGCCTCAGTTCGCCAAACGCGAACTCATGCCAACATTCGTCCGGCAGGCTAAGGAAGGCCTGAACAAGTGCAAGTTTTGAAGGGTACGGGCTTCAGCCCGTACGTCAGACCAGCAAGAACCAATGAGGGCTTTAGCCTCTGAGGGACCTCGGTTCTGTTAGCAAGGCTTGTTCAGAGTTAACCCTAACGTGGGGTAGTTGTCGGGTGTCCCCACCCCTTTGTACCCTATGTGGAGCAAAATCAGCTCGATTCCAAGTTTTCCCTGCACTGATCCTTACCACTGCTAGCGCTCAGGAGCGAGAGATGGTCGACCAATTGTCTGGCGATAACGGAGAGCGAGTTATAGTCGCGAACGCAGATATTAATCTTGCGCTGTGCCCAGCTTCCGTCGAGTGGGACCCCGACAATCCGCATAGACCGAATATGCGATTGTGCAGCCTTCTCCGGAAGGATTCCGACCCCCAGTCCAGTTTCGATCATGCGGCATATCGCGTCGAAACTGTGTACCTGAATACGAACCCGGAGGGTGATTTCCAGCTTCTGCGCGGACTGGCAAATCAGCCCGTGAAGTGAACTATCCTGTCTCAGAGACACAAAATCGTACTCGGCAACATCCTGCAAGGTGACGGCAGAGCGACCGGCCAAAGGGTGGTCGGCAGGCGCAATCAGGATCAGGCGATCCCGGCGGTAGGGGAACACCTCCAATCCCTCGGCGGGAACGTGGCCGTTGTAAATGCCGATATCCGTCAGCCCTTCTCTTACGGCGTGGATAATCTCCGCGCTCATCTTTTCTTCCAGGTCAATCTTGATTGCCGGATGCTGATGCAGGAAGGAACTGAGATCCTCGGGCAGGAATTGAATGATCGAGGAGGTGTTCGCATAAATGCGCACGTGCCCCTTAACCCCTTGACTATATTCACTCAAGTCCGCATCGAGGCGCTCAAGATTGCTGAGGATGTTGCGTGCATGGTGCAGCAAGGCATGCCCGCCCGGAGTCAATGCAACTCCCTTGGCAAGCCTGTATAGAAGCTGCACGCCCAGCTCATCTTCCAGGTCGGTAATGCGTTTGCTTACCGCGGCCAACGCCAAATGCTCGCGTTCGGCGGCCTTGGTCAGATTCAGCTCGTCCGCAATCGTACTGAACAGCTTCAGCGTGATGAAATCGATCCGTCGCATGGGATTAGTCGGATGGAAACTACTCTGGCACGCTGGGCGCCGTTTGCCAAGCTATCAATTCAATTTTTCGCCCGGGTCGGTAGTGGGTCATTTTGAATTTTTCGGAGGAACGGGTGCCCCACGTCCCGCCCTGTTGTTGGGCTGACGTGGGCCATTTCCCAGGCATTATCCCACTACTCGCGGGGTCCATGCGCTTCACAACAGGCTGCTGAAAAACTACTCTCCGAGGTGTCATCCTGAGCGAAGCCGGGGTCCCCGACAAGCCTTCTGTTGGCTTGTTGGGGTGGAGGAGCGAAGGATCTGCTGTTTCTATGCCCTGAAAAAGAATGGGTTTTTGAAACACGCTCTAATCAATTGAATTTCCTGCGCGGGGGTCGGTAGTGGGTCATTTTGAATTTTTCGGAGGAACGGGTGCACCACGTCCCGCCCTGTTGTTGGGCTGACGTGGGCCATTTCCCAGGCATTATCCAAACTACCCCACTACTCGCGGCTCCAGGCGCTTCACAACAGGCTGCTGAAAAACTACTCGCCGAGGTGTCATCCTGAGCAGAGCGAAGGATCTGCTGTTTGCACGTCCTGAAAAAGAATGAGTTTTTGAAACACGCTCTAATCAACTGAATTTCCTGCGCAGGGTCCAGGCGCTTCACGAGTACCCGTGAGAAAGGCAAAGCAGCAGTATTGATTCTAAATGACTTCTCAGCCGGATTCGTATCTACTCGAACAGCGTCCCGCCCTTTGCCGAATATGGGGGATAAAACAAGCCCACAATAATCCACGTCCCCGGATGCTGATGAACGGTGCCTACATAAAAATGGGTTTCGTACTTCTGGATCATCTCAGCTTCATAGCGCTGTCTAAATTTAGCTTCCCATTCGTCGCCATAGTCGGCGCTCCATTTGCGCCATGATTCGCCCATTTCCCAGTCGGTACAGATGAATTTGTGACCAGTGCATTCGTCGTGGTCGCAGTTAAATTCATAGCGAAAACTAAACGGAACCTTCTCTAGCTCCTGCTTGGGTTTTTCCGCAAACAAATGTCCTTGCCGCAGAATATCCAATTGCGCGTTGGTCCACGTTGGGCTTTCGGGCGTAATGATAAGCCGCTTAATTGCCTTCGGGCGAAAAACGCCTAACGTCGGAAAACCTCGTGAATCTCGCTGTTTTACCAAACAGCATAAGCAGTGTGCACGAAGTGGCAGAATTACATCTTTTCTTGCTCGCCATTCATTTGCAGTTGTGAGCGGTTCTGAGAGTATCCTGATCCCGTCTTGCTTGAGTTTGTAGCTCTCTGGGCGTGGATCGCTTGCCTTCGTTATATTAAGCTCAACCCATTGATATTTTCGGAATCGTTGATCTTCGGGAAGATAGCGCCAAGGAACCGGAAATAGGCGCAGCCACTCACCCTTATCGGTGATTGCCGCAGTGCAGGAAACCTCCACGCCAGATTTCGCTGGTGTCGGATAAGTACGAACCACAATCAACGCCTTCTTGGTTTCCTGTGGCGGTTGCACGTCACCTCACAAATCAAAACCCCTCATGCCGAGGTGCTCAAGGGCCAGCGAAAGCCGATGCCGATGGCACTCCTGTGGATCAATTTCAGTACACATAAGGGCTACAGGATGCTCAAACCCGTTCAAAAAAAAGTGTAGATTCTGACCCAAAAATGACCCCACGACGTTTTCGTCGTACCAGTCCCAGATCACGTCTCGGGTTCCGGTTTCAATGGCCTTGGCGCGTATATCACGCGGCACTCCAAGTTGCGGGAGATGAGCGTAATCTATTCCATTCTCTTGGAGAAGCTGAGCCAGATTTCTCTTGCTTAGCTCGGGACGGTACATACTTACCGGATTCTGGCGAATATCTACCAAGGTTCGGACGCCGTGCTCTTTGAGAGCCTCTATAATTTCTTCTGTTTTTCTTCCGCTGTATCCGACAGTAAAAAAATCCGCCGTGTCCACGGAGCGGCAGTCGTTCCAGAAGCCCTTGCTTTCTATTTGGTGCTTAACCGATGCACTTGGAAGATTCAGCCTATTGGTCTGTGGCATGTTCGTAGTCTAACCCACCTCCCACTTAATGATGCCGTGCTTATCTTTGTTCCTTTTGAGCTGGATGTCGGTTTCAAGGCGATGCACCCATTTGTTGTTCGGAAACGCTTGTGGCAGTTTCGCCATGGTTCTAATTTCCGTCCAGGTCAACGGTCCTGCCGTTTTAAGCGCACCCTGAATCTTGTCTCGAAAATCCTCATACGTGAGCATTGAAGCCGGTTTTCGCGGACGGTTCCAGTAGGGACTCTTACACTTCGGGCAGACAGCGGGTTCACTCTCGGAATCCCTTGGAATCCATTCATGATCGCAACGCTCACAGCGGTAGCCCATAAGGGTGATCGGTACTCGCGCCATATATTCCTCCCGGTGTCACGAGTAAATCTATGACACGAAAGTATATTATTGAGAGGGATCATATTTGTAAAGAATATACTTTACGGTATATATCGTTGTAGTAATATACCAATCAGGAGATAATTATGAATCGCTTGAGCACAGAAAAGCGGGTTCAAGTGGCTTCGGCACTGGTAGAAGGTGTTTCCATCTACGGAACATGCCGCATGACTGGCGTAGCAAAGCACACGGTTTTGAACCTGCTTCGCGATCTCGGATGCGCTGCTACGGCGACACCTTTCTGACGATGGAGCTGGAGCAAACTGACCCACTACGCATTATCGGACATAGACAAACGTGTTTTTAAGGCACTTTAAGCACGTTTAAGCAGCACTTTTCCGCTGAAAGACACTCGAAAAAAGGTTACCAGTGTGATAACAGCATGCACCAGTCATGGGTCGTTTTGCCCAGCCCCAGATCTGCCAGAACAAATCTCGTGACTTAAGTCATTTCTAAGGGTCAGGCGAAACCATATCCTCAGTTCAATTCAATTGGAACGAGGCTAATCGACCACATGTTCTGCTATCAATGTGAACAATCCTTTCGCGGACAAGGCTGCACAGAAATCGGTGTCTGCGGCAAAGACGACACTACGGCGACCCTGCAGGATCTGCTTGTACACGCGCTCAAAGGCGTCTCCATGTACGCCCATCGGGCGCGTCAGGCAGACGCCGCCGATCCGGAAATTGACGCATTTGTCGTCGAGGCGCTCTTCGCCACACTCACCAACGTCAATTTCGATCCGGAGCGCCTTTCATCTCTCATCAACCGCACTGCAATCGTCCGCGACCAGGCCAGACGTCTTTATGAGCGTGCTTGCCAGGCGAAAGGTATTGCGCCAGAAGTGCTTGCCGGTCCGGCCGTTTGGCGCCCGGCGGCTTCCATCGAAGGGCTGATAAAGCAGGGCAAACAGGCGCTGATCTCCGAGCGGGTGCTTGCCGCGGGTCCGGAAATAGCGAATCTCCAGGAATTGATCACCTATGGCATCAAAGGCGTGGTCGCCTACGCGCAACATGCGAAGAATCTTGGCGGGGCCGACCCCGCCGCTTACGCGACGATTCACGAGATACTCGATTTCCTTACCTGGCCGTCGCCAACCATCGATGAGCTGGTCACGATGGCGCTCCGCACGGGAGAGCTGAACTACCGTGTCATGGAATTGCTCGACAAGGTCAACACCGAGTCGCTTGGCCATCCCGAACCGACCCGTGTCCGGGTGCATCCCCGCAAGGGCAAGGCAATTGTTGTCTCGGGTCACGACTTGGCCGACCTGCACGCCCTTCTGAAGCAGACGGACGGACTTGGCATCCAGGTTTACACGCACGGCGAAATGCTGCCGGGCCACGGCTACCCAAAGTTGAAAGCCTATAAGCATCTCGCAGGCAACTATGGGGGAGCGTGGCAGGATCAGGCAACGGAGTTCGCTGACTTCCCGGGACCGATCGTGATGACCTCAAATTGCATCCAGGAGCCGAACGGATACAAGGGCAGAATTTTCACCACCGGCCCGACTGCCTGGCCCGGTGTCCAGCACATCGTCAATCACGACTTCTCGCCAGTGATTGCAGCGGCTCTGAACGCTCCCGGCTTCGCGGAGGATGGCCCTGCCGATGAGATTATGGTTGGTTTTGGCCATCAAGCCGTGCTGAGCGTAGCGGGCAAGGTGGTCGACGCGGTGAAGGCCGGCGCAATCCGTCACTTCTTTTTAGTGGGCGGCTGCGATGGTGCGCGGCCCGGACGCAATTACTACACCGAATTTGCGCAAGCCGTGCCGAAAGATTGCCTTATTCTGACACTCGCCTGTGGCAAGTTCCGCTTCAACAAGTTGGACTTCGGTGAGATCGGCGGTCTGCCGCGCCTCCTCGACATTGGGCAGTGCAATGATGCCTATTCGGCTCTGCAAATTGCCGGCGCCCTCGCGAACGCCTTTGGCTGCGGCGTCAACGATCTGCCGCTGTCGCTTGTCTTGTCCTGGTACGAGCAGAAGGCGATCGCGATTCTTTTGACACTGTTGCATCTTGGCATTCGCAACATTCGCATTGGCCCAACACTGCCGGCCTTCATCACGCCTGCCGTTCTGGGGGTGCTGCAGGAGAAGTTCAACATCATGGCCATTACCACTCCGCAAGAAGATCTCGCGGCAATCTTGAACTGAGGTTCAGCCAAGCGGAAAGTGACCCACCAAGACGAATAAAGTGAGAGGACCAAGCGGACCGTTGACAGCGGTCCGCTTCGCTCGTTTTGGGAAGCAAGAAGCCGTCTAAATAGAGCGCGAGGCGCACCTTCTCCCGGCGCATCGCGGTCGAAGCGAAACCCCTACCCACTGTCTCCCAAGCTGGATTGAACACTGGCAATTGGTGGCATGCTTGGCTAACTCGCAGGTATTTCGACAGGTGTTGCAAAACGCAGCAGCCCAATAGCTCTACCTCACAAGGTCAGTGTGACTCAGCCCACATAATTGTTCAGCAATATATGAGACTTTCCCACCATCTCCACGTACGCGAGAGATGAGCAGTTATTGAGCATCAGACGGGGTGATCGTTGGCAAGTTAGTTACCAAACGGGGTTCCCTTTATGATCGGTTCGACCATCGCTGCTATCGCCACGCTTTCTATCTCTCTTTTTTTGCCGGTAGCAGGGGTTTCGATCAACATGGGACTGCTGGTCTCAGTCGGCATGGTGGTCGGTTTTCTGTCGGGGCTGCTTGGCGTTGGCGGCGGATTTCTCATGACGCCTATTCTCATGATGATTGGCATCCCGCCGATTGTCGCCGCGTCCTCCGATACAAATGCAATTATCGCGACTTCCGCTTCGGGAGTGGCTGCTCATTTTCGGTTGAATAATGTCGACTTCAAGATGGGGGGCATCTGCCTGCTCGGTGGCCTGTTCGGTTCCTCGATAGGTGTACAGGCTGTCAAGGTACTGAGGGCGCGCGGGAATGCGGACTTACTGATTAGCCTCATGTACGTCGTGGTTCTGGGTGGACTTGGCGGCTTCATGGTCTACAACAGCCTCGCAAAGTTGCGCCGCGGGGTCATGGCGCCGAGGATGCGCAAGGCCAGCTCGAATGCGTTCACCACCTTCCTGGCCCGCTTGCCTTTACAGATGGAATTCGGAAGGTCCGGCGTGCGCCACTCAGCCCTGCTGCCGTTCATCCTCTGTTCCATGGTTGGAATCATGACGGCCCTCATGGGTGTCGGCGGCGGTTTCATCATGGTGCCGGCGATGGTTTACCTGCTGCGCATGCCGGCGCACGTGGCGGTAGGAACCGATTTGTTTCAGATTTTGTTTACCTGTATGGGCGTTACTCTGATGCAGGCTGCCAGCAATCACAGCGTTGATGTGGTGTTGGCCTTGCTTATCGCGGCGGGGTCAACCATTGGCGCTCAAATCGGCGCGCGCGTGAGCCGGCACATGCGGGGAGAGCAGTTGCTGATCGTGCTAGGCGTGTTGGCACTGGTTGTATGCGTGAAGATGACGGCCGGAATTGTGTTGGCGCCGTCGAATCCGCTTTCCGGGGCTAATGCGCACGCCATGCTGAAGGCGGTCGATCATAATGCAGTACTGGCTAGTGTGCGGGATTTCGTGAGGTCATCCTTATGGCATTGAGGTCACGGCAATCCATCCTCAGATTTCATTTTCTGCCCGCGCTGGCTGTCGTTTTGGCCACCGCGGGTTGGCTGAACGCCTCCGCGGAAGTACCCTCGCCGGTCACACTGAAGCTGGCACCTGAGACAATCGAGATGGGGGCCTTCTATAACAGCGTACGTGTACGGATGGAGGGCACGGCCCCAAGCGGCTCGCAAGTAATGGTGGTCCTCAGAGGAGCCACCAAAGACGAAGTATTTAACAAGAAAGCCCGCGTCGGCCCGATCTGGATCAATGTCGACAAAGTACACGTGTCCGGCCCGCCTTCGCTGTTCTTGCGCTTCAGTTCCGAGGACGTGCACACATTCCTGGATCGGCAGACCATCGACGCCTACGCGCTGGATGAGCTCTCGATCAGGAATCGGATGCATATTCGCACCGAGCACGGATTGCGTGATCCGGAAGCTCTAAAGTCTATTGGCGACGATTACATTGATTTGAAGAAGAGCGACGGCAGCTTTCGCCGCATAGCAGACCGGGTTCGCGTGGATGAAATCGGAGATGGCGAAGCGCGCTACACTCTGGAATTCGGTTGGCCCAAGTTGGCTCCGCCAGGTTCGTACCAGGTGGAAGTCTATGCGTGCCGCGATGGCCGAGTCATCGGGCAAACCGGGACCACAATACAGTTAAACGAAATCGGGTTCCCTGCATTCATGGCAAATGCCGCGCGAGAGCATCCATACGGATACGGCCTTCTAGCGGTCATCATGGCAGTTATTGCAGGATTCGGCATCGATGCTCTTGCTGTCCTTCTAGGGGGAACCAGGAAGCACATTCCCGCCAAAGCGCGCCCGATACCGCAGCCTCAGCCGGCGCAGCGCGCGATGGCAGCGGCGGCCGGCTCCGGCAGAGAGCCCCCGCTGGCGCAGGACGGCGGTGTTCCGATCTCACAGCGTGGGTCCGAGCGGCTTGTCATGACAGTATCGGATGGCGCGAGATCGACGCGCAGCAGCGACATGGGACCATGATCTCGTCCGGCAACGCCGGGGTCCGGCGTAGAGGGGACGTAAGCTGCGGCGGTTGAAAGCCTGCGCGGCGAATCGCGATCAACGGTGAACAGACGGGTTAAGCAGAGGAGGAGCCTTCGATGTGTGTGATTACCATCTCTCGCGGGGCGTTCAGCGGGGGCGAGCTATTGGCGGAGTGTCTCGCTTGGAAACTCGAATATCGCTGTGTGGATAGAGAAGTGATCGTCGAAAGGGCCGCTGCGCATGGGGTATCGCAGGAGGTTCTGAGAGACGCGCTGCAGAAGCCACCTGGATTCCTGGAGCGTTTTAGCCATAAGCGATACGTGTACCTGACTCTTATTCAGGCCGCGCTGACGGAGGAGGTCAAGACCGGGAACGCGGTCTACCACGGGAATGCGGGCCACCTGTTGCTGAGAGAAGGCCCCAACGTGCTGCGTACCCGGATTATCGCACCGATGGAATTTCGCATTCGCATAGCGCAGGATCGGCTCAGGTACGGCCGGGATGAAGCCGTGGCTTTTCTCCAGAAAGCAGATGAGGATCGCCAGAGGTGGACTCAGTTTCTATACGGCGTGAACTGGGGCGATCCCTCGCTTTACGATATTGTGATCAATCTTGAGCACATGGCGATCGAGGAGGCCTGCCATGTCATCTCGGGGTTAGCACGCGAGGCTTGTTTCGAGTTCACGGCCGAAAGCCGGAAGCGTATGGACGACCTGGTGCTGGCAAGTCGCGTGAAAGCCGACCTGGTGCTCGACCCAAAGACGTCCGACTTGGAACTTGATGTACGGGCCTTTGAAGGAGAGATCACCTTTACGGGTAAGATACCGCGACCCGGCGAAGTTCAGGAAATCGAGCGCGTGGCCCGTGCAGTAGCAGGCGTAACCGCCGTACATCTCGATGAGCTGATGTCGTCCACACGCGACTGAGCGGGAGGGGGCCAGATGCCCGTACTACTTGTTTCCAGGGGGTCGTTCTCGGGCGCGAAAGCGATTGCAGAGTGCCTTTCCAAATGCGCAGGGTGGACGTGTCTGACCCGAGAGGACCTGATCGCCTCGGTGAATGCTCACGGAGAAATCGCGAATCAGGTCATTGCCAGTATTCCAAAAGCCGCGCAGCACTATGCCCAGTTCAGTTTGCTCCGTGCACCATACAAAATCTTGATGCGATTGGCTCTGCTGGAATACGTGCGCAGTGGAAACATGGCGTATTTCGGATACTCGGGCCATCTTTTGCTTCCGCCTATCTCCCACGTGCCCAGGGTTCGCATGCTCGCTTCCATGAGCCTGCGCATTGCTCAGCATATGGCGAGAGACAACTTCACGATTGAGCGCGCTCGCGAACACATACGGCAGGTTGACGAGGAGCGCAGCCGCTGGACACGTTTTGTTTACGGCAAGAACCTGCGCGACCCCGAGCTGTTTGATCTATGTATCAACCTTGACCGTGTCTCGTCTCCAACTGCCTGCGCGATGCTCAAGAACATCGCCGAGCAACCGGAATTCCAGCCGACGCCGAAATCTCTTGCTGCCGTGGAAAACCTTTACCTGTCAACCAAGGTGTTGGTGGCTCTGCTCATGGATTCATCAACGCGCACCTTGGGGATAGGCGCCACCGCGGATGGAGGGCACATTAAGCTCGAAGGACCCTTTCTGGAGGGCGGTGACTTTGAAAGGGCACTGGAGGTCGCGAGAACCGTCGATGGCGTCAGCGACGTGGAATACACGGAAGGCTACTCGAGTGTGTTTGATTTGGCGTACGAGCGAGAGGAGGTGGAACTGTGCACGACGTAGAAACTGTCACTTTGGAGCACTTACTTCAGGAAATTAGGGAGCGAGTGGATGAAGTAGGAGAGAGACAGATCGCGCTGCTACAAGAGCAGAATGAACTGGCACAGCGGCGAACCCAGACTACCTCGAACTTGTTGCAGCATTCATCAGCTGCCGCCGAGTTGGCTCAGGACCAGACTGCGATGGCGCGTGAGCGGACAGCACTGACGCGGGCGCAGACCGGCCTCTCCGGTCGCAGCACAGAACTGGGCATTATCCGGACAGATTTGTCGAGAGAGCGTACCGCGCTGGCCGAACAGAGGACAGAAGTCGCAGTCCATCGAACTGAACTGGCACAGGAACGGACCAGGCTGGCCACGGCCAGGACTAATATGGCCCGTTACCGCAACACGCTTGCCATCGAACGCACTCGTCTATCAAGTGGCAGAACCGATTTGGCTCGAGAGCGCAACGCACTGGCGGAAGCTCGTACGTCGCGTGCTGTGACCCGCACGCGACTGTCGCTGCAAAGGACGTTTCTGGCCAGGGGTAGAACCTACCTCGCTCTACTGCGAACAGGACTTGCGATCTTGGTGCTAGGACTTACTCTCGTTCGTTATTTCGGCATCACCAAGTGGACTATTTTCGATGGTGCGCTGATCCTGGTGGGATTTTGCCTGGTCCTATATGGCGGGAGAGGCTACTGGATCGCCGACCGCAATGACAAGCAGTGTCAAGCAGTCCTAGCAACCGATACTGGCATGGAGGATCTTACATAAGAGGACGCCGATGCCCAATTGGGCCGGTGTGATTCATGGCCCGTTCGGCGGAACTCACCGGGTAAACTGCTTGAAGGAAAACTTACGAGCAGCTCTTATGGGGAGCGGCTGGAAAGGGTCCTGGTTTCAACTCGGGCATCGTGCTAATCCGTTGTCTGACAGAGAGAAATCCTGGAGGATCGTCAGGGTGGTGTTCCTGCGAGCGGCTCGGTATAACTATTTCCAGCCCCACTTCTGGAAAACCGCATGAGCCTGAGCCGTCTGCAGAAACGCAATAAACCTTTCCGCGATCAAACGGTTCGGCGCGGTTTTGGCAATTGCTATTGGCGTTCCGCGATATAACCTTTGCGCCTCGGGTAAGCGAACCAGATCCGCCGCCTCGTTCAGGCGATACGCCCACGATTCGAAGGTAATCCATGCATCCAGCTTCGGGTCCGCTCTCCACTGATCAAGCGCCTGAACACTATTGCGTACTGACACCGCAATGTTCTTCTGAATCGCGGGAATTAATCCCAACTTGCCGGCAACATCTTCCCATAACCCAATCTGGCCCGCTCCGTTCACCTCCAGAATTCGGACGCCGGGTCGCGTCAGGTCAGCCATGGACTTGATCTTCTTCGGGTTGCCTTTGCGCACCAAGATCCCCGCAGGCCGCATGTACAATTCGACACGCGATTTTTCATCCAGCATTGCAGGCTGCCTCAGCGCAAAATCGGTCAGCGCGTACTCCGCCCCGCCAAAGATCAGGTCGGCATCGCTTTGTGCCTGAGAGAACCACTGCGGCTCCGGACTGGCCGTGACCACCACTTTTACCTGGTTTGCAGTGCTGAAAAGATCAGCGCACTCCTGAAGTGGCCCGAGAGGGCCGCCCGGCCCATACACGTGAAGCACAGGTTGTTGCGCTGCAATTTGCAAGCTGGTGCACAAAAGAAACATAAGTGCCGCCGGTATGGATACTCTCCGATGCATTGCTGGCTCCTTGTGCGTCCTCCGCGACATAGATAACCGAAAACCAGAACCGGACTTCAACCCTATGTTGCTGGAGTTTACACTTATTCACACTATCGTCAATCACAGAAATTGTTGGGCCGCTGAGTAGCGAACGGCGCTGAACCCGCTATGGTAATAGTGTGGGCGGTGTGAATCGGAAAAGACGGCTTGCGGCCAAACGGCACTGTTGGATGTTATTCGAGCGGATTCCTGGCAGGCTGCTGAAAACTCATGGAAGTGTCATCCTGAGGTTGCGCTGATCTTGCGCGTTCCCACCCCAGCAATGGCAGAAGCGGCCGTTGCCGGGGACCCCGGCTGGAACAGGATGACACTCCATGAGAACAGTTCTTTCAGCAACAGCCTACAGCGTCAGCAGTGAACGGATGAGCTCACGCATATTGCTCACCTCCTCCAGGGCGTTCACCCGTTGGATAAGCGTCTCGGTCCGCTTAGCACCCAATACAGGCGTCATCAGGTCCCGCGCCTTGGCGTTCAGGCCCTCGGTGCTCACGGGATTCTCCTTCGTGCCCGGCGGGAAACGCGTGAAGTGGCTTACGGTCCGGCCGTCGCGCAGGGTCACTTCGACCAGGCCGCTGCGTGGCGCGGCGGGATCATTCAGCTTGGGATCTCCAATCACCTGCACGCGTTGCATGACGGCGCGTATCTGCGGGTCGGCCATGTGCTCGCGCGAGTGACTAGCGGCAAACGAGACGGCGCCGTCCACCAGGGCCGTGGCGATGAGGTACTGGCAGTTGACGTCGGGCATCGGACTGTTACTGACAATGCCCGGCCCGTCCTCCGGCAGCCGGACGACAATGCGCTCGACATTGTCTGCGCGCAGACCATGCTCCCGGCGCAGCTTGAAGAACGCATCCAGGGGCGCTTGGTTGGGGTAGCCCACGGAAAAGGTCTTGATGCCTGTCTCCGAGACAAAAAACCGGCTGCCCAGCTCGGCCATGATCTCCTCGGGGTGTGGCTTGGAAGAAAGTGCTTGTATCGCGTTGTGCCTTCCGCTCAGTACATCGCGGACACCGGTAAATCCCGCCTGCACCATGACTACCGCAGTGACGCCATTGCGGGCGCCCATGCCGCCGATGTCGAAGGCTTTTTCAATGTGATCGGGATCCTGGACCCAGCTCCAGAGGCCGGAGACCTGCTGCGCCCCGTAGGAAATCGCGTAGCGCATCCCGGTTTCGTCCAGGCGGGCCAGGGAGGCCGCCGCGGCCATGCCGCCCATCGTAGAGACCGGACACTCAATGCCGCGGTGGCTGGCGCGCACCAAGTCCTGTCCAAGAGCGACGACGAAACGGCAACCAACATCGTAGCCAAGCGTCACCGCCCTGATCACGTCCATGCCGGAGCGCTGCTCCCGCTCCGCCATGGCCAGGGCGGCAGGCACTACACCAGAGCCCGGATGCGCTTTGGTTAGCGGGTCGACATCATCGGTTTCGTCCGCGTGCGCGAACATGCCATTGATCAGAGCGGCGTTGACAGCGGAGGTCTTGATATCCGTGGCGAGAACCGACGCCTCCGGCACGCCGCCTTGAGAGCGTATAAAGCTGGTGGCCAACTCGCCGGGCCTGAGACGCGACCCCGAAACCATTGCACCCATCGTGTCGAGAACTCGATGCTTGGCATCCATCAATACCTTTGGCGGCAGGCTGTGCTCCCGGGCCGCCACCATGTATCGCGCTAGCTGACCGGTGAGATCGGGGGCGACGGTTGAAGATGTATTGGGAGTCGATTGGCCGACCAGAAGATTTGCGCCAATTGCCCCATTCGCCGGAAGCGCTGATGCCGCGATGAGTCCGCCCGCACCCTGTAAAAGACGGCGCCTCGTTAGAACGGAGCGCTCTTGATCCCTAGACATGTCGCTGCGATTATCTTCCACCTGTCCTCCTCAATTAACACTGAGATTATTTAACGCGAAATCTTATCTTCGCTACTATACGGTCGATTCAGCCGCCGTGGTCAATAGTTAAAGATAGTATCACTGAGTTCGTAAGTCTCCTTCCGAGATAGGGAAGCAACGTCAGACGAACAAAATCAGGCGGGTGGGGTCGCGTCTTTCGGGTCTGGCGGTAACACTTCCGCCAGCAATTCAGCAACGTCTTTCACCCGTATCTCGCGATCGCCTTTACGCGCGTTGATTCCGTCCTCCATCATGGTCAGGCAAAATGGGCAGCCGACGGCGACTACATCAGCGTCAGTGGCGAGGATTTCGCGGGCGCGCTCCTGATTCACGCGTTGTGCAGGCGGTTCCTCCACAAAGCTCATGCCACCGCCGCCTCCGCAGCAGAAGCTGTTCGAGCGGTTACGCCGCAACTCCACCGGCGCAGCGCGCGATGCCATGCGCACCAGACTGCGCGGTTCGTCGTAGATGCCGTTGTGGCGGCCCAGGTAACAGGGATCATGGAAAGCAATCTTTTTGCCGGATTCGGCGGAAAGCGTAAGCCTGCCTTGCCGCACCAAATCGGCAAGAAATTCGGTGTGATGATGGACTTCGAAGGTCTCACACAGGCGCGGATACTCATTCTTCAGCGTGTTAAAGCAATGCGGGCAGGCGGTGACGATCTTCTTCACTTCGTACTTGTTGAGGGTTGCGATGTTGTCTTTGGCCAGGGATTCGAACTGGAATTCGTTGCCAATACGCCGTGCCGGATCACCGCAGCACTTTTCCTCGCGACCAAGAATTGCAAACTTCACGCCGGCAGCCTGGAGAAGTTTCACGGTTGCTCGCATGACCTTCTGATTGCGTTCCAGGAGCGCTCCGCTGCAACCCACCCAGAGAAGGATTTCAAACGGTTTGGCGTCCTTGGCCAGAGCGACATCCAGTCCATCCGTCCAGTCCAGACGTGAAGCCTGAGTGCCTGGGAACGGATGGCCACGAGACTCAAGCGACATGATTGCAGCCTGCAAGGAGTCCGGAAAATCGGACTGTTCCATGACCTGGTACCTCCGCATGTCCACAATCTTCGGCATCTGTTCGATGAATACCGGACAGATTTCCACGCACGCCGCGCAGGTTGTGCATTGCCACAGCCGCTCTGGCAAAGTTCCAGGAACTGTACCGATGATCGCCAATGGTGCGAGCGTTTCACCACTTAACGAACTTTGATCCGGCGACGCGGCTGCTTCGCCAGAGGTCCCATTTCCATTGACCGGCCCGGATCTGAAAACTTCGTGTGGACGTTCATGCATCAGGTTTCTGAGATGGATAATTACATCGCGGGGCGAAAGTTCCTTGCCAACCGTGTTTGCCGGACAGACCGATGTGCATCGCCCGCATTCGGTGCAAGCATCCAGGTCGAGCAGATCCTTCCAGGTAAAAGCGTTCATGGAGTTAACGCCGAAGCTGGCGGCCGATTCGAAATCGATGTTCTTCAGCGAGGCGCCGATGGGGTCCAGGTTTGCAGCGTAGATGTTGAGAGGCCCCGTGAGCACGTGCAACATCTTGGTGTAGGGTAACCACGCAATGAAGCCGAAGCTTACTGCAAGATGGAACCACCATGTCACACGATGAGCCTGCTGCATCGCATCCGCCCCCATCGCGGGCCGCAGCAGTGCGGGCCATGAGATTGCCGAAGGGCGACCATGCGGCCCAGGGATCGTTCGTTGCGGCAATGCGCAGGCCCTCCAGAAGGAACCCTGTCGACGCAATCGCAAAGAGGGCGGCCAGAATCCACGTGGATTCATTGGTGTAAACAAGAGTTTTGGGATGGCCATAAAACGCCGGACAGCAGCCATCAGCGTGCCAACCAGTACAAGGGCGCCAAAAACATCGACAATGAATGATTGGAAATACAGATACAGCGCCCCATGCATGACATGGATGCCGAGGTCCGCGTCAATGGCAACGATGGTCGTGGCGATGGCGAGGACGATAAAACCATAGAAAATGAATCGATGGAATAGTCCCGCGTACCCGTCACGGGCAGTGCGTTGCAGCCCCAATGTGTGTCTGAAGATCAGCTTAATGCGCTCGGTCGGGTGGTCGAAGCGCACCAGCGGAAGGCCCTGCCGCCAAAACTCAATATGACGATAGACGCCATACCCGGCGACCACCAGAACCGGGAGCACCAGCACGTACATCACCCAAACATGGGAGATGTTCCAGTAGATCTGACGAGTGGCTTCCGTTGGGTTCATTTGCTTAGAGTCGCAAGCCTCGCTCGTAGCAGTGGGACAACCTTGCGATAGTCGCCGACGATACCAAAACGGCAATATTTAAAGATCGGGGCATCGGAGTCGATATTGATTGCTGCAATATTTTTGGCTTCGGAAATGCCCGCGACGTGCTGACTGGCGCCGTTGATGCCTATAGCGAGATACAACTCCGGCGCGACTTTCTTCCCGGTCTGGCCTACCTGCCAGGTGGGCGGTACCCAGCCCGCGTCGCAAGCTGCGCGGCTCGCTGCCAGTTGAGCTCCCATTAAGTCTGCCAGAGGCCGCAACTCAGTGTTGAACGGCTCTGCTCCGCCGATGCCGCGGCCGCCGGAAACGATCACGTTCGCATCCTCGAGACGAATCTTTCCGCCTTCCTCGCGGTTGCGCTCGATGATGCGCGTCGGCACGTCCAAGTTGATTTGCAGTGCGGCGCGTGTGATCTCGCCGGAAGCCCCGCTTGGTGCTGCCGGCTCAAATGCGCGAGAGCGCAACCATACGACCGCTGGGTAGCGTTGGAGTTCGATAACTGCCTGCGCCTTGCCGCCATACACCTGGCGCATGACGCGTAATTTTCCATCCTGCACTTGCAGGCCAATGCCATCACCGACGGCGCTGCCGCCAAGCCTGTGCGCCAAACGAGCGGCGACTTCCTGGCTGTAGGTGTCGTTGGAGAGCAGGATCGCTCGAGGTGAGAGTTCACGGCAAAGTTGCGTCAGTACATTGAGACAAATTTCGGGTTGATATTCCGCGAGTTCCGGCGCATCGGCTACGATCACATGGTTGGCAATGGCGGCAAGCGCGGAAGCAAAAGAATCCGTACCCGTACCGATAACGATGACACCTAGTGTGCCGCCAAGTTCGTCAGCAAGGCGGCGCGCAGCGCCAAGAAGTCCTTGTGCGCCTTTGTCGAAGCCACTGGATGCGAAGAGACAGCTAACAACGTCTTGCATAAGATAGCCTTGAATCGAGTCTTATGAATTCCATGGAGGGTTGAGTTTAAATCGCGCTTGTCACGGCCACGATGCGCCGGGCAAACGCCTCGACCCCTTCTTCCGGCGTATCACCCGCCACGAACTCGCAGTGCGCTTCTTTCGTGGGAATAGAGAGTTCAGCCACCCTGTAATAAGAGTCGCCCGCATTTGCCTCGGCCACGTCCAATCCAAGATCGCCGACCGCCCATTTCATCAGCGGCTGACGAAATGACATCATCACGTCCCTTACTTTCGGAATTCGCGGTACATTATGTTCGTAGTTGCTAATGGTTAGCACCAGCGGCGGTTTTGCCTCCAGCAGCTCCCACCCGGAATCCGTCTGCCGCCTGATGCGCAACTGGCCGCCGGTACTTTCAATATTGTCGGCGAACGATATGCAGGGCAGCCCAAGCTCTTCGGCCAACAGTCCGCCGGTTTGGCTCGCGCCCCAATCTCCTGCTTCCCGGCCTACCATGATCAGATCGAAATTGCCGAGCTTGCAGATAGCGGCGGCTAGCACACGTGCGGTCGTAAGCGGATCCGGGTTCTGATTACCGTCATTCGTTATGAGCGCCGCCGCGTCAGCTTTCATAGCAAGCGCCTTGCGCAACACCTCCTCGGCCGTAGCTGGTCCGTATGACAACGCGGTGATCTTGATGTCGCCTGTTCGCGTACGGAATTGAAGCGCAGTCTCGAGCGCGTTTTCGCAAAAGATGTTGGTGACGAGATTAGCCGACCCGCGTTCGGCCTGGCACTTGACAGGATCAATGGCGAAGTCGCGCGTCGGAACCTCGGGATCGAGGATTTGCTTCAAGCAGACAAGAATATTCATAAGTGGCGGTGCATGTTAAAGGTGTTACACGCGCTCCACAACAGCAGTCATGCCCTGGCCGACACCGATGCACGCCGTAATCAGGGCGTAGCGTCCGCCTTGCCGAAGCAGTTGGCGAATGGCTGTCATGGTGAGTCGTGCGCCAGAAGCACCCAGCGGGTGTCCGACCGCAATCGCGCCACCGTTGGGATTGACCCGGCTATCGTCGTAGGCAATTCCCAGTTGCTTCAGGCAGCCCAAAACTTGGGCAGCGAAGGCTTCGTTGATCTCGATGACGTCGATGTCTTTGAGCGATAGTCCAGCCCGCTCAAGGCACTTCTTAGTCGCTGGCACCGGACCGAGTCCCATTACCCGCGGGGGCACACCCGCCACGGCACCGGCGACGATCCGAACCAGTGGCTTAAGACCGTATTTCTCGCCGATCTTCAGAGAGCCGACAATCAAAGCGCCAGCCCCATCGTTGATGCCGGATGCATTGCCGGCGGTGGTGACGCCGCCTGCGAACATCGGGCGCAACTTCGCCAATGCCTCCGCAGTGGTCTCGGGACGCGGGTGTTCATCTTCCTCGACTACGACCGGTGGACCCTTTCGAACCGGCACCGGAACCGGCATGATTTCATCCTTGAAGTAACCGGCTGCTTTGGCCCGTGCATACTTGCTCTGCGACGCTAAGGCGAATACGTCCGATTCATCGCGGGTCACGCCAACTTCCCTTGCGACGTTGTCGGCTGTCTCCGCCAGCGCATCGTTGCCGAAGGTTGAAACAAAGCAGGGATTTGGAAAACGAACTCCCAAAGAGGTATCGAAAACTTTGAATTCGCGAGTATAGGCGGCCTCGGCCTTGGCGATTGCGAACGGGCCGCGGCTCATGCTTTCCACTCCACCCGCCAGAAACAGTTCGCCTTCGTTGCACCGGATTGAGTTTGCGGCGGCGATGACCGCTGCGAGACCGGATGCGCAGAGCCGGTTGATCGTCTGCGCCGGCACTTCGACGGGAAGTCCTGCAAGCAAGGCGGCATGGCGTGCGACATTACGGCAATCTTCGCCCGCCTGGTTGGCGCAGCCAAGCACAACATCCTCGTAGGCCTCGGCAGGGAAAGGATTGCGTTGAATTACCGTACGTAAAACCAAGGCCGCCATATCGTCCGGGCGTACTGAGGCAAGTTTGCCGGCTTGACGACCTATAGGAGTACGCAGGAAGTCATAAATATAAGCATCCTGAGACAAAGCTCTACTCCCTTCAAAGATGAGAGTTCATCTCCGGGACGCTACTATACGGTGTTCACGAAAGTCAACGTTCTACTTGGATTCGAGGAACCCGGTTGTTATTCGACTGTAACCGATTTGGCCAAGTTGCGAGGTTGATCGACATCGCAACCACGGCGCACCGCAATATGGTATGCCAGCAACTGCAAGGGCACGATCTCAAGGATCGGCGCCAGCAGCTCTGGCGCCGCTGGAATGTAGAGAACGTGATCGGCGGACTCGCGGATCTCCTCGTCGCCTTCGGTTGCAATCGCGATCACCTTGCCGGAGCGCGCGGTCACTTCCTTCAGGTTTGAGCAGGTCTTTTCGTAGCGAAGCACCGAATTGGGATCGCTTTCGTCCTTGGTGGCGAGGATCACCGTTGGCAGGTCCTCGTCGATCAGGGCGTTCGGGCCGTGCTTCATCTCGCCTGCCGGGTAGCCCTCGGCATGAATGTAGGAGATTTCTTTCAATTTCAGCGCACCTTCCAATGCGATGGGGAAGTGCACGCCTCGGCCAAGAAACAGGAAGTCTTGAGCGCGGCTGTATTGCTTGGCGAGGTCTTCCAGGTCTTCTTCCAGCGTGAGCACGGTTTCGAGTTTGCCCGGCATCTTGGCCAGTTCGCCCAGCAACTGCTTCGACTGCTCCGGCAAAAGAGTGCCGCGTAGTTGTCCCAGATAGACGGCGAAAATAAAAAGCGCCGCCAACTGGCTGGTGAATGCCTTGGTGGAGGCCACGCCGATCTCCGGCCCCGCGTGTGTATAGATCGTGCCATCAGCTTCACGGGCGATCATGGCGCCGACCACGTTGCAAATCGCCAGCGTCTTGGCCCCCTTCGCCTTGGCCTCGCGCTGCGCGGCGATGGTGTCGGCGGTTTCACCGGATTGGGTAATGACAATCGCCAATTCATTCGGGCCCATGATCGGGTCACGGTAGCGGTATTCGCTTCCGTAGTCGACCTCAACCGGAATCCGCGCCAGCCGCTCGATCATGTACTTGCCGGCCAGAGCTGCGTGCCAACTGGTTCCGCAGGCAACCGCCTGCACCTTGACGAGACTCTTGAACTCGGCCTCGCTGATATCCATCTGGTCGAGGAACACTTTGCCGGTGTCAAGCGAGATGCGGCCAAGGGACGTATCGCGGACGGCGCGCGGCTGCTCAAAAATTTCCTTGAGCATGAAGTGCTTAAAGCCGCCCTTTTCGGCCATGATGGGATCCCAGGTGATGTGCTGCACCTGCCGCACCACCGGTTTGCCGCTGGTGAAGTCGTTCAACTGGACGCCGCTCGGCGTGATTACTGCCATGTCGCCGTCGGACAGAAAGAACAGGTCGCGGGTGTGATTAAGAATGGCCGGAACGTCGGAGGCCACGAAGTACTCGTCCTTTCCCAACCCGATGACCGCAGGCGGACCATTGCGGGCAGCTACGATCTTGTTTGGCTCATCGGCGGAAATCACTGCCAGCGCAAAGACTCCCCGGACCTCGAGCACTGCCTTGCGCACGGCTTCTTCCAACGTAACCTTCGCGCCATTGCCGCAGGCCAGGTGCTTCTCAATGAGGTGAGCGATGACCTCGGTGTCGGTCTCGGTCAGGAACGTGTGGCCCTCTTCGCGCAGCTTCTTCTTCAGGCTGAGGTAGTTCTCGATAATGCCGTTATGCACCACCACGACGCGCCCCGTGCAGTCGCGATGCGGATGGGCATTCTCCTCCGTTGGGCGCCCATGGGTTGCCCAGCGGGTATGGCCGATGCCGTAAGTGCCGTCGATTGGATTCAGCCGGATGGCTTCTTCCAGGTTGCGCAGCTTGCCTTCGGCGCGGCGCATCTGCAGCCCGTCGCCATTTCCGCCGACCGCAATTCCCGCCGAGTCATAGCCGCGATACTCAAGCCGTTTCAGGCCATCGAGAATGACTGGAACGACCCGCTTCTTACCGATGTAGCCAACAATTCCACACACGTGCTCACGCTCCAATACCTGCCAAATCGAACTTAGCCAATAGCTAAAGAAGCCCGCGAACGACTACAGGGAAAATCTCAATAGTTATGTGGCCGTTAGCGCGGATGTTGTATCCGCAATTTCGCTGGTTGCTGAGATCAACCTCTTGCGAACCCGATCAGCCTTCCAACGAGTAGCGAAATTCCTCTATGACCGGATTCGTCAGGACCTCTCGCGCAATCCGTTCCACTTCTTTTTCGGCGGCATGACGGTCGAGATTGCCGTCAAGTGTCACCTCGAAGTACTTGCCTTGCCGCACCTCGGCGACGCCCTTGTACCCCATTTTGGTCAAGGCTCCCTGGATTGTTTTGCCCTGGGGATCAAGCACGCTTTTCTTAAGAGAGACGTAAACGTAAGCTTTCATGGGATTAATTGAATTATACAGCCGCAACCAGCGCCTGAATACCGAGTGTTGCTGGAACGCGCCATCTACATCCTCCTACAGGCCAAACAGCTCACGCAAGCGGCGCGTCTGCGCCCGGCTGACAGGGATTTCCGTTTGCTTACGGTCGTCCATGCGGATCTGGTAAGAACTCTTGAACCACGGCACCACTTCCTTGATGCGGTTGATGTTCACCAGATAAGAGCGATGAGCGCGCCAGAACAGATTCGGGTCGAGCGACGTCAGCAACTCTTCCAGCGTGCGGCAGTTGGACTGGCCCTCCATGGTGTGCGCCACCACGGTGATGATGCCGTCCTCGATGGAGGCGTAGCAGATGTCCTTCTGGTCCACCAGGAACAGGCGTCCGTTGGCTTTGAGCAGTACCTTGGAGGGCTGGGGTCTCTGCGATTGCAGCATCTTGACCAGGGTATCGAACTTGTCGGACGGCACGGGGGCGCCCTCGAGGTTCTTGCGTGCCCTTTCGATGGCATTCACGACGCGCTTCTTGTCGAAGGGTTTCAGCAGGTAGTCGAGTGCGTTCACCTCGAACGCCTTCACCGCGTACTGGTCGAACGCGGTGGCGAAGACGATCTGCGGAAGCGGCAGTTTCTTCTCCAGCAGCTTCTTGATGACCGCAAAGCCGTCCAACCCCGGCATCTGCACGTCCAGAAACACCAGGTCGGGAGAGTACTCGCGGATCAGGTTTACGGCTTCGATGCCGTTCTTACCCTGGGCAAGAACGTCGATTCCCTCGACATCGCGCAATAGAAACGCGAGTTCCTCGCGGGCCAGTTGTTCGTCATCCACAATCACAATGGAAAGCGACATGGCGGCTCCTGCATCTCAGAAAAGTATAGACCACTTTGCAAGGCCGGTGCGCGCCTCGTTAATTCATGGCAAGGCAACTCGGGTAATCCGAGGCCGTGCGGGTGCGCCAGGCCGTCGCATGAGGTATCTTGAGATAAAGGGAACTGATGCCTGATGCCGAAGATTTCCGTCAGGCGCTGGCGGGTTTTCTCAGTGAAGCCGAGCGCGACGGCCGTACCCAGATCGAGGTGAGTGCCGCGCAACTGCATCGTGCTCTGGGCGGCTACCCCGGTGTCAACCATCGCATCCCGATATGCTGTTCGGTGATGCGCACCAGCATGCGCGAAGGCGACTCCATCGTCATCTCCCCCGCTGCCGGCATTGGACCTTCATTCACGGTGCGTTTCGTGCTTCCGCGTGCCGGGCAGGCTGCCACGGCGCGTCAAAAGGTACGACCACTGTAGACTAGATGCATGAACGACGTAATCTACCTTAGTATGGCCGCCATGCGGCGCATCAGCTATGACCGCAGCGGACTAGATGCATGAACGACGTAATCTACGGCATTCATCCCATCAGCGAGGCGTTGAAGTCACGTGAGCGCCGTTTCGACTACGTGGCTGTCAGCCGCGACCGGACCGACCCCCGCATACAGCGCATCATCGACGACTGCCGGGGCCAGGGAGTCCCGGTGCGCTTTGTTCCGCGCGAGGAGATCGACCGCGCTACCCGCACCAGCACGCATCAGGGAGTGATGGCGTTCACTTCGCGGAAGACTTTTGCCGGCATCGATGATCTGATTGCGAACCGCCGCGGCGAATACGTCTTCCTGCTGGTGCTGGACGGCGTGGAAGATCCGCACAACCTTGGCGCCCTGCTGCGCTCAGCCGACGGCGCCGGCGTGGACGGGGCGGTCATTGCCGAAAGGCGCGCGGCGGGCATAACCGGGGCGGTCGTCAAGGCTTCGGCTGGAGCCTCGGAGCATCTGCCCGTGGCGCGCGTGGTCAACATTGCGCGCACGCTGGAAGATTTGAAGGAACGCAACGTCTGGACGGTTGGACTTGACGAGCGCGGAACGCAGAGCTATGACGAACTCGATTACAACATGAATTGCGCGCTGGTGCTCGGAGCCGAAGGCAAAGGGCTGCACGATCTGGTGCGCAGAAAATGCGATTTGCTGGTTTCCATTCCCATGATGGGCAGTGTCGCGTCGCTCAACGTCTCGGTTGCCGGCGGCATTGTGATGTACGAAGTCTTGCGGCAGCGCCGGACGCGGCGGGCCCAGTCCAAGGCTGCCGGGCGTGCAGCCGAACGAGGCAAAGCAGAGTGATCTTGCAAACAGGCGTTCGTCTCCTTCTCTTGCTCGCGGTATCGCTGGCGGCATTCCCGCTCCATGCGCTGGACCGCAACGCATTCACTTTTACCAACTATTCTCTAAAGGTAAATATCCGGCCGGCGGAGCACGAATTCCAGGCCAGTGGAACGATCGAGTTACGCAACGACTCGAATTCCCCGCAAAAAGAAGTGCCTCTGCAAATTTCTTCTTCGCTCGCATGGAAAGAGATTCAGCTTGAGGGCCATCTACCAGTTGCCTATATCAAGCAGAGTTACACCTCCGACATCGACCATACCGGAGCGCTGGAAGAGGCCATTGTCACCCTGCCGGAAGCGCTTGCTCCCGGCGCCACGGTAAAGCTTGAAGTGAGCTACGGCGGCGAGATAAGGCGAAGCTCCGGCCGCTTGACCCGGATTGGAGCTCCCGAAAGCGTTATCGCGCAAAGCGATTGGGATGAGATCGGCGAGCGCTTCGGCGCCATACGTGGACTCGGCTATGTCACCTGGTATCCAGTTTCCATAGAGGCCGTCAGCCTCAGCGACAACAACGCAATGTTTGACGCGATAGCCCGCTGGAAGCGGCGTCACCAGCAGACGACGATTCATGTGGCGCTCTCGTTGAGCTTCGACGCGGCGCACGCAGCGCCGCTTTCCCTTGTCACCAGCGGACGCGCACAACCCGCCGCCTCCGAGCAGTCCCCGGCGTTCAGCTCCTCGAAGGGCAGCCACGTCACGATCTCGACGGTCGCGGCTGACTTTCCTGCCGCGTTAACTCCAGCGTTTGCCTTCGGCGAGTTCCTTAAGCTGGAAGGTCTGGCGCTCACGGTATTCCACGAACCGGACCAAGCCGAAGTGGCGAGAAGCTACGCGGACTCGGCCGAGCAAGCTGAGCGCGTGCTGGCCGACTGGTTTGGCCCTCTGAAAATCAAGCCGCGACTGGTGGCGCTCCACGATCCGAATGCGGCGGCGTTTGAAAGCGGAGATCTGGTGCTGGCCCCGCTGCGCCCGATGACCAGCCAAGCCCGGCAAATGGCGCTGGCGCGGCCACTCGTTCATGGCAGCGTGTTGTCATCACGGAGGTGGGTATCCGACGGGTTGGCGCGGTTTGGCCAGGCATTGGTGCGTGAGCGCCAAACCGGTCGCGCTAGTGCCAACGAGTTCATGGCTCAAGTGCTGCCTGCACTGATCCAGACCGAACAGGCGGGATCGGCCGCAGAGGCTGCCAATCGTGTCGAACGCGAGTCTCTCATCAACACCAGTGACGAGCTGCTTTACACAGGCAAAGGCGCTTATGTGTGGTGGATGCTGCGTGACATTGTCGGCGACGCGGCCTTGACGAAGGCGATTGCCGCCTACCGTCCCGAGCAGGACCGGGATGTGTCCTATGTGCAGCGACTGATCGAGGCGCAATTCACGCCTCCCCGCGACTTGCAGGCTTTCTTCGACTCATGGGTGTACCACGATTACGGATTGCCGGATTTGCGCATTGACGCCGCAAACGCGCGCCGGACGATGGAGAACAACCACGTGGTCAGCGTCACCGTCGAGAACCTGACGCGCGTCTGGGTAGAGGTTCCCGTGGTGGTGAGCGGCGCCAGCGGCATTGCCCGTGCAACGCATATCCAGGTGCCAGGAAACGCGAAGAGCACGACGCGGATGGCTTTTCAGGGCATACCAACCACCGCCGAGGTTAACGACGGCAGCGTTCCGGAACTGGATCTCTCGAACAATAAGAAGGAAGTGCTGATGCTGGGGAAACCCTGAAGAGACTTGCGTGAGCCCGATTACTCTGTAACTCTGGAAGCCTCCAGTAAAGAGGCGAACACGTGAGCTACATACAGTTTCTGGGCGCGGCAGGCACGGTTACCGGTTCCAAACACCTCATCAGCACCAATTCCGATGCGAGCGGCACAAGCGGCTTTCAGACCCTGCTCGATTGCGGTCTGTTTCAGGGGCCGAAGGAGTGGCGCCTCAAGAACTGGCAAGACCCGCCGGAGCCGGCGCGCGCGATCGATGCGGTGGTGCTGACGCACGCGCACCTCGACCATAGCGGATGGATTCCCCGCCTGGTGGCCGAGGGCTACCGCGGGCAAGTTTACGCCACGCCGCCGACGGTCGATTTATGCGGAATCCTGCTTCCCGATTCCGGCTACCTGCAGGAAGAAGACGCGGCGTTTCATAACAAGCAGAAATCCTCCAAACACGATCCGGCTTTGCCTCTCTACACGTTGGAACAGGCGCGGGCGTCTCTGGCGCAGTTCTCGCCCATCGAGTTCGGCAAGACCCTGCAGCTCAGCCCCGAAATTGGCTTCCGTTTCGTACGCTCGGCGCACATTCTCGGGGCGGCCATGACGGAAGTGACACTCACGGCGAACGGGGACAAGCGGGTCTGCCTGTTCACCGGCGACATCGGCCGCGTGCGCGACAGCCAGATAGCGCCCGGCAAGGTCGTGCATTCCGGACCGACAGAGGGCGAGTCGCCCGACGTTCTGGTCATGGAGTCGACCTACGGAAACCGCGCCCACCCGCACGACGATCCCCGGCCCCGAATGGCGCAGCTCATTCGCGACACGGTCAAGCGTGGTGGCAGCGTCGTCGTGCCGTCGTTCGCGGTTGAGCGCACCCAGAAGTTTCTGTTCATGCTGAAGAACCTCATGGAAGACGGGCAGATTCCCCGCGTGCCGGTCTATGCCGACTCGCCGATGGCGATCGAGGCCGTCAGAATCTTTTTCAAGCACTCGGAGGAGTTCGACGATGCAACCCGCCAGCTGATTCAAAAGTATGGTTCGCCCTTCCATTGGGACAGCTTCCACTTTGCGACCACCGTGGCCGACTCCAAGAAGATCAACAATTCGCGCTATCCGTGCATCATCGTCTCCTCGAATGGTATGGCCATGGGCGGCCGCATACAGCACCATCTCGCGCAGCGGCTGCCGGACCCGAAAAACCTGGTGCTGTTTATCGGCTTCCAGGCGGTGGGTACTCGCGGACGGCAAATCAAGGACGGGGCGCCCGAGGTAAAGATCTTCGGACAAATCATTCCCGTGCGCGCGCAAGTGGCTGCGCTGGAGCAGTTCAGCGATCACGCGGATGCAGCGGAGCTGCTGCAATGGTTGAAGACCTTCCACAAAACGCCCGAGGTAACCTACCTGGTGCATGGTGAGCCTGACTCGGCTGCGGCGCTGCAACAAACCATCCAGCAGCAGCTTGGATGGCGGGTCGAAATCGCGAAGTATATGCAGAGGGTGGAACTTGGCTCCAGCGGCCATAAGTGAGTGGCCCGTTGACAGCCTAAGGTGTTATATTTTCCTGAGTGGCTACTGTTGTGGTTACCATTTGTCCCGGTTGTGGATGCGTGACATCCGCTGAGGCATCCTGCCCACAGTGCGGCGGAGAAGCCAATCGGCCGGCTACGGCTGTCGATTTCAGCGCCAGCCAAGCCGTCCCTACCCAAACCACGCGCCATGAGGCAGTCTACGCTTCCATCTGGCGGCGCTTTTGCGCGGCATTGTTTGATGTTTCTCTTGCCTCGGCGATCCTGCTCCCCGTAACCGTTCTGCTGATCTGGGTAATGGAGGCGTATCACTCCGAGATTGGCCTCAGCGAAATCAAGAGCCGCACGGCAATGGGCACTGCAGCAGTGCTGCTGTGGATCGTGTGCTTCGGCCTTTACTGCGCCAGCGCCGAGTCTTCCGTGCATCAGGCAACGCCGGGCAAGCGGCTGCTGAAGATGAAGGTGGTCAGCATGTCACACGGACGGCTGACTTTCCAGCAGGCAACCGGGCGTTACTACGCGAAGTTCCTATCGACATTTGCCTTGCTGGTGGGTTTCGCTATTGCCATCTTCCATTCGCGGAAGCAAAGTTTGCACGATATGATTGCCGGAACCCTCGTCGTACGTTCTGAGTAGAGCTTGTTTCCGTCAATCGGTTTTGGAACATCAGGCCCGGCGCCGGGTTATACCTATTCTGAAGCAGCTCTCAGCATATCAAGTAAGATGTGTATAAATGCCGATCTCTATTCCGCGCCTTCGGATCTGGTTTGCGATGCTGGCGATTGCCGTTGTCGCCGTTGTCGCAGGCTTTTATTTTTATGCGCGAATACAGAATCGGAGCTTCCTGAAGCAGTTGCCCGCAAAACTCGGCGTTGACATCCAGCAGAGCTCGCAGGGGTTTTCCCTCTCGAAGTCGCAAGGCGGGCGCACGCTGTTTACCATTCGAGCGGCCAATGCGGTTCAGTACAAAGATGGCGGCCGAGCCGAGCTTCGCGACGTCAACATCGTGGTTTACGGACGGCAATCGAATCGCTTTGACCAGATTTACGGCTCCACCTTCGAATACGATCCGAAGGCGGGCACGGTGTTTGCGCGCGGCGAAGTCAACATCGATCTCGAAGGCAACGCCAGCGGCCCCGCGCAGCCCGATCAGGCGTCACCCAGGGAACTGCAAAACCCAATCCATTTAAAGACGAGCGGTTTGGTCTTTACCCAGCAGACGGGTATCGCGCACACCGACCAATACGTGGAATTCCGGGTGCCGCAGGGCGATGGCTCCGCCGTCGGGGCCACCTATGACACGAAGAATAACCTGCTGACCCTGGAGTCTGAGGTGGCGCTGAAGGCCAAGGACCAGCAGCACACGACGGTACACGCGGCGCATGGGACCATTAACAAGGAACCGCGCGAGATAGACCTCTCCGATGCCCGGATTCACCAGCAGGACCGCGACTTTCAGTCTGACCGGCTGGAGTTGCTGCTCACCCCCGAGAATGATGTGCAGCGGGCGGTGGCAACTGGCAATGTGCAACTGCTGGCCAATGGCCCCAATCCCACTCGCCTGCGTTCTCCTCATGCGGAGATGATGCTCGGGGTAAAAAACCAGCTACAAACAGCCGTTTTCAGCGGCGGGGTGGTAATGGAAACGAGCGGCCCAGATGCCGCTACGATAACGGCGGGCCGCGTGGATATCAGATTTGCGGAGCAGAACCGCCCGCAAGTCGTACGCGCGAGTGAAAACGTGCGGGTTCAGCAGCAGCCCTCGCAGGACGGCAAGCAACAACAAAGTATCGAGATCACATCGCAGGCGGCAGACATGTATGTCCGCCAGGGTCGCCTGATCGCATATGCGCAGAGCCAGGGGCCGGCGCAAGTGACGATCACGCCGGTGAAACCCATCGTGCCCGGCGAACATACGGTCGTTACCGCGGCGCGTATGCGGGCCGAATTCGACGGTGAGAATCACCTGGACCTGGTACGCGGCGAACCTCAAGCCAAGGTTACTTCCATCGTTCCAGGCCAGCCAGACAAGGTAAGTACCAGCGATTCCGTGATCGCCCACTTCGCGCCCGGGGGAGGAGTTCTGGATGTCAGGCAGGAGGGAAATTTCCGTTATAGCGAGCATAGCGAGCCGGATGCGAAAAATTCTCCCCTGGGACCGGGAGGCCGCTTTGCTTATGCTGCCCGCGCACGCTATACGCCGGATGAAGATGTGCTCACCCTGGCCGGATCGCCTCGCATTGTCGATGGCGGAATGACGGTTACGGCCAACGCAGTGCGGATCGTCCGGCGAACCGGAGATGCTTTCGCCCAGGGTTCGGTCAAGACCACCTACAGTGAGGTGCAACAGAATCCGGACGGAGCGATTCTGGCCACCAAGGATCCGGTGCACGTGACCTCCAACAGCATGAATGTGCAGAGGCAATCGGGTATCGCGAGGTATTTGGGAAACGCACGATTGTGGCAGGGGGCCAACGTGGTGGAGGCGCCCTCGATTGAGTTCGACCAGCCCAATCGTTCGTTGGTGGCACAGGGCAGCGCCTCCACGCCGGTCACCAGCGTTTTCGTGCAACTCGACAAAAATGGAAAGACCACACCGGTTGTGGTGACTGCCGCGCGACTTGTCTACAGCGACTCCGATCGGCGTGCCCGCTACACGGGTGGCGTGCTGGCCCGGGGCGAAGCCATGACCATGAGCTCCGCCAGTGCGAACGTCATCCTCGCTCCCGCCAAAACCATATCGGCGCAGTCCGCCGTGAGCCCTAGCCAGCTTGATCAGATTGTTGCCTTGGGCAACATCGTCGTCCAGCAGCAGGATCGGCGGGCGACAGGAGAAAAGCTGGTCTATACGGCTGCGGATGAAAAGTTCGTAATGACCGGCGGCTCGCCTTTGCTGGCGGACTCTGCGCGTGGCACGATTAGGGGCGATTCGTTGACCTTCTACAGCCGCGATGATAGAGTCCTCGTTGAAAGTAATGAATCTTCCCGCACTATTACGCGCACCCGCGTAACCCGTTAATGCAGACGCTTTCGGCAGTAGAAATCGGCAAGAGCTACCGCGGACGGCAGGTCGTCACCGGGGTTTCTCTCTCGGTCACCCGGGGGGAAGTTGTGGGCTTGCTCGGTCCTAACGGCGCCGGCAAGACCACCAGCTTCTACATGATTGTCGGCCTCACTCGCCCGGACGCCGGGAGAATTCTGGCCGGTGAAGAAGATATCACCGAAACACCGATGTACCTGCGGGCGCGCAACTTCGGGATCAGTTATCTGCCGCAGGAGGCTTCGGTTTTTCGCAAGCTGACCGTGGAAGAAAATATATTGGCCGTGCTGGAGACGCAGCCGATCACGTGGCCTGAGCGCCGCGCCAAGATGGAGTCCCTGATCGATCAGCTTGGGCTGGGGCACATCCGGCGCAATCGCGGGTACGCACTTTCCGGCGGCGAACGGCGTCGCGTTGAGATTGCGCGTTCGCTCTGTATTGCACCAACTTTCATCCTGCTCGACGAGCCATTCTCCGGGATCGATCCCATTGCCGTGCTAGACCTGCAGAACATCATCAAGACGCTGAAGGACAGCGGCATCGGCATATTGATTACCGATCACAATGTGCGGGAAACCCTTTCGGTTACCGATCGCGCTTACATCATCAACGAGGGGCGCATCTTCCGCGCGGGTACGCCCGAAGAACTTGGCAACGATCCGGAAGTCAAGCGTGTTTATCTGGGAGAGAGTTTTTCTCTGGTATAGCACCTAGGATTAACAATAGCCGGGCCTTAGGGCTCGATTTTTTGGCTTTCATCGCCGCGTCGTCAAGCTTCTGGTTTAGAATCTACAGGGGACATTTTCCACCCACATCATCATGGTACTGCTACAACCCAGGCTGAATCTCAAGGTCTCGCAGAAGCAAATCCTCACCCCTGGCCTCGTCCAGATGGTCAGCGTCCTGGCTCTCAACAAGTTGGAGCTGAAGGACATGATCAATGCGGAGATCGTTGAGAACCCGGTGCTCGACGAGTATTTGGATTCGGTCCCCACTCTCGATGAAGTTGGGGGGCGGGAGGAGCAGCGGGAACGGGAAAGTTCAGCCACCGAGGAACAGAAGGAACAAAAGAAGAACGACGAGAAAGATCCCTTTGATGAGATCGACTTCGGTTCTTTCTTTCAGGAGTACCTCGATCCCGGGTACCGCAGCTTTGCCGATCTCGAGACGATCGAGAGACCTTCCTTCGAAAATTTTCTTTCCAAGCCCACCAGCCTGACCGACCACCTGCTTTGGCAGTTGGGGTCCATGCATCTGAAAGACGACGTTCTGGCCGCCGCCGAATTAGTCATCGGCAACCTGAACGAAGATGGCTATCTTCTGGCTTCCGACGATGAATTGTTGGCCGTGGCAGATCCTTTCGTCTCCGGTGAGGCAGATGGAGGAAATGGTCTGGCGAAGGGTGCGGTAGAGGTTTTGCGGACGCTCGCCGCGGAGGCCGCTGCGTCCCAGGCCGGCGCTGCGCTTCAGGCGGAACATGCCGCCGAACGGCCCAAGCTCCTGAACAAACCGGAGGTTCCGTCTCGCGCACTGTTCGGACGTGACGCACTGCGCGAGGCAATTGATCTGGTGCGTCAATTCGATCCGGTTGGCGTGGCCTCGAGGGAGCTGCGCGAGTGCCTGTCCGCCCAGCTCGTGGATCTCCGTAACCAGTACGATTACCGGGGAACCGATGAGCACGAAGATGAGGCGCTCCGGGATGCCGTCACAATTGTTGACAAATATCTGCACCAGCTGCAAAACAAGCAATACAAGGAAATATCCAAGGCCATCGGCACTTCGGTCGAGGCCGTGATGCAGGCCTTCGCGCTCATCCGCACGCTCGATCCCAAGCCTGGCCTGCGCTACAACAAGACCGAGGCTCGGCTGATTGAGCCCGATGTGGCTTTCGTAAAACAGGGAGACGAATATCTCGTCGTGATGAACGACGATGACCTGCCGCAACTCCGGTTGAATCCACGATATCGCAAGCTGTTGAGCCGCAACGAGGCTGAAAAGGACGTGCGCAATTATGTCAAGGAGCGCTACAAGTCGGCCATCCAGCTCATCAAGAATATCGAACAGCGAAAACAGACCATCCTGAAGGTTTGTTATGCCATTATCGGCCGTCAGAATGACTTTCTTGATCGTGGAATCGATCAACTGAAGCCAATGATGATCAAGGACGTTGCCGAGGAAATCGGGGTTCATCCCTCTACCGTGAGCCGGGCGGTAGCCAACAAATATGCGCATACGCCGCAAGGCGTCTTTGAGCTGCGCTATTTCTTCAGCGAAAGCGTGAATGGTCCCGAAGGTGGTGGAACCTCGCTGCTGATCCTCAAACGCCGGGTCAAGAAACTGATCGACGACGAAGATCCGGCGCGTCCGCTGACCGACGAGCAAATCACGCGTATTCTGCAATCTCAAGGCATCCAGGTGACTCGCCGTACCGTTGCCAAGTATCGCGAGGACATGAAGATTCCTAGCACCCACCAAAGACGGGTCAAGAGCTGATCAGACTTGCGCCGCTGCCCTCCGCCTGGTGTTCCGCGCCCACTCGACAAAAAGCTAAATGCTGATCCCGTTCTAAACAGGGTCAGCATTAGCGATACACATGGCGATGATCGATGGCAAGGGATCTTGCGCTGCTAGTCCAGAGGACAGGCTTGCCGGGCCAACAGCTTCCAGCTCCCCTTCTCCTTCGTCCACACCTGAAGGACAAGAATGTGGGCTTTGCCGATCTTGCCGTCCGGTGCTACAGTTTCGCCGTCAAACGTGTGACGGACCAGCGCGTTTTTGCCGACAACGTCGATCGTCTGATTAGAGGTTTTGATCCAGTTGAATTTGCCGGGCGCTTTCGGGCCAACCAGCGCTTGGACGAACTTTGCCTTGTCTTGAAGATTCCCATGAGAATGCCCGTAGGTCATATGATCGTCCGTCAGAGCATTCAACGTCTTCTCGTCTCCCGATACCATGGCGACCCGCAGCGATTCAACAGCCGTGGCGACTGCGGCGGCGCGCGGAAGGCTCGGCGGCTTGCAGCGGCGAGACGAAGACGAAAGTGGAGGCAATCAGAGCGGCGGCAATCACCGCAAGGGTGACGCGCCGGGTGAAATTCGATTTAGCCTGTGACATGCCATTTCCTCATTTCTTTCCGTGATGAATGACAAATGACAATTGACTGTGCGTTCCGGTATATCAGATAGATACGGCCAAGGGAAGAGGGTCGTTGGACTCGCCTCTCACCGTCTTCTATCCGGGACCGCTCTCCGGGATCTGCTTGACATGGGAGCGTTATCTGACTACGCTGCACGTCAATACGGGGGTGTTGCACGCCTCTGGTGCGCCTAGAGCGCAAAGTCTTTTCGACAGGTGTTGACAACACGTAACCCATTGTCTTATAACCGGATACCCTGAAGGCATATTTTTCGCTTTTGGGAAAAGGGACCATCGCAGATCGTTCCTGTGCAAGGAGGGGAATCAATGAACATAGAGGTTACCGGTCGTCAGTTCGAAATCACCCCCGCCATTCGGAAAGAGGTTGAAACAGGCCTGGCGAAGTTGACCAAGTTTCTAGGAGAAAATTTCAAAGGCAAGGTTATCCTGACGGCTGAGAAGCAGCGCCGGATCGCCGAGATTACGATTTCGCGGCGCACTCACCCGATGGTCGCCTTGGCCGAGTCCGTCGACATGATGCTGGCCATCGGCGAGGCGCTGGGCCACATTGAGAAACAGGCGCTCAAGCACAATGGCCGCAAACGCGACACCAAGCGCGTTACCAAGTCGAAGTGGAAGAGAGAGGCTCCTGAAGTTGAAACCCAGTTGGCGGTGGGGGCAACCGTGAGCACGGCTGTCCCGGTAGTGGTTCACAAGTTCCCCGGGAATTCCCGCACCTCGGAGGCGCACCTGGTTCGCAGCCAGGACTCTGTAGCTGTGCGCCCCTTGACGATCGAGGAGGCTATCAAGGAATGCGAATTTCGCGATCGCGAGGTCTTCGTCTTCCGCGACAAAGACGGTCAGGTGAAAGTGCTGCACCGCAGAAAAGACGGCAAACTGGAGTTGATCGAAACTTAAACACGGTAGGCTTCGTGCAGGGTGAAGGGGCGCTGGCGAGCGTCCCTTTTTTAATAGAATTGCTAGTAGCACCAAAGAGGGCAGTGCGCTAAAGTAGGAGCGCCGCAAGGAAGACCATATGGCTCAGAGGCTGAGTCCTCAAAAACGCGCCACGCCGAAGGTCACTGCCCGTGCCCCCAGGGTTTCCCGCCGGCAGCGCAACAGTGATTCCCGGCTGGTGATACTCACCGGGTTGAGTGGCTCCGGCAAGGTTTCCGCCCTCAAAGTGTTCGAAGATTTGGGATACTACTGCGTCGACAACCTGCCGGCGGAACTGATTCCCAGTTTTGCGGAATTGGTAATCGAATCGACCGAACCGCTGCATGCGGCCATGGTGGTTGACATCCGTGAGGGCTCGCGGCTAGACCAGATTCCGGCGGTAATCGGTGAGCTCAAGGAGCGGCTAAACACGCACCTGCTGTTTCTCGAGTGCGACGATAACGTGCTGATGCGGCGGTTCAGTGAAACCCGCCGGCCGCATCCGCTTGGCAACACCGGTTCGGTTAAGCGCTCAATCGATCACGAGCGCCGGCGCCTGGAGCCCATCAAGAACCTTTCAGACATCATTCTGGATACTTCAAAGTTCAATGTCCACGAACTGCGCGACCACATCACCCAGCAGTTTCAGGACAGCACAACCCAACCGAAGACGATCCTGATTTCCACCGTCAGCTTCGGCTTCAAGAAGGGAGTCCCCGAGGACTCCGACTTGGTATTCGACGTGCGCTTTTTGCCCAATCCGCACTTCGTTCCCGAATTCAGGCCGCTCACCGGACGGCATCCGAAGGTAGCCAAGTACATTCGGAGCTTCCCCCAGACCCAGGAGTTCATCACCCGCATATCGGAGCTTTTGATCTATTTGCTGCCTCACTACATCGAGGAGGGCAAGAGCTACCTGACGATTGCCTTCGGCTGCACCGGCGGGCAACACCGCTCGGTAATGATTGCCGAAGAAGTCAAGAAGAGGCTCACCAAGGCCGGATATCGCGTCAAGTGCGAGCATCGGGATTCGCCGCGCTAGCCTAAAACGCCACGTTAAGCCCTACGCTAAGCCTAAAAAGCCCTACAGTAAGCCTAAGATCGGTGGCCGCCAACGCCACAGCCTTCAATTTCCATGCCGCCCAGCGCCAGGGAAGCGTAGCCTCTGGATTAAGATCTCATGGGTGCTTTTAGTTCACGTCTAAGGCCTCGCGCCCATGCCTCAACGTGCTTTCGTGGTTGTTTCTCCGATACAATAATGCTTTACCAAACAGAGTGTCATCTTGTTAAGGCAGACGGTGCCGAGGCCGGAGCAGATGTCGGAATGTGACCAGCTATGCGGCGATTGATACGCCTACTGCGCTATGCTCGGCCTTACGCCCCGCACTTGCTGAGTACGGTGGTGCTGATGGCGCTGGTTGGCCTGTTGGACGCCTTCCGCCTACTGCTGATCGGCCCGATGCTCGACCGCGTGCTGCATCCAGCCTCGCAATCGCGCGACATCGCCTTGTTCACCATCCCCGGCTCCCAGCATACGGTCTATCTGCAAAGCTTTGTCCCGCAGCAATTCCAGAATGCCTGGACCATCGTGGCGGTTTCGCTGGTGGCGGCGACGGTGCTCAAGGGCGTCTGTTTTTATGCTGGGACCTACCTGGTCAACCTGGCGGGCTTCGGGGTGATCACCGATCTGCGCAACGAGCTCTACGGCTCGGTGCTCCGCCGCTCGGTGGCCTTCTTCCAGAAGCACACGACGGGGAGCCTGATTTCGACCATCGTCAACGATATCGACAAGATTCAGTTTGCAACCTCGCAGGTACTGGCCGAGTTCCTGCAACAGTTCTTTTCCCTGATCTTCATCGCGGCGGTGGTAGTGGCCTTGGGCGGGAAGTTCGCCTGGGTGTTGCTGGTGTTCGTCCCCTTCATCGTCTTCTCGGCGGGCCGCCTTGGCCGGCAGGTACGCTCCGCCACCCGCAAAGGGCAGGACCGGCTGGCCGAGATCCAAAACATCCTGCATGAGACCTTTACCGGCAACCGCATCGTCAAGGCCTTTGGCATGGAAGGCTCGGAGACGTCGCGCTTCCACGGTGCCGCCCGCCGCCTGTTGAAGGCCAACATGCGCAGCGTCGCCGCCGCCGCCGTCAGTTCGCCCATGATGGACATCTTTGGCGCCATCGCGATCAGCCTGCTGCTGCTCTTGGGGCGCGATCAGATCAAGGCCAACGTTTTCACTCCCGGAACCTTTGTCGCCTTCATCTTCGCGGTCTTCAAGCTCTATGAACCGGTGCGCAAGTTCGCGGGTTTCTACAACAATTTCCAGCAGGCTTTGGGTGCTTCCTCTTCGGTTTTTCTGTTCATGGATGCCGACGACGAGGTGAAGGAGAAGCCGCGCGCGCTGGTGCTGCCTCCGTTTCATCGGGAGATAGCCTTCGAGCACGTGAGCTTCAGCTACAACGATGGCGATCAACGCGACGTGCTGCGTGACATCGACCTCCGTGTCCATGCCGGGGAGGTGCTGGCGATTGTCGGTTCCAGTGGTTCGGGCAAGAGTACGCTCGTGCATCTGCTGCCCCGGTTCTTTGATGTCACTGGCGGGGCTGTCCGTATTGACGGTCACGACCTGCGAGAGGTCACTTTGAGTTCGCTGCGCTCACAGATCGGCATCGTCGCTCAGGATACGATCCTGTTTAACGATACGGTGCGCAATAACATCGCTTATGGACAGACGCACGCCTCCCAGCAGCGGGTGCTGGAAGCCGCCAAAGCCGCGTTCGCGCACGACTTTATTTCGGCGATGCCGGAAGGCTACAACACCGTGATCGGCGAGCGCGGTTTCCGCCTCTCCGGCGGCGAGCGCCAGCGTCTCAGCATTGCCCGCGCGCTACTCAAGAACGCTCCCATCCTGGTGCTCGATGAGGCGACTTCAGCGCTCGACACTGAATCGGAGCGCATGGTGCAGCAGGCATTGCATAATCTGATGGTGGGCCGTACGGTCTTTGTCATCGCACACCGTTTGTCGACCGTCCGGCGCGCAGATCGCATCGTGGTGCTCGAAAACGGTACCATCAGCGATATGGGCAGCCACGAAGACTTGCTGACGCGGCTGGGGACTTACAGGCGTTTGTACGAGTTGCAGTTTGTTGACCTGGAGCCGGCAGGCGCGGATGCGGCGCGCGACGTGCTGGCGGAGATGCCATGACGATTCGTTCCATGACCGGATTTGCGCAGGTCAAGGGCCAGAGCGGCCCTACCGCGTACACTCTCTCGCTGAAGTCGGTGAACCATCGTTTTCTCGACCTGCATCTGCGCATGCCTCCCAACAGCAACGGTCTCGAAAGCAAGCTGCGCCAGATCTTTAAGCAGCGGTTGCACCGGGGACATATCGAGATGAGCCTCACGATCGAGCGCGCCGGCGCGGGTTCGCTCGGTGTGAATCGTGAGCTGGTCGCCGGGTACGTCCAAGCGTTCCGCCAGTCGGCGGCTGAATTCGGCCTGACCGGGGAACCGGACCTGAACGCTGTCTTCAGACTGAACGGCGTGCTGAACGATGGCGGAGAATTACCCGGGGACCCTGAGTTCGAGCCCGAAATCTGCCGGGCTCTTGATCAGGCGATCGAGAATTTGAATGCCATGCGAGCCACGGAAGGCGAAGGCATGGCCGACGAGTTGCGCGCCCGCATGAAGGCCCTGGATGCTCTCGTCTCCGAGGTCGAACAACTTCGCTCCCTGGTTTTGCACGCTTACGTCAACAAAGTACAATCTAGAATTCAGGAACTCATTGGCACGCAGGCGGACCCTGACCGCATTCTGCAAGAGGCCGCGATGTTGGCCGAGCGCAGCGATATTCAGGAAGAGGTGGTGCGCATGCAGTCTCATGTGCGGCACTTCATTGCCCTGCTGGATGCCGGCGGCGAGGTCGGCAAGAAACTTGATTTTCTGTTGCAGGAGATGAGCCGCGAGGCCAACACCATGCTCTCGAAGATCTCCGGCGTGGCGGGCGAGGCCCTCAAGATGACCGAGCTGGGATTGGCGATGAAAGCTGAAATCGAAAAATCCCGCGAACAGATTCAGAACCTGGAGTAGACGCCGGGTGGAGCAGTTTTGAAAATGGCAGACGAGCCGAAGCCGTCAGCGAACTCGAAAGCCGATTCATTGGCCCTGAGCGCCTCGAACCGGGGATGCGGGCTGGTCTTCATCATCTCCGCGCCTTCGGGTTCCGGCAAATCGACGCTCGTCAACGAGCTAAGGCACAGCGTTGAAGGGCTCGACTTCTCGATTTCCTACACCACCCGTGCGCCGCGCGGCAGCGAGCAGAATGGCCGCGAGTACTGTTACCTTTCCCGCGACGAATTCGAAAAGATGATCTCCGCGGGCCTGTTCCTGGAATATGCCGACGTATTCGGCAACTACTACGGAACTGCCCGTTGTTTTCTTGAGCGGGCCATGCAGCACGGACATGATCTGCTGCTCGACATCGATGTGCAGGGCGCGGCCCAATTGCAGGCCAAGCTGCCCGGGTCCATCAGTATTTTTGTATTACCACCCTCTCGCAGAGAGTTGGAGTTGCGCCTCCGGCGACGTAGTTCGGCGGAGAATGTGAAAGACCCCGGGATTATCCGGCGACGGCTTGATACCGCGTCACGGGAAATCTGTAACTATAACCATTACGACTATATTTTAGTGAACGACCGGCTTGAGGATTCGATTGAGGCCCTTAAGGCGATTGTGCTTTCGGAGCGACTGCGCCGCTCCGGAAGCGAGCCTTCAGGCGAGGTCAGACGACTGGCGGAACGTTGCCGCTTAGAGAATGTCCGCGAAAGCATCCAGTCAATTCTTGCGACCTTCGGCAATCAGGAGTCTTCAGCCGTTCGAAAGTAGGAGCGAAGTATGGACCTCTTCAACGGTTTCGACAGCAATTATCGCTACATTCTTGTGGCTGCGCGACGTGCCCGGCAACTCCAGTCGGGTGCCCGCCCGTTGGTTGAGACAAATTCCCGGAAGCCCTGCCGCATCGCCGCGCAGGAAATCCAGGCGCAGAAAGTGAAATGGACCATCCCGGAGCCGAAAGCTGATGCCGGGGATGCCGAAGCGATAATCAATCCGCAAGAGGATTGATTTTCGGGCAAGCAGGCCGCGAGCCCTGGCACGCACCAGTTGTGCGTGTTAGGGCGGGCAAATTGCGATCCGGCGGAATGGATCTTTGCGTTCGAGCGCTGCGAAAGCGCATAGGGCCGCATCCGGGTGAGTGTGGACGGCGGAGGGAATGCTTGCGCGTTCCTAATGCCGGTTGCTACATCTAATACTGAAGGGTTCAGAAGAGGTCTATGCCGGCTTAAGGGAATACACCTTTCGCGAAACACGTCTTGCGGTTACTATCCGTTCTGGACGCGGGAGAAGCCATGAAGATCGCATTGGGCGTAACCGGAGGGATTGCCGCTTACAAGGCGGCTGAAATTCTTCGTCAGCTACAGGACCGCGGCGTCGAGGTGCAGGTGGTGATGACCCGCGCGGCGCAGGAGTTTGTGCGCCCGCTGACCTTCGCGGCTCTATCGGGCAAGAACGTCATCACGGATATGTTCGCCGACGGAGGATCGGAGCCCAACGCCGGCTCTTCGGTCGAGCATATCGGCGTGGCGCAATCGATCGACGCCTTGTTGGTGGCTCCGGCAACGGCCGACACGCTGGCCAAGTTCGCCAACGGCACCGCCTCCGACTTTCTGTCCACCTTGTATCTGGCGACCACGGCCCCCGTGATCGTCGCGCCTGCAATGAATGTGAACATGTGGCAGCATGAGGCCACGCAGAGGAATCTCGACACGCTGCGCCGTCGCGGCGTTCGCATTGTCGAGCCGGGGAGCGGCTATCTGGCATGCGGCATGATCGGCGCAGGCCGGCTCGCCGAGCCCGAACAGATCGTCGAAGCCGTGCTGGAGACGCTCGGAGTTGCGCAGGATCTTAAGGGCGAAAGCATTCTCATCACCGCCGGGCCGACATTCGAGCCTATCGATCCAGTTCGTTTCATCGGCAATCGATCCAGTGGAAAAATGGGCTATGCCGTTGCCGAAGCGGCTATCCGCAGGGGCGCGCGCGTCACGCTGGTCAGCGGACCCACGGCTCTTAATCCCCCGGCTGTCGCCGAATTCGTGCCGGTAGAAACCACTCAACAGATGCGCGATGCGGTTCTGGTGCGTTTCCCGGATGCTTCCGTGGTCATCAAGGCGGCTGCGGTTGCCGATTATCGTCCGCGCCAAACGGCATCGCGGAAGATCAAGCGCGCCGCCAACGCGCTGACGCTGGAACTGGAGCCGACGACGGACATTCTTGCCGAACTCGGCGCGCACCGCTTCGAAAAGCAGATTCTGATCGGCTTTGCCGCCGAAACCGAGAACGTCATCGAGAATGCCCGTGGAAAGCTTAAGGCCAAGCACATCGACGCCATTGTGGTGAATGACGTATCGAAGCCGGGCATTGGCTTCAACTCCGATCGCAACGCCGTCACCATCATCACCGCCGAAGATTCGCTTCAGGTTGCGGAGAGCAGCAAGTTCGAGGTGGCACAGCGGGTGCTCGACACGGTTGTCAGGCTTCGCGCCGCCCGCCTGAGTTCGGCGCAGCCATCGGGAAGCTCCATGCACGCGGAGAACAAATGAAGCGGGTGCTCGACCCGGAAAGACGAGCCGCCATTGCCGTGCGCCTTCGTTTCTACCGCGAACTCGAAATTTACGATTTCTACCGCCGTGCGGTGCCGTCCGACGTGCGTGAAGTCAGCCTCGCCGGAGACGCGGTCACTGACCCGGCCGGAGCCTTCGACAGTGGATCTGCGTCTGAGCCTATGGAGATAAGCGCTGTTCTCGACAAACCTGCCGCACTGGTCGCGATTCGCGAAGACCTGGGCGATTGCAAGCGTTGCAAACTGCACCAGCTCGGGCGCAAGCAGATCGTCTTCGGAGTGGGCAATCCCGAGGCCGACTTAATGTTCGTGGGCGAGGGGCCGGGCGCCGACGAAGACCAGCAGGGTGAACCCTTCGTCGGGCGGGCCGGGCAGTTGCTCAACAACATGATCACCGCCATGGGACTGCGGCGCGAGGATGTTTACATCGCCAATGTCGTCAAATGCCGCCCGCCGCAGAACCGCACTCCCGAGCGCGACGAGTGCGAGACCTGTTCACCATTTCTCATGCGGCAAATCGCTACCGTGCGCCCGAAGATCATTGTCGCATTGGGCGCGGTGGCCGCCCGCACGCTGCTTGGGATGAACGATTCGATGGCCAAGCTTCGCGGCAGGATCTATGATTTCTCTCCGGCTTTGCCGAAGGATGCGCCGGAGCGCGATGCGGGATTCTCGACCAAGCTTGCCGTGACCTATCACCCCGCTTACCTGCTGCGCGACCCGCGGCAGAAGAAGGAAGCCTGGCAAGACCTTCAGATGGTGATGCGTTATCTTGGACTTGCCACCCCCGGCAGGAGCGGCGAGCAGGGCTGAGGCAATCACCCCAACGAGCCGAGCCTCGCCGGGGACCCCGTGAGACCGGATGAGCCAGCAATTCTGCGATGTTGCGCTGCCTGTTCCGCTCGACACCCCTTTTACATACAAGGTCGACGGCGCGCCGGTTGTTGCCGGCGGGCGCGTGATCGTGCCCTTCCGCGAAAAGCGTCTGCAAGGCATTGTCTTGCGCCTGCATGACGAAGCACCCAGCGGAAACGTCAAACTCAAATCGGTCATCGCCGCGCTCGACAGCACGCCGGTGCTGGATGAGAGTCTGCTCGCTCTAGGGGCGTGGATTGCGCGCTACTATCTTGCTCCGCTGGGTGAGGTCTATCGCAGCATGTTGCCGCTTGCGGCCGAGTTCAAGCAGGTGATTGCCTACAGCATCACCGAGCGCGGTACGGAAGCGCTTTACCAGTCGGCGGAAGTTGGTTCCTCGAAACGTTCGCACCTCGATCCTGAGCGGCAGATGGCCGAGTACGCCGTGCTCGATTACCTGGCGGAAGGTGAATTGATTCGCGAAGCGACGCTGCGCGCGGCAACCGGCGCGCCGCGAGAGACCCTGCGCAACCTGGTGGCGAAGAAGTGGATCGCCCGCGAAGACCTTTCCACCGCGCGCGATGCCCGTCGAACCATAAAGATTGCCTGCCTGAAAGAGCCTGAGCCCGCAGGCAAGCTGAACCCCAATCAGCAGAAGATCGTGGCGCATTTGCGTGCCGGCGAAGGACGGCTGCCAGTGGAGGAACTCAGGCAACTTTCGGTTCCCAAAACAACGCTGGCCACGCTGGTCCGGCGAGGAGTCGTCGAGATACTGGAAGAACCGGCAGGGTTCGCGGTCCCGGCCATGAAGCAGAGGAACACCCTCGATTTTCCCTTTACGCTGGCGCAGCAGCAGGCTCTGGAGCGAATGAACCACAGCGTCGAGGCGCGCCAGTTCCAGGCGATTCTTCTTCACGGCGTTACCGGTTCGGGCAAGACGGCGGTCTATCTGGCGGCGATGCGGCAGGTCCTCAACTCGGGGCGAGGGTCGATTCTGCTGGTACCGGAGATCGGTCTCACGCCGCGCGTGGCCGCCGATCTGTACGGAATCTTTGGCGAACAAGTTGCCATCCTTCATTCGTCACTCTCCGACGATGAACGCGCCGAGCAATGGCATCGGTTGAGTCGCGGCGAAGCGCGCATTGCGGTGGGAACACGCTCGGCCGTGTTTGCTCCTGTCCAGGATTTGGCGCTCATCATCGTCGACGAGGAGCAGGACCACTCCTACAAACAGGATGAAACTCCGCGCTACCATGCGCGAGATATCGCCGCTGTGCGCGCCAAGGAGTTGAAGGCGACGGTGGTCTTCGGCTCCGCTACGCCCTCGCTGGAGTCCTATCACAACGCGATTTCCGGCAAGTACGCGCTGTTGCGCCTGCCTGACCGCGTACAGGAGCGTCCTCTTCCCGAGGTCGAGTTGATCGACATGCGCGAGGAGTTCCAGGCGTCGGGCAAGGAGCACCTGCTCTCGCGCAAGCTGATCGAGGAAGTCACGTTGCGCCTCGAGCGTGGCGAACAGGCGATGATCCTGCTGAACCGGCGCGGCTACTCGGCGTTTGTCATGTGCCGTGCCTGCGGCGACACCATTCAGTGCCGCGATTGCGCCATCGCGCTGACCCACCACAAACGCGAGCACAAGCTGATGTGCCACTACTGCGGCTACCAACAGGCGATTCCCCGGCGGTGTCCGAAGTGTGGCAGCGACTACGTGCAGTTTCTCGGGACCGGCTCGGAGAAGCTGGAGGATATACTGCACTCCGCCTTTCCCACGGCGCGAATCGGCCGCATGGATCGCGATACGGTGCGCGGCCACCACGACTTCGAGCGTATTCTCAGCGCCTTCACGGCCGGGGAACTGGATCTGCTGGTGGGCACCCAGATGATCGCCAAAGGACACGACGTTCACGGCGTTACGCTGGTCGGCGTCGTGGGGGCCGACACCGCCTTAAGCCTGCCGGACTTCCGGGCCGCCGAGCGAACCTTCCAGTTGCTCACGCAGGTCGCCGGCCGCGCCGGACGCGGCTCGTCGCCGGGAACGGTCGTGCTGCAAACCTATTTCCCCGAGCACTACGCGGTGCAGTTCGCGGCGCATCATGATTTCGAAGGCTTCTACGAGAAGGAGCTTCGCTTTCGTGGCTGGATGCACTATCCGCCGTTCACCTCCGTGGCCAACGTGATTGTGCGCAGCGACCAGCAGGAGCTCGCATTGCGCTACTCGGGCATTCTCGGCAAGTGGTTCGAGGGCGAGCGGCACGAAGGCGTGCGCGTCATGGGGCCGGCCGCGGCGCCCATCATTCGCTTGAAACGCGACTACCGCTATCACTTCCTGTTGAAGTCCGCCAGCCGCGAGCGGCTCAACTCTCTGCTTCGCGCCTTGCTGCGCCACGCCGGGGAGCAGCGCGTGCCGCGCAGCAACCTTGTGGTGGACGTGGACGCAATTTCGCTGCTGTAAGGAGCTATCGGTGCAGGCGCATGTGTATGAGAGCCTTGAAGTCGTCGGCCGCATCTCGCCCCGACGCATGTCCGAATGGCGCGGGCGCCATCGTCAGCAGCAGCAGCAGCAGCGCCAGCAGAGACGTTGCGCGGCGCCGCTTGCTGAGCTCCGGCCACGCCGGCACTGATGGATGGCGCAGTCCGCTGACCCAAAGCAACACGGCCCACACGAACCATCCGAACCAGAAATAGATTCCAAGCGGAATGAGCGCGACGATAGCCAAGCGCGAAATCCGCCGGTGAGCCCCTGGAGCCAGCGCGAAAACTATGTGCCCGCCATCCAACTGCCCGCCGGGAAGCAGGTTGAGAGAAGTGGCAAACATCCCCACCCAGGCCGCAATCGCAACCGGGTGCAGCAACACTTGCCCGAAGCCGGGCAGCCAGTGGCCGGTGCACGCGCCGGCAACGTAGCGGCCCAATTGGAAGATGAGTGGGAATCCCAGTTCAATGTCCTGGTTAAGAGCCGGCGGAGCAGAGTGCGAGAGCAGCAATCCCACGAACATCACCGGCAGCGCCACAACGAACCCCGCGAAAGGGCCGGCGATTCCGATGTCGAAAAGCGCATCGCGCGAACGAATGCGCGAACGTATGCGGATGAACGCGCCCAGCGTTCCAATCAGCGTGGGCGCCGGAATGAAGAATGGAAGGGTTGCCTGCACACCGTACCTGCGGCAGTAGAGGTAGTGACCCATTTCATGCGCCAGCAGGATTCCCATCAGCGTCAGCGAAAACGGCAGGCCAAGCAGCAGCCGCGAGGGTTGGTGGATCACCCAGGTCACGGGGAACATCGGCAGAGCGTCATCGCTCTCCACCAGGATCGGCAGGTTTTGCGAGAAGTTGTATTGCAGGCGGGCGCCGACCGTCAGCGTAGTCACAAACGTCGTTACCAGCAGCAACAAATGGAGCCAGTAGCGCCGCGCCGGACGCCTCACATAAACGGCTTCAACCGGCCAAACAGTCTCTGGCGACGGGATGGAGGGATTCGTCTCCGACATCAAAAACCGATTCCTCGAACCGCCATCAGCCTGCTGCCGGCCTGGCGTAACCGCAACTCATGCGAACTTCAGCGCACACCGGCACTGAACGGTAGCGTCGTCCTGGCGTGCTGGAAACTGCCGGAAGTCAGTCGATCGATTGCAATTCCTTGCCCGGCTTGAAGCGAACCGCTTTGCCCGGGGGGATATTGACCTCCGCACCAGTTCTGGGGTTGCGTCCGATACCTGTCTTGCGTGGCCGGACATTGAACACCCCAAACCCGCGAAGCTCGATGCGGTCGCCGTTGGCCAGCGCCTTCTTCATCGAGTCAAATACGGTTTCCACCGCAGTTTCGGCCTTCGTCTTTGTGACTCCGGTCTTGTTGACGACCTCGTTGATGATGTCCAGCTTGATCACGCAGCCGCTCCGGATTCCATGGTTTCGCTAGGCTTACGCCGGGCGCACTTCTGTTGATTTAGGCTATCGTTCGAAGCCGCAAAAGGCAAGGACTGTCGAAAAAGTTCCGAATCCTCGAATTTGGACGTTTCCAGCAAGATTTCCGAGCCTAGGAAAGCGCCAGAGATACGGTATCCTTCGTCGCGAATGTCATCGTGAGGAGGTTCGCCGCTGTTGCGAACCGACGTGACGATCTATGCATTTTGCCGATCGCCACTGGAAAGCCGGAAAAGTAAATACGTGGACCCTCACGTCGCGTCCTGACGGACGCTCCTCAGGGTGACACGCTGGAATAATCGTCCTTGGCTACACCAACCTAAACAGGGTCCAGTGGCCTTTGCTGGAACCTGGGCACTCGGCATGGGCACCTTTTGCGGTACTGGTCTCGCTCATCCGGGAACTGCTGAATGTTAAGATGAGCACACCTCGGACGGCAGGGCTTTCAAAGGCTCACGCCGGACAAGTGTGGGGAGCAACATGTCCATCAAGAGCGACCGTTGGATCCGCGAAATGGCGCTGAAGCACGCGATGATCAGCCCATTTTCCGAGAAGCAGATGAGCCAGGGAGTGATCTCCTATGGGCTGTCGTCGTACGGCTACGACCTGCGCGTGGCCGATGAATTCAAGATTTTCACCAATGTCAACTCCACCATCGTCGATCCCAAGAACTTCGACGAGCGCTCGTTCGTCACCGTGCGCTCCGACTGTTGCATCGTTCCGCCCAACTCATTCGCTCTCGCCCGCTCCATCGAGTACTTCAAGATACCGCGCGATGTGCTGACCATTTGCCTCGGCAAATCGACCTACGCGAGGTGCGGCATCATCGTCAACGTAACCCCGTTTGAGCCGGAGTGGGAGGGCTACGTCACCCTGGAGATTTCAAATACTACGCCGCTGCCCGCCAAAATCTACGCCAACGAGGGGCTTTGCCAGATTATTTTCTTCCAGTCCGACGAGGCATGCGAGACCAGTTACGCCGACCGCAAAGGCAAGTACCAGGGCCAGAAGGGAATCGTGCTGCCAAAGCTGTGAGAGCCGCGCGGGAGGAAGATTGTGGGCCATCGCACAATCATCCCGGGTATCTGGTAGCGTGATAGCAGACCGCCATGCGCTCGCTTCTACTCAATGTCTCCTCCACGAATGTAAAGCCCGATGATCCTGCGATCCGTCAGGCTGCCGCGATCATCCGTCGGGGCGGGCTTGTTGCCTTTCCCACCGAGACCGTTTACGGTCTCGGGGCCAATGCCCTTGACCGCGAAGCGGTGCTGCGCATCTTCGAGGCCAAGCAGCGGCCCGCCTGGGACCCTATTATCGTGCATGTCAGCTCGATCGAGATGGCTAAACCCCTGGTGAGAGCTTGGCCCGAAGCCGCGCAAAAGTTGTCGGAATGCTTTATGCCGGGACCGCTCACGTTGCTGCTGCCCAAGCGCAACATCATTCCCGACGCATGCACCGCCGGGCGCGAGAACGTCGGCATCCGCATTCCGGCGCACCCGGTGGCGCTGGCCTTGATTGAAGCCGCTGGAGTGCCGATTGCCGCGCCCAGCGCCAACCGCTTCGGCAGCGCCAGCCCGACAACCGCCGCCCACGTGCTGCACGATCTCGATGGCCGCATCGACGCCATTCTCGATGCCGGACCGACCGAGGTCGGCGTGGAATCCACGGTCATCGACATTACCGCGCAGCCGCCCATCATTTACCGGCCCGGCGGCATCAGCCGCGAGCAGATAGAGTTTGTCATTGGTCCCGTGCGCATCGCGGTTCCTGCGATCCGCGACGACGTCCCGCCCGAGAGTCTGGAGTCGCCCGGCCTCGGCATCCGCCACTACGCTCCGCGCGCCACCCTCATGCTGGTCGATGACGACCGTGCGATGAAGATAGCAATCGAGCAGCTCGTCGCCCGCGGCGAGCGGGTCGGACTGATGCTGCCCGATGGTTGGCTCAACGCGGAACAGCTACGCGGATGCATTGTCTTTTCCTGGGGAAAATTCGATCAGCTTCCGATGCTCGCCGCTCGTCTCTACGCCGGTCTGCGCTGGCTCGACGAACATCAGGCCACGGTGATTCTGTGCCCCATCCCGCCCCCTACCGGCATCGGCCTCGCAATTGTCGACCGCCTGAGGAAGGCCGCAAAGTAGCCCGCTTGGCTATTCGGCACGAACCTGGGGTTAGCTTTAGAGTGAGGAAGGCCCGAAGCTGTTGAAGAACTCGTCGATGATGCCCCACGGTGCCCGTCCCGCTTTTGGACTGACGTGGGGGAGTTGGTGCGTCAGAACAAACTGCCCCACTCAAGCCCAACTGCTGGGCTTGAATGGGCCGCCCGCCGAGGCATCGACGCAGTAAGAATCCAGGGCCAAGGCCGGGTGCTCCAGGTTCCCCATCGGACAGCAGTCCATGAGAGACGCCGTATCGGATGTCAAAACGCGCTGAATCATTTGCCAGCAGCAACCTGGGCAGCGTGTTCCGCAGCAGCATACAAATTCAGGCGCGAGTACACCCCGAATGACGACCCATCGTCCAGAAAACCACCTCCGGGTCCTTCAGTCTCGGTCAGAATTTTGTTGGCTTGCTCCAGCGTAAGCGACGGAAAAACCACGGTCAGCAGATATCCAGCCTCCGGAGCAAGTTTGCCAACGTCCTCCAGCACACCTACATTCTTCGTGTGCACGGCTGGCAAATTATAGGTCTGCGTCACAGCGTAGAAGGCTTCATTTGCTGCGGGATTGTTTAGACGTCCAGTGTCTTCATTCGCACAAACTTTAATTGTGTTGCCGCATGCCGCCCTCAACGCCGAAGTCATCTCAGCACGAGCTCTTTTCACGGCAGCATGGAAATCCTTGATCACCGGAGCTCCCTTCAATGACTGGCCCACATAAGTCGGATTATTAGCCAGAAGATGTGCCATATCGTAGAGCGCCAGCGTTCGTCCACCGATCACATCCATAGCATAGTGCGAGCCTAAAATGATGCGGTCGTTTCCGTACTCAGCCCCCCGCGCAATCATCTGCTGGTATCGCTCTGGCACCAGGATCGCCAGCATCACTGCACCTGTATAGCCATATGTCGTGTGACCGCTCGGATACGAAGGATTATTGATCAGGTTCATAATCGGCCCGCGGTTGTAAACAAAGTTATCTGCGGGATTATTGAAATAGTCCAGGCCGATAATCCGTGTAACCTTCGGCTCCGTCTGGAATGGGCGTGAATTGCCATAACCATCTGCCCCAGAGGACCCTGCCGGAAGTCCGTAACCTCTGCCGAACATGTCCGGAGAGCCGCCAATCTTATTCAGAATGGCCATCGCCTCACCCGAGGCCGGCATCTTTCCATCGATCGTTGCATTGGCGAAAAAGTACTTGCTGGAGTTTGAATGCGCAGCAGTGGTTGCATCTGCGTAGGCGATGACATCGGCGACTGCCTGAGAGAGATTCGTGAAACGCGCTTGATCTATATAGTGAGCACGTGCCAGGTAGGCGGCGCCGAGGGTTGTCCCCAGCCCGTCTGAAAGTTCGGCGAGATTGCCGCGTGTAATGAAAGCATCCCGTAGCGCCTGCTGCTGCTGTTCCGTGAAAGGCAGCAGCGTTGGTTGCCCGATCAGACCGGTCTGAATCCCACCGCTGACAGTATAGTTTGCACCCAGGGCAGCTCTGCCGGCAGCGGTGTTCGACAATGCGGTCACCGGAGCAAGCCCTTTCATCACCACTATATCTGTAGCCGACTGCGCTTGAGCCTGAAACGACACCAGCACAAAAAGCGCCACTATCCTTAGAAACACCCTTCCTAGCATCTCTCCTCCTTCGTCTCATAACACACAGACAACAAATAGAGATTTCATTCCTTAGTGCAGAAGGGTACTGCAAATCGCACGAGCGCGAAAGCAACGTTACCCCAAGAAGTCGTTGTCAATGGAAACTATTGAGGAAAAGTACCTTTGCCATCAATACAGCTTTGGCGATCGCCACCGGCGTTACGGGCAGGACGAATAGAACGCAGCGCAAGAGCGGCGTGGGACGGAACGCTCTCCAAAATTATTTTCTGCCGTTGGCTTCGGCTTCCTTGTACATGTACTTGATGTTGGGCTTGTAGATCAGCAGGTTCGATTGCGTTCCGCGTGTCACCTTGATGCAGGCCTTGTCATACCATTCGATGATGCCGTGAATCTGCTCGCCATCCTGCAGCACGATGACCATCGGTGTCTTCGACTGCATCTGCTTCTGGTAATAGAAATTTTCCGCGTGCGTCTGTTCCGGCGGCGGCGTTTTTTTCCCTCCGCCCGCGCTTCCGTTTCGTTCCACGCGCTCACGACGCTCGATGGCGGTATTCTCCACGCTCGCAGCGGAACGCCCCGGCTCACGGCTCAGGCTGGGACGAATCAATTTCCGGTTCGAGAAAGCTTCAGTGTCTGGGGCGCGGCCGACTGCCGTCGAATCTGTTCCGTTTTTCATTTTCACATAGCTCCCTAGTGGGAGTACGGCCTTGAGTTCTTTGAATAAGGGCGTACCGTCATTGATCCCGTTCCGAGGTTTCACTTCCCAGAGCGCATCGCTGTCGCCAATCTAAAAGTTATTCTCTGATCCTAGTGGTCGGGGTATGAACTTGAAGCTACCCTACCACAGGTTTTGTCGCAGTGCCAGTGAAGCAAATCACAAGACCTCAGTGACTATGCAGCCCAAAGCTGAGCCAGGCAACCCGCGCCGCGAAGCCGAATTCTGCCGGCATTGGCGGAGGGAAGTTTTGGCCGCACTCAACTTGGGTCTGGCTCGCGGCCGCCCGGTGCTCTTGCCTTTTGTCGCTTGAAACTAAAGCAGATACTCTGATTTTCGCAGCATTTCCCGGTTGTTTTTCGCCAGAGCCGGACCAAGCTCTTCATGGGATACAGCTTCACGAAATTAGTCTAAATCTCGAGCGAGGACGCGAGCGCGTCCAGCGAGAGCGAGCGCAGCAGGTTGCGACGCATCCCAGTGTGAACCTCGCCGGTCCGGTCGGCGGCGGTGGCAATCCAGTCGAAGTTCACCTCGCGGCTGAGCGCAGTCAAATCGGCAACGATGTCGATGTTATGCACCAGATTCGGTGCATTTGACATCAGCGAGAGCATGTCGCGCAGCAGGGAATAGAGAGCCGCGATCAGTTCCTCTGTCTTTTCCTTCCCCTCGGCTCCGGCCCGGTAGTTCTCTGTGGCCCTGAACAGGTCGCTATGATCGGCTCCGGCAATCGCGGTCTTGAGTATCAGCAGAGCGTCCTGCCGGGCCGCAAGGAATCCGTTGAGATCGAAGCCGCGGGCCCGTCCGAGCGCGCCGCAGCTCAACCGCGCTACCAACTCGCGTTGCGCGGCACTCCAGCCTACGCTGTGCGCCAAGTGCTGCGCGATTTCAGCCAGGGGCAGCGGGGCCAGGGTCATCGTCACGCAGCGTGAGCGGATGGTTGGCAGCAGCATAGCCGGGTTTTCGGCCAGCAGGAAGATGGTTGCAAACTCCGGGGGCTCTTCCAGCACCTTCAGCAGAGCGTTAGCCGCTTCCTTCACGAACGCCGGATTGGGAAAGATGTAGACCTTTTGACGCCCTTCGGCGGGCTTATAGTAGGTGGTCGCCGTCACGTGACGCACCTGGTCGACTTTCACCAGCATCTGCGGCGGATCGGGCGGGATCACCATGACATCCGCGTGCGTCTGCACGAAAATCCGCGTCTCGCGCTTGTCGGTCTCGCGCAATCCGTCGCGTGCTTCCACGGCTTCAGCGAACCGCGCCTCCAGATCGTCGGCTTGGCCAATGCGCACGCAATTGGAGCAGTGGCCGCAGAAATCCGGCAGCGATTCGGTCCGCTCGCCAGCCGCGGAACCGCCTGTCGGCGTGCTGGTGATCACCGTTGATTTCGGTCGCTCCAGGCAATTCATGGCCTTGGCGACCATTTGCGCCAGCGTGTACTTGCCGCCGCCGCGTGGCCCGGTGAGGATCAGTGCGTGAGGAAAGCGGTCGCGCTCCAGCATTTCGCGCAGCCGTCTCACCGTATCCGAATTGCCAAGGAAGTCAGCAAATCCCACAGGTTTGTCTCACATCGATGCTTACGCTTGTTCGCTGCTGTTCTCGATCTTTATGGCAATCTTCAGCCGTTTGCGCACGGCCGCAACGATATCGGCATGCACGACCTCGATCCCGCGGCGGGCGTCGACCAGAAAAACCCGGTTCGGTTCGCGTTCGGCGATCTTGAGATAAGCGTCATGCACGCGGGCAAAGAACATCTGGCTTTCGCGCTCGAAGCGATTCTCATCGGGACCGGGCGTCTCGTGGTTCTGTGCGGCCAAGTTGCGGCGCCGCGCCCGGGAGACGCTTGCGTCCACGTCGCTGTCCATCAGCACAGTCAGGTTCGGTTGCAGGTCGCCGCAGACGACGCGGTGCATCGTCAACACTGCTTCGCTGCCCAACCCGCGTCCGCCACCCTGATAGGCTTCGGAGGAATCGGTGAACCGATCGCACAGCACCCATTGGCCCCGTTGCAATGCAGGCTCGATGATCTCCGCAATTTGCTGCGCCCGCGAGGCGAACATGAGCGACAACTCCGCCAAAGCGTCCAGACCCCGGGTTCGCGAATCGAGCAGCACCGCCCGTATCTTTTCCCCAATGACAGTGCCGCCGGGCTCGCGGGTGGTGATTACCTCGATTCCTTCGGCGCGGAGAACGGCTGCAAGGCGTTCCATCTGCGTGGTCTTGCCGCAGCCATCAAGCCCTTCGAAGGTGATAAATTTTCCTCTGTGCGCCACGCCCGAATCATAACATTCGCCCCGCCAGCCTTGATGGCGGTTTCGTGCCAAAATGTGTGGGGGCCAACAGGAATCGCCGGATACGCCAACGAGTAAACTACTCTATGCGGCTCTGCCGTGAGATCTGCGGAGCGTCTGCCGTGAGCTGCGTTGCTTGTGCTAAACTCGCCCTTTTGCGGAGGTCTTTGATGCGCCTTGGAGATTACATCGACGATCATTGCTCCCGCTGCAAGCGGACCACCGATCACTCCGTCGTTGCCATGGTCGGTGAAGAGGTTGTGAAGGTGATGTGCCGGACTTGCAACAGTGAGCACAAGTATCGTCATAATAGCAGTGGGAAAAAGGAGATGGCGGCAGGGGAAGCCTTCCAGAAAGTTCTCGCGAATGTTACGGGCGGCATGACTGCGGGAGAGCCTGCCGCGAAAAGAAAGAAATCTTCCTAGCTGGGTCTTCCCCGTAATTGCGAGCAGCGCGCCGTAGTCCACGGCCCGGTAGATCCATGAGGGGCATTTCCGGGCACCCCGAATCAGGAGAGTGCAGTTGCGCTGGTTACGTTTGCTGCTGTTGCTGTCTCTCTGTTTCTCATTGACGGATGCACGCGCCGAGGAGTCCCCGGCACGCACCGTAGTTGCGCGTGTTGGGGCGGAGACCGATACTGGTAGCCCGCCCGTCGTCGTGCTTACGGTCGATGCCACGGAAGTACAGCGCAAGATCTTCCACTCGCACATCACTCTTCCGGTTACGCCGGGCCCTCTCACTCTCTACTATCCGAAGTGGATTCCCGGTGAGCACGCCCCCAGCGGCCCTGTGGTAGACACGGCAGGGCTGATCTTCAGCGCGCAGGGCAAGACGATTCCGTGGAAGCGCGATCCCATTGACATGTACACGTACCACCTGGAGATTCCGTCCGGTGTGGCGACCATCGAGATAGCAATGGACTACCTTTCGCCGGTGGAATCGACGTCGGCCACCTTCAGCGAGGGAGTGTCGGCAACGGAGCAGTTGGCCATTGTGAACTGGAATCAGCTTGTCCTGTATCCGAAGGGCATCAGTGCGAACCAGCTACAGGTCAGGGCCGTCCTTAAGTTGCCCGAGGGCTGGAGCTTCGGAACCGCGCTTCCGGGTGCCAGTCGTTCGGGTTCCACGGTGCAGTTTGCAACCGCATCGCTTGCCACCTTAATCGACTCGCCGGTCCTTGCCGGCAGGTATTTCAAAGTGGTGCCGCTGCAGCATGAGAAGATGCCGCCGCATGAGATCGACATCGCATCCGACAGCGCCTCCGTGCTTGAGATGACTGCCGGCGACCGGCAAGCATTCAACAACCTGATCGCCGAAGCCGCTGCTCTCTTCGGCTCGTACCACTTTCGCGATTACCACTTTCTGTTGAGCCTGAGCAACCACATCGGACACTTTGGGCTGGAGCACCACGAATCGAGCGATAACCGTACCAGTGAAGCTTTTCTTGTCGACCCATACTTGCGGCTGCTTGGCGCGGCGTTGCTGCCGCATGAGTACATTCATTCTTGGAATGGCAAGTACCGTCGTCCCGCCGGTCTCGTGGCGGACAATTACCAGACGCCTCGCAAGACCGATCTGCTGTGGGTCTACGAAGGACTGACCGACTATTTTGCTTTCGTGCTTACGGCGCGCAGTGGTCTTTGGGACCCCAGGCTGTTTCGCGATCAAATCTCGGCAACCGCCATGCAGATGGTTTACCGGCCCGGACGCCTTTGGCGGCCGTTAGAAGACACCGCGGTCTCGGCGCATCTTCTCTTCGGCGCGTCACCGGCATGGACCTCATGGCGGCGCGGGCCTGACTTCTACGACGAAGGCGTTCTCCTCTGGCTGGAGGCCGACGTCATCATTCGCCAACAGAGCCATGACCGAAAATCACTTGACGATTTTGCGCGTCTTTTCTTCGATGGCCACAGCGGTCCGCCGGAGGTCAGCCCCTACACGCTTGAGGACGTGATCGCAGCGTTAAATCAGATCACCCCATACGATTGGCGCAAGTTCTTCGCTGAGCGCGTCACCGACGTTGCGCCTTATGCCCCGCTCAACGGCATCAGCCAAGCCGGTTGGCTGCTCGTCTATACCGAGACACCTTCGGAGATGATGCGAATCCGTCAGGACCTGGAGCGGCTGGTGGATGCCACCGCCTCCATCGGCCTGATCACGCAACAGGACGGATTAATCGTTGATACGATTCACGGTATGCCCGCTGCCAAGGCAGGCGTTGGCCCAGGGATGCGAATCGTGGCGGTAAACGGACACAAGTTCAGCCCCCGCGTGTTGAACGACGCGCTGAAGGCCGGCATCGACAGTAAGACACCGCTCGAATTGCTGATTGAGAATGCTGAATACTACAAAACTGTCCTGGTCGATTACCATGGCGGCCCTCGCTTCCCGCACCTGACGCGCGATCAGAGCCGCCCTGACCTGCTCGGCGAGATCATCAGGCCGAGAGCTGGTTCTGCACCCTAGCAGGGCGCGCTCACAAGTCGAGTAACTTAGCGGAGGTGTCATTCTGAGCCGGAGCCGTGTGCGGGTGCCCCACGTTCCGCCCCGCGTCGGGCGAGAGAGGTTCCCTATTAAGTGCAAATAAGACTTGTCATGGCGAGCGAAGTCGAGCCACCTTTTATTTCTGCTGCCGAAAACAAAGGGTGGCTCCACTCCGCGCCCAACCGAGCTTCTTGCTGTTCAAACACCATGCCGGGTACGCAGCGTCGCTGCTCCGGCCAGAGGCGCACGTGCGCTCCGGTCGCCATGACATTCTTGAGAGTCTGAATAGACCAACATGGGACTTGCTCTGATGTTAGATTATGCTTCAGCCCTCGTCTTCAACACCGGCGAACAGATCACTCTCGATGTGCGCTTCCTGCGGCTTGACGCTGGCTGCGAGGTGAAAACGCTCGACCGTCCCATGGCGCCTCGCGTTGCCTTCAAACAGGCTGAAGAGCGGCGCTTGGCTCTTGTGCATTTTGAAGGCTTCAATCTTGCGCTCCATGCGCTCGTGGCCGATCTCAATGCGGGCGCTGACCGGCGAAAGCGCGACGGGTTGACGCTCGGGAATCGTGAAATCGGAGCTCCGGTAGTAAAGCTTCTGCGGCCGCCACGGTTTCAGTCCCTCTTCGAACTGCTCCGAAAAGCGGTTGGTCCGGGGAGCCCACTGAAAAGCCATCGTCGCAAAGACCCCGGACATCGAGTGATCCGGATGCGCGGTCAGCGAGCCCTCGGGGCCGAAGCAAACCACCACCTGTGGTTTGATCTGGCGGATGCGTCGCGTGAGGTCGCCGACCACATGGTACAGACTCTGTTGATCCAGGCGGCTGTCTGGATAGTCGAGCACGTCGCCGCGAGTCGCGTGCAGATGTTCGCATGCGGCGGCGAATTCCTTGCGGCGCATCGCCGACAACTCGTCGCTGTTCCTGCTGGTTCCCCTGTTGCTTGCAGCCTGTCCCGGGGTCAGGCAGATGATGTAAGTCTCAATTCCGCGTTCGCGGGCCAGCAGCAAGCTGCCGCCGAATCCGCCGGCTTCATCGTCAGGATGAGCCGTCACGCAAAGCAGTCGTAGCATTCCGTCCTCTCACGATCAATCGCAGCACTATTGTTTTTAGCATGCGGGGCGGTCGCCTGTCACAGAGGGCAACCCCCGAACCCTGGACGAATTCGACATTCAGCCCATCTGAGGGAGGAACTTTCCATAGTGTCATCCTGAGCGGTAGCGAAGGACCCCTACCCTTACCCCACGGCGACATTCAAGGATCAACCAACTTCAGCGGCTGCCCTCAGCGGAAAACCCAAAGTCGGAAGCTGTCACGATTGTTCAGCCGCTTCCTCATCTTCCAGCATGAACTGCAGAAGTTCCTGTGAGGCGGAATTCATCCACACCGGAGCAAACGATTGCCGATGCATAGGCGAAGGTCCGTGCTCGCGCAGGCCGCGGATGTGTTTGGGCGTGGCGTAGCCTTTGTTGGAGGCGAGTCCATAGGCGGGATATATCGGGTCCCAGGCGCGAATCATCGCGTCCCGTTCCACCTTTGCCAGGATGGAGGCGGCGGCGATCGAAGCCGAAAGCGCATCGCCATGGATGATTGCCGTCTGCGCGTACTCGACATCGATGTTCATCGCGTCGATCAGCAGATGATCCGGGCGCACGCTCAACCGTGAGACGGCCTCGACCATCGCCAGCCGCGAAGCATGATAGATGTTGATCTGATCGATGCGGCCCACGTCGACGGCGGCGACGGCCCACGCTACGCAGTGCTCTCTGATACGCTCCGCCAACTGCTCTCGCCGCGCCTCCGGCAGTAGTTTGGAGTCGCGCAGCCCGCGAATGCGGTATTCGGGGTCGAGGATGACGGCTCCGGCAACTACCGGACCGAACAGCGATCCGCGTCCAACCTCATCGATGCCCGCGACCAACTTTGCGCCGGTGCTCCATGCCTGAGATTCAAACTTGGTGGTGCAGTGCAGCGTCTTCAGCAGGCGCAGTTTGGCCGCGGACTTTGAGATGGGTTTCTCGGCGGAGTTGGGAGCCGGTTTTCTCTGCACGGTGGAGTCAGAATGGCAGAGATTCGGGGTAGGAGCAAGCGCCTTATTCGGCGAGTTGCTCCGTCGCCCGGCCGGATTCGCGGCTTTCGTCACCTTACCCGCGGAATGACGACCTAAGCCTTCAGGGATGCTGCCAGCTTGGCTCTTCCGGCTCTGGTATCGACTTCCTTCAGTCTTGCCGCCTTGCCGCGCAGGGCGCGCAGGTAGTAGAGCTTGGCGCGGCGGACCTTCGCCGAGCGCAGAACGTCGATCTTGTCGAGCACTTTCGCGTTGATGGGGAAGATGCGCTCGACGCCCTGGCCGAAGCTCATCTTGCGCACGGTGAAGCTGCCCTGCGGGCCACCGCGCATCTTGATCACGATGCCTTCGAAAGCCTGCAAGCGCTCTTTTTCGCCTTCCTTGATCTTGACTTGAACCCGAACCGTGTCGCCGGGACGGAAGCTGGGGAGATCTGTGCGCTGCGCCTTGGCAAGCAGCTTCGTAATAATCGGTGAAGTCGACATGTCTATTCCTCTTCTTCGAATCGTCTCGCGGCTTATGTCCGTCGAGTTTCCTGCATTTCCCGCCCAATCTCTTCGATCAGGGCGTGATCTTCGTTGCTGAGCGCCACCTTGTCCAGAAGGTCGGGGCGGTTCTTCAGCGTTTTTTCCAGCGCGCGGCGCTTGCGCCACCGCCGAATCTCTTCATGGTTCCCATTGACCAGCACTTCGGGAACCGCAAATCCACGAAACTCCGCCGGACGCGTGTAATGCACGTAGTCCAGCAGTCCAGCGGCTGAAACCGTTGAATCCGGCTCGGGCCGTCCGCGCTCGTCGAACTTTACCGGAGCCTTCAGCGCGCTGAAGCTCTCATGCTGCGACGACGCTTCGTTTCCCAGCGCTCCACGCAGCAAGCGCGTCACGGTGTCGACGATCAAAGCCGCTCCCAACTCGCCGCCGCTCATCACGAAGTTGCCGACACAGATTTCGCGATCCGCCAGGTGCTCCGTTACCCGCTCATCCATGCCTTCGTAGCGTCCGCAGATCAGCACGATGCGCTCCAGTTGCGCCAATTCTGCTGCTATCGGCTGCTCGTAAAGCCGCCCTTGCGCCGAGAGCGCGATCACGCTCTCCCGTGCCTGCCCGCTCAAGCGCTCCTGCTGCGGTGCCACGCCGAGTGATTCGACGCACTCGAACAGTGGTTCGGGCTTCAGCACCATGCCCTCGCCGCCGCCAAACGGACGGTCATCCACCGTCTTATGCCGGTCGTGAGCGAAGGCCCGCAGGTCGTGAATTCGGATTTCAATGATCCCGGCTTCTTGCGCCCTGCGCACGATGCCGTACTCCAGAGGTCCACGAAAGAACTCCGGAAAAATCGTGACGATCTCGAACTTCATTTTGCGCTCCGCCCGCTCTTTGCCTTGCCCAGCGGAGCGTCCAACTCCAACATGCCTTCGGGAAGTACCAGTTCGATTTTCTTCGTATCGAGATCCACTTGCTTGGTGTAGCTCTCGACGAACGGAATCAACAGCTCCCTGGCTCCTTCGCGAATCTGGAGCAGCGGCGCTTCGCCCGCTCCAAACACCACGTCTGTAACCGGTCCCAGGTCGCGAACCTCTGCGCTCCCAGTACTGGCAAATACCCGGCAGCCCACCAGATCGCTCACAAAAAACGCGCCTTCGTCCAGCTCAGCTCGCTGCTCCCGCGGAATCTGTATCTCGGCTCCCGCCAGAGTTGCGGCGTCTTCGATGCAGTCAATGCCGGCGAACTTCAGGATCATTCGGCCCTTGTGCGGCCAGAAGTCTTCCAGCTCAAGTTCGCGCCTGCTTCCCTTGGTATCGAGCGCAAACAGACGCCGACGCTCGGCAAAGCGCTCCGGAAAATCCGTAAACAGCTCGGCCGAAACCTCGCCCACCCGCCCTTGCGGCTTTATCACCCGGGCGATGGTGATGAACTCGTCCTGCGAAACGCCCTCCTCAGGTTGCTCTGCGCCGCTCGAAGGCATAACCCCTAACTCGAAAATCTTCCCGCCCTCACTCTAAAATCTCCAGTGAGCAACGCTTGTTCGCCTTGACCGATGCAGCCGACAGCAGCACCCGCAATGCCCGCGCCGTGCGTCCAGCCTTGCCAATGACGCGGCCCATATCGGTTTCGGCCACCGTCAACTCCAGCACCAGCACTTCGCCTTCAGGCACCGCGTCCACCTGCACTTCGTCGGGACGCTCCACGAGCGTCTTAGCGACTTCCAGGACAAGTTTGCGCACATCTCCAGCGTAAGCCGAGGCCATGCGGTCTCCTTGGAATACGGGGTTCCCGGCGAGCACCGCTCACTGGGATCGTCGGCGAGTGCCTTACGGCCCCGCCCGGTGAAAACGGATCAGGCGGCCGGAGTCGCGGCTGGCGCAGCCGGCGGCTTCGCGAACAATTTGCTGACCGTCGGAGACATCTGGGCGCCCTTGCCGACCCAGTATTCGACGCGATCACGCTTGAAATCAATGGTCATGGGAGTGGTGCGAGGATTGTAAAGTCCAACTACCTCGACCGAACGGCCATCGCGAGCGCGGTCCTTTTCAATGACCACTATGCGGTAAACAGGTTTCTTCGGTGCGCCACGGCGCGACAGACGAATCATTAACACAGAATTCGATTCCTTTCGAATTATTGGCCAGTCTAGCGAAAGGTGTAGCCGTCAAATCCACGGTGAACGCGGAATACACCAGTTCCTAAACTGCACTAGCTCGGCGACCCTTTTCCGCCGGCTCAAAGCTCCAACCCCGCCGTCCCCGGCAGGGAGTTCCGTTTCTTACACGCGACATACTCAATTCAGGGCCGCTTGCATTGTCCGAACGGAGCACCACAGGCTGGTCCGGGACCAACAGCCCGGCGCACACTGATGGCAAACACTTATTATGCCGGAACTTGCCGCCTCTGACAAGCGAGGAGCGGATTGACACTGGCTTGGCAGCCGAGTCCATGCTACCGTGATCCGGATCAGAGCAGTTTCGCGAAAGGGCCGAACCTATGATCGCCCTCACGGTGAAAGGAGAAGTCGTATATGACGGTCAATCGGATGCTGTTTGGCTTCATCTCTGCTTGCGTTTTTCTGGTGATGGCGGCGACGTACTCGCTTGCGGCGCAGCCGCCTAAACCGCTGGTTTCGGAAGATTATTTCGTTAAAGCCTCCGATCCTGGAATTCAGATTTTTGTCCGCAACAAGCATCTGAAAGGCGTCAAGAATTTCGCTTCGGACAAAATCGTCCTCTTCGTTCACGGCTCCACTTACCCGGCGGACACGTCCTTCGATCTACGGCTGGATGGGCTCTCCTGGATGGACTACATCGCGCAGCGGGGCTTCGACGTCTACCTGCTCGACCTGCGCGGCTATGGCCGCTCTACGCGTCCGCCAGAGATGGACCAGCCGGCGGAGAAGAATCCTCCCATCGTTACCACCGATGTCGCTGTCAAAGACGTATCTGCCGTCGTCGACAGCATCCTCGTACGCCGCAAGGTGTCGAAGATTAGCCTGATTGGCTGGTCGTGGGGTACCAGCATCATGGCTAGCTATACCACTCAGCACAACGCCAAGGTGGAGAAGCTGGTGCTCTACGCGGCGCAGTGGCTGCGCGATACCCCGCCGCTCACTGCAAGCGGTAACGGACCGCTCGGAGCCTATCGAACCGTCACCATGGGCGCGGCCAAAACCCGTTGGCTGACCGGCGTGGCGGAAAACAAAAAGGCCGACCTGATTCCCGCAGGATGGTTTGAACAATGGGCCGCGGCGACCCAGGCGAGCGATCCCAAAGGCGCGGCACAGAATCCGCCAATTTTGCGGGCGCCCAATGGCACAGTGCATGATAGCCGCGAGTTCTGGATGAAGGGCAAGCCGGTTTACGATCCCGCGCTAATCAAGGTGCCGGTGCTGGTCATCAACGCCGAGTGGGATGTGGATACACCGCCCCCGATGGGTAACGCGGTCTTCGCAAAGTTGGCGAATGCTCCCTACAGGCGGCGCATCCTTCTCAGCGAAGGAACGCACACGATCATCATGGAGAGGAACCGCATGCACCTTTTCCGCGAAGTGCAGCTATTCCTGGAGGAGCCGAAGTAAGGTGGGAACATCCCGGGGTAGTACCTTTCCCGGATCGATGCGACTGTCGTAAATTCGGAGGCATCATCCCGACCGAAGTGAAACGGAGTGGAGGGATCTTGCGTTTTCCTGCGGGTGCCCCATTCAAGCGAAGCTTGGGTGGGGCCTTTTGTTGGCAAGGGGGACTGCCCTACTCAAGCCAAACAGAAGGCTTGAATGGGCCACCGTGCGGGTGAATCGTCTATCTCTACTTCCTCGCGCTCTTGACTCGCTCCCCGGTGCCGAAGACGCGGGCAAAAATCTTGTCTACGTTGCGCAACTGGCGCTGAAGTTCGAAGGCGCGCTCCAGCGTCTTGCGGTCGACCTTGCTGGTGATTTCCGGATCATTCATGATCAGCTCGCGGAAGTTCAGTTCTTCCTTCCATGCCTTCATGGCGTCGCGCTGGACAATGCGGTAAGCATCTTCGCGCGACACTCCGGCCTCCACCAGATCGAGCAGGAGCTGTCCGCTGAAGACGAGTCCGCCGGTGGAGTTCAGGTTGCGCATCATGCGCTCCGGATAGACCAGCATGGTGTCGATCAGGTTGGTCGCCTTGTGCAGCATGTAGTCGATCAGGATCGTCGAATCCGGCAGGATGACGCGCTCGACTGATGAGTGCGAGATGTCGCGCTCGTGCCATAGCGCTACGTCCTCGAAGGCGGCCTGTACGTTGCCGCGGATCACGCGCGCCAGTCCGCTGACCTGTTCAAGATTGATGGGATTGCGCTTGTGCGGCATGGCCGACGAGCCCTTCTGCTTTTCGCTGAAGAACTCTTCGGCCTCACGAACCTCCGTGCGTTGCAGATGCCGGATTTCGGTGGCGATCTTGTCCAAGCGTCGAGGCGATCGTCGCCAGCGTGGCCACATAAAATGCGTGCCGGTCGCGCTGGATGACCTGCGACGAAACCGCAGCCACGTTCAAGCCGAGCCGTGCGCAGATTTTCTCTTCATACTCCGGCTCCAGGTGGGCCGCATTGCCGACCGCGCCGGAGACTTTGCCCACGCGCATCTGCTCGGCGGCAAAATCGAAGCGCTCAAGATTGCGGCGCATCTCGGAATACCAGTTCGCCAGCTTCAATCCGAAGGTGATCGGCTCGGCATGCACTCCATGGGTGCGGCCGATGGTCGGCGTATCTTTGAACTCAAAGGCGCGGCGGCGCAGCACTTCGATCATGCGTTCCAGGCCAACGCGGATAATCGCCGAAGCCTGTTTCACCATCAGAGCCTGTGCCGTGTCGACCACATCGTTGGAGGTCAAGCCATAGTGCAGCCAGCGCGCCTCGGGGCCAACTTTTTCCGAGACGGCGGTAGTAAAGGCGATCACATCGTGCTTCACCTCGGCCTCGACGGCCTGTATGCGCGCCAGATCGAAGTCGCCCTTGTCGCGGATAGCGCGAGCCGCCGACTGCGGCACCAGTCCGGCTTCGGCCAGAGTTTCGGTGGCGGCAATTTCAACCTGCAACCAGGTGCGGAACTTATTATCTTCACTCCAGATGCGGCCCATCTCCGGGCGTGTATATCGCGGAATCACGGCGTAGCTCCTTGCATCTAAATCAGGATTCTAGGTTTTAACTGAAGGAGTATTGTACCCGTTGCGGTCTGCTGGCCCAAATGGGCCCTCGAGTCTAGAATGGCTGGTTGAATTACTTCGTAGAACGATGCAATTGGAGTCCCCGCATGGCAAGCTCCGCCGATCTGGATGTGAACGATTACCAGGCATTGGCCGAATTCCGCTATCAGATTCGTAAGTTCTTGCGCTTCAGCGAGGCGGCAGCTCGCGAGGCCGGTCTGGAGCCGCAGCATCACCAGTTGATGCTGGCGCTGAAAGGGATGCCGGACGGAATACATGCCACGGTGGGGGAACTTGCCGAACGCCTCCAGATTCGGCATCACAGTTCGGTGGAACTGATCGACCGTCTGACCGAGCAGGGGCTGGTGCAGCGTCGCCGCTCGGAGCAAGACCGCCGGCGGGTGCTGGTGGCATTGACCGCACGCGGCGAGCGCATCCTGCGCGAGCTCTCGATCCACAATCGGGAGGAGCTTCAGGCCACCGCTCCGCAGTTAATTGCGGAGCTGCGGGCCATCGTCGCATCTGGAAAACGGCGCGCGCGCCAAGCGTCGCGGAGGTCAGCACGATCCTAGCGTGCTGAAGAACACCTATTGCTTGAGCAAGCCGTCGGAGACGCCCAATAGCTCCGCCATTTCCTCGTAGAGGAATCCCTCGCCCGGGCGGTATGGCTGCACCCAGACGCCGTCTATCACAAATTGCGGGATGGCCCGCTTTCCGGTTCTGCGAATCACTTCTTCGGCGGCTCCCGGAGTGGTTTCAATGTCCACCTCCTGGTAAGCGATGCTGTGTTTGTCCAGAAAGCGCTTTGCCTCGCGGCAATCGCGGCACCAAGGGGCGGAGTAAACAATTAATTTCATAGGCTATGGCCAGCTGCTCTGATTGTGCCAGAAAAGACGGCTGAAGTGGAGCCCGTACTTTGGCAGCGGGAGAATGCTTCGAAGTGCCATGCTGAGGTCGCAGAGCTTTTGCGCGCGCGAAGGGGTCTGCTTAATTCAGAAAAGCAGATCCTTCGCTTCGCTCAGGATGACACCTTTACAGGTAGGACTGTTCGCCGAGGGCACGAGGGCTTATAGTAATTCCGAAGCAGGTGACAACCGAGCGATCAAAAGCGAATTGAGGAGATGATGGAATGCGGCACTACAACATTGCAGTAATACCCGCGGACGGCATCGGGGCGGAGGTTATGACGGAGGGCGTTGCAGCTCTCAAAGCGGTCGCCGAACTTGACGGCGGCCTGAAGTTCAAAACCCAGGACTACGACTGGGGCTCTGAGCGGTATCTTCGCCAGGGAGCGATGATGCCTCCCGATGCGCTAAAGACATTGGAGGCTGGCGCTTTCAACGCCATTCTGGTTGGCCCGGTTGGCGATCCGCGTATTCCCGACCATATCTCGCTTTGGGGTATGCTGCTGCCGATTCGCCAGGGCTTTGACCAGTACATCAATCTTCGTCCAGTACGCCTGCTGCAGGGCGTCGCTGGTCCGCTGGCCGGCAAAGGTCCCAAGGATATCGACTTCACCTGCGTTCGCGAGAACTGCGAAGGTGAATACTGTGGGGTTGGCGGCCGCGTTTACAAGGGAACTCCGCAGGAGTCCGCGGTGCAAGCGTCGGTCTTCACCTACTATGGCACGGAGCGCGTTATGCGCTATGCCTTCGAATATGCGCGCCGGCACGGACGCAAGAAGGTGACCAGCGCGACCAAGTCCAACGCCATTAATTACAGCATGGTCTTCTGGGATGACGTGTTCCGCGACGTTTCCGCCAAGTACCCGGATATTCAGCACGAGCAGCAGTTGATCGACTCGCTCTCCGCACGCTTTGTCATCAAGCCGGAGAGCCTTGATGTGGTTGTGGCATCGAATCTGTTTGGCGATATCCTCACCGATCTCGGCGCGGCCATTGCCGGCAGCATGGGACTGGCTCCCAGTGCGAACCTCAATCCCGAGGGACGTTACCCGAGCCTGTTCCAGGCGATCCACGGCTCGGCCCCCGACATCACCGGCAAAGGCATCTCCAATCCGATTGCCACGATCTGGTCAGTCTCGATGATGCTGGATCACCTCGGCGAGCTCGAGCTTGGCGCGGCCCTGTTGAAGGCGATCGAAAGCGTGCTTGCCGAGGGCAAGGTTCGTACGCCGGATCTGGGCGGCAAGGCTACGACGAAACAGATGGGGCAGGCGGTCATCGCCGCCCTGCGGAAGCCGAAAAAAGCGGCCAAAAGCACTTCGCGTTAGAGCCAAGTCGCTCTCGTGCGGTTCAGTCGTATCGCGGGCAATAAGAAAGCCGCTGGAGATGTCTCCGGCGGCTTTCGGTTTCTGGCCCTTCAAGGCCGCAGCTACGGCTCCATGGGCGAAACTTCAAGCGTGAAGCTGCACTGGTCGTTGGTCAACTGCGTCGGCAGCACCGGCGGCGTCGCCAGCGCCGGGGTGGTGAAGTCGAACATCTCCGTCATGTCGTCCTGCGATGCGTCTCGCTTTGTCAGTGGCGGCAAGTTGAATCTGGTTTCGATGAACTTCAGCATCGACGTGTTCTCGCGCGGGACGTGGGAAACATACCCTGGTTTCACCCACGGCGAGACGACCATCAGCGGCACTCTGAAACCAGAGCGCGTGAAGTCGGGTTCCGTCGGTAGCGGCCCCTGGGTCTTCCGAAAGGTTCGGAGGAATGTTGTCCGGCGCGGCCACGGTTATCGGCTTAATGTGGTCGTAGAGTCCGCCATGTTCGTCGTAGGACAGCAACACCACTCCAGTCGCGTAGTAGGGGCTGTCGATGAAGGCGTTGATAATCTGCGATACATGCACCGCACCCACCTGGATGTTGTCCTGGGGGTGCTCGTCATAGCCCGAGCCGTCGGTCTCGATGAATGACACTTGCGGCAACGTTCCGTTCTGCAGGTCGGTGAAGTACTGGTCGATGGTGACGATCTTGTCGGGATCGGTCTTGGACGTGTGGAAGGCGTTAATGTTCAGGTTCTGAGGCAGGATGGTTGGCAGGTAGTAGTGCTTCCAAGTGATTTTGGCGGCCGTGAGACGGTCGAAAATCGTGGGCGCCGTCTGGGGAACGGGGCCAAAATCGACATTGCCGTACGAACTTGCCCCGAAGATGTACATACGGTTCACCGGAGTGCGTGCCCCCACCGATGCGAACTGCCGATCGCTGGTCGCATACTGAGTCGCCAGCTCGTAGTAGTAAGGCAGGTCCGTCCAATCGTAATATCCCATGGCGCGCGTTCCGTTTGGGTCGTCCGGGCGCTGTGGGAGAGTTTTCATGAAACCGTCCAGCTTGCCATCGGCGTACTGCGTAATGCTGGCGCCCCAGGCGGGCGTGATCGCATCGGTGCACGCGGTTTGGTAATGGAATGGTTTAATGGGATTGCCTGCCAGATCTTTGAGCACCACATTGAGCGGCAAGGGCTCTACGTCCGGGTTTGCTATGCCCTTGACCGTCTTCTGATACGCGTTCAGCATGCCGAAGTAGCTGTCGAACGAGCGATTCTCCTGCAACATGAAAACGACGTTTTGAATGACGTTAATGGTGCCAATGCCGGGCAAAGCTCCCGTGCCCCCACCAGTCGTTGTGCCGCCGCCGGTTGATGTGCCACCGCCAGTTGTCGTGCCCCCGCCGGTCGTCGTGCCCCCGCCGGTTGTGTCGCCACCGCCCGTCCCGCTCGTGCCGCTGCCAGAGCCTGAGGTATCAGTGCCGCCGCCGGGCGACTGAACCTGCGCATTAGAATTGCCGGAGCTGCCGGAACCGGAACCGCAGCCCGTCTGGGTTAAAGTCAAGGAGCACAAAGCGGCCAACATCCCCGTCAAAAACATCAACTTTGCAATTCGATACATGGCACCCACCGTGAACCGTTCTTCGGCTTGCAGGTGCTTGGAATCGAGAACGGCAGCCCTGAGTTGTCTTAGTAGTAAATAATCAGGGCCTGCCAGTTGCACATTCGGTAAGCCCGAGCGCGTGTGGATGGAGCCGCCGGGCTGCTCTGATATTGCGCTGACTCCTAGTGTCGTGTCCCAGAAGTTCGCGCAATGAGCCTTGAAGTGTCATTCTGAGCGAGCGTAGCGAGCGAAGAATCCCAGCACCGCGTAGGGCTGAGGTGCAGCCGAAGGATTTCATCAAAAAGCCCAAAGCAGTGCGGGGGTGGGACAGGTTCCGGGGATGCTTCGCTGCGCTCAGCATGACATCCTAAATTGGCGGAGCAGCCAACAAAAAGCCGCCGGCAATCCGGCGGCTTTTGCAGAGCTATAGGCAGGTTGACCCTTCACTCAATTTCAGTTGTAGAGCAGCGCTCCGTCTTTCTTTTCCTCGCCCACCTCTCGATAGTAAAGCTGGTTGTTCTCGAGGTAGACCTCAAGGAACGCCGGACGCGTCTTGATGGTGCCCTGTATGAGCGCCTCCGACAGCGGATCCTCGATGTACTTCTGCAGTGCCCGGCGCAACGGACGCGCACCGTAGCTGCGGTCGATAAGCGTCTTGTCGAGAATCCACTTCCGCGCTTGTTCAGTTACGGTAATCGTGATCGCCCTCTGCGACAGGTTCTGGTTCAACTGCGTCACCATCAACTCCACGATCTGGATCAGATCCTGCTCGGTCAGTGCCTGGAAGATGATCACTTCGTCGATACGGTTCAGGAACTCGGGGTTGAAGGTCTTCTTGACCTCTTGTTTCACCAGCTCCTCGACTTTGTCGGAAACCGTCTCTTCCTTATCGCTCTGGAAGCCGAGTCCGCTGCGCTTCATCAGGTGCCGCGCGCCGATGTTCGAGGTCATGATGATGATCGCGTTCTTGAAGTCGACCGTGTTGCCGAGTCCGTCGGTGAGTTGGCCGTCTTCAAAAACCTGAAGCAGGATATTGAAGACATCCGGATGCGCCTTCTCAATTTCGTCCAGCAATACCACTGAATAAGGCGCGCGCTTCACACGCTCGGTCAACTGACCGCCCTCTTCGTAGCCGACGTATCCCGGAGGCGAGCCGATCAGCTTGCTTACCGAATGTTTTTCCATGTACTCGGACATATCGAAACGTATCAGCGACTTCTCCGTGCCGAACATGAACTGCGCCAGCGTGCGTGCGACCTCGGTCTTGCCGACGCCGGTCGGACCCAGAAAGAGGAACGATCCGATCGGACGGTTCGGGCTCTTCAGTCCGGCACGCGAGCGGCGGATGGCGCGCGACAGGGCCGAGATCGCCTTTTCCTGCGAGATGACGCGCTTGTGCAGCTCTTCCTCGATGCGCAGCAGCTTCTGCGACTCTTCTTCCTTGATCGAGGAGATCGGCACGCCCGTCCAGCGCGAGACAACCTCTTCGATGTCCTCGCGGGTCACGATGCCCGTCGAGGTCTCGTCGAGGTGATATTTATCCCGGAGAGCGCGCAGGTTCTCGCGCTCCTTCCGTTCTTCGTCACTGTAGAAGCGCGCCTTCTCGAACTCGTGGTTCGCGATGGCGTTCTCCATGCGGTGGACGATGAACTTGATCCGCTTCTGAACCTCGGTGATCTCCTCCGGCAAGGCGGTCTGGCGCAGTTTCACGCGAGCACCGGCCTCGTCGATGAGGTCAATTGCCTTATCGGGCAGGAAGCGGTCGGGAATATAACGGTTGGAATGCGAAACCGCGAATTCAATCGCATCCTCCGTGTAACTTACGGCATGAAACTTTTCGTAGCGGTCCTTGATGCCGCCCAGGATCTTCTTGGCGTCCTCTTCGTTCGGCGGCGGCACTTTGACGGCCTGAAAGCGGCGCTCCAGTGAGCGGTCCTTTTCGATCGACTTGCGGTATTCAGCGGGCGTCGTCGCCCCTATGCACTGAATCTCGCCGCGCGAGAGAGCGGGCTTCAGGATGTTGGCCGCGTCGAGCGAGCCCTCGGCCGAACCGGCGCCCACCAGCGTGTGCAACTCGTCGATGAAGATGATGCAGTTCTGCGACTCCATCAACTCCTTCATGATGGTCTTGAGCCGCTCCTCGAATTGGCCCCGATACTTTGTCCCGGCAACGATCAGCGAAAGATCAAGTCCCAGGATGCGCTTGTCCGCCAGGAACGAAGGCACCTCGCCGTCGGCGATGCGCTGCGCCAAGCCTTCCACAATCGCCGTCTTGCCTACGCCAGGCTCGCCGATCAGCACCGGGTTGTTTTTGGTCCGGCGGCAAAGGATCTGAATCGCCCGGTCGACTTCCTGGTCGCGGCCGACCAGAGGATCAAGCTGATTTTCCATGGCCGACTGCGTCAGGTCGCGCGAAAACTCGGCCAGCAGCGACGATTCGCGGTTCCGCTGCGGCTGCGCCTGTACCTTCTCTTGCGTCGTGCGCTGCATCTCCTCGCGGATGGTCTGGAGCTTCAGTCCGCGCTCGTGCAGAATCTCGGCGGCAAAGCATTTTTCTTCGCGCAACAGTCCAAGCAGCAGGTGTTCCGTGCCGATGTGCTTGTGCGAAAGCCGCTCGGCCTCTTCCGCCGCATAGGCCAGTACGCGTTTGCATTCGTTGCTCAGAGGCAGATCGACGCTGGTCGAAACCTTCTCGCGGATTGTGGTGTGCCCCTCGATTTGCTTGCGGATGGAGTCCACCGACGAATGCTGCCGAAGGAAACGATTGGTCAGAGCCTTATCCTCGCGCAGCAATCCAAGCAGCAGGTGCTCCGTCTCAATGTAGGGAGATCCAAACTGGCTTGCTTCATAGCGTGCGAAAAAAATCACGCGTCTGGCTTTTTCGGTGTACCGTTCAAACATTTGGCTTCTCCGCAGCTCCTCCGATCATTCGCACTTTGAGCCGTCCGTATGATCCGGAGCCTGAACCCTGCCCCAACTTAATTGTCGTCCTATCCCAATGCCGCGATCCAATAAATAATTCAAATACTTTCTAGCAATTTAGCCGCCGTTCATTTCTAACTTCTTGCTTACGTGCGAGTTCCTGTCTCCAAACCGTTATGTCGGCAACGATTCCGGCGCAATCTCCTCGACCCGGCCCCCACGCAGCACCAGCACGCGATGACAGCGCCGGGCAAACGCAGCGTTATGCGTAACAATAAGGGATGTCAGCTGGTAGCCGGAATGTAGTCTGGCGATCAGATTAAATACTGCATCCGCCGTGCGGCTGTCGAGGTCACCCGTAGGCTCGTCGGCCATCAGCAATTGTGGCCGTGTCACCAATGCCCGAGCGAGAGACACTCGCTGCTGTTCACCGCCGGATAGCTCTCCGGAACGATGATGGCCGCGATCTGCCAGCCCCACTTCGTGCAACCACGCGCCAGCCTCGCCTTCCGCCTTTCGTCTGCTCCATCCCCGTAGCAGCAAAGGCATCGCGATGTTCTCAAGGGCCGTGAACTCGGGCAGCAGATAGTGGAACTGCCACACAAAACCAATTTCACGGTTACGAAACTCGGCAGCGGATTCCTGTGATAACGCCTCAAGATTGCGGTTGTCGAAGTATACGGTACCTCTGGTCGGTCTATCAAGCGTGCCGATCAGATGAAGCAGCGAGCTCTTGCCCGCGCCCGATTCGCCCACAATCGCCAGCATCTCTCCCTTTTTGACCTGGAAAGACAGGTTGTCAAAGAGCACTAAGTCCGAGTTTCCGGAACGGAAGACCTTAGTCAGGCCCTCCACGCGTAAAAAAAACTCAGTCTCCGTCATTGGATGCGGATAGCTCCAATCCCGGTTCAGGTTTCCTGCCCTTAATTCCGGCTTCTGAACCATTTGGAAGAATTAGAACACGCATGGCAACCCAAAAGCCCGTTTTCTGTGCGAAGCACCGCAGGCGATACTGCGCTCCGGCCGGATTTTGCGATTCGCCCGGTTCCGTGGAACTGCCGCCTGAAACTTCACTCGTATCGTAACGCCTCGGCCGGCAGGATTCGCGATGCGGAGTACGACGGGTAAATGGTAGCGATCAAGCTGATTCCGAGTGCAACCACGGCGACTAGAAGGCCATCGAGCGCTCGCGGCGCGAACGGCACGTAGTCGATCGAGTAAACCTCCGCGGAGAGCGCAATCAGGTGATAATGGCCCGCCGGCCCAGGAAAGCCCATAGCCGACGACGAGACCGATCACGGTGCCGATCACGCCGATCAGTACGCCTTGCAGGATAAAAATGCCGCGCACTTGCGAGCTTTTGGCGCCCATCGAAACCAGTACGGCGATGTCCTTGGCCTTTTCCATGACCATCATGATCAGGGAAATAAGGATATTCAGTGCGGCCACGAAGACGATAAGACCTATCGTAATCAGCGTCACGAAGCGCTCCAGCCGCAGCGCGCGGAAGAGGGCGCGGTTTTGCTCCATCCAGTTGGTTGCCATGAAGCCTTTCCCCGCCTCTTTCTGCAACGCGTCGCCAACCTCTCCGGCCTTGTAGATATCGTCGATCTTGAATTCCAGAACCGAAACCAGGTCCCCCAGCCCGAAGAGCCGCTGCGAATCGGCCAAGTCGGTCATCGCCCATGCCGAGTCGTAGTCGTAGAAGCCGGACCGGAAGATGCCAACCACCTTGAAGCGCATGTATTTGGGCACAATCCCGAAAGGAGTCAATTCGCCCTGAGGACTGGTGACCAGCACCACCGAGTTCACGTTGGCACCGAGATCGTCAGCCATATCCTTGCCGAGAAGGATCGGCGGAAGCCTTTCGAAGCGCTCGCGAGCGCCCTCAAGCGAATCGGGAGAGGTGCTGGCGGAGGGTTGCGGCTGCCGCTCCTGACCAGCTTCTTGCCGCGGCCGCGCATCTGCCAGGGGCTGGGCCGAGCCCGCCACTACATAGTTCAGCAACTGGCTTACGCGGCGCTCGCGTTCCGGCAGAATCCCCTTCAGAATCGCACCCTTGGCCCGCGCCCCGCGCGAGATCAAAACCTGTTCGTAGATGGCGGGCGAAGCGGCCAACACGTGCGGCGCCTTGCCGAGACGATCCAAAAGCGAACGCCAATCCTTGATGCCGTCGTTTTCCACGCGCATCAGGTTCACATGCGAAGTCGATCCCAGCAGCCGGTCCTGCAGGTCTTGCCGGAACCCATTGTTGATGGACAGCGCAATGATCAGCGATGCGACGCCCGCGGCCACTCCGATCACCGAAATCACGGTGATGACGCCGATCACGGCTTGGCGCCGCTTGGCTCGCAAATAACGGGCGGCAATGAAAAGTTCGAATCTCATGCGGTGACTACCTATCGTACCGCTTCCACTCGTTGGCTATGTTACTGTCGGTGCCCACTCAAGCTGGTGCCCCAGGTTCGCCCGTTTTTGGCTAACCTGGGGGCGCTCGCAATCGGCTAACGTTACCGCCCCGCGCGCACCACCATCTTGGCGGTGCCCACATTATCGGCGTGGTCGTAGACGCGCACAATGACGATGTGCTCCTCCGTCCCTCCTATCGCAACTGAGGCGCTTGGCGCGGCACCCGCTACTGGTGCCGAGCGGCGCCCATGGCGGCGTGCGGGCAAGTCGGTCGACGGCGATTCGCCGGGAGGCTCAGGCTGCGCGGGCGCAGGCACCGAGAAATCATAATTCTCAGTTTTCGAATCGGAGATCCCCCCAATCGGAGCGACAAACTGCCAGCTTCCGGCGTCGATCGAATACTCGGCCCGCTGAATCACCGAGAACGAATCGGTCTGCACTGAAGGTGATGTGCAACTGGTCTCCGGCCATGACGGCATTGAGATTCTCGATTCGCGGAGGCGTTGTATCGACCTCGAAGTGGGCGCTATCCTTCCAGCCGGTGAGCGCCTCGGCCAGCGAGTGCGAAGGCGCGTCGGAGGCGACCACTCGGATCGTGTATCCGCCGTCGGGGATCAGGCTCGGGTCGAAAGCATAAGACCGCGCGGGGATATCCTTTTTCAGCAGCAGCCAGCGGCTCTCGCCATCGCCCCGGTAGTAGATGGAGAAAAGCAACTGATCGCCATTGTCGTCGTGCGCCGTCCAGTGCACCGTAATGTCGTTACGCACTGGACGCAATGCGATGACGGCGGGGTTCGGATTGACGGCTTCGGGATGAATTGCGCTTGTCGGTCGGGCCACCTGCACGGTTACGTCATCCACTTCCGGCGCTACGTTGTTGGGCAGGTAATACAGCCGCACGCTGTGGACCCGCGGCGCAGTGGCACCCGAGTGCAGCACCGCGCGCCATTGCGCATAACGTGCCGGGGGAATCTGCGTTTCCGCTCCCTCCTTGAGATCGATTTTGCTCCACGGGCTCCAGTTGCGGTCGGGGTTGTCGACGTTGCCGCTGCGTGCGTAAAGCTCAACCAGACCCTGGCCGCGCATCTCCGCACGTCCCCAGCGGGAGAAAATCCTGGCGTCGAACACATCGCTCTCGTACGTGCCCTCGCGTTGCGAAGAATCTTCCATCAGGAAGACTTTGCCGAGGTTGCTGCACACGGCATAAATGCCACCATTGGGCGCGGGCGCAAATCCGGTTACCTGGTTGGCGCTGGCTTTCACCAGGTCGGTGAATTCGCCGTTGTCTGCAATGGCGTAGATCTTGCCCTTGTTGCCGGTGCCGGCAATCAGCCGTCCGCTGTGATCGAACGTAAGGGCATATACCAAGCCATCGCGCGAGCTCCAGATGCGTTTGGGAGAACCGTCAGGGGCGATCCGGTAAATCTCGGAGCCCGTAACGCCGATCCCCGGGACTGGCGTCGGTGGCGGGGCGGCGGCAGGTGTGGCGGGCGCGCCCGGCTTGGCGCCAGGCGCTGCCGGGGCCAGCATCGTAACCGCACCGGTCGCAGGGGCCGCTGGACCGGCGTGCACATTCGGCGGTGGGGCGGCTTGGCGTTTTTCACCCGAGCCTGCGGCATAGATGTTGCCGCGCGAATCCAGCGCCAGAGCGGTGATTTCCTTCTTAGGAGCGCCGTACAACACGAAGCCTTGCCCGGCCGTATTGATGCGGTAAATCAGTCCATTGCCGTCGGACCCCGCAATGAGGTTGCCGTCGTGGTCGAGTGCGATAGCGCGGATGTGCGCCTCGTCGCTCTTGAAAAAGACAGAACTTGTGCCGTCCTTCTCCACGCGAAAAATTTCGCCGTGATCGCCGGTGGCCACGTACAGGCGTCCCTTGCCATCGATAGCCAACGCCCAGATGTATTTGGTCTTTGGGTCGAAATAAACGCTGGAGATGTAATTCGGGCTTACCTGCTCGTTGTGCGCTGGCTGCTTTTCGGCCAGTGCGGGAGCAGCGGAGTTTTCCGTTGCTCCGGCGGCGGGGTTGTGAACGATGCGGTAGACGCGTCCATCCGGAGATGTGGCCGCGTAAATCGTGCCGTCGCGATCCACTGCCAACGCCTGCACTTGCAGCTCGGAGGCGGCAAAGATGACGCTGACCTCGCCCTTGGGAGTTATGCGATAGACCCGTGCGGGGGAGCCGGCGGCGGCATAGAGGTTTCCTTCCGCATCGCTGGCCGCCGACCAAAGGTAGGTTGAGGAAGTGGTGCCAATCTGCCGAAAGGCAGGCGCCAGTTCCAGCGTGCCATCGCCCCGGATGGAGACGCCGTTGCTGGTGCCTTTTTCAAGTTCCTCAAGCTTCGACTGCTCCCAGCTATGGGTAGTCTGAGCGGCAGCGGCTGCCGTCAATAACGATAAGACGAGCGCAACTCGAAGAGCTTTATTCATGTGTATACGAGATGGTAAACCACAAGGCGGTAGTCTTGCCGGGTCAAGTGCAGGCCGCAGACCGGCATCAGCACCTTACAGACGAAGAACTGCTCTCGTCAATGGCGGTCGGCGGAGTTGCCGATTAAATATCGGGAAAGGACGAGGGGCCGGACGACTTCAAAATCGAGTCTGCCCGGCCCATTGGGAAGCTAATTCAGCGCATTATCGGACGTAAAACCGTTATCGGACATTGACGGTGATTACCTGAAACCGTTATCGGACATTGACGGTGATTACCTGCTGGCCGGAAACAACATAATCAAGAGGCGTCGAAGCCTCCCTGACTGAGGATTCAGCCGAGACCACCATGTCCTTCGTGCCGCGCATGCCTTCCATTACGTTCATTACTGAAAGTGGCAGGGCGGGCATCACCTTGTCCTGCACCGTAGCCTGCGGGTTTGCCTCCAACAGCGAAACATAAAGCCTATGGTTGGTGTGGCGGTTGTTCAACATGGCGATCGTCGTAGAAAGATCGCAGCGCGGGGCCACCGTACTCTGGCGTTGCATGCGGTCGAGGGTGTCGCCGTCGCTGACCAGGATGCGGAGCGTGCCACGCGGGGCCGAGGTCGGAATCCGGATTGGTATCTGGCGCACCAGGTGTTCGCCGCGATAGGGGCGAAGCACGGTTTCGACGACGATTTCATCGCCCGGACGAGCTTCGGTCACGTCGGTGCGCGCCGTCTCCAGCCGCGCAAAGCGGCGTTCTGGGATCACGTTGACGTTCAGCACCACGCCGGTGATATCGGGCCGCTGGTAGGGGTTTTCGAAGATGCGGGAAAACCGCTCTCCCAGCGCCCCGGCGATGGAAGCCGCTGTCGGCTGCCCGCCGTCTGAGGGTGCGAACATATCGTCAAGCGTCAGCCGGGATTGGCCCGAGATGTTGATGCTTCCGGCGACCCGGAAGGTCGTATCCTCGCCATATTCATTGGTGCCCTGGACGGCGTTGTAAACGGTGGACATCATGGCAACCGGAGTGATGCGGCCGTTGTTGAGCACTTCATAGTGATAAGTGCGAGGATGCGTCGTGCCGCCGATCGTAAGCGTTACCGGAATCATGTGCGCGTCTTTACCGAAGCGTCCCATGATTCCCGTGTGGCGATCCTGCACGAAAGCGCCGATGGTTTCCGTAGCCGTCGCGATCTTGAATGAGTTGGCCGGTGAAGCCAGCGTGGCCAGCACCTGCGACTTGGTCATCGGCATGTCGACCAACCCGCTGCCCATCAGCGGATGCCCGCAGGCCAGCAGGCGATTGGCGTCGACGTAAGTGACGGTGCAGGTGGCGGAAATATCCATATCGCCGCGCACCAGAACTGCGGCCACGGAAGAGCCGGCCCGGATGGGAATGGGATCTTTAATGCTTGGGTCGGACGATCCGGCTCCCATGACGGGCACAATGCCGGCCGCCGCAAATTCCGACGAAAAACGCTGAATCGTTTCCTGATTGAAGCCGTTGAAAACCAATGGCGTGTCAATGGGTTGCAAATACTGAGTTACTGACGCTATCTGCGGAGCTTCGCCTGGCCCACCGGTACGCGCGGGGACGATGGCGGGTGACTTGGCGCTGGCCGTGTCCTGATCCTGTGTCGAATCCAGCTCATTGATTTCCAGCATCGAAGCGATAGGAGTAACGCCGGCGATCGGTTCTTTGGAAAACTGGCCGATGCGGAATGCAAGTGCGCCGACGAGCTTGCCGTCGATGTAAACCGGGCTACCGCTCATTCCGGCAACGACCCCGGTGTATTCGGGTTTTTCTCCGTGGAGACGAACCAGGATGACGTCGCCCTTCGGTCCGGTCATGTTGCGTAGTATTCCAAGGACCTCAACCTGCATGGGTTCGGGCTTGTTGCCTTCAAACACGGTGTAAGCGGTGCCTCGCATCCCCGCCTTTACGTCTTGCAGGGGCATGATCGGCACGGTCAGCTTTGGTTCGATGGCAAGGGCAGGAACCGCCGCAGCTAAGGCTAGCAAGTAAACCACCACGGTAAGCAGACGGTGCAAACTTACCCGGGCGAAGGCGGCATTGATTTTTATCCCGTATCGCGACTTGCTGGCGAATTCTGGGCAGACGACGAAGCTATTACGCATTCTGCTCCTGCGGCAGCTCACGCAAGACGAAAGCTTGCGCAATTAACTGAAACTGCACGGGTATTCGAAACAAACTTATCCTAGCAGAGCGTCTAGCCCGAGCGGCAGGGCATGAGCCTTAGAACAATTAAGAAAACCCTTAATCCCTTTATGTCGGGAATGGTACTTGCGCTGCGGTTGCTGAAGGAGGGCGCTAGAGGCTGCTGAAAAACGCGCCGAAGCAACGAGCGAGGCGCTACGGGATGTATGCAGCATAAACTCGTTACACCACGGGCTGCGTCTTCGAAGTGCGCGAAATCTGTTTTTCAGCAGCCCGTCTAACCCGAATGCCGTATGTGCAGAATATCTCCGTCCTGCACGATATAGTCTTTGCCTTCCAGCCGCAGTTTGCCGGCGGCTCGCGCAGCGGCTTCGGAGCCCAGTTCGAGCAAAGTGTCCCAGCGAATGGTTTCGGCGCGGATGAAATGATGTTCTAGGTCGGTGTGGATGGCGCCTGCGGCGTTGACGGCACGGGTGTTTTTCTCGATCGTCCAGGCGCGGCATTCGTCTTCGCCGACGGTGAAGAACGAAATCAGGCCGAGCAGGGCATAGCTGTCGCGGATCAGGCGGGTGAGGCCGCTCTCCTTCAGTCCGTAGCTGGAAAGGAACTCGCCCGCTTCCTCGTCGCTCATCTCCGTCAATTCGGCCTCCACGTTGCCGCAAATGGCGGTAGCCCCGGTATTGGGACGTGAGGCCGCCTCGCGCACATTGAATTTTGCGACGGCCGCCTCCAGGTCTTTACCCAGTTCCGGACTCTCGCCGATGTTCAGCACATACAGCATCGGCTTTTCGCTCAGGAACATGAAGCCGCGGAGAACCTTTTTCTCGTCCTTCGTCATTTCCATTTCGCGCAAGGGACTCTCGGTTTCCAGGTGCGCCTTGGCGCGGAGAAGCAGTTCGTTTTCCTTCTCCAGCTCGGGAGTCTTCTTTTTCTTCAGGTCTTTTTGCATGCGCTCCAGGCGCGTTTCCACCTGCTCCAAATCGCTGACGATCAGGTCGAGATTGACGCTCTTGAGGTCGCGCAACGGATCGATTTCGCCGCTGTGCGGAATCGACGGGTCTTCGAAGGCGCGCAACACGTGCGCCAGCGCGTCCACCACGCGCAGGTTGGAAAGAAAGGCGGTCTCTTTCAGCGCATCCTGCCCAATCGCGGCCACGTCGACATACTCGACTTGCGCGTGGATCAGTTTTCTCGGATTACACAATTTGGCAAGGCGGTCGAGCCGGTCGTCGGGAACAGTCGCGACTCCGATGTGCGCCTCGCGCGGGTTGGTGCGGTTGGAGACGTCCGCCTTGGTCAACATCTTGAACAGTGAAGTTTTGCCCACCTGGGGAAGGCCGATGATTCCAGTCTTCATGATGTTTGCACCATGGCTTTCTCGCCGCGACGATCCTGCACGGGAATGGACTCTATGATAAACGCCGCGTGGTAAGAAACAGAACTGCTAATCCCAGAAACAGGATGGTGCCCTCGGCTCGCGTCGACCAAACGTGCAGGCGATTGAACTCCAGGCGGCGCGGATCGTCCTGCGAGACGCTATCGATTACGCCCATGTCGGCGCGCAAACGGTTCATCTTGCCGGAGATGCCGAACTGGGCAATCAATACGAGTGCGATCATCAGCAAGACAAGCAGGTTTCGGAGTGCAAATGGCTGAAACGAGCCGCCCAGGCGGGAAAGCAGCAGGCTGAGAATTAGGTATGCAATACCACTAAACAAGCCGATCCAGTGCAACCGCGCCAGCGAGCGGCTCACCACCATGCCGGCCAGGTTGCGCGTCGGCAGCACCGAGAAAACAGTCGGGGCCAGCACAAAGGCGAAGAATATGATGCCGCCGAGCCAGATCACGAGCGAGAGCATCATCAGAAAGCGCAAGAGCGACATACCTCAGCATACCGAATATTGCCGCGAGTGCAAAAATCGCAGCCTGCTAGAAGCTGAGCACTTTGTCGGCTTCTTCTGTCCAGGCGGTAAGCTCGTCCAGAGTGCTGCGCTTTACGCCCTCCAGCAGCATCTCGTCGCCCAGGCCGCGTGCTTCCAAACAGGTGCGGCAGGCTCCGATGTCGACTTTCCTCTGCATCAGTTGTTTCAACATTTCCTGCACGTTGTAAAAGGCATTGAGCGCCGCCGGCTGGCCGAGTCCGGTCAGAACTCCGTCCCCAAGCAGGAAGACAAGCACTTTGTTTGCCGTCGGTTTCGACAGGGTAAGAGCCAGCCGAAGGCCGTTGTAAGTGCGCTGCGTTCCGTAAGGCGAGTCGTTGAAGATGAAAAGATAGACCATTTGCTCGTGAACTCCGTCGCGAAAATGCCAAAGCCTGCGGGAGAAGATGACAGACCAACGAGATTATAGCTGCTTACCCGACACCCAAAGCCGCGCGCCACGTCGATTTCCATCCCAGTGCAAGCACTGCGCTTTGGCCGCACGCTGCCCTTCCATGATTTTTATGCTAGACATCACGGCATGGAGTGCGTTTTCATTGGCACAAGTCCGACGCGACTCCGCGATGATCGGTGTCAAACAGGTCCGCACGAAACCGGCAGGCCGACTTCGCGGGCTTTGCGCCGCTGGTCACGGCGATGCATCGTCGCCCGGCGTATTCTTAAGGACGGATCGCTATGAAAATGGAACTGGTCTTTCAGGGCTTCCCCGGGAAATTGGCCCGGGGCTATATGGGCTGGAGCTCGGTGGTGTACGTTGAAACCCAGGGAACAAAGATCGTCTTCGATACCGGAGGCCCCGGCAAGCGCAGCGATCTTCGTGCACGGCTACAGGAATGCGGAGCTAAGGCCGAGGACATCGACATCCTGGTCTTTAGCCACTTCCACGATGATCACGTCTACAACTTCGACTACTTCCCGAAAGCCAAGATCCTTTTGCACGCCAAGGAATCGGAATGGGTCAAGTCCGATCCCGATCATTTTCCTGTCCCGAAATTCCTGTATCCGGCGGTGGTGAATACCGGCCGCCTGCAGTTGATCGAGGGAGACGTTGAGATTGCACCCGGCGTGCAGACAATGTTCACTCCCGGCCATACGCCCGGCTGCATGTCTCTGGTTTTGCGCGACAAGGATATGCCGACGACCGTGCTGGCTGGCGATGCGGTCAAAAATATCAGTGAATTGGCGACCGGCAAAGTTTCAATCACCTGGAACAACGATATCAGTGCGCAGTCCATCGCCAAGATCCGTAAGATCGCCGAAATCGTAGTTACCGGACACGACCGCATGTTGCAGGTGTTCCCCGACAAGGTGTCGGCAATCGGCTCGATTCATGAGACGATCATCGTTCCACCGGGAGTGACCGATGGGGGGCAGCCAAGATATTTGGAGCTGGTGATTGAACCAACTTCGCTCCCGATCAGCTAATATTGATCAGCTAAGATTAAGGTTTCCGGCGTTGGTGGATGACGGATACCGCATAACGTCGCGGGCCGTTTGATTTTTGATTCGGGACGTGGCATGCCGCGTCCTCAATTTTGTACACACGAGAGGAAGAATTATGCCAACCGTAGAAGTAAGCATGTTTGAAGGCCGTACCGTGGATCAGAAACGACAGATGGCAAAGGCCGTTACCGGCGCGATTTGCACCACGCTATCCGTGCCTGAGGATGCAGTCACAATCATCATTCGCGAGATGGCGAAGGTCAACTACGCAAAAGCAGGCAAGTTAAAGTGCGACGAAGCCGTGGCTAAACCCGCGAGCAAATGAAGTTTTGGTGAATAAAAAAGAACGGTCACATATATAATGTGACCGTATCTGTTTGTGCAACAAAGTCCGCGATCCGCAAGCGGATGGCGCCGTCTCTGATCTCAGTGTGCTGGCTTTGCCGCGTTACCCTGGCGAGTGGTGCTCGCAGGGGATCCCGGTCGCGCCAGTCCTGCATGGCAACGGCGGGACTCAAACCACATCAGAACGCATCCTAACAAGCAAAACAGAGGGAAAAATGGAATTAAAAGGCATATATCCCGCAATGGTAACGCCGCTTACCCCCGACGAGCAGGTGGATAAGGCCGGCATGCGTAATGTCGTCCGTTATTGTCTGGGAGCAGGCGTGCATGGCGTCGTCGTGATGGGTAGCACTGGTGAATTTCCGGCGATGACCGATGCCATGCGTCAGGACGCGATCGAGACAGTGCTGGATGAGGTGAAAGGGAAGGTTCCGGTAATTATTGGTTGCGGTGACACTGGAACCAAGAAGACGGTCACACAGGTGAAGGTCGCCTGCCAGACCAAGGCGGATGCCGTTCTGGTTGCAGTTCCTTATTATTTCCCGCTGGATCAGGCAGCTGTTTACCGGCATTTCCAGATCGTTGCCGACGCATCCACCAAGCCGATTGTGGTCTATCACTTCCCGCAGATGACGAAAATTCCTGTTGCCCCCGAAACCCTGGGAAAATTGGCGGTGGCGCATCCGAACATTATCGGCGTCAAGGATAGCTCAGGCGATTTCATTAACTTGCAGCGCTTTGTGGAAGCGACCCCTGCCAAGTTTTCCGTCATGTGTGGTAACCCCGCCTTTGGAGCTGGGGCATTTCAACTAGGCGCGAAAGGCGGCATCTATGCCGGCGGCAGCTTGGCTCCCAAGCTCTGCGTCGATGTCTATGAAGCATGGCTGCATGGAGACTTGAAAACGGCTATTGAGTTGCAAAAGAAAGCATCCTTGATCCCATTGATGATGCAGTTCGGCGGCAATGCGCCTGTCATCAAGTTTGGCTTGCACGCCATGGGCATTTGCGGTCCTACCGCTGCGGCGCCGATGGCGTTGAACCCTGGCCAAGAGGAAAAGATATTTGCCTGGATGCGTTCCCTGGGTCTCGAAGTCAGCGGTAAAGCGGCTAAGGCATAGTCCGTCCCTCCAAGGACCCGCTGAGCAGCGGCAGTTCGCTTCAACATCAGGGCGCGGAACGGGTTGGTCCCGCGCCCTTTTTATGTCTTGGGGCGACGACCCGACGCCGTTGCGCCATTTATTTTCCGAGCCAACTATTTTTCTCACGCACCTCTTCCTTTTGCTACACTTCTTGAACCCTTGGGGTGGGTCTGCTGTCTCTACGTCTCCTCTTCGGTTGTTTTATTTCGCCGCACTTTAGGACCGGGAGAGGTTCGCCGATGGCGGCAGTTGAATCGTTGAATTCCGCAAAATTGCCAAGAGAAGGACTTGAACATTATGACAACTACACTGGCCAAGCCAAGTGCAGGCTACAGTCTTACGCTGCGCCTGAAGATTCCAAATGAACCAGGCAATCTAGGTAGAGTCACTTCCAAGATCGGCGAACTCGGCGGAGACATCGGTGCGATCGATATCGCCGGGTTCGAAGGAAAGCACATCATTCGCGATGTGACCGTCAGCGTTCGCGATCAGGATCATGGCGACCAACTCGTCAAGGAGTTGAGAACCCTCAGCAACATCGAGGTTGTCCACGTGTCGGATCGCACCTTTCTTATGCACCTAGGGGGCAAGATCACGGTGATGAGCAAAGTTCCGGTTCGTACCCGCGACGACTTGTCGATGGCCTATACCCCAGGTGTCGCGCGCGTTTGCATGGATATTCATCGGAACCCTGAAAATGTCTACAAGCTGACGATCAAGCGCAACACCATCGCTGTCGTCACTGACGGTACTGCTGTTCTTGGCCTTGGCGACATAGGCCCCCAAGCTGCCATGCCTGTCATGGAAGGCAAGGCGATGTTATTCAAGGAGTTCGGCAAGGTTGACGCATTTCCCCTTTGCCTGGCGACCAAGGACACGGAAGAAATCATCAGGACCGTGAAGAACATTGCCCCGGTTTTTGGCGGCATCAACCTGGAAGACATTTCCGCGCCGCGATGTTTCGAGATCGAGGCGAGGCTAAAAAAAGAACTCGATATTCCGGTATTCCACGACGACCAGCACGGCACCGCCGTGGTGGTTATGGCTGCATTGATCAATGCCGCTAAGATTGTCGGCAAGGATATCTCCGAGATGAAGATGATCATTACCGGTGTCGGCGCGGCGGGCGTGGCCTGCTCGAAGATCATCCTTGGGGCCGGAGGGACGAACATCATCGGCTTCGACCGCACTGGAGCAATTTACAAGGGCCGCACCGACGGCATGAACTTCATGAAGCAATGGTTCGCAGAGCACACGAACCCGACCGGCTTCAAAGGTTCGCTGAAGGAAGCTCTCGAAGGCGCTGACTTTTTCATGGGATTGTCCGGCCCCGGCGTGGTCGAAGCGAAAGACCTGGCAAAGATGAACAAGAATGCCATCGTCTTCGCCATGGCCAATCCCGTTCCAGAGGTGATGCCCGAGGAAGCCGCAGCTTACGTGCGCATCATGGCGACAGGCCGCTCAGACTATCCGAACCAGATCAACAACGTCCTCTGCTTCCCGGGCATCTTCCGCGGAGCCCTTGATTGTCAGGCTACGGACATCAATGAAGAGATGAAGCTGGCTGCGGCGCACGCCATCGCCAATCTGGTGTCTCCCAACGAACTCAACGAGGACTACATCATTCCCGGAGTGTTCAATCCGAAGGTCGCCGAATCGGTCGCGAAAGAAGTGGTGAGAGCGGCGGTCCGAACCGGTGTTGCGCGCAGAGAAAAGGCCGAATCCGAGGAGTAGCCGGCATTTAGCAGATCAGGATACGGGGTAGTCGCAATGGCTATCCCGTTACCGCATAGGTCCGTTCCCGCACCGCACTCAGAAGATGTTCACAGCTCTCGCCGCCAGTAGCACGATGATCAAAAGCGATATGGCAGATTGAAGCATCATCAGAGCCTTTGCCCAACGCGACAGAACCTGCGTATCCGTTGGAGACAACGCTGTGCTCGTGTTGAACGAGAGAAAAAGATAGTCGACGAAGCGGGGATGCCATGAGTCGGGCCGGGCGGGAGATCCCTCGTGCAGAGCCATCTGCGGAAACAGAAATGCGCCGTTCCGATGAAACATTACCGCCTCCCGCTTGTGTGGGCCTCCGGCGTCTAACCTCCAGTACCAAGATGCGAACACCAGCACATTGCTGATCCATAATGATCCCGCCGAGCGCAACAACTGAACCGGCGCCTGCTTGTGGCTTGGCAGGGAGCGTACCAGCAGGACGAGGGACGCCATCAGTGCTAGAGTGACCGCTCCGGTCAGAAACAGTCCGGCGACATACGCCTTCCGTTCAGCACCGCTCGCATGAAACGCCATGGCGAAGGTTGCGAGCACCGCAAACACAGCCGCAAGAAGCCATCGGGGGCCGACGCTAAGGATTTCAGGTAATCCGAAATTGAGAGCAACGACGGAGATCAGCGCAATGAGTACAGGCCAGCGAGGTTCAACATGAGGTGATCGCTTGGGCATACGAAGCAATTATCAATCGTTCATCACTGCTTGTCGCACGCAAATCTAAATCACTTCAACCGGGATCGCCAGTTCTTGAGGAGATGAAACGCAGCAGAGTTGCCGAACGCGGCCATCCTCACACACCGTAGCGCTTCCACAGCCGGAACCACGGGTTGTCAGCATACATCTCGTCATGCCTCTGGTTCGCAGCTTCGCGGTCGGCCAACTGGAGCGGCCTCGTGTCCCGAAGCGTGTAGATTCGCTCCAGCAGTTCTATCTCTTCGATGGTCTTGTTGACATCCATGCCCTGCTACCACTAACGCCCGGCCGCAGGCACCGGGAATATTGATCACAATAGCCGTTCCGCTGTTAGATGTCGAGTCCTGAAAAAAGCGGCAACTCGGCAAACACCCGAGCGGGCGAACGTAGCTCATAGACACCGGCTCGACTCGGGATATTGCCGAGCCAGTGTCAAAAACTATTTGACTAATCTTTAGAAGCTCCCGAACTTCAGGCGGCCTTTTTCAAAGAGCTATATTTTCTGACCGCTTTTTCGAACCCCGGTGCGGCCTTCTTCAGGTCGGCCAGAGTCATGGCAGGATGAAATTCCACGCGAGCATTTAAGGCCAGGAACCACGGCTCGGCTATCGCCGGAATCTCCGATTCGTCCTTGACATTACAGACGATAATCCCGGTTCGCGCTCCGTGTTCCTCAATAAAGTAGGCGGCTTCCGTGTTCAGGTCGTTGAGAATCGACTCGATAGTTTTTCCCAAACTGCCGTCGACAACACGGCTGTTACCACTATCGGTTGGAATGGAAACTTTCAGCAAGCAACGCACAAAAAACCTCCTTGGTCCGGTTGAGGCATTAGAAAGTAAGTCGCTCGAAGGGGTTGCCCTCCAGATCCGCATTACACAGTCGGGAATCCGCTGAGATCGCACCTTGAATCACACGTTTGGAGGCCGCTATTTTAAATGTATCCAGCACTCGCACCGCCAGACTGAATGCCCAGCTCTTTTGTGGACGTGTCTTGCACGAATCTGGTCAGATCGGGAGAGCGCCAACTCGGTTCCCGACTGCTACAATAGGTGAATAGCACGCTCGCCACACAGGTTGGTGCAACGCTTGAGCAGAACCTGAAAGACGCGCAGCAGAACGTGGTAAAGTCTTTCAGTCTTAATAGATGTCTACCCAAAAGGGCCTGTAGCTCAGCTGGTTAGAGCAGTGGACTCATAATCCATTGGTCGCAGGTTCAAATCCTGCCGGGCCCACCAATAAACCGATCGAGTTCGAAGTCGCTGAACCAGAATAGCGGTAAAAGTGGCGATATGAATATGACCGGAACAGGAGCAAAAAGCGCTCCCAATGAACAAGCAGGCTACCTGCGACCAGATTCGCAGAATTGGTTTTTCCACAAGATAAAGGCCGCCACCCTTGCAGATTGGTTGATGGTGATTCTCACCTGCTGCATTGCCGCTGCCACATTTTTGTATACGATGTACGCTCGTGACCAGTGGAAGGTAATGAGCAGTCAACTGACGGCCATGAATAGCCAAATTGATGAGATGAGGCAGGGGGGTAAGCAAACCGACAGGCTCATTGAAAAGGCAAGTGCTCAGGCAGAAGCGACAAACAGGCTAGCTGAACAGGCGAGGCGCTCAGCCAAAGCTGCCGAGGGTAGCTTGCATTTAGCGCAACAGTCATTTCAGGTTCCAGGAGCGAGCTTGGGTTGGGGTCATTCACACTAACGTTACACTAGACCCTAGCGGATTCCCGAAGACTAAGCTCGTCCTGACCAATTCAGGGAAGACTCCAGCATTGGATTTGTTGTGGACGGGAACGTGGAATCTAGGACGGCAGCCACTTGAGGTGGAGAAGATAAACACGGATGCTTTTCCTCGTGCGGCCCAAGTTATTATGCTCCCAGGGAAAACCATGGAAACTGGAGAGGCGAGCTATCCCTCCGACGCCGATGCGGTTTCAAAATTCAATTCTGGAGTGCGTCTGTTCTTGTTTGGATCCATTGATTACAGGGATGTTTTTGGCAAGGAGCACCATACCAAGTTCTGCATGTACTGGGATCAAAGGGTTCGTGAATATATGTACTGCCCGGTTTTCAATCATGTAGATTAGTTTCCTTCTTCTACCGGGCCCACCAATTAAATCAAGCAGTTGCGGCCTTTTCCGAAAATCCAGTTCCAGCACAGCAATAAAGGATTGGCAAAAGACTATGGCACTGGCCGACTTTCGATACGTCATGCGATTTCGTGTTCCATATGGCGACATTGACATGTTGCAGCATGTGAATCATGCAGCCTACATCGTGTGGGCTGAGACTGTGCGTGGCGCTTACTTTGCCGATGTGCTCGGAGAGTCAGTGGGAGGACGCAGCGGTATCATCATGGCGCGATTGGAATTTCACTACGAGCGCCCTCTTGACTACCGGGAAGATGTGATTGCCGGTTGCCGGATTGCCCGTCTCGGTCGCAAGTCCTTTGATTTCGTCCATGAGATTTGGAGTGAGACTCACGGACACCGAGCCGCACGCGGCGTATGTGCACTGGTCGCATACGACCACGAAACCAAAGCATCAAAGGTCGTCCCGGAACGGTGGCGGGAAATCATCACAGCTTACGAAATCGTAGCTCCGGTTCTGACTGCTGATGTCCCATCCTAAGCGTGCCAGCAGAACGGTCTATCAGAGGGCAGCAACCTCCTTGTCAAAAACGGACCAGACTTGTTCGCTGAGCTTTGAAAAAAACTCACGGGTAATAAACGGACCCAGGCCCAGTTTGTCGTTGGGGCGGTCGAAGACCTCCGACGGCAGTGTGTAATCCGCTCGCTCGAAGCCCTGTTTGCGCTCTAACCATAGTCCGCGCATATACATGCGACGAACTGTTGCCAGTAACTCCGGAGCCGAAATCTCAAATCCGACCTCGTATTGGAGGGCCTTAGACTACCATATCGGGGCTCATTGCTGTGAACTTACAAACCCCCGTCATGTCATCCCGCATCTGGAATAGCCCGCGCTCGGTGATTGCCTTGACCCAATATTCCAAAGACGTGTCGCGCTCGGCGATTAACAAGAGAAAAGTGGCCATAGACATGTGGCCGCCGGCGATGGCCCATGGATATCCTGGATTCGTATCGGGTAGGTAAGACGGAAACTCGATTCCCTTGCAATGCATGGCGTACGCGGTTTCCCCAACCTTCTCTGATAAACGCTTAACGCCGCGTCCGATCTCCGGATAACGGCCCGTACCCGTGCCTTCGATCAGCTCCTTGATCTTCTCGAAGTCGCCAAATGTCGCACCATTCAACATGCGCTTGTCGGGATGCCGCTCATTGAAGTCAAGCACATAGGCAACCGTAGTTCCGAGAGAAATACGAATCCATTCCAAGGCGATCGACCAGGCTAATCAGATCGGCGACCAGGTTCGGATCGTGTATGCCTATGTTGGTCGACAGTAGATTTACCGGCTCGTAATCAAATTTCGCTCTGAACCGCCCGCGCCCACCATCGGAGGTCTTTTCGTAAACATTCTTGTGACAATTGATGCCACACCGGAAGCACGACTCCGCTTTGATGACAAATTGCGGTTCGACCGAGGGACGCGCCATCAGCTTGGGCTTGTCGTCTCCTTTCGGCCTGAAATTGTTTTGCGGCAATAGACTGAATGGTCCCAGGATTTCGTAACCGCTCCAGGTACCGCCGAGGCCGCCTTTGTCTGATCTCACGAAATTTGCGCGAACCCGGGCCCGTGCCAGTCTCCCGGTTGATGTCGCGAATCTCCGGCTTCAATTTCCCTAGCTGGTCAGGCGCCTGCGCGACAATGGCGATGACCCGCTTGTAGCCCATGACACTGCCCATTCCACCGCGCCCGGCAAATCGGCACTTGTCGTCGCCTGACTTCAGTAAGTTCTCGGTACTTAGCGCGACGGCCCCGAAGTAGCAATTCTCATAGTTCTCAGCCGCCGGACCAATCACCGCGAAGTGCAGCGTCCTGTGGGTAATCTTTCTGGAGCCGCATGATCTTGTCATGGCAGCTGAGCCCGAGCAGGTGATCGGCGGGCTTGAACTCCACGGTCGGGCCTTGGGTGCCATGGCGCAGCACAATCACCACTGGCCCGTTCGCGCGCCCTTCCAGAATGATTTCATCGACGCCAGTCCAGCGCAGCTTGCACCCGAACTTGTCGCTTCCCGCCGACCACATAGCGCCGGGCAATCCCTTGCCGGAAACCTTCAGCGGGCTATAGGAGGAGAAATAGGTCCGCAAGCCGGTCATCACGCTCGAACCGGTGAGGATGCCTGTATTTACAATCAGCGGATTCTCGGGCGTATAGGCGTTGGTAACCGTTCGCTTCGCGAGGAACTGAAGAGAGCGGCCAACGCCACCAAGAACCTCTTCCAGGTTCCGGCAGGGCACGTCCTCAAGGCGAACGTCGCGCGAGGGCAAGTCGATGGTGCAGCGAGAATAAAGAACCGCTTTAGGATCGTTTCGCATCCCGTCAGAAGATAAGCGCATTTAGAATCTCCCCATCAATTCACAGCCAAGGCAGGACACCGGTAATAAACCGACGAGTCAACCCACGAACGGCGGCTCATTGAGCAAAACATAACCTTCATCCCCCACCAGCGAATGGGGATGGCCGAGGGTATGCCGCGAACACACTTGACCGGGTGGTGCTCTCCGTGAGCGCAACCAAGTTACTTCAGCCAAATGGGCCTGTCAAGGGGGCTGCGCGGTCGCTAGTCGGCGAACTCAGCCACCCCGAACTCGATGAAAATATTCCGAAAAAGGCTTTGACATGTTTCGGAGAATGGTTTACAAACTCACATCATCATCAACCCGTCCTTATTTCGTCTCTATTCAAGGAAGTTTTTTTGCGCTGAATGTTAAGTACTACTTATTGAGCTTAATCAAGAAACTGCCCATTGGGGAACCAAGAAATAAACAGGAGGAAACATGGTGAGGACTGGGTTGAAGAACGTCTCGGTAGTAGTATTCGCGGTTGTTTTAGTGTGCTTATGTTTAATGGTAGGAACAGGGCAGGCTGCAACAGGGCAGCCTGGAACAATTAAAGTCGGGGCGCTGTATCCCTATAGCGGTGCCCTTGCCCTTCTTGGAGATGAAAGCTCCCGAGGGCTTGAATTGGCGGTGGAGGAGATCAACGCCGCCGGCGGCATTCAAGGCGGTAAAAAAATCGAGCTGGTAAAGGCAGATGGAGTGGACCCCAACCAGGCAGTGGGTGAGGCGCGCCGCCTTATCTCCGTCGTAGGAGTTCAAGCGATCTTTGGTAGCTATGCGTCAACCATTGCATTTGCCGCCAGCCAGGTCGCTGAATTGTCAGGAATTCCCTACTTTGAACTTGGCGCTATTTCCGATCCAATCACCGAGCGGGGGTTCAAATATACGTTTAGGACCAACCCTACCGCCAAGACCTTTTCAATTGTGATCGTTGACTCGATCATCGATGCCATTGCTCCGGCCCTGGGGGTAAAGGCGACAGATTTGAGAATAGCCATTATCCACGAGGATAGCCTCTATGGCACGACGGTCGCCGGATATCAGAAGGCGAGGGCCAAGGAAAAAGGGCTTAACGTTGTGGAAGTCATGCCCTATTCAAAAAGCATAGTGGATATGTCGTCGCTTATGCTGCGGCTTAAGGGAGCCCGTGCCGACGTGGTCCTTCAAACTTCTTACGAGAACGACTCGGTGCTCTTTTTCCGCCAAATGAAGGAAGCTGGCTTTAAGCCGAAAGCTGTCATCGGGGCTGGCGGTGGATATTCGATGCACGACACTGAAGTCGCTGTGGGTGCCAAAAATATTGAAGGTGCTCTCGATGTCGATTTTACCCAGTACAAGACAAATCCGAAGGCCGCGCCTGGCATCAATGAATTTGTCAAGAAATACCAAGCCAAGTACGGTTCCGCACCCAGGTCCGGGCACAGCCTCACCAACTACTTTGGTGCAATGGCGATTTTTCACGCCCTCAACAAAGCCCCCTCGATGGACAAGGATGTCGTCCGCGCCGCGCTCATGAAGGCCGATGTCCCTCTGGGCACCACGGCTACCGGCTGGGGGTTGAAGTTTGGCCCCGATGGACAGAATACCCGGTGTGTACCGTTCCTGATGCAGTGGCAAAACGGCGAACTTGTAACCGTTTTCCCGCCGGCAGCGGCGGTTGCAAAACTCAAGACCGGCGTTGGCTCCAATTAATTCTGCCAAGATACGGGGGGACGTCCTTACCTATGCAGGCGTCCCTCCTTTACCCACAAGGTCCAAACCATGGATATTTTGCTTCAGCTTGTCCTCAATGGCCTGCTGCTCGGGGGCATGTATGCCATAGTCAGCGTTGGTCTCACCCTTATATTCGGGGTCATTCGGGTGGCCAACTTTGCCCATGGCGAGCTATTGATGATCGGCATGTACGCCGTCTATCTTCTGAATAAGTACATGGGTCTGCATCCCTATGCCGCGGCAGGCCCGGTCATTGTCTTTCTCTTTATCATCGGTATGGTTATTCAGCGGTTTATCATACAACCGCTCCTGAATGCGGAACCCGAAATCCAAATATTTGCGACCGTTGCATTGTCCACGGCTTTGATGAACCTGGCTCTGCTCGTATTCGGCGCCGATATGGTGTCGGTGCAGGCGACGGGAATGCGGGAGGGCTTCAGTGTTGGCCCGGTGCAACTCATTTATGCGAATATTGTGATTTTTTTGGCGGCCGTCACCTTGGTTATCGGACTGAATCTCTTTCTCACCCGAACGTATATGGGGAAGGCAATCCGTGCCACCTCCCAGAATCGCTTCGCAGCGCCACTCATGGGGATCAACGTTAATAAAGTTTATATCCTCACCTTCGGCATAGGCTCTGGCTGCGTTGGGCTGGCAGCCGCTCTTGTGGCGCCAACCTATCCGGTATTTCCAACCATCGGCACCTACTTTGTTCTCACAGCATTTGTTGTCGTGGTGCTGGGGGGCATGGGGAGTCTCTACGGGGCGTTTGCCGGGTCGATGATCATAGGTCTTGTTGACTCACTGAGCGGATACTACATAGCCCCGGACCTTAAGGAAGTGGTTTATTTTCTGATATTCATTGTCATCCTTATCGCGCGTCCCACAGGACTGTTTGGGCTTGGCCGGGGAGCGGAGTGAGGATGGACGCTTTAGCTCCGTCCTCGCGTTATGGGTCCACTCAATTGCAGGTCGGATTTTCAAAAGGGATTTGAGGAAATGAACCAGGGAAATATTGTCGGGGGACGCATCTCTGCCAATCCCAGCTCCAACCTGCTGCGGACTCTTTTGGAGCCCAGGGTATACGTGAGCTTGGCCGCTGTCTTGATGTTGCTGGCCATACCGATTGCAGTGGGCTCTCCCTTTGTCTACCACGTCTTCGTCACCATATGCCTTTACGGCGCGCTGGCCACCGCCTGGAATATTGTCGGCGGCTATGCGGGGCAGCTCTCCCTTGGCCATGCCACCTTTTATGGCATTGGCGGATACACCGCCGTCCTTTTGTTGGATCATTACAAAATATCTCCGTGGATCAGCATGTGGATCGGAGCTGTTCTGGCAGCGGTCATAGGCGTAGCCATCAGCTATCCTTGTTTTCGTCTTCGCGGTCCGTTTTTCGCTCTGGGATCGATTGCCTTTCTGGAGGTCTTTCAGCTTCTAGTCGTGCATGAAAGCGATCTGACCGGCGGTGCTTCAGGACTGATCGTGCCTCTTAAAGTCGGATGGAAGTGGATGATATTCCGGCAAAAGTCTCATTACTTGCTGATTGCCTTTGGCCTTTTGTCGGTGACCCTGTTGGTTTCTCTGGCTATAAAGAAATCGCGCTTTGGCTATTACCTGGTGGCAGTTCGCGAGCGCGAAGACGCCGCCATGGCCGCCGGGATCAATACCGTTAAGGTCAAGCTCTACGCGGTCCTTATCTCCGCTGCGCTCACCTCGATGGTCGGCTCGTTCCACGCGATGTATACAACCTTCATCGAACCTGCGACCATGTTTTCCCTGGAGTTCTCCATTCAGATTGCCATGTTCGCTCTGATCGGGGGACTCGGAACCATTGCCGGTCCACTGGCCGGCACTCTTCTGGTGGTTCCACTCACGGAATTGGCCCGAGGAGAGTTAGGTGGTGCCGCAGGCGGTCTGCACGGGTTTGTGTATGGCGCGGTCCTGCTGGTGGTCGTGCTGACGTTGCCGGCAGGGATCGTGGGCCGTTTTGGAGGCGTGCTGGCGAAGTATGTCAACCGACTTCCGGGCGCTCGTCCGATCGAGGACCCCGAGGTGACGTTGGACTTTACCCCCGTTGTCACGCCTGCCGCCGCCGGGCAGCCCATTCTGATAGCGAATAACATCGTCAAGCGGTTTGGGGGCTTGGCCGCCGCAGACAACGTCACCCTGGCATTGCACAAAGGGGAAATCCTTGGACTCATCGGGCCCAACGGTGCGGGTAAGACAACGATCTTCAACCTCTTGTCAGGGTTCTTAACCCCGGATTCCGGGACGGTGGAGGTGGTCAACGAATCCGGCCAAACGATATCTCCCAAAGCACCCCACGGATTCGCCAATGCAGGGATCGGACGCACCTTTCAGATTGTCCAGCCTTTTGGCAGGTTGACGGTATTGGAAAACATCATGATCGGGGCATTCCACAAGTACCGCTCGGCCTCCGAAGCTCGTTTGAAGGCCCTGAAAGTGGCCCGGCAGGTGAGACTATACGATGATCGGCACACTGTCGCCAGCAAGCTGACCGTAGGCGGTTTGAAGCGTCTCGAGGTCGCCCGGGTCCTGGCCATGGAGCCGCAGATTCTGCTTCTGGATGAGGTCATGGCAGGGCAGCACCAGACCGATGTCAACCTGGCAGTGGAGATGATCCGCAATATCCGCGACAAGGGTGTAACCGTAATTGCCATTGAGCACAACATGCACGCCATCATGAAAATATCCGATCGGGTCGTCGTTTTTAATTCAGGACGCACGATTGCCGAAGGGACTCCCGACGAAGTGGCCCGAAATCCGGTAGTCATCGAAGCCTATCTGGGCGAGGAATACATACATGCTCAGGCTACATAAGGTCCGGGCCGGATACGGCCAAGTTAATATCCTGGACGATGTCACCATCGATGTCGCTGAAGGCCAGGTGGTTACGATGATCGGCGCAAACGGAGCCGGCAAGACCACGACGCTGCGTGCAATCTCGGGCCAGATCCCGACAACCTCCGGCGAGATAGTATTCGCCGGCGAAGTGATCAGTGGGCTGCCGGCCCATGAAGTGGTAAATCGCGGCATTACGATGGTTCCGGAAGCCCGCCAACTTTTTCCATTCATGAGCGTCTTGGACAATCTGATGCTCGGGGCCTTTAAGCCCAGTGCGCGAGCTGCGGCAGCGGAACGGTTGGAGGAAGTGCTACAGCTTTTCCCCAGGGTGAAGGAACGGTTGACCCTGAAGGCGGGCGTACTGTCCGGGGGAGAACAGCAGATGGTGGCTATTGCCCGGGGGTTGATGGCAAATCCAAAACTGCTGATGTTCGACGAACCATCCCTCGGACTGTCGCCACTTCTCGTCAAACAGGTTTTCGAAATCATCGACAAAATTGTGAGCATCGGCAAAACCGTTTTGATAGTCGAGCAGAATGTTTTTCATACACTCAGAATCGCGAATCGTGGCTACGTCATTGAAAATGGCCGGATCGTGATCGAGGACACAGGCGAAGCACTGTTGAAGAATCCCCATGTCAGAACGGCGTATCTAGGCATTTAGAAATACCGAGGTGGATTTTTCAGAGGGGCCCTTGTACTAAGGAAACCGGAAAGCGAGTTAGAGCAAGGACCTCCGCGGCCAGAAAGGATGAAATGCAGCCATGATAACGGGACACACGAAAATATATGCCATCATATCTGACCCCGTTGGCCACGTTCGCGCACCGGAGGTATTCAATGAGTTCTTTGCACAGCACAACTGCGACGCTGTCCTGATTCCTATCCACGTTGCTCCGGAAGGTCTTAAGGTGGCTCTGACCGCCTTTCGCGCCATGAAGAATCTGGGCGGTATTGTGGTGACGGTTCCGCACAAAACAGTGATCGCCACCCTATGCGATGAACTCGGAGATGCGGGCCGTGCAATCGGTTCGGTTAACGCGGTGAGGCGGGAAGCGGATGGCAGATTGATTGGAAACATGTTTGACGGTGCCGGTTTTGTCGCCGGCTTGCGGGCGCAGGGGCACGATCCCGCCGGGCGCCGGACACTCCTGGTTGGTGCCGGAGGAGCCGCTGGCGCCATAGCTTTCGCGCTGGCCGAGGCCGGTGTTGCTTCTTTGACCATCGCCAACCGGACACCTTCGAAGGCAGAGGATATTGTGGCGCGGGTAACCAAATACTTTCCTGATCGGCCGATCAGGGTGGGGACTGCCGATCCGACCGGCCACGATCTGGTGATCAACGCCACTTCTCTAGGACTGAAAGCCGGGGATCCGCTGCCGATTGACACCGAACGGTTGTTACCTTCCATGACCGTTGCCGAAATCATCATGAAGCCGGAAACCACCGCCCTTCTGGCGGCAGCAAAGGCGAGGGGGTGTGCCGTGCATTACGGACGCCATATGCTCGATAAACAGATATCCCTGATCGCCGGTTTTTTTGGGGCGATAGATTCTTGACGGACTACTAAACGAACCTTCACCTGGTTGCTTTTCGGGTGGGGACGTTGACAGGCAAGGAAGATTTATTCGAAATCCTAAAGGAGGAGTTCAGCTATGAAAAGGGAAGCCAATGCCGTTTTGTTGGAAGAGTTCAACAAGCCGTTTCGGGTTAAGGCATTCGAGGTGCCGGCGGTAAAGAAAGGGTGCTCGCTGATGAAGGTCGAGCTCGGCGGCATCTGCGGGACCGACACGCATCTCCAGCAGGGCAAACTGCCGATTCCTCTGCCCATCATTCTCGGACACGAGGCAGTCGGAATCGTCGCCGAACTGGGCGAAGGGGTGACCCAGGACGTTTCTGGCAATCCGATAGCGGTGGGTGACCGGGTGATATGGGCCTCGAGTATTGCCTGCGGCCAGTGCTACTGGTGCAAGATCGTCGGGGCACGCAACCTTTGCGGAACCCGCAAGGTTTACGGCATCAATCAGGCTGCTGACAAGTGGCCTTTCATCTCCGGCAGTTGGGGAGAATATGCCTATCTGCAGGAAGGAAGTTGCATCATCAAAGTCCCCGATGGTATCTCCCCGGAGGACGTAATCGCGCTCGGTTGCGCCGGCCCGACGGCCGTGCACGGCGTGGTTTACAACACAAAAGTAACACTGGGCGATATCGTGGTCGTTCAGGGTTCCGGGCCTGTGGGGCTGGCCTCGGCCATCTATGCCAGAATCTGTGGCGCCAAGAAGATCGTCATGGTGGGCGGGCCGGCAAACCGTCTGAAGGTTGCCAAGGATATGGGTATCGCCGACGTGACTATCGACATTTTCACAGTGACCGATGGGGCTGAGCGGATCAAGCAGGTTCTAGCGGAAACAACGGACAACCGGGGTGCCGATGTCTGCCTGGAGTGTACCGGGACACCTGCGGCGGTTCCGGAAGGCTTTGAAATGGTCCGCCGGAAAGGGCACTATCTGGTGCTCGGTCAGTACACCGACAAGGGGCCGACCCTGATCAATCCACATGTCATCACCAAAAAACAATTGACGGTGACCGGTTCGTGGGCAAGGTCCGATGTCCACGATGTAAAGTACATCGAGTCGCTCCCGGAAATTAAGAAACGAATCGACCTTGGCAGCCTGGTTACGTCGTATGCCATAAAGGATATCAATGCGGCAATCGAAGATGTCCGGGCAGGCAAGGTGATGAAGGCCGCACTGAAATTTTAGAGCAGTACCATGATTGGTGTAGCCCATTGTTCACAAAGGGCGTCATCCCGACCGAAGCGAAGCGGAGTGGAGGGATCTTGTGGTTCTACAGCAAAAAACCCACAAGATTCCTCGACTTGCGACGCAAGGCGTCGCTCGTTCGGAATGACGTTCATCTCTCGGGATACAGCATCTCTGCAACTGCTCTAGCAGGCTGCTGAAGAACTGTTCTCGAAGGTGTCATCCTGAGCGCAGCCGGGGTCCCCGGCATGCGCAAATACGGCGTATCTGTTGTAGCCCTGGGAACGGGGCTACAACAATGTATTTTAGAAGATCACTCTTGGAGAACGGTATGAGCCAATTGCCTGTGCAGCAGATGACCTACATCAGAATCAAGGAATATGGGGCGCCAGAGGTATTGATTCCCGACAGGGCTCCAATTCCCACCCCCGCGGCGGGCGAGGTATTGATCAAAGTGGCTGCCGCCGGCGTGAATCGGCCAGATGTATTGCAGAGAACCGGCAACTATGCGCCTCCGCCCGGGGCCTCGGATGTTCTTGGCCTGGAAGTGGCAGGCACCGTGGCCGCGCTGGGTGAACATGTGACCACCTGGAAGATCGGTGACAAGGTCTGTGCGCTGGTATCCGGAGGTGGGTACGCCGAATATTGCGTCGCCCCTGCGCCGCAGTGCCTCCCCGTGCCCAAGGGATTCAGCATGGTTGAAGCGGCTGGTATCCCCGAGACGTTCTTCACGGTATGGACTAACGTTTTTGAGCGGGGAAAGCTCCAGCCGGGAGAGACGATCCTGATCCATGGCGGATCGAGTGGCATCGGTACAACTGCAATCCAGCTTGCGAAGGCCTTCGGGGCAAAGGTATTCATTACCGCCGGAAGCGATGAAAAATGCGCTTTCTGCAAAAAACTGGGCGCCGACGCAGCAATCAACTACCGCACCAGCGACTTTGTTGAGGAAGTCAAGAAACTCACCAACGGCAACGGCGCCGATCTGATCCTCGATATGGTGGGCGGACCCTACATAGAGCAGAACATCAAGGCACTCAATTTGAAGGACGCCTGGTGCAGATCGCTTTTCTGCAGGCGAGCCAGGTTACGGTCAATTTCATGCCGCTCATGCTGAGGCGGCTCACCATTACCGGTTCGACATTGCGTCCGCGCACGGTCGAGCAAAAGTCCCAGATCGCCCAAGCCCTGAAGCGGGAAGTGTGGCCGCTACTGGAAGCAGGCAAGATAAAGCCTGTCATCCACTCGACCTTTCCGCTTACGGAGGCCGCTGCGGCACATCGTCTGATGGAAAGCAGCCAACACATCGGGAAAATAATACTGACGGTGGCACCATGAAGAGTCACGCCAACAAAGTGGTGCTAGTCACTGGCGCGGGGAGCGGCATCGGCAAAGGTATCGCCGAAGCCTTCGCACAGCATGGGGCGGCAGTCGGCCTTGTGGATTTTAACGGGGAGAACGCCGAACGAGTTGCTGCGACCCTCCGAGACCAGGGATTAACCGCCCACGCATACCAGGCCGATGTCGTCGATTTCAATGCGGTGAGTTCCGTCTGCTCCGACATAGAAAGAACCTTGGGCCCAATTGACATAGTCATCAACAACGCTGGAATCTCTCCGAAACGAAAGGGGATTCCCGTAGAAACCTGGAAGATGGACGTCGAGGAATGGAGGCGGGTGATTGACGTCAACCTTTCCGGTGCCTTCAACACGGTTAGGGTTGTGGTCCCCGGTATGGTGAAGCGGCGCTCCGGGTCCATCGTCAACATGTCATCGGTTGCCGGCAGAGCACATCTATGGATGGTCGCCGTGCATTACAGCACGACCAAGGCGGGACTGATTGGCTTTACACGGCATTTGGCCGGTGAACTCGGCCCCTATGGAATCACGGTCAATGCCCTCGCTCCGGGGCGCATCGATACCCCCCTGATGCACATGGTTCCGGAAGAGATCAATCAGAAAGCGCTCGAACAAACTCCTCTGGGACGTTACGGCCTCCCTGAGGACGTGGCCAATGCCGCCCTGTTTCTGACCTCGGCTGAGGCCGGGTTCATCACCGGCCAAGTCCTCGATGTGGCCGGCGGCTGGTTCATGACTTGAGCAACGTGGCAGGCGATCTCGAAGAGGCGGACCTCATTAAGGATGGAGTAGATAGTGGATCCTGTCACGGAAAAGATCAGGACAATACGTATCGCCAAGGGATTGAATATGCGCGAGCTGGCAGAGAAGGTCGGCTGCTCCACGCCATTCATTTCCCAGATGGAGAATGGGAAAGCATCTCCCTCCATAGCCACGCTTAAGAAGATCGCAACAGTTCTGGGTGTTCGCGTAGTCGATTTTTTCATGACCGAAAAAGACGGGAACGACATAATCCTGCGCAAAGAGCAGCGCATTCATATGAAATACCCGCAGGGCGCTGCCTTTATCGAACTGCTGGTGGCGAAGGTGTCCAACAAGAAAATGCAGCCCATATGGGCACACTTCGAACCAGGCGACGGTTCGCAAGGACTGTATTCCCATACGGGTGAGGAGTTCGGCATCATAGTTAAGGGAAGCTTCGAACTGCAAATCGAGGATGATGTTTATCTGATCGAGGAGGGAGACACCTTTTACTTCAGCTCTGATCGGAAACACGGCTACCGAAATCCGGGCGACACCCCAGCCGACGTTCTGTGGGTCATCACACCACCCAGTTTCTGAGACAAGGTTAGAGCAATTCTAAAGTCGGTATATCCGTATGTTAAAGGAACGTCATCCCGACCGAAGCGAAGCGAAGTGGAGGGATCTTGTGTCTTCCGCTGTCTTCACGCAGCCAAGCAACACAAAAGATTCCTCGACTCGCGATGCAAGGCGTCGCTCGCTCGGAATGACGTTCATCACTGGATACAGCATCTCTGGAACTGCTCTAACTTCCCCCGTTTGTCAGGTGATGCGGCGATCGATGCTGTAGGCTTACACCAAAAGCAGGTAGGGCTCTTGCAGGCGCTCGATAACTCTTTCGAGGAATTGCGCCCCTTGCGCTCCATCCACGCAGCGATGATCGATGGTCAGACCGAGTGAGACGGTGGGCACGCTGAACACCTGGCCGTCGCGCAGCTCGAGGCTCTTGCGGATGCGCCCAACCGAAAGGATTCCTGCTTCCGGCGGGTTGAGTATGGCCGCGAAGCGGTCGACCTTGAACATCCCAAGGTTGGAAACCGTAAATGTTCCACCGCTGATTTCCTGCTCCGTCAGCGCTCCCTTTCTAGCGCTTTCGGACAACCGGCAACGTTCCACCGCGATCTCCGACAATGGTTTCTTGTCGGCATCGCGGATCACAGGCACGATCAGACCCTCTTCCAGCGCGACTGCTATGCCGACGTTGACTTCCGGCTTGCGAACGATACCAGCGGCGCTATAGCTCGCGTTCATGAACGGGCTTTCTCGCAGCGCGCCAGCCACAGCCTTTACCACGATATCGGTGTAGGTCAATGCCACGCCCCTGCCGGCAAGCCGTTTGTTGATGCTTTCTCGAAGCTTAATCACTTCGGTGAAGTTGACTTCGCTCTCCAGCCAGAATTGCGGTGCCTCGCGAACACTAAAGGTCATGCGGTCGGCAATTGCACGCCGCATGCGGCTCAGCGGAATGATCTCCTGCTGGAGGGCGGCGGCAGGCACCGGGCCTTGAACCGGTTGATCCTTTTTCAGAGGAAGCGGCGGCGCAATTTGGACCTGCTGCCGCTCAGCAACGTACTTCAGGACATCGGATTTAGTAATCGCTCCGTCGGCCCCGGTTCCAATCAAACTATTGAGTGTTTCTGGACTGAGGTTCGCCTCGGCTGCAATCTTGCGCGCCAGGGGCGAGATGTGACGCCTATCAGAGACTTCACCTTCGGAAGTATCGCGAGTAGCGGCTGTTCCCGGAGCCGCGATTTGAGTACCGGATTCGGCGACTGACGCACCGGCCAGCTCAGGGGCGGTGTTGGTCGGGCCCTCTGTCACTTCCACTGCATCCGGGCGGTCATCGGCGAGGATCGCGACCTCTTCGGTAACCTTAACCAAATCCCCGGCGTGAACCAGTATCTTCTTTAGTATCCCCGAGCCGAGTGATTCCACTTCCATGGTTGCCTTATCGGTCTCGATCTCGAACAGGGGCTCGCCCTTCACCACCAGCTCGCCCTCTTTCTTCAGCCACGCCGTAATTGTCCCTTCGAGCGTGGAGATACCGAGTTGAGGCATCACGATCTTGATCAGCATCTCTCCTCCAAACTCATACTCTCAAGCGCTACGGCCTGACCATGGAACGAACTTTCTCCGCAATGCGCTCGGCATTGGGCACCAGGGCATCTTCCAGCGAAGGACTGAAAGGCACGGGCGCTTCCAAGCCTCCAATGCGCGCGATTGGACAATCCAGGTCGTAAAGTCCCTTTTCAGCAACGGTCGCGGCAATCTCGGCGCCAAATCCGGCGAACACCGGCGCCTCCTGAACGATAAGCAGCCGATTTGTCTTGGCGACTGAGGTCAGGATCGCTTCAATGTCCAGTGGCCGAATCGAACGCAGGTCGATGACTTCGATATCAATGCTTTCCCGGCGCAGTATTTCCGCTGCTTCGAGCGACCTCTTCACCATGATCGAGGTGGCAATCACCGTTATGTCCGTGCCGGCCCGCTTGATCTCGGCCTTGCCGATCGGGACCAAGTACTCTCCCTCGGGTACCGGGCCCTTGTCGTTGTAAAGCATCTTGTGCTCGATCACAATCACCGGGTTGTCATCGCGGATGGCGCTCTTGAGCAATCCTTTGGCATTCGCCGGGTCGGAAAGCATAACGACCTTGAGTCCGGGAACGTGTGCGAACCATGCCTCGAAGCACTGCGAGTGCTGTGCCGCCGTCCTTCGTCCAGTGCCGTGCACGGTGCGGATCACCATCGGGACCTTCAGTTTGCCGCCGCTCATGTAATGCATCTTCGCGGCCTGATTAACTACCTGGTCCATCGCGATGGTCATGAAGTCTATAAACATGATTTCGGCAACCGGGCGCGTTCCCACCATGGCCGAGCCAACCGCGGCGCCGGCAATTGCGGCTTCGCTGATGGGCGTATCGCGAACGCGCTCCTCACCGAACTCGTCCGCCAACCCCGCAGTCACTCCGAAGGTGCCACCGAACCTGCCGACGTCCTCGCCCATCACGAAGACCGTGGGGTCCCGCCGCATCTCTTCCTGCAACGCCTCTTTCAACGCATCTCTATACGTGAGTTCTTGCATGATCGTTTCACTCTCCCATCTTCAGGCGTAGACGTGTTCGAGCGCAGCCGATAGCTCCGGCAGCGGGCTGTCCTGCGCGAATTTGACAGCAGCCTCGATCTCGCGCTCGATGCGCGCGCGGATCTCGTCCAATTGCTTGGTGTCGGCTCCCCTTGCCAGAAGAACCCCTCGCATCCGCTCAATCGGACACTTGGCCATCCACGCAGCGATTTCTTCAGCCGAACGGTACTTCGTCCCGCGGTTGGGATCGCCTTCATGATGTCCGCGCCAGCGATAGGTCTTGCACTCGATCAAGCTGGGGCCGCCGCCGCCTCTGGCCAACGCAACCGCTTCCGTTACGGCTTCCAGCACCGCCAAAGCGTCATTGCCGTCGACTACCTTTCCGGGCATGTTATAGGCGATCGCGCGCTTAGCTACGTCTTGAATAGCCTGGTGTCTGCTCTGTGAAACCGAAATACCGTAGAGATTGTTTTCGCAGATGTAGATGACCGGCAGCTTCCAAACCGAGGCCAGGTTGGCGCTCTCATGGAAAGCGCCCTGATTGCTGGCGCCATCGCCGAAGAAGCAGCAGACCACCCGGTCCAACCCGCGCATCTTGATGCCGAGACCCGCCCCGGCCGCAATCGGAATACCGCCGCCCACGATGCCGTTGGCGCCAAGAATTCCCTTTTCAAAGTCGGCGATATGCATCGAGCCGCCTTTGCCGCCGCAATAGCCGGTTGCCTTGCCGAACAGTTCGGCCATCATCTTATCGACGTTTGCGCCCTTGGCGATGCAGTGCCCGTGGCCGCGATGAGTGCTGGTAATGTAATCGTCGAGCCGTAAGGCATTGCAGCTTCCAACCGGCACCGCCTCTTCACCAATCGATAAATGTGCTATGCCGGGCATGCTTCCGCGCGCAAACATCTCGACAAGCTTCTCCTCGAACAGTCGAATCTGGAGCATCTGTTCGAACATTTTGATGAGTAAGTCAAGGCTGTGTTTTGAGGTTGACTCAGCAGTTTGACCTTGGGCGGCCTTCGATGTTGGAGCAGACAATGAAGAAGCTGGCATCTGTATCCCCTATTCGTGCTTAGCGAAGCACTGAATGATGAGCGGAGAAAACTGTTTTCTCATTCCGCCCGGGTGTAGCGCAAGCGCTAAGTGCAATTCCGGTGCCATTGCTCGGCACCCCGAAGAACCGCGCCTGCGCCTGCATGGGCGGGTTTAAGTGGCAACCTGTGCTCCGCCTGCCACTGAACTGCGCTTTTCTTCGCTCATGGTTCCGCGAAAGCACGCACCCGCGTTTCTAGAGCGGTTCCTCAGTTGCTATATCCGGTGTTCCCGAAAGGCGTCATCCCGACCGGAGCGCCTAGCGCCCGCAGGCCGGAGCAGCCAAGCTGCGTACCCGATTGCAGTCGATAAGCAAGCAGCTATTCAAGCGCGGAGTGGAGGGATCTTGTGTTTTTCGGCAAACCACAAGATTTCTCGACTCGCGCCAAAACACGGCGCTCGCTCGAAATGACGTTGATTTCCGGATACGGCATCTCGGGAACCGCTCTAACTGTATCTGTTGCCTCGGATGGAGTACATAGTGATCCGCGAGACGGTGTAATCATGAGAGACTAATCATGAAATAGGCCAACGCGAATGCTCTTGTACTACATATAGCCGTTTGCGGTCCAGCCTCCGTCGGCGATGATGGTTTGTCCGGTAATAAACGCCGCGCTGTCGGAAGCCAGAAACAAAGCGAGTTCCGCCACTTCCTCCGGCTCGGCAAGGCGCCCGAGCGGGGTGCGCTTCTTCAGCAGGTCAATGTCGAGGCGGCCCGACCGTGCTAGTTCATCCACCAGAGCCGTGCTGACGTATCCCGGCGCAAGCGCGTTGACCCTGACACCGAATGGCGCCCACTCGACGGCAAGCACCTTCGTCAGCGAAACCACGGCGGCCTTGGTGGCGCAGTAGGCAACTCTTCGCGGTGCGGCGGAGATACCATACATGGACGCGGTGTTCAGAATGACGCCGCGCCCCACCCGCGTCATGCGCCGCCCCGCTGCCTGCGCGCACAGAAAAACTCCGGTTAGATTGATGTCCACCACTCGGCGCCAATCCGAGAGCGACAACTCAAGGGCAGGGATATTGGAGGCGACACCGGCGTTGTTCAGGAGAATGTCGACGCCGCCGAAACGAACTTCAGCCTGCACGAATGCGTGCTCCACTGCGGCTTCGTCGGTGGTGGAACCGCAAGCTGTTTCGACGCCGATTTTGGCGTAAGCGATCTCCAATTCCTTGCCTGCGCGCGCCACCCCATCAGCGTTGATGTCAAGCAGCGTCAGGTTCGTTCCAGCGGCCGCAAAAGCCTTGGCGGCGGCGAAACCAATGCCGCTCGCTCCTCCGGTTATGAGTACGGACTTGCCCCTCAAATCGGGATACGTTGCGCGCTGTCCGCCAGCGCCCGAAACCGTTTCAACTTTTGCAGAAGTAGTCATGCCGCCATCCATTCTTTCAGCCACCGCACCACCTATTTCTTGAAAAGGTTGTCGAAGGCGCGCCGCGCATCTTCGACCCGGTTGGCTCCGGCCCCGGACGTGGTCTCGCGCTCGAAGCGCGCACTCAGGGTGAACTCTGGGCAATCATTGTGCAGGTCCTTCTTGGAATAGCCGGGCACGTTCAGCCCGCACTCGAAGCGGCTGCCCGGATCGAAATGCGAGCATTGCTTGCAGGCGTGCAGCGCGGCCGCGCACTGGGGGCACTTGCCATTTGGATCGACCGCGGCCGGCAGCACCACGCCGCATTGGGCGCAGCGAGAGATTGTGTGCGTGGGCGCCATCTGAATCGCACGCGGGCCGTAGGTCATGTCTCCGCTCGGGCGCGGCGATTGCTGCGGCTTGCTTTCACTGCGTTGATCGCGATCCTGGTATCCGTGTTGACGGTATTTTCTATCAGACAATTGCTGACCTCCTGAATGCTCTGCAAAGGAGCGAGGGAAAATACGGGAGAGCAAGCCCTGGTTGCGAAGAGAAGCGCAAGTTTACCGTTAGATGCAGCAGCGCGCAATGGGGAAAATGCACGTGGGCGACCTGTATCGAAAAGTGGAATTGGCAAAGCTGCCTCAACGGGAGGTCATGGAAGCTCAGAGCTTCAGCAGCCGATCCGCGTTGCGATGAGCGATTTTCTCCATGTCCTCCGGGCTGACGGGCAGCGAATCCAGGAAGTCGCGGCCTTCAGCGTTAGGGCTGAACGGATAATCCACCGAGAACAGTATGCGGTCGGCTCCCACGACCTGTAACGCGCACAGGAGTGGAGGCACGGTGAAGTATCCACTGGTGGTGAGGTAGAAATTTTCACAAAAATAGTCGGCCACCCGGCGCTGGAGATGGTTTGCGCCGCGCGCCAAAATCGAATCGGCGCGGGCAATCGAAAATGGCAGGTTCTCCCCCATGTGTCCGATGATGATTTTGAGTTTCGGAAAGCGGTCGAACAGTCCGGAAACGATCAGGCGCAGGCAATGCATCCCGAGTTCCGCGTGCCATCCCCAGGCAGCCGTGGAAAGGAAGAAGCCGGTGTTGCCGGGCAGCCCACCATAGTATGCCTGCTGCACCAGCGGCGGCGGTGGTGTCGGATGCAGGTAGATGGGGACGTCGAGTGCCTGCGCGGCTTCAAACAGCGGCGCAAACTGCGGCTGATCCAGGAAGACGCCGTTGGTGGTGCCGTGCACGAGCGCTCCTTTGAATCCCAGTTTACATACGCAGCGCTCAAACTCGGCGGCAGCCGCCTTTGGATCTTGCAGCGCCAGAGCGGCGAAGGCGGCAAAACGGCCAGGGTGCTTCCGCACGGCAGCCGCAAGCTGGTCGTTAGCGTCGCGCACCAGCGCAGTCGCGGTTGCGGGTTCCAACTTATCCATGCCGTTGTTCACCAACGATAGTACCTGCACGTCGATGCCGGCCGCATCCATGTCGGCAATCCGGCCTTCCCCCAGGTCGAGCAGCTTGCCGCGTACAACCTCGACAGAAGCTCGAGCGGGAAGCGCTCTGCAGGTGTGCCGTGGCTTTCACAAACTCAGGGGTAGTGAAGTGTTCTTCCAGGGTAACAGTTCGCATGGCTTATCAACCTTGGGATGCGAGTTTGGCGCCTGCCGACGAATCGCCGCGAAACAAATTGAATACTATGCGCTCGAAATTTCGAAATCAACCGTCAGGATGCGTGTTACGGGGCTCTAGCAGGCTGCTGAAAACTCGTACTGGTGTAGTGCGTCAGAAGTCGAGTAACTTAAGAGAGATGTCATTCTGAGCCGACAGCGCCGAGCGCCTCTGGCCGGAGCAGCCAAGCTGCGTACCCGACGTTGCCTTCGACAAGCAAATCGCTATTTGGGCGGAGGCGAAGAATCCATGTATTTCGGCGCAGGGAAAATGCAATAGATCCTTCGCTTCGCTCAGGATGACACCCAAATGAGGGCACGAGGCCCCTTTCGAATACCGCCCATCTGTGTGACGCACTACACTCTAGTGTCATGCAGAGTTGCGAGCGGCGTGCGCTGCTGGGGACCCCGGCTTCGCTCAGGATGACATTCTCAGAGAACAGCTCTTCCGCTACCCGCTAGCTCCCGGTTCGGCCGGTTAACTCGTCCAGCAGCGCCGCCGCCTTGGTCACGTTATCCACCCCGAAGACGACGAGCGGCAGCGTCGATCCGGGCTCGAGTCCGCAATAGGAGTAGTTAATGTTGACCTGATTTTCGCCCAGCAGCGTTGCTGCGCGTCCCAACTCACCCGGACGGTGCGCCAGCCTGCCGACGGCAACCTCCTGCTCCTCGAAGTTCATTCGTAGTTTGCCGAGTGCCGCATTGGCGCTGGCCGGATCGTCCACCACGAATCTCGCCAAGCTCTCGCCTTCCTCCACATACGATTGAAAGGCCAGGATGTTCGCTCCGCTTTCAGCCAGAGCAAGGCAGCACTTTCCCAGGACGCCCGGTTTATCTTCAATCGTTACCGTAAATTCCTTCGCCTTCGCCATGCGGCGTCGCCTCCTTCATGTCCAGGACGTCGACAACTAGAGCAATGGAGTTGATGTATCCCCGGATATTGCGCTGGGCTAACGCCCGGATCCTTTCCGGGATATTCCTTCCGCGCATCCGATCTAGCGCCACTGCTCCCGATCATACCAGCCCCAATAATGGGATTTTCTTCTACACCCGAAAATGACGAGAATCGTCTGCGCCAGATGGGTGCTCTAGTAGTCAAGGTTCTAGAAGGGCACTGATATCCCAAGTTGTGTCAGAATGTAGCTCTAGTGCATAGCCATGAGTGACGATTCCAAGCTTCAGGGCCTGAGCTTCGGACGCAGCCTGCAAGTGGCGTGGAAGGTCACGACCATTTACTCGGTCGACCATCCAGCGTTGCAAGCCAGTCTGCAGCAGACTTTCGCCAGGCTGCAACCGCTGTTGGTGGGGCGCCCACGGTTTACCTTCGGCTTTTCCGACGGGCGCATCCTGCTGGACAACGTGCTGACGAAGGATGTTTCGCTGGCCGCGTTGGAGGCCGAGTTCAAGAAACGCGATATTGCGGCGCTGGCGTTTTCGTCCGGAGTGACCATCACGGATGTAAAAGAAATGTTGCGGCTTATCAGTATCTCGCCCAAAGCTGTTGTTGAGGCCGGTGGAATTGAGGTTTATCTGCGCGGGCGGCAGGTGCCGAACGCGCGCATCATCCCCTCCGCTAAGAAGAAAGGGGAGGGAAGCGCCGATGTCGTGCTCGGCGTCGATTCGGAGTCCTTCCTGGCGACCGGAGGCATGATGGGGCAAGCGACGCAAAGCGCCGGCACCATCAGTTTGGATCTGCTCTTGAAGGCCGCCGGCATCGATGAAAAGGCCGCCAATGTTTCCAAAGGCCTTGTGGATGCAGTCCAAGCCGCAGTCGAGGCAACAGCAAACGATCCAAATGTGCGCCCGGAAAGCGTGGTTCTGTCTCTAGCCATGTTTCTGGATAACATGACCCCAGGGCAAGTCTCAGGACTGCCCGGCATACAAGGGCAGGAGCTGATGAACTCGCAACAGCTCGCATCCGAGCTGTGGGAGTCGCTGACGGCACGATGGTTGGGATCGCGCTTCAGCGCATCCTCATCGGAAGCGCAGGTCGCGACTTTACAAAGCGACACGGCGGAGTTACTGGCTCGGGCCAAGAACGCGGCCGAAATGGCCGAACGGATTCTTACGCGGCTGGCACGCCTGTTCGATGAGCAGCAGCTTCCCCCGGAGTGGCTGGTTCCGATCCGGCGGGAACTGGCGTTCTACCTGCTGTCGTTCACGGAGCAGAAAGCGCAGCTGATGACCCTCAAGGCGCTTTCGCCCGCCGACCTGCGGCGTGTGCTGCGCGCCATTAATGGGCTAGTGCAAGAAGACAACATGCCCGATGCGATTGAATTGGCGGAGCATTGTTGCAAGATTCTGGTGACAGGCCAGGAGGGGACGGACCTGATCGAACGTATACCCGAGCTGCTGGAGCTGATTCCGCACGCGTCCCAATCGCGTGTGCTGCGGACTGCGACGGAGCAATTGGCGCCGGCTTTGATGGAGGGAAATGTCAGGGGAGTAAAGTGGCACGAGTCCGTTGCCGCTTGTCTTTGCGTGCTCGGCCAACAGGCATCGCGGGCTCAAGACTTTGAACTTGTGCTGGAGATTGCCTCGCAGTTCGAGCAGATTATTGCCGAGTCTCCGGATCTTCACGTTACCTGCTGCTGCGAAGCGCGTCAAAAGCTGATTCCAACCGAGACCATCGGCCCGCTGATCGATTTGGCGTTGGAAAAGACCGAGAATGTGGACAGGCAGCGGACCGCCATCGGGCTGCTTCGGCAATCGGAACTCGCCATTGAGCGACTCTTCGAGCGTCTGGAGGAAGAACCCAATGCGCTGATCAGGTTCCGCATTATGCGGCTCGCCGGTCAATTGCGCGGAGCCGGAATTCAATCCGCAGCGAAGCGTCTCAGCGAGGGACGCTGGTACGTGGTGCGCAACTCGTGCCTGCTGTTAGGCGAAATGCGCGATCCGGATTTAATCGCACATTTGGCGCCCGCCCTGCGGCATCCCGACGAGCGAGTGCAGCGAGCCGCGCTTCAATCGCTGCAAAAAAGCCGGCTGGCCGGCTGCGTGCGCGCTTATGCGGATGCGCTCGTCGACCTGGCTCCGGCCGTACTCGAATCAGCACTCGACGAAATCATGATGGGCAGGGAAGCAAGCTGCGTCGAGGGGTTGTGCAAACTAGTCACGCAAGGCGGCCCGGGCAGATCGAGGTTTGCCCTCAGGGCGGTGCAGATCGGTCTCTCGATTGATTCCGCTGCGTGCGTGGCGCTTTTGGCCGAAGCGGTTAACGCGCCAGGCATTTCGGAGGCTGTGCGCGCGCTTGTGCAGCATGCCGCCGAGCCGAGGCCCTAGCGCTGCCTTGCTGGCGCCATCTCATCGAATCGCATTCAGGATGACATATTTGGGATCTGGAATCCGCCTTGCCGATTGAGGTTTTGAAGATGAAGCCGCAAGCCGAAACCGAGAGTGCCTCGCCCATGCCGGTGCGCAATATCCTGTGGGATATTGCCCTGAATGCGACGATTCCTCTACTCCTGTATAAGATTTCCAAACGCTACATCTCGCATTCGGAATTGCACTCGCTTCTGATTGCCACTACCTTTCCTCTGGTCAAAAATATTGTCGGTCTCATGCGTCATCGGCAGCTTGATCCGGTTTCCATTCTTGTGCTGCTCGGCATCGTCACGAGCTGTATTGCTCTTTTGTTGGGTGGTGATCCCCGCATCTTGCTGGTTCGCGAGTCATTGTTTTCCGGCGTGTTTGGAGTTGTCTGCATTGCGTCGTTGCTTCTGCGGCGTCCCATGATGTTCTATTTCGGACGCTACTTTATGGCCGGAAATGATCCTGTGAAACGGGAGAAGTTTGATGCCACCTGGCAGTGGCCCGATGTGCGCTTTGCGCATCGGCTCATCACAACGGTTTGGGGAATCGTCTACGCCGGCGAATTTGCGGTTCGCGTGCTGCTGATCTACACGCTTCCCGTGACCTATGTTTTGGCGATCTCGCCGGTGCTCATGGGGACACTGACAATCTGCACCGTGCTCTGGACTTTCGGGTATGTGCGCCGCCTCCGAAAACGGCACGGACTTGGCGCTAGCGCCGCCCCATCGCCATAGCTAAACCGGACCGACCGCGTATCACTGCTCCTGCAATTTCTCGCGCGCAAGCATACTGATTCCGGCCTTCTGTAGCTGCTCGATGGCGGCATCCAGATCTTCAAAGCGAAAAACCAGAATGGCCTTGTCGCCGTGGTCAAACGGAAATGCGTACATATATTCGATGTTGAGGGAGGTGGTTTCCACGGCCGCCAGGACTCCGGCCAGTCCGCTCGCTCCGCCGGGCACTTCAACCGCCAGCACCTCGGTCGGCTTCACCACGTAGCCGGCCTCCTGCAGAAGCTTGGCCGACTTTCGCCAATCGGAGACGATCAACCGAAGCACCCCGAATTGCTGCGTCTCGGCCAGCGAAATTGCGCGGATTTCCACCCCCGCATCGGCCAGGCGCCGGCAGGGCGCGATAATGTAGCCGGGTTTGTTTTCAGCGAAAACAGAGAGCTGAGTGATCTTCATATCTTCCGCCTGTCAATGACTCGTTTGGCTTTTCCTTCGCTGCGTTGAATCGTGCTTGGGGCCACCAGCGTCACTTGCACGCGGGTCTGCAGTACCTGCCGCATCTCGCTCGACAGTCTTCTCTGCAGGGCCTCCATGGTCGCAACTTTGTCGCTGAATATCCTGGGGGTCACTTCCACCTGAACTTCCATCTGATCGAGGCCGTGTTCACTGGTGAGGATGATTTGATAGTGCGGCGCGGCCTCGTCGAACTGCAACAGTACCGACTCCACCTGCGAAGGAAATACATTCACGCCGCGGATAATCAGCATGTCGTCGGTGCGCAGGCCGACGCGGCGCATTCGTCGCAGGCTGCGGCCGCAGGCGCATGTCCCGGGCATCAGGGCTGTGATATCGCGCGTACGGTAGCGGATCAACGGCATGGCCTGCTTGCTGAGGGTAGTTAGCACCAGCTCGCCCTCTTCCCCTTCCGGCAGAACCTGCTGCGTTTCCGGGTCGATGACCTCGGCGTAAAAATGGTCTTCGAAGATGTGCAGACCATTCTGGTGGGGACAGTCAACGGAGACTCCGGGACCGACGATCTCGGACAGACCGTAAAGATCGAAAGCCTTGATCCCGGCTGCCTGCTCGATTCGTCGCCGCATCTCGTCGGTCCAGGGCTCCGCTCCGAAAAAGCCGATCCGCAACGACATTTGCCGGAGGTCGACTCCCAGTTCTCCGGCGCGATCCAGTACGTGCAGAAAATAGGTGGGCGTACTGAAAACGACTGTCGTGCCGAAATCGCGCATGAGCATGATCTGGCGCTCAGTGTTGCCGCCCGACGCTGGAATGACGGTTGCTCCCAGCCGCTCCGCTCCGTAGTGATAGCCGAGCCCTCCGGTGAACAGTCCGTAATTGAAGCAATTCTGCACGATGTCGCCCTCTTGCACTCCCGGGACGGCCAGCGCGCGCGCCATGACCGATGTCCAAACCTCGAGGTCGTCCTGCGTGTAGGCGACGACGATTGGCTTGCCCGTGGTGCCGCTGGAAGCGTGCAGGCGCACCACCTCCCGCATCGAACTGGCAAACAGGCCGAATGGATAGGTATCGCGCAGATCGGTTTTCACCGTAAAAGGCAGCTTGGCGGCATCGGCGAGCGAACGGATGTCTTCGGGAGTCACCTCCCGCTCGTTCATGCGGGCACGGAATAGCGGTACCCGCTCCCATGCGCGCTGAACCACGCCGCGCAGGCGCTTGAGCTGTAATCGCTCCAACTCCGGCCTGGGCATATAGTCCAAAGCACTCTCAGGCCGATGAAAAGATTGGGCTCCTTGTGTCCCCGTTGTCATGCACCCTATCCCCTGTCTCGAGTCTGGAAACTCATTCTCTGCAATGTCTCAAGCTTATCCCAATGGCGGTAACCTTCGGTCGCGCAAAATCGGCCGGGTGCCCCACGTTCGCCCACACCTGGCTAACGTGGGGTAGTTCATGACGCTACAGACTTACGTTGCGGGCGGCTAACACCAATCCCGTTCAGGCGTAGCGTGCCGCCATGAACTTGGAAACCTTGGCGTACGCTAGTGTAAGGAGATTCTCTTCGGGAAGAAAGACGATTCGGCAGTGCGCCGTGCCCGATTTTTCGCCAAATCCGGCACCGTGAACCAGCAGCACCTGGGTCTGTTCCAGCAGCTCACGCACGAAGGTTGTGTCATCGTCTGGTATATCGAGCTTCGGATACGCGTAAAAGGCCGCCTTCGGAGCAACGCAACTGACTCGCGGTGTCCTATCGCACCAGCTCTGCGTGATATCGCGGCGGCAGCGTAGTTTTTGATTCATCTCCAGCAGGTGGTCTTGCGGCCCTTCCAGCGCGGGTTTGATGGCGAATTGCAGCGGATGCGGCGCCGACAGCCGCGTCCGCAACAGCTTGTAGACGCCTTCGAGGAACGGTTTGAGGGAATCGTCCGGCCCGGTGGCGATGCCCCATCCCAGGCGCCAGCCGGGGCAGCAATAAGCCTTGGAAAGTCCGCTAAAAGTCACCACCGGCACGTCGGGAGCCAGGGTCGCAATCGGCACGTGAGTTTCCGAAGGGTCCAGAATCAGCCGATCGTAGATCTCGTCGGAAAAAATAATCAGATTATTGCGTCGCGCCAACTCGGCAATGCCCTCAAGCGTCTGGCGCGAATAAACCGCCCCGGTAGGATTGTTAGGGTTGATGACGACAATGCCGCGGGTGCGCGAGTTGATCTTGGCGGCCATGTCATCCAAGTCAGGCTCCCAGCCCTCTTCTTCCTTCAGACGATACGACGTGAGCACGCAACTGTTCTTCGCCAGGGTGGCCGAGTAGAGCGGGTAATCGGGACACGGCGTCAGCACGTTATCTCCCGGATTGACCAGCGCCGTCAGGCAGGTGTCGACCGCTTCGCCCGAGCCCATGGTGACGAACACACCCTGGATGCTCTCGAAGCCCCTGCCCTCGGCTTCATTGCGGATGGCCTGCACAGCTGAGTTCAAGCCCAGGGAGTTTCCGTAGCCATTAATGCCGTCCCTCATCGCCTTATGAGCGGCTTCGATCATGTGCGGCGGCGTCTTGAAGCCGTAGAGACAGGGGTCTCCGATGTTGAGATAAAGAATCTCTTTGCCCTCGCGCGCAATCTGGTCGGCGATCACTACCAGGTCGCGGATCGCATAGGTAACGTTCTCCATGCGGGAGGCCGCGAGAATTTCACAAGCTGAATTCGTTGCCATTCACTGTCCTTCTTCCAGAGCCGGCTGACGGAAATTCTCCCGCCGCCGGTGGAAAGAACCAAGCCGGAAGCCCCAAGGCGCTGTTGCGCCTGTTGGAGGGTCCCTCTCTCAGAATACTTTCTTTGCCCTGTTACCCCTGTATATCAGCCAGAAGCCATCCCGCGTCTGGCGAATGCTCAATCCGGCCGGTCGATCTGGGCTTTTTGCAGCCGGTCGGAGTAATCAACATACACCGATTTCCACTCCGTGAAAAAGTCAAAAGCGCCGATTCCGCCTTCGCGATGACCGTTTCCCGTGGCTTTTACTCCGCCAAATGGCAGGTGTACCTCGGCCCCAATCGTGGGTGCATTCACGTAAGTAATGCCTGCGCTCAGCTCCTGCATGGCCAGGAAAGCGCGGTTGACATCCTTGGTATAGATGGCCGAAGAGAGCCCATAAGCTACGCCGTTGGCGATATCGATGGCATGCTCCAGGTTGGCGCAGGGGATGACCGAAACGACCGGGCCGAAGATCTCTTCCTGGGCAATCCGCATTTTGGGATCGACATCGGCGAAAACCGTCGCCTCCAGGAAAAAGCCGTGTTCGTATTCGCCCCGGGTGAGGCGGTTGCCGCCGCAGAGCAGCTTGGCGCCCTCGGTCTTGCCGATTTCGATGTATTCGAGGTCGGTCTGCAACTGCCGGGCATTGATGGCCGGACCCATCTCCACACTTTCGTCGAGGCCATTTCCGATCTTGAGCTTACGGGCGCGGGCCACCAGTTCTTCGACGAACCGGGTGTAGACGCCCTTTTGCACGATGATGCGGCTGGTCGCCGTGCAACGCTGGCCGGTGGTGCCAAAAGCGCCCCAGACCGCGCCCTCCAACGCCAATTCGAGATTAGCGTCATTGAGCACGATCATCGGGTTCTTGCCTCCCAGCTCCAGCGAGCAGCGTTTCAGTTGCTCGGCGCAGGCGGCTCCCACCACACGGCCCACCGCCGACGAGCCCGTGAGCGAAACCGCACGAACGTCTGGGTGCGCGGCGAGCGGGGCGCCGACGTCGCCGCCAAAGCCGGTGACGATGTTGACGACGCCTGGGGGAATACCGGCTTCGGTCAGCGCATCGACAAAATTAAACACCGAAAGCGGCGTGTCCTGGGCGGGCTTAATGACGCAGGTGTTGCCGGCCACCAGGGCAGGGAAGAGCTTCCACGACGGAATCGCCATCGGAAAGTTCCATGGCGTGATCATCGCGCACACCCCGACGGGCTGGCGCACGCACATGGCAAACTTGTTGGGAAGCTCGCTTGGGGTGGTAAAGCCGAAGAGGCGGCGGCCTTCGCCCGCCATGTAATAACCGGTATCGATCGCTTCCTGGACGTCGCCGCGGGTCTCTTTCAGTACCTTGCCCATCTCGCGGGTCATGTCGCGGGCGAACTGTTCCTTCCGCTTTTCCAGGATGGAGGCGGCCCGGAACACGATCTCAGCCCGCCGAGGCGCGGGCACTAGCCGCCACTTGTTGAATGCTTTGCCGGCGGCAGCCACGGCGGCATCGACCTCCGCCTTGCCCGAACGCTGGAAAATGCCGACCACCTCGCGGGTGTCCGCCGGGTTCAGGTTCTGGAAGGTCTGGCCGCTTGCGGCCTCCACCCACTCGCCATCGATGAAGTTACGGAAGACCTTAGACTTGGCGGCAGAAGTGCCATTGGTTTTTGGCTGCTCGATTGTTGCCATAACCCACCCTCGCGTCTATTGTAAGCAAAATGCAAAGCCGTTCGGTCAGCAATCCTGCCCAACTTACAGCGGCAAGCTTGCTCTACCTGAGTTCTGGAGGTATCGCAAAATCCAGAGTGCGTAACGTTAATTTGACCTTGAGTACTCCTGTTTCCGCTACAATGGGTCAGGGTACTTTTTATCTCAATCGGCCCCGTCGGGCACTGTCTCGGACTATTCTATCCCTCGCGTAGGGTGTTCATGGTAGGCGTGGAAGCGGGGGTGTGGGATAACGTGGTGTATGCGCCTGTGCTTGTAGATTACCGGTACCCCAGAGAGAATCTTCAGTAATGTCATCCAACAACGGTTATCATTCCGGCTCCCGCTTCGCCAACATGCGTTCGCTGTTCAGCATGTTCTCCAGCGATCTCGCCATTGACCTGGGAACAGCCAATACGCTTGTCTTTGCGAAGGGCAAGGGAATAGTCGTCAACGAACCTTCCATCATTGCCGTCAACCGCAACACCAATGAGGTGGAAGCGGTCGGCAAGGAAGCCAAGGAAATGCTGGGACGCACGCCCGGCAACATCGTCGCCATCAAACCGATGAAGGACGGCGTGATCGCCGACTTCCGCCACACGGAGAAGATGCTGAACTACTTCATCCAGAAGGCGCACAACCGCAAGATGCTTGTGCATCCGCGCATCGTGATCGGGGTGCCGTCGGAGATCACGCAGGTCGAAAAGCGCGCGGTCATGGATTCGGCATATCGCGCCAAGGCCAGCGAAGTGCACCTGGTGGAGCAGGCGATGGTGGCGGCAATCGGCGCGGGTTTGCCGATTACCGAACCCAGCGGCAACATGGTGGTCGATATTGGCGGCGGCACCACCGATATCGCGGTGATTTCGCTCAGCGGCATCGTCTACTCGCGCTCGGTGCGCATGGCCGGCAACCAGATGGACGAGGCGATCATGAACTTCCTGAAGCGTAAGTACAATCTGCTGATTGGCGAGCGCACGGCGGAAGCGATCAAGATCGAGGTCGGTTCGGCTTTCCCGCTGGAAAAGCCGCTGACCATGGAAGTCAAAGGCCGCAATCTCATCGAGGGCGTGCCCAAAACCCTCACCGTGGACGACGGCGAAATACGCGAAGCCCTCAGCGAATCGGTTTCGACCATCGTCAACGCAATTCGCGTTGCGCTGGAACGCACGCCGCCTGAACTTTCGGCGGACATCAGCGACCGCGGTATCGTCCTCACCGGCGGCGGCGCCTTGCTCAAGAACCTTGACAAGCGCATCCGCGAGGAAACCGGCCTGCCGGTATCCATCGCCGACGACCCGCTGGCGAGCGTCGTGCTCGGCACCGGCAAGATGCTGAGCGACTTTAAGCTGCTGAGAAAGATATCGATCGAGTAGAGGAAAAGCAGTTTCAAGTTTCAAGTTTCGAACCTTGTTACTGAAACTGGAAACTCGAAACTCTGAAACTGTTCTTATGGAATCTTTTTTCGCGCGGCACAAGAACGCGACCATACTCGCCGTTGTGCTGATGGCGCAGATCCTCGGCTTGGCGACGCAGATCAGGCGGCCAACGGAGAGTGGTCCGGTGCGACTGATACGGCAATGGGCCGTCACGCTGGTCAGTCCCTTCGAGCGCGGTTTCGTTTATTCCGAAGAGTGGGTTCGCCACTCATGGCGCGACTATTTTTACCTGCGTGGAGTGCGCAACGAAAATATTGCTCTGCGCGAGCAGATCGAGCGCATGCGGTTGGAGCAGATTCGCCTGGAGCAGGATGCGGCACAGGCGCGCCGCATACAGGCGCTGCTCCAGTTCAAAGAGCAATACATTTCCAAAACGGTCGCCGCGCAGGTGATCGGGTCCAGCGGTTCGGAGACATCGCGCATCATCTACATCGATCGCGGTTCGAACGACGGCGTCGAGGCCAACATGGCGGTCATTACGCCTGAAGGAATCGTCGGCAAAGTGCTGCGTGTCTACCCATCCACTTCGCAGGTGCTGGAGATTACGGATCAGACCAGCGGCGTTGGTGCCACGCTGGTGAAATCGAGATTGCAGGGCATACTCAAAGGCCAGGCGGGCGGGAACCCGAACCTAGCGTACATCATGGCCGACGAAAACGTCGAGCGAGGCGAGGACGTTATCACCAGCGGCGGCGACCGCATCTTCCCGAAAGGTCTGCCCATCGGCAAGGTCGCCTCGGTCAGCCCCGGCAAAGATCTTTTCCTCAACGTGCGTGTGACGCCCGCGGCAAACCTCAACCGTCTGGAAGAAGTACTGGTCATCACCAAGGTTGTGGAGAAGGAAGCCGATACCAAGGGGCTTGGTCCAATTCGCGCCGCCGACATTCTTGCCCAGCGATTGCCCTCGGTGCCCGACAAGCCCGCCGTGCCGACTCCGAATTCCGCGGCTGCCGGCGCCGTGCGACCTTCTTCGTCAACCGGAACCGGCATGCCGGCAGCAAACACACCCGGCACGGCCGCTGTGTCCAAACCCGCCGTGAATGCCAAACCCGCGGTACCTGTGCCGGGTTCGGCAAATGGCAAGCCGGTAACCCCCGGCACGGCCGCTGTGCCCAAACCTGCCGTGAATGCTAAACCCGCGGTACCTGTGTCGGGCTCGGCAAGCGGCAAGCCGATAACACCAGGCGCTGTCCCATCGAAGCCCGTCGCATCGCCCGCCAATGGAGCGGCGGCCAAACCCAAGGCGACGCAAACGCAGCCGGCGAAGTCCACGGTTGAGAATGCGAAGCCGGCAACAAACGGCGAAAATACTCCGTAGGCGATTCAGGCGTGAACACCAGCTACACATCTCGCGAGCAGGTTGAAGTCTACCGCTTCTCTTGGGAAGTTGCGGTTGGCGTGCCGCTATTGGTTTTGTTCCTGCAGGGATTCATTCCGGTCCGGGTGAGCGCTCTCCGCATTCTCGATCTGCCGCTGCTGGTAACGATCTTTTTTGCCATATCGCGCCGCAATCCAATCACCGGCCTGGGTACGGGATGCCTTATTGGATTGGTGCAGGACGCGCTGACGCAGCATCCCATCGGGGTGAACGGAATAGCCAAGACCGTGGTCGGCTTTCTCGCCTCTTCGCTCGGAGTCAAGATCGACGTCGAGCAGCCGGGCTCGCGGTTTCTGCTGATTTATGTCTTCTACCTGATACATCAGGCGATCTACTTCGGCATCATGCGCGGCTTGGCCAACGAGCCGGTCACCTGGTACTGGGGACATCAATTGCTGGGCGCGTTCCTGGAATCGCTGATCGGAGTTGTGCTGTTCATCTTTCTCGACCGCTTCAAGCAGCGAGTGTAGGGCGGTTGCACAATTGAGGGCGGGTACGCGAGCAGCATCGCTTAGGCGATCAGTCCAACCTTGGCCACGCTGATATTGTCGCGAGTAGAGTTCTTGACCGCGTACATCATTTCATCGGCCTGATGAATGATGTCGTGCGCGTTCTTGGCATCTTCCGGATAGGTGGCCACGCCCATGCTCATCCGGACGTTGAGGTTCAGGCCCTCGGCCTTCAAAAAGTCGGTCGTGCGAAAGATATCCAGTAAACGCTTAGCCACCAAGGTCGCCGCCTCTTTACCGGTCTGGGGCAGCAGAACCACGAATTCGTCGCCACCATAACGGAAGGCGCAATCGATCATGCGCAGATACGACTTGATGACGACACCGACTTCGCCGAGCAGCCGGCTGCCGACCAGGTGCCCATGGGTATCATTCACCCGCTTGAAGTAGTCGAGGTCGAGGAACAGCACGCTGAACTGATAGCCGAAGCGCGCGGAGCGATTGACCTCGGTGTCCAGAGTCTTATAGAGGTGGCGCGCATTATACAGGCCGGTGCAATCGTCGGTAATCGTCAGCTCCTGAATGCGTTCGACGGCGCGAGCATTTTCAATGGCAATGGCCGCATAGTCGGCCATTGCGCGCATCAGCAGTAACTCGGAATCGCCGAATCCCGCCATCTCAACATTGACGAGCTGAATGACGCCCAGCACGCGCTGCTTGGAACAGAGCGGCATGCAGATGATCGAGCGCGTGTGCCACTTGGTGAGCTGGTCGACACGCTTGGCGAATCGCGGGTCGGTGTAAACGTCGGGGATAAGAAGCGGTTCGCCGTGTTTGGCAACCCAGCCGGCAATGCCCTCACCAATCCGCAAGCGCACCGGCTTGAGGACATCGGCCGCGTCGCCGACTGCGATTGCGAAATAGAGCTCCTGCTTCGACTCGTCCACCATCAGCAGCGACCAGGTATCGGGTTTAAAGTAAGCCGCGACCTTATCCATGATGGTTTGCAGAATGGAATCCAGATTCAGCGATGAGGTGAGCGCCTTCGCGACATCATGAAAGATGCTTAACTGCTGGTGGTGCCGTGAGTTGTCGACTACAGAGCCTTCAGTCATGGGTAAGTAAACGCTCGATTCTTGTCCTCTTTTCAGATGAGAGGAGTGGCAGGGTATTATAGGGTCCCCACGGTAGATCAGGCAACTCGCTTAGGAAGGCGCAGGGAACCCAAGTCCAGTGCGGGACCGTCCGTTTTGGCGCCTCGCTGTTGTTTGGGCTCGCATTTCGCATGACAAATGGCACAATTTGCTGTATTTCCAGTTTGACTTGAACTGAATGCAATCCTATTATGCGAGTAGAACATGCACAAGTGAGAGGGCGTCCGTGGGTCAGTTTGGCGATAAACTGCGGCGCGAACGTGAATTACGCGGTATCACGCTCGATGAAGTGGCCATTGCCACCAAAATCGGCACCCGAAATCTGCGTGCGCTCGAAGAAGAGAAGTTCGATCAACTGCCGGGTGGCATCTTCAACAAGGGATTCGTCAAAGCATACGCCCGCTATGTCGGTATCGACGAAGAGCAGGCCGTTGGCGACTACATGGTCGCCAATCAGGCTTTGGCAGCCTCGGGCGAAGTCAATATTGCCGTAGTAGCCAGGCAGTTCGAAGCCTCACGCGATGCAGGATACGGCAGCCGAAAGCATAGCGCGGCGACTCTGGTTTGGAGTCTGGTGGCTGTCATTGCCCTCGCAAGCGCCTCCGTGGGCGGGTGGCCTTATCTCCAGAGATGGTTGGCGCACCGGGCGGAAGTGCGGAAACAGATTCCGCAGCCAGCCGGTATGACCACTTTTCAGACTTCGCTTCCGCAGCCAGTGCAGGCCGCTTCGAATCCGCAAGCTCCTCCATCCTTGCCCGCCGCCACCGCCCAAACCGTAAGCGTTAGTTTTCCCCCGAAAGGTGTCGTCGATTCCCAGAACTCCACCCCGCCCGTTGCGCAGGTCAACAAGCCAGCCGTGACTCCGGACGCCACGACGGCCAAGAAGAACGGAGCAGGGGAAAAGAAGAAGGCGGCAGCGAACGGTATTTCCCTGGTTTTGACCGCTAGACAGCGTTGCTGGGTATCGATTCAGGTGGACGGGAAGCGGGTGATGGAAGACACCATGGACCCCGAATCATCGGACAAGAAGGAGCGGAGTTTTCAGGCCCGGGACCGTGTGGTGGTGCTGGCAGGGAATCCGTCGGGAATCGACGTGACCTTCAATGGGCAGTCAATGGGGCGGATCGGTCCGACGAACGCCAGGCAGACCGTTACATTCACTCCCGAAGGCCTGCAGCGGTAGAGCCCACCAACGCCGCTGGACAAAAACAGCATTTCAATGCGAGTACCAGCCGTTCACTTCAATTTACTGCGCGTGGATCTCTCCCGGTTGCGCAGCCAGCGGCGCCCCTATAAACTTATACTTCCGGCACCCGGCTTCTGCCTTGACAGAGCCTTGCCGAGGATCTCGACTTTCAACTTGCCGGGGTTCCCGTCCGCACGAGTATTATTCGAACTAGGAGGACAGCTTGTCCCGTAATCGATTCTTGTTTACTTCCGAGTCAGTGACCGAAGGTCATCCTGACAAAATCGCCGACCAGATCTCCGACGCCATCCTCGATGCTTGCTTTGAGCAGGACCGATTCAGCCGGGTGGCCTGCGAAACCTTGACCGCTACCGGACTGGTAGTGATCGCCGGCGAAATCACGACCAAGGCTTACGTCGACTTTCAGTCGGTGGTTCGCGGCGTGGTCAGCGCGATCGGTTACGATAACGCGCTTTACGGCTTTGATTCCAATACCTGTGCGGTCATCTCGACCATCAATAAGCAATCCGGCGACATCGCGATGGGCGTCGACACCGGAGGCGCGGGCGATCAGGGCATGATGTTCGGTTATGCCACGAACGAGACCCCGGAGTACATGCCGTTGGCAATCTCGCTGGCGCATAAGCTGGTGCAACGCCTCTCCCAGGCTCGCAAAACAGGATTGCTCTCCTACCTCCGGCCCGACGGCAAGTCCCAGGTGACCGTCGAGTACGACGAAGCCAGCAAGCCGGTCCGCGTAGATGCCGTCGTCATTTCGACACAGCACGCCGAAACCGTCAGCAACGAGGACCTTCGAGCCGACATCCTGAAGCACGTCATTCAGGCGACGATTCCGGCCAACTTGCTCGACGCCGATACCAAGTACCACATCAATCCCACCGGACGCTTCGTCATCGGTGGTCCGATGGGCGACACCGGACTGACCGGCCGCAAGATCATCGTCGACACCTACGGCGGCATGGGCCGTCACGGTGGCGGCGCCTTCAGCGGCAAAGACCCGACCAAGGTCGATCGCTCGGCGGCTTATATGGCTCGCTACATCGCCAAGAACGTTGTGGCGGCGGGTTTGGCTGATCGCTGCGAGGTACAGCTGGCTTACGCCATCGGCGTGGCCGAGCCGGTCAGCGTGCTGGTCGATACCTTTGGCACCGGAAAAATCGACCGCGAACAATTGCAGAACTTGGTGCGCAAGAATTTCCAGCTTACGCCGCGCGCCATTATCGAACACCTTGATCTGCGGCGACCGATTTACCGGAAGACTGCGGCGTTCGGCCACTTTGGCCGAGACGACAAAGACTTCACATGGGAGGCCACGGACAAGGCCGCGGCACTTCGCGAAGGGGCTGGCCTGCGGGCCGAAACCGTGAAGAAGTAACGCTGGCGGGCAGGCGAAATGTGTCGCCTTGCCCGGTGCGTTTTCCCGTAGCCGCCAGATTCGCCCGGCGAAGCCATTCGGCATCGGCATGTCTTGCGGCAACCGTGTATCGTTTAAACAGATTGGGGTGGAAAGATTATGTCAACTGCGACACAAGTTCCTTCGTTTGATGTGAAGAATCTGGAGATGGCGGATTTGGGACGCAAACGCATCGATTGGGCGAACCAGTCGATGCAGGTTCTGCAAATCATCCGTAAAGAGTTCATCAAGAATCAGCCTCTGAAGGGCATGCGTATCGCCGCCTGTCTGCATGTGACGGCTGAGACAGCGAATCTGGCGATCACCCTTCGGGATGGTGGCGCCGATGTGGTGTTGTGTGCCTCCAACCCGCTCTCGACCCAGGATGATGTGGCCGCGTCGCTGGTGCGCGATAGCAATATTTCGGTCTATGCCATTAAGGGCGAGGACAACGAGACCTATTACAAGCACATCATGGCTGCCCTCGATCATAAGCCGCACATCACCATGGACGATGGAGCGGACCTGGTGACCATAGCCCTGACCAAGCGGACGGACGTGCTGGACGGCATCCTGGGCGGCACGGAAGAAACCACGACCGGAGTCATACGGCTGCGTGCCATGGCCAAGCAGGGTGTGCTGCGCTACCCCATCATCGCCGTGAACGACGCCGATACCAAGCACCTGTTCGATAACCGCTATGGCACCGGACAATCGACGATCGACGGCATCATCCGAGCCACCAACTTCCTGCTGGCAGGCTCGAAGTTCGTGGTCGCCGGTTATGGCTGGTGCGGACGCGGCCTGGCAAGCCGGGCGCGCGGGCTGGGCGCCGAGGTTATCATCACCGAGATCGACCCGACGAAGGCTCTGGAGGCCGTAATGGACGGCTATCGGGTGATGGCCATGGAGCACGCGGCCAAACTCGGCGACGTCTTCTGCACCGTGACCGGCAACAAGAACGTGCTGCGCAAGGAGCACTTCGCCGCTATGAAGGACGGCGCCATCGTCGCCAACTCTGGCCACTTCAACGTCGAGATCGATATTCCGGCGCTGGAAAAACTATCCAGCGGCAAGCGCACGACGCGCAACTTCGTCGAGGAGTACTCCCTGCGGGACGGCCGTAAGATCAACCTGCTGGGCGAGGGCCGGCTGATCAACCTGGCTGCGGCCGAAGGACATCCGGCATCAGTCATGGATATGAGCTTCGCAGACCAGGCGCTCTCGGTCGAGTACATGGTCAAACACCACGCCAGTCTCGAGAAGAAGGTCTTCAAGGTTCCTGATGAGCTCGACAAGCGAGTGGCGCGGCTGAAGCTGGAATCGATGGGAATCAAGATTGATCGCCTTACGCCCGAACAGGAAGAATATTTGGCGGGCTGGGCGGAAGGCACCTAGAGCAATTCCGCAGTCGGAATATCGCCGGGCGTTGGCGCCCGGCTTTTTTCATGTCAAGCATGCGAAGAAGTCGGAGCCAATTTTGCGACCGAAGCGCCGCTCGGCTCATCTCTTAAGTGTGGTTGATTTGTTCCGCAAGGAGGAAAGACATTGGCAACGAGTTTGATGAGTGCAACTGAATCCAAGTCGGTCTGGGAGCGGGTAAAGAATTTTGGGCTCAGGCTGCTTGACCGCATGTACGTGAGCGAAATAATTAATTAAGCAATCGCCCGGCCCGACAAGCGATTACTCCGAAATGAGCAATATTTTCCGATAGAGGCCGCACATGGATGCGGCCTTTACCTTTTATGATTTGCTCTCGGAATTGGCGCCTGCCGCCATCCCGGCTGACTACTTCGGCTTATTCGGTGGCAGGCTGGTCTGGCCCCGAGGGTGATAACATTCCGTCCAGGAGATTGCGGCGCTCTGATGATACGCATTCGTTTTAGTACATTTCTTAGCGAGCGAATCGGAGACATAAGCTCGGTGGAGGTTTCCGCCACGACGGTGGGCGCGGCCCTGCGCGCGCTCACGGATCGGTATCCCGAACTAGTGCGCCTCGTATGGATCAAGGAAGACGCGGTCAGCCCCATGTTGGCGGTGTTTCTAAACGATCAACTGATTGAACCGGGACGGATGGGAACATCGGTAAAGCCGGGCGACGAGATCGATCTGCTGGCGGCGGTTTCAGGCGGCATGTGACATTTCAGATTTCAGATTGAAGATTTCAGATTGAAGGTCGTCGTCACTTCCAATCTGGTATCCCTACTTTGCCGGAATCCCCGCCAGCCGTGCGGCCATGCGGGCGATGTGGGCTGCCGCATCGGCGTGCGCCAGGTGGCGCGCCGCCTTACCGATGGCGTCCAATTGCGGCCTGTCCATGATCAACGTCGAAACCATTTCCACGAGGCGGGCGGAGCTGAGTTCAGATTCAGGAATCATCAGCGCCGCATTCCGTGCGGCCAACGTCTCGGCGTTGCGCCGCTGATGGTCGTCGGCGGCCGTGGGTAGTGGGACAAAGATAGCTGCCTTCCCGGCTGCGGCGATCTCGGCGACGGTGCTGGCTCCCGAGCGGCAGACGATCAGGTCGGCGCCGGCAAATGCGGAAGCCATATCGGTGATGAACGGGGATACCTCCGCCCGGATGGAGACCTTCAAATATTCCGCCTGTATCTGTTCGTAGTCGCGTTCGCCCGTTTGGTGGATGACATGAATTCCCGGAACCCGCTCCGCCAGTGCGGGAAGGGACTCGACCAATGCCCGGTTGAGCGCGCGCGAACCCTGGCTGCCGCCAAACAGCAGCAGAGTTGGAGTTGAACCCGGAGCGCGCCGTGGAATATCGAAGAATTCGCGTCGAACCGGTACGCCCGTCACTTCGCAATTTTGGAACCAGTGGCAGGTCTGCTCAAAGTGAACCGCTGCGGCCTTGGCCATGGGAGCGACCATGCGATTGGCGAATCCCGGGACAACGTTGGGTTCGAAGATCAGCGAAGCGGTGCCGCGCAGCGCGGCTGCAAGCATGGCCGGCCCGGATGCGTATCCGCCTACCCCGACCACCACCTCTGGCCTGAACTCCGTCATGATGCTCCAGGCGGTCACAATGGCCATGGGCAAATCCGTCAGCGTTCTGATGCGCGTTGCCAGGCTCACGCGGTTAAGCTGCCCCACATCGATCAGGCGCAGTTGGAAACCCGCTTCCGGCACCAGGCGGGTTTCGATGCCCCGCTCCGTACCAATGAAGATGGCTTCGGCTCCGTACTTATCCCTGAGCTGCTGGGCAATGGCGATAGCTGGGATGACGTGCCCCCCCGTACCGCCGCCGGCAAGAATTGCACGCATCATTCGATCATTCGGCCTGTCTTGAATGTTATCAGTCGGTTTGCTGGGTAATGTTGAGCAGCACCCCGACACTGGTAAGTGTAATAAACAAGGAGGAACCGCCGTAAGAGATAAATGGCAGCGGGATGCCCTTGGTCGGCAGCAATCCGAGCACCACGCTAATGTTAAAGAGAGCTTGCACTCCCACCATGGCGGTTATGCCAACCGCGAGAAAGCGGGCGAAGTGGTCGCGCGTGAGCACCGCCGCTCGCAGGCCCCGGTAGCAGAAAATCGCGAACAGCATGACGATCGCCACCGATCCGATCAGCCCCAACTCCTCGGCAATGACAGCAAAAATAAAGTCGGTCTGCGGTTCGGGAAGGTAAAACAGCTTCTGCTTGCCTTCCATCAATCCCTGGCCAAAGATGCCGCCCGTGCCCACGGCAATCAGCGATTGGATCATGTGAAATCCTGCCCCCCGGGGATCGGCGTCAGGGTTGAGAAAGGCCGTCATCCGGCGCGCCCGCCACGCCGTGCGAAAGATCAGGAAATAGAGCGGCAAGGTCGAGGCCAGCAGTGAATAGCCAAAGTACTTGAACTTCATTCCCGCCGTAAACAGTACCGCGGCGGTGATGCCGCAGACCGACATGGCAGTGCCCAAGTCAGGTTCCGCCACAATCAAAACGGTAAAAATCAAGGTCGGCACAACCACCGGCAGCAACGTGCGCCGCAAGTCGGCGATGTTCTTGTAACGCTTTTCCAGGAAGTACGCCAGGAACAAAATGATAGCGGGCTTGGCCAGTTCGGACGGCTGAAGCGAAAAGCTTCCCAGGCGGATCCAGCGATGCGTATTGGCGTGACGATCCAGAAAAAAGACCGCCAGCAGCAGCAAGGTAGTAAGGCCGAGGACGGTGAAAACAACGCTCGACGACTTCAGTCGTCGATAGTCGAAGTTCATCATCAGCACCATGGCGACGAGCCCGGCAACCGCCCACATGAGCTGCCTCAACAACGAAACTGTAGGGCGAGCCAAAGCGATCCTTGGCGATGACCGCCGAGGCGCTGAAAACCATGATCAGTCCGATGAAGACCAGCAGCAGCGTGACGCCGAACAGCCACTTGTCAACACTGACCCGCTTCGGCATTCAACGCCCTCCAGCGTGGGCTTCAGCGCGCGGACTTCCGACTTGAAGGCGCGGCCGCGTTCTTCGTAGCTGTTGAACTGGTCGAAACTCGCGCAAGCAGGAGCCAGCAGAATGATTTCGCCTGAGCGGGCGTTCGCCGGACGCGTCGCGGATGGCTTCGCTCAGTGTGCCGGAGCTGGTGATGGGAACGGAGCTTTCGATCTGCGACTCAATCTTGCGGGAAGCCGCTCCGATGGTATACACGTGCCGCACGCGCTCGCGCAGCAGGCGGTTGAGAACACGGTAGTCGCTGCCCTTGTCCTTGCCGCCCAGAATGATGTGTATGCCACCGGCGAAGGCCTCCAGCGCCTTGATGGTGGCGTCGACGTTGGTTGCCTTGGAGTCGTTGTAATAGTCGACGCCGCCGATGGTGGCGACGTATTCCAGACGGTGCTCAACGGCCTTGAAGTCCTTGACGGCGGTGCGAATCTTCGCCGCTTCGATACCAGCAAGCGAGCCTATGGCCACCGCTGCCAGCACGTTTTCCAGATTATGCGAGCCCTTCAGCGTGATCTCATCGCACGGCATCACCGCCCGCTCGCCGCGCTCATCGCGGAACATGATCTTGCCGCCGCGGACAAAAGCGCCGCGCTCCACTTCCCGCTTGCGGCTGAACCAATAGACGCCAGGCCTGAGGCCGGAGGCCAGCGCGGCCGTCTGCTCATCATCGGCATTCAGCACCGCAAAATCGCTTAGCCGTCTGATTTTCGAAGATGCGCGCCTTGGCCGCGATATAGTTTGCCATGCTGCCGTGACGATCGAGGTGGTCCGGCGAAAGGTTCAGAATTGCGGAGATGCGCGGGCGGAAGGACTCGATCGTCTCCAGTTGAAAGCTGGAAATCTCCAGCACCACCCAGGTATCCGCCGAAGACTGCTCGACAAAACTGATCGCGGGGGTGCCGATGTTGCCGCCCACCAGGGTCTTGCAGCCGCCGGCCGCGATCACTTCGCCGGTCAGGCTGGTGGTGGTGGTCTTGCCGTTCGAGCCGGTAATGGCAACGATCTCGCCTTCGAGGAAACGGGCCGCCAATTCGATTTCGCCAATCACCGGCGTGCCTTCGCGCCGGGCCTGCGCCAGTTGCGGCAGGCGGTCGGCACTCCAGGGCTGACGACAATGAGGTCCTTGTTCTGGAAGGTGCGCTCGCCGTGCTTGCCGGTTTCGACCGTGATGCCCTTGTCCAGCAGTGCCGGGATCTCCTCTTGAAGCTGCTGTTGCGGCTTGGCATCGGAGACGGTAACCCGCGCGCCCCGAGCCTGCAAAAACAGAGCTGAGGCAACGCCCGACTTGCCTAAGCCGACCACCAGAATGTTTTTCCCGCAAATGTCTGCGATCATAACCAACTCAAGGTTACCCTCTTCCGGCGAACCGGCTTCGCCGCTGGTGAACCCATTCTGCCACGAATCTCGCCGTCTACCTCAACTTCAAAGTGGTGAGTGCAAACAGAGCAAACACCAGCGAGACAATCCAGAAACGGACGATGATCTTCGATTCCGACCAGCCCATCAACTCGAAATGATGGTGCAGCGGAGCCATCTTGAAAATGCGCTTTTTGCGCAGCTTGTAGGAGCCCACCTGCAGAATCACCGAAATCCCCTCGATCACAAAGATTCCGCCGATGAAAGGCAGCAACAGCTCCTGTTTGACGATGACCGCCACGGTCGCAATCGCTCCGCCGAGCGCCAGCGATCCGACGTCGCCCATAAAAATCTCGGCCGGATGCGCGTTGTACCAGAGAAAACCGATGGCCGAGCCGACCATGGCTCCGCAGAAAATTCCCAGTTCGCCCACACGCGGCAGATAGGTAAGCTCCAGATAGCTGGCAAAGATCACGTGCCCGCTCACGTAGGTGAGCACGGTCAGCGCCCCGGCGGCAATCACCGTGCAGCCGATCGCCAGCCCGTCGAGTCCATCGGTCAGGTTGACGGCATTGCTGGAAAAAGTGATCACCAGCACGATGAAAATTACGAACGGAGCAAACGCAAGCGGCCAGAGATACAGGCTGTGCTGCAAGCTGGAAATCACCAGGTCGGGCCGGAATTTCTTGAAAAAAGGAACGATCAGGTGCGTCGAGTAGCCGCCCTGGAACTGGAACGTGATGAGCACGACGGCGATCACGAAACTCGACAGGCCTTGCAGCATCAGCTTGGCGCGCGCGGTCAGCCCGAGATTGCGTTTATGGATGATCTTGAGATAGTCATCGGTAAAGCCGATGGCGCCGAAAGCGATGATCGAGAACATCGCCAGCCAGACGAAACGATTGCTCAAATCGGCCCACAGCATGGTGGGCACCAGCACCGAGATCACGATCAGCACGCCGCCCATGGTCGGGGTGCCGGCCTTCTTCTGGTGAGCCCTGGGGGCCGTCTTCGCGGATGTACTGCCCGATCTGGAATTCGCGCAGACGGCGAATGATCGGCGGACCGATGACGAGTCCCATGAACATTGCCGTGATGCTGGCAAATGCGGTACGGAACGTCAGATATTGAAAAAGACGAAAAGGCCCGACATTAAAATGCCGGAACACCTGTTCGTAAAAAAGCCAGTAGAGCAATGTTTCTCCGTGCTTCTATCGCACCAGCACGCGCAACCACGGCGCGTGCCGGGGACCCGGCGGTTCGGGCTCGCCCAATGAATCGCCGGACAGAGACCACTATCGCATGGTCACCTGCCAGGGTCCACGGCAGAGATAGAGGCGCATCCGCCGAGGTATCCTTGCGTGACTTCAAGATTTCCAGGGCGCGCTCCAACCGCACCCCGCGCGAAGCCTTCATCAGTACCGCGTCGCCTTCGCGGAGTTCGGCGGCGATTCTCTCGCCGGCCTCCTCGGGACTGGCGACAAACACCGCATCAACACCTTCGGCCGCCGCCGCGCGAACCATGGCTTCCGCCAATCCGCGCACGCCGATAAGGCACTTGACGCCTTTCAAGGCCATGAAACGGCCGCACTCATCGTGCAGGCTCTCGCCGGCCGGGCCCAACTCGAGCATCTCTCCGGCCACCACCACATGCCTCGCGGCGGGCACGGAGACCAAGGCGTCGATCATGGATTTCAGGGCCTTCGGATTCGAATTGTAGCAATCATTGATGATGGTTGCGCCACCCAGCTTGAGGATTTCTCCGCGCTTTTCGCCGCTGCCAGCGTGCTAAGGCTTTCCACCGCCGTTTCGAGCGTCAGTCCCCGCTCCAGCGCCACGGCAATGGCGGCCAAGGCTGTTCAGAACGTTGTGTTCGCCCACCAGCGCGATGGAAGCGCGTGCCCTGCGGCCATTCGTCACCACGTCAAAACTCGACCCCAACAACCCTCCGGCCTCGACATTTTCGGCGCGCACGTCGGCGAGCTTGCGGATTCCATAGGTGACCACTTTGCCGTGAAAATCGCGGCCGAATTGCGAAACGTACTCGTCGTCGGCATTGAGAATCGCAGTGCCTCCGGCGGGCAACGAGGCAATCAACTCGTACTTGGCCCGCGCGATGCTTGCCAGCGAATCGAAAAACTCCAGGTGCACCGGGCGCAACGTTGGTGACCACTCCGATGTCGGGCTGCGCCAAGCTGGCCAGCGCCCGAATCTCGCCCGCATGCGACATGCCCATCTCGATGACAGCGATCTCATGCTCACGCTCGAGGCGAAGCAATTGCAGCGGAAGTCCGAAATGATTGTTCAGGTTGCCGGCCGATTTCAACACGTTGAGCCGCGACGACAAGACGTGAGCGATGGCATCTTTCGTGGTCGTCTTACCGGTCGAGCCCGTTACTCCAACTACGGTCTTTCCCCACAGCCTCCTGACTGCGGCGGCCAAAGCCTGCAATGCCGCGAGCGTGTCGTCGACGGCGATCAGGCCGGTCTTCACCGAATAGCGCGCCAGCATGTCCTTGCGTACCACGGCTGCCACCGCACCCGCTTGCAAGGCCGCTTCGACAAAGTCGTGGCCGTCAACGCGCTCGCCAGCGACGGCAAAAAACACCTGGTCCGGCGTCATCGTGCGCGAATCGATCGAGTAGCCCCCGGCCACAAGATTGCCGTCAACCTCGCCGGTTCCCTGCACGAATTCCTCGATGCGTGCCAACGGTAGCTTCATTGCTTTCCCCCCTGGTCTTCCGGAACGCGAGCGGCTGACAAGACGCCCTTCATGATTTGTTCGGAAGTACAGTTCCTGGCAAAAGCGGCAGCGCAGGCGGCGATTACGTTGTAGGCGTTCACCCGGCCGACCAGCGGCGAAACGATCTCCATTTCGCCGACGGGCGTGACCAGTTGGAAGCGGTTGCCCACGGGCGTGAGGCGCAGATTGCGCGCGTGAAAATCGCCGCTGTCGAGCCCATAGCCGTAAACCACCGGACTACGGTCGCGGCAGAATGCGAGCAGTTTCCGCCCGTGCTCGTCATCGACGTTCAGGATGGCGCAGCGCGGCGGCTCAGTGCCACAGCCTTCGAAGAGGATTCGTTTGGCGGCAAAGTAGTTCTCAAAGGTGACGTGATAATCGGGATGGTCGCGAGTGAGGTTGGAAAAGACCGCGACATCAAAGGGCACGCCGAAAACACGCTGCTGATCGAGCGCGTGCGAAGAGACTTCCATGACGAGTTCCGTCGCCCCCGCCGCCAGTGCCTGTGAAAGCACCTGCATCAGTTCCAGCGGCTCGGGCGTGGTGTGTGGCGCCGGAATCACTTTTCCCGACAGGTGATACTCGACGGTGCCCACCAGTGCGCTCTTGCGGCGCGACGCATTCAGAATTGACTCCAGAATAAAAGCCGTAGTGGTCTTGCCGTTGGTCCCCGTGATTCCTGTACTGCACAGACGTTCCGCAGGACGCCTGTAGAAGTTGGCGCTGAGCCGGGCCAGCGCCCGGCGGCCATGCGCAACCTGTGCCCAGGGGAAGTCCGGACGCGGCGGCCCATCTGAATCCGAAACAATCGCAACCGCCCCGCTGGCAATGGCCTGCTCGATGTAGCGGTTTCCGTCGGTTCTTTCGCCGCGCATGGCCACGAAGGCGAATCCACGGCGGACGCGCCTGGAATCGTAGTCGAGTCCCATGATTTCGGCGGAACCCTGAAGCAAGAGCACCTCGGCTCCGTCCAGTAGTTGTGAGAATTCCATTGTCAGAATTATATCGTTGCTGAAAAGCTCGTTGTGAGCGCCGTCAGCGCGGCTTCAGAAAAGGGCCTGCTCAACCTTCGGGATATACCTTTGCGACCCTGGCCTCAACGCGCGAAACGTACGATGACGGTTGCGTGCGGCGCAACGTGCGTACCGGCGGGCGGCGACTGCTCGCGGGCGACGCCGGAGCCCGTGGCGTTCAGCGCGATCCCCGACTGCTCCGCCAACTCGATCGCTCCGCGCATGGACTTGCCAGTGAAATTCGGCACAACTGGGCCCCCCTCCACCTGCACCACGATGCTGCCGGGCGGATGGGCCGGCTCATTCGTTGCCGGCGCGGCCAGCGGTTGCGGGTTCTCGCTTACAGCAGGAGCCGGCGGCAATGGGAACCCCGCCTTCAAAAGCTTTTCCTGGCTGGTGCTGATCCGGGCTCTTCTTCGGGCGCGCGCGCAACGGCAGCCTCGGCCAATTCCGGCCCGGCGAGACCGCCAACGCGGTTCGTAACCCCGTCATTCACATCCGCCTGCCGGGCGAGCAGCACTTGTCGCGGGTCGTGCTTGATCTCCGCGTCGTGCGGCACATTCATGTAGGCCAGCACCTGCTCGGCGACACGCTTGAAGACCGGGGCCGAAACCTGCCCGCCCTGGTGCAGCCCCCTGGCCGAGTCCAGAATCACCGCGATCGAAATCGCCGGGGTGTTCACCGGCGCGAAGCCGACAAAGCTGCCAACGTAGTCGGTGGCGGAATACCTGTGTGTCTTCGGATCGACCTTCTGCGCCGTGCCTGTTTTACCTGCGGCGGTGTAGCCATTCAACAACGCGCGGCGCGCCGTGCCAAACAGCACCACGTCTTGCATCAGCCGGCGCATCTGCGCGGCCGTCAGGGATGAGATGACGCGCCGCTGATCCCGCGGGCGAAACACCACCTGCTGGAAACCCTGCGTCGGACTGGTCATGCCGGCGACAATGCGCGGGGGAGTGTAGATGCCATCGTTGGCAATCGTCGAAACCATCGAGACGATCTGCAACGGAGTAACACCGATTTCCTGCCCGATCGACATCGCGCCGATCGAAGACGCCGACCAATTCTTGACCGGCTTTACCAGCCCCCGCGTCTCGCCCGGCAACTCGATGCCCGTCTGCTGACCGAAGCCGAAGGCGCGAATATATTTGAGAAGGCGATCAGGACCGAGCCGCAGCCCCATCTTCACCGCGCCCACATCGCTCGATTCCGCATAAGCATGCTCGACCGTTACGGTTCCAATGTGGTGAGCGTCTCGGATCTTTATGCCGCCGATGACGATAAAGCCGGGATCGCAGCTGATGACTTCGTCAATCCGCGTCAGGTGCTCTTCCAGCACCGAGGAATAAGTGACCGTCTTGAAGACCGAACCGGGCTCATAGACGTCGCTCACCGCGTGATTTTTGAGTGCGGCGGGGGTGATCTTCTTCGAGAGGTTCGGGTTAAAAGTCGGCCGGTTCGCCAGCGCTAGGATTTCGCCCGTCCTCGGGTTCTGCACCACGATGGTTGCGGCCTTGGCCTGCGTGTCCTCCATGGCCCGGTCGATTTCCTTCTCGGCAATGTACTGGATCTTCTCGTCGATGGTGAGCACGACGTTGGCGCCCGGATCAGGTTGGCGTTCGATGCGCCCAAACCAGCGGCGGCGCGCATCCTGGGAAATCATCAGCGTCCCTGGATTGCCCCGCAATTCATCGTTGAACGCGATCTCAACGCCCGCCAATCCTTCGTCATCCAGTCCTACATAGCCGAGGGCCTGAGCGGCCAGTTCGCGCTTGGGGTAAAACCGCTTGGACTCTTTTTGGAAGCCGATTCCGCGCAGGTTCAGGGAGCGAATTCGCTCGGCTGTTTCGGCGTCGATTTTGCGCGCTACCCAGGAGAAGTTTTTTTGCGACTTCATCCTCGCCAGAATCTCCTCGCCGTCGCCGTTCAGCACGCGGGCGAGGATGGAAGCGGTGGCCGCCTGATCGGGAATTTCCACGGGAACGGCGTAAACGGAGTCCACTTGCACCGACATGGCCAGTTCCTGGCCATTGCGATCATAGATAATGCCGCGCTGGGGGGAAACCTCGATGGTGCGTTGCCGCTGACGGGCGGCGCGCTGCACATACGCACCGCGCTGAAACACTTGCAGGTAAACCAGCCTGGCGCAGATGGCACACACCCAAAGGCCGAGCAAAGCGCCAAACAAAAACAGCCGCCCTCTGATGCCGTTTTTGGAGACCATCGCCGAAAAAGAGTTCACAGCCAGCGCACGCCTCCTGAGCCTCCTCGAACTGCGCCCGCCGTTCCTGACGCGCATCGGAGCGTGAAGGACTCTATCGACAGTCCGGGGTCGTCAACCGCCGTTTGCGGATCTGCTTTCGCCTGTTGCTCTACAAACCGAAAATTGCTCCTGAACACCAGACGGCTCCATCTTCAGAAGGAGCCGTCATCGTTGCTGCCTGCGCCCTGTTTCAAGCTCCAGGCAATCAATCCGGAAGCGAAATTACCGAGACTCCCGTGGCGCGAGCCATCACCGGGCCACTTCCCACGGTTGAAACGTCCATGGCTTGCACCTGCCCGGCCTGCGGCATTTGCAGGCCCATGGCCTTGGCAAGTGCGTCGATTCGTCCGGGGTCGCGCAGCGACGCCTCTTCCAGCTTCAACGCACGGTTGGCTTGGCTCAAAGTCTCGCGCTCCGACCGCAATATCTCGATCTTGTAACCGTAGTCAATGGCTCTGAAATGCTGATACACATACACCATCAGCAGCGCAAGCAGCACGGCCAGCACAAACGCAAAGACTCTCATCTCGCGGCGGCCGCGTGGGTCGGCGATCTTTACCAGACGCGAGTTATCGATCTTCTTGCCAAAATCGATCTCTGGCGTGCCCGGCATGTATCTGCGTAACTGCGGTTGAGCGCCGGTCTCGTCCACCGCCTGCGGCAATGTTGCGGCCCAAATCGACATTACATAACTCCAGGACGGGCAAACAGGTTCGCTGCTTCGTGGAGAGGCATCGCGGGAGTTCGCGGGATCGCCACGTATATCTTCCGCGCCTTATCGACCTTTTCTTCCACACGAGCTACGGTCGCGATCAACTGCTCGATGATGATTCCCGTATGCATGTCGTCACCCTCTGAACGTCCCGGGACGGTGTCCGGGTTTTTCTTTTTGCACAGTTTCCACAGGTTTTTCCACATTATAAATTTTAACAATGCTGAAAAACCTAACTGTTACTTCCGCGCTGCCGCCCGCAACTTGGCGCTTCGGCTTCGCGGGTTCTCCGCCACTTCTTTCTCGTCGGCAACAACCGGCTTCCTGGTTAGCAGCTCATACAGCCCCTGCCGAGCGCCATCGCGCATGGCATCTTTCACGATCCGGTCTTCCAGCGAGTGGAAGCTGATGATGACCAGCCGTCCTGCTCTCGCGAGCACCTGCGGCGCATCCTGCATCAGCGCCTTGAGATCGTCGAGTTCGCGGTTGACATAAATTCGGAGAGCCTGAAAGGTCAGCGTCGCCGGATGAATTCGCTGGAATTTCATTGGCCGGGCCGCGGCCGCCACCACTCGCGCCAACTCAGCTGTTGTGGTAATCGGCCGCGCCCGAACAATGGCTCTGGCGATTCTCCGCGACCTCCTTTCCTCACCGAATTCGTAAATCAGGTCGGCCAGCGTTCGCTCGCCGAACTGATTTACCACTTGATAGGCGGTCAACTCGGCTTGCGGGTTCATCCGCATGTCGAGAAATCCCTCCGCCTGGAAACTGAATCCGCGGGCGGCATCTTCAAACTGCATCGAGCTCACTCCCAGGTCGGCCAGCACTCCATCCACCGCGCCCGGCGCGGCGTGTTCGGCCAACTGTGCAAATGAGCCATGCAGGAGCGTGATTTTCGGCCAGTCCTGCTTTCCCTCGGCCGCAATCTCGCTCAGCCGCTTGCCTGCTATCTCCAACGCTTTGGGGTCCTTATCGAAGCCGATCAGATGACCCTGCAGGCCCAGGCGTTTTGCGATTTCGCAACTGTGTCCGCCCAAGCCCACGGTGGCATCGATGTAGGTCCCACCGCGCCGTATAGCCAGGAAATCGATTGCCGGTTTTAAAAGAACTGGGAGATGGCCAAACTCCGCTGCTTCCGTTTTGCCATCCGCGCCCGTCTGGGCGCCGTCCTCGTCGAACTCCGAACCGTTGATCACACGATCCCGTACTGCGCGAGCGCTTCATCATGCTCAGGCGTGATCGGAGCCTTTTCCTTCACGTGCTTGCGGTACTCCTCGGCGTTCCGGATCTCCAGGCGATCGAGTTTTCCAACCACCGCCACGTCGCCTTTCAGGTCGGCCTCTTCACGCAATAGACTTGGCAGAAGCAACCTGCCCTGCCCATCCATCTCCATTACCTGCCCGTAGTAGCTGGTCGCATCCAGGAAGTCCCGCAGGAGCGGGCTTGCGGGACGCTGCGCCAGAATGTCCCGTTCCAGACGCTCCCAGACCTTCAAGGGATATAACCAGGCAATTTTCCCGTCCCTGCTGGTGATGTAGAATTGCGCACCATAGTTCTCGTCGATTTCGCGTTTGTATTCCGCAGGGACTTTGAACCGTCCCTTTTCATCGACGCGAGTTGGATGATGTCCACGAAACATAACCGCCGGTCCTCCTCAGGACCGAATCACCAGTTCCTGACCGCATTCAGGGCCAGAAAGGAGACGAAGAAACGAAATGGCCGAATTGGCCGGGTTACCGGGCGCCACTTGCAATCCGCCTCGTAGTTGCCGCCCATGGTCCATATTACTCCACTCTCGACCACTTTAGACCACATCATATGCCCAATTGGTTGGCTGTCAACTGCTTTTTTCGGCTAAACCAACTACCCGCGTCCGGCCCGCGACAGACCCAAGATATTGCGTGTTTCGCAACCTTCACCTACAACAACTCGCGTTTACTGGGTTGGTTCAAATTCACGCGAAGCGCCGAAAATATTGCGCCAAATCGTCAATGAGCCGATTTGAGGGTGTTTCGCGCTCCTTTTGCAGCCTTCGCGGCGGGGTCGGCGGGTGGGTTTTTCAGCAGACCTTAGCGGGCTGCAAATGGTCATTTGCAACCAAACGGCCTAGCCATGAAGCACGTTGGGCTCCCGTTCAGGGAACATGAAAGTTTGTCGCTGGTTGATCGGAAGGAATACCTGCGGTGGCTGGAAAGCTTCTACGCTAACGTTCAGAATAAAAGTAGCAAGGGAAGCGACGAGAATGCGTTTCATCCGGCGGAGGAGCACCGCAAATACAAAGTGAATATCGAACCTGAAATTTTCCAGCAGCAACTGACGCAACGTTTTCAGGCGGTCGCAGCCGTGTTCGGGCGGGCGGTCTGGTTCCCCCGCGACTCTGTATAGCCAGGCCGCCCGTCGAAACCGGCGCGCTGGTTCGCGTGCTGGCGATCAACCGGGCTATCAAGGCCTCCCGGTTAGGTCTTGAAATTCTTATCGGCAGCGAGTGAGAGAACTCCAGCTCATGGACAAGCCCAATGGTGTCCGGCGTTATTTGGTTACGTCATTCAATCGAGCTTTGCAGTGCGTGCTTCCGGTTCAGCGATTCGCTGCCTTTACGATTGCGCTGCCTTGCCTCAGCATGGGAACATGCTCTAACTGACAGTTCCTCGATTCATCAAACGCTGGCGAGACGGTGCGTGCGCCGCGGGCTGACAAACTGCAGGATGCGCTCTCGACTCGAAGGGCGTGGTCTATCGACGCGGGCTATCGGAGGCAATCACTTTGGACGGGACCAAGTTCGCCGCCGTCGAACGCAAATGGTGGGTGCTTCTGGCGGTCGGTGTCGGCAGCATGCTGGGAGGCATCGACCTCAGTGTTGTCAACATCGCCCTGCCGATTGTGCGCCGCGATTTCGCGTGCAGTGTGGCGACGATTGAATGGGCAGTCTCCATTTATCTGCTGGCGGTGTGCGGTTCTTTGCTGTCCTTTGGCCGTCTGGGCGATCTGCACGGGCCGAAGCGTCTATACATCGCCGGCTTTGTTGTCTTCGTGCTGGGCTCCGCAGCCTGCGGCGCTGCATGGAACGCGACGATGTTGATCGTGGCGCGCGGCTTCCAGGGACTGGGGGCTTCCATGCTCTTTGCCGGGGCTCCCGCGATCCTCACGGGCAACTTCCCGGGATCGCAGCGCGGCCAGGCGCTTGGCCTGCAACTGATCATGGTTTACCTGGGGCAAATGACCGGCCCGGTGCTCGGGGGCTGGATGACGGATTACTTCAGTTGGCGTGCCGTCTTCTACATCAATCTCCCGATAGGTGTGCTGGCGCTGTTGCTGAGCGCGAAATTCATTCCGAGAGATGAGCCGATCAAACAGTCCGAGCCATTCGATTTTGCCGGAGCCGGAGTCTTTTTGGTGGCTTTCACCCTGCTGCTGCTCGGGCTCAACCAGGGATACGATCGCGGCTGGAGCTCGCCTTCGATTCAAGGCTTGCTGGCGGGAGCGGTGGCGCTGCTGATCGTGTTTGTGATTCGCGAGCACCGCACGGCTTTTCCGTTGCTCGACTTGAGCCTGTTCCGCGAGCCGCAGTTTGCAATGAGCGTGGCCAGTGCAGTTTTGAATTACATCTCCTTTTATACGATCACATTCCTGATGCCGTTTTACCTTATTCAGGGACGAGGGCTGACCCCCAGCCACGCGGGACTGCTGATTACGATTCAGCCGGCGCTGATGAGCGTCTCCGCTCCCATCAGCGGCACGCTTTCCGATCGCCTGGGCACGCGTTGGCTTGCGGTGTCGGGCATGGCGATCATGGGCATCGGTCTGTTCCTGCTCTCGCGCCTGCAACCCGCGTCTTCCCTTGCACACGTCGGCCTGGGAATGGGAGTCTGTGGATTGGGCCAGGGGATTTTCATTACCCCCAACAACAGCGCGATGATGGGTTCGGCCCCGCCGCACCGCCAAGGGATAGCCAGCGGCGTCCTGGGAACGGCGCGTTACGTGGGAATGATTCTGGGTGTGGGCATAGCCGGAGCGATCTTCACTACCTTCCTGGCCCGCCATACCCCTACGGCGTTGTTCGAAGGAATTCGCGCCAGCTTTCTGATGGCTTCGCTTTCGGGATTCCTCGGCGCCCTGACCTCGGCCGTGCGCAAGGAGCGAACGATCGCAGCGGGCGAAGAGTTTGCCCTTCCTTCGGCAGGCGATCCACGCTGATTGCGAATATTTGGACGTCTCCGCTACACGCTCCTCGCAATCATGTAACCCTTGATGGCGTTTTCGTTGTACTCGATGCCGAAACCGGGAGCGGTGCGCGGGGCTACGAAACCGTCCTTCGGTTGAAGCGCGTTGGCGATGATGTCGTCGAAAACCTTCACTCCCGATTCGCGCACGAAGTACTCGACGAAGATCCCGTTCGGAATGGTCGCGACCAACTGCGTGTGCAGATCCCAGTGGTAATGCGGAGCGATCGGCACGTCAAAAGCGGCGGCCATGTGCGCGACCTTCAGCCATTCGGTAACGCCGCCCACCACGGCTGCGTCGGGTTGCAGGATGTCGGCGGCCTTCCGTTCCAGCAGTTCCGCAAAGCCCCAGCGCGTGGCTTCCAACTCGCCGGTGGCCACCGGCCAGTCGATGGCTTCGGCGATGCGCGCCATGGCCGCGATGCTGTCCGGTCGCACCGGCTCTTCGATCCAATACGGTCTGTATTCTTCCAACCGGCGCAGCGCGGCAATCGCCGTGTTCGAATCCGGCCAACCGCCATTGGCATCCAGCAGAATGTCTACGTCCTCGCCAAGGGCCTGACGGATGGCTTTCAGACGTGCGGCGTCCTCGCGCGCCGGCAGCGCTCCAACCTTTAGCTTTACCGCCGAGAATCCCTTCTCGATGTAGCTGCTCATCTCGCGAATCAATCGTTCGACGCTGTCTCCCGGGCGATAGTATCCGCCGGTGACGTAGCAGCGAAGCCGCTGCGAATGGATGCCCAGCAACTGCATGATCGGCATCTTGGCGGCTTTGCCGCGCAAATCCCACAGCGCAATGTCGATGGCGCTGATCGTCCGCAGGCCGGCCCCGCGCCGCCCCGACTGGATCGACTGGCGGAACATTTCCGTCCAGAGATGCTCGGTGTCAAACATACTGGCGCCCAGCAGCATGGGACGGTAAATCGCATTCACCAGCTCGACCATCGCCTTGCTGCCGTCATAGGCCAGCGCGAAACCCACGCCCTCCAGGCCGCCGGCGCGAATTTTGACGATCAGATGATCGCGATGGGTGTGGGTGCGAACGGCGTCGGAAACCGGCGCCTTCAGTGGAATGGAAATAGCAATCGCCTCAACTTGTTCGATCTTCATATCTATGTCTCCTAGCCATCTGATCTGTACGCGGGAGCAAAATAAAGTTACCACCCCGACGGAATGAACTCGGTTTATAGCTTCGCAGCCTGTTCGCAAAGCAATCGCCATGCAGTCTTCAAATCATCCATCGAGGTGCCAAGGTTGCCGATGGCGATGCGCAAAACGAATTTGCCGTTCAGAACCGTATTGGAGAGAAACACTTTTCCGCCGGCGTTGACGGCATCCATGATCTCCTTGTTCTGCTCGTCGGAGCCCTTGTAGCGGAAGCAGATGACCGAAAATGGCACGGGCGCCACTCGTTCGAAGCGCGGGTCGGCATCGACCCATGCGGCAAATTCCTGTGCCATCGCGATGTGTGAGCGGAGGATGCGCTCGATGCCTTCGCGTCCGAAGTAACGCATGACGAACCACAGCTTCAGCGAGCGGAATCGATGGCCGAGAGGCACGCCGTAGTCCATCAGATGAATGGCGCGCGGATCGCCTGAGGCCCGCAGATACTCGGGCACCAGCGAAAATGCCTGTCGCAGAATATCGGGCCGCCGGGTGTAGAACACGCTGGTATCGATCGGCGTAAGCATCCACTTGTGCGGGTTCATCACCAGCGAGTGCGCCCGCTCGGCTCCGCGCAGAATGTATTTGAACTCGGGGAGAATGGCGGCGCTCCCAGCGTATGCGGCGTCAATGTGCAGCCAGAGCCCGTGCTTCTCGCAGATTTCGACGATTTCGGCGACTGGATCGACACTGGTGGTGGATGTCGTTCCGACGGTGGCGACGACGCACATCGGTTGCTTGCCGGCCTGCAAGTCTTCCTCAATCATCCGGGCAAGCGCATCGGGCCGCATGCGGAATTCGGCATCGACGGGAACTTTGCGCACGTTCTTCTGCCCGATGCCGATGGCGATCGCTCCCTTTTCGATGGAAGAGTGCGACTGTTCCGAGGTGTAAACCACCATGTTGGGCGTGGAACCCTCGACACGCGCTTCCGGCCGCATCAATTCACGAGCGGCCACCAGCGCGTGCATGCTGGTGGTAGAGGCGGTGTCGTAGATAATGCCGAAGAACTCGGGCGGCAGGCCGATCCATTCGCGCAGCCACGCAAGCGTCACGTGCTCGAGTTCGGCAACCGCTGGAGAGGTCTTCCAGTGCAGGCCGTTGGTGTTCAGCGCGGCGCTCAACATATCGGCGAGAATGGCCGGAGTGGAGCCGGTGGTGCCAAAGTACGCAAAAAATCCAGGATGATTCCAGTGCGTCACCGCCGGCATCACCTGTTGCTCGAAATCGCGCAACATGGCCGAAAAAGGCTCGCCCTGCCGCGGCGCATGCGCCGGCAAAGCATCGATCAGCTCGCCGGGCTTGAGCGAGGGCAGAACCGGATAGTGGCGCGTATCGCGCAGAAAACCGGCGATCCAGTCAACGGTCTGGTGAGCGGATTTGGCAAAATCCTCGACGTATGCGTTCCAGTTTTCGGCGGAAGTGATGTCCGTAATTTGTGCGGAATTCGCTGCCGGCTTGGATGGCTGCATCATAATGGCTTCATTCCTTTATGCTGACGGGCGCACGCGGCACTCGTTTGTGATGTCTTCAATAAAGAGGACCGGAAGTGAGAAGCTAATTGTATCGAAAGCACGGCAGGCTTGCCTTCGACGCCGCTAAAAGAATACAAGTGAGGTGCCGCATTTCGCCGGAATCCGGCGAACGAGATTCGCGAGCGGATAAAGTATTTAAAATATGCATGTCGCAAATATCGACGTTGGCCCGTTAGTTTGTTCCTGCGGCGACTACCCCCAACACACGCAATCATGGCGCGCATCGGGCGATTCTGCCCGCGCCGATATTATTGCCGCGCCGCCGTGGGGCGTATCATCACATTCTTATTACTGCTGTTTGCTGTTTCCCCCATTTGCCTGGCGCAGGCTGCGTCCGGTCCCGACCAGCCTCTCGCGCCGGACACAGGAAGCGCAGCTTTGAAACTGGAACTGCTCAGGCTCCGTACAACCGCCCGCATGCTGCACACAACGGCGCATCCCGACGACGAGGACGGAGGCATGCTGGTGCTGGAATCGCGCGGGCGCGGCGTAACCACGGAACTGCTCACGCTGACGCGGGGCGAGGGTGGACAGAACCGCCTGGGCAGCAACCTGTTTGACGAGTTGGGCGCGCTTCGCACCCTCGAACTGCTGGCCTCGGACCGCTACTACGGGGTGCAGCAGCGCTTTACACGCGCGGTGGATTTCGGCTTCTCCAAGACAGCGGATGAGACCTTTGAAAAGTGGGGAGGGCAGCACGGTCCGGTGTTAGCCGACGTCGTGAGGGTGATTCGCACGTTTCGTCCCGACGTGATCGCCTCGCGCTTTCAGGGCAGTGCTCGCGACGGCCACGGCCATCACCAGGCGACCGCGATCATTACGCGCGAGGCATTCCGCGCCGCCGCCGATCCCACGATGTTCCCGGAACAGATTCGCGCCGGGCTGGCGCCGTGGCAGGCGAAAAAGCTTTACGTCGGTAACATCGACGCCAAGGAAGGCTACACGCTTGCGCTCGACACCAGCGCGGTCGATCCGGCGCTCGCCACCCCAGCAAGCCAAAAACCGGGCTTGCCGGGGACCCCGAACGGCATGAGCTACCAGCAATTCGCCATGCAGGGGCTGCGGCATCAACTCTCGCAGGGCGCCGCTGACTTCACGATGAGAACCGGCCTGCACTATTACAGGCTGGTGGATTCCGCATTCTCCGCGCAGGCACCGCGCCGACGCTCACGAGCAGGATTTCTTCGATGGGATCGATACTTCTCTGCCCGGCCTGGCGGCGCGGCTTGGCAACGAGCAGGCGAAGCTGCCGGAGTTGAAACAGCAGCTCTCCAAGTTGCCGCATTCGTCGACGGAGGCCAGCAAAGCGGCCGAGCGCGGCCCTGCGGCGGCGGTTGTGCCGCTGTTCAAAGGCTACGAGTTGATTCGGCACTTGATGGCGCAGGTCGAGCATGCCGGGCTCACGCCCGCGGCTGCGCAAGACCTTGTCACGAATTTGGCAACCAAGGCAGAGCAGTTCGAGCGCGCGATCAGGCTGGCGAGCGGGGTGCGAGATCAAGGCTTCGCTCGATGAGAATGCGGCAAACGCAAATCCCGAGGGCACGGTTGTTCCCGGAGAGTCGTTCTACTTTCTCGGTGCGCGTGGAGCTTCCGCCGGCGTCTTCGATCACGGTCAGTCGCGAGTTAGGAACCTATTACCCCAAGGTCGACTGCACTGCACCGATGGAGCTGCCCGGATGGAGTTACAAGCGGCTTCAGCCGGCGGCTTCGGACACGGCGAAATTCGAGGTGGAGGTTCCGCGCGATGCGGAGTATACGCAGCCGTATTATCATCGCGATTCTTCCGAGCAGCCGCTGTACACGATTGATGGCCGGATTTCGCGGCGTTGCCGCTCACTCCTCCGCCTGTGCATCGGTGCGGGTCGCCTGCCAAGTTTCGGCGACTGAGCAGTTGGTCGAGCTACTCATTGAGTTTAGGCAAAAGCTGGAGGCCGAAGTTCGCGTGGGAGACGCGCTTCGCCAGCGGCCGCTCGCGGTAGTGCCGGCGGCATCGGTCATGATGGAGCCCGCGGCGCAGGTTATACCGCAGTCGCGGCGCGAGCCGGTTGAGCTTGCCGTGACCGTGCGCAGCAACCTCGCGCAGTTGCAGGGCGGGATGCTGGAGATTCACGCGCCCGAGGGATGGAAGGTGGAGCCCGCAAGTCAGGCGGTGAACCTTAGTGGCAGGAATTCGGATCGCACTTTCCACTTCCATCTGATCAAGCTGGGCGCGAAGCCGGGACGATACCGGCTGCATGCAACATTGTCTTTCAAGGGCAAGCACTACGATCAGGGATTCTCGGTGGTCACGCGCGAGGACCTCGGCACCATCTACCACTACCAGCCTGCGGCGGAAGACATCAGCCTGGTCAACGTCGAGATTCCGTCGAAGCTTGACCGTCGGATACATCATGGGCGCCGGCGACGACATTCCGAACGTGCTCAAGCAGATCGGGATGAACGTCAAAATGATCCAGGCGGACGAACTGGCGCGCGGCGATCTCAGCCGCTATGGAACCATCGTCACCGGCATTCGCGCCTATGACGTGCGCGAAGACGTTCGCAGGTACAACGCTCGCCTGCTGGATTTCGTGCACAGCGGCGGCACACTGATCGTGCAATACAACACCGGCTGTAGCCGACTTCAACAAGGGCCGCTACACGCCATATCCGGCGGAGCTTGGCCGCGAGCGCGTCACGGAAGAGCAATCACCGGTGCAGGTTCTCACTCCCAACGACAAAATCTTCCGCGTCCCCAACCAGATTACCGCAGACGACTTCAACGGCTGGATCCAGGAGCGCGGACTTTACTTCATGCACTCGTGGGATGGCCATTGGGAGCCGCTGCTGGCCATGAACGACCGCGGCGAACCTTCGCGGAAGGGCGGACTGCTGCGCTGCACTTATGGGCGCGGGACCTACATCTACACCGGGCTGTCATTCTTTCGGCAACTGCCCGGCGGCGTGCCGGGGGCTGTGCGGCTGTTTGTGAACCTGGTGGACGATCACCCCGACGAGCAAAACTCGCCGGGCTCCCACGCGGGGCACGGCGAATGAACCCGCCGGACGCGGCTCCGCACCGAAGTTCGCCTCCGCAGGGCTGGAACGCGAACTCGGACTGGCGAGCGCAACCGCGCTGAACATGATCGACATGATCGGCGTGGGTCCGTTCATTACCATCCCGCTCATCCTCGGCGCGATGGGCGGTCCGCAGGCAATGCTCGGGATGGATTCTGGGTGCCGCGTTCGCTCTGTGCGATGGCTTGGTGTGGGCGGAACTGGGAGCCGCTATGCCCGGCTCCGGTGGCTCGTATCGTTACCTGCGCGAAATCTATGGAAGCCAGCGCCTCGGGCGCATGCTGTCGTTTCTCTACATCTGGCAGCTTTCCTTCAGCGCGCCGCTCTCCATCGCCTCCGGATGCGTGGGATTGGCGCAGTACGCCGCGTTTCTGTGGCCGTCGTTGGCGCAGGTTTGGATGGCGCGGGAGATGGCGCTTCCTCTGCCGCTGCTCGGGCAGGTACACATCGCGCTGACGGCGGGACCGGGCACGGTGGTTGCCATCCTCTGCTGCGTCGCGGCTGTCGGGCTGCTGTATCGCCCCATCAGGGCCGTTGGACAGCTCTCCAAGCTGCTCTGGGCGTTGGTTGCGGGAACGGTGGCATGGGTGATCTTCACCGGGGCCACGCATTTCGACCCCGCACGCGCCTTCGATTTTCCCGCCGGCGCGTTTCATCTCGACGCCTCGTTCTTCACCGGCCTGGGCGCGGCCATGCTGGTGGCCACCTACGACTACTGGGGCTACTACAACGTGTGCTTCCTCGGCGATGAGGTGCGAGAGCCCAGCCGGACGATTCCTCGCGCGCTCATGCTCTCGATCGCCGGGGTGGCGAGCCATCTACCTGGCGATGAACATCAGCGTGCTCGGGGTCATTCCGTGGCGCGAACTGGCGGCGCCGTCCGCCAGGCCATACGTGATTTCCGTGCTGATGCAGCGCGTCTATGGGGCGGAATCGCCGGCGGCAACGGTTGCGACGTGCCTGATCATGCTGACCGCCTTCGCCTCCGTGTTTTCGTTGCTGCTGGGCTACTCGCGCGTGCCCTACGCGGCGGCGCTGGATGGAAACTACTTTCGCGCCTTTGCGCATGTCGACGAGAAGCGACGCTTCCCTGACGTGTCGTTGCTGGCGCTTGGCGCGGCCGCTTGCCTGGCGTGTTTCCTGCGTCTGGCGGATTTGATCGCCGCGCTGGTCGCGATTCGCATTATGCTGCAATTCCTGGTGCAGGCCGTGGGATTGCTGCTGCTCCGCGCCACCCGGCCCGATTTTCCCCGCCCTTTCAGAATGTGGCTCTATCCCGTGCCCGCGCTGCTGGCGGTGGCCGGGTTTATATTTGTGCTGGTCTCGCGCAAGGACTTCCTGAAAGAAGTCCGTTACGGTACCTTGTTACTGCTGGTGGGATTGGCGATTTACATGTGGCGCGCGGCACGCCTGCGGCAGTGGCCATTTACAACCGGCGAGCACCAATGACCCATGTCGCTGGCCGCAACGGCTTAAAGCGGCCCGCCATGGCCGGACAAACTGAACTGGAGGATTCGATGCTAAACAAATTCGTTGTCGTGATTATGAGCTTGGCGCTGTTGGCAACTGTGGCTATGGCGCAGCAGAACGCGCCTGCAACTGCTTCCGCGCCCCTAACCGTTGCCGCGGTTCTGGATCGGCAGCTCTCCACGTTGGAGAAGGAAATGGTTCCCATGGGGACCGATATGCCGGAGAGCAAGTTTAGTTTCGTTCCGAGCCTCGGCGATTTCAAAGGTGTTCGCAGTTTTGGCGACCAACTCAAGCACGTGGCAACAGTGAACTACCGGGTCAGCGGGCTCATTCTCAAGGAGAAGCCGCCCCTGCCAGCGGATATGGCGAGTCTGAAATCCAAGGACGAGATCATGAAGTTCTTCCAGGACTCGTTTGCTTACACGCACAAGGCCTTCGCGACAATCACGGAGAAGAACCAGGTCGAACCGATCCCCGGTTTCTCCGGCAGACGGCGACGACAAGGCTAGATTTGGCGGTCATGCTGATTGGGCATGATCGCGATCACTATGGACAACTGGTGGTCTTCCTGCGAATGAATGGCATTATTCCTCCGGCCAGCCGGCGTTAGAGCGGTCTCACGGATAAGCAACGTGGAGGATCGACAGCGGGCGAATTTTTTCCAGGAGAGTGTCGAGCCATGAGCGACGTTTTTCGGCAGAATCTGTTCGCCGGCAAGACTGCCGTCATCACCGGCGGAAGCGGCAGCATCAATTTCGTCATTGCCAGAACGTTTGCGCAATACGGCGCGAAGCTGGGTCTGGTCGGCCGCAGGCAGGAGCGGTTGGACGCGGCGGCTGCCGTGATTAGAAAAGACGGCGGCACCGCCATGGGGGCAGCCGCGGATGTGCGCGACTATGAAGCTCTCGACGCGGCTTTCAAGAGAATAGCCGGCGAATTGGGCGAGTTCGACATCCTGGTCTGCGGCGCGGCAGGAAATTTTCCGGCTGCCGCTGCCAAAATGTCGGCCCACGGTTTCAAGTCGGTGATCGACATCGACCTGCTAGGCACGTTCAACTCCGCGCGGGCGGCGTTCGAACATCTGCGAAAGCCCGGAGCGTCGGTGATCAACATCTCCGCCCCACAGGCCAGCGTGCCGATGGCCTACCAGTCGCATGTTTGCGCCGGCAAAGCTGGCGTGGACATGATCACCCGCACGCTTGCCATCGAGTGGGGGCCGCTCGGGATTCGGGTGAACTCCATCGTGCCGGGGCCTATCGCGGATACCGAAGGGATGAAACGCCTCACGTCCACACTGGAAACGGCGGCCGCGCTGGCAAACTCGCTCCCGCTGCAACGCTACGGAGAAAAGGAAGAGATTGCCGACCTGGCAGTATTTCTTGCAAGCGGCGCCGCCAAATACATTACGGGAGCAATCGTGCCCTGCGATGGCGGCAGTTGCCTGATTGGCTCGGGAGTCTGGATGCAGGCGATGGCTGGCGCGCTGCGATAGGGGATGCTTTATTCGCTTTGGACAACTTCGGAACTGCTCCGTCCGTCGAAAAATAGCCTGATGCTGCCACGCTTCCGGCAGCCAGATTGCACCGCAGAACCGCCCAAATAGGTACCCGCTGGATAACTGGCGGCCATAGGGGTCCCTCGACTTCGCTTCGCTCCGCTCGGGATGACAGCAGCAAATGATACTTGGCTATCGGTGTCGATAACAGGCGTTCTCACCACTCATCTTTGCATCTGTGGTCTATGATTTGCATATGCAGCCATCAGCCGCCCAAGCCCGGCAACAGGGGCTTCGACCGAAATCTGTTAATTCAAAAGCGCTCTCGGCCGCATTCTTCAACCGCGATGCTTCCATCGTGGCCCGGGAATTGTTGGGGAAATTGCTGGTACGACGCTACGCGTCCCCTACACGCGTCGGCCGTAACGGTACCGGGGACAAAAGCGAGTTGCTCATCGGGCGCGTGGTTGAGGCAGAAGCCTACCTTGGACAAATCGATCCCGCCTCCCACGCCTATGCCGGCAAGACGCCGCGCAATGCCGTGTTGTTTGGCCCGCCCGGAGTAGCCTACGTGTATTTCATCTACGGCAATTATTACTGCATGAACGTTTCGTGCATGCCTGAGGGCAATGCCGGATGCGTTTTGCTCCGCGCTCTGGAACCCGTAGCGGGATTGGCGAGCATGGCGAAGCTGCGCGGCTTGGAACTGGCGTCGATGGTCAGCAACGCCCAACTGCGCTCGATCTCCAGTGGTCCCGGCAGGCTGACGCAGGCGATGGCGATCACGCGGCAAGCTCACAACGGCATGGCTCTGACCATCGCGTCTTCCGAACTGTTCTTTGCAGACGACGGCTGGCGTCCCGAGCGAATCGCAGCTACCCCGCGCATTAACGTCACCAAGGCCGCCGACAAACCGTTGCGCTACGTGATCGCCGACAATCCTTTCGTCTCCGGAAAAAGGGTTCTGTAGTGGAGCGTCCCGAACGTTCTTTAATAAATCTTTAAAGGTGTCATTCTGAGCGACCGAAGGGAAGCGAAGAATCTGCTTTTGTTAAGTGCGGGAAAAGCAGATCCTTCGCTCCTCCACCCCAGCAACGGCAAAAGAGGCCGTTGCCGGGGACCCCGGCAGCGCTCAGGATGACACTCACAAGGTATGTTTAGTTACGGGAGGTGCTAACCCATCGGCGGCAGCAGAATGTTATCGATCAGCCGCGTCTTGCCGATGAAACATGCCACCGCAACCAGTGTGTCGTGGCTGAGATCGTTGACCGGATCGAGTGTGTCGGGATCGACGATCTCGACGTAATCGATTCGCGCCGCCGGCTCGGCGGCAATCACCTGCCGGGCTGCGCCGATAAGCCTAACGGGGTCATGTTCGCCCGACGCGACCAGGCTCTGCACACGGCTGAGCGCCCGCCAAAGGCAGAGCGCCTGCTGGCGCTCGTCGGGCGAAAGGCAGACATTGCGTGAAGACATAGCCAGTCCGTCGGCTTCGCGAATGGTGGGGCAAACCACGATTTCCACATCCATGTTCAGGTCGCGGACCATCTTGCGCAGCACGGCGACCTGGGCCGCGTCCTTCTGTCCGAAGTAGGCATAATGCGGGTGCACGATGTCGAACAGCTTCGCCACCACCGTAGCCACTCCGCGGAAATGGCCGGGACGCGACTTTCCGTCCAGCTTTTCACTCAGTCCTTCGACGTGAACTACGGTGGTCATCCCCGGCGGATACATCTGCTCGACCGTTGGCGCAAACAGCAGATCGACGCCCTCGGATGCCATTTGCCGGCAGTCTTGCTCGAAACTTCGGGGATACCGGGCAAGGTCTTCTTTCGGTCCGAACTGAAGCGGGTTTACAAAAATCGAGGCGGCAACCACATCGCACTGCGCACGTGCCGTGCGCACCAGCGATAGATGGCCGGCGTGAAGCGCTCCCATGGTCGGCGCCAATCCCAGGGTCTTGCCGCGTTGGCGCAGCTCCCGGCATGCCTGCTGCATCGCCGAAACCTGCTCGAAAACTTGCATCTTCGTCTGTCCTGTCTACTTCGATTTTGGGACGGCTGGCTTCGGAGCGGCGCCGGTCGCCGGTTGCGATGGAGGCGGAGGCATTTCGCGCCAGCTCTTCAGCACCTTCAAAAAGACCGGCTGCAAGCGCCGGTAGTCGGCGGAGGCGCATCGCAAAGCCACGGTGTAAAGCACGTCGTCGGCATCGATGAATGCCACTTGCTCGGTCGCGGGCGGTTTCCCGGGTTCCTGCACTTCAGCCGTGACCACCTGCGCGGGGAAGCCGCCAAGCACGGTCTCCATGCGTTCCAGCGTACGGATCGCAGCGCCTTCCGGCGCCGTCATCACCTGATTGATCAGTTCGTTCATGGACGGGCGCTCGCTGCCTTCGGCGGGCTCTGGAAGATCGAGCGTTGCGGCCGTGATGTGATTCCAGTCGGCTTGTGCCCGCGCCTTGTTGGGCTCGGCAAAAACCACGCCTGCGCCGTTGTAGACAGCTCCAAGATTGCTCCATCCGGCCGGGTGGTTGAAACAGAAGCCGCCGAGTTCCAAGCAATACCGAGTCGATCGCGGCGGCGCCGTTTGAGCCCTGCGCGATCGCGGCCAGAAGCAAGCAAAACAAAACCAGAAATGCCACACGCCTTGGGAATCGGGTCCCGCGGTTGCGCGTGTTGGGATAGTCATCGCTTAATCACTGTACGCCGTCCTACGGCCATCGCCAACGAAGCCTGCGAGTCCTTGGGCAGGTGATAGCTTTCGCTGTCGGACGGAAAAGTTCCCGCCTTCACATCCGCGCAGTACTCCCGTACGGCATCGCCGATCAGCGCTCCGGCGTCGGCATAGCGGCGCACGAATTTCGGGGGAGGGGCGAACGTGAGATTGACCAGATCATGAAAAACCAGGATCTGTCCGTCACACTCCGGACCGGCGCCAATGCCTATGGTGGGCGTTTCGACCTCGGCGGTAATCATCGCTGCCACCTCGCGCGGAATGCCTTCCAGCACCAGCAGACAGACCCCGGCGCGATCCAGGGCCACGGCGTCGCGCTTCAATTCGTCGATGGCAGGCTGGCTTTTGCCTTGCACTTTGTAGCCGCCCATCTTGTGTACAGACTGCGGCGTGAGCCCAATGTGTCCGCAGACCGGAATTTCAGCGTCCAGGATCTTTCTGATCAGATCGATGCGTTTTTCGCCGCCTTCGATTTTGACCGCCTCGGCGCCGCCTTCCTTCACAAAGCGCACGGCGTTCGTCAGACTCTCCCGGCAACTGACGTGATAAGAGCCGAACGGCATGTCGGCAATCAGAAACGCGCGCTTCACCGCCCGCCGCACGGCGCGGGTGTGGTGAAGCATTTCGTCGACCGTGACCGGCAGAGTATTTTCATAGCCCAGCATGGCTTGCGCCAGCGAGTCGCCCACCAGAATCACGTCGACGCCGGCCTCATCGACCAGGCGCGCGGTTGCGTAGTCGTAGGCGGTGAGGGCGGTGATCCGCTCACGGGTCAGTTTCTTTTCAGCCAGAATGTGGGTGGTGATTTTCGAACGGAAATCGGCAGTCGTAATGCTCACTCAACCTCCAGTGCAGCTCCGCCCAGCGGATGCCGCCTGCCTGTCCCGGCCGGCTCATGCGCCAACTCAAGGACTCAAGCACATTGTAGGCGCGGGGAAACCCGCACGCAACCGTACAAGCCGGGAGGTGGATGGCTCAACAGCCGACGGGACATTTTGAGGCGTGATGGTCTCGCGAAAGGCAGACTGCTGGTTAAGGGAACGAGTGAAAGTCCAGAGTCTTGCCAAGACAGCATTTGTCGTACCGCTTCAGGTATTCCTTCGCCTCGGCTCGCACTTGTGGTGTAGATAGTGGTCGGCATCGCGGCACTTCAATTGGCACTTGTGGCATCGAATCGGGCCTTTGACCTTGGAAGGAGCGCCCGAGCTGGAGTCGGCTAAGGGCTTTTCATTTCTTTCCGCTTCCGGCCAGTGCATGACCACGCCATCGGTAACTGCTTCATCGGGCGGGCCCGCCGGCTCATCGATGGTTCCCGGTTTGCCGTCGTCTGGAAGCCTTTTGATCATGGCATAATGTTGCATCGCAACAATACCGAAATGCTAGGTTACCAAGATACGGAAGTCAATAGGCGGAGAAAAAATGTTGCTCCGCAACAGTGCAAGGGATGTTGAGGAACGAGGCAAGTAATGTTGAACAAAGAGGTTGCTGGTGCCCCACGTCCCGTCCCGCTTTTGGACTGACGTGGGGTAGTTTCCGTTCCCGTTGAGAGCGAGCTCGCCGGAGGCTACGCCCCGACCGTTCCTGCGCCTTCTCCACCGCCGAGGGGAAGGAAGTACTGGGTGCCGCGTATGGGTTCGCTCACGCGGCGCAGCAGTTTTTGCAGGTCGTCGCTGTGTTCGACGAAGTCGATCTCCGAGGTGTTCACCACCAGCAGGTCTGAAGCGCTGTAGTGAAAGAAGAAATGCTCGTACGCCTTGTTGACCTCGGCAATGTATTCCATGCCGATGGCGCGCTCGCCGGCGGCGTTCTTCTTGCGCAGACGTTTGCGTAGCACGTCGGTGGAAGCCTGCAGGTAGATCACCAGATCGGGGGCCGGCAATTGGCTGCGGAAATACTTGTAATAGCGGTCGTAGACTTCCAGTTCGGTATCGCTGAGGTTGATGTTGGCGAAGATCTTGTCCTTCTCGAAAATATAATCGGCGACGATCACGCGCTGTGATTTCGGACCTATGTCGAGCAAGCGCAGTTGTTCGAAGCGCTTGGCCAGAAAAGCGAACTGCGCCTGGAAAGCGGCTCCCGGCTCGCCCTCGTAAAAGGCGTCGAGAAACGGGTTGTCCTCGGGCTCCCGGATCAATTGCCCGCGCAGATTCTCGGCTATGATCCGCGCAAGAGTGCTCTTGCCGACTCGTATTGGACCTTCAACGGCTATGTAGCGCGGTGGTTCAAATAGGTTCGCCATCGGACGGAGTCAGCCTCCAGCTGGATTCTAAATTGCCGGTGTGAGGGCAGCATATCGCTGCCGGGGCGCGGATGCAATTGCGTGATGAGTAAACGTCACGACTGCGTTCGATCATACGACATCGGTAAGCGGTTCCGTTCCCAGGCTGGCGGATTTAGGCGAACCCTTTTGGGCACTCACCTGGCTCCTGGCAATGGCTGCTTTGGCCGTTGCCGGGGTGGAAGTACAATCGATGCAGCATGGTAGGTACACTCGCAGGGATTGCCGCAGTTGCCGCCGGGGCTACGTTTGCCGGGTTGCATACCATGGTTCCGTGGTCGCAGCTCTACGGCGCCAACTTCAATGGCGCGGCCCCAGGCACGCGCACGCTAGCGCTCACCTTCGACGACGGCCCCAACGACCCTTACACGGCGCAATTGCTCGAAGTCCTCGACCGGCACGGCGTCAAGGCGACGTTCTTTTTGCTCGGGCAGTTTGTCGCTGAGCGCCCCGAGCTGGCGCGTGCCGTTGCCGAAGCCGGCCACGCCATCGGAAGCCACTGCTACACCCACCAGAACCTGATATTTCTTTCTCCGGCGCAACTTCGCCAGCAGATAGAGAAAGCGTCGCGAGCAATTGAATCGGCTACGGGCGCCCGGCCTAAACTGTTTCGCCCTCCGTTCGGCGGGCGACGTCCGGGAACGTTTTCCATGGTGCGCGAGTACGGCATGGTGCCGGTTATGTGGCGCGTCAGTTGCCAAGACTGGAGCGCCACATCGCACGAAAGCATCGTCGAGCGCGCGGTTTCTCATATCAAGGGCGGAGACGTCATCCTGCTGCACGACGGCGGACATCTGCGCATGGGAACCGATCGCTCGCGCTCTGTACGCGCCACCGATGAGATTGTGCGGCGCTACAAGGGCGAGGGATATGAATTCGTCACTGTGCCACAAATGATGGACGGCGTTAACGCGGGCTGACCAGCCGCAGCGGGTGCCCGCGTCGTCCCGACTGTTATTGATGAGATGGGTATCTTCCAACAGTTTCGCGTTAGTAGCGTGACTTTGGGTGCCCCAGGTTCCGCGCCGCGTAGTTCGGCGCTAACCTGGGGAAGTTCTCTCTACCGTGAAAGGCGGACGGAACTACCCCACGTTAGCCAAAGACAGGCGAACGTGGGGCCACCCGGCTGCCACCAAATTGTCTCAAAAAACAGTTTCAACTCAGGCCCGAGTGGATATACACTTCGCATTCCAGAAGACACTCTGGGTCGCGGTTATAGCTAGAATGTGCGGTTTTAACGATCACTATGAACTCTCACGACATTGCTAACGATGAAGAGAACGCCGCTCTTCGCAAGCGGCTCGCGTTATTGGAACAGGAACGGAACGAGTTACAGTCTGAGTTCGACCGATTAAAACACGAAATCGGCGAACCCTTATTTGAGGCAGTAACTGAACTGAAGCAACGTACCGAGCACTTGCAAGCCGCCCTCGGACAGCTTCGAGAAATTGGCACGCGAACTTTCCCGATTGCGTTTGGAACAGGGCGTTGCTCCGCAGTTCCATGCTTTGATGAAGAAGACCACGAAGTTGAAAACCGACGCAAGAACTGGGTGGTATTGGATGGCGACGCATGGGCTGAATTGTGGGCCAAACTGAAATGCCCAACTGAAGCACTCAACTGAAGCGCTGACGCAAAGTGCGGGTTCGAACAGATGCGGGTGGCACCAAGATCAGGAGGAACAATTGACAGAAGAATCGTGGTATCGCACACACCCCGAACTCCCCGTCCATTTCGACGAGGATGAACGACAGCAATACCTCCAGAACAAACCCAGCATCTACTACGACATACGCTGGAATCCTCTGCCGTTGAAGCGCATTGTGCCACCCGGTCCGAATTACTTTGCAAAGGCAATAGGCGGAAAAAGCAAGTATGGAGAATTTCCACTGGTAGTTGTGCGCGAACATTTTCGCCGTATGGGATTTACCGTGTGGGCGTCAGAACCTCGACTTTTTAATCCTAAGAATGGCGAGCCAGAAGGCTATGCGGCGATGTCATATGCGGGAGCCCGGATTCCGACAAACGCGAATCATCATGCATACCTTCGGATGTTTGCGATTTTTGGAGATGCGTTAGTGCAGTTGAATAAAGCGGCGGATGCAACCAAGATCAGACTAAAAGGCAATCCGGCTGGGGGCGATCCCGACCTCTTCGTGTTCAGACCAAATCACCCGAGCGACCGTTTTTTCGTCGAAGTCAAACACAAAGACCAACTCACGCCGAACGAGCTGACGTGCTTTCCGCTTCTCGAAAAGTACCTGAAATGTGAAGTGCAGATGGTGCGGATATTTGCCAGAAAAGCGGTTGCAGCATCCTCCGACTGAAAGAGCAATTGATTACCGGGTGCCCCATGTTTGCCCGTTGTTGGCAAACGTGGGATAGTTGGGTTCTTAGCTCCCACATCTGCTAACCGCAGCAGATGTGGGCACCGTCGGGCTCAAGATCGGGGAACCAGTGCCAGCGCCTCTCTGGCCGCGGCCACTGTCTGCTCGATCTCTTCTTCCGTGTGCGCGGCGCTCATAAAAGCGGCTTCGAATTGCGAGGGCGGCAGCCAGACACCGGCGTTCAGCATTGCCCTGTGGAATTGGCCGAACTGTCCGGTGTTGCAGCCGGCGGCGCTGTCCCAGTCGGTTACCGCGTGATCGACGAAAAAGAAGGTGAACATAGACCCCGCATGGTTGGCGGTGATCGGGACACCGGCTTCGCGCGCGGCATCGACCACGCGGTTGACGAGCGTTGTGGTGAGCTTTTCCAGGCGGGGATAAAGCTGCTGGCGGTTGTTGCGCAGCGTGCAGAGCATCGCCAATCCGGCGGCCATGGCCAGCGGATTACCGCTGAGCGTGCCTGCCTGGTACATCGGTCCGAGCGGGGCGACCAGGTTCATGGTTTCCGCTGCGCCGCCGTAAGCGCCCACCGGCAGTCCGCCGCCGATGATCTTGCCCAGCGTCGTCAGGTCCGGGGTGATCTTGTGCAGCTCCTGCACGCCGCCAAAGGCGACCCGGAAGCCCGTCATGACCTCATCGAAGATCAGCAGCGCGCCTTCGCGGCGGGTGATCTCGCGCAGGAATTCCAGGTAGCCCGGCTGCGGCAGCACGCAGCCCATGTTGCCCACGATGGGCTCCACAATGATGCAGGCGATCTGCCCCTTGAGCCGGTGAAAAGCTTCTTCGACAGCCTTGGGATGGTTGAAGGGCAGCGCCAGCGTGAACTGAACGAATTCTTCCGGTACACCGGCCGAGCCGGGAATGCCAAGAGTAGCGACCCCTGAACCGGCCTTTACCAGCAGCGCGTCCGTGTGGCCGTGGTAGCAGCCTTCGAACTTGATGATGTATTTTCTTTTGGTGGCGGCGCGAGCCAGGCGGATGGCCGACATGGTGGCTTCGGTTCCGGAGCTGACGAAGCGCAGCTTTTCGATAGATGGAAACGCCTCGATGACGGCCTCGGCCAGCTCGATTTCCGACGGAGTCGAGGCGCCGAAGCTGGTTCCTTTGCGGGCTGCGTCGATGATTGCTTCGACGACCTCCGGAGCCGCATGGCCAAGCAACAGAGGGCCCCAGGAGCAAACATAGTCGATGTACGCATTGCCGTCGGCATCGTATACGTGGGCACCTTCGCCACGTACCACGAAGGGCGGTTCGCCGCCGACCGCGCGGAAGGCGCGCACCGGCGAATTAACGCCGCCCGGAATCAGCCGTTCGGCTTTTTGCTGAAGCTTGCGTGAGAGTTCGAGATTTCTGGCCATAAGCCGTCCTGAACCGCGCTCCGGAGTGATCGAAACGGCGCGCAGGAATTCATCAAGATTTCAATATAACAGCCTGCCGGACGCTGTCGTTGAGCCGCTATGATTGCGATTGTAGGCCGCAAACGGGCAATAAGCGTCCACGCGGAGTAGATTAGGAATTGCTTGTCTCTGCTGCGGACTCACATCTCGCGTGTGGCAGGCGGTCGAACTAAAGCTTGGGTGGAAGGCGAGTGACACCCATCGCGCGTCGGCGAAAAATAAGCTTGGCGAAAGCAGTGCAGGACGGGTATTCTGGATTTTACAATTCTGAACATGATTTTCATTTCCGATAATTAATCAAGGGGCCCTCTTGAACTTTCGCGTATTTGTGAAATCCCGCCTGCTGCTTACATTCATGCTCCTCGCACTCTTGTGTTCGATCACGTTCGCACAGTCGTCTGAGTCCGACGAACAGAACTCCGAAATCAAACCGCCCGTTACGATCTTTCCTCATTCCGACACCAGCCGCTTCTGGGTTTCCGGACAGATGAACGGCATCTTCCAGGCGCAACCGCCGTTTTCAGCAAAATACAGCGGCCCCAACAGCCTGCACAATTACGGGGAAAGCGCCACCTCACGGGTGCTGACACTGTACACCGGATGGCAAATAACGCCCAGCGACGAGCTCCTGTTCGACATGGAAGAAGCCGGCGGCCATGGGATAAGCGATGGTTTGGGGCTGGCAGGATTTACCAACCTCGATGTCGTGCGCAACCCATCGCTCAGCAAGGCGCCGTACATGGCTCGCGTCATGTACCACCACATCTTCACTCTGAGCAGCGAACACGTTGCCGCCGAGCGGAATCCGCTTTCGCTTTTTACGCAGTTGCCGGCCCGCCGACTTGAGTTCCGCATCGGCAAGTTCAGCTTGGCCGATTTCTTCGACCTGAACTCAGTAGGCAAGCGACAGCCATCTTCAGTTCATGAACTGGACGGTCGACAATAACGGCACCTACGATTATGCGGCGAACACGCGCGGCTACACCTACGGCGCGATTCTCGACTACGAAGAGCGCAACTGGGGATTCCGTTTCGGCGAGATGATGATGCCCAAGGTCGCCAACGGCGACAACCTCGACGCCGATATGGCGCGGGCGCGGGCGGAGAACATGGAACTTGAGCTTCGCCCCAGGTTGCTGAAGGACCGCAAAACGGCCTTCCGTGCTCTCTCGTATGTCAATCACGCCAACATGGGCGACTACCGTCAGTCGATTGCCCTCGTGCAGGGAACCGGCACGGCACCGGTCATCGAGAATACTCGCCGGCAGGGGACCATTAAGTACGGATTTGGCTTGAATGCTGAGCAGGAATTGACCCGCGACCTGCGCCTCGGCGCTCGTTGGGGATGGAATGAAGGACGGCACGAGTCATTTGCCTATACCGAAGTCGACAGTACAGCCGAATTGTGCGCTGACTATGTCGGCAGAAAATGGAAGCGCAGCCTCGATAAGGTGGGCTTGGCATTTGTCAGCAATGGCATATCGAAAGATCACCAGGAGTATTTGCGGCTTGGCGGTCTGGGCTTTCTGCTGGGAGACGGCAATCTGAACTATGGGCGCGAAAACATCGTCGAGTTTTATTACACGGCGCACTTCTGGCGTGGCATCTTTGCTTCGTTCGACCTGCAACACATCAACAATCCCGGCTACAACCGGGATCGCGGGCCTGTGCTGGTTCCGGCTCTGCGGCTGCATATCGACCTGTAGGCCGAGGCTGATAAAATAAAAGGGCAATGATCCTGCCATTCGTCCGCGATCTTCTTGCGGATGCTGAAACCCTCCCCGCATTCTTGCGAGCGGCGGCCCATCTGAAGGGCGGCGCGGGCAGGATTCGTCTGTCTGGGCTGACGGAGACGGCCAAGCCGCTGCTTTACGCGCAACTGCATCACGCCATCTCCCGGCCGTTGATTGTTTTGGTGGCGAACAATCGCGCGGCCGAGGAAATGATGCCCGTGCTCCAGAGCTTTTGCGAGCTGACGGGTGCGGCCAGCGTCGACTCGGTGGTCTACCTGCCCGCGCGGGACGTGCTTCCATTCGAGAATTTGTCTCCGCACCCGGAAATCCAGGAGGCGCGCGCAAAAGCTCTTTGGCGAATTGCCATCGGCGCCGTCTCGATCGTGGTTGCGCCGTTTGCCTCCAGCGCGGCGTTGCTGCGCGAACCCGCATATTACCGTGACCTGGGGCGGGTGGTTCGGCGTCTCGAGACCCTGGACCTGGAAGAACTGGTCGAACATCTCAACATCGTCGGCTACACGCGCACAGACGTGGTCGAGATGACGGGAGAATACGCGTTGCGCGGTGGAATCCTCGATGTGTTTCCCCCGGAAACCGATCGCCCGCTGCGCATAGAACTGTTCGGCGACGAGGTCGAGTCGATCCGCAAGTTCGATCCCGCCACTCAGCGCTCCTCTGGCGATGTCGATGAAGTGGTGCTCTTGCCGTTGACCGAGACCCCGGTTTCGGAAGCGCTATTGACGGCGATTCACGCGCGCCTGTCAGGACAGCGCATTGCCGGGACCGACGAGGCAATTCACGCCGCGGTCCAAAACGCCGGCGTCACGGTATTTCCCGGGTGGGAGTTCTACGCGCCGGTGGCAGGTGCGGTGCAAACCATCTTCGAACACCTGCCTGCAGCCTGCGTGCTGGTCGATGAGCCCGCGCTCATCGAGCGTGACCAGGATGCCTGGTGGGAGCGCGTTACGGTTGCGCATGAGCGTAGCGGAGTAGGCAATCTGGTACGGCCTGAGGAGTTGTATCTGGCTCCGGAGGCGTGGCGCGCACTGGTGGCAAGCCGCAGCGGAGCCGACGTCGAACAGCTCGGGGTCTCGGGCGGCGAACTGGAAGACATACAGTTGCTTTCGCGGCCCACAACGCGCTTTCACGGCTCGGTGCCGGCGCTGATTGAGGAAGTAAAGAAGCTGAGCGCCGAAGGCGAGAAGATCCTTTTGTCGGCAGGCAGCACCGGCGAGTTGGAGCGGTTGGCCGACATCTTCAACGAATACGGCGTGCCCTACCGGCTCGGTAGCAGGGCGCAGCGGCCCGGCGGAAGCTATGCCGATGAGGCTGGTTATTTCGGCGAAGATCTCTCGGTGACCACTCTGGTGCGCGCCTTCGTGCCTAACGGAGTTGCGCTGCCCGAGTCGAGGCTGGTGATTTTCGGCTCCTGCGATTTGTTCGATGAGTCGGAGGCGACGGTGGCCCGCGCTCCGCGCCAACGGTCGAGGACGGCGGCGTTCCTTTCGGATTTCCGCGACCTGGCTGTGGGTGACTACGTAGTGCACGTCGAGCACGGCATCGGCCAATACCAGGGTTTGCGGGAGATTGCGCAGGGCGACGGCAGCAGCACCGAGTTCATGATTCTGGAGTACGCCGAGGCTGCACGGCTGTACATCCCTCTGACGCGGCTGGATCTGGTTCAGAAGTACCGCTCCGCTGAAGGCGGCAGACCATTGCTCAGCCGTTTGGGCACGCAGCAGTGGGCCAAGACGAAGGCTCGCGTCAAGAATGCCATGAAGGATATGGCTGACGAGTTGCTGAAACTCTATGCCGTGCGCAAGACCGCCGAAGGCCATGCTTTTCCGCCGGATACGCAATGGATGCACGAGTTTGAAGATGCGTTCGAATTCAACGAAACCGATGATCAGACGGCGGCCATTGTGGACGTGAAGCGGGACATGGAGTCCGCCACCCCGATGGATCGCCTGTTGTGCGGAGATGTCGGTTACGGCAAGACGGAAGTCTCCATGCGCGCCGCGTTCAAGGCGGTGAGCGACAGCAAGCAGGTCGCCGTGCTCGCGCCCACCACGGTGCTTGCCTTTCAGCATTTTGAAACCTTCAAGCGGCGTTTCGCGGCGTATCCCATGAACATCGAGATGATCAGCCGCTTCCGCACCAGCAGGCAGCAGAAGGAGATCGTCGAAAAAGTTGAGGGCGGCAAGGTGGACATCCTCATCGGCACTCACCGCCTGCTCTCGAAGGACATCAAGTTTCCCGACCTCGGGCTGGTGATCGTTGACGAGGAGCAGCGATTCGGCGTGCGTCACAAAGAGCGGCTGAAGCAACTTCGCAAAGAGGTTGACGTGCTGACCATGTCGGCAACGCCGATCCCCCGGACTTTGCACATGTCGCTGGTGGGGCTGCGGGATATGAGCCTGATCGAAACGCCACCCAAGGATCGCATGGCCATCCAGACGGTGGTTGCCGGTTGGGACGACAAGTTGATCCGTTCGGCCATCGAGCAGGAGCTGGAACGCGGCGGCCAAGTGTACTTCGTCCACAATCGCGTGGAATCCATCCACGACATCTCGGCCAAGATACGCGAGCTGGTGCCGCGGGCCCGCATCCTGGTTGGCCACGGACAGCTAAGCGAAGGCGAGCTGGAAAAAATCATGCTGGCCTTCATGCGGCACGAGGCTGACATTCTGGTGGCCACGACGATCATCGAGAATGGGCTCGATATTCCGCTTTGCAACACCATCATCATCAACCGGGCGGACCGGCACGGGCTTTCCGAGCTGTATCAGTTGCGCGGGCGCGTCGGACGCTCCAATCGCCGTGCATATGCCTATCTGCTGATCCCGTCGGAACGCGACCTGACGGATCTGGCGCGCAAGCGGCTGGCGGCTCTGAAGGAGTTCAGCGATCTCGGCGCGGGTTTCAAGATCGCGGCGCTCGACCTGGAACTGCGCGGCGCGGGCAATCTGCTCGGCGGCGAACAGAGTGGACACATCGAAGCCGTCGGCTTCGAGATGTACACCACGATGCTGGAGCAGACCATTCGCGGCATGCGCGGCGAGGAAGTCGCCGAGGTGACCGAACCGCAACTCAACCTGGGCCTCAATATCCGTATTCCGGGCGACTATATCGGCGAGGAAAATCACCGCTTGCGAATTTACAAACGCATCGCCGGAGTGGAGAGCGAGAGCCAGCTTGCCGACGTCTCCGCCGAATTGCGGGACCGCTACGGCGAGCCGCCGCCGAGCGTACGCAACCTGCTCGATTACGCCAGCCTGAGGCTGCTTTCACAGCGCGTGCGGGTGATGCAGATCGAGCGCAAACGCGACTTGGTCAGCATTCGATTCGACGGTAAGGCGGAAGTGGACGCGGAGAAGTTGGCGCAGTTCGTGGCAAGCCATCGCGGAACGCAGTTCACTCCGCAGGGCATCCTGAAGTTCACCATCAAATCCAACCGGGCCGACGAGGTGCTGGAGAGCCTGCGGCAAGTCCTGGAAAATATTGCCAGCGCCGCGGTAACCGCCGCTGGTTGATGTCCGGGCGTGTGCGCGTCGAGACGGTGTATTTTTTCACGGTCACGGGGAGTTACGACAGTCATTTGGGATGTCATTCTGAGCGACCAAAGGGAGCGAAGAATCCCAGTACGGCCTCAGGCAGAGGCGAAGCCGCAGGATTTCATCAAGAATCCGCAGGCGGCACGGGTGAAAATAACGCCGTGGGATCCTTCGCTGCGCTCAGGATGACAGTCGCAATTTATCCAGATGGCTGGCCCTGCTGCGAAAGAGCCCCGCGACCCTGTACAATTGCGCTTCGTGCTGGTCAGATTCAAAAACTGTTCACTGAGAGCACGCGATGAAACAAAAAGTCAGAAAGGCAGTTTTTCCGGCCGCGGGGCTGGGCACTCGATTTCTGCCTGCGACCAAAGCGCAGCCCAAAGAGATGCTGCCGCTGGTCGACAAGCCGATCATTCAGTACGGCGTGGAAGAGGCCGTGGCTTCCGGCTGCGATCAGATCATCATCGTGACCGGGCGCAACAAGACCGCAATTGAAGACCACTTCGATGTCAGTTACGAGCTAGAAAAGCAGTTGGAGGGGAAGAACAAGCTTGAACTGCTGGCCATCGTGCGCCAGATTTCGGACATGATCCACATCTGCTACACGCGGCAGAAAGAGGCGCTGGGTTTGGGGCATGCAGTGCTCGTGGCCAAGGAACTGGTGGGCAACGAGCCGTTTGCGGTGCTGCTGGCCGACGATGTGGTCGATTCGAAAACACCGTGCCTGAAGCAGATGATCGACATTTTCGAGGAGACGCAGTGCTCGGTGATCGCCACCCAGGTGGTCGAAGGCAAAGCGATCTCCGCCTACGGCGTGCTCGACGCCATCCCGGTTCCGGGTCACGGCGGGCGTTTGTTCGAGATCAAGAATCTGGTGGAAAAACCGCGGCCCGAAGCAGCGCCGTCGAACCAGGCCATTATTGGCCGCTACATCCTGACGCCGCGCGTCTTCGAGTGTTTGGAGGAGATCACGCCTGGCGCTATCGGTGAGTTGCAGCTAACCGACGGACTGCGCGCGCTGCTGAAGCACGAAAAGATGTATGGCTATCAGTTCGAAGGCAAGCGCCACGATACCGGCGACAAACTAGGCTTCCTGAAGGCCACGGTGGAGTTTGCCCTCAAGCGCGACGACCTTGGCGCGGGATTTCGCGAGTGGTTGCGGCAGCAGAAGTTCTGATCGGTCCGCGGCTTACTCCCCGAGGACCGGCGTAAACGATCCGATTCTGCGCTCCTGCTCGATCATGATCTCGCACTCGTGGTCGAGCGTTTCGTATTGCTCCCCGAACTGCACGCGGAACTGCCGGAAAGCCTCTTCCGAAGCCCACCGGTCAACGGTTACGAAACGTTCGGGGCGTCTTTCGTCGCGCAGCAGTTCGGTGCCGACGAACCCTTGCGCTCGCTTGAACAATGCGGCCCACTCGCCCCCGGGACCGTAGGTTCCCGCGAACTCCGCTTCGCAATCCGCCTTCGGCACGAACTCCCAGACGATCACGTACATGGTTCCTCCATGCATCGGCCCAGGTTTTTCCCGTCCTCACCGAACGTCAGGAACAGAATAGCCCCAGCCGCTGAAAAAGCAACTGGGGCATCTGGAATTGAGGTTGAACTACCCCACTCAAGCCAACAGCGGGTGTTCAGTCTCATGACATCCTTTCCAAAGTGTCTCGGGACATCCTTTACACTTCCGCGCGAGCGCAGCGAGCGCGGGAGTGTAAGCCGAGATGCCTTGGAAGACCATGGACGTACGAGAACAGCGGGTGCAGTTTGTGGTGGCGGCGTTGCGCCGGGAGCAGTCGCTGACGGCGCTTTGTGAGGAGTTTGGGGTGTCGCGTCCCACCGGGCGTTTGTGGCTGGAGCGTTACCGGCAGCAAGGCCTGGCGGGCATCGCCGAGCGTAGCCGTCGTCCGCTTCACAGCCCGCGTCTGACGGCTGGGGAACTGGAGGAGCGGGTCGTCGAGCTGCGCCGCTGCTATCCGGACTGGGGTGCGCGCAAGCTGGCAGTCCTGCTGGAGCGCGAGGGGGCGCGGCTGACCCGCAGCACGATTCATCGCATTCTGTTGCGGCGCGATCTGATCCATCCGGCGGACCGGCACGATGTGGCGGATGAGCGCTTTGAACGCTGCCGTCCCAACGAGCTGTGGCAGATGGACTTCAAGAGTCCGAAGGGTTGGAATGCGCCGACCGGCCCCTTGTCGGTGATCGACGACCACAGCCGCTACTTGCTGGTGTTGCAGCAGACGGGGAGCACGCGTGGGGATCTGGTCCGGGAGCAGTTGCAGAGCGTCTTTTGCGATTGCGGCGTCCCGGAGGGGATGCTGATGGACCATGGCATTCCGTGGTGGAGCGCGCGCTCGCCGATGGGCACGACGGAGCTGGCGGTGTGGCTGATGAAGCAGGGTATTCGGCTGCACTGGAGCGGGATTCGGCATCCCCAGACGCAGGGCAAGGTGGAGCGCTTTCACGGCGAGATGGAGCGGGCCTTGCGGCATCGCGGCTGGCAGGACAAGCCGCCGCAGCAGTGGCTTGATGAGTTTCGCTGGGAACACAACCAGGTCCGCCCGCACGAGGCACTGCAAATGCGCACCCCGGCCTCGGTGTGGCGGCCGAGTCCGCGGGTCTACGATGCGCAGCCGCCGCGCTGGGAGTATCCGGCGGAAGCGCGGGTGCGCCGGCTGGATGGCGATGGCAAGATGAACGCTTTCGGACGGACCTGGAACATCGGCCAGGGGCTGCGCCGGGAGTGGGTGCAACTGCTGCAACTGGAAGATCGGGTGCAGGTGTATTACTGCCGCACCCTAGTGCGCGAGCTCGATCTCGCGACCCAGCATTCGACCTCGGTCGAACGCTGGATCGCAGACTGAGTGCAAAACCCAACTGGAAAGGATGTGTCGAGACAAACTGGAAAGTATGTCTTGGGACTAGACACCAACAGCGGGCTTGAATGGGCCACCAGCCAAAAAGAATTCGGTCACACGCGCTAGGGCAGACCTATTCTTCTTCTTCCGTTTCTTCGCCTTTAGCCGCCTTGGCAGCCGCAACGATCTTCTCCTGGATCAGCGCCGGGACCACATCGTAGTGATCCATTTCCATGCCAAATACGCCGCGGCCCTGCGTCATCGCGGTGAGGTCGGTGCCGTAGGTCAACATTTCGGACATGGGAACCGAAGCCTTCACGACGGTGTTGCCGCCCTTGTTGTCCATGCCCTGGATGCGGCCGCGCCTTGAGTTCAGGTCGCCCATAATAGCTCCGGCAAACTCGTCCGGAGCCGTGATCTCGACGCTCATAATCGGTTCCAGCAGCGTCGGCTTGGCCTGCTCCATAGCCTTCCTGAAAGCAATACGGCCGGCGGTCTTGAACGACATTTCGTTGGAGTCGACATCATGATAGCTGCCGTCGTAGAGAATCACCCTGAAGTCGACCACCGGATACCCTGCCAGGTATCCGCGTGCGGCGGCTTCGAGGATGCCTTTTTCAACGGCTGGAATGTAGTTCTTGGGAATCGCGCCACCGAAGATGTCGTTGACGAACTCGAACTGACCACCGCGCGGAAGTGGCTCCATCTTGATTTTGCAATCGCCAAACTGGCCGTGGCCGCCTGACTGCTTCTTGTGACGCCCCTGCACGTCGGCGTGGCCGCGTATGGTTTCGCGATAGGGAACCTTTGGGGCTTTCAGGTTGACCTCGGTGTGGTAGCGGTTCTTCATCTTCGAGACTGCCACCTCGATGTGCTGCTGGCCGGTGCCCGCGATCAGGAACTCCTGTGTCTGCGGGTCGCGGAAGAAGCGGAGCATGGCGTCTTCCTCCATCAGCTTGGAAAGGTTGACTCCCAGCTTATCCTCGTCCGCCCGCGACTTCGGCTCGATCGCAAATGTGATTGCCGGCTCAGGCAGCTTGACCACCGGATACTGAGCCGGCGCGGCCTTGTCGCCCAGAGTGTCGCCGGTCAAGGTTTCCTTGAGCTTGGCTACCGCGCCGAGGTCGCCGGCATGCAGCTGGTTGACGGCAACCGTTGACTTGCCCTGCATGATCGAGAGGTGAGCAAATTTTTCAGAGGTGCTGCGGGTGAAGTTCTGCACCGAAGCATCGTTTTTCAAAACGCCCGAGAATACTTTGAAGTAAGAAATGCGCCCCGAGAACGGATCGCTCACCGTTTTGAAGGTGTAGAGCGAAACCGGTTCGTTGTCGGCAATCTTGCGTTGCGCGGGCTCGCCGTTTCCCGATTCGCCCGCGGCCTGCACCGTTCCGCGTTCCGCTGGTGAAGGTGCGTAATCGACAATGAAATCGAGCAGCGCGTCCGTGCCAACATTGGCCAACCCAGCGGCGAACAGCACGGGAAAGACCTTGTGGCCGCGAACCGCGTCGTGGAGGCCGGCGACGATCCGCTCCTCGGTGAGCGTCCCGCTGGAGAAGAACTCTTCCATCAGAGAGTCATCGCCCTCGGCGACCAGCTCCACGAGCCTCTCGTGAGCCTCCTTGGCCTCTCCGGCCAGATTAGCGGGAATCTCGCCCACGGTGGCTTTCCCGTTGCCGCCCAACTCGTAGGTGTAGGCCTTCATGCGCACCAGGTCCACCACACCGGAGAAATTCTTTTCGCTGCCGATGGGCAGCTGCACCGGAATCACCGTGCGGCCAAACGTCGTCGTCAAAGACTCCATGCAGCGTTGGAAATCGGCTCGTTCGCGGTCCATGCGGGTGCAGACCAATATCCGCGGCAGCGAATATTTTTCGGCGAAGCCCCATATTTTTTCCGTGACCACCTGCACGCCGCTGACGCCATCGACCACCACCAGGGCCGCTTCCACGGCCGGCATCACCATCTCGGCTTCATGCGTGAACATGTTGAAGCCGGGAGTGTCGATCAGGTTGATCTTGGTCTTTCCCCACTCGGCGAACGACATGGCGGCGGAGATTGTCATCTGCCGGGAAATTTCTTCTTCGTCGTAGTCGGTGACGGTATTGCCTTCGTCCACACGGCCCAGACGCTGGGTTGAGCCGGCCGTGTACAGCATGGCCGAAACAAGAGAGGTTTTGCCGGAGTGGGCGTGCCCCACGACAGCGACGTTACGGAGATTAGCGCCTTCGTAGTTTTTCACAATAACTCCTCTTAATCGCCGTTTCACCGTGCAGGTGAAACAATACCGTAGCTCTCCCTGCCGTTTGTCGCGGTTCCATGCAGCGCCGCAACGCCAAGCAACCCCCAGACCGAAGAACCGCCGTCGGCCAATGCCCCGCAATCTTCTCAGGGAACCTTGGTCGGCTGGATGATCGTGCGACCCCACATCAGGGTAGCTGACGCCGCATCCGAGGCCAACCCAAGGGCGGAAGACAGGACCCCCACGTGCCCTGGCACATGGCGGAGAGCAAAAAATACGAAGAAAAATCGTAGCACAAGCGCTCTGTAGCGCCAATCGTTGGTTTGTGGCGGCTCCGTGCCGCCCCGCAACCTGTAGAGTTGGGCGGAATCGCGTTACCGGAAGTTTCCCGTAAATCCCTGCCTTCGAGAGTTTCTGCCGGACGCCGAGTTCGGTTACCATGTAATAAGCAGCCAGGCGTTCCGCTCTGGCATTGAAGTCCTATTCTGAATGCTGACGAAAGGTTCTTCTCCGACGATGAAAACAGTTTCGCGCATGCTCGTGATCGCAGCACTGATTGCTTTTACCGGTCTTGCCCAAGCCGGGGACACTTCCGTGCTTCGCCCACCCGTCGGTTCCAAAGTGGCGGTTGTCGTCTTTGAGGACCTGGAATGTCCCCAGTGTGCCCGCATCGAGCCGCTGTTGGAAGATGCCGAAAGGACCTATAACATTCCGCTGGTGCGTTACGATTTTTCACTGCCCATGCACGCCTGGTCGTTTCAGGCTCATGTAAACGCCCGCTATTTCGACACCAAAGGGAAGGCATTGGGCGAGGAATACCGCAGCTGGGTCTTCAAAAACCAGAACTTCATTACCAAGATGAACGTGCGTGGCATGTCCGAACGATTCGCAGCGGAGCACGGTGTCAGCTTGCCCACCTTTGTCGATCCCGACGGTAAGCTGGCGGCCAAGGTGAGGCAAGATTACGCTACCGGAGAGAGCATTGGCATCGATCACACTCCGACAGTCTACGTGGTGGGAGAGTCGCGGCAGACGCCCTATATTGAAGTCAAGGAGATATCGCAGTTGTTCAACACCATAGACCAGATGAAGACCTTGGTGAAGGCCGAGGCCCCACGCTCGAAGAATTCATCGGTCCGGAAGGTCAAACCCGTGCAGTGAAACCGAGGGACGAATGAATCCAGTGAAGGCCCGCTCCGGCGGGCCTTTCTCATTTTGGGGTCTTCCCGAATTGATAGGCCAAGTTCATCGAAAGGCTGAGACCGCCTCGCAATTTGCAATCTGCCGGGCATAACTGGCCGATAGCCTTATTACATGCCTACGATGACGTGTATTCTAAGGCGTCTCGGAAACAGCGCCAGCGAGCGAGTGGCGAGGTTCTTGGCCGAACGCCTCCCGGCAGTGGCCATTCTGGCTGTTTTACCGTGGCTCGAGCGATCGACTCCCGAACCTTCCCGCCAGAGATCTGGGCTGCTGCCATTGCGCGCCGACGAGAGCACAACGCGACGGCCCGTGACCACTGAGAAATTCTGAGTGAAGGCCCACCTGCTCTGAAACGCTCTAATCCTTCTTGTTCAGCCCTCGCAGCACCTCGAATAATTCTTCGTTCGCGGGCGGCGTGGTCAGCGGATAGACCTTGGCAAAGGCGATCACGCCTTGCTTGTCGATAATGAAAACAGCTCGCTCGGAGATCCCCGGGACCGGATCTCCCTCGCGCAGCACTCCATACTTGATCGCCACTTCGCCGTGCGGCCAGAAGTCGCTGCCCAGCGGAAAACTAACCCACCCGATATCTTTTTTCTGCCACGCGACGTGACTCGGAATGGAATCAACGCTCATGCCCACGACCTGGGCATCGTATCCGGCGAACTTCTCCACGTCCAGGTTCGTCGCCGGAATCTGAGCGCTTCAGGTAGGGGTCCAATCGAGGGCGTAGAAGGCCAGCACCACGTTCCGTCTGCCCTTGAAGTTGCTGAGCCTGAACCGCGTCCTGGTTTCGCCCAGGACGGCGGGCACCTCGAAATCTGGGGCCACGTCACCGGCTTTCAAAGCTGTCATCGTTCCGCTCCAATCGGATCGCTTCTGCGCGGGATTCCCACTCCAACACGCGCAACCACCGCGCATTGGGGATCTCGGAATTGTATCGGTGCAGATCATGGCGGGCAAGCACGGCGCTCGCAGACTGCAACACGCAGCGATTGCGCCGGCATCGAAAAGAGGTGGCCCAACTTCAGTCCGAGCTTCAGTCCGGCGTCGAGTGCGAAGGTTCCGCAACCACGACGCGTGTTGGAACCTCGGCAGCGCCGTTTTGTACAAGGAGGTTTGATGTTCGGTTTATCGCGATATAACTACGGAGAATTCCGCCGCTCCAGCCTGATGAAGGACATGACCAAAGCCAAGTTCGGCACTGCTCCTGAACCGGGCGAGAAAGCCCCGGACTTTGAACTGCAAACGCTGGACGGCGACAGGATTCGACTCGACGAGCTCCGGCAGAAGAGCAACGTGGTGCTGACCTTCGGGTCGGCAACCTGCCCGATGACGGCCGCCTCAGCCGGCGCTTTGCAGGTGCTTCACAAGAAATTTGGCGGCCAAGGAGTCGAATTCTTGTTCGTCTACGTGCGCGAAGCGCATCCCGGAGAGCGGCTCTCCGCTCACCGCAACCTTGGCGAGAAGATCATGGCCGCCGAACTCTTCCGCGAGCAGGAGGGGATCGCTTTCCCGATACTGATTGACGACCTGAGCGGCAAAGTGCATCGCCGCTATGGCTCCCTTCCCAACCCGACCTACATCGTTGACCGCAGCGGCCGCATTGCCTTCCGTTCGCTTTCCACGCGGCCCGATGCTGTGGGGGAAGCCTTGGAAGAACTGATCGAGCGCCAGCAGGAGCGCAAGGTCGATCATGCGGTCGTTCGCGGAGGTGAAGACAGAGCTTGGCCACCGCCGCTGCGCAGCTTACTGTACTCGCATCATGCGCTGGAGCGCGGCGGCGAACGCGCAATCCGCGAGTTCCGGCGCGAACTGGGAGTGCCCGGGGAAATTGCTCTCGTGAGCAGCCGCCTGGCATCCCCGGTCGTCGAACACCCGCGAGCCACGGTTGCCACGATTGCTGCCGTCGCCGGCGTGCTTGGATTGGGGCTGTGGGTCGGTCTTGCGCTGCGCCGCCGCCGTCTTGAGCGTACGCCCTACGGTGGCTACGATTATGCCCGGCGTGAGTCTCACCGGACTGGAACGGACGACTACGAGGTTGGAATCTAGCAGCCTGCCCGTAAGTTCGCTGCACAAGTTTCGCGATGTCATCCTGAGCGAAGCGAAGGATCGATGCATTAAAAATCAAATACATAGATTCTTCGTTCGCTGCGCTCGCTCAGAATGACACTTCAAAAGTTATTCCGCTGGTGCCCCACATCTGCCGCAGTTCGCAGAGATGGGGTTCGCAATAACTTGCGGCCGTTCGTACTTAGTACGCCCGTTTGCCCACATCTGCCGGCCTGCCGTAGGACTCCAGTGTCTCTGACGTTGTACAATGGATTTGCTGCCGTGGGCATGCTGGTTGCCCCGGTCCTCATTGAGCGATTCCGCTCCGGTTCTGGATTTTTTTCCGTACAACAAACCGAGTCTAACCTTTGCGCGGCACACCCGCGCATGCAGTTCACATCGTGAAGAGATGTCTTGAGCTGATTCATAAAGGAGAAAACAATGTCTCAGGTGGTTTCGGTGAAGTTGACCCGTGAAGTCGCCCCGTTGCCATACGCTTACAATGCACTCGAACCTTACATCGACGAGCAGACCATGCGCATTCACCACGATAAGCACCATGCCGCATACCTCACGAATCTGGTCAACGCGCTGGAGAAGTATCCAGAGCTGCTCGAGAAAGAGCCGGAGGATTTGCTGCGCGGGCTGGACGGGGTGCCCGCGGATATCCGCACCGCCGTGCGCAACCATGGCGGCGGTCACGTGCACCACGCAATGTTCTGGACGCTGATGAAACCGAACGGCGGCGGCGCGCCCGATGGTGAGATTGCGACCCTGATCAAGGGCGCATTCGGCGGTTTCGATAACTTCAAGACGAAGTTCAACGATCTGGGTCTGAAGCACTTTGGGAGCGGCTGGGTTTGGCTGGTTCGCACCGCCGCCGGGAGCTACGAGATCCTCAGCATACCGAACCAGGACAGCCCATTTTCGCAAGGCATGTTCCCCATCATGTGCAATGATCTCTGGGAGCACGCGTACTATTTGCACTATCAGAACCGCCGCGCGGAGTATTTGCAGACGTGGTGGAACGTAGTGAACTGGGACGAGATCAACCGCAGGCTAAAAGCTGCGACATCCAAGTAGTTGCCGCAGCGTGCATTAACACTGCGCCCTGTCGAGGTGCAGGGGGTTACAATTCGACTATCGAAGGCCGGGGCGAACTCCGGCCTTTTTTGTAGTTTATTTCCAGGGGAGAACGAACAGTGAACGTTGCCGCCAAATGTATTCGCGAACAGATTGTTGCCGTGCTGGGCGCATGGAAGATGTTGCCGCACCTGATCGATGTGACGGCGGATGTAATGGTCGACACCGATTTGGCGGGCATCGATTCGCACGGTATCTCGCTGCTCATCCTGTACGAGGAAAAGCTTCGCCAGGGCAAATTGAAGCTGCAGGCGGAGCCGAGGGTTATCCGCGAGAATGCGGTGACGGCTTTGATCGACGCCGGTGCGGGATTGGGTCATCCTGCCGCCGTCATGGCAACACGGCTCGCGATAGAGAAGGCGGGCGCCTGCGGAGTCGCAGCCGTGTCGGTGACCAATTCGCACCACTTCGGCCCGGCCGGCTACTACGCAAAGATGGCGGCTCAGCGCGGTTTCATCAGCATGGTGACCAGCAATGCCCGTACCATTGCTGTCTTGCCGACGCGCGCCTCAACCAAGGTGTTCGGCACGAATCCGATTGCCTTCGCCGTTCCCGCCCGCCGCAATCCTCCGTTTCTTTTGGACATGGCCACGAGCACGGTCGCTGCCAACAAGATTCGAATCTACGAATTCAAAGGCAAGCCCCTGCCCGACGGCTGGGTGCTGGACGAGAATGGACGCCCCGTGCGCGACGCCGCTGCCGCCATGCCCTACGTCTGGGAGGGCGGCAAGGGCGGCCTGACCCCGATTGGCGGCACGCCGGAGATGAGCAGTCACAAGGGGTACGGCTTGGCCATGGTTGCGCAGATTCTCGGAAGCACTCTGGCTGGCGGCTCCTTCCCGGCACTGGCGGAGCAGCGCGGAACCGTCGACGGAGCAGATAATCTCGGGCACTTCTTCCTGGTTCTGGACCCCAAAGCGTTCCGGCCCGACGGGGCCTTCGAGAGCGATGTGGACGAGATGATCGATTACCTGCACGGCGTACCGGCCATTGATCCCGCCGAGCCGGTTCTGGTTGCCGGCGATCCCGAATTGCAAGCCCGCGAACGGCGATTGAAGGAAGGCGTGCCGATCACGCCGGTGCTCGCCGATAAGATCCGCGCTATTTGTCAGCGCTACGGTGCACCTTTTCTGCTGGAGCCTTTTCAAGGATGATGTGCCTACGGTGAGGCACGAAGTCTGCTGATGGCTTGCGGGGTGAACTGATCGGCGGAAATCTCGATGTCGCGTTCGGCACGCGAACCTTCAAGGGTTGTGCGGACGCGGCCATCGGCCGACTCGACCGTTACGATGGCGGCGGTCCAGCGGCCATGCGGCCGCTTCATGATCTTCGAGGCGATAAAGCGCCTCCGCAGACGGCCATCTTTGCCGAATTTCTCCACTCGTAGAGGCAGGGCAAGTTCAGGAGAGACCCAGCTTCTGACCAAAGAGTAGGAAGTTGCGGTGCCGGAGCCGGGATGCGATTCGAGGATTTTGCACGAGCGCCCGGAGACAATTTCCTCTCCTTTCAACTCCTGCAACGGCCAGTGCCAAAAATTTTCGGCAACGTCTTCTATGGCGATGGCGGAATTGAAGAGGGGTTGAGCCATGAGCTGTGGCGTGAGAGTGAGTTGCCCCTTGTGCGACTGGAGCAGGCCACTGACCGCACCCTGCGGGGATGTTTCCACCAGCAAGGCATCACCGGCGGCCGGCTTGGGCCAGAGCACCTGATAGATCACCTGCTTGGTGCCTTCGTGCTGGCGGCCACGGATGAGCAGCTGCTTTACCTCCGGAGCAGCGGAGTTCGGGCGGCTTGAGACCAGCTTGGCGCGAACGCGAAATCCAGAGGTCTTCTGCGCATCCTCAACCCGGGCGATGAGCTGTTTTGCCGTGAGGTCGGCGCCCAGCGAACTCGCGCAAAGCGAGAGCAGAAGAGCCAAAAGCGCCGGAGTTTTCATTCGTATCGCATAGCCTCATTGGGGTGCAGCCGCGAGCCAAGGAAAGCCGGATAGAGGCCGCCCAGTACGCCCAGGCCCAAGGCAATGGCGAAGGCAATAGAGAATAGATGCCAGCTCAATTCCACTTCAATTTTCAAAATCATCCACGGGCTGGCCATCAGCAACTGCACGGCGACACAGCCGAGGGCGATGCCCACGAGTCCACCAATAAAGCTGAGCACCACGGATTCATAGAGGATCATGCGCACGATACGGCTGCGCCGCCATCCAATGGCGAGCAGAACGCCAATCTCATGAATGCGCTCGAAAACACTCATCAGCACCGTGTTCATGACGCCGACAGCGCCTACGATGAGGGCGATCGCGGAGGTGGCCCAACTCATGGCCTTGGCCATCTGGATGGCCGTGTTATGCCGCGCAACCTCGTCGGTGCTGAAAGCCTGGAAGCCGGGCATTTGATTTTTGATGGTCTGCCGAAGCTGCTCCAGTTGCTCCGGCGTGGTGCCCGGGGTCACGCGCAAGTTCAGGAAATTGATTCTCCCGGGATTGCCCATGATGTTCTGCAATTGCGGCAAGGCCATGATGATGGCGCTGTTTTCCACCAAGGCTCCGCTCTTGAAGATGCCACAAACAGTGAATTCGCCGGTTTCGACCTGGATGGGAGCGCCAAGGGATTTCTTCAAGACCGTCGAGGCCAGGGTTCCAATCACCACGCATTTGTCGGAGTCGCTCGCAGGCCAGCGGCCTTCGATGAGCTGCAAATGTTCCCAGAGGAAGCCCTGGAGTTCCCAGCCAAAGACGAGCACGGTCGGAGAATCTTCGACGCTGACCATATCGCTGAGCAGGCCCGTCGCCTTGTCGATGTGCGGAAGGCGCAGCAACTGATTCTTGATACCGCCATCAAAGGGCGCGGCCAAGGGGCTCTGGCTGGTGACCTTGGTTACGACGAGATCGGTGCCGCGCACGGCATAGGCTCGTTCCCAGCTTTTCTCAAAGCCCCAGGCCAAGCTGGCCAATGCCACAACCGCGCCAATCCCTATGGCGATGCCTGCAATCGTCAGCAGACTCCTGGTGGGGCGCCGGAGCAGGTTCTTGCCGACGAGCGCGAGAAAAATCAAACCGTCTCCTTCCGCTTCCGGCTGTCGGCGACGATGCGGCCGTCGATCATCTGCAGGGTGCGATGCGCATAGGCGGCGACATTTGGATCGTGGGTGACGACGATGATCGTCATGCCGGTTTGCGAGTGTATCTGCTTGATGAGATCCATGACGAGCCGGGCGCTGTCACTGTCTAGGTTACCGGTGGGCTCATCGGCGAGCAGCAGATCGGGTTTGTTGGCGAGGCTTCGGGCAATGGCGACTCGCTGGCGCTCTCCCCCCGATAATTTGGCGGGAAGGTGATCGATCCTCTCAGCCAGCCCGACGGCTTGCAGCAGCTCCCCGGCGCGGCGCTGCCGCTCCTTTACAGGCCACGGCATTTCAAACATCGGCACCTGTACGTTTTCCGAGGCATTGAGGGTAGGGAGGAGATGAAAAGACTGAAAGACGAAACCAATGGTGCGCGCCCGGAAGGCGCTGAGATCGCGAACTCCGCTCAACGACTGGCCGTTGAACAGGACTTCGCCACCGGTGGGCACATCGAGCCCGCCAAGAAGTTGCAGCAAAGTCGACTTGCCGCTGCCACTGGGGCCGGCGATGGCGACGAACTCCCCTTTCTGAATTACGAAGTCAGCTCCGCGGAGCGCCTTGACGCTGCCATCGTCAAACTCACGCCGCAAATCGCGAACCTCAATGAATGCTGGGCCGTCCGGCACCTTGCAGACGGTATCTCCGTTCGCGGATTGGGGCGAGCAATGGCCATCCAGAAAGCGCTCCATGATGCTGGTGACCTCCCGCGGGCGTTCAATATTAGGAGCGTGGCCGCATTGTTCGATCAGTTCCATCTCTGCTTGCGGGAGACATCTCTTGAATTCGTGAGCCATCCTTGGCGGGGTGATGTGATCGTCGGCGCCCCAGATCAGCATGACCGGGCATTGCAATTGCGACAACTCTTCGCGCAGATTTTCGTGCTTTGCGGAGCGTGCCATGCGAACGACCTTCCGCGCCTGCACGGGGGATGTAATCGTTTCGTAGACCTTCTGGACGAGAACATCGGTGATGTGGACTTCGTCGAAAAAAACCTCTTTTATTTTTTCGCGAACCCATTCGCGCGATGGGTGGCGGGGTGCGTTTTGATCAGTGCGCTCGAAGAGTCCCGAGCTTCCGACGAGCACGAGCCCGGCGACGCGGTCGGGATAAGCGAGGGCTAACTTGAGCGCAACGTGACCGCCCAGGGAATTACCGCAGAGGACGGTGCGCTCAATCTTTTCAGCGTCGAGCATCCCCTTGATGTAACCGACAAGCGAGTTGATTCCGACTTCATTGTAAGGCACGTCCAGGATGGGAAGCTCCGGAACGTAGACCGGCCACTTCTCTTGGAGCCGAGTGCCGCATGCTTGCCAGCTCTCCGGTCCTCCGAACATTCCGTGCAACAGCATGACTCCCAGTTTCATAGGCTTACTTCGACGAGGCCACGTCAAAATCGAAGATTCTGGCTCAGGCCCGCGGGAAACTTCTTCTTCAAAAGATAATTGTCAAAGATTGTAGTGCCGGTACGCTGTTTTGCGAAACTCAAATCTATCCACGAAATCTATTCACGATGGAAAAGCCGGGGGTGCGTGCTAGAGTCTTGCCCTTTAGCTTAAGTTGAACACCCGATGTAAGGGCTTCTCTCGCTCATGTTATTTTGAGAAGGCGATCCGTATTCCTGTAGTCACATCCGCGGCAGCAGACAACACGAAGGTATGTCCCGGGCAGCATCTCGGCAGTTCCCTGCAAACGCAGCCTTTAGCGTCTGGTGGGTGGCATGGGGCAAGGGACGAGAGCGCCTTCGACTTTAGTATGCACTGCGGCAGTGCCTCAGGCGCTCAACGCCGGCGTGGGTGCCGAACGGAGGAGTCGAGTTGAAAGTTAACGAGAAACTTTGCCTTGGCTGTGGACGCTGCCAGCCCTATTGCACCATGGGTGCAATAAGCTTTGTGCGCGACAGCCGTGGACGTATTTGCTCCAGCGTCGATCAATACGAGTGCGTAGACTGCGGCGTCTGTTACCGAGCCCACATTTGCGCCAGCGATGCCCTCTACGAACCGAAGCCCGAGTGGCCGCGATCGGTGCGCGGCACCTTCAGCAATCCGCTGGTAGAGCACAAAGAGACCCGCGTCCCCGGCCGCGGGACCGAAGAGATGAAGACCAACGATATCACTGGCCGCTTTAAGTGGGGCGAAGCCGGAATGGCGGTCGAGATGGGCCGCCCGGGCGTTGGCGCTCGTTTCACAGACATCGAGAAGGTCGCCATGGCCATCGCCGCCATCGGCGGCATCACCTTCGAGCCAAAGAATCCTCTCACCGGACTTATGGCCGACAAGAAGACCGGCAAGATGAATGAAGAGGTCATGGGAGAGAAGGTGTTGTCGGCCATCATCGAATTGATGGTTCCGCAACAGAGGATTCCGGAGATCATCGCCGCCGTTCGCAAGGTCAGCCAAGAGATCTCGACGGTGTGCAGCTTTGACCTGACCACGAAGGTGGACCCGGACGGTGGAATTGCGGCGTTCGAGATGGCGAAAGCTGCCGGCATCCAGCCTACGCTTAACGGCAAGACCAACATCGGCCTTGGCAGACCGTTCTTCGTCGAGGAGGCAAACGCATGACGCACACGCTTCACCGCCGCGGAACGGCCGACAGTTTCAAGAATGATTACGTGTTGTTCGCCATGTCGGCCAAAGGCGTCAATGAGGTCGGCTCGAAGACGCGATTGAAGCGTTTCCTGGAGATTATCCAGCAGCACAACCCGGTCAACATGGGCGACATGAAGACCGGCAACCGCTTTATCACCTCGCCGGAAACCATCGTCAATAACGCTCAAGACACCTCCATCGTGCATGGCGTATTTGAAAACCGCGAGGACCTGATCAGCGCTTTGAAGGATCTGAAGGAAGCCGACTTGGGAGTGTCGGTCATCATCTCCGGGCTCATGGCGGATGTGCATGACTGTTGCAGCGTCGCCGGCGTGAAGCCGCACACCTGCGAGACCTCGCTCGGTGTTTGGGGAAACAAGGATCGCCTTCCCGATGAAGACATCCTGCGGTTTACGACCATGTGCGGACACGGCCAGGTTCCCTTCAATCTGGTCAACAAGATCGTCGAAGACGTGAAAGAGGGCAAGTTGACGCTGCCGGAAGCCGGCAGGGAGCTGGCTAAACCCTGTCAGTGCGGGGTCTTTAATCCCGCGCGAGCCGCTGCCATGGTGGAAGAAATCATGTGCCTATGGGGGATACATGTTGTCTAAGCAGCGCGGCGTTTTTCAGCAGCTTGCTGAACGGGGACGAATATGAAGCGTGTTTGGGTGGACAGAGATAAATGCCTGGGATGTAAGACCTGCGAGCTGCAATGCGCCGTGGAGCGTAATTCCGCGTCGAGAACGCTGGCCGGGGCGATCCTGGAGGATCCAAAACCGGTGGCGCGGGTGGGCGTGTTCGGCGCGACCGGCCACAGTTTTCCTATCCAGTGCCGGCATTGCGAGGATGCCACTTGCCTCAAGGCATGCCCGTCAGGTGCGCTGCAACGCGATCCAGAAAAAGAGAACATCTTTATCGACCAGGCGAAGTGCCGCGGTTGCTGGATGTGCGTCATGACTTGTCCGTTCGGTGCCGTGGTTCCCAGTGCGACGTTCAAAGTGGCGATCAAGTGCGACGCCTGCATGCATATGGAAGAGCCAGCATGTGTCGCATCGTGCCCAACGGGCGCGCTGGTGTATGGCGATGAAGCGGGCTACGAAAAAGTTCTGGCCGACAGGCGCGGGCGCATTGCGCTATTTGCCGCGGCGGATGCAAAGACCATCAGCCTTGATTATGTCCGGGAGGGCAACTGAGAAATGAAAGAGCTACGGAAGAAGTCCGCGGATTCAGCCGTGAATCAAGCGATCGTAAAAGCCTACCGGGAGCAGACTGAGCTGGTGTGGGACCGTGCGGAAGCCTTGCAGCCGCAGTGCGGTTTTGGACGGATGGCGATTTGCTGTACCGACTGCCTGGAAGGGCCTTGCCGCGTCAACCCCTTCTCGGAAAACGGAGAGAAGTCGATCTGCGGTCGCGACCAGCAGGCGCTGGTGGCAAATTACTTCCTCAGGAAGACTGCCGATGGCGCGGCAGCGCTGGCAATTCTGGCCGCGCAGTTCGGATGCGATCTCGACCCTTCCACTTGGCGTTCGATCTCGCTGACCGCTGACAACATGACTGCCTGCGGCAAGTGTTTCGACAACCTTGGGCGGGCCGTCGTTACCACCCTGACTGCAATTGCCAAAGCGCAGGGAAGCCGGAAGCAATTGCTGGCGGCAGGCATGGGCGTGCTCGAAGACGCCAAACCAAATATCGTCTGCCATGGTCACGTTCCGCCCGCCAAAGTCGAAGCACTGGTAAAGGCCGCCGGAGCTGAAGCCAATGTAGTGAGTATCTGCGGCAACGAGAAGACGCTTCCCGTGGTTACGAACTACGACTCGCAGGAAACTGCTTTGCTGACGGGGCTTGTGGATTTGCTCGTCGTCGGCAGCCAGTGCGTCACGCCGGCATTGATTGGGCTGGCGGAGAAGCTTTCGGTTCCGGTTACCGCCGCGTCCACGCTCAGCGATGAAGCCGGCTTCGCGCAGGCGGTCGAGATCGCCCGCAATCGCTTCCATGGTCGCGCCGGCAAGGCTGGCAGCTTTGCCGCCGGCAAGCAGCAAAGCTACGTCGGCTACGATAAATTCGCGGTTTCCAAGGGGCTGGTCTACCTGGGCGGATGCGGTAATGTGGCGAACACGCAGGACGCAACTTTCCTGAAGACGGCTTCATTCCTGATCGAGAAGGGTTTCACCGTCGTGACCGCCGGCTGCGCCGGGACGGCTCTGGCCAAGGCCGGCATGTGCAATGCGACCTCGACGATCAACCTGGGGTCATGCCATGACGCGGGAGAATTTCTTGAACTTGCGGGACGGGCGAAAGCCGCCGGGCTACCCGTCTTTGCGGTTCTGCCGGAGCTGACTCACAACAAGACCTTGGCAACGGCCGTGGCTTATGCCAGCCAGGACATTCCTACCTGGGTGAACCTTGGCGAGATGAGTTTGCCAACCGATCTGCTGGGCGGCAATATCCGCGCGTTCGCCGCGGCACAACTGCCGCAGGTGCTGGCCGAAGTGGTTGCCGGCAAGTGAGTGCCGGGGAGCGATGACATGTACATCATAATTGGCCAGGGCGCGGCCGGCACCAGCGCCGCCCGGATGCTGAAGCGTCTGGAGCATGCCGCACCAGTGACAATGATCACGGATGAGCAGGACTATTTCTATAGCCGCATTGATCTGCCTGACATCGTGGCCGGCAAGTTCGAAGCCGCCGAATCCGAACTGCAAGGAGCAGACGCGTTTCGCGAACTCGGCATCGTTTGCCGCATGGGCGAACGGGTCACGGCAATTCACCCGGACGAAAAGACCGTGGAACTGGCCTCTGGCGAGCGGCAAAAATATAGCAAGCTGCTGCTTGCAACCGGATCACTGCCGCTCATACCGCCCCTGCCGGGAAGGGAAGCCAAAGGCGTTTACGCGCTATGGACGATGGCGCAGACCCGCGAAATCGCGCATGCGACGGAGTCGGCGCGTAGCGCAGTCGTGATTGGGGCGGGCTTGATCGGTCTGAAAAGCGCGTTGGCCTTGGCCGCGCGCGGGTTGAAAGTAACGGTCGTCGAGAAGCTATCCCGCGTCATGCCACGGCAACTGGACGATACTGCCGCGCAGGTGATCGCCGATGCCGTATGCGGCAAGGGCGTTGCGGTGATGGTCGGCACGGAAGTGAAAGCAATCGCAACCAGCAACGGGGCGGTGACCGGTGTCCAACTCGAGAGAAGAGAACTGGCGTGTGACATGGTCGTGATGGCGGTCGGCGTCAAGCCCAATGTCGGGTTGGCGCAAGCGGCCGGAATCGAAGTCGGGCGCGGCATCATCGTTGACGCCTGTCAGCAGACATCGGTAGCCGATATCTACGCCGCGGGGGATGTTGCCGAGACCATCGATCCGCTGACAGGAAACCGCGTGATCCCGGCGATTTGGCCCGTGGCGGTCGAACAGGGCGAAGTGGCCGCCAGCAACATGACGGGCACTCAATCGGAATTCAAAGGCGGTGTTGCCATGAACGCCATTGAAATCGCCGGGGTTTCTCTTGTCTCAATCGGCGATTTTGAAGGCGAGGCTGGCGACGAGGTGCTGACCTCAGGCACCGGAGCCTCCTACCGCAAGGTGGTTTTGCGCGGCAACAAGGTGCGCGGCGTCCTTTGCCTGGGCGACATCCGTCAGGCCGGAGTCATCGGTTCGCAAGTGCTTCGCCAAGCGGAAGTCGACGATGCTTCCAACCTGATTTCGCCGCACTTCAACTTTGCCTGCCTCGTAGATGGCTAGGGTAGTGCGCCAAGCAGATGAGCAGTTATCGCGCTGTCATGCTGAGCGGAACGCGTCCCGGTTTTGGGCGCGTGGAGTCGAAGCATCCCTACGAACAGTGGACGCCTGCAAACCGCGTTAGGAAAAATCGGCTTCGGCCAGGGACTCAACCGATACCCCGAGCGGACCTACCGCCGGTCGGCTTTTTGCGTGCCGGCATCAAGTGAAGCTTGTGTGCGAGATCTCTGATGAAGCAACGAACAGTTTGGAAAACACTTTGCTCGGCATTGTCCAGTCGCGCGCGCGCAGCGCGATCAATCGCGGGGAGGACAACAGGCGGCGGAGTTTCCGGGATTTCGTCCTGATGATCCAACAGCCCGTCTTCAAGCATCTTCTGCAATGCCATGATGGCTTCCAAGGAAGGCTGGGGGCAGTTCTTCGGGTTGAATTCAGGCACTTCTTCGCGCTCTTCGAACATCTTCAACTCTGTGATTTAAGATGACTTTCGGCAGCCGAACATGCGAAGCTCCGCACCACGGCTCGTTCCCCGAGCAGCACTGATCTTCTTCCAGCTACGTTAATCCAGCTACGTTAATAATGAGTGCAAAAGATGAAAGAACGTTGCCTGTCCTGGTGACGGGAATGCGAGCTGCTCATCGTGGCTGGAAGCCAAGCTGCGCGCCCGACCACGTGATAAAGAGCTGTCCGGCCCGAAAGAGGATTCTTTATTTTCTTGCGACCCGTTAGTGGCGGCCGCAGCCAGCTTCAACTTCGTGCTTCCAAATCTCCCAGTTCCGGCCGTAGCCGCTGACCGGAGGTCCGCCAGGGTCTTCGTCGGCATCGAGATACTTGATCGGCTTGCCTAGCGCCATCGCCTCCGCTTGCAGTTTTGCATTCGTTTGCAGATACACCGCGCGTCCAACCACCTGCGCTAGTGTGCCGGCCACCACCACTCCCCCGTGCCCCCGCATCAAAAGCGCGTCGCTTTTGCCGAGCACGCGCGCCAGTGCCTGCCCCAGTTCGCGATTGTGCACCAGCATGCTCTTGTCGCTTGCGGCGCGGAAATCACGAATCTCGAAAATCGGCGTTCCAGCGCTCAAGAAGGCGCTCATGTGATAAAGAGGGCGAAGCTGGATGCCCGTATCAGCGAAGGGGATCAGCTCTGGCGAGTGGCAGTGCACAATGGCCTTAACGTCAGGCCGCACGCGGTAGATTTCCCCATGGATGAAGCGCTCAAGGTAGGGCGTCCGGGTGTCGTTTCCGAGCGCATTGCTGTCTAGGTCGAAGGTCATGATATCGGCGTCCGTCACCAGTGCCGGAGCCATGGAGCGAGACAGAAGGTAACGGTTGGCATCGTTCGGGTGCCGCAGGCTGACATGGCCATAACCATCCACCACTTCTTTTGCCGCCAGGACGCGATTGGCGAGCATCAGCTCGTGAATGGCGGAGTCAATCTCCGACGGCGCCGGCGCGGCCAGAGCCGGCATGGCCAAGCTGGCTATTGGAACAGCCGCAATCACCTTCAGCAAATTGCCACAGAATTCTCGCCTCGACCAGGCTGAAACCATCACCAGCCGCCTCCAGTCCGGGACAGGGATACCCTGCCCCAAGTTGCGTTGGCAACTTTACCATGCAGGGCGTCGTTTCAAAAGCTCGATCTGGGTTCGTGAAGCCAGATACTATTTTCGTCGTGCCAGCGCCGCGCATTTTATTTTCCCTTACCGGACAAGCCTGAAATACGCTAACGTAATGCCAAGCAGATGCTTGCGAGTTCAGCGGGCTAGTTGGGTGCGTTGGAGATGACGCCCGAGCGAGTGGCTCGCTCCGGCGATGGCGACCACCAAGGTTTGGTCTTATGGGCAGTGACACCAACGAGAGAACCGTCCCCGTCCTGGCGATGGGGCTGCTGGTTCCTATGATCGGGAATTGGCAATGATCCTGTTCTACATATTGATCATTTCATTGCCGCTGATCGATCATCCGCTATTCGGCTATACGATTTTTGGCATTACGGTCGAGAAGTTTCTCGGAATCGGTTGCTTCTTGCTCGCGTTGGCGTATCTCCCACGCCGAAAATCAGTTCCACATATTCTTGCTACCGGGCAAGCGCGGGCATTCGTCCTATTCGCCTTTATGGCCACCACCTCATATGCCGTCATGGTGACTCCATTCGATTGGCACGAGATGGTGGGCGTCATTTTCGTGGAGCTGGTCTTCCTGATCGCAACCTCTATTTTCATTGATTCGCGGCAGCACCTCGAAACCAGTATCCTGGTGCTGATTGCCGCACTCGGTCTTGCCTCTCTGTATCTCATCAAAGAGTGGGGAGGAGCAATTTCGGCTTACGGACTCGGATATCGTCCCGGCAGCGTGGCGGGGGATCCGAACATATTCTCAGCCTCTGCGGTAACGGTTCTGCCCATCATCGTTGCATTTGCCCTCACTCATAATGGGTGGAAACGCGCCTTCGCTGGCGGCTGTCTGCTGCTGACGCTCATCGCTTTCCTTCTGGCAGCGTCGCGGGGCGGCTTCATCGCCCTGGTTGTGGTCCTGGTATTGCAGCTGCGCAATGCGCGGCACCGCGGAAAGCTCATCGTCATTGCGTTGGTCATCCTTGTTTTATTCATGGTCTCTCCGGTATCCCCGCTAGATCGTCTGCTTCATCCCACGATTAGCGACACGGAGTCCTCAGACGCGCGCTTGCAACTCTGGAGCATCGCTTTCCGCATCATCGCCGATCATCCTGTCTTAGGCGTGGGTCTCTGGCAATTCGCGACCCTACATGAGCAGGTATATGCCGGCCGGAGTGGAGCTGGGTTTCCACGTGCCGCACAACACTTACCTGGAAGTGGGGGTGGAAGTCGGTCTGGTGGGACTCGCGCTGTTTCTTGCCATATTTTTTTTCACTCTCTTGAACCTGTCCCGCTTGAGCAGAGCCGCCAAGAGATGCGGCGATACTTTCACGTACACGTTTTCAACTGCCATCGGCAATGGGGTGGTCGGTTACGCGATTGCTGCGTTTTTCGTTTCCGGAATGCATGCGAGGGTATTCTGGTTCAGCGTTTTTCTGTCCACCTGTTTGCCGGCATTCCTCACTAAAGCGCCGCTCAAGGCCACTGGCAGTGGCGCGAGTTCGGTAACCGATGCCGAAGTGCGCGAGACGGCACCGCTCGCGACGCCGGAACAGCAACCAACTGCGGTGACGGTTGCGCCAAGCATCGCCGACGATGTTGAGCTTCGGGTCGATCAATTGAGGATTCACTGAGGATGGTGAAGGTCTCCAACGCGCCTCAGCAGAATGCATCCTGTTCTTGCGAACAGTCATGCCCGGAAACTGACAGCCCACGCCAGCATCCCGCGCCGATGCTCTCGATCCTGACAACTCACCACAAGCAGTTTCATCCGGAGTGGGTCAAGAGAACCGTTTTGCTTCCCGGATGGTTCGAGGCTTTCCCGCGCGCCGCCGACAGTTACTGGCTCAGCCTTTTGTGGTCCTGGCGTTTGTTCCGCGAGAGCCGGCGTTTCGACGCGGTTGTTACCGGAGCCGAGCATGTCGGCCAGATGTTCGCCCTCATGCAGGCCCTGTTCAGAACAAGATCCAGCCGCCGCGTTCATGTGATGATCGACTTTCCCTGGGCCGTTTCGCCCAGCCAGTCGACGCTTTTGCTGAAGCGCGTGCAAATGTGGATCGCCAGCCGCGCTGTCAACCAGATCTTCGCGCATGCCAGTCAGGAGGAGGAGCATCGTTTTGCAGAAGCGCTAAGGGTACCTGGAGGGAAGTTCCGGTTCGTGCCCTTCCACTACAACCTCAGCATTCCGGAACCACCAGCTTCCGAAGGAGACTACATATTTTCCGGCGGCTCATGCAGGGATTATCAAACCCTGATCCGGGCAGTTGCCGGTACGCCGTACCGTACAGTCATCTGCACATTGCAGACGAGCTACTTCCGTGGTTTGGATATCCCCCCGAACGTGGAAGTTATGAGCGTCAATCCAGGCAGGTTCGACGAGTTGATGGCCGGCGCCAGGGCTGTAGTTGTGCCACTTCCGGAACGTGATATTCATACCGGCGGGCACACCATTATTGTGAACGCGATGAAGCTCGGCAAACCGATCATCGTGTTGGGCAGAGCCGAATACAGGAGCTATCTCGAAGACGGCAAAACGGGCCTTCTGCTGACGCCGGGTGATAGTGAATCGCTTCGGGCTGCCATTGACCGTGTCTTCGCCGAACCTGAGTTTGCGCGTTTCCTGGCGAACAACGCGCACGAGGCCGCGGCGGCATTTTCACCCGAGATATTCTTTGAGCGGGTTTTTGAGGCGATTGAAGCAGCGTTTCATGCGAAGCGATCGCGGCATTGATGGCTCTCGAAATACTTGAGCCGAAGAAGTACGGGCAATTACTTGTATGCTGACATTAAGCAGCCACCGTACTTCAGCAGTTTGATTGAGTCAGGAAAGGAATTTTATGCGGCTTTTTGAACATGAGGGGCGGGAAATCTTTGCCAAGTACGGCATAAAAGTTTCGTCCGCGATGTTGGTTCGGTCGGTTGAAGAAGCGCTAAAAGCGGTCGAAGCGCTGGGCTATCCAGTCGTGGTCAAGGCGCAAGTGCTGACCGGCGGACGCGGCAAGGCAGGCGGGGTGCGAATTGCGGCCAACCAAGCCGAGTTGATTGAGCATACCGGACGAATCCTTGGCTTGGTCATTCAAGGCGAAAAAACAGAAAGCGTGTTGCTCAGCGAGAAAATCGAGATTGCCCAGGAGCTCTATGCCGGCGTCACCTTCGATCCGCAGAACGGGCTTCCCGCACTGATGTTCTCGACCAGCGGGGGCGTGGACATTGAAGAGGTGGCGCGGACAACGCCGGAGAAGGTCCTGACCATGCATCTGCCGCCGACGCAGCCGGTGCGAGCTTTCAGGGTCATCGATTTTCTCAGGGGCTCGGGATTACAGGTCGAGCTGCTGCCGAAGGTCGCGCAGGTCATGCAAAAGCTGGTCGAAGCGTTCCACGGAAGCGACGCCACAACGGCCGAAATCAATCCGCTGGTCGTAACGCCCCAGGGAGAAGTAGTGGCCATCGATGCGAAGATGGTGATCGACGACTCCGCACTGGCCCGGCAGCAAATCACCCAGCGTTTCGAAGCAGGTACGCCATTGGAGGCACGGGCCAGGAAGGGGGGCCTGAATTATGTGCAACTGGAGGGCAATATCGCTGTTTTGGGCAGCGGTGCCGGGCTGGCGATGGCCACCATGGACATGATCTCCCACTACGGCGCCAAGCCCGCCTGCTTCCTGGACACGGGCGGCGGGATTTCAAGCGAGAAGATGGCGGAGGCTTTTCGCATCTGCCTCGCGACCCCAGGCGTGGAGGGTGTTTTGGTCAATGCCTTTGGCGGTATCAATAACTGCGAATGGATGGGCAGGGGACTGGCGAACGTCATCGACGAAGACAAGCCGACGGCTAAAATCCTGGTCAAGATGCGCGGCCATTCACAGGATGAAGGCTGGAAGCTGCTCGAAGACCGGAATATTCCGATTGTGAAATTTGGGACCACGGAAGAGGCAGTCGTGCAAATCGTAAGCCTCGTCGGAAAGGGCGTATAAGATGGCGATTCTGATCAACCAGATAACCAAGGTGCTGTTGCAGGGTATTACGGGAAAGATGGGAGGCTTGCACACCAAGTACATGCTCGATTACGGTGTGGATCTGGTGGCAGGTATTTCGCCCGGAAAAGGCGGCTCCAAGGTTGGCGGCGTACCCGTCTACAACACCGTCCCCGAGGCGCTGGAACATACGGCCATCGATGCGACCCTGATTCTCGTGCCGCCATACGCGGCGAAGGAATGCGCCACCGAAGCCATCGAAAGCGGCATCAAGCTGGTCGTCATCATCAGTGAGTTTGTTCCCATTCACGATACTGCCTACGTAAAACAATTGGCCATCGAGCGCGGAGTCAGGATCGTGGGGCCAAACACGATCGGCGTAATCAGCCCCGGAAAAACCAAGGTCGGCATCATGCCCGGCTCAATTTATAGCCCGGGTCCGGTCGGCGTAGTTGCGCGCAGCGGGACGCTAACCCACGATATCGGGGCAACGCTCACTGAAATGGGCATTGGGCAAACAACCTGCGTGGGAATCGGCGGCGATCCCATCCGCGGTATGGATTTCATTGATGTGCTCAAGGAATTCGCTGCCGATGACGAAACAAAAGTCGTCGTCATGGTTGGCGAGATTGGCGGCACCGGCGAGGAACAGGCCGCCAAGTACCTGGAATCTGGTTACCCCAAACCGGTGATCAGCTTCATCGCCGGGCAGACAGCACCCGCCGGCAAGAAGATGGGCCATGCCGGTGCGATCATCTCGGGAGGAAGTGGCTCGACCGCGTCGAAATATGCGGCTTTGGCCAAGGCTGGCGTCACCATCACCAAGACGTTCAGCGAAATGATCGCTGCCGTGCGTGAAGTGCTGGCAACGGAAGAAGCACGTGGAAAACAACTTCTGGGCAAGCGCCAGGCTGCTGGCGTTTAGCTTTTGCGACGAAAAGCGAGTGCGGAGGGAATGGGCTCGTGTGAAGCGGAGTATTCGCCCGTGGAATTGGATACGGAAATCAGGCGAAAGAGGGGCGTGACGGTATGACGCAGGCCGGGAAGAAACGTTTCAAGGTCGAAGTGAATTCAGCCCTGTGCAAGGAGTGCGACTATTGCCGCGAAGTGTGCGAGCCCGGCGTTTTTGAAAGTTCCGGCTTGTTTAATAAGGCTGGCTATCTCTACGTGGAAGCGAGGCAGGACGAAAATTGTACTGGCTGCATGAAGTGCTTCATGATCTGTCCGGACTTTGCGATTACCGTGGAATCAAGAGAAGAGAACGCGCCACAGCCGCCTGCGCAGGGCGTGGTTTATAAGTAGGGGCCAACAAAAATGCGGGCTTTAGCCCCGCAAGAAGTTCGTCGTCTATTGAGCAACTGGATTATGAAACAAGCTTTGTTCAGCAGCCGCCTGCCTGGGTGATTTGCTGCGGACCACGATTTTAAGGAGCCACATGTCTGAAAGCCAACTTGCATCTGTCGAATCCGCCGAACTTCGTTCGGCATTAATCGGCATCGTCGGGGAGAAAGGTTGTCTTTTCGATCCCAGCGATACGGCCGCCTACTGTGAAGATTGGCGCCAGCTTTTCAAGGGAAGCACGTTTGCCGTCGTGCGTCCCGCGACCGTCGATGAAGTTGCATCCGTCGTCAGGTTTTGCGCCGCGAGGCGAATTGCGATTGTCCCTCAGGGCGGCAATACCAGTATGGTGATCGGCGCGACGCCCAGTGCGGACGGCACTCAGCTTGTACTGTCGCTTTCGCGGATGAACCGTATCCGTGCTTTGGACCCCGTGGACCTGACGATGACCATCGAAGCAGGCGTCGCTCTCAAGGCCGCTCAGGAAGCGGCTATCGCCCAGGATTGTATGCTGCCGTTGTCCATGTCCTCGGAAGGCTCCGCGCAGATTGGCGGAGTTTTGTCGACCAATGCCGGAGGAAACAACACCCTTCGCTACGGGAATGCGCGCGATCAGGTGCTTGGGCTGGAGGTCGTTTTGCCCGATGGAAGCATCTGGAACGGTCTCAGGCGATTGCGCAAGGACAACACCGGATACTGCCTCCGCCAACTGTTTGTCGGCGCCGAAGGCACGCTCGGCATCATCACCGCCGGAGTTTTGAAACTCGTGCCGCGGCCGCGCAACCTTGCCTTGGCTTTATGCGCCGTGCCCACGGTGCATGCTGCGCTGGAACTTCTGGTGTTGTGTCGCGGATTTCATCACGACTCCATTCAGGCATTCGAATATATCTCCGGCGCGGGCCTGGAACTTGTGCTCAAACATTTCCCCGACTCGCAATTGCCGCTGGAGCAGCGGGCCGATCACTATGTCCTGGTGGAGCTTGCCGGGGCCTCTCCCGATTCCGGATTGCGCGAGGGATTGGAGGACGTTTTGGGGAAGGCGCTGGAGAGCGGCATTGTTGTGGACGCGGTTCTCGCGGCGAGCTCATCCCAGCGAACGGATTTATGGAAGCTGAGGGAAGAGATGCCTGACGCTCAGAAGCGCGAAGGCGCTTCGGTGAAAAACGATGTGTCGGTTCCGGTCTCAAAGGTGCCGGAGTTCATCACCCTCGCCAGGGCAGCGTGCGAACGGCGGTTCCCGGGTATTCGCGTCGTTCCCTTCGGGCACATGGGCGACGGCAACATTCATTTCAATATTGGTGCAGCCAGTTGGCGGCGACCGTGCGGCTTTCATGAGCCAGGATCACGCCATCATGGACACGGTCAACGAAGTCGTCCGCCAGTTTGACGGCAGCTTTTCGGCGGAGCACGGAATTGGCCTCATCAAGCCCTACATGATGGAGGAATGGCGCGGAGGCGCGGAGCTGGAAACCATGCGCCGCATCAAGGCCGCGCTCGATCCGCTGGGCATCATGAATCCCGGCAAGGTTCTGCCCAGCGCAGGTTGAGTTATTGGTGTGAGCGCCATGAACGTTTATCAACTAACTAATATTTGGAGAGTGCGGCACACATGAAGATCAGTTTTGTTGGCTTGGGGCAGATGGGTAAGCACATGGCGATGAATATGCTCAAGAGCGGAGCTGAACTCATCGTCAATGATCTTAGAAAAGATGTTTTCCCGGAGTTCGAGCGGAAGGGTGTTCGAACCACTACGAACCTTGCGGAAGCCGCGCAGGCTGACATCGTTTTCCTCAGCCTTCCGGGTACGCAAGCGGTGCAGGATGTGCTGGTGGGGCAGAACGGGATCATCGACAAGCTCAGAAAAGGGCAGACTGTGGTGGACCTGAGCACCATGAGCTACACGGCCACGCTGGAGTTGGCGAAGCGCCTGGAAGCGGTAGGGGTTAGCTTTCTCGACGCTCCCGTTTCCGGCATGGAGGCGCGGGCGCAGGACGGCACGCTTACGGTGATGTGCGGAGGCAGCGAGAAAACTCTCGAGACGGTCAGGCCTTTTCTCAATTGCATCGGCAACAAGATCCTCTACATGGGCGGCACCGGCAGCGGCCAACTTACCAAGCTGATCAACCAGCTCCTGTTCGACATCAATGCTGCGGCGCTGGCAGAGGTTCTTCCCATGGCCGTGAAGCTGGGACTGGACCCGGAGAAAGTCGGTCAGGTGGTCAATAGCGGCACCGGCAAGAGCTACGCTTCGGAATTTTTTCTGCCGCGAATCCTCAAGAACCATTTCTCCGACGGCTACGCGATGAAGCACGCTTACAAAGACCTGGTGAGTGGAGCCGAAATCTCAGCCAATCTGTGTATCCCTATGCCAGTCTTAGGCGCAGCGACCGCAACCTATCAGGCAGCTTTGCTCAAGGGCTATGGCGATCAGGACAAGGGGGCAATGATCCGCGTCTTCGAAGAGTTATTGGGAGTCGCCTATCGAGACGGTTCCGGCCGAAAGCAGTAACGTGCGTACCGGTGAAATGTGGTGCGAGCGCATCGGGTGGCGATCCATGGTTCGCGGGGGCGCATTGTTCGCGCGATAACCTTTTGGAGTGTCATTCTGAGTGAGCGTTAGCGAGCGAAGAATCTATGTATTGCGACGCAGGAAAATGCATAGATCCTTCGCTTCGCTCAGGATGACAGCCTGAAACTGGCAAAGGGATGAATCCATGTTTAAGCAATTAATTTTGGACGCTTTGCTTGATGGCCCCAAAGGAACCGAAGAACTGTATGCGCTGGCAAGGCAGCGCCAAACCTCCGATTGTGGCGGCCCAATTTGCACTCATCGTCACGTGCCTAGCGATATGGAATGGCAGCACGAACTTCGGCGAGAACAGCAGACGCTTAAGCGCAGAGGGTTGATCGAGCGCCAAGGAGATTCCTGGAAGCTTAGAAATTGAAAGCTACGCTCCCGCGTGTCCTCCGAGGTACACGCTCTGCACCTTGGGATCGGCCAGCAGCGCCGCCGCTTGGTCTTCGGCCGCAATCCGGCCCAGGTCCAAGACGTATCCTCGATGAGCCAGCTTCAATGCGGCGCGCGCGTTTTGTTCCACCAACACTACGGTCACGCCGGTGGCGTTGATCTCTTTAATCGTTTGGAAGATGGCTCGAACCAGCAGCGGAGCAAGGCCCAGGCTGGGTTCGTCCATGAGCAGCACCTTGGGTTCGCTCATGAGCCCGCGGCCGATGGCGAGCATCTGCTGTTCGCCGCCGCTCAAGGTTCCGGCAAGCTGCTGTCTCCTCTCGGCAAGGATCGGGAACAGTCCATAGATCCAATCGAGATTCTTCTTGATCTTCTGCGGATCGTTTCGGGTAAACGCGCCGAGGCCGAGGTTTTCCTGGGTCGTCAACGTGCCGAAAACCCGTCGCCCTTCGGGTACCTGCGCGATGCCCGCCTCGACGATTTCGTGCGCTTTCATCTTTTCCAGCGGGCGCCCTTCCAGCAGGATGGTTCCCTTGGAGGGCTTCACCAGACCGCTAATGGTAAGCAGAGTGGTTGATTTCCCGGCTCCGTTTGCACCGACGATGGTGACAATCTCGCCTTGCCCAACCTGCAGGTTGATGCCGTGAAGCACCTCGATATTTCCGTATTTCACGTGAAGATCGGTTACTTGAAGAAGCATTCAATCCTCTTGCTCGGCGCCGAGATAAGCCCGGATCACTTCCTGGTCGTTCTTAATCTCCTGCGGACTTCCCTCGGCTATCTTCGAGCCGTACTCGAGCACCACGATTTTTTCGCAGACGCGCATCACCAGGCTCATGTCGTGTTCGATCAGCAAAACGGTGACCCCTTGATCTCGCACTTTGCGGATCAAGGAGATCAGGCTGGCGGTTTCCTGTTCATTCATGCCGCCGGCAGGTTCGTCCAGAATCACCAGCTGCGGCTTGGTCGCGATGGCACGGGCAATCTCAAGCAACCGCTGATTGCCATAAGAAAGATTCTTTGCCAGGTTCTGCGCCTCGGAGCGCAGCCGCACGAAATCCAGCGCCTGCACGGCCGCGACCAGCGCTGCTTTTTCCTCGCGGCGCTCACGCGGATGCCGCAACATGGCGCCCATCACTCCGGATTTCATCCGGCAATGGCGTCCGGCCAACACGTTGTCCAAGACTGAAAGGTTCTGAAAAAGCCGGATTGTCTGGAATGTGCGCGCGATGCCGCCGGAAACGATGCGGTGAGTCGGCAATCCGGCAATCGACTTTCCCTGGAAGTTTATCTCGCCTTCATCGGGGCGGTAGATTCCGGTGATGAGATTGAAGACCGTGGTCTTACCGGCTCCGTTGGGGCCAATCAGGCCGACAATCGATCCGGGTTCCACGTCGAAGGAAACGTTCTTGACCGCTACCAATCCCCCAAAGCGCTTGGTGAGCGAACGAATGCCCAGGAGGCTCATCGAACCTCCTTTACCGGCTGCATGTCCTCGGAAGCGCCGGAACCAGCCGCTGGCGCCGCTACCGAACCCTCGGCCTCAGCAAGTCCCTCGAGCGAGTAAGGCCGCACATGAGCCGGGAAGATTCCCTGGCTGCGGAAAATCATCATCAGGATCATCGCGGCACCGAAAATCAGCATGCGGGCGTCGGCGAATCCGCGGAACAGCTCGGGAAGTCCGATGATCAGAAACGAGCCCAGCAGCACGCCCGGCACACTTCCGGACCCGCCCAAAATGACTACGGCGAACATCAGCACCGATTCCCAGAAGCTGAACGATTCCGGCGCGATAATCGTCATCTTGGTAGCGAAGATGTTTCCGGCCATTCCCGCCCAAGCCGCTCCCAGAACAAATGCCGCGGTCTTATAGTGAGCGGTGTTGACGCCGCTGCCTTCGGCCGCAACCTCGTCTTCCCGCAGATAGTTCAGGGCCCGGCCGAAACGCGAATGCTGCAAACGGGAAAACAGAAACACGCTCAGCGCAACAAACGCCCAGATATAAAAGAAGAAGTGCATTGGCCGGCGAATGATGAAACCAAACAGGTGTGGGCGCTGAATCCCGAGAATCCCGTTGGACCCTCCGGTCAGCCCGAAAACGTCATTGATGAGCGCAATCCGGACAATCTCTCCCACGCCAACCGTCACGATGCACAGATAGTCACCGCGAAGACGAATGATGGGACGCACAACGATGAGACCAAACAGCCCCGCCGCGAGTGCCGCGACCGGAAGCAGCCACACCACGGGAATTTGGAAGCGTGTATTCAGGATGGCCGTCGTGTAGGCCCCGACCGCGTAGAAGGCGGCGTGGCCCAGGTTAAACAGGCCGGCGTCACCCAAAATAATATTCAGGCTGAGCCCCAGGATCGCGTAAAGCCCCACGCTGTTCAGCACGTCAAGCCAATAAACGTTCAAGACGAAAGGCGAGGCGGCGAGCAGCAGGGTCATCGCTATATAAAAAACCCCTGTTCTGCTCAATCTCATACTTTCTCCGCAACGCGTTCGCCTAGGATTCCGGTGGGTCTCACGATCAGCACGGCAATCAGCACGCAAAAGGCTATGGCGTCCTTCCACGAAGTCGAAATGTATGCCGCGCCCAAAGCCTCCAGTACCCCTAGCAGAAGTCCACCGACCATGGCTCCCGGTATGTTGCCGATGCCTCCAAGAACGGCTGCGGTAAACGCCTTCAACCCGTAAGACCAGCCCATGAGGAAGTTAATGTTGCCGTACTGAAGTCCGACCAGCAATCCCGCTGCGCCGCCCAAGGCAGGACCAAGCAGGAAAACCGTAAGAATGACGCGGTCGACGTTAATTCCCATCAGGCTCGCCGCGCCCTGGTCAATCGCTGCCGCGCGAATCGCCGTGCCGATCCGGGTCTTCTGAATGAACAAATACAGCCCCATCATCATCAGAAACGACAGACCGAAGACGAAGATGCGGATCAGCGGAATGTAGATCCCAAAAATATGGATCGGGACACTGGGCAGAATATCCTGCGGGAACACAAGAAAACGCGCCCCATAGATGAGCATCATGGCGTTTTCCAGGAAGATGGATGCCCCCAGAGCCGACACCACCACCGAAAGCCGTGGAGATTTCCGCAGCGGCCTATAGGCGGTTCGTTCCAGTACGGCGCCCAGGAAGGCCACGAGCAGCATGACAAGCAATATGAGAACGCCGACCCCTACGATGCCTCCGATGCGTTCGATCATCGCAAACGTGGTTACCAGAGTCAGGCCAAGATAGGCGCCGGCAGTGAAGAGGTCGCCGTGAGCGAAGTTGATGAGTTTGAGCACGCCATAAACCATGGTGTAGCCAAGCGCCACCAGTGCGTAAATGCCGCCCACCGCCAGTCCGTTTGTCACTTGCTGAAAAAATTGTTCCATCGATTACTGCTCTCCGCGTTCACCGAAGTTGGAACGCAGTGCTATTGGAAATCTTACCGGCCAGATTAGGGAGGTCCTCGAAAGGCCCCAATTATCATCCAGGTATTGCGCAAGAATATCAGAATTTACGCGACTATTGTGCCGATTTTGAGCCACCGCAGCGCCTGATGCTCGGGGCCCCGACGCGGCTCGGCTCGTTGGGGTGACTGGGGCTATGGGGTATTTCCTTCCGCATGTGGCCCGCATTTGCGGAGCCGCGGGTACAGCTAATGTGGGGCGGTTGATTTCAGAATATTCGGCTCAGACGGTCGCAGGCTGCTTGCTCGCCTCAGTCCGGTCTCGATCCGCGTGTGGCGCGTCGGCTTTCGGGGATATTCTGTAGACCCATGCGGACGATTTCCCATCTGCGTCGGCCTGCGGAGAAGTAGAGGTAGGGTCCTCTGCATGCGCCGTAGTTGCGCACGTCGGGGTGGATTCGGCGGCGGCAATCGACTTCACAAGATCATGGTGCGGCGAGAGGGTGCACACCGGGTCAGCGTTGCTTGCGTTTCCGGTGAGAAGAAAAGCCTGGCAGCGGCATCCGCCAAAGTCGATCGTCTTGCGGTCGCAACTTCTGCACGGCTCTGCCATCCACTCGTCTCCCCGGAATTTATTCATCGCCGGCGAGTCGGTCCAGATCCAGCGAAGCGATTTCTCGCGTACGGAATCGAAGTTCAATCCGGGGATCACGCCGGCCGCATGGCATGGCAACGCCCTTCCTGCCGGGTCGATAATCAGCGTTTGGCTGGCCCATCCGCCCATGCAGGCTTTCGGTTGACTGCCATAGTAGTCCGGTAGCACAAAGTCGATTCGGAGCTTCTCGGCGAGAGTTTGCTCTTGCGTTTTCCACGATGCGGATGGACCGCTCCATCTGTTCGCGCGTCGGCATCAGGGCCGCGCGGTTTTCCAGCGCCCAGCCATAGTACTGAACGTTTGCGATTTCCAGCCGTTGCGGGCCGAGAGACGCGCAGAAGGCAATCAACTCCGCCAGTTCATCCAGATTCCGGCGATGCACAACCAGATTGACAGTGAAGGCCACTCTTCGCGAGCGAATCCACTCGGCCACTTTCAGCTTATGGGCATGTGCGCGTGCGCCGGCAATTTCGTTCGCCTGCAATTCGTCGCGCCCCTGGAAGCTGAGCTGCACATGGTCAAGACCAGCATCGAGCAGGCTGTCCAGCCGCGCTTCGGTCATTCCAATACCGCTGGTGATCAGGTTTGAGTACAGACCGACACGGCGCGCAGCCGCGACAATCTCGTTCAGGTCGGCGCGAGCCAACGGTTCGCCGCCGGTGAAATGCGCGTGCAGAATGCCAAGCTCTGCCGCCTGCTCCATCGTGCTGGCCCACTCGGCTGTCGTCATCTCCAGCGCGCGCGCAGCCAGTTCCAGCGGATTGGAGCAATAGACGCAACGCAAGGGACAGCGATGAGTCAGCTCGCAGATAATCGACAGCGGCGCTTTCATCTCGACAAATCCATGCCAATGAGTTGCTTCATTTTGTTCGCGCCGTTCAGGCTGTGATTTCGATGATTCTTTTTTCGTGCAGTCGGCGCACGAACTCTTCCGTATCGCGATCCAGGCGCTCGCCAGCCCCAGGAAAGGCCGCGTGCAACTCGTCCAGCAGTTCGGCCAGGGTTCGACCGTTGCCGATGCGGCGCACGATCTCCGCTCCGGCGCCATGCAGTCGCACCGCCGCCTCAGGCATCAGCAGCATCGGCGGTTGTCCTTCCACTTCACGCAGACGGCAGCCGATGGCAAGCGCCAACTTCGCATTGGGAGCGAGAGTCATCACGATTTTGGCCTGAATGCGCCCGGCGGAGGCCATCCCGGACTCACGTAAGAGTAGTAAAGGGCATCGAGCTGTGCCCAAAGGATGTCGCACTTGCGTCGCAGCGCAGCGATCGCCAGCTCTTGCTCGTGGCGCGAGTGCGCGTTCATGAAAGCCCAGTTGGAAGCGAACTCGGCGTCTTCCGGAGCCTGCGTCAATCTCGCCGTGAAGTAGCTGAGGCCGTGGGACAGCCACGGGTAATGCTCTTGCAGACGGTCGATGCGCAAAGCGATGAGCTTATAGCTGAACAGCTCTGTCAGCGACGATGCGACCGCCTCCAGAAAACTGCCGTGGGAGACGAGATGGAGGTATGCCTCCACGGCAAAACGAACCCCGGGAAGTATCTCGCTGCACGACATAACACGCGCCCGATCCAGCCCCGTCGCTTCCGCCAACTGAATCCAGCGCTCAATGCCGCCGTCGCCGTTTTGGTTTCCATCGTGGTCCACGATTCGCTTGCGCCACGCCCGGCGAAATTCGGCGTCGTCGGCTCGGGAAAGGATGATGGCGTCTTTGCGCGGAATCACGCTCTGGTAGTAGTAGCGGTTCAGCGCCCAAGCCTGGAGCTGTCCCTTCGTCAACCGCCCTTCGTGCATCATCAGGTGGAACGGGTGCTGGTGGTGGTATCGCTCGGTAAGTACGGCCTCCAGCCTCGCCATGAACTCCTGGCGCGAGAGCAACTCCGTCTCCGCTTCGGTTTCCAGAACTAGCAGCCTAGTGTCCATCCGTCTTTTGCAACCTCCCAGCCCGCCGACTTCACTTCCGCAAACTGCGGGCTATCTTCATCCAGGATCGGATTGGTGTTGTTGATGTGAACAAAAATCTTTCGCGGCTGTCGCAGTCCGCTTGCCACGTCCAGCACTCCGCCGGGGCCTCCAAGCTGGACGTGTCCCATTTGGCGGGCAGTTCGGGCCGAGGGGTCGACCCTCTGCAACTCGTCATCGCTCCAAAAGGTGCCGTCGAGCAAAACCACATCACACATATCCAGTTCCGCAAGCAGTTCGTCGGTGTACTGCGCAACCGCCGGCATATAGGCAATCCGGCTCGGACGCCCGGTTCGTTCGGCACCGCACTCTAAGACAAGTCCAAACACGGACTCATCCGGGTTGAGAGCGCGCCGACGATCGTCGGGTACCCAGTGCGGGTAGCCGCCACCCAACGTGATGGCGCGACAGCACAAGCCCGGAAGCGGCGCGAACGGCTGCTGCGGGTAGATGTCCGTCCACCTCGATTGTTCCGGTTTCTGCGAGAGCATGTGAAAGAACGCGTTATCTTCACGCACGATCCGCCTGACGGATGCGGACGAATAGATCCGCAACGGCGTAAGCTCGCGCAGCAGAAGCAGCCCCAAAACCTGGTCGAGGTCGCCTGAAGTCAGCACCACGCCCGCGATGGGCGTCCCCCGCAAGCCGCGCGGATGAAGCTCCGGCGTTGTTTCAATCTGGCTGCGCAAGTCTGGAGAGGCATTGAGCAACATCCAGCAAACGCCATCCAGACTGACGGCAACCTGCAACTGTAGTCTTGGTGTCGCACGTATCCGGCCGGCGCGTACCCCTGAGCAATTACGGCATCCGCAATTCCACTGGGGAAATCCGCCGCCAGCCGCCGTGCCGAGCAGTTTGATGATCACCGGGAATTGTGGCGGCTAAAGTTCCGCGGTCGCGTAGCAGTTGATTTCACAGCAAAGGCTGATTTCTTCAAAATCGGGCCGAATCCATTCCATCGTTTCACCTCTTTTGGGAGGCTTGACCCGCCTCCCTGGTTTCTAGTTTGAGGCAGGAAATCGGCTTTGAGATGTAAGCTCCTGTCGCGAACTACACTGGCACAGGGCCGCCCTTTTCGGTTGGCAGCAAATTACAAGGTTCTGGGCTGGACCGGCAAACTCGGCGCTAATTAGCAGTTCAAATCCATTTGGGCTCGCGCTTTTCGAGAAACGAGCTGATCCCCTCGCGGAAATCCTCCGTCGTCCGGATGGCTGCATTGGCCTCTACGGCGGCTTCGAGCTGCCATTCCAGATCGCGCCCGGAGTAGCTGTTCAGCAGTTTCTTTGTGGCCACAAGCGAAGCCGGGCTATTCTTCAACAACTGCAATGCGAGTTCGTGCGCCCGTTCCAGCAACCGGGCGGGCTCGACGATTTCGGTGATCAACCCAATCCGCAAGGCTTCGTCGGCGGAAATAATGCGTCCGGTAAGCAGCAGCTCTCGTGCCGCCTTCTCTCCGATTTGGCGAACCAGCCATGACGAGACAATCGCCGGTACGAACCCGATTCGCACCTCCGGGTATCCAAATTTTGCCTCGGTCGAAGCAATGGTGAAGTCGCACAGGGTCGCGATGCCGCACCCGCCAGCCACCGCCGGACCGTTTACGGCCGCAATCGTCGGCCTCGGGAACTCATAAATCGAGCGGAGGAGGCGCGCCATGGTTTCCGAGTCCTTCCGGTTTTCCGCCACAGTGCGGCCGGTAATGGTTCTCAGGTCCAGATCCATACCTGAGCAGAAGGAGTTTCCCGCGCCTGTGAACAGCAAGACCCTGGTGGTACCACTCTGCAGTTCCTCCAGCGCCAGCGAGCAACTCGTCGATCAGTTCGTAGCTGATCGCATTGCGTTTGGCGGGGCGATTGAAGGTCAACAGGGCAATTCCATCCTGTTCGGCGAGGGTAAGTGTCCGGTAGTTCATTTCGTGCCTCGATCCAATCGTTGTGTTCGGGTCCAGTTGACGCCTCCCGGTGCATCCGCTGGTGAGTTGCTGTGCATCGTAACAGACTAGGCAGCGCCTGCGGGGTACAACGGTGACTTATCTGCAAAGGCTGGTCCGGTCTGCAAAGGCATTTTCCCACGAGCTGGCGAGAGTTTCGTCCAGCCACAGTTCGACACCCCCTAAGATACCGAAACTTGGCCTTGCGCTCGGCGGAGGTTTTGCCCGCGGCTTGTCTCACGTAGGCGTGTTGAAGGTTCTCGAAGAAGAGAACATCACCATCGACTATATGGCCGGAACCAGTGTGGGATCGGTGATCGCGGCGGCATATTGCAGCGGAGTCTCGGCCAGAGAGCTGGAAGAAATTTCCAAGATGGTGCGTTTCCGCGACTTCGCGCGCTGGACAGTGTCGCGCTACGGGATCTGCAATAACGACCGCATGCAGGAGTTCCTGCCGCGGGTGGTGAAGGTGAAGACCTTCGAGGAGCTGAAGATTCCACTGGCGGTGGCGGCAACCGATTTCGTCACCGGCGAGCCGGTGGTTTTCCGCAGCGGCCCCATTTGCGATCCGGTGCGCGCCAGTTGCGCCTATCCGGGGATGTTCGCGCCCGTGCAGGTGGGCGGCCGATGGCTGGTGGATGGAATGCTTGGACACGCTGTGCCCAGCACCCCACTGCGCGAAATGGGCGCCGACTACGTGATCGGCATTTACCTGAACGCTCACTGGGTTCAATTGCGCGGGCCTCGCCATCTGTTCGACGTCATCGGGCAGTGTTTCTCGATTGCGCAGGCGCGGATGAGTGCGCAGTGGAGAAAAGACTCCGATCTCGTGCTGGAGCCGGACGTCGACGGCTTCTCATACGACGGGTTTGACCGCTCCTCCGAGCTGGTTGCCAGCGGCGAAAGAGCCATGCGCGCTGCGCTCCCGGCGCTGAAGAAGTTTCTGGAGGGTAAGTCGGCGACGGCGAATGAGGTGCTGGCCAAGGCCGAGGCGAAGCCGCACATGACCGCCGCGTAAGTCACCTCTGAAGTGAGAATGGGCGTTCCAATAAAGGGTAGGCTGGCGCTCATCTGGCAGGTGGCGACTGCCTTTTCCACAGTTGACACAAAAGTCTAGGCACAGTTGATCGTCGCATTAGGTGATTATGCCTATTCTCGTGGCGCAGCCCGCGTAGAGAATGACGCCATGCTGAAGCACATGAACAGATTCGTTGAGGCACATGACCGTTACCTGGCGCTGGACCTGGCGCGCGTCGATTGCAGGACTCCGCAGCAGAAAGAGCTGATGCACATCGAATTGATGCGCGCCTATCTCGAAGTGCAATACAGGGCGTCGCAAATCGCCGGTTTGCAGTACGCCGACGGCATGGACTTCGCCGACATGCATTAAGTCTGTGGCCAGCACCAACGGAAAAGCCGCGTGTTGCCGCGCGGATGGTGCCCCACATCTGCTGCAGTTGGCAGATGTGGGATCTTCCCGGTTCGATCTTTCCGCTTATTTCAAGTGAACGAGTTTGCTGGCAACATCGCTAGCCAGCTCGCTGTAGTCCTTCTTTTCCAAGCCCAACACATTCCTGTTGTACTCGTCGATCTTGGCGGAGTAGTTCATCGAGCAGAACTTCGGCCCGCACATCGAGCAGAACGACGCTTCCTTGTAAAACTTGTCGGGCAGGGTCTCGTCGTGCATGGCGCGCGCGGTTTCGGGATCGAGCGAGAGTTCGAACTGCTTCTCCCAGTCGAAGGTATAACGCGCGTGGCTGATGGCGTTGTCGCGATCCTGCACTCCGGGGCGATGCCTTGCCAGGTCGGCGGCGTGAGCGGCGATCTTGTACGCGATGATGCCGTCCTTCACGTCCTTGTCGTTGGGCAGTCCGAGGTGTTCCTTCGGGGTGACATAGCACAGCATGGCGGCGCCATACCAGCCGATCATCGCGGCTCCGATCGCGGATGTAATGTGGTCGTAACCGGGCGCGATATCGGTCACCAGCGGTCCAAGAGTGTAGAACGGAGCGCCGTCGCACCACTCTACTTCCTTGTCCACCTGCTCCTTGATCTTGTCGATGGGAACGTGGCCGGGGCCCTCGATCATCACCTGTACGTCGCGTTTCCAGGCAATCCTGGTCAACTCGCCCAGGGTCTTCAACTCCGCGAATTGCGCCTCGTCGCTGGCGTCGGCAATGCAGCCCGGGCGAAGGCCGTCGCCGAGCGAGTAGCAGACATCGTACTTCGCCATGATCTTGGTGATTTCGTCGAAGTGCTCGTAGAGGAAATTCTGTTTGTGGTGATGGGTCATCCACTGCGCCAGGATGGCTCCGCCGCGGCTGACGATTCCGGTGATGCGCTTGGCGACCATGGGAACGTATTGAATCAGCAGACCGGCATGGATGGTCATGTAATCCACGCCCTGAGCCGCCTGCTCCTCGATGACCTCGAGCATGATCTGCGGGGTCAAATCCTCGATCCGCTTTACCCTGGCCACGGCCTCGTAAATGGGTACGGTGCCGACCGGAATCGGCGAGTGGCGCAGAATGGCCTCGCGGATATCGTTGATTTCGCCGCCGGTCGAGAGATCCATCACCGTATCGGCGCCGTAGTGTACCGAGGTGTGCAGCTTCTTCAGCTCCTCATCGACATTGGAGCTGACCGCAGAATTCCCGATGTTGGAATTGATCTTGCACAGCGCGGCCACGCCTATGGCCATGGGTTCGACTTCGGGGTGATTGATGTTGGCCGGGATAATTAAACTGCCCGAGGCAAGTTCGGAGCGCACCGCTTCCGGCGTAAGCTTCTCGCGCTCGGCCACGTACAGCATCTCTTCCGTCACCAGCCCCTTGCGCGCATAGTGCATCTGCGTCATATTGTCGTCGCCGCTGCGGGCAGCCTCCGCGCGGCGCCTGGCAATCCATTCCGCCCGAATCTTGGGGATTCCTACGCCGGGAATACCCTTACCGTCCTGGTTCCCGTTATTGCCACCGTTAGTAGTCATAAGACAAAACTTCTCCCTTGGCTGGAAAACACCATTATACGCCCCGGCAGCTCTGCTCCAAACGCTGCAGCGACGCTGGAAAAGCCTCTGCTGGCAAGCCGATTCAGCGATGTAGCTCGAAAGGCGCGGCTTTGATCGTGGCCGCGAAAACGATGCCAAGTCCACCCCCGGACGGCTAGATTCCGGCTCAAAGCTTGACCAAATAATCCAGAGAGCGTAGCCTGAACAGACTAGGGTGAGTGCTGGGGCTGATATTTTCCGCATCCCCGGCCGTGGGCTTCAGCATCCTTTCTCTTGTATGTACTCTCGGCGGCGCAAATACGCTCAATTCGGAATCGTCATTGCAATTATCGTGCTGGGGCTCGGATACCTGGCTTATACCGGCGTCCAGGAAAGCAAGAGCTACTACGTCACGCTGAAAGAACTGAATACGATGGGCGACAGCGCTTACAGCAAGCGCCTGCGCGTCGCCGGCAACGTGGAAGCCGGTTCGATCAAGCGTCAGGGTACGCATCTTCAGTTCGCGCTGCGGGAAGAGGGGCGCTTGCTGCCGGTGGTTTATAACGGCACGGAGGCTCCGCCCGACACTTTCAAGGACGATTCCCAGGCATTGGCCGAGGGTACCTATGGGCGCGATGGCGTATTCCATGCCAACAAACTCCAGGCCAAATGCGCCTCAAAGTATGCCCCCAAACCGGGAGCGGGGAGCGCACCGGCAGGGACCACCGAAAAAGCACAAGCCGGTTCTGCTAATCTTTCGCAGTGAAATCTTCAGCCTCGATGCCGCCCACCGGCAGTTGCGCGTCCACCAGCATGCCACGGCAGATGCCTGCGACCCTCGCAGCCAATGCCCGGCCGGTTGTGTCGCTGCAAGGCGTGGTTCGCCATTTCGGCCGCTTTGCAGCCCTGCGCGGGGTTACGGCTGAGTTTGCTGCGGGCAGGCTGTATCTGATTCTCGGCGAGAACGGCGCCGGCAAGTCCACGCTCTTGCGCATCATGGCCGGGTTGCTGAAGCCGACTCGCGGTTCCGTGACCATGCTGGGCGCGAGCGACCTGCGCGAAGTGGCTTCTCGCATGGGCTACATGGGACATGCTCCGCTGCTCTACGATGAACTGAGTGCGATGGAAAACCTGCGATACTTCGCCGGCCTCTATGGCATTGACCTGATGACGTGCGCGCTGCCAGGCGGCGATTCGTCTGGTGGGGCTTGATCCGGAGTTGAAGCGAAGCGTTGGACAATATTCGCAGGGCATGCGTCAGCGAATTTCGCTGGCTCGCGCCATCGTGCACGACCCGGAGCTGCTGCTGCTGGACGAGCCATTCTCGAACGTCGACGTGCAATCGGCCAGGGAGATGGCGCGGCTATTGGGAAACATGCGCGACGACGGCAAGACAATCTTCGTGGTTACCCATCAGCCTGTCGTGCTGGAGGCGGTCGCCGACGAGTCGTTGCTGCTTTCCGCCGGACTGTTTGCCGCCCGCGAGCGCGGGTTGCCGGAATACCTGAAGTCACCTTACAGCCAGCGCGCGGATCACCCGGATACGATGAGATTAAGGGCGGCGAAGGCGCTGGCCGCGGCTCCGCGGAACCCGGTTCCGCGGAAGGCGGTGAGCGATGACCGTGATGGCCGTGGCGCGCCGCACCCTGGCGAAAGATCTGCGTTTGGAATGGCGCGCGAAAGACGCAGTGAATTCCATGCTGTTTTTTGCGCTGCTGGTGGTGGTGATCTTCAGCTTCAGCTTCGATCCCACGGCCGAGGAGTCGCGCCGCATCGCCGGCGGATTGGTCTGGGTGGCATTCCTGTTTGCCGCCGTGGTTGCCCTCAACCAGACCTGGGCGCGGGAGCTGCGCAACCAGGTGCTGGACGCCTATCGCGTATCGCCGGCGCCGGCAGTTTCACTGTTTTTGGCCAAGGCGGTGGGGAATTTTATTCTGGTCGGCGTGCTTGAGGCGCTGATGACTCCGCTGTTTATCGTCTTTTACAATCTGCGCTCGGTGGGGCCGGTTTATCAGTTGCTGCTGATCGCCGTGCTGGGAACATGGGCGCTGGTGGTCAACGGAACGTTCTTCGCCGCCATCTCGATCCGTACCCGCAGCCGGGAGATCATGCTGCCGCTGATCCTGTTCCCGATTTCGATTCCAGCGCTGCTGGCGATGGTCGACGCCACGACTTCGGTGCTGACCGGCGAAGCCTCGCCGCGCTTCTGGATACAGTTGCTGGCCATCTACGACCTGGTGTTTACCACGGTGTGCCTGGCGCTGTTCGACACGGTGATCAATGCCGAATGATGCGATTTGCCGAATGATGATTCCGAAGGTGATTAACGCCGGATGAAACGACCATTTACGTTCTTCGCTCTGGTTACGCTCGCGCTGCTCTCCTATGCCTTCTACCAGGGGATGTACGCGGCTCCCACGGAGGCCACCATGGGAGATGTGCAGCGGATTTTCTACTATCATCTGCCGCACGCGTGGGTGGCATTTCTGCTGTTCTTTGCCAATTTCCTGGCCTCCATCTGGTATCTCGTCCGGCGCACCGAGCGGTCTGACGCGCTGGCGCTGGCCAGTGCCGAGGTGGGAGTGGTCTTCTGCACCGTGGTGCTGGTGACGGGGCCGCTGTGGGCGCGTCCGGTGTGGGGCATCTGGTGGACCTGGGATGCGCGGCTCACCAGCACGCTCGTGCTCTGGCTGATCTACGTTAGCTACCTGGTGCTGCGGCGCTTCGCCACGGGCGCGCAGACGCAAGTGCTTGCGGCGGCGCTGTCCATCTTCGGATTTCTGGATGTTCCGATCGTGTATCTGTCGATCCGTTATTTCCGCACGCAACATCCGCAGCCGGTGATCGGCGGCGGCGAAGGTTCGGGGCTCGACCCGCGCATGTGGACCGCCGTGCTCTGGAATCTGGCGGGCTTTCTGTCGTTTGCGCTGCTGCTGATCTGGCTGCGATACAGGCTCGCGTTGGCCGAGAATGCCGTGGAAGAAGCGCATGCAAACCGCGCTCTTGGCCCGGATGGCAAGCGGAGATGCGAGCCGACTGGAGCGTCTGACGGGCCGGGGGTCCGCGCCGGAGTACGACTCCGCGCGGAAGGCGGGAGGTAAGCTGCGATGAAGTTTTTATACCTGGCGTATATTGCTACCTGGTCGATTCACATCCTCTACATCCTGTATCTCACGGGCCGCTACCGGCGCTTGCGTGAGGAACGGAAAGAGCTGGAAAAGGAATGAATGGGCGAGCCCTTGAGTCCGGCGACTGAAGCTCTGCGCTTCCCAGTTCCGGTTCCCCCGGAACCGGGGAAGGCCGTGGAGATAGTACCGGGCGTGCACTGGCTGGTGACCTCGCTTCCTTTCCGGCTGCGGGCCATCAATCTCTGGCTGCTGCGCGACGGCGATGGCTGGACCATGATCGATTGCGGCTTCCCGCTGCCCGAGGTGCGGGAACAGATCGAAGCCGCCTGGTCAGCCACGCTCGGCGGACTGCCCATTACCCGCCTGTTTGTGACCCACCATCATCCCGACCACGTAGGCAATAGCCGCTGGCTATGCGAACGCTGGGGAATCCGTCCCACCATGACGGGCGGCGAGCGCGAAAAAGCATTGAAGCTCATGGGGAGCCAGTGGGCGCAGGAATCGGCCCGCCGCATCGCATTTTGGCGTCGACACGGATTGTCGGAAGCGGCGGCGACCAACATCAATGAGCATTGGGGCCGCCATAGACATCATTTTCGGCCGGTGCCGGAGGAGTGGAATCCGGTTGAGGATGGAACTTGGTTGTCTATCGGCGGTGCCCGCTGGCAGGTGATGGTCGTCCAGGGACACGCCCACGCGCAGGCATTGCTGCACTCGCCGGAGCGCAATCTGCTGATCTCCGGAGACCAGGTGCTGCCCAAAATTACGCCGAACGTCAGCGTCTTTGGCGACCGGCCAAACTCGGAGCCGCTGGGTCTGTTCCTGGCCAGCAACCGGCGCCTGGCGCAGAGCTGCGGAGACGTGCTGGTGCTGCCATCGCATAACCGCCCGTTCATGGGGCTGCACGCTCGCATACGGGAGATAGAAGCTCATCACCAGGAAAGACTGGCAAAGATCGAGGCCGAGCTGGACAGTAGCCCCATGACGGCCGCGGCCCTGCTGCCGGAGCTATTTGGAGACGGCCTCAACGGTCACGAAATCGGCTTTGCGATTGGCGAAGTGATCGCCCACCTGCACCATCTCGTCGCTGAGGGACGCGCCGCAACCATCGAGCGCAACGGAACCGTCTTGTTCGCGCGCATCGGTCCGCGCAAGGACACCCGGCTATACCCCTAGAGATGAACGTCATTCCGAGCGAGCGACGCTTGGCGACGCGAGTCGAGGAATCTTGTGTGTTGCTTGCCGCGGGAAGACAGCCAAACGCAAGATCCCTCCACTCCGTGCCCGCGCGGCACTCCGGTCGGGATGACGCCTCATTGATTCCTTAAATCCCGCGCCGTGTTATCGGGCGCCTGGGGTAATATTTCTTCCCCACAGGCAACAAATTGCTTGACGCATGCAACTATATAGACTAGGATGTTGCACATGAGCGCAAAGTCGATTGCGGTTCAGCATTGGTGGGATGAACTTGAGCGGTTGGCCCGCGTTCTTGGCCAGGTTGGTCCCGATGAGGTCTGCTGCGACGGGTTGAGCCGGCGCCAGTGTGCCATTCTCCGCACTCTGGTTGCACAGGAAGGCGCCCGGCTATCCGATCTCGCCGCCAGCTCCGGCATCACTCCCAGCGCCATGACTCGCGTGCTGGAGAGGCTGGAGGCTCGCGGCCTGGTGGAACGTGTCCGCGGAGCACAGTCCGATGGCCGCGCCGCGATGGTGCGGATCACCACCGAGGGGCGCCTCACCCGCAAACAACTCGATGGCTTGATGCGGCAGCGCACCGATCAAATCATCGCGTCCATTCCGGAGAAGAAACGAACCGGAGTTCTCAAGGCGCTCGCCATTCTGAATGATGCAATCGAATCCGCCGGGTGCTGCGCTTTGAACGCCCCGGTCGCAAAGCTGGTGAGAATCGAGGAAAACGAATGAAGAACGAATCCATCACTACCGCCGTCGAAGAACACTATGCGGCTGTCGCTCGCGGGGAAGCCGCCAGTTGCAGCGCTCCGCTCGATCATGTCGCCCGTTCGATCGGATATTCCGATGAAGAACTTGCGCTTGCCGGCGATGCCAATCTCGGTCTCGGATGCGGCAATCCTCTGGCCCTCACTGAAATCGTTCCCGGCATGACGGTGCTCGACCTGGGTTCCGGCGCGGGCTTCGATGCCTTCCTCGCCTGGAATCGCGTCGGCGCCACGGGGCGCGTTATCGGCGTGGACATGACCGACGACATGCTTGCCCTGGCCCGGCAGAACGCTGAAAAGCGCGGCGCAGCCAACGTCGAATTCCGCAAGGGATTTATCGAAAGCCTGCCGGTCGAGAGTGCCTCGGTCGATTACGTCATCAGCAATTGCGTCATCAATCTTTCGCCGGATAAGCCGGCGGTCTTTCGCGAAATCGCTCGCGTGCTGAAACCCGGGGGTCGGTTTGCGGTGAGCGACATTGTGCTTCTCCGTCCGCTGCCGGAAGAGCTTGCGCGCAGCATCAGCGCCTACGTGGGCTGCATTGCCGGAGCCAGTCTGCTCAACGACTATCTCACCACCGCGCTCGACGCCGGTCTGCGCGATTTGGCCATCCCGCGTATCGCAATCGGCGCGGACCTGATGGCAATTCTCTCGCCGGAGAATGCAACGAGCGGCAAGCTCCTGCTGCTCGCCGAAGGGCACAAGCAGCGGCAAGAGCACCTGCTGCGGCGCAACCATCTCCGTCGCGTCTCTCAAGAACCCCAATGACCTGGTGCACGAGGCTGCGCGGTCATTGGCCTCAATCAAGTTGCACGGCTGGAAGTGAGGGCGCGCAAGTGAGTGAACCAACGGCTCGTAAGTTGGGATGTATCGATCGCTACCTGACTGCATGGATCTTCGGAGCGATGAGCCTCGGAGTGATTTCCGGATGGCTCGCGCCCGGCATTGTTCCGTTCCTGAACCGGTTCAGTGTGGGGACGACGTCGATCCCGATTGCGGCCGGGTTGATCCTGATGATGTATCCACCGTTCACCAAGGTGCGCTACGAGGAACTGCACGAGGTGTTCCGTAATAAGCGCGTCCTTGGGCTGTCGCTTCTGCAGAATTGGGTCATTGGACCGATCCTGATGTTCGTTCTGGCCGTCGTGTTCCTGCACGGTTACCCGGAATACATGGCCGGACTCATCATGATCGGTCTTGCCCGCTGCATTGCGATGGTCATTGTCTGGAACGAGCTGGCAAAGGGCGACACGGAATACGCTGCCGGCCTGGTCGCCTTCAACTCTCTCTTCCAGGTGTTCTTCTACTCGTTCTATGCCTGGGTGTTTATCACGGTGCTTCCGGCCCGCATAGGGTTGCGCGGCGTGGTCGTCAATGTCTCGATCGCCGATATCGCAAAGAGTGTCTTCATTTATTTGGGCATTCCATTTCTTGCCGGCTTTTTGACCCGGACGGTGCTGGTTCGGGCGAAAGGGCGTGCATGGTATGACCGCAGCTTTGTTCCGCGGGTCAGTCCGCTGACGCTGATTGCCTTGTTGTTCACGATTGTGGTGATGTTTTCACTGAAGGGCGAATACATCGTGCGTCTGCCTCTCGATGTTGTCCGCATCGCGATTCCGCTGCTGATCTACTTCGTCGTCATGTTCCTGGTGTCGTTTTACATGGGGAAGAAGCTCGGCGCCGACTACTCCAAGACCACCACGCTTTCATTTACCGCTGCCTCGAACAATTTCGAGTTGGCCATCGCGGTCGCGGTTTCGGTGTTCGGAATCAATTCCGGAGCGGCATTTGCCGCGGTCATCGGCCCCCTGGTCGAGGTGCCAGTCATGATCGCGCTGGTGAATGTTGCCCTGCGCTTCCAACGATATTTCCCAGCTTTGCAGGCGCAACGAGGCGAGCCCGCGTGCCGCGTGCAATAGCCTGAAAGAGAGGATGCATGAAAGCAAAAGTATTGTTTCTTTGTACGGGGAACTCCTGCCGCAGCCAGATGGCGGAAGGCTTTCTTCGCGCCTTTGGTGACGACAGCTTCGAAGTGCACAGCGCGGGAACGAAAGCTTCGGAGCTGAACCCGATGGCCGTCGAGGTTATGCGTGAGGCCGGCATCGACATTTCGCGACAGCGTTCGAAGAATGTCACCGAGTACTTGGGAACTCACTTTGCTTACGTCATCACCGTTTGCGACAAAGCGAATGAGTCGTGTCCAATTTTCCCCGGGCCGTGCCTGCGGATGCACTGGCCGTTTCAGGACCCCGCGCTGGCAACCGGGTCCGAGCAAGATCGCCTGGAGATCTTCCGAAGCGTGCGGGATCAGATTGAGGCCCGCGTGCGCGAGTTCGCTGCCAAAGCCGATTCGATGAAGGCATAGCGGGCAGCTGTGGACGCAAAAAAGCGAGGCCGGCGGATTGCCAACCTCGCTTCTTTCATTCCCCGAGGCCTTTGTTACGACACGTTCAGAGAAACAGTAATTGTTTTTGCCGAACCTGTTCCAGTCTGTGGTGTCGCCGTAAGCGTTACTTGCTGCGAACTGCTTGAACTGCCGCCACCGCCACCACATGCCACCATTCCCAAAGCCAGGCACGCGGCCAATCCCAGCAATAACAGCCAACGTCTACGGCGTCCGGCAAAAACCAGACCAATTGCGCCGAATGGGAGCAGTGTCGCCAACAGGCGTCCCGGTTTCATCAGGCTGCCGACGGTGATTGCGTTTCCGGCGGCAATATTGACCGTTACGGTGGCCGTGGCTGGGGTAGTCCCGCTAACGGTCACAGTGGCCGTGGGACCTGTCGTTCCGCCAGTCGTACCCGAAGTGGTCGTCGAAATCGAGCAGATGGTCGTCGGCGTACAAGCCAGTTGTACGGTTCCGGTAAATCCGCCAGATGGGGTCAGTGTAACCGTGAAGGTCGCCGGCGTACCCTTAGTGACCGCCAAGGATCGTTGTCGATGGAGTCAGACTGAAGTCGGTCGTCGAGGTTGCGCCGCCGCCTCCGGTGGAAGCTAGCGCCGTGCCCGTGCCGGTAAGTGACACAACCTGCGGCGAGTTGGTGCCATTATCGGTAATCGTCAAACTGCCGGTTCGTATGGCGGCGACCGTGGGAGTAAAGGTGACCGAAATCGTGCAACTCGAATTCGCCGCCAGCACTGACCCGCAAGTGTACGTCGCCTGAAAGTCCCCGGTAATCTGGATGCTGTTGATCGTAAGCGCCGTCGTTCCCGAGTTTGCCATCTCGACGGTCTGCGCCGCGCTCACGGTGTTGAGTGTTTGCGGGGAAAAGTTCAGCGTTTCCGGTGATACTGCCACATTCGGTATGGTCCTCCCCAAAATCACGGCAGCAAAGGCATCGCCATTGTTGCCGTAGACCGTCTGGGCGGCGGCAGGCGCCGCGACCGGATAGACCGGGAAGTCCGCCGAGTTCGTCACCCCGGCCACATACATATCGTTGTCGGAAGTGGCGTTCTCATGTACGGCAATGGCCGTGCCGCCATCTGAATCGGTTGAGATTGTGCCGCCGAGATAGGTCGAAAAAGCCAGGGCCGACCCTCCGGGAATGAACTTGGTAACGAACGCATTCTGCTCCGCCGAAAGCGCAGACATCTGTACGCCATTGACGCTGGCTAGGTTGGTCAGGGGGTTGGCCATCGGAAAGTTCTGCGACTTCGTCAGGCCGGTAATATAGGCTGCGCCATTCACGTCTACCGCAACGCCCCAGCCCTCGTCATTGCCGGACCCTCCCAAATAGCTAGCGTAGTCGAAGGCAGTGCCATCGACGTTGACCTTCACGATGAACGCGTCTTCCCCCCCGCCGTTTGTCCCTTGGTAGGCGTTAGCCGTGGTGTACAAGTTGCCCGTCGACGTTCCCACCACGTAGGCAAGGTTCCCCGGATCGACCGCGACAGCATTAGCCGTATCATTGGTAACGGTGGCCCCACTCTCGAGCACAGTTGAGAATACCTGCGCGCCGGTTTTGCTGACTTTGAGGACCCAAGGCCCGGTGCCCAAAAGCCAGCTCCATTGGCCGCACAATGGACAGCCAATGAATAACGAAGTTGTTCCTCCCGCAACGAAAACGTCGTTGTTTGAGTCGATTGCAGCGGCACGCGCCGTGGTGCTTGCGAGGGCAAGTGTCGCTGGAGTCCCCGTGTTCTGCCACGTGACGGTACCATCCCCGGTACTTACGCCAATTCCACCGGCCCAAGTCGGCTGCGTGCCTATGCCGCCGCTAGTGCCGGGAGATATGCACTTCTCAGCGTAGGGCGTAGTTATGCCACTGACAGGATTGTAATAAAAGACGCTAATTACGTCGCCGTACAAGTAGGGATGATTCGCTATCCAATAGCCCGGATTGCCGATGGAATTACCGGGTACGTTCGGGGGTTGTCCGCCCCAGTATTCCGAAAAGTAGCAAGTTCCGCCGGCTGGCGGAGTACCCGAATTGGCGTACCGTGCGCCGGGGGTACATATATCTAATGCATTATCCAACTTAGTGATGAACCCGACGCAAGGTTCGATCTTGTCCTGAAAGCCGCTGTATGCAGGGAAATCGGACGAACAGGTTCGGCCCACAGCGATCACGTTCTTCTGGCTGTCCACTGCAACTCCAAGACCAATGTCAATTCCGGAGCCGCCCAGGTAAGCAGAACGCAGCAGCGTTCCATCAGGATTCAAGATCGCGATAAAAGCATCGCTATCGGCGCCAAAGTAGTGATTCCCAGTGACGGTCCCGGGCATAGCACTATCAAAACTGGTGTTGCCAACGATGTAGGCCGCGCGCGTGGAATCCAGTGCGATCGCGTTGCCTTGTGCACTCCCGCTACCAGTTGAAGAGGTGCCACCAATCAGCGTGGTGTAGAGGATCGCGGTCCCGGCCGCGTTCACTTTTGTGACGTATGCATCGCAGCTCGCGCTGAAGAGGGAACCACTGGGATTCGGGAAATCGCTCGAACAGGTCTGCCCCGTGATGTAGGCGTTGCCGGCTGTGTCCACCGCAATCCCATTCGCGGTGTCGCCCTGAGAGCCGCCCAGATAGGTGGAGTAGGACAGAGTCGGATCGATCACCAGTTCCAGGTTCTTGTCGTAATCGCCGATTTGTAGCTGGGCTTTTCCCGGACCGGCCAGGGCGTATTCCACGCTGACCGCTTTGGCGCTGCCTGCCACTTTCTGATAGGCATACGGCTTGGCAAAGCGGACGGGCTGGCCGTTGACTTCGGCCACAAGCTCGCCGTCGGCATTGATGTAGAGCTTGTCCATCCCGGAGAGTGTCAGCGCGATGGCACGGGGGTCCGCCATGGGCGCGACCACGAAATCGAATTCCAGGCGGCGGTTGTCGCCGTAATAGACCACGTCCACGCCGGGGTACACGTCCTTCGTGCGCAGTTTGGCAAAATTCCGCACGCCCAGCCGCCAATTGCTCTGGTCCTGACCAATGTAGTAGTTGGTAATTCCCGGCAGAGGCTCGATCGCCTCGATCCGCGCCGCGGCATTCGAGCCATCGAAGGAGAAGCGGAGGGTCTGCGTCGAGCCGGATTTGGCGTCGGTGATCGCAATCGCCAGACTCGCCAGCCCCAACCAGCACCGCATATGCCGCCACTGCGAGCTAAGAAGTGTCCTTGCTCGGCTGCCGGTTCGAAGCGCAACGGCAGATTGGCGTAGGTCCGCGCGGCATCGCGACTGGCAACGGCTTGTGCCAGAGCCACCCTCGGCGGATAGCGATAATGGGATTACCGCAGTGACAAAAGCCAGCAAAGCGACACTGATCTTGAGCTTCATATCGAATACCTCGATTGCATGCAACTGCCCCCATCCGTTTTGCTTGCTCTACATCAGCAATAAACAGAGGTGGCAGCTCGCAGCATAGCAACAACTCTGGAGCGCCGGGAAGTTACGTTGGTGGTACCACTGATGACGCTATAGGTACCTGCACGCACAGGCAGAGCGCGTGTTTGGAACGAGTCCGGCAGAGTTTGCCGCGGCAGGAATTGGCCGCCCTGATCTAGGAAAGATCCTGGAAAGATCAGGGAAATCCCGAGAGAATCTTAGGCGATAAGCCTGAGAATTTACGCCTTTCCGATTCAAAGCGCATTGCAAAGTGAAGAGCTACATAGCACTCCGGTCATGTTGTCAATGTTGGTTCGCTGCGGAAGAGGCGCGTGGTCTACGGCAGTTTCAATGTAGGTGTATCCAGGGGCCAGTGTCTTTAGGGTCATGTTGAGCGAGCCGGGGTCCCCGGCGACGGCCGCTTTTGCCGTTGCTGAGATGGGGGAAGCGAAGGACTATCGTGCCGGCACGAAACTGGCCTAAGTCCGATGTCTGCGATCCGGGACGAATGCCCGGACGCGATTCATCTGAATGACCTTCCATCTTTTATCTTCGAGGCGCTCGCCGACGGCAGGGAAGAGCTCTTGCAGGATTCGGCCAATCCGATCCACGCCCTCCAGAACGACTTTTCTATTCTCCCTCGGAGTCAGGCAGGTACTCGCTATACATGATCGTTTGCAGAGCGTTGCGGACATGATGATTCAACTGCGCAATCTTCCTGAGATCATCCAGCAATTTCCGGTGCCGTTCGCGGGCGGCGAGCAGGACCAAAAGAGGAGCGAATGCCGCCGCGAAACCCACAACCGCGGCATCGGTAATCGCTTGCATACGCGGCGAAACCTCAGTTTGCATTAAAGCCGTGTGAATTCCGAATTCCAGCAACCCGGCAGAGAGGCCAAACAGAACCACTACGAACGCAATTCGTATGGGCGAACCGGCAAGCGTTTGTATGGATTTCTCAAATTGGTGGCGCACCGGCGGACGGCTCCTCGACAACCTCTGATCCAAATGAGATGCCGCCGCCAGCCCGCCAGAAGCCGCGAGCGGACGAATTTTACCAATAGCTGCTACTCTGCCGGCTCCGGGACGCGCCGCCAGTCTCCGGGTTGAGGCGCGGGCCGCGGGCCGAAACCTCTTGGCGTCCGAAGCCATGCTGGAGTATCGTGAAACCCAAACAGAGTTCCTTTCACGCACATGCTTCGGGCGCGCGACGCTCTGCGGCGCGGTGCTGTGTAGTATTTCGCAAGCTGTTATGGACGATCATTGCGTTCCGCAATTCGCAGAATCTCCTGCCGTCGAATTGGCGGCAGCCGCCGCCTCCCCGCGCAGCATGATTCCGCTGGCGATTGCCGGCGCCTGCGCATACATGAATCTGTTCGCCACGCAGCCTCTGCTCCCCATGCTGGCGCACGTCTTTCATGCCAGCAAGTTTGCCGTGAGCCTCACGGTCACGGCTCCGCCGGTTGCCATCGCGTTTGCGGCCCCCCTTCTTGGCCGGCTTTCCGATCAGTGGGGCCGCAAGCGAACCATGATCTGGGCGGCCTTCCTGCTCTCGTTCTCGACCATTCTCACCGGAACGGCTTGGACTCTTGGCCAGATCGTCGCCTGGCGCTTTCTGCAAGGCGTCTTTACCCCCGGAGTGTTTTCAGTCACCGTCGCCTACATCAATGAAGAATGGGATTCGAGCCGCGTCGGGCACGCCATGGCGGTTTTTGGAACCGGCGGAATCATCGGCGGATGCATGGGCCGCACTCTGGCCGGCATCATCGCGGCGCATCACCACTGGCGGTGGACCTTCATCGTGCTGGGCTGCATCAACCTGGTCTGGGCCGTGGCGCTGGCTAAGTCGCTTCCCCGGGAACGCCGTTTCGTGCCCGCCGCGCAGTCCGTCTCGTCGCTGCGTCTGATGCTCGGCCACTTGCGCAATCGTCCGCTGCTGGCGACCTGTCTGGTGGGGTCGTGCATTTTCTTTTCCATGCTGGCGATCTTCACCTACGTAAACTTTCACCTCGCCGCACCGCCGTTTAACCTGGGCACGGCGGCGCTCGGCTACGTGTTTCTGGTCTACCTCGTGGGTGGAGTGATCACGCCTGTTGCCGGCCGCTGGATCGACAGGTTGGGATATCGTAACGCGCTCGTGGGAGCCACCGCGGTGGGTATCTTCGGTGTGCTGCTCACTCTCGCCAACTCGCTGTGGATTGTCGTTGCCGGGCTTGCCGTATTCAGTTCGGCCTGTTTCATCACCCAGGCCAGCGCCAACAGCCACATTGGCAGAGTGGTGGAGCACAGCCACGCCTTGGCCGCCGGCCTGTACGCTTCGTTTTATTATGTCGGCGGCGGCACCGGCAGCTCAGTGCCGGCCTGGCTGTGGGAAGTTGGCGGGTGGAATGCTTGCGTGGCGTTGGTTGTCCTGGTCCAGCTTATCAGTGCCACCATCGCCTGGTTCTTCTGGACCCGCAACGGCCGGGAAACTAAGTCGTGAAGGACTTCCGCTTCTCAGCCATCCGCGCCGGCCGTCGACGAATGCGCCTACTCTGAAACCGCCCTGGCATTGGGGATGACACTCTCGCTGCATTCCCCTTCGCCGTATAGTTGCGGCAACGGAAAAGACACCCAATCGGGCGGAAAACTCTTTAAGTTCCAGATCTCAGCTGGCATATTCCTGGATGGTGCGATCGCTGCTGAACTTCGGAGAGCGCGCCGTGTTCAGGATCGCCTTGCGGTTCCACAGCGGACGATTCAGAAATTCCTGATCGATGCGCTCATTGATCGCCATGTAGGCCGGCAGGTCGGCCACGTGGAAGAAACGGTCTCCGCGATTGATCAGTTCGTCGAAGATCCAGCGGAACAACCCGGGCTCCTGGGGCGAGAAGCGGTCATGGGTGAAACAGTCCAGAATCCGCTTCACCTCGGGTTCGCTCTCGTAAATCGCCCGCGGACTATAAAGCCCGCGCTGCCGCATCATCTGAATCTCTTCCGCGCGCAGCCCGAAAATGTAGATATTCTCCGCTCCCACCTCTTCCATCATCTCGACGTTCGCCCCGTCGTAGGTCGCCACCGTGAGCGCTCCGTTCATCATCAGCTTCATATTGCCGGTGCCGGAGGCCTCCATCCCGGCCGTCGAAATCTGCTCGCTGAGATCGGCCGCCGGAATGATCACCTCCGCCAGCGAAACCCGGTAATCGGGTAGAAATGCGATCTTCAGCCGGTCTTTCACGCGCGGGTCGCGGTTCACCACATCGGCGACGCTGTGGATGAGCTTGATGATCTGCTTGGCCGCCCAGTAGCCGGGCGCGGCTTTTCCGGCGAAGATCACGGTGCGCGGCACCGCGAGTTCCTGGCCGTCTTCCACGACGCGCAGGTAGTCGCCGATGATGCGCAGCACGTTCAGCAGTTGGCGCTTATATTCGTGGATGCGCTTGATCTGCACATCGAACATCGAGGCCGGATCGACGATCACCCCCGTCTGTTCCTCGATGACCTTGCCGAGCCGCACCTTGTTGCTGTACTTCACATCGGCGAAGTGCTGCTGGAATTCGGCCGAGTCCGCATATTGCTCCAGCTTGCGAAGCTCTTCCAGGTCGGTGATCCACTCTTCGCCGATGGTTTCACACAGCAGGCGCGAGAGCTGAGGATTCGCCTTCAGAAGCCAGCGCCGCGGCGCCACGCCGTTCGTTTTGTTGCTGAACTTTTCCGGCCATAGCTCGGCAAATTCCGGAACCAGGGTCGAGCGAAGCAGTTCGCTGTGCAAGGCCGAGACGCCATTCACCGCGTGCGAGCCCACAATCGCCAGGTGCGACATGCGAACCTGCTTTTCGAAGCCCTCTTCAATGATCGACATCTTCCGCACTTTGTCGCCGTCGATCCAGCTAAAGGCGGAGAGTCCGCGCAGAAAGCGGTGATTGATGCCGAAGATGATCTGCGTGTGCCGCGGCAGCACGCGCTCCAGCAGCGACAAACTCCATTTCTCCAGCGCCTCCGGCAGCAGCGTATGGTTGGTGTAGGCCAGCGATTTTCCGCGTCAGCTTCCAGGCCGGCTCCCACTCCATTCCGTGATCGTCGATGAACACCCGCATCAGCTCGGCCACCGCCAGCGCCGGGTGGGTATCGTTCATCTGGATCGCAACTTTGTCTCGCGAACTGATCGAAGTTTTCATACTCGTTCAGGTATCGCCGCACGATGTCGCGCACCGCGCAAGCGACCAGAAAATACTCCTGCACCAGCCGCAGTTCGCGGCCCGCCACCACCGAGTCGGACGGATACAGAAGGCGCGAAATATTCTCCATGCCGATCTTCTGTTCCACCGCCCGGATGTAGTCGCCGCGATTGAAAATCTCGATATCGAAATCTTCCGACGCGCGGGCGCTGAACAGCCGCAGAAAGTTTACCGTCTCGCCGTTGTAACCGGCCACCGGCATGTCATTCGGAACCCCGAGCACGATCTTGTAGTCGGTCCAGTTCTGCCGGTAGTCCTCTTCCGCATTGCGCAGATTCTCCACCCGCCCATAGAGCGGAATCACAATCGCCTGCTCGGGACGCGGAATCTCGAACGGTGTTCCGTTCGCTTTCCAGCGGTCGGGCTTCTCCCGCTGAAATCCGTTCACGATCTCCTGCTTGAACAGGCCGTACTCGTAATCGATGCCGTAGCCATAGCCCGGCATGCCCATCGTTGCCATCGATTCCAGAAAACAGGCGGCCAGGCGTCCCAGTCCGCCGTTGCCCAGTCCGGCATCCGTCTCGCTTTCCAGCACCTTGTCCAGCTCTTCCCCCATCGGGTCCAGAGCCTGCCGGGTTATATCCATCAGACGCAGATTGCACAGCGTGTCGCCCAGCAGTCTGCCCATGAGGAATTCCATCGACAGATAGTAGAGCCGCTTGGCGCCGGCAGCGCGATAGCGAGATTCGGTCTGCAGCATGCGGTCGACCAGTTGGTCGCGCACCGCCAGCGAAACCGGCGTGACGAACTCGCTGGTCGTCAATTCTTCCTCCCGCCTGACAAGCGTGCGCCGCACATGGCGCGAAATCGCCTGCCGCAGGATCTCGGCTGCCTGGACCTGATTCACTGAATCATTGTTCATTCGATATTGGTCTGCGCCCGCGCTAAATGCTCTGCCGCGGGCGTGCCATATCCGCTCCCGACTCAGATGACGCCCTAAGTCGACTGCTGGAGCCGCGCATGAACCCTAAGCCGATTCTACACTAGCAACCGCCATGAGACCCGGCTGCCGAAAGCCGGGGTCTGCCAAGCCTAGTTCTCCGTGCGGCTTCCAAACCATTAGATTCAACGCGGAGCAGCCTGGGGCTATAAGTTTTTGTGATCGGCGCCCGATGTACCTCCCCTTTCTTGCCGCTTGCTCATAATATCGGCCGCGACGGCGTTCACAGCACGATCATCTTCAAGTGGGCGCCCGATCATGACCCCTGCATCCGAACTCGATTCGCATCAGGTGTTCGCCTCAAATTCCGTGTGGAAAATGCCCCCCGGTACACCTTTGGCACATTCTTCAAGAATTCGTTACTTAAGGTGAGTTCTTGCGTGGTCTAATCCAGGTGCACACACATGAAAATTTTACCGTTTCCCCAAAGTGCGCGGCAGTGTGTGTTTTTGCGCTGCCGCACCGAGATACACCAGTTTCGCAAAAGGTATATCCCGTGAAGAAGCCGAGCGCAGCGGGATTCGGGCAAACGCGTGCCTTCGAAACGGACCGAGAGGAATAGGCCGTATAGATCGGAACAAGCATGTCTTCTGCCGGTGCTGTTTGAATTTCAATGCACGTTCTCAGGAGAGCATTGGATGAAGTCAACGAACAGCAGGTGCTTCGCCGCCTCAGGGTCTCCGGCAAAGGCTGTCTTTGGCTTTGCGCTGGTGATGTTTTTTTGCATTCTGCTGCCGGTAGCGGCCCTTGCCCAATCAGACTACGGCTGGCGCTATTGGCGGCACGGTCAGCGACCAGTTCAAGGCGAGTGGTGCCTAACGCCACGATAACCGTTCAGAATCTCGCAACTCACGAGAAAAAGACTGGCACGACGGACAGCTTCGGCAAGTTCCGCATCACAACGCCTTCCCCCAGGCCAATACGAAGTGACGGTCGAAGTCGCCGTCGTTTGCGCCCTATCGGGCCTCGGGTTTGATCGTCGAAATTGGCCGTGTCACCGGGCTCGAAGATCGGCCTGAAACTGGGCGCCGCCGTCGAGACGGTCCAGGTCACCGGCGAAGCCCCAACGGTCAACACGGTCGCAGCCGGACTTTGCCAGCAACATCGACAACACGACCATTGAAAACCTGCCGATTAATGGCCGCAAATGGTCGAATTTCGCGATCTTGACGCCTGGCTTGGTTCCGGACGGCCCCTACGGGCTGATTAGTTTCCGTGGGATCAGCGGACTGCTGAACATGCATACCGTCGACGGCGGCAACAACAACGACGCATTCTGGTCGGAAGAACGCGGCCGCACGCGCATGGCGCACACTATCAGTCAGAGTTCGGTGCGCGAGTTCCAGGTCAACAACTCGAACTTCTCCTCGGAGTACGGCGGCGCCGCCGGCGGCGTCATCAATACGGTCACCAAGAGCGGTTCCGACAACCTTCACGGCGAAGCGTTCTACTACTCCGCGATAACAACATCCTCGGCGCGACCAACCCGTTCTCGACCGAGTACGTCAGCAACTCCGGCACAATCACTTCACAGGCCGGTCAAACCCTTGGATCGTCGCCAGCAGTTCGGTGGCAACCTCGGCGGGGCGATCATCAAAGACAAGCTGTTCTGGTTCTTCGACTACGATGGCCAGCGTCTCAACTTCGCGGGCGTTTCCGCCCCTTCCGGCAGCACTTTTTTTGCTCCTGCGACCACCCAAACCACGCTGACCAGCACCGGCTACCCAGTTGGGCTCAAGGTCCGACCTGAACACGATTGCCAAATATCTGGGACTTTGCGGCGGCTCCGGCTGCAACAACATTCCCCTTGCCATGCAGAGCCCAGGTCCAGGGCTATTACACCGCCGCTCAGAACTTCCTGCTGTCCGAGACCGGCGTGGTTCCGCGCTCCGGCGATCAGGACATCCTCTTCCCGAAGGTGGACTGGGTCATCAACAGCAAGAATACCTTCACCGCCAGCTACAACCGTATGCGCTGGAGCTCTCCCAATGGCGTTCAGACCGTTCCGGTTTATAACGACGGCATCGCCAGTTGGGGCAACGACTACGTCAAGACCGATATGTTCATGGGGCGCTTGCGATCGACGCTGACCAATAACCTTGCCAGCGAATTCCGCTATCAGTTCGGGCGAGACTTCCAGTACGAAACCGCCAGCCCTCCGTCCGCTGCCGAGGTGAACAGCAATCTGGTTGCCGCCAGCGGCTACGTGCCGTCGATTCCATCGCCTCGCAGTTATGGATCGGCACCCCAAGCACTTTCACTCGCTACGCTTATCCCAACGAGACCCGCAACCAGTTTTCCGAAGTCATGAGCTGGATGCACGGGCATCATCTGCTCAAGTTTGGCTTCGACCTCGATCGCGCCAACGATGTTCAGAACTATCTTTATAACGAATACGGTTCTTACAGCTACAGCACCCTCGAAGCCTTCGTCGAGGACTATACGATTCATCAGAATCCGGCTCTCTTCGCCGGCAGAGCCGGCCACCAACTGGAGCAGCTTTTCTCAGGCATTCGGACCGATCGGCGCCGAATTCCATACCTGGGATTACGCCGGATTCATTCAGGACGATTGGAAGATCATGCCGCGTTTGACCGTCAACCTCGGTCTGCGTTACGAGTACGAGCAGTTGCCTTCCGTGCAGTATCCCAACGCCAACTTCCCGACTTTGGCGCAATCGCAGGGCTCGTTGCTGGCTTCCTTGAACGGCGTGAACCCAACCCTGCGCATGCCCTCCGATAAGAACAATTTCGGCCCCCGCGTCGGATTCGCCTGGGATGTCTTCGGCGACGCCAAGACGGCGCTTCGCGGCGGCTATGGCATGTATTACGGCCGCATCAACAATGGCGCCATTGGCAGCGTCCTGCTGGGCAGCGGCATACCGGGCGTCACCCAGACCAATTACACCGTCCAGTACAACTCTCCCTGCGCCCCAAACTTCCCCAACGTGATTTCCTCCTCGTGCGGCTCGTTCCCTCGATTACGTACTTCGATCCGCACCTCCAGAACCCGCAGATCCACGAATTCGATCTGGTGCTGGAACGCGAAGTCGCCCGCAACACGGTCGTCTCAATCAGCTATCTGGGAACCTACGGGCGCGAGATGATGCAGTGGATCGACAAGAACCTTCCGAACACTGAGCCAACCACGACCGCCTCCTACATCTTCAATGGCGGTCCCTTCAACGGAAAGACCGTGACGCGTTCCGTTCTATGCAGGCGCCCGCCCGATCGCCAGCTACGGCGCGATCATCGATGCAACCAGCAGCGCCAACTCCTCTTACAACGCGGTGGTTGTGCAGTTGAAGCGGCGCATGACCGCGGGCCTGCAGTTTCAAATGAGCTACACCTTTTCGCATGCGATCGACAACTCCGCCGACCCCTCGCAGACGCAGACCGCCAGCTATGGACAGGTCTACGATCCTAACAACTTGGCACTGGAAAAAGGCAACTCGAACTATGACGTCCGGCACCGCTTCGTGACTTCGCTGATCTGGCAGCCGCGCTATTTCCAGAACAGCGGCAAGCTTGTCAAGACGATGCTGAATGGGTGGAGCCTGGCTCCGGTGATGATCATCTCCAGCGGCAGACCTTACACCGAGTCGATCAGCGGCAACGATTACAACTGCACCGCGAGCAGTTGCAGCTCGAACTACGGAATTGCCGGCGGCATCAATGGCTCGGGCGGAGTCTACCGCCTTGGGCACCCTGTTGCCGCGCAACGATTTCCGTTATCCGGCCTTTTCCAACATCGACTTGCGGCTTTCCCGCAGCTTCAGGTTCGCCGACCGTCAAAAGATCGAGGTCCTGGCGGAAGCGTTCAACCTCTTCAATACCGAGCAGGTCAGCAGCGTCAACCAGACGATGTACGTCATGCAAAGTGCTTCGTCGGCGACTCCTATAGCCGGCGTTCCGGCGGTGCTCAACGCAGCGGATAATGTAACCGGATATTCTCCGTTCGGTTCTGCCAGCGCAGCCGGCACAAATCTTTACCGCGAGCGGCAGGTGCAGTTCGCCGTGCGCTACTCGTTCTAGAGCGGTTGCAGAGATGCTGTGCCCCGAGAGATGACGTCATTCCGAGGGAGCGATGCCTTGCGTCGCGAGTCGAGGAATCTGTGTGTTTTCTTCGCTGTAGAAACACAAGATCCCTCCACTCCGCGCCCGAATAGCTTCTTGCTGATCGAATGTAATTGTCGGGTACGCAGCGTCGTTGCTCCGGCCACGGGCGTTCAGCGCTTCGGTCGGGATGACGCCTTTATGAACGATGGGGTACACCAACCGTGAAGCTGCTATAGTGGTTCGTTGTCTTTGTGATCCTGCCGGGTGCCCCGTTCAAGCGAAGCTTGGGCGGGGTAGTTGGCTCGATCCCTCATTTCCCCGGCTGGAGCAGTTCCTCGACAACCTCGTAACTCGCGCTCAGAGCCGAGTCGAGCGCCTGCGGATCTTTGCCGCCGGCCTCCGCCATATCAGGACGTCCGCCGCCGGAGCCGCCGACCTTCTGCGCCACCTTGCCCACGATCTTGCCTGCCTGCACGCGAGCCCGTCAGGTCTTTGGTCACGCCGACGATGATCGCCACCTTGCCGTCGCTCACCGAGCCCAGCACCACCACGCCGGAGCCGATCTTGTTGCGCAGGTTGTCCATCAGGGTACGCAGTTGCGGACGCTCCAGGTTGTCGGCGCGATGCGCCAGCACCTTCACGCCCTTGATCTCGCGCACTCGCTCGCCGATGGTCGCCACCGAAGACGAAGCCGACTTCATGCGCGCCTGTTCCAGCTCTTTGCGCAGCCGCTTGATCTCGTCTTCCTTGCGCTCCATCTCCAGCCGCAGAGCCTCCGCCGGAGACGCATCCGAGCGCCCCACCAGCCCGGAGACCATGCCTTCCAACTGATGATCCACCCGGAAGTGCCGCAGCGACGCCTCGCCCGCCACCGCCTCCAGGCGGCGCACCCCGGCCGAAACGCTGCTCTCCTTCAGAATCTTGATCAGCCCGATCTCGCCCGTGGCCGACGTGTGCGTGCCGCCGCACAGCTCGGTCGAAAAATCGCCGACCCGGATCACCCGCACCTTGTCGCCATACTTTTCGCCGAACAGCGCCATCGCCTTGTACTCGTTGACGGCCACGTCAATCGGCACGTCCTCGATCACTTCCACGCGATCGTTGCGCAGCACCTCGCGGTTCGCCAGGTCCTCGATGTCCTGCAACTCTTCGTCCTCGACGCCGGTAAAGTGCGAAAAGTCAAAGCGCAAATGGCTCTGATCGACCAGCGATCCTGCCTGCTTCACATGCGTGCCGAGCACGTTGCGCAGCGCCGCATGCAGCAGATGCGTGCCGGTGTGGTGGCGCATGGTGGCCCGCCGCAACTCGCCGTCGACCACCGCATCCAGACGGTCGCCAACCACAATCGGCTGCCGCGCCGTCACCTGGTGCGCGCGCACTCCCTGCACCGGGTAGTGAACGCCGCTCACGTCAGCGACCAGCGTGTTGTGATCAGCGGCATAGAGCCAGCCTTTGTCGGCCACCTGCCCGCCGGCTTCGGCATAGAACGGCGTGTGGTCGAGCACGATCTCGCCTTGCTCGCCCGGCCTCAGCTCGTCGCACGCCCTGCCCGTCGCGGATGATGGCCAGCACCTCGCAGCCGCGCGACTCGGTCTGCCGATAGCCTTCAAAAACCGTAGCCGGAAGCGTGGCAAATACCGGACTCGCCGTCTGCCTTGCCCGCGCCGCCCTTCCAACTGGCCCGCGCCTGAGTGCGCTGGGCCTCCATCGCAAAATCAAAGCCAGCCTGATCGAACTCGATGCCCTGGTCACGCGCGGCGTCGACCATGAAGTCCAGCGGCAGGCCGAACGTGTCGTAGAGCTTGAAAGCTTCCTCGCCAGAATACAGTCGGCAGGTTTATTGATTGACTCCTTGATGCGCGCGACGGCCACTGCCGTCCTCGAAGCAACCAACGCTTCCGTGACTCTATCGCCGTCGTCGTACGGTCGAAGAATCGATGTCGGATTCCCCCTGAAGTTAAGGCTGCTCCTGACTGCGGAGAGCTTCTGTGTCGCTTAATCGTTGGACTTCCCGAGAACACCTGCGTTAAGTCCTGCATCCAGCCGCCTCAATCCTATATCCAGCGTGTGCGCGAAGCGCTGTCTCTTCCACCCTCACTACACTGGCCACGCGCTCGGCCGATTCGTTCAGTTCCGGATAGGCTTCCTGCATCAGGTCGCGGACGGCGAAGACCATCTGGTATAGGAACAGGCTTGTTCTGCCCGAGCAGGCGCCCGTGGCGGATGGCGCGGCGGATGATCTTGCGCAGCACATAGCCGCGGCCTTCGTTGGCCGGCACCACGCCGTCAGAGATCAGGAAGGTTGCGGCCCGCGCATGGTCGGCGATCACGCGCAGCGAAGACTTGTTGTCAGAGATCAGTCGTCTTCGATTTCCGCGCTTCTCGGAATGTTCGGATATTCCTTTTTCGATTCCGGGGAGTCGATAACTCCCGTCAGCTCCGCCGCGCGCTTAATCAGCGGCGTGAACAGGTCGGTGTCGTAGTTGCGCACCACGCTTTGCAGAACGGCCGTCACGCGCTCCAGTCCCGCGCCGGTATCAATCGAGGGCTTGGGCAGAGGCGTTCAGCATGCCATCGGCATCGCGCTCGAACTGCATGAACACCAGGTTCCATATCTCTACGTAGCGCCCGCACTCGCAGGGGAACCGGCACTCGCCCGCCGCGCACTCGGGGTTCTTCTTGTCCGAGGATTCCACTCCCATGTCGTAGTGCAGTTCGCTGCACGGGCCGCAGGGGCCTGTGTCGCCCATCGCCCAGAAGTTGTCCTTCATGCCCATCTCGAAGATGCGTTCGGCGGGCACGCCCACATTCAGCCAGTGCCCGTAGGCCTCGTCGTCGCGCGGCACGCCGCCTTCGCCCTTGAAGATGGTCGCGTAGAGCTTGCTGCCGTCGATGCCGTACCACTGCGGAGAGGTCACCAGCTCCCAGGCGTAGGCGACGGCGTCTTTCTTGAAGTAATCGCCAAACGAGAAGTTCCCCAGCATCTCGAAGAACGTGTGGTGACGGTTGGTGAAGCCGACGTTTTCCAGATCGTTGTGCTTGCCGCCGGCGCGCACGCACTTCTGCGAGGTGGTGGCGCGCTGGTAGTCGCGCTTCTCCAGCCCGAGAAAGACATCTTTGAACTGGTTCATGCCGGCGTTGGTAAACAGCAGCGTCGGATCGTTGGCCGGCACCAGCGAAGACGAGTGAACCTCTTTATGCCCCTTCGAGATAAAGAAGTCCAGGAACATGCGTCGAACATCATTGCCTGAGGGCTTTGGCTTCATAATTTTGCGAGTTCCCAAAGGAGTGTTGCCCGCGCCTCAAACGGCTGCGGGAGAAGGGAACTGAACTGTTGATTTTAACATTCGGTCGCACTCGGGAGTTGCGTGCGGCATGGCTGTTGGTGCCCCACGTGCCCGTCCCGCTTTTGGACTGACGTGGTAGTTGGCTGGGCGCGGTGTACTCCAGGTTCGCCCGCATTTGGCTAACCCTGGGTAGTTCTTTCGCGCAATCCACTTCATCTTCCGCCCGTCCGGAGTTACTATTCATCTCGATGAGACCTAATTCGATTCTGCTGATTGTCTTGCTGGCGGGCTCACTGCTGGCCGCGCAAGAGACCCCGAAGAACAGTGCTCCCGACGCGAGCGCCAAGGTTCCCAGCATCAGCGCCGACCGCGGCGACTGCACTGCCTCGTTCGACGTGCTCGACGATAAAGGCAAGCCGGTGTACCAGGCGGAGATCCACGCACTGGTTCGCTGGGGACTGGCGCACAAGACCGATCTGACGGTGAGCACCAACTACTATGGCAAGGCGGAGTTCACCGGGCTGCCGAACTACTCCAAGAAGCCGATTCAGTTCGATGTCAAGTCAGGCGACAAACAGAGCAGTGTCTTCTTCGATCCGGGCAACCAGTGTCACGCGAAATTCACCGTGGAGCTGCGGTAGCAGAAGCCACTACCCCAGGTTAAGCCCCGAACAACCAAAGTAGCCTTCCGCTACCGGCGGCACGGCTAGCCCGTGCAGTGGTCGGTGCGGAACCTGGGGCGCCTAGGCAATGTGGAATGCGCGCCCGGACACCCCGCAGTGGGGCCGCACCATCTAAGTGACCTGTTTATAGAAGTCCAAGAGCTCGGCCAGGAATGCTAAACCAGTCAGTTGTTGTTGTCGATGAGGCCTCCGGATTGCGCGAATGTCTGGGTCGGCTCGCCGTCGGCAAGGAACGGCTCCGGCCGCTTTCGACGTACCGCCTGCAATTCAATCGCGCTTTTCGCTTCAGCGATGCTCGCAAGCTGATCGGCTACCTGCATGAACTCGGGGTCGGCACCTGCTACGCGTCGCCTATTCTCAAGGCGCATGCCGGCAGCATGCACGGCTACGACATCATCGACCACAATGCCATCAACCCGGAGCTGGGAACGCAGGAAGAATTCGATGAGCTTGCGGCGGAGCTGAAAAGCCACGGTATGGGCCTGCTGCTGGACGTGGTGCCGAACCACATGGGCGTAGGGCGCGGCACCAATCCGTGGTGGCAGGATGTGCTGCAGAACGGGCGCGCTTCAAAGTTTGCGGACTTCTTCGATATTGACTGGAACCCGCTGAAAGGCGAACTGCACAATAAAGTTCTGCTGCCGATTCTGGGCAATCAGTATGGCGAGGAACTCGATTCGAGCAGGCTCGCGCTCAAATACGCCGACGGCGGTTTTCGGATCGACTACTACGGCAAGATCCTTCCGATCGACCCCCAGACGATTCCGCTCATTTTTGAACCGTTAGGCGACTTCACTTCCCTGGCGGGCGAGGAGCCGGCGCGCGAACTGATGAGCGTGCTGGCCGGATTTGCCGAGCTGCCGAAGCACGATATCGCCGATCCCGAGCGCGCGATGGCGCGGCAGCGCGAGGCACCATTCATTGGCCAGCGGCTGCGAGAGATGGTTGAGCGCAAGCCGGAGATCAAGCGGCTGGTGGAGGAGGCGTTGCGGCGCATCAACGGGCGTCCGGGCGATGGCCGCAGCTTCGACGCGCTGCACAAGCTGCTGGAGGCGCAGGCGTACCGCCTGGCGCATTGGCGTGTCTCCGCCGAGGAGATCAACTACCGGCGCTTTTTCGACATCAACGACCTGGTCGGACTGCGCATGGAAGACCCGAGGGTTTTCGCCGCGACGGGAGCCCTGATCCGGCGACTGCTCGCCGCCGGCACGGTGTCCGGACTGCGGATCGATCACCCCGACGGGCTGTTGAACCCGCCGCAGTACTTTGCCCGGCTGCAGATGCTTTATGCCGCCAGCCAATGTTACGGCAGCGAACCGAAGCAACCGCAGGCCGAGAACGGAATCGAGCTGGAACTGCAAAGCGCCTTCAGCCAGCAAGACGCGGCTCAACGGGCGCCGCTGTACGTGCTGGTGGAGAAGATACTGGAGCCGGGAGAGGATTTGCCGGGAGACTGGCCGGTCGATGGCACAGTCGGCTACGACTTTGCGAACCTGGTCAACGGGATTTTTATCGAGACCCGCAACCGCAAATCTTTCACCAATCTCTACCAGCGCTTTCTCGGCCAGTGGATGGACGTGGAGACGATCATCTATCAGAGCAAGAAACTGATCATGCACACGGCGCTCTCCAGCGAAGTGAATGTGCTCACCCACATGCTGGACGAGATCTCGTCGATGAATCGCCGGGCGCGCGACTTCACCCGGTCGGTGCTGCGCGACGCGATTCGCGAAACCATCGCGTGCTTTCCGGTTTATCGCACCTACCTCGACGAACGAGGCAACATCAGCGAGCGTGATCGGGGATACATCAACGAGGCGATCGCCCGGGCAAAGCGGCGCAACAGCAGCATGCCGGGCACGGTGTTCGAATTCCTGCGCGACATCCTGCTGCTGCGGGGCAATGACGGAGGCGATGCGGTGATCTACGGCTACCGCAAGCAGTTGTATTTTGCCTTGAAGTTCCAGCAACTGACCGGCCCGGTAATGGCAAAGGGATTGGAAGACACCGCCTGCTACGTCTATAACCGTTTCGTCTCTGTGAATGAAGTGGGGGGATCGCCGAAGAAATTTGGGGTTGAGCTTGATGAGTTCCATCGCGCGAATCTTCAGCGTCAGCAGGAGTGGCGCTACTCGATGCTGACCACCTCGACGCACGACACAAAGCGCAGCGAGGATGTGCGAATGCGTCTCGACGTGCTCTCGGAGATTCCGCGACTATGGGCCGCCCAAGTGCTGCGCTGGCGCCGCAGCAATCGCGGAAAGAAGCGGACGCTGAGCGACGGACGCACGGTTCCCGATGCCAATGAGGAATACCTGCTCTATCAAACTTTGTTGGGCACATGGCCACTGCCGGCAGGGCTCGCCGGAAATCCCGCGGGGGCTGCGGACGGCAAGGGAAACGGCAATCGGCGGACTTTGCCCTGGGCACTGGACAATCAGCAGCGTGAGGATTATCTGGCGAGAATCCTGGCCTACATGACGAAGGCGGTAAACGAGGCCAAGGTCAATATGAGCTGGATCAATCCGAATCAGGAATACACGGAAGCGTTGCAGAACTTCATCGCGCGTATCCTGACGCCGGGCTCGGACTACCGCCCGAACCGCTTTCTCAGGCAGATCGAGGAATTCGTGCCCAGGATCGCAATGTATGGGGCCATCAACTCGATCTCGCAGACCCTGATCAAGCTGACCTCGCCGGGGGTTCCCGATATCTATCAGGGACAGGAACTTTTCGATTTCAGCCTGGTGGACCCGGACAACCGGCGCCCCGTGGACTTCGAACTGCGCGGACGCCACCTGCGCGAGATGCTCGAACGTTCGCGGGAGAAGCAGGAGATCGGCCGTCTGTGCGAAGAAATGCTGCGGAATTGGAGCGACGGCCGATTGAAGCTCTGGGTTACACGTTGCGCGCTGCATGCCAGGCGCGGGCATCGCGAGCTGTTCGAACTCGGCAACTACATTCCGTTGAAGGTGACGGGAGCAGGCGAGCGCAATGTGGTGGCTTACGCCCGGACAATCGGCCAGCGGATGGCCGTGGTGGCGACCGCGCGCTTTGCCTACACCATGATGGGCGGCGAAGAGCGCATGCCGATCGGCGAGGTGTGGGGAGAGACGGAAATCGTGCTGCCGTCCGCAACGCCAGGTCCGCCGATGAAGAACCTGCTTACCGGCGAAACCTTTCCGGCCGGGCAGCCAACTCTGCTATGCCGCGAAGTCTTCGCCAGCTTGCCCCTTGGGCTGTTGCTGCGCTGAGGGGGAGGGCAGCCGGTCGGATGACCTCGGCCATGACCGCCAGCTTTTCCGCCAGTTGCGGCGTAAGAGCGGAGTTTCGGTAGCGCCAATCCCAGCTTCCGTGCGAAAGGCTCGGGGTGTTCATGCGCGCTTCCGAACCGAGGCCGAGCACGTCCTGCAGCGGAATGACGCATAGGTTCGCGATGGAGTTCTGGGCGGTTCGCGCCATCGCCCAGTGAATGCCGTCAGCGGCATCGCCGAGGTAAGCCAGGGCATCGCGCCGCTCCTGCCCGGCAAGCGACTGCCACCAGCCTACGGTGGTGTCGTTGTCGTGCGTCCCCGTGTAGACGACCGTGTTGGCCTCATAACGGTGCGGCAGATAGATGTGCGCGCCGGGATTGCCAAAGCCGAACTGGAGAACGCGCATGCCGGGAATCTTGAGGCGCTCGCGTAGCGCGTGAACGTCAGGGGTGATGAGTCCAAGATCCTCGGCGATGAAAGGAAGATCCCCCAGCTTGCTCTGCAAAATTTGAAAGAGCTCGCCTTGCGGCCCATCGACCCAGCGTCCGTGAACGGCGGTGGGCTCGGCGGCAGGGATTTCCCAGGACTGCAGAAAGCCGCGGAAGTGATCGAGCCGTATGATGTCGCAAAAGCGCAGTGCCCAACTGACGCGCTGTACCCACCAGTCGTAATCGCGCTGCCGCAGCACGTCCCATCGATACATGGGGTTTCCCCAGCGCTGGCCGGTTTCGGAGAACGCATCCGGCGGGACACCGGCGACGACCTCGGGATCGAGATCGTTGTTGAGACGGAAAAGATGCGGATGGGTCCAGACATCGGCGCTGTCATAGCTCACGAATATGGCGATATCGCCGATGATGCGGATGCCGCTGGCAGCACACCGCGAGCGCAACGCCCGCCACTGCTCAAAAAACGCAAACTGCAGGAAACGCGCAATGTCGAGTTCATCCCGCAACTCGTCGCGAAGCCGGTTCAGCGCATCGGGCTCGCGTCGCGCCAGCTCGCGCGGCCAGCGGTTCCAGCTCTCCTGGTGAAAACGGCGGCGCAAGGCATCGAAGAGGACAAAATCTTCAAGCCACCAGCGGTTGTCGCGGCAAAAAGCATCATAGGCGGAGCTGCTGCTGCCAGCGGCGCTGAGCAGAAATTCGCGCGCCGCGCCCACCAACAGCGGCAACTTCACTTCGGCGACGCGCTCGAAGTCGACCCGGTCCCCGGCATCGGCAAGTTGCGAGATTGCTCCCCGGGAAATCAATCCACGCTCGGCGAGACGGTCGAGCGAGATCAGCAAAACATTTCCGGCAAAGGCCGAGGTGGAGGAATAGGGCGAGTTGCCGATCCCAGCCGGATTCAGCGGCAGAACCTGCCAGAGTGACTGACGGGCGGCGGCAAGGAAATCGATGAACTCATAGGCAGCCGGACCCAGGTCGCCGATTCCACCGTGCGACGGAAATGAAGTCGGATGCAACAGGATTCCAGAAGCTCGCTGGTTCGGCATCAGTGTCTTTCAATCTCTCGGAACTTGTTTCATAAACCGATGTCATGTGCCCCACGTTCGCCCGCCTTTGGCTAACATGAGGTAGTTCGCCTGATGCCTAAATTCCCACATCTGCTAACTGCGGCAGATGTGGGGCACCGTCCGAAAATTCACAAGCTCTGAGCGCCGCAAGAAAGGCGCGATTCTATTCGCCAGTATTCGTGCTGGACATCAACTTAGTGAACTCTTTGTTGAAAATTTTAATCGTGCCCTTCTGCTCGGCGACCTTCCGCAGATTGGCCAGATAAATCTCAAACATATCCGATTGCCTGCGTTGGAGCAGTTGCTGGCGAATTTCGTCCTTTTGTTGGTCGAAGCTGGCCATGGACGGCTCCTGCTTCTCAAGCAGCATCATGACCACCCCTCCCGTTGCGGTATTGAGCGGGCCGGAAACCTCACCCGGTTTCATGGTGAAAATCTGTGCTGCCGGCCCGGTCAGCGCACCGATTTCCGGCACCTGGCCCTGGGGCGTTTCGAATTCGCTGGTGTGCATGGTGGCCCCAAGTTCCTTGGCGGCGGCGCGGAGGTTGTGCCCGGCTCGAGCCCGATCCGAGAGCTCCTGCGTTTTTTGCGAGAGCGTCGACTGAGCCCGATCGGTTCTGAACTGCTGCTCGACGCGGCCCTTTACTTCCTCATAGGTCGGAGATGAGGGAGGTTTCACGTCCGTGACCTGCACGATTGCGAAACCCTGCGGCGTGGCCACCGAGACTGGCGGTGCCATCGGCTTAGTGGTAAACACGGCATCCATAAAGGCGGGCGCATTGCCTATGCCGGGAAGCGACTCGGAGCGAGCGAAGTAACCAATGTCGACAACCTGAAGGCCATGATTCTTGGCGGCCTTTTCCATGCCACCGGTGCGTGCTTCGGCTTCCACCGTGTGGGCCAGCGTCTCGGCTGCAGCTTTGGCTTTATCGCGCGCAATGACCGACTCAATCTCGGGCTTGGCTTCGGCCAGGGTCTTCACGTGCGCTTCGGTCTTATCGTCGACATGAAGGATGTGGAAGCCGTAATCGGTTTGAATGATGCCGCTGGTCTGCCCTTTGGGGGTCGAGAAAGCAGCCTTTTCAAATTCGGGAACCGTGCGTCCGCGGGTAATGGGACCGAGATATCCTCCGTTGGGAGCGCTCGCCGGGTCTTGCGAGTACTTCTTTGCCAGGGTCGCGAAATCGGCGCCGGCTTTGAGTTGTTTCAGAATGTCCTCGGCTTTGGCGCGCGCCTCGGCAACGGCCTTGGGGTCTGCCTTGCCATCCGGCCCGGCCGGCGGAGTACGAATCAGGATATGACGCACCGTCACCGATTCGGGAATCCGGAATTGATCCTGATGAGCGTTGTAGTAGCTCTGCAAATCTTCCGCCGTGACCTTGGGCGGATTCGGCAGCTTCGACTGGTCGATTGGAATGTAAGATGCCTTGCGCTTTTCAGGGATGCTGTTCGCGTATTTCGCCTTTGACTTCTCGTAGAACGCCCGCAGTTCGGCATCGGTCGGCTTTATCTGTTTGGCCACGTCCTGAAGGGCGATCACGGCGTAGTCAAACTTTACCTTGGTGTTGTCTTGGCGGAACTGCCGGACCAACTGATCGGGAGAGACGGTTGCGCCCCCCTCGATAGCGTTGCGCAATTTGTTCATCGTGAGCTGCCGCTTCAGCTTGTCTTCGAATTGCGCAATGGTCAGATTAAAGTTGGTCGAAACAAACGCTTTGTATTGATCGGTGCCGACGAAATTGCCGTTCGGGAAAAGCTGGGCTGAAAGGCCGCCGTGTTGCAGTTCGTAGCGCAGTTCTTCGTCGGTGGTGTGGAAGCCCATGCGATTGGCTTCATTCAGCAAAAGCCCCTGCATCATCAAGGATTCGGCGGCCTGTTGCATAAGATAGGGACGAAGCTGCGGAGGAGCTCCACGCGGGAACTGGCTACGGGCTATCTGGTTCGCCTGCTGGTTGACGTCCTGAGCCGTAATTTGCTCGGCCCCAACCTTGGCGATGAGGCCCTCGTGAGTGATCCCGAACTCATTGAGAATGCCGCCAGGAACAAGAGTGACGACCATCATGATGCAGATGATGGCCAGAAAGCCGACCAGTAAAATCTTCTGAATCGGGCCTTTGGTTTGCAGGAATCGAATCATTGTTTTCTAAAGCTCCGGAACTTTTACAGAACAAATGATTATAAATGAGCCGCAAAACCCACCGGCCCAGGTTGCTCATCCAGTTGCTCATCTACACCGAATTCGACCTAGGTAAGGCGGGTTGCGCAATCCACCTGCCGCTATTCCCCGATGAACCCGGCTTTCTCGCTGATCGGCGAAAGCAGGTTCCGGCTGGCCTGGGGTTCTGTGTTGTAATAGAAGGCTGGACCTTATGTCGAGTCAGTACCGTGGGCTACGTCGGATAATAATCGCGGCGAATCGTCGTCTGCGTGAGTTGGCAATGATTGCCAAGGGGGTGGTTTCAACCGACCATCCGGTGATGGCGCACATCATTCCCATGCGCCGCTGCAATCTCTCCTGCGCCTATTGCAACGAGTACGACACTGCATCCAAACCGGTGCCGCTCGGCATCATGCGCGAGCGTGTCGATCACCTGGCGAGGCTGGGCACCACAATCGTCACCATCAGCGGCGGTGAACCCATTCTCTATCCGGAACTGGATGAGCTGATCGGCTATATCAGATCAAAGGGAATGATCAGCGGCCTGATCACCAACGGATATCTGCTCACCGCTGAACGCATCCGGCGGCTCAACCGCGCCGGGCTTGACCACATGCAGATCTCTATCGACAACGTCATGCCCGACGAGGTGAGCAAGAAAAGCCTGAAGGTGCTCGACAAAAAGCTGCAACTGCTGGCCGAACACGCCGACTTTCATGTCAACATCAACAGCGTGGTGGGCGGGGGCGTGCACAATCCGCATGACGCCCTGGTGGTAGGAAGACGCGCACGTCAACTGGGTTTCACCTCAACCATTGGCATCATTCACGATGGCGAGGGCCAGTTGCGTCCGCTCCCGGCGAAGGAGCGTGAGGTTTTCCTCAAAATGAAAGATGTGGGCCGAAGGAATTATTCGCGGTTCAATTACTTTCAGGACAGGATCGCGTTGGGCCAGCCGAACCAGTGGCGATGCCGCGCCGGAGCCCGCTATCTTTACATCTGTGAAGATGGACTGGTGCACTACTGCTCGCAGCAGCGCGGCTACCCTGGCAAGGCGCTGGCGGAATATACGGTGGCGGATATCCGCCGCGAATACTTGACGGAAAAGAGCTGCGCCCCGAACTGCACCGTCAGTTGTGTGCATCAGGTGGCCTACCTTGACTTCTGGCGCGCGCCGCAGCAGCCGGAGCGGGCTTGCCCGAGAGGCATTGCCGCCGCCGAGCAAGTCCTGCGGAACCACGTGCCTGGAAGTCCAATGCCGCAGCCCACGCACCGGCCATCGGCGCGTCCGACGACGGGCCTGATACAAATCAACACGGGCCCGGCTACGGAATGAAACCCTGGGGCTGACGCTGTGCGCGCGCGGCGATCCTTAATGGGCGGAATGGGCGGTCGTTCGTTTGTTGGCTTGCGGAATGGAAACTCGTTTGTTAGACTGCGATTGAACTTCTGAGTCAAACAGAAGCCGCAAGTGGCCCCGCCATCCAACTTCGTTCGTAGCAGGGTTTTCTGGAAATGAAGGGCGCGTAGCTCAACTGGCAGAGCAACTGACTCTTAATCAGTAGGTTGAAGGTTCGATTCCTTCCGCGCTCACCATCTTTAAACACTTATTTCTTAACTGCTTATCTGCATCTAGCCTTTCCGCTCGAATTGCGCTCATGACCGCCCGTGGAAGCACTATGGAAGCAACCGATAAAAATTTAGCCCTGTGAGGGCTAGGTTCTTCTCCCTCTTCCCCGAGTCCTCGCAGACTTGCCACCGGGCAGATTATGGCCGGCCTCCTTCCTTGCCTCCCATGACCACCGGCGGGTGGTACACGCCGCCGTACATCGGAGCTTGTTCCTCCTTTTGGTGTGGTCAACGAACCATCGGTGGCAGACTGGACACTTTTTGAGCCGCGCTAGGTCTACGCCGTGGTAGAGCGCTTCCCACAGAAGCCACATAATTCTGTCTTCCTCGTAGTCCACCTTTCCAAGATTCTCTATGACTCGCTCGCTGAGCCCGAGTTTTTTCATCTCTTCTTTCGTTAATAGGAAACGGGAAAACGGCATATGAGTAGCGCGGACCTCTATTTTGCCACTTGCTCGCTCTACTCCCTCGATTCTGAGAAAGCACGGAATATCTTGCAGAAACTTGTTCAGCACATACAGGGGCGATCCTGGGGCCGGGGTGCAGGGAGTGGGACCGATGATCGGGGCCAGGTTCGCTTGCTTGATCCAGTCCTGCCTTGCTGGTGGACAGGCTAGCAGCCGTTCGACTAAATCGACTATGAATCGTTGGGACGAGTCCGGTGCCACATCGTTCAAATTTGCGGCCAAATACTCCAGCCTGTCCCAGGGGTACAGAAAGATCGCTGCGGCAGTGGCAAGGCTGGGGTCCGCGCCTACAAGGCAATTCACAATCTTCAGTTTTTTCTGCGATGGTTTCCTCTGCGCCATTTCAATCGTTCCTCATTCCTACACGGCATTCATCTTTTACTTTAGCGCGACGTAGCGGGACAATCAACACAGTTTTTGCAAAGGAGCAGACAATGCTCGAAGTCCAAAACACTTCCGCGCCAGATGATGTTTCCCCCTTACTCAGCGATTACCTCGACAAGCCCACCTTGGCCCGCGAACTGGGCCGCACGATTCGTACCCTGGGACCGGTTGTTGCTGTGCGGGGATGGCCCGCCCTATGTCCGTGTAGGCAAGACGGTATTGTTCCGCCGCGCCGCTGTCTTGGAGTGGCTGCGCTCACGTGAGACGCCGGCCCGCCCGAAAACGAAGAGCAAGCGGAGCCGATGATGGCCGCCACATCACCAGCGGCCGGCGAAGGCCCGCACATCCGGCCCGCAGCGGCGCTATCGCCGACCGACCTGGCCGCGTTCGCCCGCTTGCGCATCGGGCCGGACCTACTAACAGAGGCCCACGTGCAGCGCGTGAGCGATCAACAGGCGCGCACAGAATTCGGCATCACGGGCCCAGCAAGTAATGACATGAGTGGCATCGTGTTTCCGTATCTCAATATGAGTGGGCAGCGCGTAACCGCCCGCATACGCCGCGACAATCCCGAAATAGAAGCCGGCAAGGAAAAGGGAAAGTACATTTCCGCCTATGGTGACCGGAAGCATCTGTATTTTCCGCCCGGCGCCGCAGCGAAACTGGAAGATTCCGAAACTCCCATCGCGCTAGTCGAAAGCGAAAAGGCATGCCTGGCTCTCACCGCATGGGCCGAACGCACGGGAGCCAATCTCCTGCCTGTGGGCCTTGGAGGGGTCTATGGATGGCGTGGGCGCATCGGGAAAGTAGCTAACGCACGCGGCGAGCGTGTGGATGAGATGGGCCCTACCTGACCTGGATTGCACCGATGGGCGCACCGTCTATGTCCTGCTGGATGCGAACCTCGCCAGCAATCCGAAAGTACAGCAAGCGCAAACCGCACTAGTGGCCGAATTGCGCAAGCGAAACTGCGAAGTTCTGCTTTGTGAACTCCCCCCCATGGATGGCGTCAATGGGCCGGATGATTATATCGCTGTCTGCGGTGATGACGCGATGGCGCAAGTTTTGGAAAATGCGACACGGGGAAGGAGCGGCCAGCGGGATTTGCGGATGACGCTCTGGCGCTGAAATTCACAAGAGATGTACGGGGACGATCTCCGTTATACGGCTGCCTGGGGCCGCTGGAGTGTATGGAACGGTACATGCTGGAAACGTGATGAAAGTTTTATGTCTTCGACCTTGCACGTCGTGTATGTCGCCAAGCTGCTTCAGGCTGTGAGAAGCCGCAAATAGCGTCGCGCATCGCAAGTGCCATACCGTCGCTGCCGTCGAACGATTGGCGGTGCAGACAGACGCCATGCCGCAACATCGACCAGTGGGATGCGGACCCGTGGCTGCTGAACACTCCCGCCGGCGTGGTTGATCTGCGAACAGGAACACTCCGCCCTGCCGAGCGCGACAGACTACATGACGAAGATCACCGCCGTTGGGCCGGGCGGTGATTGCCCATTGTGGCGGCGGTTTCTCGCGCGTCATCGCGACGGCAACGACGAATTGCAGCAATTTATGCAGCGCATGGGCGGTTACGCTCTGACCGGCGTAACCCGAGAGCACGCGCTGTTTTTCCTGTACGGCACCGGCGCGAACGGGAAGAGCGTTTTTCTAAACACGATTGCGGGCGTGATGGGAGACTACGCCAGAACTGCGCCTATCGAGGCGTTCATTGCATCTCCAAGCGAACATCACCCTACAGACCTTGCCGGATTGCAAGGCGCGCGACTTGTCTACCGCTGTCGAAACGGAGGACGGCCGGCGATGGGCAGAATCCAAGTTAAAGGCCCTCACGGGCGGGGACCGTATTGCAGCCCGATTCATGCGGCAGGACTTTTTCGAGTTTGTGCCTCAATTCAAGTTGGTGATTGCAGGGAATCATAAACCAGGACTGCGCACGGTTGACGAAGCCATGCGGCGCCGCTTCAATTTGCTTCCCTTCACCATCACGATTCCCGCCGCAGAACGTGACGCCGAACTAACAGAGAAGCTACACGCGGAATGGGGCGGAATTCTCCAGTGGGCAATCGAGGGCTGTTTGGCTTGGCAGCGTGAGGGGTTGAATGCTCCTGCCATCGTTCGAGACGCAACAGAGCAATATCTGGCGTCTGAAGACACGCTCGCACGCTGGATTGATGACTGCTGCTTGACCTCCCGTGACTGCTGGACGGCTGCAACCGCCCTGTTCGGGAGCTGGAAAGAGTGGTGCGAACAAAACCAGGAGTATGCCGGCTCACAAAAGCGGTTCTCTGAAAATCTGGAATCGCGCGGCTTTGCGCAGCACCGCACCAGAGTGGCGCGGGGCTTCTCCGGAATAGGACTGGTGACGGGTGTGACGGGTTCCCCCCTTATACCCGTTACGCGTGCGCGCGCGCGCGAACGGTCTATATGTAGCGACCCGTCACATGCGTCACGCGAGGGCAATGCCTGAATACCTAACCAACGAGTTACAAGGGAGAAAATAATGACTTCCAAAGCTAAAAGCGCCGGTATCACCATTACGGGAATTACAAGCCGAAGCGCTCGAACTCCGCCACCAGCTAGCCATTGTCACTGAACTCCAGGCGGTCCTTCGCCAGCATCGCGGCAAAAGTTGGCGAGATCTTGCCGCGTTGTATCCCGAATCCGCCCCGAGACAAGGGGGTGCGCGTGGCTGACAAAATTCAAAAGGAAACTGTTGATGCGCACAACAAGCCCACGATGATTGGGAGCTTCAATGGAAAATTCGATTATCCAAGCTCGGCCGGTTTGGGCGTCGATGTGATCGATTACCGGCGCCGCAACCCCCATCCCACAGAGCGAAATCCCTTGCCAGTCCAAGTCAAGATGAAGGATTTGCCGTTTCTAATCACCCGCGATCTTCGGGATGCGGCACGCTCGGGCGAACTGAAGGGTGAATTGCATCGGCACATCACCCTGCTCGAAAAAAATCAATACGCGGACGGAAAAACCATCGAACTGCTGCGCGGGTACGAGCGCAATCTTACCGGACACCCGCGAGACAGCGCGCAGTTAGATGGCATCTGCGCAGCGATCGGCGCGTGCGGACCCACCGAGAGGTAGCCATGAACGAACGCGAGCGCATCAAAAAACGATCTTCTACCTGAGACGCGCGGAGGGGTTGTTTCTCACCGCAAACGACACGGAAAGTTTTCACGAAATCCGCGAACTGATAGCAGACCTCGAACAGAAAAAGCACAACCTGAAAGAAAGGAATGACATGACCACGCAAACCGAAGATAGCGCCGTCGAAGTGATGGCAGCGCGCATTACGACAACCTGCGACGAAACCTTTGGCACATTGATTGAACGGCGAGACACGCAAATCGCGGCCGAGACCGCACCATTGGACAGCGAGCGGGAATCGCTGCTGAGAGAGCACACCGAAATCACAGAGTCCGCGCACAAGCTTGAAATGCTCTTACCCGCCCGCGCAAGGCAGGCCCAGCGTGAGGCCGATGCGCTTACGCTCGCCGGCAAGCCCGAAGAGGCGGCAACGAAGCTCGCAGAGATGCGCGAGGCCGAGGCCGCACCCGACGCAATGAAAACGCGCCAACAGGCAATCAGCGCCCGCATTGAAGCCATCGGGGAGGAAAAGAAAGCCATTGCCAAACGCGTCTTTGCAGATTGGTACAGCGCATTGCAATCGATCATCCGGGCCGCCGAGCACGCGCTGTTTATCGATCTTCTCGACTCCGGCGTTGACGAAATGCGCGCATACCAAGCACGGCATGGACTTACGGTCCTCGTGAAAGATCATCACATCCGAAACCTCACCGCGGATGAGCGCAGCGTGAAGTGGGACTCCGGAAGTCGCTGGTATTCGGGGCGTCGATGACATCCCATCTGGGACGCAGAGAGGTGGCTGAGACGGTATGCTTTGCCCACTAGTGAAAGTCGAACTCCCTTGCACCGATAGTAAGCCCCTCTGCGGTTGGTGCTCATTCATGGGCAGCCAACAGGCAACAGTAGAGCAGGAACCGCCGCACCAGGCGCCGATTAGCGGAAGCAAACCGCAGAGGGTGTGCGTCGATTGCAGTAAGCCTTTTCAGCCTACGTCGAATAGACAGCAAAGATGTCCGGCCTGCCGCGTTGTGCACGATAGCCACAAGAATGCCGAATACCAGAAAAACTTTCGTCAGCGGCGGGGCGCATCCCGTAAGGAGTTGGAAGCATGAAAACGGTTCCAGAACAATTACAGCTAACGAATGAGGAGAAACAGCAGATTCACACCTATAAAGCGGCGGGGTGGAGCGACTGGCGAATCTCTAAGGCGCTGAAGCAAGCCCACATACGGTAAGGAAGTATCTTGACGCACCGGACGTGCAAGCGGAAGTCCGGGACGAAGAGCGGAGTTGTCGGCGGTCTTCCGCGGCAAGGCCCGCGACGTGGTTGTCTCCATCGACGCCGAGGACATCGCCAAAGCCACTCTCCAACAGAAATCGATTAGCAGCGGCATCCTGTTAGACAAGTCCCTGCTCCTGAGCGGCGAGCCTACGATGAATCTCAATATCGGCGCATTGCTCGATGTCTGCGATGCCATCCGGCAACGCAGGGACGAGGAATCCGAACGCTACATGCAAGAGTTCGAAAGGCCCGCGCATTGCCGCCGCATGAGTACATGAGGCGCTTTTTGTAAAAAAAATAAGGGGCCTTTTGCTATGAGCCTTGCGCAGGAGAAGGGTACGCATCGCGGGGTACCGGTCGAAAAGGGGGCATGGTAGCCCATTGCTTGCTTCCGCCGGAATACTTCGGGCCAGTCTACCATTCACCAGAGTCGCGCACGATGCGACGGTAGGAACGCGCTGTAGGCTCTATGATGCGCCGTAACCTCTGGGGCAGGGTAGATGTACCCCGGTAAGCCCAGCAGCCCGTGCCGTGGTGCAAATGCAGTTCCTTGCGGAATGGCTATCGCTACGCCACACGCGGCCTGTGGGGCGCTCGCTACATGCGGAAGGCTTGCACCAAGTCTGCGGCTCTGGCGGGCTGCCGGAAGCAAATAGCGCGTCATGCGCCCAAGGTAGAACGCGCCCCGAGCCCATCATTGTCCCGAGTGACGCACGCAGACAAAGTCGGCCAACTGCTTCCACAGTGCTTCCATATTCGCAGTGTCGCCTTTTCCGCGTCCTGCCTAACCTAAGACAAAAGCCGCATAAATGGCGGCATTGGACGTGGTGAGTCCGCCGAGAATCGGAAGTCAAACCTACAGACAAGCAATCAGTGGTGGCGGGTGGGGCCGTCCCACGGACGAACGGCTCCGTACCAAGTTCCGCTTGAAGCTACGACTACGAACGCGATTCCGAGAAAAACCCCCAACATGCGCGGGAGGAGAGTATCGGTCATAGTTCGCCTCGTTCTTCTTTGGCGTGCCGAATCCTGTCGAAAAAAGCCTGGGCTTCGTCTCTTCCCCCGCTCGTCTTCGCTCTCCTCGAATTTCTTATGCCTATCCATTTTCTGAGTGTGAAGGACGTACCCTGCGCCAAAGAGGAAGCCAACAAAGAATAAGAGCACAGCGAAGAAAGGGTGCATATTGTCTCCTTGTGAAAAAGAAAGGCGGCAGGGATCCGCATCCTTTTTTATGCTTGCGCTGATGTGTATCGGATTCTTCTTCCCCCTGCTGCGGCCAAAAACCTTACCGCCCTTCGTGGGAACTCGCTGTCGCCCTCGTTCGATAGTCTGATAGGCCAAGCAATTATGAGCCAAAAGAGCGCTGCCACAAGCGCGAGCGAGCCCGGCCGCGAGCCAGTCCCCGAGCCCGAACTTGATTCCACCCATGGCCCTCCAGAGGGCCTTGGACAAGCTTAAAGCGCCGTAAAACCAAGTCACCATTACCGCAAAGAATGATAGGACTGTAATGACATGACGCATTTGAGCACTCCTTACGCCCTATTGCACCATTCGGGCAACCGGCAGAATTGAAGGAAACTTGTTTGTCGCAAGGCGCTGTGCTTCATCGGCAACGTGGGCATAACGCTTGGTGGTTTGAGCTTGCCGATGCCCTAAGAGCTTCCCGATAGTTTCGAGACTTACACCTGGCTGACGAGATGGGAAGCAAATGAGTGTCTCAAGTCATGAATGCGCCATCCGCTCAACTTGGCAAGCTGGCGCACCCGCGCCCAGGAACTTCACATCGGCCAAGTGTTTTCCCTTCCTGCCGGGGAACAGGTATTCCCCTTCGCGGGGCATCTGTTCGAGCAGAGACATGCCTGCTCATTCAAGCTGACGTGCTCTACTTTCTTTTCCTTTGTGGTATTCCGTGGCTTTGTCCACACTCCGCGCAGCAAATTAAAGTCTGCCCACTTCGCGGTGAGAGCTTCGCCTTTCCTGCATCCGGTAAGCATCATCAAGCGCAAGGCGTCCATTGCCCGCCGAGCTTCGAGTTGCAACCAATCTCTCTGCTTCTTCGAGATGTCCGCGTCCTGGCCACACACAGCCGAGTATTCGTCCATAGCGGCTGCCAACCGTTGCAGTTCATCTTCGGAAAGATAGTTCTCGCGCTTTTCTTCGTGGTACTTTTCCACGCCGGCAGCGGGGTTAGCGGGAGATACCATTCTTCCGGCTGTTTGTTGGCACGCGCCGTGGCATCGTTTTTGATGGCCCAGGTAAACATGGCGTGCAGTAAAGCAAGGGCTC
>CAWFVJ010000025.1:0-12500 GCA_963819175.1 uncultured Acidobacteriota bacterium
GCGCGTGGTGTACGGAGGGTAGGAGGTTGCGACTCCGGCACCCCTGCCTTTTTCGATGTTAAGCCAACAACCACTGCGCTAGAGTGATGTCTCAGCCATGCAGAACCTCGACCAAGCTCTAGCCTCGGTGTTCCGGCTATCTTCATTTCGACCATACCAGCGCGAAGTGATTCAGGACGTGCTGGACGAGCATGACGTCATCTGCGTGATGCCGACGGGAGCCGGCAAGAGCCTTTGCTTCCAACTTCCCGCCGTTCTGCTTGGCGGGCTCGCCGTGGTGGTTTCACCACTGATTTCGCTGATGGCCGACCAAGTGCGGCAATTGCAAGCGTTGAACATTCCGGCTCTGCTGTTGAATAGCTCGCAGGATGGCGCCGCGAATAGCGATGTGTTGCGCCAACTCCAGCAGGGTTTTCACGGGCTGCTGTACGTTGCTCCCGAGCGTTTCGCCGCGCCTTCATTCGCGCGCTTGCTGGAGAAACTCCGTCCGCGGCTTTTCGTGGTGGACGAGGCGCATTGCATCAGCGCGTGGGGACATGATTTTCGTCCCGACTATCTGCGCCTGGCCGAGGCGCGAAGGACGCTTGGCTTTCCGCTGACCATTGCAGTGACTGCAACCGCAACCGCGCAAGTGCGCGACGACATCTCACGGGTGCTGGCGTTGAAGGAGCCAAGGGTTCACGTGACCGGCTTCGATCGCGAAAACCTGGCGTACTCAGTGGTGCGTGTCCGGCTTGAGGCGGAAAAAGACGCCGCGTTGATGGCGCTGCTGGAACAATGCGAGGGCGCGGCAATTGTCTACTGCTCAACCCGACGGGTAGTAGAGGAATTGACGGCTTGGTGCGAAGAGCGATTCCCCAAGCGCGCGGTGTGCGGATATCACGCGGGAATGGAACAGCAGGCGCGCCGCGAAAGCCAGAAATTGTTCATGTCGAGCACAGACACAATCGTTATCGCCACCAACGCGTTTGGCATGGGAATCAACCGGCCCGACATACGCCTGGTTTTGCATTACAACCTGCCCGGTAGCGTGGAGGCCTATTACCAGGAGGCTGGGCGAGCGGGCCGCGACGGAAAGGCAGCGGATTGCGTGCTCTACTTCACCCCGCGCGACCTGCACACGCAAGAATTCTTCATCAGCAAGATAGGTGAGAACAACCCGCAAGCGAACGAGAGCGATGTCCAACTTCTACAGCGAGCGGCGCGCAAAAAGCTTGAACTGATGGTGCGCTATGCCGACTCGCACGCTTGCCGGCGAAAGCAAATCATGGAGTATTTCGGTCAGGCGAAGGCGATTACGGGTTGCACCTGCGATGCGTGCGAGCGATTGGCAAAACCGGCGTCCAGACCGGCGGCGTTGGGGTCCTCCCACGATCGAAAGCCGCTGAGCACCAGTGCGAACGCGAGCTATGCGCCGGCACACGTGCGGAAAAGCTACGTGCCGGATAGTCCAACGGCACCCGTGCAGGCTGTGATCCAGGCCGGGAAGCGGTCGAATCCGACTTCCGAGGAGAAGAAGCAAAGGCGCGAGCAATTGCTGGCCGAACTCGACGAAATCTCGCGGGTACGATTTGAGCTTCTGCGGAGGGTGCGCCTTGAGCTGGCGAAAAAGCAGGGGTTCAGTGCTTTCGTAATCGCATCGGACCGTGTATTGCGGGAAATTGCGCGCTTGGCACCTGCTTCGATCAGCGCTTTGCTCAAGATCGACGGGATAGGCCCACGGACGGCGGCGAAGTACGGGCAGGCGTTCTTGCAGGCGATTACGACACAGCCTGTTGTTTCCGTCAGTGCACAGTTTCATTCCGCATCAGCATCGGCTGAGCACAGATCTTTCGCCGCGACGGAACGCCGGACGGACTCTCTGGGTGAGCGAAAATTGGCTGATGGACTCGATGGCGGCGCAGGGCGCTTGAGTAACGGCGCGAACCCGGGCTATGTGCCGGTATACGTACGGAAGAGCGATGTGCCAGATAGTCCAACGGCTCCCGCGCAGGTTGTGGTCTCCCACAGTTCAAAGCATTCCGACATGCAACAAAGCCCCGCCGGGGAGCCGACCGCACCGAGGAGAAGAAGCAAAAACGCGAGCAATTGCTGGCCGAACTCGACGAAATCTTCGCGGGTACGATTCCAACGCTTGCGCCTGCGTGCGTGCTGAAGGTCGCAAAAGCAAGGGTGGCCCGCATATTGCATCCTGCCGGAGCGTAATCTGTGTGAAGTGGCGCGGCTGGCTCCCGTGAGCATCGAACAGTTTGCGAGGATCGTGGGCGAAAAGAGGGCGGCGAAGTACGGGCAGGCGTTTCTCGATGCAATTGCCCACGGCCGGCCGGGGGACGACTAGGTTTCGTGGAGGCGGTTGCAATTACATATACAGTTCAGGAAACTACCCCACGTCAGTCCAAAAGAGGGGACGGGACGTGGGGCACCCGAGCCAATCCGGGACCGTCCTAAATAATTCCCATCCGCTTGCCGACGCGTTTGAGCACTTCGAGCGCCTGCGTGAGTTCGTCCTTGGTGTGCGCGGCGGTGACGATGGCGCGCACGCGCGCTTTGCCTTCGGGAACCGTGGGGAAGGCAAGGCCGGTGCCCATGACGCCCTCCTCAAAAAGCGCCTTGGAAAACTCCATGGTGGCGCGGCCTTCGCCGATGATGATCGGCGTGATCGGGGTTTCAGAAGCCGGAGTGTTCTTGCCGCCGATGTTGTAGCCGAGCAGGCTGAGTTCCTGCTTGAAGAAGCGCGTGTTCTGCCACAGCTTCTCGATGCGTTCGGGCTCCTGCTCCAGCACGTCGAAGGCGGCGATGCAGGTGGCGGCGACGGAGGGCGGGTGCGAGGTGGAGAAGAGAAACGGACGCGCGCGGTGATAGAGAAAATCGATGAGGTCGCGCGAGCCGCAGACATAACCGCCGAGCGCTCCGATGGCTTTGGAGAGCGTGCCCACCTGCACGTCAACCCGTCCGTGAACCTGGAAGTGATCGACGGTGCCGCGCCCGTTGCGGCCGAGCACGCCGGAGGCATGCGCGTCGTCGACCATCATAATGGCCCCGTACTTCTCGGCGAGTGCGCACAGTCCGGGCAGCGGACCGATGTCGCCATCCATGGAGAAAACGCCGTCGGTGATGAGCAGCTTGTGGCCGGGCTGATCTTTGACGCTGGCCAACTGCTCCTCGGCGTGGGCCAGGTCCTTGTGGCGGAAGACCAGAATCTTGGCCCGCGAGAGGCGCGCGCCGTCGATGATGCTGGCGTGATTCAACTCGTCGGAGATGATGAAATCATCCTTGCCCAAAATCGACGAGACCGTGCCCGCATTCGCCGTAAACCCGGACTGAAAAACAACGCAGGCTTCGACGTTCTTGAACCGCGCGATGCGTTCCTCCAGTTCCATGTGGATTCGCATGGTACCGGCGATGGTGCGCACCGCTCCCGAGCCCACACCGTACTTGCGCGTCGCCTCGAGTGCAGCTTCGCGCAGCTTGGGGTGCGTGGTTAGTCCGAGGTAGTTGTTGGAAGCGAGATTGATCACCTTGCGGCCGTCGAAGTGGCACACAGGGGCTTGCTCGTCATCGAGTACGCGCAGGCGGAAATAAGTGCCCTTTTGTTTGAGCTGATTCAGTTCGTCAGTGAGATAAGAGAGCTGCGGACGTGTGCCGGTGGTGCTTGCCATAATTGCCTCGCAAAACTGCTCTTGGCAAACGATAGAACAACGGCTGACGCCTCACAAGCGAGACCATAACTTTTTCAGGAGGCGGGCGGAGGCTAATTTAACCATTTGCCAGAAGAGCACGGAAAAGCCGACCGGGGCTGCTACTGGATGATTCTTTCATTTCCAACCCGGCGGGTGACGTGCTCGCGGTCGAAGTACTCAAGCAGGGGGATGGCGTACTTGCGGGTTATGCCGGTCATGTCCTTGAAGCGGGAGATGTCGATCTTTGGTGAGCTTTTCTTCATCTCCAGCAACTTCGCCTTGAGGTCTGCGAGCGCCTGGTGGTGGAAGACGAGCTCTTCATTGACTTTGATGAGCGTGCGGTCGCGCAGCAGCAGGGTGACGATCTGCTGGGCGCGCGCGCGGTCGAGTTTGAGCGACGCCAGCACATCCTTGAGGGCCGGAACTTCGAGTCCGGCCTTGAGGAACGCCTCCTCGATCTGCTTTTTCGATTCGGCCTCGTCGCTCTGCATGGCCACGCCACGCCCGGGAATACGGATCAGCTCTTCCTGGAGCTCGATGCGGCGCTCCTGGACGAGCGACTCGACCACTCCGGCGAAGACAGGCGGCTCCAAGTCGAGCTGATCACGCAACTCCTGGCGATTCATTCCGGCGACCAGGCGGTTTTTATCGTGGAACGATGTAAGCCGGTTCAGCAGCCCAGTGCGCGCGCCCTGGAAGCAATCGGCAGCGATGAGCGATTCGCCGATTTGGACGACTTGTTTCGTTTGCACGAGCGTTGCGACCACGGGCGCAAGTTGTGCAGCCAGCCAACCGGTTTCGGCCACGGCATCGGAGAGCAACAAGCCGCGCGCCTGGCGTCGCGCGATGCGGGCCGCAAGCAGTTCTTCCCGGGAAACGCTTTGCAGCCGGTGCAAGAATGCGGCGTGGTCGGCGGCGCTGATGCGGCGCGCCTGCGGGGCAGTGTCAAGCACGGAGCCGCCGGCGATGGTGACGACCGGCGAAAACTGCCGCAGGATGAAGCGGTCCGCGGGAAGCAGCGCCACCGCTTCGGCGAGCCGCAGTTGAGCCAGCCCGCTTTCGCCGGGCCGGAGTTCCTTGCGACCGATGAGCACGACTTCGGCGATGGTTTCGGCGGTGTAGGCGTGCAGGTGAACGCGGGCGCGGTCTTTGAGCGGCCGCGCCGAGCGGAGCAAGTCGATCTCGACATCCAGGCGTTTGCCGGCGCGGAAGAGCCCGGCTGGCACGAGCATCATGCCGCGCGCGAGTTCTTCGGGAGCAACCGCGGCGAGGTTCAACGCCGTGCGCTGTCCGGCGATGGCGCGCTCGGCGGCCTGGTTGTGATTCTGGATTCCGCGCACACGCACGCGGCGCGCGCCGGGCAGAACTTCGACCTCCTCATCCTTGCGGACGGTGCCTGAAATCAGCGTTCCGGTGGTGACCGTGCCAAATCCCTTGATGGTAAAGGCACGATCGATGGGCAGGCGGAAGGCGGCTTGAGGATCACGCGCCGGAGCGCCGTCGGCAACGCGCGCCAGTTCCTGCCGGAGCCGTTCGAGTCCGAGCCCGGTGGTGGCGCTGACAGGGACAATCGGAGCGGTGGCGGGATCGAGGAACGAATCGCGCAGAAACTCTTCCACTTCAAGGCGCACGACTTCGAGCGTGTCGGAATCGACGAGATCGGCTTTGGTCAGGACGGTCAGGCCGCGACGGATGTTGAGCATGCGGCAGATATCGAAGTGCTCGCGGGTCTGCGGCTTGATGGATTCGTCGGCGGCGACCACCAGTATGACCAAATCGATTCCGCCGACGCCGGCCAGCATGTTGCGTACAAAGCGTTCGTGGCCGGGGACATCGACAAAACCGAGGCGCAGCCGGTCGCGGCCGTCAGGCGTGGGCAACTCCAAGTGCGCAAAGCCGATATCGATAGTGATGCCGCGGCGCTTCTCTTCTTCGAGGCGGTCAGGGTCGATGCCGGTGAGCGCGCGCACCAGCGTGCTCTTGCCGTGATCGATGTGCCCGGCGGTGCCGACAGTGACGGATTTCATAGGAGCAGTTTCTAGTTTCAAGTTTCCCGTTTCAAGTTTCTCGTGAAACGAGCCACGTGAAACCTGAAACGATGAGGCGGCGAAGACGGAAAACCGGGGACTTCACTTCACGTAACGGTTCCGCTTGCGCTCGGCGTGGCGTTCCAGTCCAAGCTCGATCAGCCGGCCGATCAGCTCCGGGTACTCGATTCCAGATGCCGCCCAGAGCTTGGGATACATGCTGATCGAGGTGAAGCCAGGCATGGTATTAACCTCGTTGAGGTAAATCTTTTCGGTTGCCGGGTCCATGAGAAAGTCGACGCGCGCGAGGCCAGAGCAGTCACAGGCCTGGAAGGCGCGGACAGCCATCTGCTGCACCTGCTTCTGCTGAGTGCGGTTCAGCTTGGCGGGAATCAGCAGCTTCGAACCTTCGTCGATGTACTTGGCGTCGTAGTCGTAGAATTCCTTGGCCGGAATAACCTCTCCGCAAACCGAAGCCTTGGGGTCGTCGTTGCCGAGCACGGAGCACTCGATCTCCCGCGCCTTGTTGCGCTTGCCGCCGACTGCCTGCTCGATAATGATCTTGCTGTCGTACTTGGCCGCCTCTTCGATGGCCGGTCCCAGCTCGGCGGAGTCGTGAGCCTTGGAGATGCCAACCGAGCTGCCGAGATTGGCGGGCTTGACGAACAGCGGATACTTCAGTGCGCTCTCGATCTGCTTGCGCATCTTCTTCGGTTCGGCTTCCCAGCGGCGACGAAGAATGGTGACGTGCTTGACCATCGGCAGGCCGGCATTGCGGAACAGGCGCTTCATGACGTCTTTGTCCATTCCGGCAGCCGAGCCGAGCACTCCCGAGCCGACGTAGGCAATGTCGGCAAGCTCCAGCAGACCCTGGATGGTGCCGTCTTCGCCGAAGGTGCCGTGCAGCACGGGGAAGATAATATCGACATCGATTGCGTGCTGCGAGGCGACGGCGGGCATGGCCGTGTCAAACGGAATGAGGGCTGACGCCGAGCCGGACGGAACTGGCGGCACCAGCACCGACTCGCCGTGGGCAAGCACGGCAGCTCCCGGCGTGGCTTCGGGGTCGCCTGCGCGCAAATGCTGCGCCTCAGCTTTGGATTCGCCTCTGCCCAACAGACGAAACAGCGTCTGTCGGGGCCCGACTTCAACAAGTGCTCGGCATGAAGATCGGTGAGCCAGCGGCCTTGCTTGGTGATGCCGATGGGAACGACATCGTACTTCTTTTGGTCGATTGCTTTGAGAATGGATGCCGCCGACAGCAGAGAGACTTCATGCTCGCCGCTGCGCCCGCCAAAGAGGATTCCAACCCGAAGACGTTTTTTCATGATTCACTTCCCGATTGCTGTGCGTCGTGAGTTCAACGAGTGTGATGTCCCAAGGATTTTGACATAATCTGCGATGTCATGCTTAGCGCAGCGAAGCATCCCAGGGAACTGTCCGACCCCGCGCCGCTCTGGGCTTTTTGATGAAATCCATCGGCTGCATTTCTGCCCGACGCCGTGCGGGGATTCTTCACTCCCTTTGGTCGCTCAGAATGACACCCTAAACATTCATTTCGCGAATTCCTTATTGATGAAACCGGCGCGCGCGTTCCGTATCACAGTATCTTCTTTCCGAAGGCGCTCTGGGCGAGGCCGACGGCGAGTTCGGCGGTGCGGTTGCGTTCATCGATCACCGGGTTGACCTCGACGATTTCGAAGCTGAGCATGCGGCCATGGTCGGCGATGATTTCCATGGCGAGGTGCGCCTCGCGATAGGTGACGCCGCCGGGCACGGGGGTGCCGACGCCGGGGGCATCTTCCGGGTCGATGAAGTCCATATCCACCGAGATGTGGTAGCCGACGGTGCCACGGCCGGCGATGCGCAGTGCCTCTTCCATGACCGTGCGCATGCCGCGCTCGTCGATGTCGCGCATGGTGAAGGCCTCGATACCGGCGCGGCGAATGTTTTCCTTCTCCTGCAAGTCGACATCGCGAATGCCAACCAGCACACAGTTGTCGGCGGCAATCTTGGGCGCCCAGCCATACAGATCCGCCAGTTCCTTGGGGCCGAGTCCCAGGATGGCGCCCAGGGGCATGCCGTGGACGTTGCCGCTCGTGGAGGTCTCCGGGGTGTTGATGTCGGAGTGGGCGTCGAGCCAGATGAGCCCGACGCGCTGCTGGCGGCCGCGATAGAACTCGGCGAGCCCGGAGACCGAGCCGACCCCCATAGAGTGGTCGCCGCCAATCGAGAGCGGGACAGCGCCCTCGCGCAAGGTGGCGCAGACCAAGTCGGCGTGCTTCTTGCAGGTGGCGGTGATCTCCTTGAGATAACGGGCGTGCAACTCGCCGGGATTTTTCTGTTCGGCCAGGGTTACGGCAACGTTGCCGGCGTCTTCGACGATGTGTCCGAGAGCTTCTAGCTTGGCCTCCAGCCCGGCGACGCGAACCGCCGAAGGCCCCATGTCAACACCACGACGCTGCTGACCAAGGTCGAGCGGAACGCCAATCACCCTGATGGTGCGGCTGAGAATGCTTCCGAAAGATGCGGGAACGCTCATATGGGGTAGCCAGGATCGTTTCACGTTTCTCGTTTCACGACTACCAATCTTCTTGGACGAAAACGTGAAACCTGCAACGCGAAACGTGAAACGAATTCGTACTTACGGATACATTCTATGCAACATGCGCGGGAACGGAATGGTTTCGCGCACGTGCTCCAGGCCGCAGACCCAGGCCACGACGCGCTCGATGCCCATGCCGAAGCCCGAGTGCGGCACGCCGCCGAACTTGCGCAGATCGAGATACCAGCTGGAAAGCCTCTTCCGGCAACTGGTGCTCATGAATTCGTTGCAGCAGCAGCTCGTAGCTGCCCACGCGCTGCGAGCCGCCGATGATTTCGCCATAGCCCTCGGGAGCGAGCACGTCGACGCAGAGCGCCTTGGTCGGGTCGTTGGCGTCCGGCTCCATGTAGAAGGCCTTCACGGCCGCGGGATAGCGGTGCACCATCAGCGGCCGCTCGAACTTCGAGGAGATGTAGGTTTCATCCGGCGAGCCAAAGTCGTTGCCATACTCGAACTTGCTCTCCAACTCGCCCTTGGCGTGGCCTTCGTGCAGCATGGCGACGGCGTCGTCATAGCTGATGCGCGGAAACGGCGTCGCGATTTTTTCCAGCGGGCCGATGTCGCGTGCCATGGTTTCCAGATCGGCGCGGCGGCGCTCCAGGCAGCGCTTGACGATGTGGGTAATGAAATTCTCCGCCAGCTCCATGATGTCGTCGAGCGTGGCGTAGGCGACCTCGGGCTCGACCATCCAGAACTCCGTGAGGTGGCGCCGCGTCTTCGATTTTTCTGCCCGGAAGGTCGGCCCGAAGCTGTAAACCTTGCCGAGCGCCATGGCGGTCGCTTCCATGTAGAGCTGCCCGGATTGCGTCAGGTAGGCCTGCTCTTCGAAATAGTCGACCGGGAAGAGCGTGGTCGTGCCTTCGCAGGCAGCGGGCGTGAGGATGGGCGGATCGGTCAAGGTGTAGCCGTTCTGGTTCAGGTATTCGCGCGCGGCATTGATGATTTCGGCGCGGGTGCGCAAAATGGCGGCCTGGCGGGGAGAGCGCATCCAGAGATGGCGGTGCTCCATCAGGAAGTCGACGCCGTGCTCCTTGAGCGTGATGGGGTAGGGATCGCCCTCGGGCACGCGCTGCACGACCTCGGCGGTCTCCACCTCGAGTTCATAGCCTCCCGGGGCACGTTTGTCGGCGCGCACCTGCCCGCTGACTATCAGGGCAGACTCCTGCGTCAGGCCCTTGAGCGCGTCCCACACCTCGGGCGCGACCTTGCTCTTGACCACCACGCCCTGCACCAGGCCGGAGCCGTCGCGGATGATGGGGAAGAGCAGCTTGCCGCTCTCCCGCAGGTTGTAGAGCCAGCCGCGTATAGTGACCGACTGGCCTTCATGACTGCCGAGCTGAGAGATAGTAGTGACCGGAGCTTGCATAAGCAATTGGCTGAACCGATGCGCCAGATGCTAATGAACACGGCGCGTATTTGCCAAGTGGCTATTGTAGCGGCAACGGAGTAATCAGGCGAGAGGCGGGGAAGTATGGGTCGTGGTGCCGTTTGGTTTCCACAGGCAGCAACATGCATTTTCTGTCTTGTTCTTTAAATCTACGGCTTCCTTCCTATCTCAATTCGCACAGTCATAGATTTTCCCGATTGGACGTTCGCCTTTATTCCATCGTCTTGCGGGGGTGCGAGGCTGGCTGTTAATTCCATTGCTAGTACCACAGCCGCACTGGCTGGCGCGGGTAACTTGTCAACAGGTGTGGCTTGTAGCGTGGCGAGGGGCGTATCGGAATCCACAGAGATTCTTATGCTGGAACCCAGGCCAGAAGGCACAGCAAAATCCTGTTGCTGGCCGTATACATTGATTGCGGGATATGCGTGCGGAGGCTTTACCCTCGTCCATCCAGCGCTCAGCAAAATACTGTCCAGTTGCTTGAGCAAATTGATAGATTCCTCATCACTGAATACGGACAAAAATGTGTATTCCGTCCCTTTGTATGCCTTGAGGGCGGACACAGCCTGTGGGCTAGGCTTCAGCGATCTTGGCTTCATCCGTTCTTCGATTTGGACACGCTTCAGCCGTTCCTCTTCGGCGATCCGGTTAGCCTCGGCTGCATGTTGCAACGCTAGAGCAGCGTCCTTTTTGGCGTTTCCCAAGTTTTCTTCCGCCTTCGCTGCCCGTTCCAACGCCTCTGCTGCTCCCTTATTTGCCTTTGCAATGTCCAGTTCAAAGGACGCGGAATCCTTCTTCATTCGGGCAATCTCTGCCTCTTGTGCGAGACTATGGCTGTTCTGTAAGGCAGCCAATTTCTTGTTTGCACGAGATGACATCAAATGGACTGCCAATTCGCCGCCGACTCCAATTACAACTAGCAACGTGAAGAAAACTGCCCAGTTATCTAACGTTGCGATCAGTCCTTCCAAAGCGTCTTTGCTCATTTCCTGCCTCACGGAGGAAGACTGTGCGCTGCTGATTCCACGAGCAGAATTACGGGTCGTGGTGCTAACAACACACGCATGGACAATTCAAAAAACTACCCCACGTTAGCCAGAAGCGGGCGAACGTGGGGCACCGTCGAACTTCTCACCTTGCGTGAAGGCTGCCACCCGCGCGAGGCACTCCTGTTGGATGAGCGGATCGTCGCCGAAGCCTTCGAGCCAGCAGACATCGGGTTCGCGGCGAAACCAAGTCATCTGGCGTTTGGCGTAGTTGCGGTGTCCCTGCTGCGCGGCGGCGATCGCCTCCTCAAGCGTCAGTTCGCCGTCGAGAAACTGCGCCGCCTGGCGGTATCCAAGCGAATTGAGCGCCATGGGACGGCCTCCACCCCAACCCGCGCAACTGCGGCGCGCGTCGGGGACCCCGGCCCCGGAATCGCGATAGCGTTGAAGGAGGCCGCGGGTTTCTTCGATCAGTCCGGCGGCGAACATCTGGCGGGCGCGTTGATTGATGCGCGCGTACAGCAGGCTGCGCTCGGGATTGAGCCCCAGGCGCAGGATGCGGAAGCCACTGAGCGGCTGGCGGCCGGCAAGCCACAGTTGGCTCATGGGCCGATTGGCGAGCAGGCAGACTTCAATGGCGCGAACTAGCTTCGGAGTGTCGTGGGGGTGGATCGCCTGGGCTGCGCCGCAGTCCAGGTGGGCCAGCACGCGGTGCAGGTAGCCCGATGCTTTTTCACGCGCTCGCCGCCGCAGACGCTCGCGCAACTGCTCCGAGCGCAGCGGCCCGGCGAACAGACCTTCCAACAGGGCGCGCAGGTAGAGCCCGCTGCCGCCGGCTACAATCGGCAGGCGTCCGCGAGCAGTAATCTGGCCGAGCACCTGGCGGGCGAGGCGAGCATAGTCTCCGGCGGTGAATGGCTCTTCGGGAGCAACCAGGTCGAGCATGTGGTGAGGCGCCCGGGCACGCTCTTGCGGGCTGGGCTTGGCCGTGCCGATCTCAAGGTCCTGGTAGATGGCGACCGAGTCGCAGTTAACGATTTCACCGGCGAAGCGCTCGGCCACGGTCAACGAGAGCGCGGTCTTACCACTTGCCGTGGGGCCCAGAATGACCACCAACGGAGGATCGCCGCCCGCGTTCATCGCGCACTCCAGGGAATGTGGCGCCAGAAGCGCGCAATGGTGATCACAAGGATCAGCAGAGCGATCAGGATGAGTCCGTAGATGCGCCGTGCGCTGCCGGGCTGAATGGGAGCGGCCACGGCGCAATTGTAAACCTGGCTCAACAACGTGGCGCGCAGTGCTTTCGTGTTGGAGAAAAAGCCCCACTCAAACTTCGTTTGAATGGGCCACCCAAGGAAACTACCCCACGTCAGTCCAAAAGCGGGGCGGGACGTGGGGCACCCGCAGTAGTCCCGGGGATCCCGACGCAGGCGAACCTTGGGCACCGGCGGCGCGCTAAGATTTTCCTTTTACGGCCGACAGGCATTGCCCAAAGAGTTCCAGCAGATGTTTGGCGTAATCTTCCGGCTTGGACACGGTGCCGCCCTGGAAGCCTGCGCCGGGCAATCCCGTCTTGCCATAGCCTGTTGTGCCAGCGATGAACTTCATCATGTCGAGCGCGATGTCCTCATCGCGACGCGAGCCTGCGGCCATTCCTTTTTCTTCCGTCATTGCAGGAAGCGCCTCCAGATTAGATTGGCGGGAGTCTCCGGGAGCGGAGCGGTCAAATTGCCCCGCACACAGATCCCGACGCCCACGCCTGCCGGGGAACTCACCCAAGAAACCTTTGATGATAGCAGAACGAGCCGCGTTCGC
>CAWFVJ010000025.1:17500-247088 GCA_963819175.1 uncultured Acidobacteriota bacterium
CAAAACCGAGTATGTTTTATGAGTGCCTTAGATTCACTGGTGCCGGCGTCGTGAGACGCAGGCGATGAGTGAATGGAGAGGTCATAAAGTTTGCCGTCGCGCATACGGATGTGAATCTGGGTGTGCTGAGTAAATTTTATGGTCAAGCTACTAAGGGCGCATGGTGGATGCCTTGGCAGAAGCAGGCGATGAAGGACGTGGCAAGCTGCGATAAGCCTCGGGGAGCCGCAAACAGGCTTTGATCCGGGGATTTCCGAATGGGGAAACCCTACACGGTGAACCCGTGTAACGGCCCGATGAATCCATAGTCGGGTACGAGCGAACCCAGGGAAGTGAACCATCTCAGTACCTGGAGGAAGAGAAAACAACCGTGATTCCGAGAGTAGTGGCGAGCGAAATCGGAACAGCCCAAACCTAGTACACCTTCGGGTGTATCAGGGGTTGTAGGATCCGCGACAAGTAGAGTTACCAATCCAATTGTTAGTCGAAGCCCCCTGGAAAGGGGAGCCATAGAGTGTGATAGCCACGTAGGCGAAAGCAATTGGACTCGAAGCGGGTACCTGAGTACCGCGGGGCACGTGAAATCCTGTGGGAATCTACGGGGACCATCCCGTAAGGCTAAATACTAGCTTCTGACCGATAGTGAACCAGTACCGTGAGGGAAAGGTGAAAAGCACCCCTGCGAGGGGAGTGAAATAGTACCTGAAACCGTGTGCCTACAAGCAGTGGGAGGGCTATGGTCGCAAGACAATGCCTGACCGCGTGCCTATTGCATAATGAGCCGGCTAGTTATTCTTGTCAGCAAGGTTAAGCGGAAGCGAGCCGCAGCGAAAGCGAGTCCTAATAGGGCGTTAAGTTGGCAGGAATAGACGCGAAGCGGGATGATCTACCCTTGGCCAGGATGAAAGTGGGGTAACACCCACTGGAGGACCGAACCGGTGTTTGTTGAAAAAAGCTCGGATGAGCTGAGGGTAGGGGTGAAAGGCTAATCAAATTCCGTGATAGCTCGTTCTCTCCGAAATAGCTTTAGGGCTAGCCTCGCGTGATTTGCAGTGGTGGTAGAGATCTGGATGGACTAAGGGGCTTTCCAGCTTACTGAATCCAACCAAACTACGAATGCCACGAACAACCAGCGCGGGAGTCAGACGGCGGGGGCTAAGCTTCGTCGTCGAGAGGAAAACAGTCCAGACCGCCAGCTAAGGTCCCCAAGTTCCAGTTAAGTGGGAAAGGATGTCGGAACGCCCAGACAGCCAGGAGGTTGGCTTAGAAGCAGCCATCCTTTAAAGAAAGCGTAATAGCTCACTGGTCAAGCGGTCCGGTGCCGACAATTCAACGGGGCTCAAACTGGACACCGAAGCTGCGGATGCATGGCTTAGGCCATGCGTGGTAGGAGAGCATTCTCAACAGTTTGAAGTGAGACCGGAAGGATTCATGGACAGTTGAGAAGAGACCCTGCCGGCATAAGTAGCGATAACGGAGGTGAGAACCCTCCGCGCCGAAAGTCTAAGGTTTCCTGAGAAAGGTTAATCCGCTCAGGGTTAGTCGGTTCCTAAGGCGAGGCCGAAAGGCGTAGTCGATGGACATCCGGTTAATATTCCGGAACTCCCTTGTGTTCGTTATCACGATGGGGTGACGCAGAAGGATAAGCGGGCCCTCCTATGGCTATGGGGGTCGATGCGTGTAAGCCGGTTCCGATAGGCAAATCCGTCGGGGCATTAACGGTGAGACGCAAAGCAGTAAGCCGTATGGCCGAAAGCCGCCAATTCCACGCTGCCAAGAAAAACCTCTAAGGAGAAAGTAAGGGAACCGTACCTCAAACCGACACAGGTAGACGAGGAGAATATCCAAAGGCGCTCGAGAGAACACTCGTTCAGGAACTCGGCAAATTAACCCCGTAACTTCGGGAGAAGGGGTGCCCCGGTAGCGTGTCAAAAGCGTGAGGGGGCCGCAGTGAAACGCGTACGGCGACTGTTTAACAAAAACACAGGTCTCTGCAAAGTCGAAAACGACGTATAGGGGCTGACGCCTGCCCGGTGCCGGAAGGTTAAAGGGAGAGGTCAACCGCAAGGTGAAGCTTCGAACTGAAGCCCCGGTGAACGGCGGCCGTAACTATAACGGTCCTAAGGTAGCGAAATTCCTTGTCGGGTAAGTTCCGACCTGCACGAATGGCGTAACGATCGTACGACTGTCTTAACGAGTGACTCGGCGAACTTGTAGTACCGGTGAAGATGCCGGTTTCCCGCATCTAGACGGAAAGACCCCGTGCACCTTTACTATACCTTCACTATGAACTATGGCATTTGCTGCGCAGGATAGGTGGGAGGCTTTGATTTCAGGCTCTCGGGCTTGGAGGAGCCAACGGTGAGATACCACCCTGCGAGTTCTGTGGTTCTAACCTACTCCCGTAATCCGGGAGAGGGACATAGTGAGGCGGGTAGTTTGACTGGGGCGGTCGCCTCCTAAATTGTAACGGAGGCGCACGAAGCTACGCTCAGGCTGTTTGGAAATCAGCCGTCGAGTGCAAAGGCATAAGCGTGGTTTACTGCGAGACCCACAAGTCGAGCAGTTGCGAAAGCAGGTCTTAGTGATCCGGTGGTTCTGTATGGAATGGCCATCGCTCAACGGATAAAAGGTACGCCGGGGATAACAGGCTGATCGGAGCCAAGAGTTCATATCGACGCTCCGGTTTGGCACCTCGATGTCGGTTCATCGCATCCTGGAGCTGTAGAAGGTTCCAAGGGTTTGGCTGTTCGCCAATTAAAGCGGTACGTGAACTGGGTTCAGAACGTCGCGAGACAGTTCGGTCCCTATCTGGTGTGGGCGTAGGAGATTTGAGAGGGCCTGTCCTTAGTACGAGAGGACCGGGATGGACGAACCTCTTGTGTTCCAGCTGTCGTGCCAACGGCATGGCTGGGTAGCGAAGTTCGGTTGTGATAACCGCTGAATGCATATAAGCGGGAAGCACTCCTCAAGATGAGATCTCCCAACCCGTAAGGGAAAAGAAGGGCACAGGAAGACCACCTGTTTGATAGGCTGGATGTGCAAGTGCAGTAATGCATGTAGCTTACCAGTACTAATCGCCCGTTCGGCTTGACCATAAAATTTACTTGGCGCACCCATATTGCGCAGGATCGAAACTGATCCTGCTGCGGCGGAGAAGAAACTGCCTCCGCCCACCCAATGCTGTTCGGCAAACATCGTTTCAAAAGTTCTTTTCAGATTGAGGCGTTTTCAAAGACGTGAGGCGCGCAGCGCCGCGAGCTTTGAGCTCGAAATCCTGAAGCTGCGACAGCGCCAAAGGATCTCCGGCATTGACGCCAGTTTTCCGGTGATTTTTCCGCAGGGGAAACACCCGTTCCCATCTCGAACACGGTAGTTAAGCCCTGCAGGGCCGATTGTACTGCACGCGAAAGTGTGTGGGAGAGTAGGACATCGCCGGATTAAATAAAGGCCATCATGAGAAATCATGGTGGCCTTTTCCGTTCTTAGCAAAACATTTTGCGATGAGATATCCTTCGCGACCTGCGGTCGCCCGAAGAAAAACTACCCCAGGTTAGCGCCGAACAGCGCGGCGCGGAACCTGGGGCACCGACTTTTTCCGGCAACAGCAACTACCCCACGTTAGCCAAAAGCGGGCGAACGTGGGGCACCCGACGTTAGGCGATTTTCCCGCAAGTTCGGGCCCTGCGGAGACGCGCCGCACCTGCTCAGAACAATTTGAGATGGATGGTCAGATATTTCTTGGGGTTCTGGCGGATGGCCTGCATGAGCGCCTGACTATCGGTCAGCAACTTGTTGGCATTGTCGTAGAGTGAAGAATCTCGCAGCAGCTTGCCCCCCGAACCCTCGCCGCGATCGAGCCGGTCGGTGATGTCAGAGAGGCGGTTCACCACGTTCTGCAACTTATTGGCAAACTCCTGGTCGTGGGCAAATTTGCCGAGCGCCCCTTTGCCGGCGTTGAGGTCGTCCATGAATTTATTCGCTTTGGCCATTGTCCGGTTGGCGTTGTCGTAGAGTGCCGGGTCCTTCAGCATCTTACCGATGGATCCGTGCCCCGCCTGCAGATCGTCCGCGATCTGATTGATCTTGTCGACGCTGGCATTCAGTTTGTCGTAAAGCTCATCGCTCCGCAGTAACTGGCCAAGGCTGCCCTTGCCCGAGTTAATCTCGTTGAGGATCTGTTGCGCCTGAATGACCGTGTGGTTCAAATTATCGTAGAGAGCCTTGTCGTAGATCAACTGGCCGATCGAGCCCTGCCTGTCTTCGACTGCGCTGACGATGCGGTCCACGCGGGCCACCAAGGTCTCGACCTTCTGCAGCGTGGATTGCGAGGAGCGCACCACATCCTGAATGTCGGGAACATCACGCCACGGAAGCGTGTCGCCGTTTTGGGCGGGCCCCTGCTTGGCCGCGCCGCCATCAATGTTGACGTAGGTTTCGCCCAGAGCGCCGACGGTCGTCAGCATCACGACCGCATCTTTCTTGAGGTACTGCACGGACTTTCCGCCGACCCTCATCTCGATCCGCACTGGCGTGGGTCGGTGGTCGGGCACGATTCCTATGTTGTCGACGGTGCCGATATCGACGTTCTGGAGGCGGACGGGAGCCCCTGCCCGCAAGCCGCCGGCATCATCCACGTAGGTGTAAATCGTGATCATCTTCGTGAATAAGCCGGTCGTCTGCGTCATCAAGAAGATGAGGATGGCAAGAATGACGAGAGCTACAACTACCGTCAGCCCGACACGAAGCTGTGACCACTGCAACTGTTTCTGGCTCGGCACCATTCCCCCAGGAAGTTGAGGCTGCGAACCCTAGGATTGGTCAGTAGAACGCCACTAGAGCGCTTCCAGAGATGCTATACCCCCAAGAAATAAAGCGTCATTCCGAGCGAGCGACGTTTGCGAGTCGAGGAATCTTGTGTGTTGCATTGCCGCGGGAAGACAGCGGAAGACACAAGATCCCTCCACGACGCTTCGCTTCGGTCGGGATGACGCTCGCTGAAACATTGGGGTACACCAACTATGGAAGCGCACTAGAGCAATTTCAAGTCTAGCCCGAATCATAACAAACCTGAGTACAGTGAGTCACTTGCCCTGCAAGACCGGCGAGGCGATACACTCGCAAAGATTCCACTGGATCAACCGCTGTTGGATGCCAAAACCGCGGCCATCGAAGCCCTCATTGTTCCAGGATGACCTGGGCGATAGCCTGTGCCGCAGTGTGAGTGATCGAGACCAGCGCGCGCGTGGCGCCGAGGCGTTCGGCGAAGCCCGCAGCAACTCCGGAAATCCGTATGATGGGACGCCCGGAAGGCTCACGCACCACCTCGAAGTCCCTCCAACGTACGCCCCTGCTTCCAACCGGTCCCGATGGCCTTCATCGCCGCTTCTTTGGCGGCGAAGCGGCCCGCAAAGCGCTCGAAAGCATTGGCCTTGGACTGGCAATAGTCAATCTCGGCCGGGGTGAAGATGCGCTGTAGAAAGCGCTGCCCATAGCGCCGAATGGCCCTCTCGATGCGATCCACCTCCGCGATGTCGATCCCCAGGCCGACGATCATCTACCCTCCCTTGAGCGCGGAACCAGCTCTCCATCTTAACCGCTGTGATGTTTCATCGCTTCCCGGCGGCGCTATTCGATTCTCTGCAAAGCGGTGACGATCTCTGGCTCCTCGGCGGGAAAGACCGTGCGCAGGTCCAGCAACACGCGACCGTCCTCGATGCGGGCCACAATGGGCGGATCGTTGCCGCGCAACCGGCTGAGCAATTCATCCGCGCCAATTGCTTGCGCCGTGAGCGCCACACCGTAGCTGGGCAAATCCCATCCGGGTGCGGCGCCGCCGCCCACCAGCGACGAGCAAGGCACGGCTTCGAACTGTAGCTGGGGGCAATTTTCCCGCAGCCGCGCGGCCAACGCCTCGGCGCGGCGCAACAGCTCCTCGCCAGGAATACGCATGAAGCGGAGGGCCGGAATCGCCTCATACTGCTGCCGGACATAAGCCAGCAGCGTGGACTCCAGCATGGAATAAATGAGCTTGTCGACCCGCAAGGCGCGGAATAGCGGGTTGGCGCGCACCTGCGCAATCACCGCCGGGCGTCCGCTGAGAATCCCCGCCTGCGGGCCGCCCAGCAGCTTGTCTCCGCTGTAGGTGACGATGTCTACCCCAGCACGCAGACTGGATTGAACCGTCGGCTCGCCGCTGATGCCCACGGATTCCAGTGGAATGAGCGCGCCGCTGCCGAGGTCTTCCATGACGGGAATCCGACGGCTCCGGCCCAGCTCAACCAGTTCCGCCAAGGAAGGCTGCTCGGTGAAACCGACAATTTTGAAGTTGGAGCGGTGGACACGGAGCAGCAGCCGCGTGCGTTCGCCAATGGCGTCCCGGTAGTCGTCGATGCGCGTGCGGTTGGTGGTACCCACTTCGCGCAGCGTCGCGCCCGACTTGGCCATGACGTCAGGGATGCGGAAAGAACCGCCGATCTCGACCAGCTCTCCGCGCGAAACAATGACTTCGCTACCTTCGGCAAGCGTGTTGAGCGCCAGCATGACCGCTGCAGCATTGTTGTTGACGACCACCGTGCGAAAACATGGCGGAGCTGAAGCCGTCTGCCCTTGGGCGAAACGAACCAATGCCTCGGCTGCCTCAGCCCGTTCGGTTCCGCAAACAGCGCGGCGAACAGGCGGTCAACGTGCGCGTCGCGCTCGCCGCGCTCGCCGCGTCTCCAGGTCGAACTCCAGATTGCAGTAGCCGCGCTGCCACTTGCAGCGCGTGTTGCAATGCAGCCTCACCCAAAGGCGCGCGACCAAGATTGGTGTGCAGAATAACTCCGGTGGCGTTGATGACCCGGCGCAAAGAGAAGCGCGAGCATGTCTGGCGAGCTGCTCGGCAAGTGCGCGTCCGGAAGCGTCCGCCAGCGTCAGGACGCTAGCTTCGTCTAATCGTTGCGGCTAACTCCGGCATCGGGACGCAATCTGGCCGCGATGATCGCGCGCCGTAACCCTCCAAACCTGGCGGCAGGCTTCGACGACAGCCACGCGCCCGTGCGCGGCGATCAACGGTGCGAGGCTCTCGCTACGCATGAGTTCATCTACCGATGGGAGCAGCCGGAAGAGTTCAGAGCTGTAGGTCATGCTTGCTTCTTTTTGCAAAGTCGTCGACGAGATGCAGTCATCGCGGCCTGCGCAATTGGCGAAACGGTATCCACCCGGATAGTCTCGCTGTTTCCAGAACGGCTGGCAAGTGCGGAGACGAATGCCGGCCGACCGCAGGTGGCCCATATTCGCGAAGCAGCAGGCGGAGCTAAGGTGGGGTCTTCGCGCCGTGCTTCCACCGCACACCGCTCCCACATTTGCCAAAGGAAGGCAAATATGGGCCACCCGCCCCCACATCTGCCAAAGACGGGCAGATATGGGGCACCATCTAATGCAAATGGCGGTTAGAAAAGCAGATCCTTCGCTGCGCTCAGGATGACACCTCAACAAGCTAAAATTCAACAAGCTGAAATCAGCTACCCTGCTTCGACCAGGCCGTAGCGGCGGTTCCAGTGGGCCTGCAGATGGCGGATGGCTTGCGTGGCTTCCTCTTTGGAAATGCCTTCGCCGGTTCCGTTGACCAGCGCGGCGGCTTCCTGCTTCGCCAGTTCGAGCAGCTTGCGATCGCGAATCAGGTTGGCCACGCGCAGGCTCGGCATGCCTGCCTGCTTGGTGCCAAAGAACTCGCCGGGACCGCGCAGTTCCAAATCTTTTTCGGCGATTTCGAAGCCGTCGGTGGTGCGCACCATGGTGTCCAGCCGCTGCTCGGCCTCTTCGGAAACTTTTTTCCCGGTCATCAGCACGCAATATGATTTGGCGCTGCCGCGGCCGATGCGCCCGCGCAGTTGGTGCAGTTGGGAGAGCCCGAAGCGCTCGGCGTGCTCGATCACCATCATGGTCGCGTTGGCCACGTCGACTCCGACTTCGATCACCGTGGTGCTGACCAGCACGTCGATTTCGCCGGCCTGGAAGCGGCGCATCACGCGTTCCTTCTCATCGGTATCGAGGCGGCCATGCAAAAGGCCGATTCGCAGCTCGGGAAAAATCTTCTTCCGCAGCTCCTCATACATGCGAATCGCCGCCTTCAGTTCGCCTTCGACGACCGGCTTCCCCGGGAGCCTGTTCCTCGATCACCGGGTAAACCACATACGCCTGCTGTCCGGCGTTGACGAGTTTGCGCAGAAAGGTCCAGACCTCCTCGGCGCGCTCGCCGGGCACGCGGCGGGTCACGATGGGGGTCCGACCGGGCGGCAACTCGTCGATGACGCTGACGTCGAGATCGCCGTAAAGGGTGAGCGCGAGCGTGCGGGGGATGGGGGTTGCGGTCATGACCAGCACGTCGGGAGCGGACGGGGTCCCCGACAAGCCGGGGCCCCCAGCGCGTTGAGCGCTGGGGTGGAAGCCCGCTGTTGGCTTGTTGGGGTTGCTTTCCGCGCCTTTCTTCATCAGCTTCATGCGTTGCAGCACGCCGAAGCGGTGCTGCTCGTCGACGATGACCAGACCGAGCTTATGGAACTCCACTTTTTCTTCCAGCAGGGCGTGGGTGCCGATCACCAGTTGGGCGTCACCCTGCGCGATATGCCGGCGGGCGTCGCGCTTGCGATCCTGCTCCATGGATCCGGTCAGCAGCACGATGCGATAGCCGGCTTTTTCCAGGATTCGCCGCGCCGACAGCAGGTGCTGGGTCGCCAGGATCTCCGTCGGCGCCATCATCGACACCTGGTAACCGTTCTCCATGGCGATGATGGCGGCTTCGAAGGCCACGATCGTCTTGCCCGAGCCAACGTCGCCTTGCAGCAACCGTCTCATTGGCGATGGCTGCCGCATGTCATCGGCAATTTCCTTCAGCACGCGTTTCTGGGAGGCGGTCGGGTGAAATGGGAGGACGTTTTTCAGCGCCTCGCGGACGCGCGCGTCGATGCGAAAGCGTATTCCCGGCAGGCCGCGCATGCGGCGGCGCTTCAGCTCCAGACCCAATTCGAGAAAGAACAGCTCCTCGAAAATGAGACGGAATTGCGCCGGAGTCCGCGCCGTCTGGAGCGCGGCAAAGCTTTCGCCGGCGTCGGGCCAGTGGGCATGCCAGAAGGCTTCGAAGCGCGGTACCAGCCCGAGGCGACCGCGAATCGCCGCCGGAATGGCGTCGGGAAAATTGGGATCGAGCGCCTCCAGCGCCGAGTGGATAATCCTGCGGAACCAGCGGGTCGTAAGCTTGCCCGTACCCTCGTAGATGGGTACGATGCGGCCCACTTCCAGCGAATGCCACTTCGAGCGCGCCTCGCCGCCATCGTCGCCGGCGTTCTCGGCTTCGGCTTCATCGAGGATCTCGAACTGCGGCTGGAGCATCTGCAAACCGCCGCGCCCGCGCGAGTCCTGCTCAACTTTGCCGTAGAGGGCGACCATCTGGCCGGGTTGGAAGCGATCCTTGAGATAGGTGCCGCGGAACCACATGCACTTCAGGGTGGTGCGGCCCTGGCCCGCCGTCATCTCCATGATGGGCATGCTTCGGGTGCGAAACAGCGCGGAGGTGCGCACCTCGGCAATGACGCTCGCCATTTCGCCGGGAGACAGTTCGGCAATCGTGCGGGGGTTGATCCGGTCCTCGTAACGAAACGGCAGATAGTAGAGGAGGTCCTCAATCACCGAGATGCCCTTGACCGCAAGCATCTCGGCCAGCCGGGGACCGATGCCCTTGACGAATTGAATCGGAGTGCTGAGCTCCAGCATTATGCTGATGGTACAAAACCCGGTCACCAAGCGCGAGTAAAACCGAACGCAAGGCGCGCGGATTCGGTGGTTCAGTGCGAAATTCTCAAGATGGGCCGGGGCCGGGTAACTCTTTTGCTTCGATTTGGTTCCAATAAGCGTGTTTCTGAATTTCGTGAAATCTCTGATTGCGGTGGTCAGCGGAAACGCGATTTACTTCTTTCTGCTGCTGCCCGTTCTGCCGCGCGGCGCCCACCATCGCCCGTTACACTTCGATCTGGGCCTGGTGCTGGATGCCTGGATCTGTCTGGTGATCTACGGGGCTCTCTGCCTCGCATTGCGAAAGAAAGGGCGCGAAGCAGGGCGTTCTTCAGGATAGACAGCGGCAGATGTTGTGCTCTTCGCTCAGAAATTGGCGCAATCGCTGAACAGGCACACAAACCTACTCACCCTTCAGTTATGCTAGGTATTTCCGGGGCGCCACATGCGAACGATAGCGATGTCATGAGGCGTTTCGCGGATTGACCCGAAGCGGTCGGGCACTGTATTTTCATTAACTTGGGTGTATGCGCCCCAAAGCTGGCCCGGCCACGGCCGCCATGATCGAGGGACATGAAGAATTTCCGGATTTTCTGCCTCCCGTTGTTGGGAGCAATCATCATTACCGCTGCCTGCAAAACTGAAGAAACCAAGCAGGGCGGTGCCGTACCTCCCTCGGATGCTCTGGCGCCCACCCTTTCCGAACCGGCGACTCCCGCCCCGCAGCCCAGGGTCCAACAGACGCTTCCACCAAAGCCGGACCCAGTCCCCGATCTGGTCAAACGGGTCGAGGACGAGTATGCCAAGGGCGAGGCCAACTATCGGACGGGACATTTGGAGGCGGCCAAAGAGAATTTCGACCACGCCTTCGACATCCTGCTGACCGGTCCGGTTGGCGTTCACTCCGACAATCGTCTGGAGCGCGAATTCGAGAAGATTGTTGAAGGCGTAAACCGGTTGGAGATGCTGGCCTTGAAGGCGGGCGACGGGTTTACCGAGCAGCGCAGCGAACCGGCGCCCATCGACGAGGCTAACGAGGTCACTTTCCCGATCGACCCGGCGGTGAGGGCCAAGGCGGAGGCGGAGCTTCGGCAGACGCGTTCCGATCTGCCGCTGGTTATGAACGATCAGGTGGCCAGCTTCGTCAATTACTTTTCCGCCGGCAAGGGTCGCGGAGCGATGGAGCACGGCTTGATACGCGCAGGACGCTACCACGACATGATTTTGCGGGTGCTAAAGGAAGAGGGCGTTCCGCAGGACTTGATCTATCTGGCACAGGCCGAGTCGGGGTTCCATCCCTTGGCGCTTTCGCGGGCCGGGGCTCGCGGAATGTGGCAGTTCATGGCCGGCCGCGCCTCCGGCTACGGGCTGCAGCGCAATTGGTGGGTTGACGAGCGCCAGGACCCGGAGAAGGCTACGCGGGCCGCGGCACGCCACCTGAAGGATCTTTATAACCAGTTCGGCGACTGGTATTTGGCGATGGCGGCCTACAACTCAGGACCGGGCACGGTGCAGCGGGCTGTCGAGCGCACCGGGTATGCCGACTTTTGGGAACTTTATCGCCGAAACGTGCTGCCGGGAGAGACTCGCAACTACGTGCCAATTATTTTGGCTGTCACCATTGTGGCGAAAAACCCGGCACAATACGGGCTTGATCGGTGTCCCCCGAGTCCGCGCCCGCGGTGGAGGTGGTGAAAGTCAATTACGCCGTCGACCTCCGCTTGGTCGCCGAGTGTATCGACGCCCCGGTGGCGACCCTCCAGGAGCTGAACCCGAGCCTGCTGCGCATGACCACGCCCAAGGACGCTGACTTCGATCTCACGCTGCCGGCGGGCACCGGCGAGCGCTTCCGGGCGGCGATTGCGGCTATCCCGCTGGAAATGCGCACGCAATGGCGGTATCACAAGGTGCAGTCCGGCGAGACGCTGTCGCAAGTGGCACTGCGTTACCACACCAGTACGCGCTCGATCGCCCAGGTTAACGGTCTCCAGGAAGATGCCGTCCTGGAAAAGGACGCCAAACTGATCATTCCGGTTACTGCCGTGCGCCGCGCCGCCAGTGAAGGGGTGGTCGTCCACCTACTCCCGGCATCCCGTGATGCACACCGCACGCAAGGGCGAAACCGCACTCTCGGTGGCCGACGACTACGCTGTCCCGGTCGAGATGGTACGTAAGTGGAACCACCTGCGCGGAAACCAGTTGCGGGCAGGCCAGACACTGCGCATCTACAAGCCGGTTGGAAGGCAAGCGGCACGGGAGCCGTCCGCTACCCGGAACGCTCCGCAGCGAACGTCGGCCTCAACCCGGCCCGGTAATGCCAAGGCCAAACCAGGGACAGCCGCAAGCAGCGGCTCTAAGACCTCCGCCAAGGCTGGGGCGGCACACCCCTCGCATGCGGCGGCCGCCTCGAAGACCACGGCCAAGGGCAACGTCCCAACCACCAAGGGGAAGACCTCGTCCGCGAGCGCCAGCAGGCCCAGCCTGCAGCGCGTGCACAAGGTCAGGCGCGGGGACACCCTTAACAGCATCGCCAGCGAATACAAGACCACCGTCGCGGCCCTCAAGCGGGATAACGGCAAGGCGACCGGCAATCTTCGCCCCGGACAAGTGCTGGTCATCAAGTAGCCCCTGGTCTGGAATACCGCTTTCGCGACCGATTTTTCGGCGGCGTTTCCAAACTGGATACATAAAAACGCACTGAGCGCTGTCTTGTATTTGCATCCCATCGCCAGCAAGTGTATTTTGTTCCGCAGGCTGTATTGCGCGTTTGGCGGCGAACTACTGCCCGGCGCGCGCGGCGGCTGAGACTTCATGCAGTCGTGATGTATCCGTTGTTCTGGCGCTCCGCATCGCGGAGGTCGGCAGATAACCAGGAGGACACATGGCGTTATTCGACAAGACTCTTAAGGGCCGTGACGACGAGATGGACGATTACGGCGAAGGCAATGCTTACGACGAAACACCAGAGGAAGAAGAAGACTACGACGAGGAAGAGGAAGAGGAGGAAGAAGCGGGCGCAATAGGAAGCGAACCTCGCGAGTCTGTCGAGCCGGTCGTGCATAGGCGGCGTGAAGGAAGTGGTGGTCGAGGCGCCTGCCGTGGAAAAGCCCGCGCGCAAGGCCCCGAAGCCTAAACCGGCGGCGAAGAAGGCAGCGCCGAAGAAGGCTGCCAAGAAAGCTGCGCCCAAAAAGGCGGCAAAGAAGGTAGCGCCAAAGAAGGCAGCCAAGAAGGTAGCGCCGAAGAAGGCGGCCAAGAAGGTAGCCAAAAAGGCCGCGAAGAAGGCGATGCCGAAGAAAGCCGCGAAGAAGGCTCCGGCCAAGAAGGCGGCGAAAAAAGCGGTAAAGAAAGCGGTGAAGAAAGCCGCGAAAAAGGGCGGACGCCGCCGCTAGTCGCCAGGTTGCGAGGACGCAGCCTGCTCTGTGATGCCGCGCCGGACGCATGGGTATCTGCGTTTGACCGTGCACCGGTGAGGCAGAGTGCCACCAACGCCCGTGTTGTGGGTGTTTGTCGTCGATGAGAGTTGCCCAGCCGGGCAGCTGCAATGGCGCTTGTTCCGAAAGCCGCGGATTACCTCCGCGGCTTAGGTTTTTTGGGGGACGTTTTTGGCCGCAACTTGAACGGCAGGCGAACTGGATTCGCGGGGTCTTCCGGCCTTTCAAGTGACGCGCGGAATGCATAGATCGTCACGTCGGCTCGCAAAAGCGGCGAACCTTCTCACGATGACACTGCAGCAACGATACGGTTTATCTCTGGAGTTTAATTCATCTCTTCAGCAAATCCACGGGCTGTCGCACATCGTGCACACGGAAGTAGCCGGCGAGCGAGGGATGCTGTTTGGCGACCGCTTCGTACATCTGCCATGCGACATTGCGGTACGACCAGTGACCGGCGGGCGAGGTGCGCAATTCCGTGATGTATACCACCTCCGCCAGATCCATCTTGAATAGCGCGCGCTTGCGGAAGGCCAGCGGTATGAGGTACTGCGCCTCGGGAGCGAGTTCTCCTGCGCGGCGAGGTCGCGGCTCCGTGGATTCGGTCTGCCTGGTCAATGCGGAGTGCAGCGTATAGGCGGCCGATTCGGCGCGGTCCATGGCCGCCGTGTAGCGTCCCGCGAGATCAGCAGCGGTGATCTCGGCGGGCAATTCAAAACCGTGAGCGGTGGTAAACTCCTGCGCGATCTGCGTGCAGCGGCGGTGCCGATGCAGGTCGCGGTAGGCGCCAATATCCATGAGAATGTCGAAGCGGAAGCTTTGGCCGGCGCAGAATGCCCGCAGCAGTTCATCGTGCCGGCCACGGTGGCGCGCCCCGAGCGAAATGATTTCGTCGCGCTCGACAGAGCTGAGCGACTCCACGCGCTCGGCGAATTTGCGCGTAGGGATAGTGGCAGTATTGGTAGAGCAGCGTGGAGGCCAATTCGGTTTCAATCGATTCCGGCTCCAGCAGCGTGACCGCCTCGGCAGGCAGAATTTCTGTGCCGCGCATCAGTTCGTCGGCGGCCTGTCGCAGTTCGTGGCGCGTTTCCACTTCGTATTTGCTCGCCTCGGCATATTTCATCAGCGTGGGCGCAACCGGAACTTCGCGGAGCAACTGCTCTGCCGCACAGCGCACCCAAAGCTTCGTCTTTGGCGCCGATGGCCTCGGCCAGTTCACGCCAAGCCTTGTGCTTGACGTTGTATGCGCCGCGCCGCGCTGCCGCCTTCAGTTGCTCGCCAAGGCTGCGCACCTCTGTATGGGTGTGCGCCAACAGGCGCGCTATCTGCGTTTCCAGCGTGCGGGCGTTTACGATCTGTCCCAGGGAGGTGTTGGTTGCCAGCGGTAGCAGGTAGCGGGCCAGGTCAAAGGCGCGTGCCTGCAAGGTGCGCTTGTAGACTTCCGGCTTCATCTCGGCGGGCCGCGGAGTGCCTTCGGCGAGGTAGCGGAACATATCCTTCGAAAGCTGCTCGTATTCGGAAAACAGGAACGCCGCGGTTTCGCGATACCACTCGGCGTTATGAGCGCGGCGGCTCCGCATCGGCATTCCGGAGGCCGACGATTCACCGCCGAGTGAAATTGGGCATGAAGTAGCTGCTCTTCTTGAAGTCCTGATAGCGGGTTGAGCGCTCCTGCCCGTCCCAGCGCTGCTCGTCGACTACGGCGATTGCGGCCAGCAGCGACAGGCGCTCGATGGCCGTCGTGATGTGCGCCAAATCCGCAATGGAGCGATGGCCGTACTGGAAGTAGAAGGTGTTGAGAAACTGCTCCGCCTTCTGCTCGTCAAGCTCGGCCAGGGATTGCTTCATCGAGAGCGCCGAGCGCGAGTACTTGGCCATGGCGTAGGCCTGTACCTCCGGATCGGCGCCTACCACGCAAAAAACAGCAGTTCCGGCAGCTTCGGCTGGGATTCCAGAGTCTTGAGTTTCGGTCGAATCACGTTCGGATCGAGAGCGGGCCATGGCGGAAGTGTAAGGTCAGTCGTAACAGAGTGCAAGATCACTCGCAAGGCCCTCGATATCCGCCGATGCGCAGATCGCTCCAGCACCACAATGCCGCATGCTGTAAACTGAAAGCATCATTCCATTCACAATCGGTTACCGTTTTTGTGATTGAATCCGAAGGAAAATTTCGTTTTGAACACCGATATTCGTAATATCGCCATTATTGCCCACGTCGATCACGGAAAAACCACGCTGGTAGATGCCATGCTGAAGCAGAGCGGCACGTTCCGCGCCAATGAACAGGTGGCCGAACGCGTCATGGACTCCAATGCGCTCGAGCGCGAGCGCGGCATCACAATCCTGGCGAAGAACACGGCGGTTGAGTACCACGGAATCAAGATCAACATCGTCGACACTCCGGGCCACAGCGACTTCGGTGGAGAAGTTGAGCGCGCGTTAAAGATGGTGGACGGGGTCATGCTGCTGGTGGACGCCAGCGAAGGACCGCTGCCGCAGACGCGCTACGTCTTGAGCAAGGCGCTTGAGGCGGGACTGCCGCCGGTGCTGGTGATCAACAAGATCGATCGCAGCGACGCCCGCGTGCAGGAGGTGGTGAACGAGGTCTACGACCTGTTCATCGATCTCGACGCCAACGAGCAGCAACTGGATTTTCCGATCCTTTACACCAACGCCAAACTGGGCACGGCAGCAACTTCGCCGGAGGGCACGGGAGAGGATCTTCGGCCGTTGTTCGATGCCATTCTCTCCACCGTGCCGCCGCCGCAGGGCTCGCCGGAGGCTGCGCTACAGATCCTGGTGGCGAACCTCGATTACAGCGACTATCTCGGCCGTTTGGCGATCGCGCGCGTCTTCAACGGCACGCTGCGAAGCGGGGATGAGGCCGGCATCACCAAACCGGACGGCTCGCTGGACAAGGTGAAAATCACGAAGCTTTTTTCCTTCAGCGGATTGAAGCGAATCGAGATCGACGCAACCGCTCTGGGCGATATTGTTGCCGTCGCGGGCGTCGAGGGCATCAACATTGGAGACACGATTACCTCGGTCGAGACACCCGCTCCGTTGCCGCGGGTCGCCATCGACGAGCCCACGATCGCCATGCAGTTCACGGTCAATACATCGCCTTTGTCCGGGCGCGAGGGGCAGTACGTCACATCGCGCCATCTGCGCGAACGATTGCAAAAGGAATTGCTGACGAACGTGTCGTTGCGGGTGGAGGAGACCGACAGTCCGGACACGTTCAACGTGCTGGGCCGCGGAGAGTTGCAGTTGGCGATTTTGATCGAGATGATGCGCCGCGAAGGCTATGAGCTGATGGTCGGCAAGCCGGAGATTGTGACCCGCACCTTGGACGGCAAGCTGATGGAGCCCGTCGAGCGCCTTACCGTCGACATTCCGGACGCGTTTGTCGGCGTGGTGATGGAAAAACTTGGCGGACGCAAGGGCCAGATTTTGAAGATGAGCAACCAGGGATCTTCACGCGAGGGCGGCGGACCGAAGACTGGCCGCGTGCGCATCGACTTCCGGGTGCCCAGCCGCGGCTTGATCGGATTGCGCAGCGAACTGCTGACGGATACGCGCGGGACGATTGTGATGAACTCGCTGTTCGACGGCCATACCGAATGGCTTGGGGACATTCCTCAGCGGCCCACCGGTGCGCTGGTTGCCGACCGTGCGGGAGTCCACTACGGCGTACGCCCTCTGGGGATTGCAGGAGCGCGGCGAGTTGTTCGCCGGGCCGGGCGTCGAAGTTTACGAGGGCATGGTCATCGGGGAAAACTCGCGCGACAACGATCTCGACGTCAATTGCGTGCGCGAAAAGAAGATGACCAACATGCGCGCTTCGACCGCCGACGAGGCGGTTCGTCTGGTTCCATACCGCCCGCTCAATCTGGAACAGGCCATTGAGTTTATTGCGGAAGACGAATACGTCGAGATAACGCCTAAGTCTCTACGATTAAGGAAGAAGGTTTTGCAGGCCAACCGGCGTCCCAGGAAGCATTTTCTAGTGGAAAAGACTTAGAAAATCGCATAGTCACGTTACTTGGCAGGGTACGTTCGTACCTTGCCGACCTCCAAGGTTCCGGCTATATTGAGCTACGAATTCCGGGCTGAGTATCAGTCGGGCCGAACTCCACGGGAACGATTGCTGCGGAGGGATGGCTCGAATGGCAGAACGATCGTGCGGCACAGGTCGGAGGTGACTGTGAAAGAGACGTTACTCAAAAAACTGGCGGACGTGAATCGAGAGCTTTGGCTCGTGTTGTCGTTGTTCGGAATCGCGGCGCTGATCAACTTCCTGGTTTCCTCGCACGCCGTGATGCTGAACTTCTACGTGCTGCCGACTATCTTTTCGGCCTATTTCTACGGACGGCGTCATGCGGTCTCCACTGCGCTGGCCAGCGTCCTGCTCATCGTGCTGCTCGCGTATTGGAACTCCAATCTTTTTTCGGCCAACGCTTTCGCGCTGGAAGGAGAACGCTGGTATTCGGTGATCGCCTGGGGCGGTTCGCTGGTGCTTACGGCGGTGGCGATGGGCACCCTGTATGAAAAAGATAAGATCAAGTTGCGCGAATTGCGGGAGACCTATCACGGGGTGCTGATGATCCTGAGGCAGTTCATCGCCAAGGATCAATACACGCAGAACCATTCCTACAGGGTTTCCATATTCGCCACACGGATCGCCGCCGAAATGGGGTTCGGCGAGGAACGCATTGAAGATGTGCGCGCGGCCGCGTTGCTGCACGACATCGGCAAACTGGACATCAGCCGCGAACTCCTCTACAAGGCGGCCCGCTTGACCGAAGAGGAATTCGACGAGATGCGCCAGCACGTGAGCAAAGGAATCGACTTTTTGGAGCCTGTCGGCGGTTCGCTGCGCCGCGTGCTGCCCATCATCCTTTTCCACCACGAGCACTACGACGGCACGGGCTACGAGGAAAAAGTCGGAGAAGATATTCCTCTGGAAGCGCGCATCCTCGCCGTGGCCGACGCCTATGATGCGATCGTCAGCGACCGCCCTTACCGCAAGGGAAGTGCGCCTTTTGAAGCGAAAGATATCATCGAGAAACGCTCGGGAATCGATTTCGACCCGCAGGTCATGAAGGCGTTTCTGGCCGCGTTCCGCAAGCGCAACCTGGAGATTCCGGAGCTGGTGGTTTAGGGCTGGTTCCGCGAGCGGCAGGTGAAACAGCCGGGCTTCCGAGCCCGGCTGTAATCTTTAGTGGTGAATTTCGTCGCGCGAAACTCAGCAGGGCGCGTCCGACGGCCGGCGGCGTCCAACCGATCGCATACGCAGTAGAATTGTAGGTTCCCAAATAGCATCACCCAGAAGGAGCTTGGAATGAAGCTGCTGCGCTATGGCCCGCCCGGCCACGAACGACCGGGCCTGCTTGACTCACAAGGAAAGATTCGCGACCTGTCGATCCTGATCGGTGAGCTGACCGCCGACCGGCTATCACCGGAAAGCCTGAAAGTCTTGGACCGGATAGAGGTTCAGGCGCTGCCCATCGTGGAAGGAACGCCAAGGCTGGGGATTCCCTATGTCGGAACCGGCAAGTTTATCGCGATCGGCCTGAACTACAGCGATCATGCGAAAGAGACGAACCAGGCGGTTCCGAAGGAGCCGATGGTCTTTCTGAAGGCTACGAGTTGCCTGAACGGGCCATACGACGACATTATCCTTCCCAAGGATTCGACGAAGGCCGACTGGGAGGTCGAGCTCGGCGTCGTCATCGGCACAAAGGCGCAGTACGTGTCCGAGGCGGATGCGCTCAAGCATGTCGCAGGCTACTGCCTGGTGAACGACGTGTCGGAGCGGGGATTCCAGATAGAGCGCGGCGGCACAATCGATAAAGGCAAAGGATGCGACACGTTCGGCCCGGTTGGGCCCTACCTGGTTACCGCCCGATGAGGTCGGCGACCCCCAGGCGCTCGACATGTGGCTGGAGTTGAACGGCACGCGCATGCAGACGGGGAATACGCGGACCATGATCTTCGGGGTGGCGAAGCTGATCAGCTATGTCAGCCTATTCATGAGCCTTCATCCGGGCGACCTGATTACGACCGGCACCCCGCCGGGCGTGGGCTTCGCCAGGAAGCCGCCGATTCATCTGAAGGCAGGCGACACCATCCGCGCAGCGATCACGAAACTCGGCGAGCAGCGGCAGCGGGTCGTCGGTTGGCCGGGGGGGTAAGTCTGAAAGCGCGCGGTGACAGTCGGTGCATCGCGCAGCATCGGGTGCCCCAGGATTCCGGAAGCTAGCCAAGAGGGCGTCATCCCGACCGAAGCGGAGCGGAGTGGAGAGATCTTGTGTTGTCTGCATCGAAAAGAACACGCTTGATTGTTCGACTCGCGACACACTGTCGTCGCTCCCTCGGAATGTCGTTCATCTCTCGCTACAGCATTCCTGCAGGCCGCTTTATTAGAGTCCCTCAAGCCTCAACGTTATTCCGCCAACTCCAATTCAATCTTCTTAGTGGCCGTATCCAGTTGCGCAATCCGGAAGCTGCGAACCTGCCCGGCGCGGGCAGCCTCGCGCTTGGGCCCGCCGCTGGCTGGCTGCGCCCTTCCATCGCGCCTGTAGCATGGAACTCAGCGACGACAGATCCGCCTTCGATTCGGTCGGCGCCGCTTCCTTCACCGTACCCTCGGCGGCCATTCGGCATGTGCCCTGGACGCCTTCGGCCAGTTCCACGCGCGCCTCTCCGTCTGAAACTTCCACCAGGCGGCCCGTGACCACATCGCCTTTCTTGTGTTCGGCAATGTATTCCTCCAGGCTGGTCGGAACCAGTTGCTTCATGCCCAGCCGCAAGCGTCGCCTTTCGGTATCGATTTCAAGCACCTGGGCCTTCACCGCTTGCCCAACCTTCAGCATGTCCTGCGGGTGATTGATGCGCTTCTCGGCGCTCATGTCGCTGATGTGAATCATGCCCTCGACGCCCTCGGAAAGCTGCACGAAGGCGCCGAACTTGGTGAGGCTGGTGACCGGGCCTTCGATCACCGAGCCGACCGCAAATCTCTGCGCCACCTCGGCCCACGGATCGCCGAGCATTTGCTTCAGGCCCAGGGAGATGCGGCGCTCGCCGGCGTTCACCGCCAGAATCACCGCATCCACGCTCTCGCCCGGCGTCACGATGGTGCTGGCCTTCTTCATCTTCTTGGACCACGACATCTCCGAAACGTGGATCAACCCTTCAATTCCCGGCTCCAGTTCGACAAACGCTCCGAACTCGGCGACGCGCGTCACCGCGCCGCGCACGCGCTCGCCGACCTTGTACTTTTCAGGCCACCGAATCCCATGGATACGGCTGAAGCTGCTTCATGCCGAGCGAAATGCGCCGCTTGTCGGCATCGACCTTGAGGACCTTGGCTTCGATCTGCTGCCCCACGCGAGAGCACGTCCGCCGGCTTGTTGACGCGGGCCCAGGAGATTTCAGCGACATGCAGCAAGCGCGTCTACCCCGCCAATATCGACGAAAGCGCCGTAGTCGGTGAGGCTGCGGACCACGCCGCTCACCGTCTCACCCTCGGTGATTTCCGAGTAGCGGCGCTGCTTGACGGCGCGCTCTTCCTCTTCGCCAACGATGCGGCGGTCGACCACCACGTCTTCCTCGGTCACGTCGAGTTTGATGATGCGGCAGCGGATCTCCTGCCCGACTAACTTCTCGATCTCGGCGGCATCGTGCGCTCCGCTGCGCGAGGCTGGCATGAACGCCCGCACACCCACGTCCACGCTTAGTCCGCCTTTGATCACGCCGGTTACCGTGCCCGCAATCGTCGTCCTCTCGGTAAAGGCCTTCTCCAGCGACGACCAGTCTTTGGGCCGCTCGACTTTGCCGCGGGCAAGTTCGTAGTAACCTTCCGGATCGCGGCCCTTGACCGTAACCAGCAGCTTATCGCCGGGTTTCACGGTTTCCGCGGTGCCCGCAAACGCCGCCAGCGGCAGAATGCCTTCGGTCTTGAAGCCGATGTCGAGGAAAACCGACTCGCCGGAGACGGCAATCACCGTTCCCTCGCGGCCTTTACCCTCTTCGGCCTGGTGTGAGTGACTTTGCTCGTACTGCGAAAGAAGATCGTCAAATGACTCGTTGGGATCGGTGGGCTGGTCTGGAATGCTTGGGTTAGACATTGGAGGTGCGAATATTGTGGCATAGTCCTGGCTGCCTGCGCAAAAGCGTGCGCCAGACAAGGCGGTGACGGCAGCCGCCATGGTGCCGTCAACGTCAGGTTTTCGGAATACACCGTTTCCTGACCAAGTATGAAACACCTTGTAGTATCGTTTTCTATACAACCATGGCAAAAGTTGAATCCAAGGCTGGTATTCATTTACGCACGAACTGGGCGGAGGTTTCGCTCAGTACTCTCCGCAGCAATTTCAGAGCGATTGTTCAACGGGTTGCGCCAGCGATGGTTTGCGCCGTGATCAAGTGCAACGCCTATGGCCACGGTGTGGTGGAATGCGGGCGGGCGCTCGAAGCCGATGGCGCAAAGTGGTTTGGCGTCACTGCTACGAAAGAGGGCGCATGTATCCGCGAGGCTGGCATCAACGGACGCATCCTGCTCATGACCGGCTTCTGGCGCGGCGAAGAAGATGCCGTCATCGGCAACCGCCTTACACCGGCCGTCTGGACCCTGGATCACATAGAGCGCCTTGAGCGCGCGATGCACGCGCGGCGCGCTAATGGAAAGTTCCCCGTTCACCTCAAGATCGATACCGGCATGGGCAGGGTGGGAGTTCCTGCCGCTGAAGTTGAGCCGCTTGCACGCCGCATAGCAGCTTCGGAATACATTGAGTTGGAAGGCGTATTCAGCCACCTTGCTTCCTCCGAGGTGCTGGGCGCGGATGACGCTGCCGCGCAGATCGTTCGTTTCAACCAGGCGCTGGCCACTTTGCGGGCCGCAGGTTTGGAGCCGCCTTTGCGGCACCTCTCCAACAGCGCCGCCATCGGCGGGCGTCCTGACACTTGGAACACAATGGTGCGTCCAGGGCTCGCGCTTTATGGCTATCTGCCACCGTTCAGCGCTCATGCCGGGGTGAAGCTTCCTGCGCCGCTGCCCGTTGAACCGGTGCTTACCTGGAAGGCCCGAATCGTTTCTCAGCGTGAAATGCCGGCCGGACAAGCCATCGGTTACAACCGAACGTATGTGACGAAAACGCCTTCACGCATCGCGGTGATTGCGGCTGGATATGGCGACGGCTTCAATCGCGCAATATCGAATAAGGGACGAGTCATCGTCCGCGATCACTACGCTCCGGTTGTTGGCAGGATATCCATGGATATGACGACGATCGACGTTACGGGAGTTCCTGGAGCGGAGATTGGAGACGAGGCGCTGCTGATCGGGAGGTCCGAACACTGCTCCGTCACTGCCGCGGATCATGCGAACTGGGTCGGCACGATTCCGTATGAGATTACCTGCGGAATCAACTGGCGCGTGCCGCGCGTTTACCTCGATTAAGCGGCGTTGCGACCGCAGTCAACATTCGCGGGCGCACGGGATGAAAACAGCTCGACTTCCGCCCTGCCGACATTGTCTAATTATCAGAAGAAGCAGTTTCATTCGAGTTTCACGTTTCAAGTTAAGAATGACTGCTCACGTGAATCGTGTGCCCGTGAGGCGATCCCCAACGCAAAACTTGAAACTAGCTTCAGGGTTATGCTGGAACCGGCGTTCCAACGGCAGCGGGAAGAATTTTCGATTACAGCTTGGGAGATAGATTACTCTCGGAATGCGAGGACTTATGAACGATACGATGCGGAAGTACAGGGACTACGTCATGACCGGGTTCGTGAAGCAGGTCGTACCCGTGGTGTTTGAGAAAGCCAGTGGCGCGGTGGTCACCGACGTCGACGGACGTGAATACCTGGATTGCTTCGCTGGAATTTCGGTGGTGAATGCCGGCCACTGCAACCCTGAGGTGATTGCCGCCGCCAAGGCGCAGATGGACAAGCTGGTGCATTGCTGTTCCTACAGCCTACTATGTCCAGCCGGTTGCCGATCTGGCCGAAAAGCTGGCAAGCCTTACGCCGGGTCGTTTGCAGAAGACCTTCTTCGGTAACGGCGGCGCTGAAGCGATTGAAGGCGCGTTAAAACTCGCGCGCCTCTACACCGGCAAATCGGAGTTCATTGGGCTTCAAGGCAGCTTCCACGGCCGCAGCATGGGAGCCTTGAGCGTAACCGGCAACCAGGGTCGCAAGAAGAGAGGCGGCCCCTATCTGCCCGGCGTTGCTTTTGCGCCAGCACCTTACGTCTATCGCTCGATGTGGCCCAACGATCCGGAAAGATGTGGGATCGAATGCGCGAAGGCCCTGGAAGAGGTCATTCTCTATTCGACCTCGGGAAATGTCGCGGCGTTTATCGCCGAGCCCGTTATGGGTGAGGGCGGGATTATCGTTCCGCCAGCAAACTATTTCAAGGAAGTAAAGAAAGTTCTTGATAAGTACGGCATCCTCTTCATCGCCGATGAGGTTCAGTCCGGGTTTGGGCGCACCGGAAAACTGTTCGCAATCGAGCATTACGGTGTGGAACCGGACATCATGTGCAGCGCTAAGGGCATTGCGGATGGATTCCCGCTGAGCATGTTCACTACCCGTCCGGAAATCGCGGACGCCTACAAGCCTGGCGATCACCTTTCCACTTTTGGCGGCAATCCGGTTTCTTGCGCGGCTTCTCTTGCCAACATCAAGTTCATGGAGAGGGTGAATCTCTGGGGTCATGCCGCCGAAGTTGGCGAGTATGCCATGCGAGAAGTTCCGCGAAATTCAGAAGACCAATCCGATGATCGGCGATGTTCGCGGCAAGGGGCTGATGATCGGTATTGAACTGGTGAAGGATGAAAAACTGACGCCAGCCGCCGCCGAAGCCGAAGCGTTGAAGGATGCCTTGTTACGTGCCGGCATCTTGATAGGCCTGGGCGGAACCTTCGGCAATGTCCTGCGCTTCCAACCGCCGCTCGTCATCACCAAGCAGCAGGTTGATCATGCGGTTGAAGCGTTTGCCGCGGCATTGCAAGAGGTGACTCAACCGGCGATGGTTAGATAGCCAGTGCTTTGAGTGGATAGTAGCTGGGCCGGCTCAGTCCGGTCCAGCTACCACCAACGCGGGATGCCGCAACGAAATTATTTTTGACGCGAGTTCAAATCTTCAAGTTTGCGCTTCAATTCTTCGAGCTTCTGCCCAGCCTCGCCGAGTTTGCCTGCCGCCGTCAACTGTTGGTAATCGTTGAAGTCTCTTGCAGCTGCCGCGATGAGACCTTTGAGATCCGTCGCGGGTTGGGGCGCACCGGCAGACGCCTGCCGTGGCGCCGGCTCCCAGGGGCAGCCGTGGCGCTAGTTGACGAGATCCCTCCGCCGAAGAGTCCTGTCATCGCCGACTTCGAACGTTGGTCCATAGGCGAGTCGATCCTGCAGGGCAAGTACGACGAGTCGCAGTTCCGGCATCGGGCTCCGTTGCGCCTGCAGGTAGATCGGCTCCGCATACAGCAATCCTTTTCCGATCGGAATTACCAGCAGGCTGCCACGCCGTACGTGCGAGCCCTGCTGATTCCACAGCGTCAACTGTCCCGAGAGCTGCGCGTTCTGATCGATCCGCGACTCGACCTGCAACGGGCCGTCAATGAGCCTCGTTTTCGGAAAGTTGTAGACCAATGCCTTACCATAGTTCGCGCCATCGCTGCGCCCGGCAATCCAGCCGATCAGGTTATTCCGGTTCGCCGGCGTAAATGGCAGAATGTTTACGAACTCCACCCCGGTTTCGCCCGGCAGTTTCATCAATACAAATTCGGCTCCATCGGTTGCGTCGTCTGCTGGCCGTTCTGGTCCGTAGCGGATTCGGTGGCAAGAGCCCACAGGTCCTCACGGTTGTAGAACACTTCCGGATTCGTCATGTGATACAGGCCGTACACAGATGCTTGCAGATTGATCAACAACTCGGGATAACGCACGTGTTTACGCATCGCCGGCGGCATCGCCGAGGCATCCTTGAAGAGGCTCGGGAAAATGCCTCGGTAGGCTGCGATAATCGGGTCGTCCGGGTCAAACACATAGAACGTCGTTGTCCCATCGTAGGCGTCGATAACGACTCTTCACGCTGTTCCGCGCGTAGTTATTGACGTTGCCGCCGAGACGGTAGTGGCGCGAGTAAGGATAGCTGCCTGAGGTCGTGAACGCGTCCAAGACCCACGACAGCCGGCCATCGTCGCCAACTACGATATACGGATCCCGATCGTAGGTAAGGAACGGCGCTAAGGCTTGCACGCGAGCGCGCACGCTGCGCCGCATCAGCAGGCGGCTCTGCGGGTTCACGTCGTCGCTGAAAGGCAGCTTGGCAATGTCGCCGCGGTCGAGCGCAATGATGAGACGGCGCAGGAAACCCCCAAGAACGATGCCGCCGTTGCCTTCGTAGGACGTGAGGCTATTGGCTTGGCCCTGCGGGTAGTTGAATTCCTTCTGCCTCGTCTTCACGTATACGTCGGTGTTTGTCAGCTCGCCGAAATAGATCTCGGGGCGCGTCACGCTGAGGCCGCGTCACCGTGCTCTGGACTGGCATATCGCGCAGATACAGCGTCGGCAACCCTTCCGAGCGTAAACCCGTTCACGGGATTCATCGTGATGCCATAGCCGTGGGTATAGATGAGCTTCTCATTGATCCAGTTGCGGCTGCTCTCCGGGAGTTTGTCGACGTTTAGCTCACGGGTGGCAAGCATTACCTCGCGGGTTGCGCCATCGATCTGATAGCGATCAATGTCGATGTCGGGAAAGTCGTAGTAGGTGCGGATTTCCTGAATCTGACGCAGCGTGTCCTGTAGCGCACGCCAGTCCCAGAGCCGGATATTCTGGAGCGTCGGCTGATTATTCGCCGCGTCGGTCGACTCGACCGTCGTTTCGGCAGGGAACTCCCGCTGCACGATCCGGTTCAATCCATAGGCCCGGCGCGTCAGGTCGATGTTGTGGGCGATAAAGGGCTGCTCACGAACCAGTTCATTCGGTTTGACGATAAAGCTGCTGACGTACCAGCTCAATCCCTGAAGCGCGAGGAAGCATACCGCGGCCGGCGCGACCGCGATGATAAACCAGCGTATGCGGGGTGCCGCCACGGCGTTGTAGGCTACGATCAGGGCACCGAGAACGAGCGCCACACAGACCGCGAGCAGTCCGGGAAGCGTGACGTGCGCGTCCGTGTAGGTCACGCCGGAGAAAATTGTGTGATCGGCGAACAATTGCCCGAAGCGATCGATATAGACGCGCATCGCGAGGACCAGCAGCAAGAACGAAAACCCGATGGAGATCCCGCGCAACGACAAGCGGACGCCGCGCTCTCCGGCAAGCACACGCGCGCCGCCGGTGATGAAAATAAAGAAAGCCGCGACCGCGCAGATCATCATCGCCAGCATCATCAGCCAGCCGGCGATGAGCTGCCACGCGGGAAGGGTCAGCAGATAGAAGTTCAGCGGCCTGCCGAAGATCGGGTCCACCACGCCACCCACAGTGTGCGGTGCGTACCAATAGAGCGCGAGCGTCGGCCACTCCGCCATCATGCCGGCGCCGGTCGTGGCGGCGATGACCAGCGAGAGGCCAAATCCGATGGGGTGAAGAAGGGACTCAACCGGCAGTCTCACCGGCTGCCCGCCGATGAAAATCGTGTGACCGCTCGGCAAGTCCTCAAGGTGCATCCGCTTCAGAGCCAGGAACGATCCGTATAAGATGAGGAATGTGGCCGCTGCAAAGGCCGCGAAGACCCCCGATTGAAAGCTCAGCGTCTTCCAAAATACCTCTCCGTAGCCCAGCGACCCAAACCAGAGCGCGTCCACGTAGTACGACGATGCAGCGTGGCCGCCGAAGACAATGGCAAGAACGGCGAAAATAGCAATGAGAATAAGGCGGACGCGGCGGCGTTGCGAAAGCGGCGAACGCGGCGTACGCGGAGGCGGCCAGTCGATAGGGGGCATAACTCTACCTCAGTTTTCTCCAGCATTTCCGTTTGGACTACTGGCAGTTCTCTTCATAGGATTGGGGGACGAATAGGTGAAAAACTTAGCCGACGATATGGAATGAGACGAAAAGAGCGCAATCGCACGTTTACTATACTACTCCTTGGAAGGGGGAAACCACGACCGCCCACAGCTAAGGCAGATATCCATGCTGTTCAGTCTGATGATCTAAGGAATGCCGATGGCGGTTCGCATCATTCTCGAGACGGAAACCCCCGGGCACTGCCAGGGGCGCCGGACAGCCGGTCGGTACGCTCAGGGTTCAGCTTTTCGAGCGGCTGCGGCCAACTCCAATTGCTGCTTTAACGGATACCGAATCATTACCGCATGTTCTTGGGATCGAAAGAATGTAATGGGAAGCAAGCTGTACAGCACCCTCCCGGCTTCGCTCATGTCGTGAGCGGTCACCTCGCGCTCAAAATGCTGCCACGTGCCGCGAAATCTCCACCGGGCGTGTGCAATGTAGGTGTTAGGCATGCTAGTACCCACGGGTTCCTTGGTAACGAGAGCAGCACTATGCTCGCCAGGTTTCATGGCGATTCCGATCGGTGACAACCATTTCCCTTTGTCGTGATGCAACGATTGATCTCTCAATTTCACAGGTGGAGAGTCCCCGCAGCACTGCTCATTATCATCATTCTACATTTTACGCGAGTGATGCGGTGAATCGCCGCGCCGCGTTGCTTCAGCTCGAAACGCGGCTTCATCGCGCTGGCAGAAGAAAGAAGTCCTGTTAATTCATGAATCGGGTGGAGCAGGCCTTCAGGCCTGCAGGAAAGCCAGCAACCATGCGGGCTTTACAGGCTGCTGAAAAACGCGCCGAAACAACGAGCGAGGCGCTACGGAATATATGCAGCATAAACTCGTTACACCACGGGCTGTGTCTTCAAACTGCGCGAAATCTATTTTTCAGCAGCCCGTTTAGCCCCTGAGGCGATTCCGCTGTTGCCGACAGTATGTACCTCAGCGGCTAAAGCCGCCAATCCATACGGGCCGTAAATGCAGGGCTGAAGGCCTGCTCCACCCATATTTCACCGTACTTATAAATGCGGGCTAGGTATGGTGGGTCTCCGCTATGGCTGAAGAGTCACACACTCTTGTCTCTCGATAGCCTGAAATGCAGATCTCCGGGTGTCCATGGATAGGTACCCATTCCGATTACTACCCACGCACACTTACGTCCTGTTATTCTTAACTGTCTTAGTTTGAATATCAGCCCGTCAGCCCTTATGAAGAAAGGCAACCGGCTGTCGATTTCAGTAAGCATTCATATCATACCCATTACCCTGCAGGACAAGTCGGAAAGGAGAAAACCGATATGCCAGCAAATAAAAAATTCTTGGTGTATGTGCTGATACTGGTTGTGTTCCCCATTGCCATATGCTCACCGGTGGTATCTGCGGAATTGCCTTCAAAGCCTGATTATTTCTGGACAATAGAGGAAATGAACAAAGCCTCTCTCGTAATGCTTACCGAAAGAGGAATTATTTCGGGGCCACTGGCGTCCAAGATTGGCGTGGCCATCAACAAGGTCATCACCGAGGGTGATAAGCCCGGTAGCCAGCGTCCTGCCGATTATCTCGAGATCGAAGCGCTTATCGCCAAAGTCGGCGGTTCAGAAATATCACGTGTGCATTCGGGCCGCAGCCGCCAGGATATGCAGTCAACCTCTGAACGCATGTTTCTGCGCGAGTCGCTTTTAAAGACTTACGAAAGCCTTAACGACATGCGCGACAAACTTTTGGCGCTCGCGGGAAAAAATCTCGACACGATTGTCCCCGCCTATTCACACGGCGTTCAGTCCCAACCAACTACGTTCGGCCACTACCTGCTGGGATGGGAGGAAACTTTTGACAGGGACGCCGAGAGACTCCGACAGGTGTACGGTCGTTTGAATATGAGTCCGCTGGGCTCGGCAGCGGGAGTGACTTCAAGCTTTAATGTCGACCGCAAAAGGCTGGCGGGACTGCTTGGGTTCGACGGCCTGGTAGAAAACGCGCTCGACGCGGTTTATTTTTCACCGATAAGCACACATGCGGAGTATGCGAATGTACTTGCGATTTCGGCCTTAACGATCGGAAATGTCTCTCAGGACCTGCATGTTCAGTATCACGTGCCTCATCCGTGGTTTGTAATAAAGGCCGGACCGCCCCTGACAGGCATAAGCAGCATCATGCCCCAGAAAAGAAACCCTAGGGCGTTGGAAAATGTGCGCACGATAGCTGACACTGTGATCGGCGACGCACAGATTACGATCTTGCAGGCCCACAACTCGAATTCATACATGCATGATTTCCGTTACTCTCTTGTGGCACGCAATGCAGCGGAAGAATCGCAAAAAATGTATCTTCTGTTCGGCCAGGTGCTTGAAAGCCTCTATGTCGACAAAGATCGGGCCAAGAAAGAAGTAGACAATGATTACTCAACAACTTCCGAACTGGCCGACAAGCTGCAGCAGGTCGCTAACGTCCCCTTCCGTATCGGCCACCATTTCGCATCGCAACTGGTCGATTACGGCCGCGCTAGGGACCTCAAGCCTGTGGATATTCCTTTCCCGGAAGCACAACGAATTTATAAAGGAGACACCGGTCAGGTTCTGCCTCTGACGGAAACCCAGTTCAAGGATGCATTGAGCGCTACCCACATGATCTCTGCAAGCATGGGCATAGGCGGGCCGCAGCCTCAGGAAGTCAAACGTATGCTCGCCAATGAATTGGGACAACTAAAAAGCGACAGGGAATGGGTAAAATCGCAGCGGACCAAACTCGAAAATTCTGCAGCGAACCTTGACAAGGAATTCACAGAACTCATGAAGACACCAGGACAATAACACTAACCGTTTATCATCGGGAGGGTGCCGTCTTGAATGACAAAAGGGGTTGCAGAGGCAGAATCCCGGTAATATCTGCAACCCCGTGTTGTTCAAGGTCATCCCCACTAAATAGCCTTAGTGGTTAGCTAACTTGAGGAGAACATCGAGTGGATACTAAGAAGATTCTTTCCGACCTCCGCGCTGAACTCGCTCGTATCAATCAAGCCATCGCGGCCCTTGAGACGTTAAATGACACGGGCGTTCCCACCGCGGGCGCTTCCGCCGGTCCAAAGCCACGCCGTCGTCGTATTAGTGCTGCCGGTCGCAGACGCATATCCGAGGCTGCGAAAGCAAGGTGGGCGGAGCGTAGGAAGAAAGCTGCGAAGGCGGCGTAGCAAGTTGTCCGTAGCTTTCTATGTCCTTGGCTGAGTCACCGGTGGCGGCCGGCGCGCTTTGAATCCGCCAATTCGTTTTGACAGACACACTGGTCGCAGTCACGCTCGGAGGCCGACCGCCTTGGAATGGAACTCCCCACATCTTTTCAAGGATGGGGAACGAGGCTACGCCCAGGCTTGGCCATACCGCGACGCTCAGCGCGAATAAGCTACCGGTCCCGACAAGTGGTTGAGGATGCTGGGTTGGCCGACTGCTTGAACATACAGCGTGTAGGTTCCTGTACTCAAGGAGTAGCTACCAAGGTCAACAGAATGGGTGCCAGCATTCACCGTGCCCAAGAGCACCAGATTTTGTCCGTCGGCGGTAGCGAAGATAGCGTAGTGGTGCAGCGTGTTCTCTTGCCCGGAGATGCTCCAACTGAGGGTCTGCCCCGTAACGGAAGCCGAGATGGAGACGCAGTTATCGATGCCGGTTTCGATCTCGGATCCTTCCTCGTAATCGTTCCAGGTCGGGATCTGGATGTTGTCGAGCTGGTTCCCTGAAGAATAGTGGTTGCTGATATCGGCCATGGTAGACAGCCACGTTTGTCCGCACTGCTGGTCAAGTAGGCGATTCGATCCCCAGGGCGCGATGGAATCGTTAAAGCCCTTGTACCCCGAGCCGAAAGTTTGTTTGCCAGTCATCGTCAAAGCGGTCTGGTAGAAACTATCCAGGTAGGAAAGCCCAGGATCAGCCGCATTGCCGGTGAGTCCGACCCAGCTAAAGCTGCCTGACGACTGTGGCTGGGTAAAGCCGCCGCTATTGCGCCAAATGAAAACAGGGTTGCCCTGTACGCTGGTGGCAACCTGCGCCCAGTTGATCGTAAGCGTTTCTTCTCCAAACAGAACGATGACAGGACGCCCGTTCTTGTGCATGTAATTGGGAGACTGCTCGAAGGTGCTGTAGATGTAGTTGACGTCGGCAATGAGCTTGGCGGTAACGTCAGCTGCTCCCTTCAATGCTCCCGCATCTTCACAAGCCGCGAATTCAAAACCGGAATGCTGTTGAGCCTCGTTCATGATCGCGATCAGCGCGTTATTCTCATGCGTGGACTGAGGACCATACCAGTCGAGAACAAGCCCGTCGATGCCGCGGCTGATCATGTCATTGATCTGGCTCTTTACCTGCGCGGGGTCGGCCGAATCGTAGCCGATATTGATGTGTGAACTCTGTCCCCACCAGGGTTGGACGTGGACGTAGAGCTTGGTATTGGCGCCAGCATAGAGCATGTCGCGGAGCGAGACCTTGCTGACGTTCCCCGGCGCTATGTTGCCGTTGGTGGTGCCGGCAAAGCTGTCACTGGCGCTGGTATTGTTGGCGGTCACCGCTGCCACCGTAGTGGGTACGGAAGCGGAGCTATTGGTGCTCCCGGAGGGCGCCGCGGCGGAAGCCTGACTGGCTGAACTCGACCCGAGCGACCCGAGCCCGACCCCGATCCCGACCCACATCCGAACATTCCCGCGAGGGCAACCATGGCAAGTATGAAAGCGCCGGTTTTTGATTTCATGCGTTCTCCTTCGGAAAGAAACCGGTTGTTCCGGCTAAGGAGAAGTTACGGGTTGGCGCCTTCAACTACAGTCGAGCATCCACCTGAGGCCACGCTAGGGGTAACCCTTAGATTTACTAAGGGTTCTACCTAGTCCTCAAAGCACCGGTATGGCCCGCGCGCGAAGGGCGGGAAAACTGGCGTGTATTTCGCTTTGACTCTGGTTTTCAATGACTTGCAGTGGCTACGTGCAATAGATGTGAATTCGTTTCGAGCGGAATCCGGCGCGGGAGACGAAGGGCAAATCAGCTCAGGATTTCAGACGAACACTAATTGGTCGGAAAAGTTAGCTATATCTCATCAGGTAAACAATGGATGAACAAGGGTTAGGACCTAGTTGCGAATTTGGTTGGCGAAGCGGATTCGAGGAAGGTGTACCTGCTTGACGGTGATTGACCGAGCGGACGATCGCTACCACGACAGTCGGCAACGGCAGGCCACTCATGGAGCGGGATTGGTGGGCGGTAGCGTTAGAGTGCCGGTCACTGCAAGAGTGCTGACACGAAGTTTCCTGACAGTGAGTTCACCAATCTCGATCGAACCGAGAGCGGATCTGCGCACGGCCAACCGGCCAACCGTGAATCGCCCGACTGCCAGAGCGCCAATCGCGACTGCGCCTGCCGCCATGGCACCGATGGCGAACGACCCCACCGAGATTGCGCCAAGAGCCATGGCCGCAACTCTGATGCAAGACTTTTTTGGTTTCTTCATTAGGCCCCCGCTAGATAGATGCTAGTGTAGTGCGTCACACAGACGGGCAGTTATTCGAAAGGGGCCTGATGCTCACGCGCCAGGCGCACATAGCGGCGGTCTGCTAAGCGGCGTCCTTCTGGCGAATAAATTCGACACCATAGGAATAGATATGACAGTTCCGGACGATGCCCTTCATCATCACCGGCTGGCTGGAATATGGCGGCGTGAACTCCACGGCAACCTGGGTCACCGATCAACAGATCAGTCGGGAGAAATATCTTCATACCACCGCAATTCAGTTCTGAGCCGCGACCTTCAACGACAGTACCTCTCCCGGGTCTGCGGAGAGTTATCATGACGGGCACGTCAATCTTGTAGCGCGCCCAGCGTCGTGAACTCCGGATAGCCGCGTCCCGGCAAGACAATTTCGGTTCCCATGAGAAAACCCGCCAGCCAAGCAAAGCTCATCCGGCAGCTGTTGCTTCCCGATCGGCAAGGAACTGAAGGCAGTTCACCTCTGCATTGAGTAACGCCGACGATCGGCTGCTGCCGAGATTTTGCAGCGCTGCCTGGCAAAGTACGCGAGGGAAATCGTGGCCGTCTTCGTCATGCCCCAGCCAGCTCCTCAACCGAAGCTGTTCTCTCTCGGAGACATCGCTGAAATGCAGTCCCGCGCGGCCAGAGCAGTCACACCACGCCACCTCGGCTGTTCCCGTCAGTTCAGCTCCGGACACGTCAGCGGTGTCTTCGGATAATGGCAGGACGAACTTGAGCGTTTGTCCCACGTTCAAGGGACACCATGGTTTGGATTGCCATGCCGCCTTCGCTCAAATTCAGCACCAGCCCAAAGCCGCCCGAAATCTGTGCGTAAAGCAACCGGCTCATCGCGATGCGGGGGTCGCCAGCTTCCCTCTTTGGATTCGAACCAAGTATTTGTGCGGCCGTTGCGAGAATCATACGTACATAGGAAGCATGTCGTCTTCCAGACGGGCGCGCCTAAAGCAAACCACTTAGCACAGTCGCCGATACCCTAGTCCTAGCCTGCATTTACAAGCAGCCGCGATTGCGGTGACAACTCGCCGGGGTAAGGGCGAAGATGTGCAATTTCTTCTACTCTGAATGAAATTTCGACATAGCAGGCGCTAGATGCTCAGGGGCGATCAAGAAACTTCGCGCCATTGGCGGAGCAACGGAAAGTAAAGTGCCATCCTGATTGGGTTCGGCTCAAGGCAAGCCATGACAGTCCGGTACCGGTACAGGTCGGGACGAAATTTCTCGACCTGCGCATCGAGGAAAGCCGCGGTGTTTCCACTTCCGATTTCGCTGGTCTTGTAATCAATGATCCATCGCGCGCCCTGTTCGTCGATGAACGTTCGGTCGAGCTTTACCCGAACGACCGAATTATCGATCAGCGCTGACAACTCCAATTCGCATGCTGCGTCGCGATGCGCGCCGAGAATCCAGCGTCCTTGCGGATCTGAGAGCGCGTTTTCCAGCGCGTGCTGCACCAGATCGACGGCCTCATTGATTTCATTCGCAGCCACGCCGAGCTCGACCAATAGATTTCGGATTGCGCCGGTGTGCCGGCTAAGGCGCCCCGCATCCCAGCTCTCGATGCCTTCGCGTCCAATCTGCTCTAAGAACTTGTGAGCCGCGGTTCCGACGTGGCGAAGGCGCTGGCTTGCCCAATCAAAGGTATGGGCCTGCGGCTCCAGCTTGCCGGCAAACTCGTCTCTGCTCTGCCAATGCAAGGCCGGCGGCGGAGCAGGCGGTTGCCATTCGAGCGGAAGCCGGCGAAGCACACTGGGAGGGATGTGAGGCTGAATGACGCCCCCGATGGAGCCGTGGAAATGCTCGAACTCCGAGCGCAGCCCGCGCACTGGCCAGAGCAGTGAGAGCATGGAACCTTGTTTTGGATCTTTATTTTCCTCTGGCAGCTCTGCCACCAGGTGCAAGGCGGCGCGTGCGCGCGTGCAGGCGACATAGAGCAGGCGTTTCAGTTCCTCCCTGCCGCGGTCGGCTGAAATTTGCTTAAGATATTTTTCCACGCTGGGGTCCGAGCCGTCAGTGGCTGCCGAGCCAATCGGAGCGAGCAGTAGATGAGCGTGGCCTTCGCTCACGAACTCGCGCCAAGAGAGCAGTTGATTGTCTTCGTGTCGCGTGGTGCGTCCCAGCGCCGGAAGGATAACGGTGTCCCACTGTAAGCCTTTTGCGCCGTGGATGGTCATGATTTCGACAGCTCCGGGAATTTCGGTTTCCGTCGGAGCGAAGAGCCGTTGCAGGTTCTTCCCGAAAGCGTCCGCATCCGCGAGCTCGCCGGCGGCTTCCGATTGCTGTAGCAGATCGAGGTAAGCCGCGGCGTCACGAAGGTCCTGATCGATCTTTACGGAGCCGGCAGCTCCGCCGAGAGCGATCCACGTGCGTTCGACAATCTCGCGCAAACCTCTCCGTCCGCGCAGCGCGATTGCGTCGGCAAGCACGGCGAACGATCGTTCACAACGCCGGCGTGCATTTTCCGATAGGCGTGAGGACCGCAATCGGAGTAACTGCGGAATGGTGGAGCGGTCATCATCGCGGCAGAGTTCGAGAAGGTCGGGCAAGGCAAGTCCGCAAACAGGCGAGCGCAACAACGCAAGCCACGCGACACGATCGGCGGGCTGCGCAATCGCAAGCGTCAAAGCATGCAGGTCACGAACGACTTGGCTTTGGCCGAGTAGTTCAATGTCGACCGCGCGAAAGCGAATCTCAGCGGCCTGCAAGGCGCGAACGATTTCCGGAAGGTGGGTCCGGGCGCGAACCAGGATTGCGATGCTGCCCTCGGGACGCTGTTGACGCACGCGTCCGGCGATATCGGCGACACACGCTGCTTCGGCTTCGTAACCGTCGACCCGGTGCAGGTGCACCCCGTCCAACTCGGACTCGGGCTCACGGTCGGATTGCGCGGCCTCCGCAGCTTCGTACTTGACCGCCCCGGTTGCACGATTTGGTTCGCGCAGCACCTCGCCGAATACCCGGTTGTACCAGTCAACCAGGGGCGCCGTGGAGCGGAAGTTCACGAACAGTTCCCGCGGCTCAAGCGATGGCAGCTCGGCGTGGCCCTGGCGCGCATCCTCGAAAAGACTGACCTCGGCTTTGCGGAAGCCGTAAATCGACTGCATGGGATCGCCCACGAGGAACAGTGTGTTGCCGTCGCCCACTGCCCACTCCGCTGTGAGCCGCTTCAACAGTTCGACCTGTGCCACGGACGTGTCCTGGAATTCATCGACCAGAATGTGCTGTATCCGGCAGCCTAGAGAAAGCGCAAGCTGCGAGGGTTCGGCCGGGTTCAGCGCGGCAAGAGCACCCTGCGAAACTTCAATGAAATCGCAAGTCCCTTGCTCGGCGAAAACGACCTTTAACTCGGCGGCCGCCAGCGGCAAGATAACCAGCAGAGCGCGTACGCATTCCCACTGTTCGCCGGTGTAAGTAACCGGCGGCAAAAACTCCAGCCGGATAAGCGCCGCTGCCAGTGCCTCCGCTTGGTCGCTGCTTCTGAGCAAAGAGAACAACTCCTCGCAACGCTCCTTGTGCGGCCTGCACTCCAGAGTCGCAGGAAATCCATTCTTCACCGTCAGCCGGCTCCAGAGATTTCCGCCTTTGTTCAGGAAAAAATCGCGAAGCCCGAGCCAGAGGCTTACTTCCTCAGGCTCTTCTCCAGGCAAGTCCTCGATGGAGCGCAGCAGCGCAACCCGGTTCTGCGGAGCGGTTTGCAGGTTCCGCGCGGCGTAGCGAGCCATGCTGATGAATTCCTCGCGGGTTCCGCCGAGTGCGGCTTGAACACTCTTGCGAATCCCCGCCAACTCCGTACAAACAGCATGACGAAGAGAGGCTTCCAGCTCCTCGCGGAATCGAGTCAGTTCGGCAGCGTCGTATTGATCGCAACGGCCCAGCAAGGGAAGCCACTGGTCGCGCCGCTTCAGCATTTCGATCAGCAGCAATTCCGCGCGCTGAAGATTATTGTCGAGATGGCGCAGCAAGATTTCCACCGACGATGCAATAGTGTTGGTGGGATGCGCCAGCAGTCGCAGCGTCCGTTGGGCAGCCTGCTGGTAGATCGCATCGCAATCTTCGCTGACTTTCGCGCCAACTGAAAATTGCGCCAGAATCGGCATTTGCCGCGCTATCGAATCGCAGAAGGAATCGACTGTGCGCACCTGCAGCCGTCCCGGGTTTTCCAGAATAGCCCATTGGCGCTGACGGTCACGCTGAACGGCGGCGGAAGCCAATCGTTGTGTCAGCTTCGAGTTGCCATCTCCATCACTGCCGCCCGATGTGGCCGCCTGATCGAGCGCGCTCAGAATGCGGTTACGCATCTCAGTGGCCGCCTTGCGCGTGAAGGTGATGGCAAGGATCGCTTCGGGTTCAGCTATTTCCGCATTCGCCAGAAGGTTGAGAAAGCGTTGGATGAGCAGCTCGGTTTTTCCGGAACCGGCAGGGGCCTGGACGATAAATGACCGCCGGTAATCGATCACGGCCTTGCGCACCGCGGCGTCGGCGGGCTCCCGAACGACATTCACGCTAGTCGAGCTCATCGGGGTCCTCCTCCGCCTGCTCCTGCGGGAAATCGATTTCCGCCATGCGGCAGACCGCGCGCAAGTGGCAGTAGGTATCATCGCAAGTCGATCGGGAAGCGGAACCCGGCGCGTGTTTCGGATCTACACGGGCATCGCCTCGCAGAAATGCTTCGGCAAGCGATTCCAGCTCCGGGCCCCATTTCTCCAGATATTCCTGCAACGCTGGGGCGCGCAGTTTCTTGCTTCCCAAGGATTTCGGGCCGGAGGGTGGCGCCTGTCATGCGGCAGTCGCCACGATTGACAAAGGCAAATGCGACACCGGAGAGATTCGTGCCGGGAATTCGCTGCAAAGCCGTCGCATACAGCGGAAGTTGCGGATGCACGGGGCGAGGTGTGTTCCAATGTCCGACCTTGAGGGACTGGCTGCCGGTTTTGTAGTCGATGATGACGAGCGAGCCGTCTTGAAGACGATCGATGCGGTCGATGCGGCCTCGCAAATCCAAACCGGCTAGCTGAAATTCAATTTTCTGTTGATGCACAACCTTGCCGAAGTCTTCGCGGCCGCGCTCGAAGTTGAGCCACTCGTGGACCAGCGCGGTCAGTCGCTGCCGCTCCAATTCGAGGTATCGGATTTCCCAAGCATCGCTCGGCTTCAGATCCAGCGAGCTGAAGGCGCGCTCCACGGCAGCGCCGACAATTTCCTGCAAACGTCGGTCGCCGCATGTTTCGAGAGTGAACTTGTCGTGAAGCTCCTCCCACACCCACTGGAGGGCGGATTCAACGAGCTGTCCACGATTGGCCGGGGTCAAGCCCGGTTCCACGCGCTTGGACTGGGCGGCGGAGAGGCGCAGCTCTACGAAGGCGCGGAACGGGCAGTTCGATTGATGCTCCAGAATGCGGGTTCCATGCGATCGCATTTCGCCGTCGACAAGCGCCGGAGCCCGATAATCCTGCACAGACTCCAGAGCCACGGAAGGGAACAGTTCGGCCAGGCTCTTGGGAGATGGCACGCCCAGATCGTCGGCGTCGGCAACCGGCAGCATGGCAGCGAGTGGCGAGGGGCGGAGCTGACGATCTTCTTCCGCGGCCGGCCAACTGAGGGTGACTTGCGCGGCACTTTGCAGCAGGCGAGCGGAGACACTGCGTGCGAACTCCAGATCGGTCTCGGCCGAACTATGGGGCAAGTTGTACTCACGCTGCAGCGCGAGTGGAAGCAGCGGGTTCGGCGAGCCCCGTTGCGGCCATGCATCGTCGCTCCAGCCCGCGATCCAAAGCGCATCGAAACAAGAGCCCGCGGCTTCCAGCTCACCCATCACCTGCACCGGAGCGCTTTGATTCTGCGGTTTGAAAATCCTGGCGGAGGCCGCCTCGACGATGCACTCGACCACTTCGTCGAAGTCCATACGCGGCCGCACCAGATCGAGGCTGCCGACCTCGGCGAGCAGGTCTTCCCATGCTTCGCGAGCCTGATATTCCTCGGTGGTCAAGACAAGCCCATCAACTTCAGCGGGCCACCGCGCAGCCGCAAGCAGAGCGGACGATCTCGCTGATCCAGCGATTTGGGGGCAGCGCTTGCGCCTGCATGGCGAACCTGCCGCGCAGCTTGCAATTGTCTGGCGAGGATCGAGAACCGTGTACCCCTTGGCGCCCGCCTTCGCCATGGCCGCGAGCACGGACTCAATCGTTACGGAAGGCGCAAGCACTTGCGACAAGAGCCAATCGAGTTGCGCGCGCTGGCCGCCCTGTTCGCCAACTGCACCGAAATAAGGCGAGCGAAGCCAGGCGGAAAAATCCACAAGCGGCACCGACGTCGAGAGCAGGCGCAGAAAAATCAAGGCGCTGCGGACAATTGGATACTCGGCAAGCGTACGGCCAAGTGAAATGTCGAAGGCACGTTGCGGAAGATCGCGAACCGCGAAGTATTGTTCTGGATGGAGAATGGCCGAGAAAGTCTGCTCGGCCCTGTCTTTGATCTCCGAGAGTCCAGCAATCACCACTCCGAGATTCGCCGACGGATTGGATTCCAGGTGAGCACGCGCCCATCCGGCGGCCATCGTCAACTCAGCGGAGCGGTCGGCCAACTTCACGCTTCGAATCGTTTCCGCGTCCGCAGATTCAGGCTCCGCGCTCAGGATTGTTACGCTAACCTCTTGCAGGGAGAGCGCAGTGATCAGCTTTTCGTTGTTGCGGCGTGAGCTGATCAAAACCGGCAAATATCATGCTCGTTCGGCAGCAAGCTCTTCAGTGCCGGAAGGAGCGGTGCGAGGACATCGAGCTGTCGCGCGGGATCGAGCCACTTTCTGCCGGCGGTAACATCGCGATAGGTATCAGCCCAGGCAAGGAAGGAACTCGACTCGGCTGTGCCGCGAAATTCCGGCGAGCGGAATGGAACCGAATATGCGTGCATCGCCTCCCACGCCTGCGATGCAAGCCGGGCCAACTCGCGGCTATTCAGAACGACCGATGGGGATGAGGATTCGCTAACGATCTGGGTCCAGAGCGTCTGCTGCTGAAGCGGTCCGAGCAGAGTTTGATCCAGCGCTCCGCTCACCTGCGCCGATTGCCAAAGCTCGCTTACCCAAGCCGCCAGCGGCAACACGGAAGGCGTGCGCCATGCTCCCGCGCCGGTCTTGCGCTGCTGGTCACAGGCGCGCAGCAGATTGCGGGAGGCTCGTGTGTTCGCGGTAACTACAGTCGCGCCATCGAGAGCCGCCTCGACCGTGTGCTCCAGTTGAATGCGATAAGGAACGGGCATCAGCTTCCACCCCACTATGCGAAAAGCGCACGTAGTGGGGACCCTGGGGTTTCCGACGGATGCGCGGGGCCGCCGGCAGAGCCGTCCAGCCAGACGTTATCACCAGCCTCCCTGGCGCACAATAGGAGTTTGGCCGGCGTGGACCATTCTGGATGCAACCATGGCGCCAACCTGGATTCAACGAACTCATCCGAGCCGAAGGTTTGCACCGGGATCGAGTTCGAACGGCGGCGTGCCGCGCCTGAAGATCCGCGCACCGCGCGTGCCCTTCAGGTTCGCCTCGCCGTTTTCGCACCGAATCATCGCGCCCTCACGAAGGCCCACAACCGGGATGTCGTTTTCTTCCAGATATTGCAGCAAGCGCTCTTCGCGAGTCTCGCCCATGTGGGTTGAGCTCGCATCTGGGTCCATGTAATGCGGATTGATCTGGTAAGGAACCAGGTTCAAAGCGGCAAGGCTCGGAGGCTCGACAATGGGCATATCGTTCGTCGTGCGAATCGTAGGGCAGGCAACATTCGACCCTGCGCTCGATCCTATGTAGGGCATTCCGCCGCGTACCCGTTCGGCGATAGCATCGAGCAGCTTGAAATCGTAAAGAGATTTCAGCAGTCGAAAGGTGTTGCCGCCGCCCACGAAAATGGCCTCGGCCGTGCGGATCGCTTTCAACATGTCGTTCACTTGGTGAAGGGACGTGACTTCATAGCCCATTTGTGCGAAGCGCTGGCGCACTTTGTTCGCATAAGCATCGCGGTCGTAGAGTGCAAACGGCACAAACAAGAGGCGGCGGACGCCGCCGAGAAGACTCCGGATTTCAGACTCCGGGTGATCGAGGTATCCGGTGCCATGCACTGCGGAGGTGCTAATCAAAAGCAACCGCATCGAATTCATTGCGTTCACCTGGAAGAGAGCTTGCGGCTGCCGAGAATCTTAACAGCGGGCGGCAACTGGCGGTGCGTAATCTAGTAAACCAGTACGGGGCCGCTGCGGGGACTGGCAGGCGGCTCGGAATTGGTCAGCAACTCTTCCCGCGCCTGGCGCAGACCGCCGACGATGGAGTTGAGACGGCCGTTCCTGAGAACCAGCACCTGGTCGCTTCTTTCCAGCGTACTCAAACGATGCGCGATCATGAACGTGGTTCGACCGCGCATGAGCTTCTCCAGCGCGTCGATGATGAGTTGTTCGGCATTCATATCCACGGCACTGGTTGGCTCATCCAGAATCAATACGGGCGCATCCTTCAAAAACGCCCGCGCAATCGCCAGTCGCTGACGCTCTCCGCCGGACAGGCCGAGCCCTCCCTCGCCAATCGGAGTGTCATACCCTTTCGGCAACCGCATAATGAATTCATGAGCCCCGGCCATCTTGGCGGCTTCCATCACGTCGGTGCGACTCGCGCCCGGCCATGCGTAGGCTACGTTAGCGGCAACAGTGGTGGAGAAGAGCATCGGCTCCTGCGGCACGATGGAATACTGTTGGCGGAGATCGGTAAGCCTGTATTTTCGGAGGTCAACCCCGTCGAGCGAAATGCAGCCCTGCACCGGGTCGTAGAACCTGGTGAGCATGTTGATCAGGGTTGTTTTGCCCGATCCGCTCGGACCGGCGATGCCGACCCGCGCGCCCGGTTGCACCTCGAATGACACGTTGTTCAGCACTCGGCGTCCGTTCGGGTACTGGAACGAGACATCCGAAAAAACGAAATGTCCCACAACTCTCTTCATCGGAAGAGTCGATGGACTTTCACCCAGCTCCGGAATTTCATCTAGAAGCGAAAAAGCGCGCCGGACACTGGAAATAGCGGCTTGCAGCTCGGGGACCTTGCTGCTGATGTTGCGCAAGGGTTCGTAAAGCTGGGCGATATAGGCCATGACGAGCAACAGTTCGCCCACGGTGATTGCGCGAGCCTGAACTTGTCCAACGCCGATCACCAGCGCGGCGGCTGTCCCCACCGCAATAGCGAAGCCAATGAGCACATGGAAGCTCGCCTGAATGGATGCCAGGTGGACCTGCTCCGTCATGCGCTGGCGCGATTTGCGACGGAAGAGGTCGTCTTCATGGGTTTCGCGGCCAAACGCCTTCACCACCCGAATCGAGGCGAGCGTCTCGTGCAGAACCAGCATCGCCGAACTGTCGAGTTCGCGGACTTCGTCGTAACGGCTGCCGACCTTGCGGCTTGAGTTGTGAGCCAACAGCCAAAGCACCGGAGAAAGTATCAAAGCCACAGTCGCCAGCCGCCAATTGATTTGCGCGGTGACATAAAGCATTGCGACGAAGCCAAACGCGGAGCCCACAATGGGCAGCAGTCCATGGATCAGAATGTTCTGGATTGCAGCCGCGTCATATTGGATACGGTAAGCCGTGTCGGTTGCGCCGCGCCGGTCGTGGAACGCCAGGCTCAACCTTTGTACATGCCATAGCAGTTGGCCGCGCAAATCGTGTACGAGTTTCTCGCCCGTGTAGGTTTGCAGCAGCCAGCTTGCCAGTAACTGCAAACTGCTGAGCAATGCGATGAAGACCAATAGACCCGCGGCCAAAAACAGGCAGGCCCTGTGGGAAAGCGCGGATGGAATCAGCAGGCTGAGCCAGCGCGGCAGAGGCTGATGCCCCAGTACGGAATCGACCGCAATCTTCAAGGGCAGCGGCATGAGCAGCGCAATCGGGGTGGAAAGCACGCTCAAGCCCAGAATTCCGGTCAGCTGAAACCAGCAGGGACGGGCTGAGTTTGCGACCCGCTTCCAAAACCGGCGATCTTTCTCCCGTAGCTTTAGACGCACCAAACCCCTCAACTCCGACCGGAAATCGCAGCACCCTTAGCATAGACAATGAGCCGTGACTCACAATCGGTGGGAATCAGTAGTTCCCAGGAATTGCACCTTAATTCTTTCGGGCAGCAACCCTAGGGCATTAACACGGCACCGTCGCTGGTGCCATACGCGGTGGCATGAATAAGTCCAAAGTGGGAACGTGCTGGGTCGGGAATACTCGCTCGTCCTAACTCACGATTGGTCTTTCCATAACCGGCGGCGACTGCCAGCATAACTTCTCCGGGATACTGGCAGTTCACACACGCGGCAAAGTTGTTCAGCAGTTCTCCAGCGCTGGCCGAACCGCCTCAGTTTTTTCCGAGAAGAAGACGAATGCGAATCCTTGTCATCGAAGACGATCTGCCTCTGGCTAGCTTCCTGCAAAAGGGACTGCAGGCGGAGAGCTATGCGGTCGATGCGGCGCACGATGGGGAAGCCGGCCTTGATCTAGCCCTTGATACTGAATGCGATCTGCTGGTGCTTGATCTGAATCTTCCAAAGATGGATGGCCTGACCCTGCTGCGGCGATTGCGGCCGGCGAAACCGAACCTGCCGGTTCTGGTCTTAACGGCGCGCAGCCGGGTCGAAGATCGCGTGCAGGCCCTGGATTGCGGGGCCGATGATTGCCTCAACAAGCCTTTTTCATTTGCTGAAGTTACCGCCCGCGTGCGTGCCCTGGCGCGCCGTGAACGGCCCGCGCTGGATTCGACGTTGGCGTTGAAGATTGCCGACCTCACCCTGGATCGCATTGAGCGCCGGGTCGAGCGTGCCGGCAAACGGATCGAGTTGACATCGAAGGAATTCGCCCTGCTGGAGTACCTGATGATGAATACCGGCCGGCGAGTCACCAGGTCAATGATTGTGGAACACGTCTGGAACCTCAACTTCGACACCGCCACCAATGTCGTGGACGTTTATATCAACTACGCCTCCTCGCAGGTTGACCATGCAAGGATGAACGCACTGGGCAATGCGATCCAGCACGCTTTCCAGGAACTTGGCGTCATGCAGAACGGCGGAATGAATTCGGTCAATGCCGCTGCCGGAAAATTTCCGGGCAGGGGAGGCGACCTGGCGCCGGTGATGAAGTTGAAACGCGAAGTGGATCTGCCCCGCTTGAAGGAACTATTAGAAAAGGTCTTGGCGCAGGAAATTCGCGACCGCTCCGTCGCCCTCTGGCTGGGGCCCGACGGCTTGGTTGTCAGCTTGCAGGAGTTGGCATTCTTCAACAGCGGCTCGGCCGCAATGCGTCGCGATGCGCAACCAGCCTTCTCACGAATCATAGCCGCTTTGCGCGGGTATGATCTTCGCATTGAAGGCCACACGGACAACGTGCCAATTCGCACGCTTCAGTTCCGTTCCAATTGGGAGCTTTCAACCGCCAGAGCGACGGGGATCATTCAGGATCTGATCACGCAGCGCGGCTTCTCTCCAGAGCAGCTATCGGCGGCCGGGTACGCCGAGTTCCATCCGGTCGCAAGTAATGCCACCGAAGACGGCCGGAAGCTAAATCGCAGAATCGATATCGTCGTCTTGCACTCGGGCACATCTCCGGCAGCCCCTTCAGGCCCGTGAACCATCAGGCCGGAACCGCAGTTTTCGGTACGCACCGTGGTTGCGCAGGTTGGGGCGCAACTTTAAAGTTACGGCTCTAAGCGCCGATTTAGCTAATGACGCCGCTCCCTTGGGCACGACCCTTGGTCGCGAGGCCCACGGTTGGGCGCATGACTGAATACAGTACGCCCGGGAGGGAGTTTATGAACGAACTCTCGATTTCCGCAGTGCGTTCGCAACTGGCGGCGCTGGACGCCATCCCTTGCGTTCCGGCGATTCTGATTCCCGTGCTTCGCCAACTCTCCGAACCGCCGGAAAACAGCGATCTTCAACGCGTGCTTGAACTCGTGGCGCGCGATCGGTTGCTCGCCGCACAAACCTTGCGAATGGCTAATTCGCCTCTATTTGGTCACAGTGTACAGATCGACTCCGTACCCGCCGCCGCGCTGACGTTGGGCCTGGAGCGCATGCGCGCCATTGCCACCACCTGCTGCGTATTGCGTCTGGCGCCGAGCCAGGCAGAGCGCTTCGACCCGCGCGTTTTCTGGGGACACTCACTGGGCTGCGCTCTAATCGCGCGCCAACTGGCTCGCCGCGTGTACTACGCCGATCCCGAGAAAGCCTATCTGGCAGGGCTGTTGCACGATATCGGATTCATCGTCAACATGATGTTTTTTCCCGAGCAGTTCCGGCAGACCTTGCAGAGGGCAACCAGGGAGAAGGTTGCGCTCGGCGCGCTGGAACAGAAGATCTTCGGCTTCGACCACTGCAGCGTGGGAGAGCTGCTGGCAGCGCGATGGTTGTTGGGCGATGATTTGCAGGAGGTCATCCGCCGCCATCACGAGTCCGGCCAGGCGCTCCGCGATCGTGCGCTCGTCGGCATTGTCGCCATCAGCGACTTGCTCTGCAGAACCTCCGGACTCGGTTACGGATACGACGAACCGCTTCACCTTGATTTGAAAGCCGATCCCTTCGTTAAGATGGTTGCCGGCGAATTGCCCAGCTTCAGAGAGCTGGAATGGGCGGGTTTCCTGACCGATGTACAAGCCTGCGCCAGTCAGGTCCAGAAACTCGTTTCGGTCTTATACCGGACACACTAGTGTAGTGTTCCGGAAATACCTGCCATAACTAACTTCTCCCGGAGTGTCATGTTGAGCGTAGCGAAACATCCCATGAAAACTGCCCCAACCCGCGCCGCTCTGAGCCTTTTGTGAAGTCCTTCGGCTGCGTCTCAGCTCCGCGCCGTGCGGGGATTCTTCGCTGCGGCTCAGAATGACATCTCTCTTAAATTACTCGATGTGTGACGCACCACTAGAGGCTCGCTGCCCCCCGAGCACCGCCCATGTCGCTGCCTTCGCAGACTAGCGCCGCAGCTCGGTGCCGAGCGCGGTGTCAAGCTGCGAGCCGCCCAGCTCGTCGATCAGCGGCGATTGGATGACCTGCCGAACCTTGCCGACCAATGCTTCCGCCGAAAACGGTTTCGCGAGATACGCCATCCCGGTATCGCCGAATTCGCGCCCGATCATCTCCCGGTCCGTGTAGCCCGACATCAAGATCACCTTGAGGCGGGGATCGCTTTCGCTGAGCTTTTCCGCCAACTCCGCGCCGCTTTCGCCCGCCAGGCCCAGGTCGGTCAGCAGCACCCCTATGCTGCCGCGATTCAGCGTGAAAATGTCCTCGGCAGTCTTTGCATCCTTGGCGGCCAACACCCGGTAGCCGCAACCCTCAAGCACCTGCGCCGTGACATCGCGCACAAAATCCTCGTCTTCCACCAGCAGTATCGTCTCGCCTCTGTCCGGAGCTGTAAACCCCATGATTGCTTTCCATGCCGACCGGGAACAGCATCTCGTAACGCATCCAGCGCCCGGCAGCGGCCCGCAATTGCAGCACGCAACCACTGCCGCGGAGCCGCGCCGAAAGCTCCCGCACGGTTTTCGTCTTTGGCTCCGGCACGGTGATTTGCCTGTTGTAGACTTCAATACCAAGGCTAACGCGAGGCCTTTCCGCTTCCTCCTGCCTGTCTGCTCGGTCCAAATCAGGATGCCATCGACTTGGCCGTAAGCACAGATCTCCTCAACCAGGGCTTCCAGAAGGTCATTACCCACGCCCACTCGAACTCCGGCTTGCTCAATAGCGGGGCTCAGATCCGTGGTGATCGGTTGCGAATACGCGGCGGCAAGAAGTGATTCAAGTCTTACGGCAAGCTGATTAAGGTCCATGTGGTTGATCGCAGATCCCTTTCGAATATCTCTAAAGCAACCTGCGTTCCACTGCCTTTGTTGTCGGGTGGCAAATCTAAAATAATTGCTCAGCGCGCGGAATCAAGTACTTGTGGTTCCGCAATGGATCGCGCGCGTCACTGCGGACGAGCATCGCGTCAGCGTAGTTCCAAATGTGAACTGCATTTCGGGAAAAGTGGTTCGAAATGGGAAGCGCCGCCTCGGCCAGATGCGTGGAAGACTACATCGCCGCACGCCTGATCTGGTTCGCTCGGCGTTCAATGGCGAGTGAAAGCACGGCGCGCGACAAATCGGTTTTCCAGATTGCGGCCGAGCGGCGGATTTCCGGCATCAGCTTTCTGGCGGTTCGCCGCAGCAAGGCGCAAAGGCGCGACTCGGCAAGCGGCACCAGACCAGAGTCGGCAGCCGACAACAGCACTAATCCGCTGCGAACCAGCACCTCGGGAATCACTGCAACCCCTCTGGCGGCCAACTCCGCTTTCGCCGCGTGCGAAACGGAATCGGGAACGCACTCCACAATCAGCTTTGCCTGCACCTGGCCGGTATTGGCCACCGTGATCTGCATGGGCGCTTGCAGCACGAGCACATCGCATGCGCATTTCGACAAGTCCGCACTGTAGGCGTGTTCAGCTCCAGGGTAACCGAACAACATCTGTTCACGTTGGATGTGACTTTCCAGTTGCGCAACGTCCACCCCGGCGTCGTTAAAAATCGCTCCGCTGGCGTCCGACATCATAATTATCCTGACGCCGGTGTTGCCGGACAAGGCCGATACTCCGCGTCCTGAAACGGCGCGTGCAATCGCCAACCCAAGGCCGGCGCAGCCTTGAATCGCGTAAGTCCGTAGTCCCGGCAACCCCGTAGCGGTGATCAATTCGTTGATCCAGCGTGCCAGCAGCGTCCACTGCGATTCCGCCTGGCGAACTGCCCCGAACCCCTTTCCCGCGCCTTCCAAGTCATGGCCGAGCCAGCCATGAATCGCCCGGTTGCCGCCGTACACCCTAGAAAAACCGAAGAGACTCGGCAGTGTCGCTCGCAGCCGCTGGCAATAGCCCCGAAACAATCGGCGCATCTCGCTGCTCCGAGTATTGCGAAAGATCGCAGATGATTCCAGCTGCGCCGCCGCGCAGCTCAAGTCCCAGCAGGGCACAGCTCAAGTCGTTGGCAAAAGCCGAAGCGCGGACTTGGTTAAGAAATACGCCCGGTCCGATGGCAAGTTCCGTGATGCAACCGGAGGAATGCGAGTACAGGCATTGCAGTGCGCTGATGTTAGCTGCCGCGCCGTCGCAGCGCGACGCGGGCAGGTGGATGGTGAGTTCCAACTCCGCGTGCCGCATTTGCTCCAGGATTGTGTCTTCCACGTCGAGCGCCCGTGCGATGCGTTCCAGTTCCACCATCTGCGACAGGTGAGGATCGAATCCCTGCTCCGCATCCTGATCGATTTGTGGCAGAAGCGTTCCCTGATTCATCGCATCCTCTTCGCTGGCCGGTCAGCCGCTTTGCAACAGGCTGCGCGAAGTCCCCGGCAAGTGGCTTTCTACACTTGCCGGGGACCCCTCGAACCGGTCCAACAATTGCGATTCAGCGTTAGCCTATGCTTCGGCCGGAGCAGCCACCCACTTGACCTTAGGCGGCGGCTCGCGCTTAGGCACGATATCGAGATAAATGATCGCCCAACGGAAGGCGCATACGCCCGCGGTCAACACCGCAATGGTCAAGGCGAACTCGGGCCACTTCGGCACGTAATTCGCTCCGGTCATCGCGTCGACCGCTGTAATGGAGACGTTCAGGCGGTTGGTCATGAAGCCCATGACCACGATCGCGCAGGTCCAGTACAGCAACTGCGGATTGTTGCGCACCTTCGACTGGCTCAGCAACGCCAATGGCAGCACCACCAGCAGCAGGATCTCAAGCCAGAAGTAGAGCGTCTCCACCCGATGTGCGAACAGATACGGCAACGCTCCGTTCCTCACCAGGTCGAGTGCGCGGAATACCCCGTAGACGCCCAGCAGCAGTGCCATCACCCGGCCGAACTCCTCCAGGATGGCGAACTCGACCTTCGCGTTCAACGATCGCACGCAAAGATAAAGCGCAATGATCAGCATCGCAATCCCGGCGGGTATTGCCGACAGATAGAACATCGTCGTCAGGTAAGGGCTGTACCACAGCGGATAGACCCTGCCCTTGGCGATCAAGAACAACGCGCCAAGATAAGACTGGTGCATCGAGGAGAGCAACGTGCCGGCCATGACCAGTGCAATCGTAATCCGGTGATGCCAGTGCAGGTAGAACTCGCGCAGCCGGGGGAACGGCAGTTTCTCCATCAGCGATGGCGAGAACTCCAGCGCCAGCACGCTCGTATAGCACATCACGCAGAGCGAAACGTCGAACAGCACAGAGTGCGGGATTCCAGTACACGATCGGATGCCAGATGCGCCAGGGCAAGCCGAGTTCATAGAGCATGCCGATGCACACCGTCGAATAGCCAAGGAATGAGAGCAGCACAGAGGTCTTCAGCACCGGGCGATAGCGCTCCAACCCGAGCAGATACACCGCTGCGGCGATCGCAAAACCACCGGCGGACAATCCGACTCCGCACAGTGTGCCGAACCCACCCACAGCCCCCAGGGCTGCGCGTCGGTCAGGTTGGTGGCTCGCCTGCCATCCCCTGAAGAAGCGCAGATAGGTGGCATAAATGCCGACGATGAAGATGACGGCCACAACAGTGCGCCAGAATGTTAGCTTGGGAACATTGCCATTGCCTGACATGACTACTTTTGCCCTTTCCCCGAGTCGTGCTGCTCCTTCTCGGCTTCTGCCAGCGCCACCAGCTTGCGGCGTTGCGTAATCCAGTACAGTGCGGAGAGCATCGACCCGCCCACCAGCACCACCATCGGACTCTCGCTCAATGCCGCCGCCGAAAGCGTTGGCAAAGGCTGGTTTCCAATGGGTGGTTTCACAAATCCGAGTTTTTCAAACGGCACATCGGTCACGTAAAGCACTGACGTTCCGCCGAACTCTTCCGCTCCGTAAATCCGCGGCACGTAACTGGAGTCGCTGCGAATCCGGCTCCACGCCTCGTTCAGCAAGGCGTCGCGATTGCCGAACACGCTCGCCTCAGCCGGACACGCTTCCACGCACGCCGGCTTGCCGCCGGTGCTGATGCGGGCAAAGCACATGTCGCACTTCGTCACCAGGGGCGCCAACTTCGACCATTGATACTTCGGGACTCCCTGCGGACACGCAATCATGCAGTACCGGCAGCCCATGCATTTCTTGTTGTCGTAGGTTACCGGCCCGAGTGCCGTCTTCTTCAGTGCGCCTACCAGGCACGCCGACGCGCATGCCGGTTCTTCGCAATGCAGGCACATGCGGCGGACAAACTTTTCGTCTTTCTGATCAACGAAGGTGATAGGCCACGTCCGACAGGTGTGCCGGGTGGTCCTTGGGGAACTGATGAATTTCCTGGCAAGCCTGTTCGCAGGCTTGGCATCCGACGCAGCGCTTGATATCGACGAGTATTGCCTTTGTGTTTCCCATAAATCCTCCTCCCTGTGTTCGGCCCGCGCTACGTTAGAAAGAACTCATGAACAATCTTGCGCTGAGAACCGGAATCCAACTGCGACATCATGCCCGAGACCGGCACGCCGCCGTCTTGTGCCAGGGCCGGCGCCATCTGTGTCGCCATCGCGGTAAGGCGGGAAATGCTGTTCTGCATCCAGGGCGCCACCAGCGGACCCTGCACCAGGTTCTTCAGGTTGGTGGCAACCTCGGGAGACTTCACTACGCAGATCCATCCATTCTGGTATGGGTCCTTGACTGCCATGCCCGGGTCTTTGAGCACCTCATGATTGACCGAGCTGATGACCCCTTCGATCGGCGACAACATGTCGAAGACCAAGTCGCCGCGCTTGATCGTCACGATCTTCTGCCCCTGGCGAACCCACCGATTCAACCCGGCGACCTCAATGCCGTCGATTTTGCCGAGCACCTTGCCGGTAAATGCGTCGATGCCGACACGGGCGTTCTGCCGGCCTTCATCGAGCACCCAGGTGTGGCCGGGATGGAAGCAGTAGCCTTTCGGAATTTCAAAACCCAACTCCGAATTCATCTTCGGAGCCGCCGTGCGGGCCCATAGGTCAGGACGCGGCTGTGCAGCCGGCCGCGGCTCCGGGCGCCGCATAAAGTAAGTAATCGAAATCACCAGCAAAAACGTTAAAAGTACGAATAGGATTGACATAATTACCTCCCGGCCCGCTCTCCGGTCACTCCGCGTTCCTGTGTTTGAGCGGTCAGCCGTCACCTATTGCATGTGCAATTGGAGTGGCAAACGTGAGTTGATCTTTTGGTTGCTGAAAGGAAGGAACTTACCTCGGGCAGATGCAATTCTCAAACGCCAAAACCACTGCGTTTTGCTAATAACCACTGCGTTTTGCAGCACTGCAAAGTTCGCGGACGAACGCGCCGCAATGCGGCCATCTGCGTTTGCGATGGGAGTCAGAAAGGTGAATCCGCGTGACGGGCGTCACGCGCGGCGATGAAGCTCCGCCGCTACTCGCCGTCTTCTTTCTTCAGTTTGCGCAGCAGCGATGTGGAGTGAATGCCGAGGATGCGCGCCGTCTGTGCCTTGTTGTTGCCGGTGGCGGCAAGTACCTCGTGAATGTACCGTTGCTCGAGTTCGCGCAGAGCTCACGAACTTCCCCTCGGGGCCGGCCGCGGCGTTTGCCGTGGGATGATTGGCCGCAATTTGGGACTGGTAGTCCCGAATCTCTTCCGGCAGGCTGATGGCGTCGATTTCGCCCTCGGGCGCAAGGATCATGGTGCGCTCGATGACGTTCTTCAACTCGCGGATGTTGCCCGGCCAGGGATATTGCGTCAGCAACTCGGCGGCGGCCGGCGTATAGCCGGCGAAGTTCTTCTTGAGCTCCGTGTTGTACTTCTTCATCATCTCCAGCGCCAGCGGGACGATATCCTCCCGGCGGTCGCGCAGCGCGGGAATGAACAGCGGCATCACGTTCAGGCGGTAGAACAGGTCCTCGCGGAACTCGCCTCGCGCCACCGCCTCCTTCAGCACTTTGTTGGTCGCGGAAATCATGCGGACGTCGACGTTGATTGGCTTTGTTCCGCCGAGACGAAGGAAGCTGCTCTGTTCCAGCACCCGCAGCAGCTTCGCTTGCACGGTGAACGACATGTTCCCGATTTCGTCGAGAAACAATGTCCCGCCGTTCGCTTTTTCCAGCAGCCCTTCCTTGCGGCGCCGGGCGTCGGTAAAGGCGCCCTGTTCGTAGCCGAACAGTTCGCTCTCCAGCAGCGTGTCGGGCAGGGCGGCGCAGTTGAGTTCCACCAGCGGGTCCTGCGCGCGCGGGCTGGCGTAGTGGATCGCCTTGGCCAGCACTTCTTTTCCCGTCCCGCTCTCGCCCTGGATCAGAACGGTAGTACGGTCGCTTTCGGCGGCCTTGCGGGCCATCTCCAGCATCTCCCGATAGGCGGGGTTCCGGGTGACAACTTTTCCGAAGTCGTAGCGGCCCTGTTCGGTCTGCACCGAATCGCGCACGCGCACGTGCAGCGTCAGCATCTCGCTGGCGCGGCGGACGGTGTTCAGCATGTCGGCAATGTGAAATGGCTTGATCAGGTAGTCGTAAGCGCCCAGCTTCATCGACTCCACGGCGCGATCCACCATGTGGTAAGCGCTCATCATCAGCACTACCGCCGCGCTGTTTCGCTTCTTGATTTGCCGCAGCACCTCGATCCCGTCGATGCCGGGCAGCACCACGTCCACCAACGCCAACTCCGTCGCCTCTTCCTGGAAGAGCTTCAGACCTTCTTCGCCCGACATTGCCACGCGGACTTCATAGCCTTCCGCTTGCAGCGCCCGGCCAATGGTGCGCAGGGTAAGTGCTTCATCGTCGATGACCAGGATCGAGTAAGCCATAAATTCTTTCTCTCTGTGCTCTCACCCCGGCGTTGGGAATGATCCCTCGTCGCGGGGTCCCCAACGAGGCTCGGCTCGTTGGGGTGATCGTCAGATGATGACTTCTTCGCTCTCCATTAATGCGCCCTGCTGGCGAATCGGAAGCGTGAGCCGAACCGTCGTGCCGCGTCCCGGCAGGCTCTCGATGCGCATGTCGCCGCCGTGGCTGTGCACGTAAGCCTGGCTGATGCTCAGCCCCAAGCCCGTTCCCTTGCCGCGCTTGGTGGTGAAGAACGGCTCGAAGACGTGCGGCAGAATGTCGGCCGGGATGCCCGCTCCGTTGTCGGCAACGGCGATTTCGACGTTTTCCTCAAACTTGATTTTCGCCGCCGAGATCGTAATCCTGCCCCCCTCCGGCATCGCCTGCGCCGCATTCAGCAGCAGGTTCATCAGGATTTGCGAGAGCTGGTTGGCATCGGCGCTGATCATCGGAAGATCTTCCGAAATCTCCGTCGCAACATGGATGTTGCGGAACATCGGCTGATGGTGCAGGAAGTTCAGGGTTTCGGTCACCATCCGCTCGAGGCTGATGCGGCTGATGGTAAGCGGAGCCGGCCGCGCGTAGTTCAGCAGCCCGCGCACCGCCGATGAAATCCGCTTCGCGCCTTCGATGCACTGCTCGATTTCCGTCCGGCTATCCTCGTCCCGCGCATCCTTCAGTTCCAGCTCAAGATGCGAGAGCATGCCCAGCAACGGGTTATTGATCTCGTGGGCCGCGCCGAGCGCAAGCTGCGCCAACGAAGCATACTTTTCGTATTCGGCAAGCTGTGCCTCGAACTGCATCTTCTGCTTGGCCAGTTCGCGCTCTTCTTCCAGTTTTCTCAGCAACTCCTGCTGCGCCAGGTCGCGCTCGCGCTCGCGAACCGCCGTGAGATCGCGGGCGCGCTGCAATTCGGCATTCACCCGCGAGAGATCGCGGTTGCGCATCGAGACACCCGTCGCCAACAGTGCCAGGACAACGGCGATTCCGAACAGAATGGCCGTCTCGAACTGGACAAAGTCCGGCACCCAATTGGGCCTGGCCCAGCGCACCGACTCCGGAACCGCGGCCAGCACCAGGCTTGGCATGCCGCCACGGCCGAATAACAGTCCTCTCGCGGACGAATCGGCTTTGCTTTTTGCAGGGCACTAAGTCTGACTTCAACACCATTGTGCCGGGGACACAGTGATAGCAATCACCTCAGAAAGTGACCCTCAACCCTGGATTCGTGGCCAATCGTATAACGACCAGAAACAGCCGCCGGCGAACCAGATACCGTTGCCGCCCGCGGGTGAATCAATGGCCGCCTGCTCCTCCGCCTCCCCGCAAATGCCGGGGCTTGCGCATGATCAGGATGAAGGGGATCATAACGAAAAACAGGATGCCCAGAAGCCGGAACGCCTTGACGAACGCGAGCATCGCCGCATGCTCTTGCACCATCCCGAACAGCGCCCCATAGGCCTGCCTCGTAGCCGTCACATAATCGGACCCTTTGGCCATGAACATCTCCCTGGCCGAATTGATCATGTTTTGCGTGCTGAGGTTCCAGAGGTTGACGTGCGCGCCGAGAACATTCGTGTTGTGCTGCTCCGCGCGGGCAACCATGGTAGTGACCGAAGCGATCCCGATGCTGCCTCCGACGTTGCGCATCAGATTGAAAATGCTGGTCGCGTTCCCCATTTCCTCCTTGGGGATGGGATCGTTGGTGATGGTCGTCAGTGGAACGAACAGCAGGCCCATGGCGGCTCCCTGGAGAATCTGCGGCCAGAAAATGTCCCAGTAACCCGCGTCCAGGCTCAGGTTGCCGAGCAGAAACAGTCCGCGTTCCCGCCGCCAGGAAGCCGACCAAGAGCAGCTTGCGCGGCTCGACCTTGCTCATCAGGATGCCGACAATCGGCATAAACAGGAATGAACCCAAGCCGCGAGGCAGCACGGCCATCCCCGCCTGTAGCGCCGGATAGCCCATCAGCGTCTGCAACCAGATGGGTATCAACACGGTGCTGCCGTAGAGCACAAAGCCCAGAACCGTCATCATGAATATGCCGGTGGCATAGGTCCGGTTGCGAAACACCTTGAGATTGACTACCGGGTCCCGGGTCATGTTTTCGCGAATGATGAATCCCGACAGGCCCAGAATCGCCATCGACCGCCAGCACGACAATGAACTTTGAGCTGAACCAGTCTTCCTGCTGGCCTTTGTCGAGCATGATCTGGAGCCCCGACATGCCCACAATCAGCAGGCCGAATCCCCAGTAGTCGATCCGGTTGGAGGTGCGCCGGATGTAGGGCGGATCGAAGACGAAGAGCTTCGCCATGATCGTGGCCGCGATGCCGATCGGCAGGTTGAGGTAGAAGATCCAGCGCCAGGAATAGGTGTCGGTAATCCATCCGCCGAGCACCGGCCCGAGCATCGGCGCCACCACAATACCAAACCCCCAGAAGGCCATGGCCTTGCCGCGATCCTGCGGCGGGAAGGCCTCGAGCATGATGGCTTGCGATAGCGGTTGCAGACCGCCGCCGGTTGCGCCCTGGATGATGCGGAACGCGATCAGCGTGGCCAGGTTAGGCGCCAGACCGCAGGCCAGCGAAGACACCGTAAACCCGAAGACCGAGGCCAGCAGGATGCGCTTGCGCCCAAAGTGATTGGAAAGCCATCCGGCAGATCGGCAGAACAATCGCGTTCGAGACCAGGTACGAGGTCAGCACCCAGGTCGTTTCGTCAACCGTGGCCGACAGATTGCCCGCGATATGCGGCAACGCCACGTTCACCACCGTGGTATCGAGCACCTCCATGAAGGTGCCCAACATCACCGCAATCGCGATAATCCAGGGATTGATCTCGGGATGCGCCCCGGGCACACCGTTGCCGTTCGGCGCGGATTCCGTGTTCGATCTCGCAGTCATGCCACGCCCGGTCTACTTCGTGATCACCGTCGGTACAACCGACATCCCCGGCCGCAGCAGATGATGAGGATCTTGCCCAGCATCGAAAACGATCTTGACCGGAATGCGCTGCACCACCTTCACGTAGTTGCCCGTAGCGTTCTCCGGGGGAAGCAAGCTGAACCGTGCTCCCGTAGCGCCGCCGATGCTGTCGACGTGCCCTTTCAGATCACGATCGTATGCATCGACGTAAACCGTAACTTCCTGCCCGGGGTGCATGTTCTTGAGCTGCGTCTCCTTAAAGTTGGCAGTGACGTAGATATCACTGAACCAGCACCAGCGCCGCTAATGGCTGGCCGGCTTGCACCACCTGCCCAACCTCCGCGCTGCGTTTGCTGACGATGCCCGCTCCCGGAGCGCGCACGGTGGTGTATTGCAAATTGAGCCGCGCCTGCGCCAGCGAGGCTTCGGCGCGCTGCACCAACGCCTCCGCCGATCCCGCGCGTGCGCGGATCACCGCAACCTGCTGCGGCGCCGTCTCGGCCGTGCGGACCATGGCCTCGGCCTGAGCTACCTGGGCTTGTGCGGCGGCAACCGAGGCATGCGCGGCATCGACCGTGGCTTTCATCCGACTGGTCGGAGGCAACTGCCGAATCGTATTGCTGGCGCGATATCTCGTCGCGCTGCACCAGGTCGCTCATGCGCTCAAGGTCTTTCGACACTTTCACGTAGTTGGCTTCCGCCTCCCGCACCCGGGCCAAGGCGGCCTCCACCTGCTTCTGGGCCGCGTTGCGGGCGGCAAGCGCGTTCAGCAATTGGTTGGAAGTGCTGGTATGAGTGATGGGAACGTTGGTCCCGGCCGCGACCGCCGTAGCCTTGGCATCGGCAAGATCGGCCTCGGCGTGCTGGATGGCGACTTCATAGTCCTTGGGGTCGAGTTGGACCAGCACCGCGCCTTCATCGACAAACTGATTGTCGCGATAGTTGACCGAAATGACGGTGCCGCTTACGCGGGCGCTGATCGGAGTGATATGGCCATCGATCTGGGCGTCGTCCGTCGACTCACGAACCGCGTAGTACCGCCAAACCACGATCAGAGCCACCAACAGCACGATGCCGCCGATGATGAGTCGCCCATTTCACAGCGGAGTGCTCGCGCAGATAAGAGCGCGACCTGCCGCCTGGCAGCTTTTCCTGCCACTGCTCCTCCGGACCCGGCTGATTCTGCTCCTGTCTCTGCCACGTTCTCTGCCACCCTACTTTCCTCCAAGGAACTTCTTCGTCGCTTCTTCGGCGATGCCAAGCGCGCGCGCCAGCGAGAGCTTGGCGAAATTGTGCGCAAACAATCCTGCTATGTAATTCTCCTCGGCTGTCGCCTGAGCCTGCTGCGCCTGGATCACTTCCACGTTGTTGGTCACCCCGTAGGTGAAGCGGTCCCGCGACTGCTCAACCTGCTGGCGCGCCAGCGCCAGCGCGCTCGTCGCAACCTCTAATTGCTTGCTGGCGGCATTCACATCGAGAAATGCCGTGCGCACTTCGTATTCGATGCGAGAGCGGAGATCTTCCAACTGCGAACGGGCCTGTTGCAGCCGCGCGTCGGCCTGCAACACGTCTCCCCGTGACTTTGCCGCCCTGGAAAATGGGAATCTCCAGAGACCCCGCTGCCACAAACGTGCCGTGCGAACTGCCCGGAGTTTGGCCGACAACCGCGTAATTTCCGTTGATGCCTACCGAGGGCAGTCTCTCGCCCTGCGAGGCCCGCTTCAGCAGCTCCGCCGAGCGCACCTGCGATTCAGCGCGCTTGTAATCCGGACGGTTGTCATAAGCCCTTTGCAGCGCCTGCTCCAGGGTGAGTCTCCACCGGAGCGGGAGCGGGAATCTTGTCCGTCAGCACGAACTTCTGTCCCAGGCGGAAGTCCGATCACGCGCGCCAGGGTGAGCAACTGCTTTTCATAATCGTTCTGCGCCACCACCAACCGCTGCTGCTCCGCTTCCAACTCCACTTGCGCCCGCAGCACGTCGATTCCAGGAGCCATCCCCACTCGCCGCAAATCCTGAGCCTGGTCAAAGAGAGCCTGCGCGGTTTGCACCTGTGCCTGCACACTTTCCACGCGCGCGGCATTGGTCTGCGCCTGCAGATAGGCTGGCGCCAACCACCAGCACCACCAAGTCGCGAGTGCTGCGGTAGGAGAGTCCGGCGGCCTTGATATTCTCGCGCGATGCCTTCCAGGTGTTGAAATCCTTCAGGTTCAAGCTCTCGTTCAGCGTCGGGCCAACCTGGAACACGCTGAAGGGACCCAGGATTGCAACCCCCTGAGGAAGGAAGATTTCTGGGGAAGCCCTCGGCCAGCAAGGCTTACCTGCGCCTCCGGCTTCCTGCAACGCCAGGGCGACGTTGGGCAACAAGTGGCTAAGCGAAGTCCACCTGCGCGCCCTCGGCAAGCCGGGTGTTCTGGTCGGCAAGCAGCAGGCCGAGGTTGCGCTTCAGTCCGCGGTCGATGGCATCCAGCAGGGTAAGTTGGATCGGGTTGGGATCGAGTTTGCCCTCTGGCACGGACCCGAGCAGCGGGTCGGAAGGATTCAACGTTTGCAAGGGACTGCTAACCGTCACCGAAGCCGTTCCAGCCGGTGACGGCAGCCCCTGTTGAGCGCTGCCGGTGCCTGCCAGCAAGCAGACGGCCAGCATGGAAACGATAAAGGACACAAAATAGCGCCGGCAAAAACCACCAGTCTTGCACACCATCGCACTCCAATGAGTTCGCTGGAAAGGGTTCGGTGCCAGGACAGTCACCGGTTTGTTGCCAATGCCGGGCACGCCCACCACCGGACTCCAGTTCTGAGCCGCCGCATTGGCGGCCAAATCGTTGAACCTCACGCCGCGGCTTCGGTGCTTCGCCGTTGCGGCAAACCGCCAGCCGGCGCATGATGTCCACGGAGCAAAACTTATTGTACATGCACTTACGTACAGAAGCCGTGGACATGATTCGCGCAAGCTATGCCCCGCGCGGACTGCCGGCTCTGGAGAGTTAACCGGCAAAAAAGAAAATCCGGCGGCGCGAATCTTGGGCTGTACGGCCCAGCGCAGGTGATGCGACAATGCCAACTCGGGCGATGGTCAGGCAGTGCCTTGACGAAAGGCTTGTGCCCGGACCAAGTTAGCGGAAAACAAAAAGAGGGAATTAAGGCAGAGGGAGAAAAATGATAGAGGTTAATGTAGAACATCTCGGCGCAGTCAAATTCGAAGTCAAAGCCCGCAAGCACACGATTCTCTGCGATCAGCCGCCCGAAATCGGCGGCCTAGACGAGGCGATGACCCCACCGGAGCTGCTGTTGGCTTCGCTGGGCACCTGCGCCGGCTACTACGCTGCGCAATACCTGAAGAAATTCAACCTGCCGGCCGAAGCAATTCGTGTGCGGGTGACGGCCGATAAGGAAAAGGCCCCGGCGCGGGTTGACAATTTCCGCATAGAGGTCGAACTGGCGGCCGAGCTTAGCGCCGAGCATCGGGCCGGGGTCGAGCGGGCCGTCCACCACTGCCTGATTCATAACACGTTGCTGAATCCGCCAAAGATCGCGCTCGAAATCAAAACCATGGCCGTCGCTGCCGGCTAGGGTTTTCTTGGAAGAGTTGAAGGCTTGCGCCATCCCTCAACCGATTCTGGCTTTATCCCGCTAGGCGGATGGTCTTTGGCGCTCATGCGAATGAACCAGCCGACTTGTAGGTAGGGAACGAGTTTTACTTCAGCATCGACGTGCTCATGGGGACCGAATTTCGTCTTGCTAGCCCTGTACCCAGCTTTGTAGCGATGCGGCCTCAGCGTCAGCCCCTTATCTTTGCCGTGTCGTACTGTGTATGTCAGCGTCATGGCGGTCTCTCTATGCGCGCGGGTGCCCCACGTTCGCCCGCTTTTGGCTAACGTGGGGTGGTTCCGTCGCGTAATGCGGATTACGTCAGCAACAACAGTTTGCCGGTCGTCTTTCGAGACTCCAGATCGCGATGCGCCTGTACTGCCTCCGCTAGCGGGTAGCGGTGCTCGATCCGCAGCTTCAGCTTTCCGGCGGCGATCATGCCGAAGACTGCACTGGATCTTTCTTCCAGCTCAGTGCGAAGCGGCGGCATAGTGTTGCAGGCTGGGCCTCGAAAGGTATATCGAGCCCTTTTCCATCAGCACCATAGGGTCGATGGGCGGCACCTGGCCGCTGGCCGCTCCGTAGTTGACCATGTGGCCGCGGGGCCGCAGCAGGTTCAGTCCTTTTGAAAACGTTGCCGCGCCGACGGCGTCGTAGATCACATGCACGCCCTTGTTGTCGGTCAGGCGGCGCGTCTCGGCCTCAAAATCCACCTGCGAGTAAAGAATCACTTCATCGGCGCCTGCTTCGCGCGCCAGAGCCGCCTTCTGCGGGGTGGAGACCGTGCCGATCACGCGTGCGCCCAGGTTATGACACATCTGCACCAGCAACAGGCCGACTCCACCGGCGGCAGCGTGTACCAGCACCGTATCGCCGCGCTTTACCGGATAAGTGCTATAGCACAGGTATTGTGCGGTCATGCCCTGCAGCATCGCGGCCGCGGCTTGCTCGTCGCTAATGCCCTTGGGAATGCTGCACCAGCTTATCTGCCGGCACCGCCGCATATTCGGCGTAGCTGCCGTGCACACCACGATAGGCAACGTGATCGCCGGGCTTTGAGATTCGCGACCTCGGCGCCGACCTCGGTCACCACGCCTGCCGCTTCCTGGCCAATCACCATCGGCAGTTGGGATTTATATCTGCCCTCGCGCACGTAAATATCGACAAAGTTCACGCCCGAAGCGGTGATCTTCACCAGCGCTTCGTTGGCTTTGGGCTTGGGCACCGGAATATCGACCAAGGTCATCACTTCCGGGCCGCCACTTTCTTTGATCTGTATCGCTTTCATAGGCCAACCTTTCCGAACGAGAGGATTATATTGCAAAGGCGAACCAACCATCGCGTCCCGGTCGCCTCCATGATCGCGGTTGTCGGCCCGGACGAAACCGGATTATCCTTCACACGAACTGGTGCACCTGCCGGCCTGGCGATCGCTTCCGGCGGCAGGCTATTTATTTCCAAGGGAGGAATAGCGTGAAAACTTTGGCGCCGATGTACAAGCAGCTCGGGGAACAACGATATCGCGAAACCTATGGCCTGTATTTCGAGGACTTCGAAATCGGCGACGTTTTTGAACACCGTCCGGGAAGAACCATTACCGAGACCGACAATATCTGGGGCTCTCTGCTGACCATGAACTCGCAGCAGCTCCACTTCGACTCCGTGTATGCCTCCAAGACCGAGTGGAAACGATGCCTCGTCGACAGCACCATCACCTTCTCCATCATGACCGGCATGAGTGTCCACAGCGTCAGCGCCAAGGTGGTCGCTAATCTCGGCTGGGACAAAGTGCGCGCCACCTTCCCGGTCTTTGCCGGCGACACCCTCTATGCCGAATCGAAGGTTCTGGCGAAGCGCGAATCCGAGAGCCGGCCCACCCAGGGCATCCTCACGGTCGAAACACGCGGCTTCAACCAGGACGGCAAACAGGTGATGGTATTCGAACGCACCATGCTGGTTTATAAGCGCGGACATTCCCCCGAAGCGGCAGCCAACTACTGAGCGGCCTCGCGCAAAACCACTCAGAAAAGAAATCCTCAGGCGGGATTCAACCCTGCCTGAGGACAGATACCGCGGATTCACTCGCGCCAGGTGCCCCATCCTTATCGCGAAGCGATAGGGTGGGGCTTTCTTGCGCAACTCTTACCGCAGGAATTTCAGCGCCAGCGGCAGTTCAAACAGCAGCAATGAGCCCAGGAAGAACATGCCGAAGATAAAGCCCAGCCTCCAGAAGTCCTTGGTCGTGATATACCCGGCCCCGTAGTAGATCGGCCCTGGTCCCGTCGCATAAGGCGTGATGACGCCCATCAATCCCAGCGTATAGCCAATCACCATAGTCTCCGGCCTCATAGGAAGCCCCGGCAGAGTCATCATCGCCGCCAGGAACACCGGCAGCAGGGCTGTCGTGTGGGCACTGAGGCTGGCGAAGAAGTAATGCACCAGGAAGAAGATCGCCACCAGCGCGATCATCATCGGCACCATTGAAACCTTCGACAGAACCGACGCGCTCGTCTTGGCAAACCAGGAGAGGAAGCCCACCTTCGCCAAACCGTCGGCCATGGTGACCAGCGTAGCCAGCCACACCAGGTTCGACCAACCCTGCTTGTTGCCCGCAATGTCGTTCCAGGTGACGACGCGGGTCAACATCATCAACGCGCAAATCACCAGCGCCGTCATTTCCGGAAGAATCCATTTGGTGGCGCCGATCCAGCAGCTCAGGGCGATCAATGCCAGGATCGCCATCGTCAGTTCTCGCCGCGTAATCTTGCCCAACTCGGCCAACTGCGCTCCCGCCCACTTCGGGACCTCTTCGCTGATCTTCAACTCAGGCGGATACAGAATGTAGCTAAGCAAGGGCACTGCCAGGAAAAGGAAAATTCCGACCGGCAGGAAGCCGTAAAACCATGCGGTCCAACTGATGTCTATCTTCGCGATCTTTCGGGCAAGCTCAACCGCCAGAACGTTGGGCGCCAGAGCGGTCAGGAACATTGCGCTTGAGACGCATTGCGAGGCAAACGCGACCCACATGATGTAGGAGCCGATTTTGCGCGGGTTCTCGGTGGGAGAGGAGCCGTAAAGCGGCGGAATGTTGTTGACAATCGGAAAGACGCTGCTGGCGCGGGCCGTATTGGAAGAGGTGAATGGGGCCAGCACCAAGTCGGACAAGGCGACAGCGTAGCCAAGCCCCAAAGTCCTTCTGCCAAGCTTATACACCAGAAACAAGGCGATTCTGCGCCCAAGCCCCGTCACTTCGTATCCGAGCGCAAACAGGCTGGCGGCGTAGATGAGCCACACCGTACTGTTGGAGAAGCCCGAGAGCGCCCATCTCAATCCGTCGCCGGGCGTCTTGCCGACAAACATCAGGGCGCCGCCAAAAGCGATGCCGACGAATCCCACCACCGGGCCCGGGAAAGGTTCGGTGATTAATGCGGCAATTACCGCGATGAACAAGGCAAAGTAGTGCCACGCCGCGGGCGTCAGGCCCTCAGGCCGCGGTATGACTAAAACCATGATCCCCAGCGCCACAGGGACAGCCCACTTAATCCATTTCTTGCTGTCTGAACCCTTGGCCGGAGCCTTCGTTTCGAGCACTGTCTTGGTGGAACCCATTCGCACGCCTCCGCGTAAGCTGGTTAAAAGTGCCGATCTAAAAGCGTTGGGCTGCGGCCTACACCGCTCTACCGGCGCACTCAACCAGAACTAATGATTTCCGAGCAGCTTATCTTGATGGTCCTTGAAAATCTACTGAAATACGCACCCGATTTCCGTGAGCTTCGTCACCCCTGCTTTGTACACCCGTGCTGCGGGTGTTTAATAGATTGGTCCGTCAAGCCGGGAACTCAGTTCGGCGGTGATAGGGGCCTGATGCCCTCTTTTGGGTGTCATCCTGAGCGAAGCCGGGGTCCCCAGCAGCGGTCGCTGTTGCCGTGGCTGGGGTGGAGGAGCGAAGGATCTATGCATTTCCCTGCGTCGAAATACATGGATTCTTCGCCTCCGCCTGAATAGCGATTTGCTTGTCCTACGCGATGCCGGATACGCAGCTTGGCTGCTCCGGCCACAGACGCCCCGACTTGTGACGCACTACACTAGACTAAAGGGCCAGTCGCTGGCGCATTTGACGCACCGAACGAAAGCTTAAAAATGACCTCAAACCGCAGCTATTATCAGCGCATCTCCGACCTGATCGATAAGACCCAGGCCGGAATTCCCGGTAATCGTGACGCCCGCGGCAACCGCAAGGGCCTTAACTTCAAGCGGCTGTTCATGTTTGCGGCCCTTTTCCTCTCTGCTCTGATCGCCGTCGCCTACGTTTGCGACTATGGCGCGCTGCGCTACAAAATCGCCCGGAATCGAGCCCCATACGGTTCCGTCAATGTCCAGCTCTATTACTCCATGCTGCAAAAGAACGGCAAGACCGAAATCATACCCGGCGAGACGCAAACCCAGACCTGCGTGCATTCCCTGTTTCCGCACATGGGCTACAGCCCCTGCTGGTACGCCAGCCGCAGGACCGACAAACGCGTCGAGATATGATCCGGCGGCCTTCTGGCTCGACCAGGCGGTGCAAGCCAGTGGTGATCGCAGCCTCCTGCGTGTAACATTGCCGTGATGTCGTTGTGTTAGCTTGCGCAACAATCGGCTGCGCATTGCAGACTGCCCGCGGCTCGTCGACTTGCGTAGCTCAAATGCTCATGGAGGTTGAATGAGCGTCACTATTGTTGTCATCGTCATTGCCGTCATCGGTGCTGTTTGTCATCTTGTATAACGGCCTGGCCCAGCTCCGTGTGCGCGCCGACAGCGCATGGTCCGACATTGATATCCAGCTCAAACGGCGGCACGATCTGGTTCCCAATCTGGTCGAAACCGTGAAAGGTTACGCCGCCCACGAAAAGGGAACCTTCGAGAACGTCGCCAAGTATCGCTCCGCCGCCATGTCGGCCTCCAGCCCGGACGAGCGGGCGCAGGCCGAAGGCGGGCTGACCATGGCGCTGCGCGGGCTGCTGGCAGTTGCCGAAGCGTATCCGCAACTGCGCGCCTCCGAACAGTTCCAGTCGCTGCAGGCCTCGCTGGCGCAGTTGGAAGATGCGATTCAGAATTCGCGCCGTTATTACAACGCCGTGGTTCGCGATTTCAACACCAAGATCGCGACTTTCCCTTCCAACATCATCGCCGGCATGTTCGGGTTCCATCCGCGCAGCTTCTTCGAACTCACCGAACCTACCGACCGCGATGTGCCTGCCGTGAAGTTCTGAGCGCCGCCTTGGGGCGAGCGGGGGACAGAACGATGAAGCGTTGCACTGGCAGTCAGCTATCCTTGCTCGCAGAGAGGGTCGTTGCCTCGCGCTGGCAGACTTGGGCGGGCGTGCTGTTGATGCTGCTCGCTCTGGTATCTCCGGCCTCCGCATGGCCGGGACCAGCCGTGCCCGGAGCCCGGCAAAGACCGCTGGGACGCAGTTGGCGAATCGCCGAATTCCACTCCAATCTTACGGTCATGCCGGATGGCGCCATGCTGGTGACCGAAGACATTACGGCGGTATTCACCGGCGCCTACACCTGGATCAGCCGTTCCATCCCCATCGAGTACCCCGGACCGCGCGGCACCAACTACACCCTGTTCTCTGAAGATCACCGGCGTTACCGACGAGAATCGAAAGCCCTTGAAGTATGAAACCAGCATCAAGGGCGCGTATCGCTACCTGAAGATCTTTCTCGACAACGCCGTCCAACACCGACAAGACCATTCGCATCACTTACACCGTCCAGAACGGCGTCCGCTTCTTCGACGATCACGACGAACTCTACTGGAACGTCACCGGCAACGATTGGCCCGTTCCCATCGACAATGCCTCCGCGCTCGCTCGTCTTTCCCGATGCCGCCTCCGGTTCGCTGCGGGCGCAGGCATTCACCGGCGCCTACGGTTCCACGGAACGCGACGCGCAAACCGAAGTCAACGGCAACCAGGTCACGTTCGAAACCAACAATCCGCTTCCCATGCGCGGCGGGCTGACCATAGACGTTTATGTGCCGAAGGGCATTCTGCATCGAACCCAGCGCCATCACGCGCGCGCTCTGGTTCGTGCGCAGCAACGCCATCGTTCTGCTGCCCGTGTTTGCCTTCGTCGTCATGTTCACCATGTGGTGGTTCAAGGGACGCGACCCGAAGGCCGGTCTCTCCGTGGCTCCCATGTACGATCCGCCAAAAGGCATGTCGCCGGGCGAGGTGGGATCGCTGATGGATGATTCCGTCCTCCCGCGCGACATAACCTCGACCCTGGTGGATTTGGCCGTGCGCGGCTATCTCAAGATCGAAGAGACCAGCGACAAGGTGCTCTTCTTCAACAACGTCGATTACGTCTTCCACCTGATGAAGCCCGCCTGCCCAGTGGAATGACCTGGCTGACCATGAAGTCGAGATCCTGCGCAACATGTTCCCCGAGGCAAGCGCACGCCTGACCACGCTCTCCAGCCTCAAGAATCGCTTCTACCTGGCGCTGCCATCGGTGAAGCAGGAAATTCTTGGTGAACTGAAATCCAAGGGCATGTATCGCGTCGATCCGGAGAGCGCCCACGGCTATCGCCTGGTCGGAATCCTGATCATCGCCCTTCCTTTCATCGGACTACAGGCCATGGGGACGGCGCAGTTCTTTCTTTCTCCGCTGGTCGCGATTATCTCCATTGCCCTGGCGCTGCTCATCGTCTTCCTTTTTGGACGGGAAATGACCGCCAAAACCCTGCGCGGCGTTCGCACCGTGGTCGAAATCCGGGGCTTCAGGGAGTTCATGACGCGAGTGGATGCCGATCGCCTCAAGCGCATGCCGCCCGATACCTTCGAGAAGTTCCTGCCTTACGCCATGGCTCTCGGTGTCGAGAAACACTGGGCGCACGCCTTTGAGGGCATCATCCACGATCCGCCAACCTGGTATGTGGGTCCGCAGATGGGTCTTTTCAATCCCATCTTCTTCACCCACTCCATGTACACCATGACCAACTCGGCCTACGAGGCCTTTTCGGCTGCTCCCCGCGCCAGCAGCACCGGCAGCGGCTTCTCCGGAGGCGGCGGATTTGGTGGAGGCGGAGGCTTCAGCGGTGGCGGCTTCGGAGGCGGAGGCGGCGACGCCGGTTAGGGAGTTGCCGGGGTACCGGCTCCCAATATACTCAATGCGTGCCCACAGGAATTGCATCAGTAAGAGGCAACTTCAATTGCGCGAACGGATCAACGTATGTCTTTGGCTCGTAGCTTTTTAGATATATGTCTTTACTAAGGGAGCTGCAATATAGAACCTTCCTCGCGTTTCTCCTTCAGCGATGAGCAGGCCCGCTTTGACAAGGGCTTGCTGAGGTCTTGGTTCCCAACGTGCTCGGAACGGCCCGCCTGCTGACTATAAGAAGAATTCCTCACTCGGTATCCAAAGGCTGCATCACTAAGGGCGGAAACTGCCCGTGAGGGCAACCGTCGTGCCTCCAGGAGCCTCTCCAACTCGTCCCATACGCGCATGGAGTCATCCGAATACGCTGAAGTAGCCATGACCCCTTGTCTGTAATGGGCAACCAGATTAAAGCGAATCGCGGAAAGCTTCGTGCGAATCATTCTTCGGCGTGCTAAGAACCTCTCGCCTACCGCGGCTCGACAGGACGTCATAGCTATTCCTGCGTGAACCTGCCATGAGATATTCTTCCATACTTGCAGAATGGTCGATGCGTCGACGAATTCTGTTCGCGGGCGGGCTGAGCTGTCTGGAGGCATCGGCCACCGTTACACTTATGGTCTGACAAGATTTTCCCATCGCTGCCTTAATTTCGGACTGCGGTTCATTAAGTTTCGACCGGCCTGTAGTTCAGGAATCAATCACTCTGGACCTTCATAGAATCAAATATCATTCCCGGTCGGCCATCTTCCGGGATGTTTTGCTAGGTCGTGCTGTGCAATCATCGAAATGCAGACTGCGAATCAAGGATTCGCTGTAGGAGAAATGAGGGTCGGACGCGAGTTCGCAATGCACATACGTTTCTATCGGCGTCTACGATACCCAACGGTAAACGCCTGCCATACGGGTCTTGCAGTCTCCGTGGGTTCCTGATTCTCAGACGGCCGCCATGGCGTCATCTCTCGTAACATTGATACCCGTCAATGCTGTTAGAGTGACGAATGTTGCGGGAAAGCCGAAAGGTTGCCCGACGAAGCAGCTTCCGTACCAGCGTCCAGGAGTGCTGATATAGCATCATTTCACGTGACTGACGCGCATTGCATCAATGATTTCCGCGAGTATCTGCTGAGTTCCCGCTACACAAAGCTTTCGCGCTATCTGCGAGCGGACACTATGGCTACACCTCTGGAAGGCGCATCGAAAAAGTGGTAGCCGATATATAAAGCTTTGTAAATATGAGATCATTTAGTGTTTCCGTGGTCAGGTCGCTGCGTTCTGTTCATGGTGGACGCTCCGAGAGCAGGCTAGTGTTACCGATAGGAAAAGTGGCACGGAAATGGCAAAATGAGCATGCGTTAAGACTTGTCTAATGCTTCCGGGTATCCCCACCGAAGTCCAGTAACAGGTTACCCTGAATTTTGTCTGGGCTGAAGGAATAACTTTTCGATGGGCCTTCGCGGCTCGCCCCTCTTTGTCCTCCAGCTACTCTCGATTGCCCTGTACTCCCGCAAAACGAACCAGCGCCAAATCTCATCCTAATAAGTGCACCGCAATCCCGCATGGAAAGTGAGGACATCCATGGCTAATGAACCTGTCCCAACTCTGAACTCAGAAACTTGGCCCGATCCTGATCCTTCATCCACCAACCCGCATACAGCATCGGCCGCGAGCCGCCTGCCCGGTACGCCGCCAAAAGAAGACGAGGCGCGGGGAAGACAGATGGAGCGAGAGCAGCAGATGTACGAAATCGCCGGACAGATCGGCACCATATTAGGCAAGGCGGTCAAGGGCGTGCGCGATATGCCGGACCGTGTACGGAAAGGGCTTCACCTGGTAAAGGGTCAAGCGCGCGAGGGCGCTGAATCGGCAACGGACGCAGCATCGGACTTGGCGCAGTCCATGACCGAGAGAATCTCCAGTCTGCGTCAGGAGGCGTCGCAAACAGCGGCCCAGTGGAAACAAAAGGCGGGCCAGCGCGCGGGTGAGATCAACGAATTGGCCGGCGATCAAATTGCCGAGGCCCGGAACCGCGTTGCTCGTGCGACGAGGGAGAATCCCATTCAGATGATTATGGGTTTTGCCGCGGCTTCTTTCATCATCGGGTTCGGATTGAGCCTTTGGAGGTCAAACCGTGGCTAACGGAGTCGGACACAATGGGCGCGCCGTCGCGAGAAGTGTTGAATGACTGCAAGGAAGATCTGAAGGATTTCGTCTCCACCAGGCTGCAGATGCTGCGCGGCGAAATGAAGGACAAACTTGCCAGCCTTAAGCTGGCGTTGCCGGCGCTGTTGATTGGCGCCATCTTGCTCCTCGCGGCCTTCTTCCTGTTCACCTGGGGCTTGGTTTCGCTGATTGCAATGGCCATGATTGGCCAGCCTTACGCATATACCGTGGCGTTCTTTGTGGTCTTTGCCCTGTACGCCCTGGCGGGCGGGGCGACAGTTGCCTATGGGGTGAGAACTCTGACCGCGCAAGGGGCTCACGCCCGAACGCACCTTGCGCGTGCTGAAAGAAGACCAAATCTGGCTGCAATCGGAGGCGAGAACACAGCTATGACCAACCCCTTACCCGCCGAAGTGCTGGAACAGCATGCCGCCGAGCAGCGCCGCCGGCTGCATAATTCGGTATCCGAACTGCGTAGCACGGTGCGCGAACGACTGGACGTGGAGCGGGCCGCCCGTGAGAATTTTTGGCCCGTGGCCTCGGCTGTTTCGTTGGCCATGTTGCTGCTCGGGTACGGCATGGCCAGATTCTTTAGCTCCGATTGACCCGGTTTTCGTGTCCAACTAGGTACACTGGCCGATTTTCTTGTGCAAATTGGATACTTCCGGCTATGCTGAGGCGCTTTTGACGTGATATAACGCGGGTTGAGCAATAAACGCCTACATACCAGAGGATATCCGTGACGGACGCAAGGACCGGGACACGATTCCCCGTACATCTCCCGATTAAAGTGCTCGGCCTTTCTGGAGCCAAAGCTTCGCAGGAAGGTACTACTGAGAACATCAGTGGGGCCGGAGTCTATATCTGGGTCGACCAGGCACTCGAGGTAGATTCCCGCGTCGAGTTCGAAATCACGATTCCGGCACCGGCCATCGCGGCGGAAAAAGATGTGGTTCTTCACTGCATTGGCCGCGTCGTTCGAGCTGATTCCCAATCTTCGGAAAAATCCGGCGTGGCGTGCGTGATCGACGAGTACGATTTCGTCCGCCCGGGAAGCAGGTAGCTGATGCTGAAGATCATCGTCGCCGACAATCAGGCTATCTTCCGCGCTGGAATCGCCAAGGTGCTGGCGGTGGAAGACGATATGCGCGTGGTCGCCCAGGCGCCAACCGTGGAGCAGACTCGCATGGCACTGGAGAAGTTCCGCGCCAATATCCTCGTCTTATCGGCGAATTTTTTGAGCGAAGATTCCGGCATCCGCGCCATTGCCGGCCAGCTTGCCACCAAACTCATCGTTCTCGCCGAAAATGGCGATAATCCGCAGCGTTTCCTGCCCCTCGGCGTGAACGCCGTCCTCTTCCGTTGCGTCACCGGCGAGGTGCTGCTGGACTGTGTGCGGCGCGTTGCCGCCGGGCAGACGTTTGTCCATGACATGAAGCAGCCGGGAGCGGTGGCGGAGGCCGACGATTTCGTGGGCGCCAGAGTGCGCGATCGGCTGACGCCCAAGGAATTGCGTATCGTCGCCTTGATCGTGCAGGGATTCAAGAACAAAGAAATCGCAACTCAGTTGGGCACCACCGAGCAGGTTGTCAAGAATTACCTGCGCAACGTGTACGACAAGATCGGCGTCTCCGACCGGTTGGAATTGGCGTTGTTCACCATTCACCACCGGATTCTGACCGAAGCCGCTGCCGCGACCACTACCGCCATTCGTCCCCAATAATTTTCCGGGACCGGCATCAAGAAAAAACCCGCCTGGCTCAGGCGGGCTTTTTCTTTGGCTCAGAGAATGCTATCTGCCGATACCCTTGTCGCTCGTTTTCAGAAGCTCGTTCACGATCGTGACCAGTTCTTCGGGATTGACCGGCTTTTCCAGGTAGAGGTCCGCGAGCGGTTCAGCTGCCTGAAATGCTTCCGCCACGTAGCCGGAAACCACCACGACCGGCATGGTCGAATGCGACTTGGCTGCTTGCACCACCGCACGTCCGTTACCGTCCCCGAGTCGCCAATCGGTTACAACGGCATCGTAGGTGTTTGCCTGCAGCTTCTCAATAGCCTCGTGTGCAGAGGTGGCTGCTGTAACCACGTGACCGGCAGCTTGCAAAATGGCGCACTTTAGCGTCACAACATGCGGCTCGTCGTCGATGCACAAGATTCTGGCCATGCAGAGATTATCCTTTTCAGGAAGTCTAAGGTCTTCCACTCTTCATTGCTACAGCACCGCGACCGGCCGTTCCCTACGGTACCAATTACTGATTTTCAGCGTCTTTGCAGTGCTTGTCAAATCAGGGCAAGCCGGACTTTCCAACGACTCGGCTCGTCAACTCAGCTTTTTGCCCACCGATTTCGCCTGCGTGAACAAATACAGATAATCAGGCCCCCCCGCCTTGGAATCGGTTCCCGACATATTGAATCCGCCGAAGGGGTGGGCTCCCACCATGGCGCCCGTCGACTTGCGATTGATGTAGAGGTTGCCGACATGGAATTCGTGCATCGCACGCTCAATTTTTTCTTCCGCCGTGCCGTAGTAAGAGCCAGTGAGTCCAAATACTGTGTTGTTGGCGATTTCAAGCCCATGCTCGAAATTCCGGCATTTGATGACCGCCAACACGGGCCCGAAGATTTCCTCCTGGGCGATGGTCCCCTTGGGTTCGACATCGGCAATGACGGTCGGCTGAATGAAGTAGCCCTGTGGCCCACTGGTTTCCGCCTGAGCAGCGGAACCTCCGCCGCAGATCAAACGTCCGCCTTCGTCCAGTCCTTTCTGGATGTAGGAGAGAATCGTCTCCATCGCGCCCTTGTTCACCACCGGACCCATGCCTGGATTTGCTTCGGCGTCTCCCACGGTGATCATTTCCACACGGGCTTTGAGGCGTTCGAGAAACGTTTCATAGACGCGCTCGTCGACGATCGCCCGCGAGCAAGCCGAACATTTCTGGCCTTGGAATCCAAAGGCCGACGCGGCGACGCCCGCCGCCGCTGCGTCCAGATCGGCATCGGCATCGACCAGTATCGAATCCTTGCCGCCCATCTCCAGGATCGTACGTTTGATCCATATCTGGCCGGGCCGCACTTCAGCCGCCTGCTGGTTGATGTGCAGGCCCACTTCTTTTGAACCCGTAAAGGCGATGAACCGCGTTTTAGGGTGTGAGACCAGCGCGTTCCCGAAGCTGCTGCCGCTTCCGGTACAGAAGTTCACCACGCCGTCCGGCATGCCGCACTCTTCCAGGACCTCCACCAGTTTGGCGGCTATGGCAGGCGAGTCGCCGGAAGGCTTCAGCACAACCGTGTTTCCGCAGACGACGGCAGCCATAGTCATGCCAGTCGTGATCGCCGACGGAAAGTTCCACGGCGGAATCACCGCGCCCACTCCGAGCGGAATGTACCAGAGATAGTCGCGCTCGCCCGGTAGTTGGATTGGAGGCTCCGACTTCGCCAGTCGCAGCGCTTCGCGCGCGTAGAACTCGCAGAAGTCGATGGTTTCACCGACGTCGGCATCGGCCTCGGCCCAGTTCTTGCCCACCTCGAAAACCATCCACGCCGCCCATTCAAACTTGCGCTCGCGGATGGTCTTGGCTACCCGCAGCAGCAATTGTGCGCGTTCTTCGACCGGGGTCTTCTTCCAGCTCTCGAAAGCGCGTAAGGCGGCGTCCATCGCGAGCGGAACCTCTTCGGCGCCGGCCTTTTGGAAGACGCCGACCACCTGCGAAGGCCGCGAAGGATTAATCGATTCGAACTTGTTGGCGGCCTTCAGCCGCCGCCCGCCAATAATCAAGTCGTACTCGCGCCCGAGTTGAGTCCGCACACGCTCCAGCGCCTGGCGCATCTTGTGCGCGTTTTCCTCACGGCGAAAGTCGAGAAACGGCTCATTCTTGAACGGCCCCGATTCAATGTATGCACGACCCTGCGCCTGCGTCGTAGCCATAAGAGAGCTCCCAATCTGAATTGCTGATCAACCCACGCTCGTCTGCCTCATTCTAATGCCAAACCACGGCACCATGCAGCGGCCATCCGTCCCGGTTCTAAATCGTCTTGTAGCAATATTGCTTAGCGATCCTGGACTACCGGCTCGGGTGCTCGGACCGTGGCCTTGCGCTCCAGTTTATCCCAGGCGAACGCACCGCCTTCGGCAGCTCGCTTCAGGGTTTTGATCAGCACGAGGGAGAATAGCTGGCGATAGGCGAAGCGCTGCAGCCACACGTGGCCCAGCAACATCCAATCCGCCCGCCCTTCGCGCCGCTCCAGAGCGAAAGCAATCGTGGAAGCGATGAAATCGATGACCAGGAAGATCGCGAAGAACACCACCAGTTGCTGGAAACTCGCCGGGTCAGCCGTATCCGGATGGAAATGCTTGTCCCACACCAGGTATTTGAGCGCGCCGACGACGAACATGAGGTCGATAAACGGCGAGAACAGCGGCAGCATGATCTGGAACACCACGATGTTGGGAAGGGCTACCCAGCCAAGCGGTCCCTTGCGAACAAATGCCGAGCGGTGTTTCCAGGTGGCTTGCAAGATGCCGAACGACCAGCGAAAACGCTGCCGCATCAGCCCGCTGGCGGACGATGGAGCCTCGGTAAACGCCAGCGCCCGGTCTTCATATTCGACCTTGTATCCGGCTTGCAGCAGCGCCATCGTCAGGTCGGCATCCTCGGCCACCGTGTCAATGTGATATCCGCCGCACTCCTTCACCGCCCGCGTGCGCCACGCGCCAATGGCGCCCGGAACAACGCTGACCGCCGAAAACGTATTCAGTGCGCGCCGCTCGAAGTTCTGGCTGGTGATGTACTCCAGGGCCTGCCAGCGTGTCCATAAATTGATCTTGTTTCCAACCTTGGCATTGCCCGCCAGGGCGCCGAGTTTCGGGTCCATGAAGTGCGCCACCATGCGCCGGATTGCATCCGGAGCGATAATCGTGTCGGCGTCGATCCCTACGAAAATCTCCTCGGTCACGATCTCGAGGCCATGGTTCAGCGCCGCGGCCTTCCCTCCGTTCGCTTGCGTCAAGATGGTCAAGCGGCCCTGCGCGATCTCCTTCCGGAATGTCTCCCGTGCCACTTCTTCGGTGCGGTCCCTGGAGCCGTCATCGATCAAAATCACTCGCAGATTGGGGTAATCCGAGTTCAAGACGGCCATGACCGTGCGCTCGATGACCTTCTCTTCGTTGTAGGCAGGGATCAGAACCGCAACCCGCGGTTGGTAGTCAGACGCACCCGCGTGATCTGTCCCGCGCCGCCGGAAGCGGTCGTACATGGCAAGCCCTCCGACCGAGACCAACCGCCCGCTCATCAGCAGGTCGCCGACGAAGAAGACCAGCACGATGAAGCTGCTGGCCAGGTCCACCAACCAGAAACCGGTTGCATCGACGCGCGCCCAGAAACGCTCGTTCGGCGCAATGGGCGGCATGACATCGGTGTAGGTCTTCCCCAGCAGCGTGGCCACCGGCACAATCTGGAACCCCTCGGCGCGCAACTCGCGAATCATCATCGGCAGCGCGGCAACGGTCTGCGCGCGGTATCCTCCGCCATCGTGCAGCAGGACTATGCCTCCGCCGTGGCTTTTCGCCTGCTCAATCACACTTTGCACGATCTGCTCGGGAGTGGGGCGGGGATCGTCGCGCCAGTCGTTCGGGTCGATCTTGTCGCCGACGGTGATGTAGCCCATTCCCTGCGCCACTTCCAGCGGACGCACTTCGTCCGCCGTATCCGGCTCCTGGTCGATCGAGTAGGGAGGGCGGAACAGAACCGGCTTCACACCCAGTTTGGCTTCGAACAGGCGCTCGGTCAGATTCAGTTCGACCATCATGTAGCGCTTCGAGATTCCGCTGATGTCCGGGTGCGTGAAAGTATGATTCCCAATCTCATGCCCTTCGCGGAAAACGCGCTGCAACAAAGCGGAATTCTTTTCTGCCTGCAAGCCGATGATGAAGAATGTCGCCTTCGCGTTCTCCCGCTTCAAAACGTCGAGGATCTTGGGCGTCCACTGCGGATCGGGTCCGTCGTCGAAGGTGAGGGCCACCATATTATTGCTGGCGCCATTATTGCTGGCGCCGAACTGGCCTATGCGGTACGGCATGGGAAGCTTGCTGAAATTCTCGTCGGTGATCATGCCGCTGGACGCATCCACATCGAGGTCGCGAACCCCTTTGGACGGGAGATTCTGCACTTTAAGGATATCGCCCGCGCCCTCCATATCGACGTCCTGCCCGGGAGGCACATCGCGCAACTTCTGCGGTGCATTCGCTTCATTCGGCTGATCCCATACCGCCCACAGCGATCGGTCCTCCGACCCCAGCCGCCACAGCGCGAACGTCGAGATGCCCATCGAGCGGGCAGCCCGCATCTGGTTCAGCGCCGTCACAGCATCCAGGTACCACACCTCGTGACGGTTCTTCTGTTCGTCCTCGTAGTCAAAGTGCGGATTCAACGCATCGGAGTCGAAATCGATGTTGGATTCCGAATCGCGCGCCTCCAGCCATGCTTCCTGCACCGAGACATCGTGGATCGCGGGCGGCCCCGCCTTTTTGCCCTTCGGCATCGACCAGTCGTGCCCGTAATTGCCGATCGCACAGATGATCTTTTCACGCGGAACGATCTTCAGCACGGTTGCGAGATTCTTAACAAACCAATCCTGGCTGGCGACCGCACCCGGATCACCGTTCAGGTAGTGCTGATCGTAGTTCATCAGGATCAGCCCGTCGGTGAATTTCGCAACCAGGTGGTAATCGAAATCCGGATTGTCGGCCGGAACGCTTACGAACAGCTTCTGTCCTCTTGAATGCAGATCCTGCGCCAATTCCTGCACCAGGGCGCGGTATCCCGCTTGCGAGCTTGCAGGGGTATCCTTCGATGTCCAGAGTCACTCCGCGGTACGCGTTCGAGGCCAGAAACGCCGCCACCTCCTGCCGGAAGTGCGCCCGGGCCTCGGGATTATCCATCATCTTGCCGATATCCGCGCTCCATTTGCCGGCGATCGGGTCAAAGTTGTTGATCATCGGCAAAACTTCCGTCTGGGCATGTTCCTGCTTCAGATAGGGCATCACCTTGACATCGACTGGCAGGACACGGCCGTTCTGGATGACATCGAAAAGCTTGCGAGCCGGGGAAACTCCCTGCAGACGGCCGTCCGAACCCAGCACGTGCAGCCATTCCGGAAACAGAAGGTCGATCTGGTGGACGTACTCTCGCAGCGAAGAGAAACTTGCCGCATCCCACGTCACGTAAAAAGCGCCGCGAATTCCTTCATCGGTATTCAGCACCACCTGCGATGCCGGGACACTGGTTTTTCGGTGGGTGCCGGTGCGCTTGGCGTGTTTCTTTTCGTTCACTTTCAGCGCATGGTATGACTTCTTCGGCGTCGTCAGCAGCAAAGCTGGAATGTTGGCGTCGCGCACCACCGTGATCACGAAAAACGCAATGATCAGCGAAAGAACGATCCCGACGACGTCGATGGTGCGCCGAATGCGCCTCCATCGTTTCTTCTGGGGATCATAAAAAACCGGCTTTGCCATGGGGGAAACTTGAACTTCCTTCTATGTTATGAGGCCATCCGAGATGCGTCAACGAAAGTATCACGTTATGGCCTCCGCGAAGATGGAACATGTATGATTCGGTGTGTGCTCGAATTCATCCGCAGGAACCTCAAGTTCATCTTATGGGTATCGGCTGCGGCTCTCTGCTTGCGCCTCCTTCTCATATATAAATGCGGAATGGTCGCGGGAGACTCGCTGGTTTACAGCGATATCGCGAAAAATCTCCTGAATCACGGCACCTATGCGCTGACCATTGACCACGTCCCACGTCCTACTCTGGTTCGCCTGCCAGGTTACCCTTTCTTTATCGCACTCTTGTTTGCCGTTTTTGGCCAGGACCACTTTCGTGCGGTCATGGTGGTGCAAGCCCTCATCGATATCGGCACTTGCCTGCTGGTTTGCGACATCGCTCGGCGGACGATCTCCGAGACTGCCGCCCGCATCGCGTTTCTGCTCGCCGCCCTCTGTCCTTTTATCGCAAACTATGCCGCCACGCCCTTGACGGACGTGCCCTCGATCTTCTTTCTCGTGCTTTCCATGCGACAGGCGGTTCTCGCTTTCGATGACCCGCGCCCCCGGAACTGGATTTACTGCGGCTTGGCCCTGGCTGCGGCCATTCTGTTGCGCCCCGACAGCGGCCTCATGCTGGGCTCAATCGGCCTCGTCGTTTTATTTCGCCTCTACCGCTATTCGGCGGAGCGAAAGAAATTGCTCATCGGCGGACTCTTGATGACGGCTGTTGCGCTTGCGCCCCTGGTGCCCTGGACCATACGAAACTGGCGCGTCATGCACGTCTTTCAGCCTCTGGTAACTATGGATGCCTCCGATCCCGGGGAGTTTATTGAGAGAGGTTGGGGATACTGGGTACGGACCTGGGTGGCGGATTACTCGAATGTCAGCGATATCTGCTTCCATGTGGATGGTGAGCCGGTCGATATTCAATATGTACCGGCACGCGCCTTTGACAGCCCGCAAGAGCGTGAATACGTTGCGCAGCTTTTTGCCGAATACAACCTGACGCTCGATACCACCCCCGAACTCGATCAAAAGTTCCTTGCATTGGCGCAAGAGAAGATTCGCCGCCATCCCTTTCGCTATTACGTTGGTCTACCGGTGCTGCGGCTCCTGGATATGTGGTTTCGTCCGCGCAACGCAATCACGAACTACGATGTGCACTGGTGGACGTTCCGCACAGACCCCGAGAATACAGTCGTTTCCCTGCTGAACGCTCTTCTCAACCTGCTGCTGGTGGGCGCCGCCGTCGTGGGCATTTTCCGCGGCAAACCCGTGCGCTACATGGCTCTGCTGCTCGTCTATCCGGCAGTACGCTCCCTCTTCCTGATGACCACGGGAACGGCGGAAGATCGCTACACCTTGGAGTGTTTCCCTTCTGTCTTCCTGTTGGCGTCACGCTGGCTGGCGAGTTGGTGCGGCCGTTGGAGCCGGGAAAACCGCCGCCTGAATTAACCGCCGCCTACATTGATAACGGAGGCTTGGGATCACTCTCGGCTGGCTGAAGCGGCGAATCGCTCATCCGGAACTGCGTGCGCACGTGCTCGGAAATCAGCTCCACGGCGGCACGGTTGTCCTCCGGACCAGTCTTGATGAGATACCTCATGGCATCGACGAGCAGACGCTGGCCCTCAACATACCTGGGATCGGATGTACGGTGGCGACTTAGATGCTCTGCGCTGGGACGGGCCGGAATAACTAGGACTTTACCCATGGAACCTCTAGATAAGTAAGAATCCGAGGCGCGCCCAGATCGTTGCCTCGCGCCGGGCTATTCTACCCCCACCCGGCAAAAAGATGGCCAGCAACGTGCCGTTTCAACCGGCTACCGCCTGGGTGCAAAATCAGCTTCTCTGGTTCCGATCGAAATGGACAACGTCTTGAAAGATCTACGTTTAGCCCTGCGGCCTGACCGTTCTCGTTTTACCGGTGGTCTTCAGTGTGAAGACTCCCTCTGGAAGTTTCTGGTTGAGCCTGATGTTCGAGTATTGCGCGAGCCGGTAATTGCCTCCGCCCTGGTCAAAGCGCTGTTGCACGGCAACGCCGCGGGCGGCATCGATCCAGAGTGTAATCAGGGGAAAGTTATTGCGCGCGCTGACTGATCTTTGGAACCAACTCCAGCTTGTAGGCCGTGACCCCGGCCACCTGCTCGCTGCCGGCATAGCGAACATCGAAATTCTTCGTCAGGTCGCGTCCCGCGCCGCCGAACCCCAGCACCAGGAACGCCTCGAAATCGGCCTTGTTCTTGCCTACGTTGTAGACCGTCACCTGGTCGATCCTAGGCTCGTATACGCGGACCGTGCCTGCCTTGAAAAGTACGAACTTCGGGGCAGGTTGCTTGATCTCGGCGGACATCTCCACGTCTTTGCCCGAGCGGCTGAAGTACATCACGCCTTTCTGGTAGTCGTGATTGTCCACCACGCGTTCGTAGTCGTCCCATGCAAAGTCGGTTTCGACCGTGCGCAGGGTTGCCGCCGTGCGATCCATGAGATTCAGCACGGTTTGCAGATCGGCGGGCCGATTTGCCTGCGCCGCCGACCATAGGCAGGCGCAAAGGAGAAAGACGAGCAGAGATAGACTTTTCTTCATGGGCGGTCTAAGAGACATCAGAGTCGGAATCGGTAAATGGGGTTGCGCATTGCCCGGGAGCGGGCGGTCATCGTCTGGGTCGCCCACGCTATCCACCTAGGCCACGCCGTACCCACACGTTGTAGGCAATGATTTTGCCCTTGTTGTCCCGAACTGCTTCGTAGCGAATGAACTTGACCTCGCCCGCAATCGGCTCAATCACTCCCATGAGGGCATCGCGAATCTCTGCCTCGGTCTCCCCTTGAATGGCGGATGCCTCGACGCGACACACGAAGACATGCCTCCCCTCGGGAGTGAAAGTGACGCCGGTCAGATGCGCCGTTCGCTCTATAGGCTTGTCGTTGAAGCCGATGAACTGCGGTGCCACAAAGATGAATAGCAGGATAACCGTAACCATCACGTCGTAGTGGAAACAGCCGCGCGGATAGGTCCACCAGACGTATCCCTTGAGTGTTTTTGCAAAACTATTCATCGATTGTGAGTTCCCCGGCGGGCGCTCTCCGGGGCCAGTTCTCAGTGTAGTTGCAGAGAGTTCGTGACGCAACCTTCGTCCGCCGGTCTGAGACAGCGCTACAAGTAGGAACAGACCTCGTAGACCTTAGAATCGCCCAGTTCTTTGAAGGGGCGCGGCTTCAGCCGCGCCGTCCCGGGTCAATAAGAATGCTGGCTTTAGCCCCTGAGGGGATTCGTTTTCCTCTTAGCATCAATTTATAAAACAAGCTCTAGTGTAGTGCGTCATACAGATGGGCAATTTCTTGCCCTGTTTCGAGGTGTCATCCTGAGCGAAGCGAAGGATCTATGCATTTTCCCTGCGTCGAAATACATAGATTCTTCGCCTCCGCCTGAATAGCGATTTGCTTGTCGAAGGCGACGTCGGGTAGGCAGCTTGGACTGCTCCGGCCACAGACGTTGGGGGCTCCGGCTCAGAATGACATTCCCATAAGTTACTCGATGTGACGCACTACTCTAGCCTGCTACAGCTTCCTCGGCGTAATCCGGTCGGCGCGCATGTAGGGCTGCAACACTTCGGGTATCTTCACGCTGCCGTCCGCCTGCTGATAATTCTCCACGATTGCCACCCACGTGCGGCCAACGGCGAGCCCGCTGCCATTCAGGGTGTGGACGAACTCCGTGCCTTTCTTTCCTTCCGTTCGAAAACGGATATTGGCCCGGCGCGCCTGGAAGTTCTCGAAGTTCGAACACGACGAGATTTCGCGAAAGACGTGTTGGCCCGGCAGCCAGACCTCCAGGTCATAGGTCTTGGCCGCCGAAAAGCCCAGATCGCCGGTGCACAGCAGCACTCGGCGATAGTGCAACCCCAGGCGCTCCAGAATCTGTTCGGCGTCGCGCGTCAGCTTCTCGTGCTCGTCATAGGACTGCTCGGGCCGGGTGAATTTCACCATCTCGACCTTTTGAAACTGGTGCTGGCGGATGATGCCGCGCACGTCCTTGCCGTAGGACCCGGCCTCGCTGCGGAAGCACGGGGTGAACGCCGTCAGCGAAATCGGCAGCCGCTGCGCCTCGATCACCTCATCGCGAAAAATGTTCGTGACCGGGACCTCCGCCGTGGGAATCAGCCACAACTCGCGCTCGCGGTGCGGAACCCGGAACAGGTCATCGGCAAACTTCGGCAACTGCCCGGTGCCGAACATCGAGTCGGAGTTGACCAGATACGGCGGCAATACCTCTGTGTAACCGTGCTCGCGGGTGTGCACGTCGAGCATGAAGTTCATCAGCGCGCGTTCCAGCTTCGCGCCCAGGTCCCAATACAGGGCAAAGCGAGCGCCCGTCAGCTTCGCCGCCCGCTCCAGGTCGAGCACGCCCAGAGCCTCGCCGAGCTCCCAATGCGGCTTGGGCTGGAAGTCGAACTTCGGAGGCTCGCCCCAACGCTTGACTTCCTTGTTGTCGTCTTCGTTCTTGCCGAGGGGCACGCTCTCGTGCGGCAGGTTCGGCAAGGTCGTCAGAATCGCCCGCAGCCGGGCCTCCGCCTCTTCCACCTGCTTCTCCAGCGGCGGAAGCTGCTCGCGCATCTGCCGGGTTTTCTCGATCTGTTCGCCGGCGTCCTGCTTGGCCTTCTTGAGTCGCGCGATCTCTTCCGTAAGGTGATTGCGCTGTTCCTTCAGCCTTTCCACCTGGGTGATCGCCGCGCGCCGCTCGCTGGTCGATCGCGTGAAAGTCCTTCAGTACTTCGTCGGGGTTGATGCCGCGCTCGCGCAGTTTCTGTTCGACGAACGCCAGATGGTCGCGCACAAAGGCAAGATCAAGCATAGGGCTCAATAAGGGCCAGCAGGCCAACTGCTAGAACAGTTTAGGAATTAGTGGACTGCATGTTCACTGCCGGGCTGAACAAAGCCCGGCTGCTTCGACGATTACACCTTTCGCTAAACTGGTCACAGTCCCCGGCAGAATGTCTGCCGGAACCGATAACTCTCTAACATACCGGAAACCCGGCTGGAATTCACGGAACAGCAGCGAATCGGGAAACGCGTTGCCAGCGCGCCGTGAGAAAATAAGGGCCGAGGAAATCATGAATTCCAAGGCGCCCGACACGCCAACCCCAACGGCCTCCGCGCCTTCTGCTTCTTCGCGGCGCTCGCCGGTGCCTCTGGACATGAGCACCAGCTTTGCCGGCATCACGCTGAAGAACCCGGTCATGGCCGCAGCCGGCACTTTCGGTTACGGCGTTGAACTCGAGGACGTGGTTGCCCTCGACAAGCTCGGTGGTTTCGTCGTCAAGGGCCTTTCGCGCGAGCCCATGCCGGGCAATCCGCCGCCGCGGCTGTGGGAGACCTCGGCCGGAATGCTGAACGCCATCGGGCTGCAGAACATCGGCGCGCGCGCCTTCCTCGAAGAGAAGCTTCCGATCCTCCAGAAGATCCCCAACATCGTCGTCATCGCCAACGTCTTCGGCTATTCCGTCAATGACTACGAGGAGACGATTCACATTCTCAACGAGGGAGAGGGAATTGCCGCTTACGAGTTGAACGTCTCCTGCCCGAACGTCACCCGCGGCGGCATCAGCTTCGGACAGGATGCGGCACTGCTGAGAGAGCTGGTCTGGGTGGCGAAACACGCGGCACAGCGCCCGCTCATCGTTAAGCTTTCGCCCAACGTCACCAGCATCCCGGAGATGGCCCGCGCCGCCGAAGAGGGTGGCGCCGATGCCATTTCGCTCGTCAACACCTTTACCGCAATGGCCATCGATCCCGCGACGCGCCTTCCACGCATCGCCAACATCACCGCCGGGCTCTCCGGCCCCGCCATCAAGCCGATCGCGCTACGCATGGTTTACGAGGCTGCCCGCGCCGTTAAGATCCCGGTCATCGGCCTGGGAGGCATCAGCACCGCCGAAGACATCGTGGAGTTCCTGCTGGCCGGAGCTGTCGCCATCGGGGTGGGCACGGTGAATTTCTGGGACCCCTGCGCCTGCGAAAAACTGGTCGACGACCTCGAACGCTGGTGCCTGGAGCATCGCGTCCAAAGCATCCGCGAGCTGATCGGCGGCCTGATCGAACCCTAAGCAGGCGCTTATGCTCACGCGGAGCGGAACGCGACCTCTGTTCTTATCCAAACTGGTGATAAGGGGATTTTGCAACAATTACGCTAAGTGCGGCCCTGCTGTTCCCCGACACAAACTCTGGGGTTGTCATCGTGAGGAGCGCCGTGCAGTTCGGCGCGACGTGACGATCTATGCATTTCACCGGCAGCGATTCGGCAAGGAAATAAATACATAGACCCCTCGCTACGCTCGGGGTGACACCTCATAAAGATCGACACCGCCGCAACTAGTGCGAAGGCGATTTATCACTAATTACGAATGAGTACGCGGGTGCCCCATTCAAGCCCTCCGTTGGCTTGAGTGGCGTAGTGATCGCTGACCATACCGCTTAACTACCCCACTCAACGAACAACGCGTTGAGTGGGCCACCAGCCAGCCCTCGAAGATTAAGTTGATCGCTCAGAACGACAATTACTGTCCGCCGAGTCTCAGCCGCAGCTCTTCCGGAATGTGTTCGCGTACGCGCTCGGGCAACTTGTCGTGGACCAGGCGGGCTCCGGTGCGGGCGGCGTCCACCACCACCAGTGGGGCCGGCGTGGAAACGGCTACGATGAGCCAAATCAGTATGGAGAGCAGGAATCCGCCGCCGGCCGCGAGCTCCAGAATGAATGCGTTTCGCGGGCCAAAGTAGCGGATGACTCCATAGGCCAGCAGGAAAACCATGGCCGACACGGAGGCGAGCACAATCAGGGCGACATCGATGGTCCGGTGCAGACGCTGGCGCGAGCGGCAGAATTCGCAAGCCGCCAGATGGGCCTCGTAATCGACGCGCATTTCAGGCGTAATCCCAGAAATGTCATAGCGCCAGCCCGCCAGAATCTTTCCAACTACCGGGTCAATACATTGCATCATCGAGTTTGCCTCACCAAGTCAACGCCTGCGTTTGCTCATCGCGTTTACATCACAGCGATACGCTTTGCAATCCATCATCTTGTGAAGCCAGTAGTATCCGGTTCTTCCAGAGATCGCGGCGTCCGTCCAGGGCACGCTCCGCCGCCGTCCTGGCAAGTTCCGGGTGGTTGTTATGCTCCGACAAATGAGCCAGGATCAGGAATGCTGCCCCTCCATCATAATCGGTCGCAAGGAATTCCGCGAGTGCCTCATTGCTCAGGTGCCCGACGCGGCTCATCACCCGCTGCTTGACCGCCCAGGGATAAGGACCGACGCGCAGCATCTCCAGGTCATGGTTGGACTCGATCACCAGTCCGTTGCATCCCCGCAGATGCTCCCGCACGCTTGCCGGCAGATAGCCGAGGTCGGTCGCGTACCCTAATTTGATTCCCTCCGGCGGTAAAGGTGAAGCCCACCGGGTCGGCCGCATCGTGCGGGATGGTGAACGGCAGCACTCCGATGTCCCCCACCTCGAAGCGCCGCCCGGCCTCGAACAACTCCAGCCGCTCTGCCTTCACCCGGTTGCCTGCGCTGTCCGTGAATGTCTGCTGCCATGCGCCGTGCGTGGCGCCCGTCATGAAGACCGGAACCCCAAGCTTTTTGGCGGTCACGTGGAGCCCGCCCACATGGTCGGAGTGTTCGTGCGTGATCAGAATCGCCGTCAGGCTGCGCGGATCGATTCCGCTGGCGTGCAGCCGCCGCAACGTCTCCTTGCAGGAGAGCCCGCAATCAATCAGCAGGCGAGTGCGCGAGGAGCTAACAACCGTGCTGTTGCCCCTGCTGCCGCTGGCCAGAACCGTCACAGAGATACCCATTGGCCATCAGCATAGCTTGCACTGCCCCGCCAACGGGAGTGACATAGTAGTTAACAGGCAAATTGGTGATGGAATGAGGGAAAAACGAGCTGGGTCTATCCAGATCGTCATCCCGACCGGAGTGGAGGGATCTTGTGTTTTCTGCTTTCCCGCGTTGGCGGGCGTCGCAAGGAGGGCGTCTATTTGCCGAACATTACGCCAATAAAGCGCCGGCCAAAGTGTCCGCCAAAAGCACCCGCCACGCCCGGCAACATAATCAGCGCCGAGCCGTACAGGCCTGCCCGGCTCAAATCCCTGTAATAGCCCATCAGGTTGGCGCCGGTCATCACGGCGGGAACGAAAAGGCCAACCAGCAAAACCCATCGCCACGGCCTGGACGGGCGCATGTAGCCCAGGAACATGGTCGACGCCAGCACGCTCAGGGCCGTCAACAGCGGGTCTCGCACGCCAACGTGCACCACGCCGCAGAGAACGCCGAGCGTCACCGCAATGCCATAAAACAGTGCGTCGTTGTTTTCGTTTACCGCGGGCGTTTCCATCGTCTTTGGGTTGCTGCTCATGGATGTTTAGCAGACTGCGGACGAACGGGCGACCGCAGCCGTCCTAACCGTTTAGAAGCGTTTGCCGGAAAAAGGAAGCAGCCGGTTGCCCGGAAGATCGCCTCTGCTTGCCAATTTGGGAAAATCCGGCGCTACGCGCCCGGCTGATCGTACCGGTAGAATCCGCGCCCGATTTGCGGCCAAGCCAGCCGGCATCCACCATCTTGATCAGCAGCGGGCAGGACGGTACTTGGGATCGCCCAGGCCAGACTGCAAAACCCGCATGATGTCCAGGCAGACATCCAGACCGATGAAATCGGCCAGCGTCAGCGGTCCCATGGGATGCGCCATCCCCAGTTTGAACACCTCATCGACCGCCTCGGCGTCGCCCGCCCTCCATCACCGCATAAACTGCCTCGTTGATCAAAGGCATCAGCACGCGGTTGGAAACAAAACCCGGCGCATCGTTGACCTCCACCGGCGTCTTGCCGAGCTTTTCCGCCAGTGCCTTCACCGTCTGGCATGTCTCGTCCAAGGTCGCCAGCCCGCGGATCACCTCGACCAGTTTCATCAGCGGCACGGGGTTGAAAAAGTGCATGCCAATGATTTTGTCGGGTTTCTTCGTGGCCCCCGCCAGCTTGGTGATCGAAATGGAAGAGGTGTTCGACGCGAGAATGACTTCGGGCCGGCAAATCGTCTCCAGGTCGCGGAAGATTTCCGCCTTGATCTCAAATTTCGGTCGCCGCCTCACCACCAGGTCGCAGCTGACGAGGTCGCGGCGAGAGATCGAGGACGAATCCGCTTCAGTGCCTGTTCGCGCTCGTCGGTCGTGAGCTTCTGCCGCAGGACTTCGCGCTCCATGTTCTTGGCGATGGCCTGCATTCGCGATCCACAAAGCGCTGCTCGATATCGACCAGCACAACCTCGTAGCCCGTCTTGGCAAAGCGTGCGCGATGCCATTGCCCATGGTTCCGGCGCCGATCACGCCAATTGTCTCCATCGTCAGTTCAGCCAAGATTGCACTTGCAATGATTCGCAGAAACAAAAGCCCCGGATTGATTCCGAGGCTTCGCAATGCTTTCCTGTGATTTCCCGCCTGCGCTGTTTACCGTCCGCCCTTCTCGGCCACCTCGATGCGGGTTTCGGCGCGTTTGAGGGCACCCTGCTCCTCGTCGTACTTGGTGTCGGGAGCCTGGCTGCGCAGCGTTTCTTCCGCCCGTTGCTTGGCCTGCTGCGCGCGCGCCACGTCAATCTCGTTGGCCCGCTCGCAGCTTTCAGCCAGGATCGTCACCTTGTTCGACAGAACCTCGGCGAATCCCCAGGCCACCGCCAGGCGCGTGGTGACGCCGCCGCTACGGAAGGTGATCTCGCCCACTCCCAACTCGGTGATCAGCGGCGCATGACCGGGAAGCACGCCCAGATAGCCGCTGCGTCCGGGGATCTGCACCTCTTCCACCCTTTCGTGGACGACCAACCGCTCCGGGGTTACGATTTCGAGTTCTAGAGTTTCAGCCATTTCACAGTTCTCAGTTGCCAACCCACGCCATTCAGCAACACGCCCGCTTTCCGGGGCCCCCGACAAGCCCGATGTTGGCTTGTTGGGGTTGTTACGCCGTGGTCTTCATCTTTTCGGCGGCTGCCAGTACCTCGTCGATCGAGCCCTTCATGTAGAAGGCCTGCTCGGGAACGTCGTCGTGTTTGCCTTCGACGATTTCCTTGAAGCTGCGCACCGTGTCCTCGACCTTCACGTACTTGCCCTGGAAGCCGGTGAACTGTTCGGCGACGTGGAAGGGCTGCGAGAGGAATTTCTGGATCTTACGGGCGCGCGCCACGGCAGTCTTCTGCTCTTCGGTCAACTCGTCGATGCCGAGAATGGCGATGATGTCCTGCAGGTCCTTATAGGTCTGCAGAACGCGCTTCACTTTCTGCGTCACATCGTAGTGTTCCTGCCCCACGATGCGCGGATCGAGAATGCGCGAGGTGGAGGCCAGCGGATCGACCGCCGGATAAATGCCGATCTCGGTCAAGGCGCGGGAAAGCACCGTGGTGGCGTCCAAGTGAGCGAAGGTCGTCGCCGGAGCCGGATCGGTCAAATCGTCGGCGGGCACGTAAATCGCCTGCACCGAGGTGACCGAACCCTTCTTCGTCGAGGTAATGCGCTCCTGCAACTCGCCCATTTCGGTTGCCAGGTTCGGCTGGTAGCCCACGGCGGAAGGCATGCGGCCCAGCAGCGTGGAAACTTCCGATCCCGCTTGCGTGAAACGAAAGATGTTGTCGATGAACAGCAGCGTGTCGGCGCCTTCGGCATCGCGGAAGTACTCGGCGACGGTCAGAGCCGTGAGCGCCACGCGCAGACGCGCTCCCGGCGGTTCCGTCATCTGGCCGTAGATCAGCGCAGCCTTCGAGTTGGCCGGATCGCCCGGCTTGATCACGCCGGACTCGCTCATTTCCAGCCACAGGTCGTTGCCTTCGCGGGTGCGCTCGCCGACGCCGCCGAACACGGAATAGCCGCCATGCTGCTTGGCGACGTTGTTGATGAGTTCCATGATGACGACCGTCTTGCCCACGCCGGCGCCGCCGAACAGGCCGATTTTGCCGCCCCTGAGAAAGGGCTGGATCAGGTCGATGACCTTGATGCCGGTCTCGAACATCTCGGCGCGCGTCGACTGCTCGTCGAAGGCGGGAGCCGGGCGGTGAATCGGCATCCGTCTCCGTCGCACGCAATCGGGCCAAGTTTGTCGACCGGGTTCGCCGATCACGTTCATCACCCGGCCCAGCGTCCCGCGGCCCACGGGCACCCTGATCGGGCCGCCCGAGATCGATCGCCTTCATGCCGCGCACCATGCCCTCGGTCGGCTGCATGGCCACGCAGCGCACGCGTCCTTCGCCGAGGTGCTGCTCCACTTCCAGAATGACGTCAATCGGCGTGGGGGTGACGAATCCGTCGCTCACCACGCGGATCGCGGTGTAGATCAAAGGCAGCTTCGCTTCGGAGAACTGCACGTCGACGGCGGGGCCGGCGATCTGAACGATGTGTCCAATATTTTCAGCCATAAAAAGTAGTTTCCAGTTTCAAGTTGAAACTCAAGTTTCCAGTTTCAAGTTTCCAGTTTCGAGCGCACTCGAAACCGCCAATCGTTCCTGATTTCGGTATCGAGCCTCCGTTTCGAGCCAAGCATTTACTACTTGAAACTGGAAACTCGAAACTCGAAACTTCTGTCGTTCACAGTGCGGCCGCGCCGCTTACGATCTCGATGATTTCCTTGGTGATCGAAGCCTGGCGCGCCCGGTTCATCGAGAGCGTCAGCGAATCGATCATGTCATCGGCGTTGTTGCTTGCCGAATCCATGGCCGTCATGCGCGCCGCGTGCTCGGCTGCCACCGACTCCATCATGGCGCGATAGACCTGCACCGTCACGTACTTCGGCAGCAGGTCGCGGAAAAGTCTCTCGGGCTTCTGCTCGTAGATGTAGTCCACGTCCGCGGTTGCGAACTGCGCCGCGCGGCGGTCCACTTCCTCGGTGTCGTGTGCTTTCAGGCTTACTCCGGCGCTCGTGGCCGCCTCGCCGGCGCGCTCCCGTTCCTCGGCGCTGAGCTCGGTCACATCGCGGATCACGCGCTCTCCGATCTCCTTGACCGGAAGCACCTGGTCGATCACCAGCCTCTGCGCAATCACCGATTTGAACTCGTTGAACACCACGTATACCGAATCGATCTCTTCCCGCGTGTAGCGGTCGATCACGTCTTCGGCAATCTTTTGCACGTCGGCGAAGCTCAACTGGTTGAGCATCCCGATGTGTTCGCCCGTGATCTGCACCGGCGCCTTGCGCGCTTCGGCCGCATTGGCCGCGGGATAGCGCCGGCGGAAGTAATCGCGCCCCTTGCGTCCCACGCACTCGATATCGATATTCTTTCCCGCGTTCGCTGCCAGAAACCGCGCCGCCGTTTTGAGGATGTTGGAATTGAACGCCCCGGCCAGCCCGCGGTCGCCGGTCACCAAGAATCAGCAGAAGCGTCTTTTCCTCCCGCTCGGCCAGCAGCGGATGACGCGGTTGTCCGGTCTCCGGGTCAACCACGTCGGCCCGCCGCACCAGCGACTTGAGCACATTGGCGATCATCTGCGCATACGGCCGCCCGGCCAAAGCACGCTCCTGGGCGCGCCGCAGCTTGGCCGCGGAAACCATCTTCATGGCCTTGGTAATCTGCCGCGTGCTCTTCACGCTGCGAATGCGCCGCCGGATGTCGAGAATGTTTGACATAGTTCGTTAATTTCAGCCCTTGAGCCGAACGGCGTCTACCGGGCCGCGGCTGCGGCTTTCTCGCCCTTTTCCGCGAGGAACCGTTCCTTGGCTTCCTTGATGGCCGCGACCATATCGTTCTTGATCTGGTCATCGAGCGCCTTCTTTTCCTCGATCGTGCGCAGCAGCCCGGGATTGGCGCCATCCACGTGCGCGTAGAGCGCTTTCTCGAACGGCCGGACATCTTCGACCGCCAGGTCGTCGAAGAATCCGTTGGTGCCCGCGTAGATGATCAGAATCTGCTTGCTGAACGGCAGCGGCTCGAATTGGTCCTGCTTCAGCACCTCCACCAGGCGCGCGCCGCGATTCAACTGCGCCTGCGTCGCTTTGTCCAGGTCGCTGCCGAACTGCGAAAAAGCCGCCAGCTCGCGATATTGCGCCAGCTCCAGCTTCAGGCTCGATCCCACCTGCTTCATGGCCTTGATTGCCGCCGAGAATCCGACGCGGCTCACCGAGATGCCGACGTTGACCGCCGGACGCACGCCGGAGTTGAACAGGTCGGACTCCAGGAAGATCTGGCCGTCGGTAATGGAAATCACGTTGGTCGGAATGTAGGCCGAAACGTCGCCCGCCTGGGTCTCGATGATCGGCAGCGAGGTGATTGATCCGCCGCCGTTGGCGTCACTCAGCTTCGAAGACCGCTCCAGCAGGCGGCTGTGAAGATAGAAAACATCGCCCGGATAAGCTTCGCGTCCCGGCGGACGGCGCAGCAGCAGGGAAATCTCGCGATAGGCCACGGCGTGCTTGGAAAGGTCGTCGTAGATGACCAGCGCATGACGCTTGGTATCGCGGAAGTACTCGGCGATAGCCGTGCCCGAATAAGGCGCAATGTACTGCATGGGCGCCGGATCGCTGGCCGAGGCGACGACCACCACCGTGTAGTCCATGGCGCCGTTGTCTTCCAGCGTCTTCACCACCTGGGCAACCGTCGAGCGCTTCTGCCCGATCGCCACATAGATGCAGATCAGGTCCTTGCCCTTGTTGTTGATGATGGTGTCGAGCGCGATGGCCGTCTTGCCGGTTTGGCGGTCGCCGATGAGCAGCTCGCGCTGTCCGCGGCCAATGGGGATCATCGAATCGATGGCCTTCAGCCCCGTCGCCATCGGTTCGCGCACCGGCTGACGATCGATCACGCCGGGAGCGATACGTTCCACCGGATTGTATTGGTCCGTCTGGATCGGCCCCTTGTCGTCAATCGGCAGTCCCAGGGCGTCCACCACGCGGCCAATGAGGGCATCGCCCACCGGAACGCTCATGATTCGCCCGGTGCGCTTCACTTCGTCGCCCTCTTTGATCTCTGTGTAATCGCCCAACAGCACCGAACCAACCTGGTCTTCTTCCAGGTTCATGGCGATTCCGGCGATGCCGTGCGGGAAAGCAAGCAGCTCGCCGGCCATGACTTTCTCCAGGCCGTGAATACGGGCGATACCGTCGCCCAACGAGAGCACCGTGCCGACTTCGTCGACCGTGATCTTGGATTCGTAGTTTTCGATCTGCTCGCGAATGAGCTTCGTAATCTCGTCTGCTTTAATCTGAGCCATAAGTGAGTTCTCAGTCGATCCGCAGGTCCTGAATCGATACGTCCGATCCGAATCGCGACCCTCGGGATTAAGCGCATCTGGTGCGCTGATTCAGTTTCGCTGGAAATAATCGTAGCGGCACACTATTCGCCGCTCAGTTGCTCCTTCATCTTCTGGAGCTGCCCACGCACCGAGCCGTCATACACGGTGCTTCCCACCCGGATGGCCGCGCCGCCAATCAGCGATGGATCAATCTTGTACTGCGCGCTCACCTGTTTGCCGGTCACTCGCGAAACCTCCGCCAGCAGCTCCCGGCTCTCCGCTTCCTCCAGCGGACGCGCGCTGGTGATCTCCGCCTCGACGATTCCGAGCCGATGGTTCAACTCCGTCTGGAACTGCCGGGCAATCGGTTCGACCTCGGAAATGCGACCGTGATCGATCAGCACAGCCACAAAGTTCCGCACCGGACGCAACATTGCGCTTCGTTCGATGATCGCGTCCAGCAGTTTTCGCTTCTGTTCGGCAGGTATCGCCGGACTCTCCCACACCCGTCGAAGATCGAGGTTGGACCGGTAAAGCTCGACGATCGCGTCAAGCTGTTCCGTCACCTGCTTCGGGTCCAGCTTCCCATCGAGCACGACGTCGGCAAAGGCGCGCGCATAGCGGCTCGCAACGGCTGCCATTCTATTTGCCGTCCTTTCCGAGCTGGCTCACAAAGTCGCGCACCAGCGCCGCGTCCGTTTGCGCATCTACCTTGATGTTCTTCTTCGCCAGTTCCACGGCCAGCTCCGCGGCATAGGTCCTCAACTCGCGGCGCGCGCTCTTGGCGGCAGCGGCAATTTCCGACTCGGCCGTTTCGATCACCCGCCGCGCATCCTCTTCGGCGGCTTGCTTGATGCGTTGTTGCTCGGCCGAAAAATCGGCATCAGCCGTGGCGCGTATTTCGGCCACCTCGGAATCGAGCTTGCTCAGGCGTCCCTGGATCTGCTCCAAGCGGGCGTTAGCCTCGGTGCTTGCCCGGCGCGCCTCTTCAATGCCCTTCTGAATCGTCGCTGTCCGCGTTCGAAAAGCCTGCGCCAGGTTGGTGCGCGACGCCCAGTAGATGAAACCGGCAACTATCGCGAAATTTATGAAGACAAAAACCCAATAACCAGCCTCGGGGTTGATCCCCACCAGATGGGAAATCCAGACCACCGCCTTCGAGCGCTTGAATTGTTCGTTTTCGCCGCCGCTGGCCTCCTCGGAGCGCGAGGCTAGTTCACGGTCGACCGCTGTGTCGGGATTCACAACCTCCGTGCTGTGATTCGGAGCGGACTTCTCGCCTGCGGGCGTCTGCGTCTGCGCCGCGCGGCCCACCGTGGTCACGGCCAGCAGCAAGCACAAGAACGATGTTCGTAGCGATCTTCCGATCCGGGAACTCATGATTGCCCGCCTGGCGCCTGAGCCTCGGTTCTGCCGGCTGGCTGTAGCACCGCACGGATAATCTCCGCAGCCAGCCGTTCGGCTTCCGTTTGCAGTCCCTGCTTGGCCACCCAGCTTCTTCCTGAACCTGCTTCTTCGCCTGCTGAATCAGGGCGTCGGCGCGCTTCCGCGCTTCGCCAACGGCTTCGGCCCGCGCGTCCTGCGCCTGCTGCCGGCGCGCTTCCTGCGCCCGGAATATCGTCAGCTTCGCCTCCCGCAATTTGGCCTCGTATTCAAAGGTCTTCGACTCGGCTGCGGAGATATCGGCGCGCGCCTTTTCGATTGCGCCTTCGGTCCTGCTCCGGCGCTCGGCCAAAACCTTCTTCAGGGGCTTATAAACCAGCGCGGTATACAGCCCATACAGCATCAGCAGGAGCAGTATTGTTGGAACTGCTCCGAGCAGTAATTCACCTACTTGCTTAAGGGTGTGTTCCATCCTGAAAGTGAGTGCCTGTTCGGAAAGTGAAGGGCTGCTAGAACTTTCAAGAATTAACATCTTCAGCATCTCGTGTCAAATTCAAGATATTCCACGCATATTTGAGTCAAGTCCAATCCTGGGCCATATAGTATAAATAAGGTAAATTACCTAGAAAAGCTTGGTAAGGTAAGATTTCCCGCCCTAAAACCCGTGGGAACACTCAAGTTTTCTTGACATCGCCTCCGGCGGAGTTAGCATATCAATATCACCTCCGATCCGCTTCCGGATCGAATGGGCTTGCAGACAGGGAATTGTCACCGCTCCTTGTCGGCAGGCCCATTTTAATTTTGCGGTGCGAATTTGCGATTCCAGATTTCTCACCGCGGAGCGGGCGTGGCAATGAGCAGCGTCTTTAATGTGAATACCCTATTCCAGCACTCCCCGGCAAACAATCCAGAGCAGCACCAGCGATAGCGCTCCCAAAGGCGTCATCCCGACCGGAGCGAAGCGGAGCGGAGGGATCTTGTGGTTCTGCAGCAAAAAGAACCCACAAGATTCCTCGACTTGCGACGAGAGAGCAATGTGCTATTTACTGCACCGCTCGTGTGCACATTGCGGCAGCACAGCTTAAGCGCTGTCAAGTAAGGCGTCGCTCGCTCGGAATGACATTCATCTCTCGGGATATAGCATCTCTGCAACTGCTCGAGGGAAGCACGGAGCCCGGCCCGAATAGAGACTTCCATCCTAGCGGCCTTCCGCTTGATCAATCTTCCAACTGAAACTTCTTCAGCCGTCGCGCCAGCGACTCCGGTGCGTCCACGTCGAGTTCAACGGCTCCGTCCACATATTGCCGCGAGAGTATGCGGGCCTTTCCCTCGAGCATGGCCAGCACCTTGCCTTCCGACTGCGGCACGCGGATGCGAACGCGACGCACCGGATCGTCTTGCAAGTGCCGGTCAAGCGCCTCCAGCAGACGGTCGAGGTTCACGCCGGTTTTGGCCGACACATGGATCGTGTGCTCATCGTCCACCAGCGCCTGGCGTTGATCAGCGGGCAGCAAGTCGATCTTGTTCACCACCAGCAGGCGAGGCGTCTGTTCGCTTTCCAGTTCGCGCAGCACCGCTTCAACCTGCTGCATCTGTTCGGAGGCCGTCGGACTGCTGGCGTCGGCCACGTGCAGGATGAGCGCCGCCCGCTGCACCTCTTCCAGCGTGGCGCGGAAAGCGGAGATCAGGGTGTGCGGCAGATTGCGAATGAAACCCACGGTGTCCGACAGCAGCGCCTGGCGCCGCGACGGCAGCGTGATCGAGCGCAGCGTCGGGTCCAGGGTGGCGAACATGCGCGCCGAGGCGAGCACCCCTGCGTTGGTGAGCGCATTGAACAGCGTGGACTTGCCCGCGTTGGTATATCCCACCAGCGCCACCGTCGCCACCGGCACGCTCAACCGCCTCTGCCGCTGCTGCGAGCGTATGCGCCGCACCTCCTCCAGTTGCTTTTTGACGTGGCGGATGCGCCGGTAGATGCGGCGACGGTCGGTTTCCAGTTGAGTTTCACCGGGACCGCGGGTGCCGATTCCGCCGCCGAGTTGCGACATCTCCACGCCTCGTCCGGCGAGCCTCGGCAACAGAGTATTCCAGTTGAGCCAGTTCCACCTGCAACTGGCCCTCGCGCGTGCGTGCGTGGCGGGCGAAGATGTCCAGGATGAGTTGCGTTCGATCGATCACCCGGCAGTCAAAGGCGCGTTCGAGATTGCGCTGCTGCGAGGGCGTCAGTTCGTGATCGAAGATGATCAGTTCGGCGGAAGCCATTTTGGCCGCCGCCGCGAGCTCTTCCAGTTTGCCGCTGCCGATCAGGGTTGCCGGGTCGGGACGGTCGCGGCGTTGCAGGAATTCGCCGGCGATTTCCGCTCCCGCGCCGATTGCCAGTTCGCGCAACTCGTGCAGCGATTCCTCTGCGGTGAACGGCACCAGATGCTCGCCGACGTTCTGCTTTGCCTGTAATGCCTGTTTGGCTTGGCGTGCCGTGGGAGGAACGGCACCGGGCTCGCGGCTGGCGGCTCCTGCCGCATCGTCGGGCGGCGCGGGCGCCCCTTCTCGGTGCGGCGCGCACGGTGCTCGATGCCGACAAGGAATGCGCGCTCGGATCCGGGACGCAGGGTCGAACGCGGGTCTCCGGGCCCGGCCGGCCGCCGCAAGGAGTTGCTCTGCTCCGAACGGCTGGGAATAACCTATCCCTCCGACGAGGGTGAACCCGGTCCGGCGGGAGCGGTGCTATTGGTAGTTGGGGCCGCTGTTCCAGGCGGCCGGAGCTGGGCGGAACTCTCCGCGATCGCTGATATGCGTACCACGAGCCATGACAACGGTCGAAATCGCATGCTTAAAAATAAGCTGCTCCTGGTTGTTGGTCTCCAGCACCACGGAATACTTGTCGAAGGAACGAATCCGCCCGGACAGTTTCACGCCGCTCAGCAGGTAGATGGTAATGACAGACTTGTCCTTGCGCGCCGTATTGAGAAACGAGTCCTGTATGTTCTGCGCCGGCTTATTTTCCATTGATTACTTTCTCCTTTAGAGCCAAAAACCGCAAAACAACGAAACCGACCAAATCAAGCAATCAAACAGCCACTGAAAAACAGACAGAATTTCCATCCGGGCCGCTTCACGGACACAACTACGATAAGTCGTCAGCCTTCCAATTTCAACTGGCGCCCGTGTGGTTGGCCGGTTAATTTTGCAACTCTCGTTCAAGCGCCGGAGGAACCGATGATGCAAGCTCCCCGCCCTGGCTTTCCTGGCCATCTCCGCCGAAGCCGCCGCCAAACTCCAAATCGGATTGCGGTTTGTTCCACGTTCTGGCCGGAATCCTCTGGGTTGGGCTGCTCTACTTCTTCACCCTGGTCAACCTGCGCTTCCTGCGCGAACTGGATGCCGCCACCCGTCTGCGCGTTTACGCCCGGCTCATGCGCCCGGCGCTCTGGTGGTTCCGCTGGGCCTCTGTGGTCACCGTGCTGGTCGGCATCTGGTATTGGATGATCATCATCGGCGAGGACAAGGCGAGCGCCCTTGCCGTCGGCATGCACCCGCACCCCGGCCGGGCAATCGGCAGCTTCTTCGGCATCTGGACGGTGGTTTCTTTCGTCATGATCGGGATCTTCATGATGGGCAAGCTCAATGCGAAAGGCCCGCTGCTCGCCATCGTCTTTGCCGTGCTCGTCGTGGCCGCCGCTTGGCTCTACCTTTCCCTGAACTCGACCGGCTGGGAAAGCAACCGCCAGCTTTGCATAGGGATTGGCGGCGGACTTGGCTGGGTCATGATGAACAATGTCTGGGGTGTGCTCTGGCGCGCTCAAAAACGCATCCTGCAATGGACCGAGTCCGGCCCAAACCCATCTGATCCCACGCCGCCGGAGATCCAGAAGCTCATGCTCCTGTCGGCGGTCACCGCCCGGACAAACTTCTGGCTCACCTTTCCAATGCTGTTTTTCATGGTCTGCGCCAGCCACTACGTCCTCTTCCTGGCACACTAATTCTTTGTGGCCCACATTTGCCGCAGTTTGGCTAATGTGGGAACGGAGGGAAGCCCGGTGCCCCAGGTTCGCCCGCAGTTGGCTAACCTGGGGTAGTTTCTTTCTGACCGTAACGTTGTCAGCAGACGCAGCGGGTGCCCCATCCTTAGTCGCCGCTTTTGCGACTAGGGTGGGGTTTTTTAATCTCAGGACGCGTTCTTGTTAAGACGCGGATACCGCCCGGTGCCCCAGGTTCGCCCGCAGTTGGCTAACCTGGGGTAGTTCATTCTCCGCCTGCTAGAATCGATACCTCACCCGGCATTTGCCCGCAACGCCAGACAGGGAGATCAGAAACTTCGTGAACGAACATTCTTCTCAAGCAGCGGCTACGGACGCCGCCCAGCGGCAGGCGGTGCCGCTACTGGATCTCAAGCGGCAGTACGCCACCATTCGCACCGAAGTTCGCGAGGCCATCGACCGGGTTTGCGAGTCGCAAAGCCTGATTCTTGGCGAAGAGGTTGCCGCTCTGGAGCGGGAAATCTCGGCGTTCCTCGGCGTCAATGACACGGTGGCCTGCGCCAGCGGCACCGATGCGCTGTGGTTGGCCATGGCCGCTGCCGGCGTTCGTCCCGGCGACCTGGTGCTGACCACGCCGTTCACCTTCTTTGCCTCGGCCAGTTCGATCGTGCGCTGCGGAGCCCGTCCGGTCTTTGCCGACATCGATCCGGAGACGTTCAACCTCGATTTTCGCGCCGCGCGCCTGGCCATCGAAAAGCTGCGTCCCACGGCGGTCAAAGCGATCATGCCGGTTCATCTTTTCGGCGAATGCGCCAACATGGACGTTTTCGAGCAGATCGCGCAGGATTACAAACTCGCGATCATCGAAGACGCCGCGCAAGCTTTCGGCGCCTCGTGGCGCAAGCGCAAGGCAGGAGCCTGGGGCAAGGCGGCGGCGTTCAGCTTCTATCCCACCAAGAACCTCAACGCTTTCGGCGATGCCGGCTGCGTCACCACCAGCGACCCGGAACTGGCCGAGCGCGTCCGCCGTCTGCGCAATCACGGCAGCGCACGCCGCTATCACCACCAGGAGATGGGCGGCAATAGCCGCATGGACGCCATCCAGGGCGCGGTGCTGCGCATCAAGTTGCGGCATCTCGATGAATGGAACGCGCGCCGACGGGAGATCGCGGCTCGCTATGACCAGCTCTTTTCCGCCGCTGCGCTCGCGGGTTCGCCGGGACTGCCCGGTGCGCCCACAGATCGTTTATCCCCAGGCGCAACACATCTACCATCAGTACGTGGTGCGGGTGCCAAAGCGCGATGAACTCCGCGCATTTTTGGCTGCGCGCGGCATCGCCAGCGAAATCTACTATCCGGTTCCGCTGCACCTTCAGGAAGCGTTTGCCTATCTGGGGTATGCCGCCGGTTCGATGCCCGAGGCCGAACGGGCTTGCCGCGAGGTCTTGGCCCTGCCGATCTTCCCCGAACTCCGCCCCGACGAACAGCGCCGAGTGGTCGATGCCATCGCCGAGTTTTATTCCTGAGGAACTTGATGAGCGCAACCGCTGTTGCGTAGGGTGGGGCAGTTGACTATGCAGCGTAGTTGACACTGGTAGCGTGGGCCACCCTCACCCTTATCGAAGGCCAGCCCGCAGGCGCCGGGTGCCCCATACAAGCTTCCTTTGCTTGTGTGGGGTAGTTTGTTTCTTGCATAGGAAAACCGCCCCACTCAAGCCAACGACGGGCTTGAATGGGCCACCCGCGCCTTGTATGTTTACAGGTGTCATCCTGAGCGTAGCGAAGGATCTGCTTTTTCGCGCACCTGAAAACAAAAGCAGATTCTTCGCTCCCCTTCGGGCGCTCAGAATGACACCCCTGGACATTGTTTGCTGAGGCGGGTGCCCCAGGTTCGCCCGCTTTTGGCTAACCTGGGGTAGTTTCTTCGGTTATGAGCCAGCATTTGTGGAGCCCGTGGCTAGAGCAGTGTTGCATCCTTTCGCTGCGGATGTCATCGTGAGGAGGTTCGCCGGGCGAACCGACGTGACGATCTATGTATTTCCCCACGCCCTATCTTCACGCCACTCTGATTATGCCGTCGGTCTCCGCTTGCGGACTCTCCGGCTTCAGCTCGGCGCTCTCTTGCACAGCCGGCTCCGAGCGCGTCCGGAAAGCTGTTCGGCATAGCGCCGGTAGCGCTCGAAATCGCGCCATAGCAGCGGCTCGTCGAAGCTTCCCGCACTGGCCAGAGCGGCCATTTTGCACCAGCCCATCCGGAAAGAGACATAAGCTCTCAGGTAGGGCGGCAGGCGCCTGCGCGCATCGTCTCCGCTGAGGCGGCGGTACTCCTCCAGAAAATACTCCGCTTCAGGGCGCTGACAGGTTCCACTCGACGATGGTTCCAGCCAGATCCCATGCGATGTCGCACGGGCCGGGAAAGAAATGGTCATCGCCATGGGATGCGCCGTCGAGTTTGAGTAAGCGGCCATCGGGGAGTTCCAGCCATTCATGCGGCATCATGTGTGCGTCGCAGAAGACCCTGTGTTCGACCTCAACCGGGCCAAACTCCTGTGCATCGCCCGAATTCCCCAAATTCCAACGACCAGTTCCAGCGGCGCCATCTCGTCGATGGCGGATGGCTGCGAATCGTCGGCCTTGAACTCCCGCATGCGAAAGGCGCAATAGGCTGCCAAATGCCGCAACAGCAAGGGCGAAAGATCGCGCGCCTTCAGCCGTCGGCCCCGGTTGACCCGGTAGATGCCGAACCCGGATTCATTGCCCAGATACTCCGGTCCCAGACCGGCTGCGGCCAGCGCCGAAGCCCGCTTTCCGATGTCGCCGCCGAAGTGTCCAAAGCCTTCGAACTTGTAAAAGAGTTTGCGGTCGGCGGAGAGAAGTTTCGCCATTTCCAGTTGCGTCCAGCAGGCCGGCGGGTCGCTGCAATCGGTCAGGAATTCCTGGCGCCACACACCGCCTCCGATGGCTATCGCGGCGCCTTCGGGACAATAGGGGTGCGATGCCATGCAGATGAAGCGGAAGCGGCTCCAGCGCTCGACGGCATTTGGCGAACGCAGTTGAGCGACATCGGGCTGGCGGCTCCCGATCAGAAGAATTTTTTCCTGCGGCACACCCGGCCGAGACAAGCCCTTCGGCAACGGCCAGAAACGACGATCCGCTCAGCCCCGGACCCTCGTCGATCACCATGAACTCCGCGCCGCGGTGCGCCTCGATCCACGCCATCTGCTGCCTGTCCAGCGTGAGCTTGCGGTCATAAGGGTGGCCGGTTGGGCGGACCGTGGTGCGGTCGGCGGCATATCCGCGCTGTTTGAGCGCCGCCATCAGCACGGCGCTCAGGGTGACCCCAATGCTGCGTATCCCCAGTACCGCCACCGGCACCATCCGGCGCAGACAGCGACTGTCGTCGGCCAGGCAAGACATCCCGCAGCAGGTCCACAACCTTCAGCGGATGCAGCGCGTAGTAGGCAAAGCCCTCGTGAACGCTGAGGTGCAACTGCGCCGGCGGCGCCAACGACTCCAGTTGCGCCAGCAATTGCCGCGTGGAATCCTCGCCGTCGGATGCGTCTTTAGTCGGTCCCGGTCTGCTGGGTACTTGCCGCACGCACCAGCATCCCGGCGACGGCGTCGCTGATGGCTGCCGCGCGCACTGCCAGCTCCGAGCCCGTATCGGTGAGCGCGCATTCCAGCTCGCCGGCGGCGACCAGCGCATCCAGCAGCCGATCCAGTGAAGGACGGGGCTCCAAGCCCAGCCATCGCGTCGCGCAGCTCAGAGACAAGTCTCTGCCCCGAAACAATTCTCCGGCCGTCCCGGAAGACGTACATGTTCCAACCTGAATTGTCCATAAAGGGATCAGGCGGCAGCGCGCTTCTTGGTTCCTCGCGGGGAACGGGAGACGTCGCCTTCCTTGTCGATGAAGTACAGATACTGGTTGTCGCGCTCGACCGCTTTTTCCACAAGGACCTGGGTATCGCCTTGCCCTGACTTGGGCTTTTGGCAGACGCTTCCATTGCCGTCGATAAAGTATAGAAAGCTTTTGTAATCCCTTTGGAGATGCAGCTCTTTCACCTTCTCTGCCATTCCGAAGCCCTCCCGGCTGATTGGATTCCCCGCGGTGCCTGTTGGATGGCCGAAAAGGGGAAGCTGCTCAGGGCGGGAGCCCTGTCCAGCTCTACCGGGAATGCCGGTGATGCGCCGGCGCAGCTGCCTTCTTCTTGTTCTTATGGATCAGGGCGAGTTTCTGGGATTCTTCTCCGGGCGCAAGCACGCGCCGCACCAGTGGGCCGGCAAGCCGGTAGGTGCGATCGCCGATCTGGCCGTCCTCGTTTTGCAGCTTCACAGTGAAGATGGGCTGCGTTCCTTCCTTGTCGAAACTCTGCGTACCCACACGAACCGGCAAAAATCCCATGATGTTGCGTTCGCGATAAGCAGTTTCATAGCGATGCCGGCGCAGGTTCCAGGTAAAGACCCGGAAGGAGTTGAAGTCAAACGGCAGGCCGTCTTTGTTTTCGGTCATGAGTACAAGGTACTGCGCCACGTCCTTGTCGCCATCGTGCTCTTCGTCGTGCACGCGGTTCAGGACGAAGCACGCTTGGATTCGCTGTCCTTCTGCATATTGCGCAATCTCCATCGGCACATCGATGTCGATGATTCTGGCCAGCGCCCATCCCACGCGGCCCTGTTTGTCGCGCACCAGCCACCAGTCGTCCATCGGCTTGGCTTCGGCGGGTTTGCCCTCGGCTGGCGCCGTTTGCCGAACATTGGCCGTGATCACCGGCGGCGGGGCGGCGTTGGCATCCCTTACCGTGGGGGCGGCGTAGCCCTTGACCGGAAGCGCCTGTTTGGAGCCCGGCTTTTGCGGCTCGCGCTTGGACTGGTTCGACAGGCTGAAGCTCTTGGGCGCGCCCGGCGTCTGCCTTCTCCGCCGTGGCCCGCTTCAGAATGTCGACCTTATCTCCCTCCGGCATTTGATAGAGCTTTTCCGAGTCGCGTGCCGGAGTCAGGTGCATGTTCAGTTCCGCTCGGGTTGCGCCTTTTGCCTGGGCCGGAGCCTGGGCCATTTTCTTTGGCCAGCTTTTCGAAGCCGTCGTAAGACGTCCTGGCCGGCCAGATACCGTCAGCTCGACCCAACCTTCCTGCGTTGCCGGCGGTCCGCACCTTCACAAAGCGCTTTTGATGTTCCAGAATCTCCAGCTTCTGCCCGTTCGTGACGGTTCCAACTTTGTTGTAGAGCGCGGCTACACGGTCGCGCAGCACGGCCTGGGGAACCGCCACATAGGCGACTTCGTTCGACCGCAAAGAACCCGTTTGCAGCCCGCTGAAAACCGCGGCGAGCACAAGCAGCAACCCGCACAGACACACCACAGCGATGTTGGGGAAAACGATTCTGGACTTCTTAAGCACGAGAGATGATTCCTAAGAAAATTGTAGTGCAGAGCGCCCCAGCGTACCACATCAAAAGCCGAGTGCCTCTCCGGAAGATGACTGCCAATCAGAGTGGTTAGCCCATTCTAGCCTGTGGTGGCCCACATTTGCGGAGCCGCAGGCGGAGCTAATGTGGGGTCGTGTCAGCGTCCCGTTGCCGTCCGCTCCCGCCTCAAATAATAGTAATCGTCGCACGAAGTCGCGGTGAGTGACGAGTTGCCGTTGGTGGTCACCGTCGCAGTGATCGTCGCCGTCGTTCCGGCAGTCGCCGTCACAAACGTAAAGACGGCGCTGCTGCCGCTGCCGCTAATGGTCGCGCCCGTGGGGGTAGTCCAGGTAACAAAGTTAGCTGGAATAGTGAGCCCGCTGTCCGTGACGACCGTCGCTTTTACGTGCCCGGCGGCGTCACGCTCGTACTCGACAGATTAATGGTGATGCTGCTGATCGTGCCGGTAATGACGTCGATCGGAACCGCCTGCTGCTCTTTCCGCTGGAAGTTGACCGTGACCGTCGCTTCACCGCCTCCTACCGGCGTGACCGTAATGCCCGGAGGAATCGACGGTAAGGATGGCGCCGGTTGTATCGGAAGCTCGTCCATGTCGCCGAAGTGCAAGTGGAACTGTTGCCGTTGACCAGTGTGGCGCTGGCAGAGATTTGCAGAGTCCCGCCCGTGGTGCTGAGAACCGCGGTAGTCGGGCTGACCGTAATGCTGGCCACCGAATTCGGCGAGACGAAAAAGCCACCGCAGCCAATCATCAATCCCGCAACGGCAACCAGGCTGATCAGTGCGAGAACTGCCGTGCCCGTTCGAGACATAGCTCCCCCTGAACACACCTGTTTCATCTTAGTAGAAACCCAGGCATTCTGAATAGGTTTCGCCAGCGCGTACGATTTCGACGGTGCGGCCTGCTCGAGGTGCTCCACATCACACGTCTCCAGAATTTTCAGAGTGTCATCCTGAGCGAGCGAAGGATCTGCTTTTCCTCTGACATCTGAAATACATGGATGCTTCAGCATCTGCCTGCGGTCGCGTCAGATATGACACTCTGAAATTTTGCTGCGGGCCGCGACTCTAGTTGATCTGATCGGGCTTGGCCCGCTGGATGCGCTCGTCGATCGGCTTTCGCCCGGCGTAGCCTTCTTCCAGGCCATGCCAGTGAGTGATTGCCGTCTTCACCCAGCTTCCAGCACAGAAGAACGATTTCGCCGCTTTCCACCTTGCAGGGAAAGTCCAGCAACCCCATATCAAGATCCTTCACCTGCACCCCAATGGCATTGATTTCAGCAATCGAGTCCTTCGCCTTGCGCAGAGCCTTGTCGCGCTCGGCGCCGCGGCGAGCCCATAGCTTGACGTTGAGCAGCATGCCGCCATCCAGAAAAATTCGCTCCTGCACGTGCTGCAATTCGGCTTCGATCTCCTCGATCTTCTGCTTCGCCTCGATCGATGCGCGCAGCAGCGACTCCAGAACCGGCAGCATCGCCTGCGCCTCGTGTAAGGAAAAAGTGCGCATGTCTCGCATCCACGTTTATTTTACGCGAAATGCTACTGCGATATGCCTGTCGCACCGCTTGAGGTCCAGCGAATCACGCGCGTCGCCTACCCGGAGAAAGCATCGGTGCCCACGTCCCGCCGAATCGTCCAGCGAGGCTCTGCTCGCTGGGGTGACTGAGGGCTGACGTGGGGTTTTCCCCAGGGCCCATTTGCCGCAGGGCTACTGCTAAAGCTGCTTGCATTCCTCCGCAGCTCAGTGGATCTCCAGCATGCGGTCCAGCGCGACGCGCGCCCAATGCTTCACCTGCGGATTCACTTTGATCTGGTTGACCACGACTCCGTCGACGAGGCTCTCCAACGCCCAGCACAAGTGCTGCGGTGAGATGCGATACATGGTGGTGCACAAGCAACCGGCATCATCGAGCGTGATGATCGGCTTCTCCGGATGCTGTTTGGCCAGCCGGTTTACCAGATGAATCTCGGTGCCGATTGCGAAACGGGTTCCGGCAGGCGCGTCCTCCACCAGCTTGCGCAGCTTTTCGGTCGAACCAACGTCGTCGGCCTTCTGGCAGACCTCCCATCGGCACTCGGGATGAACAATCACGCGGATGCCCGGATAAGCGGCGCGCACCCGCTCCACGTGCTCCGGCAAGAATCGCTGATGCACCGAGCAGTGTCCTTTCCAGAGGATGATACGGGCGGCGCGCAGACGCTCCGGGGTCTGTCCGCCCATCGGCATGAACGGGTCCCACACCACCATTTCGTTGAGCGGAATTCCCATCGCGTAGCCGGTGTTCCGTCCCAGATGCTGATCGGGCAGAAAAAACACCTTGGGATTGCGCGCCAAGTCCCCAGCGCAGCGCCGAGGCTGCATTCGCCGAGGTGCAGACTGCGCCGCCGCGCTCTCCGCAGAAAGCCTTGATGGCCGCCGCCGAGTTAATGTACGTCATCGGCGACAGTCCTTTGCCGTTCGTCGGCGGTGATGCCGAGCGCTACCAACTGCTCCCAGCAGTCTTCCACCTGCGAGATTTCAGCCATGTCGGCCATCGAGCAGCCGGCGTTGAGATCGGGCAGGATCACGGACTGGTCGGGGCGGCAAAGGATGTCGGCGCTTTCGGCCATGAAGTGTACGCCGCAAAACACTATGTAAGCGCCCTTCGCCGCCGCGGCCTGCTGTGAAAGTTTGTAGGAGTCACCCTGGAAATCCGCGAAACGGATCACTTCGTCGCGCTGGTAGTGATGTCCGAGGATGACGCACTGCTCTCCCAACGCTTGCCTGGCAGCCGCAATACGGGCGTCCATCGAGAGATCAGGGAGTACAAGATAGTTGTCGAGCGAACAGCTCTGATTCGCAGAAATAGCCGTAGCCACAGTTTTTCTCGCCTTCAGCTCCGCTAGCGCGGAACGGGGATGTTGAAAGCTTTCCGTTGGCTTCAGCGGATGCACTGCCGTGATGGGAACTGCCTGCCCATCGAAGCCCCACCCGCGGGGATGTTGAAGCCAGGGGATAGTTCAGCTCTTAATGATGCACGAACCGCCCGGGTTCGGTGCAACTTTCGCAAGCAAGGGCGCGATGCCCGCGCCGGCAGAGCCACCTTGTTTCTGTCTTAAATACACAACGGTGGCCCATATCTGCCCGCATTTGGCAGATGTGGGAGTCGGTCGGGGTGTCGCTTATCCCCCGATGTGCACCATGGTGCGCGAGGGCGGCACAAAACCCGGCTCGCCGATGTGATGCCGCTCTTCCTTCTGGTTGATCGGCTTCAATGATGAACTGCGCCAAGCGCTCGTCGCTGGCGCCGCGACGCATCAGCCCATAGAGATCGTGTTCGATCACCGAGAACAGGCAGGTGCGGATCTTGCCATCGGAGGTCAGCCGCACCCGCGAACAATGGCCGCAGAACGGCATGGAAACCGGAGCGATGATGCCGATCTCGCCGATGCCGTCGTCGAACACGTAACGCCGCGCGGTCTCGCTCGCCCCGTGCTCAATCTCGCGCAAGGGCCGGAAGCTCTGCCATCCGCTCCAGAATCTCCTTCAGCGGAACAACAATCTGGGGCGACCACACCCGATCCTCTTCCAGCGGCATGAACTCGATAAACCGCACCACCACATTTTCTTCCCGGGCAAAGCGGCCGAACTCGGGGATTTGGTCGTCGTTGAAACCGCGCAGCAGCACGCAGTTAATCTTTATCGGACATAGATTCGCCTCTTTGGCAGCGCGAATACCTGCCAAAACATGCTCAAATCCGTTCGAAACGCGCGTGATTCGGGCGAACCTTTCGCGATCCACGGCATCCATGCTGACCGTCACCCGCTTCAGTCCCGGCGCGTGCAAGCGGGCCCGCAAGTTTTGCTAACAAATGGCCGTTAGTGGTAATCGCCAAGTCCAGTTCGTCGCCCTGGACGGTGCGCATCCGCGCCAGCTCGGCGACCATCGCCGTCAGCTCGCGGCGTAATAGCGGCTCCCCGCCTGTCAGTCGTATCTTGTTGATACCAAGCGAGATAAAGACGCGTGCCATGCGCAGGTAATCCTCGCTCGGCAACTCGGCAAAGAGCGCGCCATCATTGCCCGTCCGGCAATAAACGCAACGATAATTGCAGCGATCGGTGACCGAGATCCGCAAGTCCGTGATTCGGCGGCCGTGCTTATCGATCAGTAACGTGTTGGTGGAAACTTCGTCTGTCATCTCAGCGTGGACATCGCAGCCATCCGATCCGAAGAAACGATGCGATTGACGAGTTCTCAACCCAGAACCCGAAACTCGAAAGAATCTTGGCGCTGGGACACGAGGCGGGGTTGAAGCTGGAGACGATCTGCTTCCTTCCGGACAGCGTTCTCTTTCCAAGCGCGGGAGGCGCAACGGTTTCCCGCGGCACCCTTGGCCCGAGCCTCTCTCGCCGGACACCGCCACCTGCTCCGGGCGTTCATTTTTGAACCCTTCGGAAGCAGGCGGTCGAAAACACTCAACTATTCGGATGCCCGCAGATGCCATTTGGCGGCAAAAAAAAGAGCCCGAAACACTCGGGCTCATCGAAAACTCCATCAACGGAAAAATGGGAGGTACATGTATTTATGAAAACCCGGTACATCTCTGAAAGTCGCGCAAGAATCTCGGGCGCGGAATAGAGCAACATTGACCCGAAGCCTGGTTTTCCGCAGCCTGCCTGAAGCCTCTCGTATAATCGAGCTATATGGCTTTCCGTCCCGTTGAAGAACAGTTGCAATATCTGCGCAAGGGCGCGGTTGAAATCATCCGCGAAGCCGACCTCCGCGAGCGTCTCGAGGAGTCGTACAAGTCCGGCCGGCCGCTGCGCATCAAGCTCGGCATGGACCCCACCGCGCCCGATCTTCACCTCGGCCACACGGTCATCATGCGCAAGCTCAAGCACTTCCAGGACATGGGCCACACCGCCATTTTCCTCATCGGCGACGGCACCGGACTGATTGGCGATCCCACCGGACGCAACGCCACGCGTCCGCCGCTCACCCGCGAGCAGATCAACGCCAACGCCGAGACCTACAAGGCGCAGGTCTTCAAGATCCTCGATCCGGCCAAGACCGAAATCCGCTTCAACAGCGAATGGCTGTTTGCGCTTGGCTTCGAGGGCTTTATCCGGCTTGGCCGCCAAGTTCACCGTTTCGCAGATGCTCGAGCGCGAGGACTTCCACAAGCGTTTTCAGGAAGAGAAGCCTATCTCCGTTCACGAACTGCTGTATCCGCTTACCCAGGGCTACGACTCGGTTGCGCTCAACGCCGATCGTCGAACTCGGCGGCACCGACCAGAAGTTCAACCTGCTGGTCGGCCGCGAACTCCAGCGCCATTACGGACAGCCCTCGCAGATCGTGCTCACCACGCCCCTGCTCGAAGGTCTCGACGGCGTGCAGAAGATGTCGAAGTCTTACGGAAATTACGTCGGCATTACCGAATCGCCCGACGAGATGTTCGGCAAACTGATGTCCATCTCCGACTCGTTGATGTGGCGTTATTACGAACTGCTCACCGACCTGACGATTCCCGAGATTGAAGCGCTTCAAAAGCGCGTACAGGCCGCGGAACTGCATCCCATGCAGGCGAAGAAGGATCTCGCCAAACTCATCATCACCGACTTTCACTCGGCCGCGGAGGCGGAAGAAGCCGCCGCCAACTGGACACGCCAGTTTCAACGCGGCGAAGCGCCGGAAAATATCGAGAGCGTAGCGTTGCGCGCCAGCGAGTGCGGGACTGGCTCCGATGGCGGAACCTGGTCGATCAAGCTCGACAAACTTATGCTCAAGGCCAGACTGGCCGACTCCGCTTCCGATGCGCAGAGAAAGATCAAAGCCGGTTCAGTGCGAATCGATGGCCGGCAGACCCGCGAACTTTATCTGAATACGACGATTCCCGCGCAATTGGTGATCCGCGTCGGCAGGCTTATGAAGAAAGTCGAGCTGAGCTAGGGCAGCCCCGGCAGCACCATGTCCATGGCAGCAGCTCCGGCCAGAGCTGCTCGATCAAACTGATTCTCTTTCTTAGTACTTTTGTCTTCTTCACTTAACCCTCTTTTCGCGGGCAACTCCCGAGCTGCTCACTCCATCTTCTCTCCAGATCAACCGTTCGCGGTTGGTCCGCGAGGAGATGGTAGAACCGATGAAAAGATGTATCGATGTGCTGCTGGTTTCCGCTCTGCTGCTTGTCCTTTGGGGATGTGGGTCCGGGTCGTCTCGAATAACAGCGCTTCGACCTGCTGCTCCAACGCCGCAGCTCCAACGCCAGTGGCTCCGGAGCGACCACCACGCCCACTCCGACGCCAACTCCGACACCAACTCCGACGCCAACTCCGACACCAACCCGCACGCCGCCTCCACCCGGGAAACGGCAGCGTTACCCAGTTGAATCACGTCATCTTCATGTTGAACGAGAACCGCACCTTCGATACGTATTTCGGCATGTTGAATCCGTATCGAAAGTCGCCAGAGTACCGTTGGGCAACGTGGAAATCGGCGATGATGGCAAGGAGTATGACGTCGATGGCATCGACGACAAGCTGACTACCTTCACCAACACGTACAACGGCAAGACATTTCTTCCGTTCAAATTGGCCACGGCTTGCGTCGACGACATGAGCTCCGATTGGCCGGCCAGCTTTCTGGACGTGAGCAACAGCGAGTCGATCACGCGCAAGATCACGATGAAGTATTTCGTGCAGGAGGCCGCGGGCTACGCCATCGGTTGCGCCGCCTCCGGCTGCGGCAGCGGATCGCTGACGGATAATCCCGAATGATCCGGGCACGCGCGCCATGGGGTACTACGATCAGGGTCTTCTCAACTACTACTACTACATGGCCTCGCAGTTCGCCGTCTCTGACCGCTGGTTCTCTCCGGTTGCCAGCAAGAGCACGCCGAACCGCATCGCGACCATCAGCGGCGGAACGACGCAAGGGCTTGACGAAAGACCCGTTCAAGAACGACAACTTAACGGGTTCGCTGGCCATTCCTACGATTTTCAGGAATTGGATCAGGCCAAGCCGCGGTCTCGTGGAAGATCTACTACGGCCTCACGCAGAGCGGATGCGTGCTGCCGAACAGCGGCACGCCCAGCGCTGCGCCGGCTTTCCGGAAATGGACTTAAACTATTTCACTTACGGGTTTAAGTACCTCAACGCGGCAAAGCCCTGCGGTGGCGTCGCCGCGCCGACGACTGTTCCTTCCAAGGCGGTCGGCGATCCCAAGAACAGCTTCTGCATCGACCCAAACCACATCGCGCCCATGACCCAGTACTTTGTCGACGTGGCGAATGGCACGCTGCCGAGCTTTGCTTACATCATTCCGGCCTATGGGCTTTTCGATGAGCACCCCGGCTCGGGCCAATCGATTCTGGCCGGGCAGATGCAAGTGGCGGCGATCACCAATGCGCTGATGAACAGCCCCTCGTGGAAGGATTCCGTGTTCTTCTTCAGCTACGACGAAGGCGGCGGTCCGCTCGAACACGTGCCTCCGGTGCCCGAAGCACACCAACGACTTCACCGATGCGGCCTGGGAATCACCACCGACATCTCTGCCATCGCGGTGAATCCGGATACTTTCTTCCCGTGTGAGCCCGAGTCAGCGCTGCCTCCGCCGCCACCTGCAGTCTCCGCCACCTCCGCCACACTCGCTGCACTGCGATCTGAGGCCCGCCTGGCCCGGCACGCATCCCAACGACGCGGCCACCAAGCAGGGCTTCGCCGCGCAGCTTGGCTTCCGCCTGCCGAACATGATCGTCTCGCCGTTTACGCGCAAGCATTACGTCGGGCACAACCCGATGGACCACACCGCGGTGCTCAAGTTCGTCGAGAGCCGCTTTATCAGTCCGACGGCGCACTTGACCAACCGCGATGCCGTACAGCCGGACTTGCTGGATTTCTTCGACTTCACCAACGTGCCGTGGGCCACGCCGCCTACGCCGCCAACTCCAACTCCAGATACCGGCGCAACCTGTCAGCCCGGTAACCTGGGCACAACGCAGTGAGCATTTGACGGAAAATGGGGGCGGCCTTCGCCGCCCCCGGAACCGCCCTTATCCGATATTACGAGACCCGCTTTAATGCTGCGTCCGCTTGGAGGTACGCGCGGAACTCTGATTCGCGCTCTCAAAAATGGCTTGCTGCGCTATGTCCCGCTGCCTCAGGTGGATTTGCCCTGCGGTCATCGATTCGCTCTCTAAGTGCATGGTGGTGGCGTTAGCTGGAGTCCCGGAGACACGATCGCCCGCATCGGGCGCCCCGCCATTGAAGCCCGGCGCCGGTGGAAAGGGATGTGCCGTTTCGCCGGTCAGCGTCTGGTTCTGATTGGTGCTGCCGCTCATGCTGTTCATGGCTCCGGTCTGCGCCGTCGCCAGGCCTGTAAGCAATAAGACCGCCGCGGCATACAACAGGTTCTTCATAAAAACTCCTGGTTCTCACTTCGAAGCTGTGGCGCGGCCCCGGGTTTTCCCAAGCCAAACGGCTTACTTCGTCCCCGGCTCCAGCTTTTCGAGCTTTCCTCCAGAGATGCGAAACCTCTCTCCCCGCCAAACCACGGTGTTTCCAGCGAAGCTGGTAATCCAGACCAGCAATGCGATCACATCTCTCAGGGGCAGCAGCCACAGGTCAAGGTCCGCTGCCTCGTCGTGCAGCACGCTCGTGCACAAGCGCTGCGGCAACCGCGAAGCGCAGCAAGGCGGCCGCCGCCAGCAGCGCCAGACTCCAGCCCGCCAGTCCCGAACATAGGCAGGCCAGCAACGCCCACGGCAGCACATGGGTAACCCCAAGCCCGATATACCCTCCCGGTCGCCGGTCGCGGATCGTCCTTGCCCAGCGCAACTGGTGTTGGAACATCTCCCCGAAGCTGGCGCCGAGGCAGCGCGGTCTCCACCACCAGCGGCGCAAGCACCACGTCGAAGCCGGCGCGCGCAATGCGATTTCCCAGCTCGTAATCATCCGCCAGGTAATCCAGCAGCGGACGCAGTCCACCGATAGCCTCCAGCGCTTCGCGCCGCATCGCCAGGGTCGAACCCAGCCCGAAGCTCAGCCGGCCTTCCAGCGCGTAGGCGCTCAGCACGCCTCCGGCGAAATCGGTTGCGATCGTAAGCGCCTCCAGCCGCGAAGCCAGGGTCGCCGCCGGGCCGAGCCGCCGTTGTGTTTTGTTGGCTTGTTATGCAGCCGCACGATACAAAGCCGTCACCATCCCCGTGCGGCGGCCCGTGGTTTTCTGCCCGCGTCTCGAAGCATGCCGCGATTTGCCGCAGGTAATCCGGCGGCACCAGGATGTCGCTGTCGTTGATGAGCAGCAAATCGTAGCGCGCCTGCGGCAGCAGTTGCACCAGCGTGCTTACCTTGCGATTGGTTCCCAGCAACTCCGGACACACCATCAGTTGAATACTCCGCGACGGAAACTCCCGCTGCAGCCGCTCAACCTCCGCCACCGCCGGATCGCTTGCATCCGCCACGCCGAAGATGATTTCAAACGCGGGATAATCCTGCAGGCAATGACTGCGAAACGCTTCATACATTCGCGGATCGGTGCCGCGTAGTGGCTTGAGGATGGAAATCGGCGGCGCCTCAGGGTCATCCTGCCCTGCGTCGCGCCGTTCGACTCAGGCTGGAGCCGTGGCAAACGGCAAAACTTGACGATTCCGGCGATCACCAGGAACTGATAGCCAAGTCCGCAGATCGCCAGGGCAGCAAAGAAACATGCTGGATGTAACCATGAAAAGTGTAGATATAAAAATTGCATGTGAGTTATGCAAACAGCTTAGCAGATCGAAAGATTGAAGTCCGGTCAGGCCCATGTAGCTGCGCCGATTACTCGTAGCGCAGAGCCTCTATGGGATCGAGGTTGGCGGCCTTCCACGCGGGATAGATCCCGAATACCAGCCCGATGAATGTCGAAGCGGCAAAGGCGAATGATCGACCACGGCATCGACATGGTCGCCGGCAGAGCGGGAAAAACAAAGGGCACCAGGCTGCTGATCAATCCTCCCACCAGGATTCCCAGCACCCCTCCAATTGCCGTCAGCGCCACCGCCTCCAGTGTGAACTGCACCAGGATGTCGTGTTTGCGCGCCCCTATCGCCTTGCGGATGCCGATTTCGCGCGTGCGTTCGGTTACCGAAACCAGCATGATGTTCATCACGCCAACGCCGCCGACGATCAATCCAACGCTGGAAACGGCGAACATGAAGACAAACACGCCGCCGGTGATCTTGTCCCACACTTCCACCAGCGAGTCCTGGCTGAAGACGGCGAAGTTGTCCTCTTTGTCCAGCGCTACCCGCCGCCTGCGGCGCAACAGTTCGCGCACCTCATCGACGGCCTTCGGCATATCCGCCTGCGAAGTGGCCTTGATGCTGATCCAGTTGTCCTTCAGCTCCGGATGCAGCTTATGGAAGGTGGTGTAGGGAAAGAAGACAATGTTGTCTTCGGGGTTGGCGCCTCCGCTGAACGCCGCCCGCTTCTTTTCCGCCACGCCGACCACGGTGAATAGTTGGCCTTCGATGTTGAGTTCCTTGCCGACCGGATCGGCATCGTCGAACAGCGTCTGTGCGGTGTCGTATCCGAGGACGATGACCGGGCTGTGCTGCTCTTGCTCGGCCGGAATGAACCAGCGCCCGCGCTCCGGTTTGTATTCGAAGACGTCGGCGGCCGAGACCGTATCACCTTCCAGAATCGTGTTCTTCGCCCGCCGCCCTTCGTATTTCACGACGTAAGTTCCGGTCCCAAATTGTCTCAGGAACAAACGGACGCCGGAGGAAACCGCCTTCACGTGCGGCAGGCTGCGCATGGCCATGGCATCGTCATACGTCAGCTCCTTGCGATTCAGCATCTCCGCTGTCGGCCGGCCAAGCTGGAACGGTTGCAGATGATAGGCAAAGATGATGTTGGAGCCCATCTGCTGCACCAGGCCCTGCACATTCGAGTTGAGACCGCGCACCACGGAGGAGATCGCGATCACCGTCATCACCCCGATCACGATGCCAAGGATGGTCAGCGCGGAACGCATCTTGTTGGTCACCAGGGTGTCCAATGCCATGCGGAAATCTTCGGCAAGAATATTTTCGGTAACGTCGCTTGGCATCGCTATAACTCGAATCGCAGTGCCACAATCGGATCCAGACTGGCGGCCTTGCGCGCGGGATAAACTCCGAAGAAGATTCCCACGCTCGCTGAAACCAGCAACCCGGCTACGCACCGCCCATAGTTTAATTGCCGAAGGCATCCCGATCAGCAGCGTCACGGTTTTTGCCACCGCGACCCCCACGATGACGCCCAGAATGCCGCCCACCAATGCCATCGTGCTCGACTCGATCAGGAACTGCCGCATCACATCGCCGCGCCGCGCGCCCATGGCCTTGCGGATGCCGATCTCGCGCGTGCGCTCGGTGACCGACACCAGCATGATGTTCATGATCACGATGCCGCCCACCAGCAGCGCAATCGAGGCGATGGCAATCGTGACCACAAAAAACGTGCCGCTCAGGTCGGCCCAGATGGAAAGAAAATTCTGGTTGGTCTCCGCCGCGAAACTGTCGGGCTTGCCCGGCGGCGTCGTGCCGCCGCGCCCGCAGGATGACCCTTGACTGGTCGATCGCCGCATCCAACTCCGGCCCCATGCCGTAAGCCTTCGCCCACACGCGCATGCTGATGCGGCGGCTGCCATACTGCTTCAGCCAAGTCGTAATCGGCATGACCACCCAGTTGTCCATGCTCATGCCGAGCGTCTTGCCCTTTGGCGTAGCGACACCGACCACCTGGTAGAGGTGGCCATCCACCCGGATCTCTTTTCCCAGCGGATCGACTCCGCCCATCAGGTTTTCCTGGATATCGTGGCCGATCACGACGACATTGGCCGCGGTGTTCATGTCCGACTCGGTGATCGAGCGGCCGCTGGCGAGGTCAAGATCGTAGATCGGCCCTATCGAGGGGGTCCAGCCCCGCGCCCAGCTATCCGCGCTGCTCTGTTCGTTGTATTTGACGCTGGCATTGGCCGCCGTTGTCATGGCGCCCACGATACTTGCAGGCCGAGCAACCGGCGGCCACCGCTTCGTAATCCTCGAGGGTGATCTCTTTGCGCCGCTGACTTTCCAGGTACTGGTCGGTGTTGGTGATCACGTTCGGCGCCTTCGAGAGAATGAAGACGTCAGCGCCCAGGTTGAAAATCTTCTCGGAGACGTATCCGTTGATGCCGTTGACGAAGGTGACCACGGCAATCACCGCGGCCACGCCAATCACCACTCCAAGCAGCGTCAGCACGGAGCGGAGTTTGTTTGCCCAAAGCGACTGCAGGGCAATCCGGATGGCCTCAACCGTATTCATGCCGGTGACCAGTGACCGGTGATTCAAGTGTAGCAGCGCCGGACCAAGCTGCGCATGGCGGCCTCGCGGAACAGTCTGCGCAATTGACGGAGGAATCCAGCTTCTGGCTGCTGAAGAACTTTCTCGAGGCTGGCATCCTGAGCACAGCGAAGGATCTGCTGTTTGCGCGCGTTGAAAGTGACAGATCCTTCGCTGCAAAGCCGCGCGACCTCAGGATGACACTCCTACGAGTTCCGCCCCCTGCAACCCGGCCCACATCTGCGCGCATATATAATTAGTCGTAGCGGTCGAATCGGGCGGTCGCTTTCGAGCCGTGGTTTTGAACCACGGACCCCGGGGTTAACACTCCGGTCAGGAAGAGGAAAGTCCGAACTCCGCAGAGCAGTGTGCCGGATAACGTCCGGGCACTTGGGGCCAGAGAATTCCGAGCGTCACGGGCCGAGGCTCTCGAACTTCGGGTGACGGAGAGTGCCACAGAAAACATACCGCCGACCGCGTTCCGCAAGGAGCGCGAGGTAAGGGTGAAAAGGTGCGGTAAGAGCGCACCGCCTGGGCAGTAATGTCCAGGGCACGGAAAACCCCACACGGAGCAAGACCAAATAGGGGAGGAGTCTCGCCGCTCTGGCGGGCACGTACCGGCTCGGTGCGTCACAACTTCCGGGTAGGTCGCTGGAGCCGGGCAGCAATGTCCGGCCAAGAGGAATGATCGCCCTGCCGCCTGCCGGATTTCCGGCTGGCAGGCAGACAAAATTCGGCTTACAGATTCGACCGCTACTTGTCGGGGTCTGTTAACACTGATAGGGATACTCTTCCTGTAAGTTGGGTAGTGGGCTGCTTTGAATCAAGCGCCTGCTCTCGGGAAGCTATAGGATGGCTACTGTCCAATGATTCCTCCAACTGGCAGGCTCAGAGCAAAAACGCGCCCCTTTCACGAAATCGTATACGACATGAGACACGTCGTATTTAGTGTGGTGCGACTTAGGCAGCAACCACAAGGCACGTCGGGAGCTGCGGCACTCGGAACTGGATTCTTCGTATCTCCAGAGATATTTATTACCTGTGATCATGTTATGAACAATCCCCTTGATCCACATCAGCCAGGGGATTCATATGCGTTGATTGCGAATTTGACGGGAACAAGCGGAAGGATGTACACGGTTACTAATCCTCAGATTGCCGCCGAGATTAATCTTTTTCCGAATATCGACCTTGCAGTTCTGCGAGTCCCTCCGCAGCAGGGACAGCCATATGTCCAACTGGAGTATGGCGACGTTTACGAGGGAGAAGATATCGGCGTTGTCGGATACCCTATACCTCAGCTCAACGTGGTAAATGGAAACCTGGCCATTGATTCGCTCGTGTATAGAAGTTCGCGGGGACACGTCACTGCGCGTTACACCATACCTGCGGATGGCAATCTCGCAAATGTTCCAATTGTTGAACCTGATTATGCAGACACAGACCTCGGCTGATGGCTGCGACCAGCGGTTGATCGGAGCTGGGCCTTGCGTTTCTTTTCTCGCTGACTGTGTCCTCGTTTGCCCTCGTTCTCTAAACTAAATTCGTCGCGTCGTGTAACTGGTTGTGCCGGTTGGATCGCCGGTGCATAGAATGTCATGCACGCCTCACGATCGAAGGGCAGTGACGAGTACCGGACGAAATCCCTTCTCGCCGGGAGCGATGCTGCGCAGCCTCTCCAACAGGCGCTGAAAGATTCCTCGCTCCGCGTATTGATCGCTGTAGCTGACACCGACCCGGCCCGCATGACGCCAGATTTTGGCGGCCAAAAACAGAAACCGTAACCGCGCCGTCGCCAGGGTCGTATGCTTCAACTCCGCTGCCGTCGTGCCTTCTTCCCGATGGAATAGCAGGAGCCAGCAATTCAGGTTGTAAGCCAGCATCGCAATCTGAAAATGGTTGCAGTTCATCGTCCAGCGTGTGGAAGGATGCGCCGCCAACCCAGCGTCGTTGTTGGCTTCCTTGATCAAGTTCTCCGCTCCGGCGCGCTGATTGTAGAACCACACCAGCAGATCGACAGCCTCGGTCATATTCGTAACGAACACCCGATAGGTGTACTCTGGCGTCTCGAAGAGTTGATATTGCTCGACCGAGTTGGCGGCTTTCGTCTCCGGCTGCTTCTCGTAGCGCAACGCGATGAACGGCAGGCCCGGTCCCAGCCTTCCGGTTGGTAGCGGAACTCGCACTGGGCGTCGGCATCGGTGCGTGGCGAGCGTTGCCACTCGGCCGCCCGCAGTTGCTCCACCAGACGCGCCGTCTTGCACGCCACCACGATGAAGCGGCAGTGATGGTGCTCATAGGCTTGGATGGCTTCCCAGCAGTAGAAGCCGGCATCGGCCCGCGCCTGAATGCTGGTCACCTGCGGCGGCAGTGCCGCGATGATACTGGCCAGATGACGGCGCAATCTGCTCCCCGCTGGGCCGGTCGCCGTGGCGCAGTTCGCCCCCGAGGTACTCGCGGGTCTCGGCGATAAAAGTCAGAATCGGCTGGAAGCTCTTCTTCCCTTTATGCCTCGGGTTGTAGCTTTTGCGCGCTCCCATCTGCTGGCCATATACCGTGTGCACGGTCGTGTCGGTGTCCAGCGTGACTTCCGTCAGGCGCACATGGGCCGCGTCCCAGACCCGTTGCCGCATCTCCCGCTGCACTTGCAACAGTTGCTGCGCCACCTGCAGGTGTAACGACGCCAGAAACCGCCAGAAGGTACACTGCGGCGGCAGTTGCCCCACCTGCAAGATGCCGGTGAGCATGGGCTCCCGCAGTAGAAAGCGCACATGGTTCAGGCGCGAGAACCCGACGTAGACGGCCAGCACCATCCCCAGCACAAATTGATACATCGACATCACGCGAGGGAGCCGTTTCACTTTCAGGGTGGTTTCCACCAGGGACTGGAAGCCGAGCTTCTCCAACATGGTGGCCACCGGCAACAGCCCACCGTAGGCAGTCAGATTTTTGCCGTCGAAGTCGTAGGGCGTGGAAGCCCCGATTTTGTTGAGCTGCGGAATGATCTTTGGAGCGCCTTGCGGAATGCGCCTTTTCTGACTATCCTGTTCGCTGTTGTTCACCAATTGGGTGACTCCTGGAAATCGGCTCGCGAAGCGGGAACTTCGCTGCCTCTCTGTTTTACGACAGGATTTCCAGGGTTCCAACCGGTCCCTTCCTCCGCAGCTCCCTGGCAGTTCAGAGGTCTGTGAATAGGTCAGGTTGAAGTTGATTTTTTATTTGTTCCTGGTGCCAGCGGAGGACCGGTATTCCACGCAGAGACGGGGAGAGTACTAGGATTTGTCCGTGGCTTTCGTTGGCACCGCATTCGCGAAGCGGTCACCAACGTCGCGATGATTCAGCAGTTACCCCTTGGGATGTCGAACCAGTATATTGAAAATCTAAATGCAATCTATTCACTTGCTATCAAACTTAACTTCATCCGCGCCGCGTTGGAGGGCTTCGGCGTCACCCTGTAGATAAGTGTGATCACTGACGCCGATAATATGCCCGCTAAAAGAAACATATACAGGTTTTAGCTGTACGACGTGCGCACACAAATGCTCGTTCGTGAGAGTAATAGTTTTCATGTTTGTAGTGGCCATGGCAGCACCTCGCTCACCGGCCCGTGAATTGATATTAGATGCCATTCCGCCGCTTGACAATTCAAATCCGGTTGCTTTTATATCGGCAGCATGACAGGAAGACATTAAGCCAGAATTAAAGTCTCTTCCTGCTATCTTAGACGTAAGCACGTTTAATACCATTTTAATGTATTCCGGTCGATTATTGCGCCTTTTTTTGCCCGCAGGGATTGCTCGCCGCCGGTGCCCCTTGCTCCCTATGGCTGACTGATGCGTGAAATCTCAGATTTCGTTATGTTGTCGGGTTTGATCCTTGGCTTCGACAGACCTTAGTTTTGTTGGCGTGTATTATGATCGCTTGACGGGCACACCCCCGCAAACCAGAGAATCGCATGAGTGATGAACCGAATATTACGGTCGAAGAGGCCAGCGTGTTAGACAGCGGCCGGCTCGACATTCAACAGATCCAGGAAATTCTTCCCCATCGCTATCCCTTTCTGCTGATCGACCGCGTGCTGGAAGTGGAGCGCAAAAAGCGCATCGTCGCGCTCAAGAACGTAACTGCAAACGAGCCCTTTTTCACCGGCCACTTTCCTGGGCGGCCGATCATGCCGGGCGTGCTGATCATCGAGGCGATGGCGCAGGCCGGCGCCACGCTGCTGCTGACGGAGGTTCCGGACCGGCATGGCAAGCTGATGGTCTTCACCGGGATCGAGCGCGCCAAGTTCCGCCGTCCGGTAGTTCCCGGGGACCAGTTGCGGCTTGAGGTTGAAGTGGTTGTCTGGCGAACCCACGCGGTCAAAATGTTCGGCAAGGCAAAGGTGGACGGCAAACTTGCCTGCGAGGCGATGATCAGTTGCCGCCTGGTCGACATGCCCGGCTCCAAAAATGGGGAGCAGCCAGCCGAATGAAGATTCATCCCAGCGCCGTTGTCGATCCCGCGGCAAAAATTCCAGAGTCGTGCAAGATCGGCCCATTTTGCTACGTGGGTGCCGAGGTCGAGCTGGGCGAGCAGTGCGAGCTCATCTCGCACGTCGTGCTGCAAGGGCCGACTCGAATCGGCGCCCGCAACCGGATTTTTCCCTTTGCCAGCGTCGGCATGGGTCCGCAGGACCTGAGCTACAAGGGCGAGCCGACACGCCTCGAGATGGGTGACGATAACCAGGTCCGGGAATTCGCGACCATTCACCGCGGCACCGTCAAAGGCGGAGGCGTGACCAGCATCGGCAGCCATACGCTGATCATGGCTTACGCACACATCGCGCACGATTGTCACATCGGCGACTGGGTCATCATGGCCAACGCCGCAACCCTGGCCGGACACGTGACGGTGGAAGATCACGCCGTGGTCGGGGCTTTGTGCCCGGTGCATCAATTCGTGAGGATCGGCAAATATTCCTACGTCGGCGGCGGCACGACGATTACGCAGGATGTGCTTCCATTTTCCAAGACCAGCGCGGTGCGCGATGTCCATGCCTACGGGGCGAATTCGGTGGGCTTGCAGCGGCAAGGGTTTTCGCCCGAGCGCGTACGCAAGATCCAGCGCGCGTTTCGCCTGCTGCTGGCCTCCAAGTTGAACACCTCGCAGGCCATCGAGCGGCTGTGCAGCGAAGGCGACCTGGGCGAAGACGTCGAAGTCCTGATCCAGTTCATTAGGGAATCAGAGCGCGGAGTGCTGAAATAGCGCGAAGTTCTCTCCAACAACTCACTCTTTGCCGGAGCTCTGCCGGTGATGTGGTGTTTGACTCCAGCCCCGCAGTGCGCTAGCCTCAGCCTCTGACCGTGCTAAAACACCTGCCGAGTTCCCGTTACCTCATCGCGCTCATGCTGTTTTCCGCTTGCCTCGCTGCGGCCGAGGGCATGCGTCCGGTGCACGCCCGGCAGGCGATGGTGGCCAGTGTGCACGAGCTGGCATCGCAGACCGGGGTGGACGTGATGCGGGCCGGGGGAAACGCGGTCGACGCCGCAGTGGCTACCGGTTTCGCGCTGGCGGTCGTGCATCCGGCGGCGGGGAATCTGGGCGGCGGCGGCTTTCTGCTGCTGCGGCTGGCGAACGGCGACGTTCACTTCCTCGATTTCCGGGAGAAAGCGCCAGCCAAGGCTTCGGCAGGAATGTATCTGGATGCCAAAGGAAACGTAATTCCGCGGGCGAGCCAGATCGGGTACAAGGCGGTCGCCGTTCCCGGCTCCGTGGCCGGGCTGGTGGAGGCGCAGCGGCGCTGGGGCAAACTCCGGCTGAAGCAGGTGATGGAACCGGCGATCCGGCTGGCGCGCGACGGTTTTGCATTGCGCTACGCGGATGCGCGTTCGCTGCGCGATGAGCAGCTTGCGGAGTTCGCGGAGTCGAAGCGCATCTTCCAGCGCAATGGCAACTACTATGAGCAGGGCGAAATCTTTCGTCAGCCCGAGCTGGCGCGCACCTTGGAACGCATCGCGCAGGACCCGGATGATTTCTACCACGGCGCGATAGCCCGCGAGCTGGCCGCGGCCATCCAGAAGGGCGGAGGCCTGATTTCGACCGATGACCTGGCGAGCTACAAGGTAGTCGAGCGGCGGGCGGTGCGCGGAAGCTATCGCGGCTACCAGGTGATCAGCGCGCCGCCGCCATCTTCCGGCGGAGTGGCGCTGCTGGAAACTCTTAACATACTGGAAGGCTATGACTTGCATGCTCTGGGCAGCAGGTCGGCGAAGAGCATTCATCTGACCGTGGAGAGCTTCCGGCGCGCTTTCTTTGACCGTGCCGAGTTCATGAGCGATCCGGATTTCGCGCCGGTTCCAGTCGCGCAGTTGATTGACAAAAAGTTTGCCGCCCGCTGGCGGGAGAGCATCAATCCCGCACAGGCGACGCCAAGCGACCGGCTGAAACGGCCTAAGTTCGAAGACCTGGATCAACAGGCATCCACGCGAGCGCCGATGGCCGTGCACGAAGGCGGGAATACGACACATCTTTCGGTTGTCGACGCGGCCGGCAACGCGGTGGCGATCACGACTACCTTGAACGATTCGTTCGGATCGCGCGTGACCGTGCCCGGACTCGGGTTTCTGCTGAATGATGAGATGGACGATTTCACGATCAAGCCCGGCGTGGCGAATCTGTATGGGCTGATTCAAAGTTCGGCGAACGCCATTGCACCCGGCAAGCGCCCACTTTCTTCGATGACACCGGCCATCGTGCTTAAGGATGACCGGTTGTTTATGGTGCTGGGCTCACCGGGAGGCGCGACCATTATCAGCACGGTCGCCAACATCATCATGGGCGTGATCGACTTCGGGTTGGACATACAGCAGGCGGTCAATGCGCCGCGCTTCCATCATCAGTGGATGCCGGACGAGTTGCGCCTGGAGAAATTCGGCTTTTCGCCGGATACGCTACCGTTGCTGACGAACGGCGGATATGAATTGAAACAAACCGGATACTGGGGCGATGCCGAGTGCATTGCCGTGGACCCGCGCACCGGCGACCGCTTAGGAGCCAGCGATGGACGCAACGGCGGCCACGCCATCGGCTTCTAGAGCCGTTTTGCGAGATTAAACTGCGCACTGGCGAAGGTGTTCCCATTCGTGGCATTCTGAACTTGGCGGGAAGGAAAAGGAAACCATGTTGAGAGCGATGTCGACCTACGTGCACGTCCGTGAGCGGTTGCATCCGGGTTTGCTGGACAATTTCGTCAGGGGCGGCGCGCAGGCCATCGAAGTCTTTGCCGCCAAGTCTCACTTCGACTACACCAGTCCGCAGCATATACGCGAGATCGGGTCGTGGTTCCAAGGCAACAGCACGGTGTTTCACTCCATGCACTCGCCCATGTACAGCGATGCGGAGTGGGGCCATCGCGTGTCTGCTCTGAACATCGCCAGCCGCGACCGCAAAACCGGCATCGAGGCGATGGACGAGATCAAGCGTGCCATTGAAGTGGCGGAGAAGGTTCCATTCAAGTTCCTGGTGCAGCACATCGGAAGCAGGGGCGAGGAGTTCGATGAGCACAAGTTTGACGCTGCCATGACCTCGATCGAACATCTCAGGGCCTTTGCCAAGCCTCTCGGGGTGCGCATCCTTCTGGAAAACATACCGAATGAACTCTCCACCCCCGCCCGCCTGGTCCAGTTTATCCACGTAACCCACATGCAGGACGTCGGTGTTTGTTTCGACGTTGGGCATGCCCATATGGGGGAGGGCGTGGCGGCTAGCTTCGAGCAATTGAAACCCTTTATCCGTTCGACGCATGTTCACGACAATTGCGGCGACGGCGACGCGCATCTGTGGCCCGGCAAGGGTAAAATCGATTGGAAGCAAGCCATGGATTTGCTGCGTCAAGCACCGCAGCTTCCGCCGCTGCTGTTGGAGGTGGAGGGCGATCCCGACGGCTCGCTCGAATCCGGCGGAAAACTTCCCCAGTTGATGCAGGAAGCCTATCGCAAGCTGGAGGCATCCGAGGACTGACGCGGGAGAGCAGCTTCTCCATCGCTGTGCCTATAGCGCCAAGAACAACGGAGGTATTCGGCTCTGAGGGCTTTACCTGTTTCGCTTGTAAACAGTTGATGTAGATTGAGCCCTGGGTCGCCAACTTCCTTGTCTTCTTCGCCTATCTAGCCTACGATTTTATGGGGAGTATCCGATCGCAATTTCCGTGACGATGCCGAGGGTATCCGGCTAAGGAGTCATTCATGATTGGCAAATTAGGGGTGCCGGAAGTGCTTGCGGTCTTGTCGCCGCCTGAACTTCTTGTGATCTTGATTATTGTTTTGCTGATTTTCGGTCCCAAGAAGCTGGGCGATCTCGGGAAAGGGCTTGGAGAAGGTATTCGCAGCTTCAAGTCCGGCTTATCGGGAAACGACGCGGAAACCAAGCCTCAGAAGCCAAGAATCCGGAAGCTAAGGATAGGAACTGAAGAAATAGCAGGACTTCTCTATGCCGGACATGTTGTTCATCATGCTGTTGGCCGTCCTTCTGTTCGGCCCCAAGAAGCTGCCTGAGATCGCTCGCCATATCGCACGCTTCAAGAACGCCCGGGATAACCTGAAATCCCAATTGGAAACCGAGTTTAGCAAGCTGGAAGTAGAGACACGGAACATTATGCCTTCCGGGGCCGAAGACCTGAGGAACGCCTTTGAACCGCTGACGAACCTGCGGCAGCAGTTTGACAACGTCATGACTTCGAGCTTCGAGGTCGAGGACAAACCGAAGCCATTGCCGGACGTCCCCCAGCAGCCGAAAAGCCGGCCCCGGCCGCGCAACCCAAAGACGACATGACGGCCGTTTCGCCGGTGACCTTCCCCGCAGCCCCAAGCGAACCGATGCCGCGCGAATCCGCAGATCGAGAACCACAAATCGCTCGATATCTAAGTCTGCTTAGAGGTGAACTTTCCTGCCCCGGTAGTCTTTGACTCGGCGACCACACTGGCCTAGACTTGAATTATCGCCCCGTGCCAGTGGAATTTTCCGCCATCAGACTGACTGGGCGCGTATTGGAGGCTGTATGATTGGCAAGCTCGGTATGCCGGAGCTGCTCGTAATTCTTGGTATCGCCCTGCTGATTTTTGGGCCTGGAAAGCTTTCCGACCTCGGCAAGGGCTTGGGTGAGGGCATCCGCAACTTTAAGTCAGCGATGGGCAGCGGCAAAGAAGGCGAAAGCGCTCCCCCGGCGGAGAAGAAATAACTCTCCGGTAGTTTCAGCGACTCTGCTTGATTCGTGGATCACACGCTCAACGGCATTCACGCCGTTGAGAAGTTTTGTGCCGTGCCGTCTTCCTATTCTCGTCAAATCTCAAAAGAAACCTAGTGTAGTGCGTCAAGCAGATGGGCAGTTGTGAACTCCTCTGAGCCGCCAAGGCGGCGGCAGATGGTAGCCCACGGCGTGAGCCGTGGGTTCAAGGTACCAAGATCACTAGCCCCGATTAGGGGCGACAGAATCCAGTCGAGATTCTTTCGCCCGCGTCGCGGGCTCTGAGAATTTTGGCCCCATACCCATGGCTGACGCCATGGGCTAACGTCTTTCCCCCGCTTCGCGGGGTTGATCGGCGGGGTTCTAATTTATGACGCACTACGCGACGGCGACCAGCTTCAGCTAATCGCCGATACCGTGCTCACGCAGCATGCGGTACACCAGCGCCACCGGCAGTCCCACCACGTTGCAGTAATCCCCTTTTATCCCGCTGATCCAGCGCGAAGCTCTGCCCTGAATGGCATAGGCGCCGGCCTTGTCGAGAGGTTCTCCGGTGGTCACGTAGTCGTCGATTTCGCCCTCGCTCAGCGGCTCGAAGCGGACCTCCGTAGACTCCAGGCGCAAGTCGTTAAATGGGGCTCCACTCGAATCGCGTCCGCGCAAGCAAACCCCGGTGATCACCTCGTGCGCCCGGCCCGCGAGCAGGCGCAGCATGCGCTTCGCGTCGGCGGAATTCGCGGGCTTGCCCAGCACGTGTTTATCGACCACGACAATCGTATCCGCGCCCAGGACGCAGAGGCCATCGGCTTCCAGTGCGGCCACTGCCGCGGCTTTTTCGCCTGCCAACCGCATCACGAAATGCCGTGGCGCTTCGTTCGCCCGGCGGGTTTCCGCAATCTCCGCCGCATGCACGCGGAATTCGATTCCCGCGCTCCGCAGCAACTCCGCCCTTCTCGGTGACGCCGACGCCAGTATCAGCATGCTTTCGATTCTAATTGCTGGGGCCTGATAAGATCCCCAATGCATCCTGCCAAAAATTGCGACCGTCCAACCTGAGGTGACGATTAAGTCATTGGAGAATCCAAACGGCGCTACCGTTCTCCATGTGGAGGCCCAGCCGCCTCCGCGGGTCGCCTTCCGCGTCTGGGCGCCCAACGCTCAGAAGATCGGCTTGCGCCTGCTGCCTGCCCACGGGGAGAGCAAAGCGATCGAATTGCGGCGCGGCCTCGACAACGACCGGGATACCTGGGAAGCGCTGGCCGAGGCGCAGCCCGGCGACCGCTATTACTATCTGGTCGATGGCAGGCAAGTGCCCGATCCGGTCTCCCGTCTACTGCCTGAGGGTGTTCACGGTCCGACGGAGATCGTCGATCCGCTGCAATTCCAATGGAGCGATTCCCAGTGGCGCGGTCTGCCGTTTGCCGACTATGTCCTCTACGAGCTTCATCTCGGCACCTTTACGCCCGAGGGAACTTTCGACGGAGCAATCAAAAGGCTCGATGCGCTCAAGCAGCTCGGCGTTACCGCCGTCGAACTTATGCCGGTGAACGCCTTTCCCGGCCACCGCAACTGGGGCTACGACGGCGTCGGGCTCTATGCCGTGCAGGCCAGCTACGGCGGGCCTGAAGCGTTCCGCCGCTTCGTCGACGAGGCCCATCGCCGCGGCCTTGCCGTCATCCTGGATGTGGTCTACAACCATCTCGGCAACGAGGGAAATTACCTGCGTCTATTCGGGCCATACTTCACCGCGCGCCACCAGACTCCGTGGGGCGAGGCGGTCAATTACGACGACGAAGGATGCGAGGGCGTGCGGCGTTTCATCGTCGATAATGCGCTCTACTGGCTCAACGAATATCATCTGGACGGTCTGCGCCTGGACGCCGTGCAGACCATCCGTGACAATTCCCCGCGGCACATCGTCGCCGAAATTGCCGAGCGTGCCCACGCCCTCGGCGCGCAGTTGCAGCGCACCATTTGCATCATGGCCGAAACCGACGAAAACGATGCCCGCTACGTTCTTCCGCCCAGCCGTGGCGGCTACGGTCTGGAGGCGATGTGGAGCGACGATTTCCATCATGCGCTCCACGCCATGTTTACCGGCGAGCGCGCGGGCTACTACCAGGATTTCGGCGACCCCAGGCAGTTGGTGAAGGTGCTCAACGAGGGCTACGTCTTTCAGGGAGAGTTCTTCCATTTCTGGAAAGATATTCGCGGCACCTCTGCCCGGGATGTGCCTCTGCCGGCAAACATCATTTGCATTCAGAACCACGATCAGGTGGGGAATCGCGCCAAAGGCGAACGGCTGACGGAGCTGGTGCCGCGCGGAGTGCGCAAGCTGATGGCCGCAATTCTGCTGCTCGCCCCGCATACACCGCTCATCTTCATGGGACAGGAGTTCGATGAAGCGGCTCCGTTCCAGTTCTTCACCGACTTTGCGGATCCGACGATACAAAGGGCGGTTAGCGAGGGCCGCCGCAACGAATTCAAGGATTTTGCTTTTGGCGAGGTCCCTGACCCTCAGCACCCGGCCACCTTCGATCGCTCGCGGTTGAACTGGGCGCAGGTGAATGAGGCTAACGATATGCTCCGCTGGTACCGCAGCCTGCTGCAACTGCGCCGCAGCCTGTTTCCACCAGTGTCAGGGAATTCGGTCCAGACCTCGGATCGCACCTGCTACGCTCGTCTGCTGCTGGAAGATGCGGTGCTCCACATGGTTGTGCCCCGCGATAATTCGCGCCTGCTGCTCACCTGCAACCTCAAGCCTGAGACGCCGCTGGAGCAGATGGCAGGCTGGGAACTGCGCTTATCATCCGACGAAGATGGCTATGCCGTGCGCGTCTGGACCAGGTGACCGGTGTCCTAGAGCGCGTTCCCGAGATGCTGTATCCAGAAATCAACGTCATTTCGAGCGAGCGCCGTGTTTTGGCGCGAGTCGAGAAATCTTGTGGTTTGCCGAAAAACACAAGATCCCTCCACTCCGCGCCCGAACAGCTTCTTGCTTATCGAGTGCAATGTCGGGTACGCAGCTTGGCTGCTCCGGCCGCCGGCGCCAGGCGCTTCGGTCGGGATGACGCCTTTCGGGAACATCGGATATAGCAACTGATGAACCGCTCTAGAACACCTCTCCGCGAGCTGGGTTGTAGTAGAAGTAGAAACGCAGCGCCAGATAAGGCCCATGAAACTCCGAGGGGAGAGGCGAAAACGGGTTGGAGGAGCTGATGCCGCCCCAGGCGGCGCGATCCAATGCAATGTCGCCAGATTCCCCGATGAGTCGCATGCCGACTACCTTGCCGTCCGGCAGGATCGAAAACTCAATTGCGACCTTGCCTTTTTTCAGCATCGGCGGACGCGCCTCTTCGGGAATCAGGTTGTACCAGTTCATTCGCACGACGGACACTATTCGAGAAAGGTACGGGCCAAAATCGACGCCCATGGTGTCGCTGAGGACATCGAGGCCGCTTCCGACCTTGCTTCCACCGCCGTTCGGATAGCCGTAATCGCCTCCGCCACCCGTCGAGAAGCTGCGACGCGCGCTGTTCTTGGCCGCCTGCTCAATGGCTGAACCAGCCGACAGGCCCGCAAAGGCTCTCAAATTCTGCGTCGGCGCGGGCTTGACCGCGGGCGCGCTCAACGCCGAATTATTGCTTGACTGCTGCTGATTGGCCGCGCCGCTCGATTGAGCCGTTGCCGGCGGCGCCCCCGATGAGGGCGTGCTTGGCGGCGTGGTTGCTCCCGGCGGACCGGGCAGACCCTTGCGCAGCGACTCCAGAGACTGGCGATCCAGGGTCGGCATCTTCGAGTGTGCAATACGGTTCTTGTCTGAAAGGAACTTTGTATCCGGAGCCTTCGCCGACGGCCGTTGCGCATCCTTCGGCAGCTCCAGATAGGTGAATTCCTTGTCGTGGATCATCTCCTCCGCCGTGCGCAGTGGCACCGAACGCCAAAAATTCGGCAGCAGCTTGGGAGACAGCGCCAGTAGGATGATCCCCAGCAAATGCGCGACCAGCGAGATCCAGAAGGCCTCGCGCAGCCGTGAACGCGCCAGGTCATCCCGCAACTGAGTGAGCAGAATGGGCGTGAACTCTGCCCCTGGCTTCTCGGCCCGCGAGGACAACTCCGGCTCGACAACCGGCTCGGCCTTCTGCGATGGAAATTCAATTCTCGCCATGTGGTCTTAGACCAGATCCGCGGAAGGTGCTCCCCGCGATGGAGCCGAGCACCCGGCTGGTACTGCGTGCATCAATCACTCCCCTAGGGCAATGTGGCCGCCAATGCCCGACCATGGCCCGCGGACACACGAACTCCTCAGTCAATTAAACACGTCAGAGCGCGTGAGGTTGCTGAGGATATTTTCTCACTTCCCGAGCCAAATCCTCGAACACAAACCCCCGAAGAAAGGAAAGTTTTATGCCCTAGAGTTGATCGACTCAGGCCGGCCGGCGGAGGCCTTCAGAGCCGGCCTATCGTAAGTTCATCAGTCCGGGCAGGCCCACGCGGCGGCTGTGTTCCTCCATCCGAGAGCGAACCTGTAGCGCCAAATCCAATGCCCGCCGGCCGTCTTCCAGGCTCACCACCGGACGGGTCCGTCCGGCCACCGCCTCCAGAAAGCTGCGCAGCTCCGCTCTGAGCGGCTCCTCGCTAACCACCTCTGGTTTGGAAGCGACAACTTCCGGCAGCGAGAAATGGCTTCCGCCTTGGCCCGCTCCCGCCGGCTTGACGGTGAGCATGAAGACGTCGCGTCGCGAGTAGTCCAACGAAACGTACTGCTGCGGCTGAAAGAAGCGCAGCTTGCGCACCCGCTCCGTGCTGACGCGGCTGGCGGTGAAATTGGCCACGCATCCGGATTCGAATTCCACCCGCACATTCGCGATGTCCACCTTCGGCGTCAGCACCGGCAATCCCACGGCGCGAATATCACGTATCGGCGAGTCCACCAGCGAGAGCACTACGTCCAGGTCGTGGATCATCAAGTCCATCACCACATCCACATCGAGCGAGCGGGGGGTGAACACGCTCAGACGATGCACCTCGAAGAACATGGGCCGGGTAACATGCGGCAGCGCCGCGCGCACCGCCGGGTTGAAGCGCTCCAGGTGTCCGGCCTGCGCAACTCGCCCATGCTTGCGCGCCAACTCGATCAGCGCGTCGGCCTCCGCCAGGTCAACCGCGAGCGGCTTTTCCACCAGCACATCGATGCCTGCCTCAAGCAGCGTTCGCGCCACCGCCAAATGCGCGATGGTCGGCACCGCCACAGTCGCCGCATCGATTTTCTCGTTCGCCAGCAAGGCATCGACATCGGTATAGGCGCGCGCGCCGAACTCGGCGGCGACGGCTTCCGCCCGCGCTCGATCGCGGTCAACCACCGCCGCCAGTTCAAGTTTGCCTGCCGCTCCGGCCTGCTGCTCGTTCGCCAGTTCGCGATAGACGCGTGCATGATTGCGGCCAAACGAACCGACCCCAATGACCGCTATGCGGAGTAATTTTTCTTGTTCTTTGCTCATGGCTATGACAGTTCGACTTCAGCTTCGGTGCGGGGTCTCGTCGGCCACGATGGTGATTCCAGCCTCGTCCGCGGCCTTGATCACCGCTTCACCATCCAGCACCAGGCAGCGGCCGGCATCCAGAGCCAGGCAGGTGGCGCCGGCATTGCACATCGCTTCAATGGTGCGCAGTCCGATGACCGGCACGTCGAAGCGCATGTCCTGGTTGGGCTTGGCGACCTTCACCACGGTAAGTGCGCGGCTCAGCATCGCCGACTCGCCATGCAGGCTTTTCATCAACCCTCCGGCCCGCAGGATGGCCGCGTCGGTGCCCTCCATGGCTTCAATGGCGACGCAGGCGGCCTCGGCGATGACCACGGTCTGCCCGATATCGAAGCGCGCCACATGATGCGCCACGGCGCGCCCATAAGTGATGTTGGTCTGCTCCTGGTCGGTCGGCTGGCGCCGGGTGAGCACGCCCGCGCGCGCCAGCAGCGGCTCCAGCAGCGAGGTCGAATTCAGCAGCGTGATTCCTTCTTCCGCCAGAATCGCGGCCACGCCGCCGATCAGCGAATCGGTATTGCGCATCGGCAGGGTGAGCAATAGCTTGGCCAGCTTCCAGTCGGGACGAATGCTGCTGAATATCTGCTTGTGCTTGACCTGCCCGGCCATGATGGCTTCGGTCACGCCTTCGCGCTGGAAGGTGTCGATCAGCTTCGAAAGCTCGCCCAGCGACATCCAGTGAACCGAGTTTGCGCCGCGCTGCTCGATCTCCGGAAAGGCTTCTTCCTTGATGGCGGCCACCACCACTTCATAGCCGCGCGAGCGCGCCGCATCCAGCACCAGAAGGGGAAACTTGCCGTTGCCGGCGATCAGTCCAAGACGAGCTTTCATAAGCTTCCATTTTGTAGCATAACAGGCAGGGCAACAGGGTAGGGATCAAAGGTTTCGAGTTCCATGAAGACTGGCAGGCGTCGGAAGTTATAGAACTGAGCAGTTGAGGCGTCCGCGTCTTTCACTTGCTGCTTCCGCGCCGGAAGCGTGGTATTCTGCGAGTTCTATTCTTATCATCTCCTCATCAGGAGTTATCCATGGTAGACGAGCGTCCACGCGCAATCGAATTAGCTCTCTCGCAAATCGAAAAGCAGTTCGGCAAAGGCTCGATCATGCGGCTGGGGAACAAGGAAGCCATCGTTCCCATCGCGGTCATCCCCACCGGCTCCATCTCCTTCGACGCCGCCCTTGGCATCGGCGGATTCCCGCGCGGACGCGTGGTTGAGGTCTTCGGGCCTGAGTCGTCGGGCAAAACGACGATCGCCCTGCAGGTGATCGCCGAGGCCCATAAGGCGGGCGGAATGGCCGCTTTTATCGATGCCGAGCACGCGCTCGACCCCGCTTATGCCAAGAGGCTCGGTGTCGATATCGATAATCTGCTGGTTTCGCAGCCGGACTACGGCGAGCAGGCGCTGGAGATTGCCGAGGCCCTGGTGCGCTCCAATGCCATCGACGTGCTGGTGGTCGACTCCGTGGCCGCGCTCGTCCCCAAGGCCGAACTCGAAGGCGAAATGGGCGACAGCCACATGGGACTGCAGGCCCGCCTGATGTCGCAGGCCCTCCGTAAGCTCACCGGAATCGTCTCGAAGTCGCGCACGTGCCTGGTTTTCATCAACCAGATCCGCGAAAAAATCGGCGTCATGTTCGGCAATCCCGAGACCACGACCGGCGGACGCGCCCTCAAGTTCTATGCCTCTGTGCGCGTCGATATCCGCCGCATAGCCGCCATCAAGGACGGCGACAGCATCATCGGCTCGCGCACCAGGGTCAAGATCGTGAAGAACAAGACCGCCGCGCCCTTCCGCGAAGCCGAGTTCGACATCATGTACGGCGAGGGCATCTCGCGCGAGGGCGACCTGCTCGACATGGCCGTCGTTCAAAACATCGTCGAAAAGTCCGGCGCCTGGTTCAGCTACAAGACCGAACGCATCGGGCAGGGACGCGAAAACGTCAAGCAGTTCCTGAGAGAGAACAAGGACATCACGGCCCGCATCGAAGTCGAGGTGCGCAAAGCGCTTGGACTGCGCGAGGCCGTCGTTCCCGAACCGCCGCCTGCCTCACCCGAGCAGAAAGCCGTGGCCGCCAAGACGGCCTCTGCTCCGGCGAAAAAATAGGCAAGCCAGAGCCGGCTAATCCTTGGGCGGCCAGCCCCGAGGCCGCCCTGCATTGTCCGCAACCTCAAGATCATGCTGAGCCTGCCCGGCCCTCCAGATTGCTCTACCGTATCCTCACCTCGGATGCGGCATCGCGGCTGCATCGGTAGGCCAGCCAGTGCTTCCACAGGATACGGATGGTGGCCAGCGTCGGTATGGCAAGGTAGATGCCGATGACCCCCGCCAGCTCGCCTCCCACCAGCACGCCAAAGATCAGGCCAGCGGCGAAATTTCGACTTTGCCGCCCAGTACGCGCGGCGAAATCACGTAGTCCGTGCACATGCGCCAAGCTCCCAGAAAGATGATCATCAGCAGCAGGTGCGGATAGTTCAGGCTGAAGCTGATGCCCAGGATCAGCGCCGCCGCCAGCAGCGGTCCGACCAGCGGAATGAACTCCAGCAGGCCGCCGATAGCGCCCAGCGCAAACGCATACGGAACCCGCAGCGAAACCAGCAGAATGGTGTAGGCGGTCCCGGAAATGAGCACCAGCAGCAATTGCGCCCGCACGAACTGCGAAAGCATGGAATCCAGATCCTGAAGGATGTCGTGCAACAGTTCGCGCTTTCGCCGGTCGACAATGAGTTCGTCGAAGGTCCCCGCCACCAGGCTCCGCAGTTGGGATTTGCTTTTCAGAAAGAACAACGCCAGGATCGGCACCAGTCCGACCCATCCTGCGTTGGAGGCCAGCAGCGCCAGTTTGGAACCCATGGTCCCGGCGATGGCTATGGCCTGTTCGCGGTGTTCGGCCAGGAATCTCTGGAGTTCGGCTTGCGTCTCCTGGCTCCAGCCTCTCTGGGCGCCAAGCTGCCAGGCGATGTTGCCGCTGCTGATTTTCTGGTAGAGATCCGGCAGGATCTGCGTCAATTTGTGGGCCTCGCCTACGATCCGCGACCCGATCAGGAACCCGGCAACCACCAGCAAAGCCAACCACGCCAGGTAAACCACGGCGATGGCCGCTCCGCGCGGATGTATCCACCGCTGGACGTATGAGATCGCCGGCTCCAGCAGATAGGCAAAGAGCATGGCAAACAGAAAAATAAGCAGCGGCTTGATGGCCAGGTACACGAAGCCCAGGATGGCGGCAAACAGCAGGAATGTCAGCAGGACTTGCGTGGTTCGCTTATCGAAGAGGATCATAGGTTGGCGTCAAGCCTGCCCGGCACGACCGGCGGTGCGCCCTCCGGCTAGCGTGATAGATGGTTGCCGGTGGGTTTAGTGATGGCCTTGACGATCAGCCTGGGCCGCAGCCGTTCAATCACCTATCATAAGCCTCCAGGTATGCGCTTCCCAGGATTTGAGCAGCGGGTCAATTGGGATAATTCCTGGAAAATGGCCCACTGTCAGCCCAACTCAGGCGCCGGACGTGCGGGCACTCGTTCTTGCAAATGAATCTGGTCTGGCCGTTATTCCGTTGCCTGCGATACGAACCGGCGATTAGAATTCCTTCAGCATCTAACCGCTTCGCCCATGAATGAGGCGCTTTGAGAAAGCAAGTAATCGCCATCTATCCGGGTAGCTTCGATCCTCCGACGAACGGTCATCTGGACTTGATTGAGCGCGGGGCAAAAATTTTTGACGTGCTCATCGTGGCCCTTCTTCGGAACTCGGCTAAGACTCCGCTATTTTCGGTCGAGGAGAGACTGTCGATGCTGCGCGAGACCACCAAAAAGTGGAGCAACGTTCGCGTCGACGCCTTCGAGGGCCTGATGGTTGACTATGCAATACAAGAGCGGAGCTAAAGTCGTCCTGAGAGGAATCCGCGCTGTCAGCGACTACGAATACGAGTTGCAGATGGCTCTGATGAATCGCAAGCTCGATGCCGAGGCTGGAGACGATCTTCATGATGCCGGCGGAAGCTTATTCGTACTTGAGTTCCGGGCTCGTACGTGAGATCTCGGCGCTCGGCGGCTCGGTCCGCGATCTCGTTCCCAAATTGGTGGAACGGGAGCTCAAACGCAAGCTGCCGGCATCATCCCGGAAATCAAGAACCAAGCAAGGATAAATTTTTCACGGAGGACACTATGGCTGCGAGTTCTGGAGTAGTAATGCCATTCACTGAGCGGATCAACCGGATTAAACCTTCGGCCACTTTGGCCGCGGTTGCCGAAGGCGACAAACTGCGCGCGCAGGGCGTTGACCTGGTTTATTTCGCGGCGGGCGAGCCCCATTTCGCCACCCCCCAGCACATCAAGGATGCCGCGATTGCAGCCATTCAGGCGAATTTCACCAAGTACACCGCCGTCGGCGGGATCGAAGAGCTGCGCGATGCCATCGTGAAGCGCCACGCGGCCGATTTCGGCAGCAATTACAAGCGCGAAGAGGTTGTCGCCTCGGTCGGCGGTAAACATGCCCTGTTCAATCTCTTCTCGGTACTCGTCAACCATGGCGACGAAGTCATCATCCCCGTTCCCTATTGGGTCTCTTTCAAGGACATGGTGGAGTACTGCGGCGGCAAGTGTGTTTTTGTCGAGAGCGAAGAGAAGAACAATTTCGCCATCACGCCGGAAATGCTGGAAAAGGCAATTACGCCGCGGACCAAAATCCTGCTGCTGAACTTCCCCAACAATCCCTCCGGCGCATCGCTCTCGCCCGAGGACATGACGGCGGTGGTGCGCATGGCCGCCAAGCGCGGCATCTGGGTCATGAGCGACGAGTGCTACGTTTATCTCGACTACACCGGCCGTCTCTTCTCCGCCGGATCGATTCAGGAAGCGCACGAGCGTCTCCTCGTCGTCGGCTCGCTCTCCAAGACCTATTCCATGACCGGCTGGCGCCTGGGTTATGCCATGGGACCGGCTGCCGTCATCAAGGAAGCCACCAAGCTTCAGAGCCAGTCCACCTCGAACCCGACCTCGATTGTGCAGAAGGCCGGCGTCGGCGCCTTGAACGGACCGCAGCAGTGCGTTGCCGACTTCCGCGCCGAATTCAAGCAGTTGCGCGATCAGATCGTCAAGGGCTTGCGGGAGATCCCCGGCATCACCTGCTCCATGCCGCAGGGCGCTTTCTACGTCTTCCCGAATTTCAGTGCCTATTTTGGCAAAGGCGGGATGAAGACGCCGGCGGATGTTTCCCGGGTCCTGCTGCACGAGGCCCACGTGGTGACCGTGCCCGGCGAGGCGTTCGGCAGCAATCAGCACGTTCGGCTTTCCTACGCCACTTCGGCGGCGGAGATCGACCGCGGACTGGAGAGGATGCGCAAGTTCTTTAAGTCGCTCTAGCCAGTGAGCAATCGAAATCAGGGGCCAACTTAACTATGGTTGGCCCTTTTTTCAGGGCTCCGGCAACGTTAAGGGCCATTCAGGTACTCTAAATTGGTAGTCCGGTACGGCATTGTGTTCCCCAATGTCTGATCTCTATCCATTACTCTATGATTCCCGAGTTCAGCCCACGTCCGTGGGGAACTCGCGATTTGCGGCCCATCTACACTCGGGTGGTCGGCAAAGAGCCTATTGGCGAGGCTTGGCTGACCGGCGACGAATGCCGCGTGGCTAACGGGCCTCTTTTCCGGAGCATCACTCAGTGACCTGTGCCAGCGGTTTGGCCGGGAACTGATAGGCGAAGCGGCTCCCCACCCTGATCGTTTTCCGCTGCTGACGAAGTTTCTTTTCCCGCGCGACAAGCTGTCGGTGCAGGTGCATCCCGATGACGAGGGAGCCCGCGAACTGGGACAGCCTTGCGGCAAGACAGAGTGCTGGTACGTGGCCAAGTGCCTGCCCGGAGCCCAAGTCGGACTCGGACTGAAGCCCGGAGTCGGCAAAGCGGAGTTTGAGGCCGCCATCCTCGCCAACCGCGCCGAGAATTTGCTCAATTGGATCGATCTTAAGCCAGGCGATCTGATTTACTGCCGAGGCCGGAACCGTGCACTCGATTGGTCCCGGATCGATTCTGATCGAGACGCAACAGAACTCCGACACGACTTTCCGCCTCTATGATTTCGGCCGCGGCCGGGAACTCCATATCGAGCAGGGCTTGCGGGCCATGCGGGAATCGACCAATGCGGGCAAGGTTTCGCCGCGGACGATTGGCGGACATGACGGGGTCCCGACGCGCGCCGTGGTGCACGTGTCGGGCATCTGCTGGTTGCTTCGCCGTGTTTTGTGGTGGAGCACTTTGCCATCACCAAGCCACTGACCCTCACCGCCGCGCCCGGACGCACCTCGGCGCAAGTTCTGGTTGCAGCGGAAGGCAGCGCCGTAGTGGAATGGGAAGGCGGCCAGCCAGTCAGCTTCAACCGAGGCGAAGCGGTCGTAATCCCGGCCAGCATTGAGCAAATCGGGCTGCGCCCGCAATGGGCAGTGGAGTTTCTTCTCATGCGCGTGCCCGGTGAGCCGGTGCAGCCGCCCGTCGTTGACAAGCTGACGGAAGGCGTACGGACGCCGGAGTAATTCTAATATCGCACTGGCTGGGACTGTGCGGGGCAGCTTTGGCACAGCAAAAACTTTACAGGGTAATCGCGTGGCAAAATTCGATAAGCGACACTTCTATCCCGTGGTTCTTGCCGGCGGCCGGGGAACGCGTTTCTGGCCGCTCAGCCGCAAACGGCTCGCCAAGCAACTGCTCCCCTTGAACAGCAGCAAGACCATGATCCAGGAGACGGTTGCGCGCCTGGCGCCGGACAGCCTGCTGGGCAACTTCTGGATTATCAGCAACCAGGATTTGCGTCAGAACATCATCCGCCAACTGCCCAAGTTGCCGCGGCAGCAGGTGATCGCCGAGCCCCTGGGACGCAACACCGCGCCGGCCATTGGGCTGGCCGCGTTTTTGCTTCTCAGGCAAGACCCGAAAGCCGTCATCGGCATGTTTCCCTCCGACCACGTTATCGGCGACCAGCGCCGCTTCCGGAGCGATTTGGCGGAGGCAGTGGCCATTGCGGCGGCGGGTGAAAACATCGTCGTCATGGGAATCGATCCGACCCGGCCCGAGACCGGGTATGGCTATATTGAAACCGGCGAAAAGACGGGCGGCGCTTTGCGCGTGCGGCGCTTTACGGAAAAACCCAAGCTCGATCGCGCCGTCGAATTTCTGCAGGCCGGAAATTTTTTCTGGAACAGCGGCATCTTCGTATGGTCGGCGGCGACGCTGGCTGCCGCCCTGCGCGAGCACCTGCCGAAAACTGCGCTGTTGCTGGAGGAGATTGCCGCCGCCTATGGCACTCGCCGATTCGCCGAAACCTTCCGGCGGCTCTATCCCAAGTGCGAGAACATCAGCGTCGACTACGCCGTGCTGGAGCCGCGCTCGGCCAAAGGCGAGCAGCAGTCGAACATTTTCTGCATTCGCGCCGGCTTCGGCTGGAACGATCTGGGCTCCTGGTCGGCCCTGCACGAACACCGCATGATGACGGCCAAGAGCGATCGCGAACGCGGCAACCATGTGGGAGCCCTGCGCTCGTTCATCCTCGATGCGGAAGGCAACTATCTCCACGCGCCCGGCAAGTTCGTGGCCGCCGTGGGCGTGAAAAACCTGGTGGTGGTGGTGACCGATGACGCGCTGCTGGTGACCACTCGCGCGCGCGCGCAGGACGTCGGCAAGATCGTTTCCTTCCTCGACGAAAAGAAACTTACGGAGCTCACATAGGGAACTCCATGGCTTCTGCAATCAAGTTTGGCACCGATGGCTGGCGCGCCATCATCGCGGACGACTTTACCTTTGAAAATGTGCGCCGTGTCTCGCGCGCAATCGCCAACTACATCCACCGGCATGAGGACCCCGCCAGAGGCGTCCTGCTTGCCTACGATACGCGTTTCGGTTCGCGCCGCTTCGCCGAAGTCGCCGCGGAACAACTTGCGGACTCGGGTCTCCATGTACGCCTGGCGAACGATTACACGCCGACCCCGGCGCTCTCTTATGCGGTGAAGCAGATGGGCGCGGCCGGCGGCGTCATGATCACCTCCAGTCACAATCCGTGGAATTGGAACGGGGTAAAGTTCAAGGCCTCCTATGGCGGCTCGGCCACGCCGGAGATCATGCGGAAGATCGAGGGCTACCTCGACGCCCCGGCCACGCGAGCGCAGGGCGGACGGAGTGAGCGAGATCGATTTCAAAGCGCCCTATGTCGCCGCCATCGAGAAATTCGCCGATATCGGCCTCATCTCCAAGGCGGGCTTTCGCTTCGCCATCGACGTCATGTACGGCTGCCGGGCGGGGAGTGCTGGCGGGCATCTTCCAGAAGGCCGGAGTTCCGCACCTGGAGATTCGCGGAGAGGTGAATCCGCTGTTTCCCGGCATCAACCCGGAGCCGATTCTGCCGCACGTGAAAGCCCTCCAGGACACCGTGGTGCGCGAAAAGTGCAGCGCCGGCCTGGCGGTCGATGGCGATGCCGACCGCATCGGCGCGGTCGCCGAGGACGGCAGCTTCGTCGACTCTCACAAGTGTTTCGCGGTGCTGCTGGAGTGGCTTCTCAAGCGCAAGCAGTGGCCCGGCGCCGTCACCCGCGCCTTCAACACCACCGGCATGCTCGACCGCATCGCCCGCAAATACCATCGCGAACTGATCGAGCACGGCATAGGCTTCAAGTACGTCTGCGACATCGTGCTCAGCGGCCGCGAAGTCCTGGTCGGCGGCGAAGAGTCCGGCGGCATCGGCATCCCGCGCCATCTTCCCGAGCGCGACGGCATCCTGAACTCCCTGCTGCTGGCCAACGTCATGGCCGAGGAAGGCAAGTCGCTCGGGCAACTGGTGGAGCAACTGCAAAACGAATATGGCCGGCACTATTACGGGCGCCGCGACCTGCACATTGCCGACGAGCTGAAGCTGCTCAGCCCTCTGCCGCGCCGCCGAACGCCCGCCGAAGATCGGGTACAAGGTGCTGCGCGTGGAGGACATGGACGGCTACAAGTTCTTCCTCGACGCGCCCAAGCAACGGCAACGGGGCCGAGCCATGGGTGCTGCTGCGCGGTTCCGGAACCGAGCCGCTGCTGCGCATCTACTGCGAAGCCTCCAGCCCCGAACTGGTCGACGAGATTCTCTCGGCCGCCGAGTCGTTCGTCTACTGCAAGGCAACCGTGGCGTGAACCGCCAACTCATGCTTGGCGCAGCAAACGTAATGGTGCCCCACGTTCGCCCGCTTTTGGCTAACGTGGGGTAGTTCCTTCTCTTCCTTTGGTAGTCCCTGCCCGGTTTAGTATGATCGATACTTCCCGGAATCTTATGTGGTCTGCATCCTCATCTTCGGTCGATTCGCCCGACGCACGGCGCTATAACCGCATCCACCGCCGCTTGAGCGTGGCTGATGCCGGCCTCGGGCTCGGCTTGATGCTGGTGCTGCTGCTGAGCGGATGGAGTCAAATCCTTCGCGACCTGGCGTTCCGCATCGCACGCGGCGAGAACTACGTGCTCGCGCTCTTCGTCTACTTGGTTTTCCTGACGCTGCTGAGCAAGGCGCTCGGCCTGGGCATCGATTCTTACGGCTTCCGGCTGGAGCGCCAGTACCATCTTTCCAATCAGCGCTGGCGCGGCTGGATGTGGGATCAACTGAAAGGATTCTTCGTCGGCTTAGTTATCTCCGCGTATCCTGGCGGAGATTTTTTATCTGCTGGTTCGCAAATTTCCGCAATCGTGGTGGATCGTCGCCTGGGCCGCGTTCACGGTGCTGTTCGTGCTGTTCGCGCAGATCGCGCCGGTGGTGCTGTTCCCGATCTTCTACAAGTTCCGGCCGCTGGAAAATTCCGAGCTGCGAGACCGGCTGACGCGGATGAGCGAAAGCGCCGGTACGCGGGTTCGCGGCGTCTATGAATGGAATCTCTCGGAAAAGTCCCGCAAGGCAAATGCCGCGCTTACCGGATGGGGAGCGACCCGGCGCATCATTCTCTCCGACACCCTGCTTGCCAGCTACACCGACGATGAGATCGAGGCGGTGCTCGCGCATGAGCTCGGACATCACGTGCGGCGGCACATCCTGAAGTCGATGATCGTGCAGGCCGTGATCACCTTCGCGGGGTTCTGGGCGCTGAAATGGGTGCTGCGCTGGGCGGTTCTGCGCAAGGAGTGGTTCATCTCACAATACGATTTCGCCAGCCTTCCGTTGATCATTCTGGTGACGACGCTGCTTTCGCTGGCGCTAATGCCGCTGCTCAACGCCTACTCGCGCATGAACGAGCGCGAAGCCGACCGCTACGCATGGCAGTCGATTCCCGCCGTCGGCCCGTTCATCAGCGCCATGAACAAGCTTGCCGACCAGAATCTCGCTGAACGCAAACCCTCGCGGATCGTGGAAATTCTTTTTCACTCGCATCCGCCGATCGCCAAGCGAATTGCCGCCGCCGAGGCATGGGTCAAGCCCCAGGGCTGAGGTGACTGTGCCGGTTGCCTTAGCAGGCTGCTCAAAGACTGTTCTTGATGAAGGTGTCATCCTGAGCGCAGCGAAGGATCTATGTTTGCGCGGCTCAAGATAAAGCAGATGCTTCGGACGTGCAAAGTCGGCGCGACCTCAGGATGCACTCCTGACGAGTTTTTCAGAAGCCTGTAGGGTGTCATGCTGACTGCGTGCGAGCAGAATCTGCTCCACGCGCCGCAAGTCTTCCTCAGTGTCCACGCCGACGGTATCAAACGATGTTTCCGCCACGTGAATGGCCACGCCGTTCTCCAGAAAGCGCAACTGCTCGAGCCGCTCAGTCCGCTCCAACTCGGACTCGGGCCACGAACAGAAAAGCTCCAGCGCGCGTTTGCGGTAAGCGTAGATTCCAAGGTGCTTGAAGCGGCGGACTTCGCCTTGGCGATCGCGGTCGAACGGAATCGTGCTGCGGGAAAAATAGAGCGCGCGGCCGAGCGCATCGCAAACCACCTTGACCACGTTGGGGTTGAAGAGGTCGGCGTGCGGCACAAGCAATCTTCAGGGTTCCAACCTCAACTCCGGGCTGCTGCATCAGGCGGATCAACGAGTCCAGGTGCTCCGGACGCGTGAGCGGCTCATCGCCCTGGACGTTGATGTAGACATCGGCCTCGACCGAGCCGGCAATCTCCCGTACGCGGTCCGTTCCGCTGCGGTGCGCCTCGGAAGTCATGCGCGCGGGGATGCCGAGTTTTTCGCAGTGCTCTACAACCTCGCGCGCATCGGTGGCGACAATCGTCTGCGAAACCAGCTTACTGGCCGCCACTGCCTCATAGACGCGGGCAATCATGGTCTTACCGGCAATTTCGCGCAGCGGTTTGCGCGGCAAGCGAGTCGAGGCTAGGCGTGCGGGGATAACGGCCACGAATTTCACGGTCTTTTTCTCCCTGACTACCCTTGGCAGAATTATCAAATGGATGCCCGGATAACGGCTACGAATTTCACGGTCTATGCTCCCTGGTTTGCGAGTTCCAGTTTCCGCCTTCGGCTGAGATCGCGCAAGAATCAATCCAGTTACCGCGCGCCAACATGCGACTGCCGGGGGTGAAAGCCGGGGCCCCCGACACGTGCCGTTTTAGCACGTGTTGGGGTGGAAGCCGGGGTCCCCGACACGTGGCGCTTTAGCACGTGTTGGGGTGGAAGCCGGTCAGGATACAATAGATTGCCGTTCCGAGAGATGGGGCATCGGCGATGACAATAGCTGAAAACCGAATCAGGAAAGAATTGGTCGAGTTGCTGCGCGGCGGACAGGCGCACGCAACTTTTGAGAATGTGGTGAAGAACTTCCCGCCTAAATTGCGCGGCGTGGTTCCGCTGGGGCTGCCTTATTCGGCGTGGCAAATCCTTGAGCACATTCGAATCGCACAGGATGACATCGTGCGCTTCAGCATGAACCATGACGGCAGCTACCACTCGCCGAAATGGCCGGAGGGCTATTGGCCCGCCTCCGCCGCTCCCGCCGACACGAATAGCTGGGACCACTCGGTTCAGCAGGTTCAGGAAGATCGCGACAAGATGATCCGCTTGGTCAACAACCCCGCCAGCGACTTGCTGGCGCCTTTTCCCTGGGGCGAGGGGCAAAATCTGTTTCGCGAGGTCCTGCTGGTGGCTGATCACACCTCTCACCACCTGGGTGAGTTGATCGTCATCCGCAGGCTGCTGGCGGCCTGGCCGTCTAAATAGCAGCCATCCACAAAACAAAAAGCACTCGTCCACCGAGTGCTTCGATCCACCTCTTCACCGCGATATTCACGGCTGCAACTGCTTCATTACTTGGCGGGCGCGGCCATCTTCTTCACCATGGCCAGCACCAATTTGCGGTCGCTATCGTTCAGGTTCGAGGAGTAACGCCGGATTTGCGAAAGGAAGCGCACTTCCTCCTCGTTCATTTGCGATGCCGCCCGGGCCGCCGTATCCGCCGTGTTGTCGCGAAGAACTGGCCGAGTGGAATGTCCATGGCAGAGGCTATCTTGGCCAGCGTATCCAGAGAAGGGATGGTGTGACCGTTTTCCACGCGCGACAGATAGCAGCGCAACAGTCCCGTGCGCTTCTCGATATCTCCCTGCGACATCCCTTTCTGCAATCGGAAACTACGAATGGTTTCGCCAATATTCATTTGCATTAGTTATCTTCTGGCCAAAACAACAGCGCTCAGAGTTAGCAGCATAGTAAAATTCAGCAACGCTGCTTGCAAGGACAATCTTCACCGAAAACAGCGCAAAAAGTGCAATCCGGTACATTTTTTGGTTCACCACAGCACTTGACGCACCCAAAATATCAGATGAATCCCCTAGTAAACTGCGGGAAAAATCGTCGATCTCGGCGAGTGCCTGTCGCCGGAGGCTCAGCCCATCAGCATGCCACCGTTCACATTCAGGACATCGCCGGTAATATAGCTGGCCTCCTCGGAAGCCAAAAAGCGGACCGCGTGTGCCACCTCCAGGTCGCGCCCTGGCCGTTGCATCGGGATCATTTTGAGTATGGTTTCGCGCATTTCGGGGGTGATTTCCGCCGTCATAGGCGGTTTCAATCCAGCCCGGAGCGATGGCATTGACGGTTATATTTCTGGAGGCGACCTCGCGCGCCACCGACATGGTCAACCCGATCAGGCCTGCTTTTGCCGAAGAGTAATTCGCCTGCCCGATCTGGCCCATCCTGCCGAAGATGCTGGTGATATTGATAATGCGCCCCCAGCGCTGCTTGAGCATGGAGCCGAGGACGGCCTGGATGAGCAGAAACGGCGCAGTCAGATTGGTGGCCAGCACCGCGTCCCAATCGCAGCGTTTCATGCGCATGGACTATCTGGTCGCGCGTGATGCCCGCGTTGTTCACCAGAATGTCGACTTTTCCGTGATCGGCGATAATCTGCTTCGCCACCGCCTTGATTTCTTCTTCCGAACTCACATCGAGTTTGTAGACGGCGGCTTTGCCGCCCGCGCCAGTAATCTGCGCGGCTGCCTCCCGGAGGTTCTCTTCATTGCGCGCCGCCAGCGCCACGGTTGCTCCAGCCTCGGCGAGAACCAATGCACAGGCCCTTCCAATTCCTTGCGAAGCGCCGGTAACCAGCGCGATTCGTCCGTTCAGCGATTGCATAGCCGCTCCTTTCAATCACCCCAACGAGCCGAGCCTCGTTGGGAGCCCCGCCGAGAAAACCGCAAACCTGAAATCAGAACGTGAATGGATCAAGAAGCATTATACGGGGCAGGAACTTACAACCCAATGAGGATCGTGCACGAACCGCCGCCTGAGCGCCGATTTTAGTTCCTAAAGTAACTAAGAGTAACCACACTAACGATAGTTGCTGGGTTCCAAGGGGCATGGCGTGCTACGCCAGCAGCAAAAACGCCGCGGCGAGCACGTGGCGTCCGCGGTTGCGGGAGGTTTTACAGCGAATTTGGTCTTGGCGTCCGAAGTTCGACGCCGAGACATGCGTCATTATGGCGCAGGCCGGGAACCCGGCAAATGGAAGCCGTTGGCAGACAGTTTTTCTCACGGGAACAAAGAATGAGCACAACATCGAATTATCACGGAAGCGTCCATTCTTATTCGGCCCCGGCAAAGGATAAGCGCCCGGAGCAGGGATCTCGTCGCGCGTTTCGCGTCCCGGTGCGGGTTTGGGGAATGAACGGATCAGGCTCTCCTTTTTCCCAACAGGCTCATACAGTTGAAGTCGGGTTGCTTGGCGCAAGCCTTGAGGGTCTGGCTCATCAGGTCGTTGCCGGAGAAGTTCTAGGCGTGGAGTACCGCGAGCGCAAGTCCCGCTTCAGGGTCGCCTGGGTGGGGCAGAGCGCCACGCCCGATGCCGGCAAAATCGAACTGAGTCCGCTGGATAAGACCGAGGACTTTTGGCGACTTCATGCCATGGTGACCAAGGAGCAGCGCGAACCTGGCGAACGTCGTACCACACCGCGCTGTGCCTGCAAAGGTTCCACGCAGATTCGCCAGACGCACACGCGTTTTCCGCTGGGCGCATCCGTAAGCGATATCAGCATGAACGGCTGCTACGTCGAATTGATGACTACGCTTCCGATTGGCACAAAGGTCGATTTGCTGATTCGAGTTGCTGAGGTTTCCATAAATTGCAGCGCGCAGGTTCGGACCTCGCATCCGGGTGTAGGCATGGGGATGGCGTTTGTGCAGATGAGCGAGACAGACCACGGTGCGCTCAAAAAGGCGGTCACCCGGCTATCAAGTTCCGGGTGGTAAGCGAGCCGGTCTAAACTGCCTGTCCGGCGCAGAATCCCGACGACCATGCCCACTGGAAGTTGAAGCCTCCAAGCTGTCCGGTTACATCCACCACCTCGCCGATGAAGTACAGACCCGGCACCTTGTGACTTTCCAGGGTTTTCGCCGAAAGCTCGTCGGTATCCACCCCGCCGGCAGTGACCTCGGCTTTCTCATAGCCTTCGGTGTCCGAGGGAATGACCTCCCAGTGATGGAGCTGTCGCTCCAGCTCGGCAAGGGAGCGATTGCTCCAATCATTCGGTGCGTTCGCATCCAGCCAGCGGTCGGCAAGGCGGGCAGGCAACGCCTGCCGGAGCGCGGTTCGCGCCGAGGCCGTATCGCGGCCGCTGCTTTGCGCCAGCATAGGCGCAAGGACATCCTGGGCCGGCGCCAAGTCGAGTACGACCGCCTCCGGCTTGCGCCAATAAGAGGAGAGTTGAAGGATAGCCGGACCGCTGAGGCCGCGATGGGTGATGAGCATTTTTTCCGCGAAGCGCCGCCGCCCTATGGACGCGGTCACGCCGAGGGAGACGCCAGCAAGATCGCACCAGCGTTGCCGATCCGGTTCGTCAAACAGCAGTGGAACCAGCCCAGGACGACAGGGTTGGACGCGCAACCCGAACTGACGCGCCAGCTCATAGCCGAATGCGGTGGCGCCCAGCTTCGGAATCGAGAGCCCGCCGGTGGCGACCACCAGCGCGGGAGCATGGAACTCGTCCGAATCGGTGCGGACGACGAAATGCCCGGGCCGCGAAACCTCGCGGATCTCGCTTCCGGCGACGATACAGACGCCGGCGCGGCGGCACTCTTCCTCAAGCATGGCGAGAATCTGCTGGGCGGAGCCGTCGCAGAAAAGCTGGCCCAAAGTTTTTTCGTGATAGGCGATAGAGTGCTTTTCGACCAGGGCAATGAAATCTTCCGGGGTGTAGCGGGCGAGCGCCGATTTGGCGAAGTGCGGGTTGGCGGAGATAAAATTCTCCGGCCCACAATAGACGTTTGTGAAATTGCAACGTCCACCGCCGGAGATGAGGATTTTTTTGCCGATACGGGGAGCGTGGTCGTGCAGGCATACGCGGCGGCCTCGCTTGCCGGCCTCGATGGCGCACATCAGTCCGGCGGCGCCTGCACCTAGAACGATGGCATCAAAGGATTGTTTCACGGGGACACAATCGGCCTTCGCTGCGGGTCATCGTGAGGAGGTTCGCCGCTCTTCCACCCCAGCAACGGCAGAAACAGCCGTTGCCGGGGACCCCGGTTTGCGAACCGACGTGACGATCTATGCATTGCCGGAAAAAGCAAATACATGGACCCTCACGTCGCGTCCTAACGGACGCTCCTCAGGGTGACACGCTGAAATAATCGTTTTGGGGATACACAACCCTGACGCTGCTCTAATTTTTAAACCGCTCTATTGACCGCCGCAACCTAACTCCCTACCATTACAGTTCGACCCATCATATCAATTCAAGTTCTGTAAATATCACGACGAATTAAGAAGCGAGAGAAGACATCACTATGAAGCGCACAGCAATGCGAGGAGCAGACGCGCTGCTCGAAGCCCTCAAGATGGCGGGCACCCGGACGATCTTCACCCTCTCCGGAAATCACGTCATGTCGGTTTTCGATGCCGCCGTAGATAACAAAAACGAAATCGAACTCATTCACGTTCGCCAAGAGGGCGCGGCGGTTCACATGGCCGACGCCTGGGCGCGCATGACCGGCAAAGTCGGCGTCGCGATGGTGACCGGCGGACCCGGACACGCCAATGCGATCGGCGCCTTGTACACCGCCAAGTGCGGGGAAATGCCGGTGGTGCTGCTCTCCGGACATGCGCCGTTGCGCGAGCTTGGGCTGGGTGCATTCCAGGAAATGAAGCAGGCGGAAATGGCTGCGCCGGTGACCAAGGCGTCGTGGACGGCACAATCCACGGCCACGCTGCCGAAGGACCTTGCGCGTGCCTTTCGCATTGCGCAATCGGGACGCCCCGGCCCGGTTCATCTGAGCCTGCCGTCAGACGTGCTGGAGGCCGAGTTCAGCGGAAAGGGCCCCGAGGCCGGAGAGTTCGCGGCGGAGCTGCAGGCATTGGCGCCGGCAGCGGCGCGGGCGATTGTGCGGGAGATCGCGAATGCGCAGCGGCCACTGGTAATTGCGCCTCCCTTCCTGGCCACACCCTCGGGACGCAAAGTGGTCGACGGGCTGCGGCAAGCTTTGGGTGTGCCGGTGGTGGTGATGGAGAGTCCGCGCGGCGTCAACGATCCGGGTCTGGGAGCCATCGCCGAGATACTGGCCGAATGCGATCTGATTGTCTTGCTCGGCAAGGCACTGGACTTCACTTTGCGCTTCGGCAAAGCTCCAGCCATGGCGCCGCAATGCCGATGGATCGCGATTGAGCCGGATGTCAAGCTGCTGGCGCGCGTGTCACGGACGCAAAAGGAGCGGTTGAGCCTGTCGGCGATTGCCGACGCCCGCAGTGCGGCGAACGCTTTGACGCAGGCGGCGGCGGACGGTGGCGCGGGACGTCACGAGCAGTGGGCTGCCGAGGTGCAGGCGGCAATCGACTACCGTCCCTGGGGGACGGATGCGTCGGCATTTCCGCGAAATGGCGGGATGCACTCCACGGCGATGTGCCTCGCCCTGCAACCATTTCTGGACCGCCATGCCGATTCCATATTTGTCTGCGATGGCGGCGAACTCGGGCAGTGGGCCCAAGCCGTATTGAAAGCGCCGCGGAGGATCATCAATGGCTTTGCCGGGGCCATCGGGTCGTCGATTCCGTTTGCCATAGGAGCCAAGAAGGCATGCCCGGACAGCCCCGTTCTGTGCGTCCTGGGCGATGGCACATTCGGTTTCCACATGGCGGAGTTCGACACCGCCGTGCGCAATAAGCTGCCGTTCGTGGCGGTCGTCGGCAACGATGCCAAGTGGAACGCCGAGTACCAGATTCAGGTGCGCGATTTCGGCGAGCCGCGGGCGCTGGGCTGCACGCTGGCGCAGGCGACCCGTTACGATTTGGTCGCCAGTGCCTTGGGTGGCCACGGCGAGTTCGTGATGAAGGGCGAGGATTTGCCCGGTGCGCTGGAGCGGGCGTTCGCCAGCGGCAAACCGGCGTGCGTCAACGTTTTGATCCAGGGAACCCCGGCGCCGATTGTGCGCCGGAAGAAGTGAGTTGGGAAGCGCGCGTTAGGGGCGGTTCCAAACTACCCCAGGTTAGCCAAAAGCTGGCGAACCTGGGGCACCCGGCGGAAGAAGTAAAAACACCGCAACGGCAACTACCCCACGTCAGTCCAAAAGCAGGACGGGAGTGGGGCACCCGGCACCCATGAACTTCAGCCGGTCTACCAGATCCCAATCAACTTCCAATAGGGTAAGCCAATGGCGAAGTTGATGAGGAAACTCACGGCGGCCACGGTGGCGCCCATCTTCCACCAGGTGCGCTGATCGACGTATCCGGTTCCGAACAAGACGGGCGACAAGGCTCCGCCGTAGTGCGTGAGCATGCCGCCGTATCCCGCGCCGAACGCAACCAGGAAAAACAGCGGCAGGGCAGGAACCCGTGTAACCACCGCGATGGTAAAGACGACCGGAATCATGGTTGCCACGAACGCGGCCATCGAGGCGAATACGTACCTGACGACCACGCTCAGAAAAACCAGCGCTGCGATGATGAGCAGCGGATGGAATCGGCTGACATTGAGGTTGGCGGCGATCGTCTTGGCCAGCCAGTCGAAGAATTTCACTCGCGACAGGGCCTCGGCCACACCGATGATTCCGCCGTACCAGATGAACGTGCTCCAAGCCGCTTTCGATTGCAGGATGGTTTCCCAGGTGACTACCCCTGTGAGCAGGCATCCGGCGACGAAGCCGATGGCAACCGCGGTCGCGTCGATCTTGAGAAACGATCCCAAAGCCCACCCGGTTACAGCCAGTACAAACAGCACGGCGAGGATTTTTTCCTTGGCCGACATCGGCCCTAATGTCGCCAGCCCTTTGTCGGCGATGGCCCGGTTGTCAATCCGTGTGAGTTCCGGCGGGTACAGCTTGTAAACCACCCACGGAATCGCCAGCAGGCATGCCAGGCCGGGCACCAGCGACGCCTTGGCCCATAGCAGCCAATCGACGTGGATCTTCAGGATGCTCTCGCCAAACGAGAGGACGAGCGCATTCGGCGCCATCGCGGTGAGGAACGTGTATCCGGTGGTAAAGCTTGTGTAATACAAGACAAGGGTGAGGTAAGCGCCGATACGTCGGGAGGTGGGACCCGGATAAGAATCCAGCGCCACAGCCACGCTCTGGAAGACGGGATAAACCATGCCGCCGGTCCGGGCGGTATTCGATGGGGTTGCCGGGCTGATGACAAGGTCCGTCAGGACGGCGACATAACCCAATCCCAGCGTGGTCTTTCCGAGCTTGCCGATGAGAAAATAAGCGACTCGCCGGCCCAGTCCGGTGGAGATGAAGGCCGCGCTGATCATGAAGGCCGAAAAGACCAGCCATGCGGTTGTACTGGCGTAGCCGCTGAGCAAGGCCCCAAGATTGCGGAATGCCAGGCCGGAGATGGCGATCACGGCAATCAAGATCACCGCTTCGTCGAAGGGCCTCAGGATCAATCCGACGATGGCCGCCAGATAAACCGCGAATAGCCGCCATGCAATAACGCTTAACCCCGCGGGCGAGGGAAGCAAGAGGAGGACGAGCAGCACGGCCATGCATACGCCGAGCTTCCATAGCTTGGGATCGAGCTTGCTCTTCTGTTCTGGTTCGGTGCGGCCCTGGCGAACTTCAGATCCGGTGGCCATGCCCCCTCCCTTTTGTGGCCTCTGGTGCCACAGGCGGTTTCTTTCCGATGTCACTGGTATAGCACCGCAAGCGAATCCGGTGGAAGCCGAAAACGCAAGAGGATGTGTGGTTGAGGCTGAAGCCCCCGTCCGGCGATGAAGCCAGGGTCGCGGCACCCTCCCCGGCCGAAGCCGGTACGCAACTGTTGTGACCACAGTCATACGCTGAATTGACGGCTCCGGGATACACTAGAGCGGTCTCAAAATAGATATACCCAGTGCCAGCAACGCCGGGCTGAACGCACGGCTCCTTCGCCAGCGAGTCCCGAAGCGAGTGGGATTGCGCGCGGTCGAGTAAAGAGGCGTTGAGCACAAGTTGGATGAAAGCGAGGATTGGGCGTTTATGGAAATGATTGACCTGCGAAGCGACACCGTCACGAAACCTACCCGCGAAATGCGCTTGGCAATGTTCAATGCCGAAGTGGGAGACGATGGCTACGGAGAGGACCCAACGGTGCGCAAGCTCGAAGAACTGGCGGCGCAAATGACCGGCAAGGAAGAAGGCATGTTCGTGGCCAGCGGCACCATGGGAAACCAGGCCGCCATTATGGTTCATACACGGAAGTGCGACACCGTCATTTGCGAGGCCACGGCGCATATTTACGGAACGGAAGCAGGCGCGATCTCCGGGTTGTCTGGCGCGCAGCCTCTACCGGTTGCAGCCGTTCACGGCAAACTCACGCCCGAGCTGATTGAGGACTTCATCAAGAGCGACAAGAAAAGGAATGTTTCACGCACGGCGCTGATCGCGGTCGAGAACACTCACAACCGGGCAGGCGGCACGTATTACACGCCCACGGAGTTGGAGGCGGTCAAGCGGCTGGCGGACAAATATTCGGTGCCGGTCCACATGGACGGCGCGCGGATTTTCAATGCCGCGGTAGCTCAAGGCATTTCGGTGCCGACGCTAGCTCAACATGCGGATTCGATGCAGTTTTGCCTCTCGAAGGGATTGGGCGCGCCCGTGGGGTCGCTGGTGGTCGGAACCCGCGATTTTATCTTTCAGGCGCGCCGTGCGCGAAGCGTGCTCGGCGGTTCAATGCGTCAGGCGGGTATTCTGGCCGCGGCGGGCATTGTGGCGCTCACCACGATGGTAGAGCGACTGGCAGAAGACCATCTCCACGCGCGCATCCTTGCCGAAGCAATCGCCAACACCAAAGTAAAGTTTGACCTATCGGCTGTGCAAACCAACATTGTCATATTCGACGTTTCTCCTCTCGGAATGAAGGCTGCCGAGTTCATCGACGAGCTGAAAGCGAGCAACATAAAGGCGAGTGAATATGGCAAATACCTGGTGCGCCTGGTTACGCACAAAGATGTCTCGCGCGCCGAGATCGACTATGCCGTGGGCGTGCTCGCGAAACAGTGCAACCGGAAGAAGACTTCGCAGGTGCACGCATAGCGCGGCCACGGAATATTGAGGGGCACCTGCTAGTGTGGTGTCCCGGAAGTTCATGAAATGAATCTTTAGGAGTGTCATTCTGAGCGACCACAGGGAGCGAAGAATCCCAGCACGGCGCGGGGTCGAAGCGCAGTCGAAGGATTTATCGGAAAACTCCGAGCAGCGCGGTGTGGAACAGTTTCCAGGGATGCTTCGCTTCGCTCAGCATGACAGCACAGAACCTGTTTTCTGGCGCGGCGTGACACCTTGAGTTATGTTGCAATCTTTTGGGCATCACACTCGCTCGCGCAAGGTCATCAACGGGAAGAAGACTCTATCCTTACGAGGTATTGCAATGAAGGTGATGGCATTCAACGGAAGTCCGCGAAAGACTTGGAACACGGCAACCCTGCTGCAGAAAGCTCTGGAAGGAGCAGCGTCCAAGGGAGCGGAAACGAAACTCGTCCATTTGTATGATCTGAAATATACGGGCTGCAAGAGCTGCTTCGCCTGCAAAACAAGAGGCGGCCCAAGCTATGGCAAGTGCGCGGCGCAGGATGACTTGACGCCAATCCTGAAAGAGATCGTAGACGCCGATGCCATTATTCTGGGCTCGCCGATCTACTTCGGGACAGTTTCCGGTGAGATGAAATCGTTCATGGAGCGCCTGCTGTTTCCGTATCTGAAGTACAGCCTTGCGGCGGAGACACTCTTTCCGAAAAAGATACATACCGGCATCATCTATGCGATGAATGTTACCGAGCAGGTGATGATTGAGCGTGGATACCGAAACCATCTCCTGCTGAATGAAGAATTCCTGCAGCGGATGCTCGGCGCCTCAGAGACGCTTTGCTGCTTCGACACCTACCAGTTCGATGACTACTCGAAGCTGGTGGCGGAACGCTACAATGTGGAAGAAAAAGCGGCGAGGCGCAAGCAAGTGTTTCCGCAGGATTGCGAAAAAGCATTCCAAATGGGCGCGAGGTTCGCCAGCACGGTCGTTGCATAGGCTGAGGCCCCGCCCCACGCAAGCCCAACAGAAGGCTTGAATGGGCCACCGAGTCGATTTTACAGACTAGTGTACTGGTTCACGGACTTGGAACAAGGTAAGGGCTGGGTATGGAACTGCGACACCTTCGATATTTCATTGCAGTTGCCACGGAAATGAGCTTCACACATGCCTCGGAGAAGCTTCATATCGCCCAACCAGCGCTTAGCCAACAAATTCGACAGCTCGAAGACGAACTGGGGGTTGTTCTGATTGAGCGTGGTCGTCCGCTCAGGCTAACAGAGGCGGGCAAGCTGTTCCTCGACCGCGCCTGCAGCATTCTGTCCAGCATTGACTCTGCGAGAGACGAGGTTAGTCGTATAGGCTGTGGCTTCCTTGGTCGACTCTCAATTGCTTTTGCTGGATCCGCCATGTTCTCGATCCTGCCAGAGATCCTGAAGCTATTTCGAGAGACTTATCCTGGTGTCGAGCTTAGGCTCTACGAGATGCTTTCTGCCGAAATCGTGCAGGCCCTACGTAACGGTGAAATCGATGCGGGATTCCCTCGTCCCCCGATCGGACCATCGGACGATTTCGATGAGAAGCTACTTGTCACTGAGCCTTTTACAGTCGTCGTTCCCTCGCACCATCACTTTGCATCTCGCCTTGACATCTCTTTTGTTGAACTTGCAGGGGAGCCACTGATCCTTTACCCGCGCTATCCTCTGCCGAGTGCCACAGACGTCATCGTGCGGGCCTGCCAAGGTGCTGGCTTCGAACCCTGGATCATTCAAGAGGTTCGGCATATGCAAACTGCGATTGGGCTTGTCTCCTCGGGCGTCGGTCTCACTCTCGTCGCCCAATCGGTCGCACGGCATCCGCGCCAAGGCATTAGTTTTGTGCGACTGCGCGAAGGAAAGCCAACCCACAATCTCGCCTTGGCATGGCGCAAGGGAACTATTCCCATCGCATTGAAACACTTTCTCGATACGGTCGACCGCCTCACCCCAAAGCTGTTACGCGAAATGGCAAACGGCAGCTAGCGCGAAAGGCCATAGTGGGGCCCAATGAAGCCGTAATTTAGCCATAGTTTAAGCTTATGCAACTATATCGAGACAGTCTTTGACCTTTTCCCCGCCGCAGTACAGAATCAGTCCCCGTCAGATCCCAATATTTATTAATTGCCGATATCTGGTGACTGCTCGCATGCCGTCACGTTTAGGAGGAGAGGATGACCGCACTTGAGAAGGCGATGCAGGATGCCGCAGCATCCGGCATTCAGTTTAGTCGTGTTAAGACCAATGGCCTGAATATGCACGTGGCTCGCAAGGGCCGCGGATATCCGCTTGTGTTGCTCCATGGATGGCCAGAATTCTGGATGGCACTCCGGCCTATTATGGACAGGATAGGTGGCGAATACGATTTGATCGTGCCGGATCTCCGAGGTTGCGGCGACACGGGGAAGCCGACCTCAGGTCCCGACAAAAATGCAACCGCCGCAACTCACGCCGACGATCTGAAGGGCTTATTGGATGAACTCGGAATCAAGAAGTTTGGCATTGTCGGTGGCGACCTCGGTGCTTATGTTTCTCAGGCTTTTGCACAGAAGTACCAGGATCTAGGGCTTTTGTCCGGCATCATGTACTTCTGCACGCCTTATCCAGGACTAGGTCATAGGTACGGCCAGCCTGACCATCTCATCGAAGTCTGGTACCAGTATTTCCAGCAGCTTCCATGGGCTGCTAAGCTCGTCGGTTCGTCTCGCGAAGCTTGCAGGATGTACATCAAACACTTCCTCGATCACTGGTCCGGCGACAATCCAGAAGTGTTTAAGGAGTGGATGGATATCTGGGTCGATAACTTCATGAAGAACGACAACATCCAAGGTGGTTTTGACTGGTATTTGAGTTCAGGCCCAAGTCGCCGCCTCTGGCTTGAAGGACGCCTTCCGAAACCACCGGTGATAACGGTTCCTTGCCGCTTCTTGTGGGGTAATCGCGACCCCCTCATTCCACCCGCATGGTCCGACAAACTGGGTGAGTACTTCTCCAACTTTTCAATCGAGTTTGTGGATGCAGGGCACTACGTACACCTCGAAGTGCCGGATCTTGTCGTCAAAGAAATTCGGGAGTTCTTTACCAAAGTGGCACCCGAATCTGTGTCGGCCAAGGCATCTGGATCGCGTTAACTGAATAAGCGCGACTGGGGCAAACTGCGCCCTGGTCGTGTTTCTAAATCGCAGTTCTCTTGTGAGCGTCTAGGAGCTGTTGAAGCCGACCACGGGTCGCGAAGTTCTGCACAAGGAGGGGGACCTGCTTAATTGACGCTGGTCTCTCGATGGAATTGGACATCGTCTGGACCAAGAAGCGGCGCATGTATTCGTAGACTCTGCATTTGCCGCTATAACGACAGTCTGTAAGAGTCGAGGATTACGAAAGGTGGCACATATATGAATACTGAAGGTCATGCCATTACCGGTGTGAAAGAGGACTCAGCCTCGCTCACTTTCGAACGTAGCACTGTCCGCAAGATCCAGAAAAAACTGCTACCTTACGTCCTCCTACTATATATCGTTGCTGTTTTGGACCGGGTAAACATCGGTTTTGCAGCTCTCACCATGAACAAGCAGCTGGGAATTAACGCCCAGCAATTCGGGCTTCTTGCAGGAATTTTCTTCATTGGCTACTTCTTTCTCGAAGTGCCAAGCAACATTATGCTGCATAAGGTCGGAGCTCGCATCTGGATCTCACGAATTCTTATCAGTTGGGGCATTGTCGCCGCCTGTACAGGTTTCGCCAATAGTGTTGGGCAGCTATATGTCGTCCGCTTTCTCCTCGGAATGGCCGAAGCTGGCTTTTTCCCGGGGATGATCTTGTACATGTCGTATTGGTTTCGGCAGCGAGAACGGGCGCAGGCGGTTGCGCTGTTTATGACCGCACTACCTATTGCAAGTGTGCTCGGTGCACCAATCTCAGGACTAGTCCTAGACCATATCAACTGGCTCGGCATTCCGAGTTGGCGCTGGCTGTTGATTCTGGAAGCGGTCCCGGCCATCATCCTTGGCCTCATAAACCCGTTCCTCCTTCCGAGCCGACCAGCCGACGCCAAGTTTCTTACTGAACAGGAAAAGAATTGGGTGGTGTCGGAACTTAGCCATGAGGAACATGCAGTTGGCCAGAAGGGTCACATTTCCGCACTGAAGGGTATGTCCAGCATGCGAGTATGGTACTTGGCGATCATTTATTTTACTATTGTGATCGGGTTGTACTCTTTGAATTTCTGGTTGCCACAGGTAGTGAAGGGGATGTCGAAGTCATACTCGAATACCACTGTTGGTTTGCTGGTGATGATCCCACATATCTGTGGTCTGGTTGCAATGGTCCTGATTTCCAGGCATTCTGATCGCACGCAGGAGCGGAGATACCATGCGGCGGTTCCCGCAATCGTGGGGGGTCTAGCTTTGTTATTCGTCGGGAAAGTTGGATCTCCGGCCGTAGACATTGCGCTATTGTCAATGATGTCGATTGGGATATGCAGTTTTTTCGGACCATTCTGGGCTTTGCCTGGGAAATTCTTAACAGGCTTCGCGGCGGCTTCAGGTATTGCGGTGATCACCTCTGTCGGCAATTTGGGTGGGTTTGTGGGGCCTTATGCTATGGGCACCATCAACAAGTACATAGGAGGCATGTATTGGGGGCTGGTGTTTTCGTGTGTTTCGATGGTGATTTCAGGCCTCCTTGTGATTTTTTTAAAGGAAAAAGCCAAGCCGGACAGCAATCTCCAACTCCCTGCACAAATTGATGCTGCACGTCGGTGGAACTAGGAATAACTCTATCTTGGGCGCGGTAATTTTGGGGTTTTCACGGTGGACGTTCCGAGCCCGGCTCCCTCCCGCGTGTCATTACCACCGCGTGCCCAACGAGCAGGGCTGGAACGATCCGATCAACAAATCAAGATCAATCTCGTAGCGCTGGTGAAGAAACACCAGTCCCGTGTCATGAACTCGGACATTCCAGGCTTTGAGGCAAGTGACCGCATGTGCTGAAATTACGATTTCAGCGCGTCGCAACCGTATAATCATTCAGCGAGGAACGTTATGAAGAAATCGATTAAAGCCCTGCTCATCGGGGATGCCATGATTCTGGGCAGCGAGTTCAAACTCGCCGCCGATAAGTATCTGGGCAGTGTGCTGGCACAGACCAAAGTCGGCGATTGGGAAACAAGTTGGCCGAAGCTTCAGGACCGGCGTCTGGTGGTGGAGAAGAAAGGACCTGAGGTCGAGGTAGTCGATTCGCTGATCCTTGAGCACGGAAAGGATGCGGAACTGTTGGCCGGGTTGTTTGTTCCCATCTCCTCCAAGGTCTTCGATGCCATGCCCAAACTGCGTATTGCGGGCGTGTCGCGTGCAGGCGTCGAAAATGTCAACGTTGCCGAAGCCACAAAGCGCGGCATCGTGGTTTTCAATATCGAAGGACGCAATGCCGAAGCGGTCTCTGATTTCGCGGTCGGCATGATGCTCGCGGAGTGCCGCAATATTGCCCGGGCGCATTTCGCCATCAAAAGCGGCCAGTGGAGAAAGACGTTTTCAAACTCTGACTGGGTTCCGGAATTGAAGGGAAAGAAGGTCGGCATCATCGGCTTCGGCTATATTGGCCGGCTGGTTGCCCAAAAGCTGTCAGGGTTCGGGGTCATCCGGCTGGTTTACGATCCCTTTGTGAAGGCCGAGGATGTGCGCGCGGCGGGATGCGTACCCGTGGACAAAGAGAGCCTGTTTAAGGAAAGCGATTTCGTGACCCTGCATGCTCGCATGAGCGAAGCCACGAAGAACATGATTGGCGAAAGGGAACTGGCATTAATGAAATCGACCGCTTACGTCGTGAATACCGCGCGGGCCGGGATGATCGACGCCAATGCACTGGCTGCCGCGTTGAAAGAGAAGAGAATCGCCGGCGCGGGGTTGGATGTTTTTCCGGACGAACCGCTCAAGCCCGATAGCCCGTTCCTTACCCTCGACAACGTTACTTTGACGACCCACATCGCTGGCACTACCCGCGAAGCTCTTTCGCGCTCGCCGGAGATTCTGATGGAAGATATCGCCATGCTTCTCACGGGCAAGAAACCGCGGTTTGTCGTCAACAAGGAAGTGCTGGAGCGGCCCGAATTCAAGTCATGGCTGGCAGGTATCCAACAATGATGGTCAACTTTTCCGCAATGCTGAAAGAAGCTCGGCGTGGCAGGTATGCCGTCGGCTCTTTTAACGTCTATAACTACGAAACAATTCGCGGAGTCATCGAGACGGGACAGGAACTCGGATATCCCACGATTGTCGCTTTCGGCGAAGCCTACCTGCCGAACATGGGACTTGACGAGGTTGTTGGCGTGGTCAGCGCCATGTCCCGTAGGGTCGATATCCCGCTGGTTCTGCATCTGGACCATTGCAAGTCCTTCGACAATATTGTCAAGGCGATCAGGGCCGGATTCACGTCGGTGATGTTTGACGGGTCGAGCCTGCCGTTTGAAAAGAACATGGAAGCAACCGCCCAGGTGGTGGCCATAGCTCACGCGGCCGGCGTCAGTGTTGAAGCGGAGCTAGGGGCTCTGGCGGGCGGCGAACACTCCAACGAAGAATCAGGCGAAGAGATTTACACCAACCCCGGGCAGGCCGGCCAGTTTGTTGCACGCACCGGAATCGACGCCCTGGCGGTTTCCATCGGCACGGTTCACGGAATGTATAAAGGCACGCCGAAGATTGACGTAGGGGTGCTGAAGAAGATCGCGGCGGCGGTTGATATTCCGCTGGTGTTGCACGGTGGCTCCGGCACGCCGGAGGAGATCGTTAGGGAGTGCATCCGAAACGGCATTGCCAAGATCAACGTCAACACCGAAATCTCTTTCTATACGGTGGAAAAGGTGAAAGCACTACTGGAGTCGGGGAAGAGCTATCACCTGTCACAGTTGGCGCTGAAGGAAGTCGGATACATCAAGGAAGTGGTGAACAAGTACGCCACCATGTTCCGGTCGGCATGACCAGCTTCGCGAAAAGTAATCTTAGTACATAGCGGATTAGTAGGAGGGCCTCGTGAGAAGAACAGACAGACAGATTGAAGATCCATCAGCGATTATGCATATCCTTCAAGAAGCTGATGTTTGCCGTATAGCCATGTGCGATGACAATGTGCCCTATATCGTGACCATGAACTTCGGTTTTGGGAAGGATGGATTGGCATCTCTGTACTTTCACAGCGCATACGAAGGCAAGAAGATCAATATCTTAAAGAAGAACAACCATGTCTGTTTTCAGGCTGATATCGGGCACGAGTTGTTCCTGCACAACATCTCTTGTGGCTGCAGCATGAAGTATCAGAGTGTCGTGGGAATGGGACGGATGAGCTTCGTTGATGACTTGCCTGAAAAACTTGAAGCACTCCAGGCAATCATGACTCACTATACAAAGAAGCCGGAGCATGTGTTCAAAGAAGAGCTAGTAAAACGCACAATGATTTTGAGACTAGACATAGAGGAAATATCTGCGAAAGCACTGGTAAGGCCGGGACATCAACAGAGTGCTACGTAATAGACTGACATCTCCTTTATTCCATGCTACTGTACGCAGCCGGGAAACTCGATGGAACATATCTTAGTCATTGACGTCGGCACCTCCAGCCTGAAAGCGATGCTTTACGATCGGGCCGGCAAGTTACTGAGTCGCGCCTCGCAGGAGTATCACTCGGAATTCAGTGGGAACAACTATGTCGAGCAAAGCTCTTTCACCTGGAAGAGCGCACTGCTCGCAAGCCTAAAGCAGACCGGCGAATTTCTGAATGCAAGAGGCATCAGCGTCGAGGCCATTGCGGTTACCTCGCAAAGGGCCTCGGTGATCCCCATCGATCGCGAGGGAGAACCCTTGCACAATGCCATCATGTGGCAGGACAAACGCAGCCGCCCGCAGTGCGCTGAGTTGCTGCGGCAAATGGATTTGCGGGATATGTATCGCCGCACGGGTCTGCGGGTGGACCCTTATTTTTCAGTTCCAAAAATGATGTGGCTGCGCGAGGAGCGTCCCGAAATCTATGCCGCGGCCGAGAAGTTGATCGGAGTGCAGGACTACGTCGTCTACCTGCTGACGAGCGCATACGTTACCGATTGGTCGCAGGCGTGCCGCACGATGCTGATGAATATCAGCAGCTTTTCCTGGGACAAGGATATGTTGAAGATCAGCGGGGTTTCCGCGACGAAGCTGCCCGAGCTTCGTCCACCCGGTTCGACCGCCGGTTCCCTGGACACTGCCATGGCAAAGGCCACCGGACTGGCAGCGGGGATTCCGGTGATCGTCTGCGGCGGAGACCAGCAGTGCGCGGCGCTGGCTTTGAACATTCTCCGCCCGGGGTATGCCGAGGCCAATACCGGCACCGGATCGTTCGTCATTGCCTACTCGGAAGCGCCACAGTTCGACGATGAGTGCCGCACTCTCTGTAGCGCGGCAGCCGTGCCCGGCAAGTGGATTGCCGAAGCGGGGATATTCAATACCGGTTCGGTTCATCGCTGGTTCAAGGAGCAGTTTTACCCCGAAGGCGAAGATGTATACGCCCTGATGAACAAAGAAGCTACCGAATCTCCCGTGGGGGCGAATGGCGTGATGATGCTGTCGCACTTCGAGGGAAGCGCCGCTCCGTATTGGAATCCGCTGGCGAAGGGTGTTTTCTTCAACCTCTCGCTGGGAACGCGGCGCAGCGACATGGTAAGGGCAATCCTCGAAGGCATAGCATTGGAAATCGGTCACAACCTTTCGCTGATCGAAAACCTGGTGAAAGACATTTCGATGGTCAGCGTCGCTGGCGGCTTGGTGGCATTCGATCTTTTCAATCAGATACAGGCGAACGCCTTCAACAAGACCGTGATTCGTTACGACAACAGCGAGGCATCGTCGCTGGGTGCGCTGATGAGCGCATCGGTCACGCTCGGCCTCCACAGGGATTACGCGGCGGCTTTTCGAGCCGTGTGTTGCAGCGATCCAATCGTGTTTCAGCCCGATGAGGTCAACGTTACCAAGTACCGCGCGCTTTTGCAGCGCAAGAATGCGTTGTACCAGGCGCTCAACCAGAACAAGGTATACGAATCGTTCTGCCAGCCGGTGTGATTGATGGCAGGTTCGCGGACCCGAACTTTTATTACTTTTCTCGGACAACTTACGCGGGGGGGGGGGCTCTTCTAACGTGTAAGCGTTATGGCGGTGTTTTATGGATCGTGTTCGTATTTTGTTCGTCGACGACGAACCAAGCCTTGTTCTAACGATGCCGCTGATCTTACGGGAGCACGGATACGAAGTGACAGCGGTAAGCTCGGTAAATGAAGCGCTGACCGCGATTACGACTTCTCGGTTTGACGTTCTCATTTCAGACCTGAACATCGGTCAACCCGGTGACGGTTTCGTGGTTGTTAGCGCAATGCGCAGGACGCAGCCGAAGTGCATCACTCTTATCCTTACGGGATATCCGGGGTTTGACTCGGCGCTGGAAGCTATTCGCAGCCAAGTGGATGATTACCTGATCAAACCTACCCCAATCCCAACTTTGCTCAATCTGATTGAGCAGAAGTTACAAAATCCTAGACCGGGCACGGTTGTGCCCTGCAAACGCCTATCTCAGATTCTTCGTGAGAACACGTTTCAGATAACGCAACGCACCCTTAAAGTGATGAAGTCCCACCCCCTCATGGGAACCATCCCGCTTGCCGATGAGCAGCGAATTGAACACGTCCCGCAAATCCTTGAGGAACTGGCTGCAATGCTGGAATCAACCGAGGCAGCCCAAACGGAGAGAAGCAGTCTCCTAAATGCAGAAATGCGGGGCGCGAAACGGCACCAACAGGGATATACGGCCCCGCTGTTGGCGGCCCATGTACGCCTTATGGAATGCGCCATGTACGACGTTATCCATGAGAACATGCTGTCGCTCAATCTCAGCTATTTCATGTTCGACCTGAAACGGCTTAACGACAGTCTTGGCATTCAGCTTGAGCACACGCTCAAAGCTTTTTTGGAAGCCGAACAACGAAATCTTCCCATTCGTCGCCAATCAAGACAAGATCTCTAGCTGAAAAAACTCCGAAATAATTTGGATATCCTCGCTACAGGTGACGCGGATTTATCCACCCGCCTATAAGTATGCTGTCATCGAAGAACCCTCATGCGCTAATCTGTGATCTCGAAGGATAAGCCGTCATAGATTGACCGGAAGCTGCGAAGAGGTAGGAAGATACGATGTCATCGCCGAACACCGTCGCGGCTGACCGCATGCTGACACTGGCTGAAGCGTTGGGGGTTCCACCGACCGGCGGGGCAGGCTGCGAGGTGGTGGCCTTCACCGGCAGCGGCGGTAAGACTACGGCTATGCTCCGGCTGGCCGCCGAGTTGGTTGCAGGCGGCGGACGCGTACTGATCACAACCACAACCCACATCTATCCCCCAGACTCAGAACAGTACCCCGCCACAGTCATCGAAGACTCGCTGGAGGACCTGGTTCGCGGTGCGCGGAGCGCCCTGAATCGGCACCCTGCAGTAATCTTGGCGAGAGGGTTGGGAGCAGACGGCAAACTCGTGGGCGTTGATCCCGGATGGGTCGAGCAACTACCGAAGCAACTCCATGTCACCCACCTGCTGATTGAAGCCGATGGCTCGCGGGGGCGTCCGTTCAAGGCTCCCGCGGCGCACGAGCCTGTGATACCGCCGTCAGCCGACCTTGTGGTTGTCGTCGTTGGACTCTCCGTGATCGGCCAGCCGTTGTCGGAGGAGTTTGTTCACCGTCCCGAGCGCGTGGCGGCCCTCACGGGATGCCAATTAGGCGACACGGTCAGCCCGGCGCTGGTTGCCTCCGTGCTGCGACATCCCGAGGGAAGCACGCGGGGAGCGCCGGTCGGAGCCAGAGTGGTGGCACTGCTCAACCAGGCCGACGACGCAAGCCGCTTCCAGGCCGGTTGCGAGGTTGCCCGCGAACTGATCGAGCACGGCACGGAACGGGTTGTCATCGCGGCTTTGCGCGAGGCGATGCCGATCCGAAGGGTGATCGCCGCCTCGGATTCGGCGCGGGTCTCCGCCGTCGTGCTGGCCGCCGGCGAAGGCCGCCGCATGGGGTCTGAGGCAGCTGCCGGGGACCCCGCGCTCAAACTGGCCTTGCGGCTTGGTGGAAAAAGCATCTTGCGCCGTGTGGTGGATACTGCATTGGCGACGCCGGTCGGCGAGGTTGTGGTCGTGCTTGGACACGGCGCGGCGGAGTTGGAGCGGGAACTGCCGCGCGATTCCCGCGTCCGCACCGTCTACAATCCGGATTACGCCACAGGTCAAAGTTCGTCGCTCAGGGCAGGGATCAACGCCATCGCTCCCCAAGCGCAGGCGGCGGTGTTTCTGCTCGGCGACCAGCCGTTGATCAGTTCGCAGGCCATCGAGGCGCTTGTCGGCGAATTCCGCAGAAGCAAAAGTGCAGTCGTGCGACCGCGGTACCGAGGGACTCCGGGGAATCCAGTGCTCTTCTCGCGGGCTCTGTTTCCGGAACTGTTGCAGGTCACGGGCGATCAAGGAGGACGGGAACTGCTAACTCGCCATCAGGTTGACGTTGTCATGGTGGACCTGAATCTAGAGCCACCAGTCGACATTGACACGAGAGAAGATTACTCCCAGCTCATAAGAAGGTTTCCCGATCTGGAAAAGCTGTGAGAAAATCCACCACGCCGACATAGAACAGCCGACGAGCCGTAGGACGTAAAAGATGCAGTCCGTATTTCGCAGGGAAAATGCACAGATGCTTCGCTGCGCTCAGGAGGACATTCGAAAGGGGGCAGAAGCAGCCTGCCACTAACAACCTATTTGACGCACTACAGTACCTCGGTTTTCGCAAAGGATTGGGCCCGTGTACGAAGACGCAGTTGTAGTGATTAAGGGCGCTGGAGATTTGGCTAGCGGAGTGATTCTGCGGCTTCATCGCGCGGGGCTCCGGGTGATTGCGACCGAGATCGAGCAGCCGACTGCGGTGCGGCGGACAGTAGCTTTTTCCGAGGCAATCTATTGCGGAGAAGTCGAAGTCGAGGGACTGCGGGCGCGCAAGGTTGGCGATTGCAATGATATTCCGCAAGCCTGGAGCGAGGGTGTGGTGCCCGTCTTGGTCGATCCACTCGCCGAGATCGTGCCGAGGCTTCGCCCGGCGGTGGTGGTCGACGCCATTATCGCCAAGCGTAACCTTGGGACACGGATTACGGACGCGCCTGTCGTCATTGGTCTTGGCCCGGGCTTTGAGGTGGGTGTCGATGTTCACGCGGTGGTCGAGACCAACCGTGGCCACCATCTGGGCCGGGTTCTGTGGCATGGCTGCGCCGAGCCGGATACGGGCGTGCCTGGCGAAATCGCAGGCCACGGGACGCAACGTCTGTTGCGGGCTCCATCCGCGGGTTTGTTTCGGGGAGAAAGAGCGATTGGAGATCGGGTTGAGGCCGGCGAGTTGGTCGGCTGGGTTGACCAAACTCCGGTAACGGCCGGCATCTCGGGCGTGCTGCGCGGACTGCTGCACGATGGCTTGCGCGTTTGTCAGGGAATGAAGATTGGCGACGTTGATCCGCGGGCCGCTCGCGAACATTGCTTCACCGTCTCGGACAAATCGTTGGCGATCGCAGGAGGAGTCCTGGAGGCAGTGCTCTATTTTCTGCGAGGACAGCGTGGGGCACCGTCCCAACGGAGCGCTGAGATCGCCGCAAACCGAACATAAGGCTGCAAGATTCCGTAGATTCTGCTTGACAAAAGTGTGCATCGACGGCAGTCTGCGAACGTCGATTGGTGGGCACTAAAAGGGTGATGAAGACGGAAAGGGGGAACTATGGAAAAAGAACGAGACGTGTCAACGGTTGATGAGGAGCAGGAATCAGGTAAGCTCCGCGTCTCGCGTCGTGGCTTCCTGAAGGGAATGGGTGTTGGCACCGCGGCGGCGGCAATGGCCACGGCAATGGTGCCCGGACTGGAAGCAGAGACGGCTCCCCTGGTAAAGGGGATTCGCGAGGCAGTGATCGTAACCGAGATTAACGGCAAGAAATACCGTCTGGCGGTCAAGTCGCACTGGACGCTGCTCGACGTGTTGCGGCGGGAAATCGGCCTGACAGGCACGAAGAAGACATGCGATCGCGCCAGTTGCGGAGCCTGCACGGTCATCATGGACGGCAAGGCCATTTACGCCTGCTCTCTCCTGGCGGTGGAAGCCGACAAGCGCAAGATCACCACGATCGAGGCTTTGTCCGATGGAGATACGCTGCATCCGATACAGGCGGCGTTCCTACGCGAGGACGCATATCAGTGCGGTTTCTGCACGCCGGGCCAGATCATGTCGACGAAGGCGTTGCTTGACTCCAACCCACGGGCGAGCATGGCCGAGATAAAGGAAGCCCTTTCGGGAAATATCTGCCGATGCGCCGCCTACCCCAAGATCACCAAAGCGGTCTTGTCGCTGGCGCGGAAGGCATAAGGGGAGGGAGATACTATGAGCTCGGAATTTAGAGTTATCGGAAAACCCCAGCCAAAGATGGATGGGTTTGAAAAAGTAACCGGGCGGGCGAAGTTTGCCTCTGATTTCACCCTGCCAGGCATGCTCCACCTGAAGATCTTGAGAAGCCCCTACCCGCATGCGCGGATTGTCAGCATTGATTCGTCAAAAGCGCTTGCGTTGCCGGGAGTGAAGGCAGTGTTTACCGCCAAGGATATTGCGGGGAATCCCCGATGGAATCCCTTTTACCCAATCCTCACAGATGTCGCCCGCTTTGTTGGCGATGACATCGCAGTGGTAGCCGCGGTGGATGAAGAAACGGCTATTGAAGCGTTGGGCTTGATTAAGGTCGACTACCAGGTGCTTCCTTTTGTGCTGGACCCGGAAGAAGCGCTGAAACCAAGCGCTCCCAGGTTATACCCGGAGGGCAACCTCTTCGGAGGCCACCCGGCGGTGGTCAGCAGGGGCGATGTGGATAAAGGTTTTGCCGAGGCGGATCTGGTTTACGAGGCGAGATACAAGACCCCGATTCTGCAGCATGCGTCCAATGAGGGCAGAGTCGCCATTGCCCAGTGGGAGGGCGGCAGGTTGACCATCTGGGATTCCACCCAGGCTCCATTCGAAGTTCAGAAGGCAGTTGCCAAAGCGCTCAAGATCCCGCAGAGCAAGGTGCATGTGATGTGCGAGTTCATGGGCGGCGGCTTCGGCGACAAATCGTCTCCGGGGCGGCAAAGTGTTCTGGCCGCCATAGTCGCTCGCAAGACGGGGCGCCCGGTAAGAATCGAGTTGGATAGAGAGGAATGCTATCTCGAGGGCCTGCACCGCTATCCGGCGATCATTGACCTCAAGTACGGGGTGAAGAAGGATGGCACGCTTACCGCTATCCAGGCGAAAGTTGTCGCGGATGGTGGAGCTTATGCCGTTTATGGGTACGCCGCACTCGGGGTGCTGCAAATACCAATGGACGTTTACCGTTGCCCGAATATGAAAGGCGAGGGCTATACGGTGAATACGAACAACCCGGCAACCGGCCCCATGCGCTGTGTCGGTCATCCGCAGGGAACGTTTGCCCAGGAAGTCCACATGGACGTGATCGCCCAGAAGCTGGGGATGGACCCGGTCGAACTGCGTTTGAAGAATTACGCGCGGCTGGAAGATGGCGACCAGTTCCGCAAAATTCCATTCTCCAGCAATGGCATGGAAGAGTGCATCAAGCGTGGCGCAGAGACCTTCCAGTGGAAACAGAAGATGCAGCAGAAGGGCTCGCAGGCGGGTCCGATCAAAAAGGGATTCGGCATGTCTGTCCACGCATGCGGTCATGGCAGCATGATGCCGGGAATGCCCTTGTCCGGCGCGTTGCGGATCAATGCCGATGGCACGGTGAATGTGTTTACCGGCGCAGCCGAGCTGGGATGCGGACAGAAAACTACCATGGCCATGATTGCCGCCGAAGAACTCGGTGTGCTGCTGGAAAATATCTTTGTTACCGCAGCCGACACCGATATGACAACGGACACGGGCTCCACTTCCGGCAGCCGGCAGACAATCACCGGCGGAACCGGCGTGAAAATGGCGGCGGCAGACGCCAAAAACCAATTGCTTGACGTGGCGGCGTTCGAGTTGAAGACGGAGAAGAAAAACCTGAGCATCCGGGACAGCATGGTTTATGTGGCGGGCTCCGACAAAGCGATCCCATTGGGCCAGATTGCGGCGAAGATGCCGGGCGGGGTGATTTCCGGCCGCGGCTACATGAAATGTCCGCCAAACTATTTCTCGCACGGGTTCGGTGCGGGATTTGCCGAGGTAGAAGTGGACACCCGCAACGGCCACGTCAAAGTTATCAAGATCGTGGCGGCTCACGATCTCGGCAGGGTCATCAACCCGTTGACGGCTGAGAATCAGATCGAGGGAGGCGTCATTCAGGGAATGGGCTTTGGCTTGGCCGAAGAGCAGATCTACGACAAAGCTACCGGCATCTGCGTGAACCCGAATCATCTGAATTACAAGCTGCCGACGATCAAGGATGCACCGGAGATCGTGCCGATCATGGTGGAGTCGATCGATAAGTATGGCCCCTACGGGGCGAAGGGGCTTGGTGAACCGCCTTATAGCCCGCCCGCACCGGCCATAGCGAACGCCATCTACAATGCGATCGGCGTTCGCTTTACAGAACTTCCAATTACAAACCGTGCGATCCTCATGGGCCTGAAGGCAGCAAAGGGCTAGGGAGAAACCACCCCAGCAAGCCAAAAGCGAGCTTGCCGGGGACCCCGAACGGAGATAAACGATGAAACCTTTCGATTACTATCGAGTCACCACGGTCGGGCAGGCTGTAGCCCTTTTGACGAAGTATCAAGAGAAGGCTGCCATTCTCGCCGGAGGAAGCGACCTGCTGGGCTTGATCAAAGACGGCATTGAAGGCCCGGCACTGAAAACACCAAAACACTTGATCGATATCAAGGGGATTAAGGATCTCTCCTACATCAAGGAGCAGAAGACCGGCTTGCGGATTGGCGCCGCGACCACGCTCAGCGAGATCGTCCACTCCGATCTTATCGAGAACAAGTATCCGATTGTGGCGCAGGCGGCCAAGCAAGTCGCGGTTCCGCAGATCAGGAACGTTGCGACCCTTGGCGGCAACTTGTGCCAGCGGCCACGCTGCTGGTACTTCCGCGGAAAACTCTTCTCCGACTGCATTCGCAAGGGCGGCGCAAGCTGCTACGGCAAGGATGGAGAGAACCAGTACCATGCCATCATGGGAGGCGACATCTGTTGCATGGCTTACCTCTCAGACATGGCTCCGGCACTGATTGCACTCGACGCCAAGGCCGAAATCGCGGGCCCCAAGGGAACGAAGATCATCCCACTGGAGAAGTTCTACGTTTCTCCCGAGCAAGAGCTGACGAAGGAGAACGTGCTCTCCGCGCAGGAAATGCTGGTGGCGGTAGATGTTCCGGCTGCTTCCCAGGGCCGGAAGAGCATCTACCTGAAGCTGAAGGAAAGACAGGCCTTCGACTTTGCGGTGGTCAGCGTTGCGGTGAGCCTAGCGCTAAAGGGTTCGACGGTTACGGACTCGCGGGTTGTCTTTGCCGGCTTGGCGCCGTTCCCCACCAGGAGCGTGAAGGCCGAGAACGCATTGAAGGGCAAGGAACTCAAGAGTGCTGTTGCCGCAGCTTGCAGCGCATGTGTGGTAGGTGCCCAGCCGCTGGGCAAGAATGCTTACAAAATCGAAGCGACCAAGGGAGTCCTGGAAGAAGCGCTGAACCTGTTAGCCTGACATCGCCAATGGCGCATGGCGGGAACAACCGGCGACCGACAGGTGGTGGTCACCCCGGCAACGCCAAAGTGTTTGGCGGGGATTCTGCATACACGGTTTTCAGGATACAGCTTTCGCGGAAGCGGTCTTCGGTCTAAGCGGGTGGCATTTTCGAATGCCACCTTTTCTTTTCAGCGCCCATTATGATGGTGATGTAATGAAAATATCGCAGGTTCATACGCAAATAGTAAACGTGCCGGAAGCGCAATCGCTTGCGGGGTTGCCGCTTCAGCCTACCGTGGTGCGGCCGTTCGTCACGCTGCGACTCGAGACCGATGAAGGCATCAGCGGGATCGCGGTGAGTTTCACTTTCTATTCCACAGCAATGACCAACGCTCTGAAGAGCGCTGTCCACGATCTGGCGTCACTCTCCATCGGTGAGGACCCGCTGGCTCCGGGGCCGCTCTTGGAGAAGCTGCGCGCTGCCGCAGGTGGCTCAGGCCCTGGCGGCATCTTCATGCTGGCGTTTTCAGCCATCGACATTGCGTTGTGGGACATTCGCGGCAAGGCGCTGAATCAGCCCCTGTGGAAACTGCTTGGCGGAGGGCGGCAGCGTGTGCCGGCTTACGCAAGCGGCGTGATTCAGCGGGGCCTTTCGGACGCCGAGGCTGCCCAGGCGGCCCAGTGCCTGGTCGAGAAAGGTTTCCGGCAAATCAAAATGCAGCTCGGACTTGCTGGCGAGCATTCGCCCGCGAAAGAAGTCGAGCGTGCGCGAATCGTGCGCGAGAGTGTTGGTCCCGACATCAAGCTGATGGCGGATGTCAATCAACTCTGGCGCGTCGAGCAGGCAATCGATGTTGGCAGACGTATGGAGAGATTCCAGTTTTTCTGGCTCGAAGATCTCACGGTGCACGAGGATTTTGCGGGACTGGCTCGTATCTCCGACATGCTGGTTACGCCCGTCGCCGGTGGCGAATATGTTTGGGGCATCGTTCCATTCCGGCACATGCTGGAAGCCCGCTCGGTTGATATCCTGATCATCGACGCCTTGCGGGTGGGCGGGATCACGCAATGGATGAAGGTTGCGGGCATGGCCGAAGCATTCAACACGCGAGTTGTGAACCACTGCTTTCCGGAGTTTATGGTGCACCTGGTGGCAGCGGCCCCGAACGCTTTTACGCTTGAATATATGTCATGGACGCTGCCGTTGTTCGAAGAGATCCCGCAACTCCAGAATGGAGAGGTGATCGTGCCAGATCGTCCCGGACTCGGACTCAAGTTCGATGAGGACTTCATACTGCGGCACGGAGACTGACGCTTTCAGCGGACGGATCGGCATTTGGCGAAACGGGGTACAGGTGACAATAGCATTCAGCGAGGGCGATGCGTGAGCGAGACCGTGCGGGTCGAACTGGTTCCGCTCGGGGTGTCCCTGGAAGTCGAACGTGGGGCGGCTTTAGGTAGCGTTCTGGCGGCGCATGGGTTGGAACTTCCTTGCGGAGGCTCCGAGGTGTGTGGCGGCTGCCGCGTGCGCATTCTGGAAGGGACACTGGCGGCAACCCCAAAAGACAAGCAGGCGCTCACGGATGAAGAGATTGCCGCCGGCTGGCGACTGGCTTGCCAAGCCCATGCCGAGACGGCGCTCAAGCTTCATGTGGAACAGTGGACCGTTCCTATCCTCAGCGACCAAACACGGCTGCACGGCTCAGCGCGGAGCGGCCTTGGGATTGCGGTCGATGTTGGGACAACCACCCTCGTGGCACAGATGGTCGACCTCGCGACAGGCGATCTGCTGGGAGTTCAAACAGCACTGAATCCGCAAACCGCCTTCGGGGCCGACATCATGACGCGCTTACGATTCGCACTGACCAAGCCGGATTTAACCCCGCTGATTCGCGATGCTATCGGCAATATGGTCAGAGAACTTGCGGTGGGCCGTGAGAGCGAAGTCGGCGAAGTAGTGCTGGTGGGCAACACGGTGATGCATCACTTGTTCGCCGGCATTGATCTGGAGCCGCTTTCGCACGTGCCGTTTGAATCGCCCGAATTGACTGAGCAGCGGTTCACGCCGCAGGAACTGAATTGGAAGCTGCCGCAAGATTGCCGAATTCGTTTTATTCCCTGCATCGGCGGGTTTGTTGGTTCAGACGTGCTCGCCGGTATTCTTGCGGTGAGCATGAGCACGACCGTTGCGCTGACGGCATTAATCGATCTCGGAACCAACGGTGAGATTGTGCTCGGGAATCGGGATCGAATCCTGTGCGCGTCGACGGCAGCGGGGCCGGCATTTGAAGCCGGCTCAATCCGCATGGGAATGCGCGCTGCCGCGGGCGCTATAGCTCAGGTATCGAATCGCAACGGCAAACTGGAGTGCACCGTCATTGGCGATGTTGCGCCGCGCGGCATATGCGGCAGCGGACTGGTGGATGCGGTGGCCGCGGGACTCGATAGCGGTGCGATTCTGCCCAGTGGCCGGTTGGCGAACGGGGCGCGCGAGTTTCCCCTGATGGAGCCCGTGATCGTGTCGCAAGCCGACATCCGCGAGCTGCAACTGGCGAAGGGCGCAATCGCCGCCGGAGTTCGCATCCTGCTGGGTCGCTGGGGTGCAACCATGAAAGACGTGCAAACCGTGTACTTGGCCGGAGCCTTTGGAAACTACGTTCGGGTCGAAAGCGCGGCCAGAGTTGGATTGCTGGAGATGGCTCGCAAGCGCGTGGTTTCCGCCGGCAATACGGCGCTACGCGGCGCGAAGTTGATGATGCTTTCCGAAAACCGTCCACTGCCGGAGATTGAACATGTGAGTCTCGCCGCCGACGCGGGTTTCCAGGATACGTTTGTGGATTGCATGAGCTTTCCAGACGCGGCAAGACCGTAGAGGCGAGCGATCTTCAATTTACCGTTTCCGCGCTGTAACGGGCAATGAGGCCGGTTCGGACGGCATGCCGATACATGCGAGTGAAGAACCAGGAAGCAAGCAGGACGTAGAGTACCGCAAGGCCTAAGCCCCATAGCAGCCCACTTCCTGACGCTGTGCCGCCGGAGACAATCGCTCGCATTCCCTCGAAAACATAAGAAGGCGGCAAGATGCGCGAGATGAGCCGCATCCATCCAGGGAAGCGTGGAGAGCGGATAGAAGACGCCGGCAAACGGCGAAAGAATCGCCGGAATCGGCCAGATGAACCACTCCGATGCCGGGCCGAAGCGCAGAACCAGCGCGCTGCCTACGATCCCGAAGGCGATTCCGAAGAGGAACAGCACGAGAAGGAACGGAACCAGGATGAGTCCATAGGCGAAGAAGCGAAGGCCGAATAAAGAGGTTGCCAACACCAGCATCACGGCAAGTCCGACTAAGCTGGTCACGGTGCTCGATAGCACCAGGCCGCCGACGTACTCCGATATGGAGAGCGGCGTCGCAAAAATGTTCAGAAAATTGCGTGACCAGACATCCTCGAAGAACGTCATCGTTACTCCCTGCATGACGCGGGCAAAAAAGTCCCAGAAGAGAACAGCCCCCAGCAGGGTGGGTACGAAATTCATGCCCGACGAGGTCACGGAATTCAGGTACTTGGTGATGAATCCCCACAACACCATGTCAATGGCGACCCACACGAACGTCGGCAATACGCGCGAGGGACTCCCACGCATCAAGTAGAACTGGCGAAGCAGAATGGCTGTGGTGCGGCCAAGAAACATAGCGTCTAACCTAAATGCGAGCTATCAACCGACATACAATACATAGGATCACCTTTCGCGAAACGAGTCTAAATCGAGGGCGAGCGGCTCGCGCGCCACGGTGATGAACAACTCCTCGAGGTTTTCCTTGCCGTGCTCCCTCGGCAGGGTTTTGGGGTCTCCCTCCAGAAGAATCCTTCCACGCGAGAGGAAGAGCACGCGATCGCAGACCTCCTCGACTTCGTGCATATTGTGCGATGTCCACAGCACGCCGCACGTGCCCTGCGTCGTGCAATCGTGAATCTTCGCGCGGATTTCTCGCGCGGAAGAAGGGTCCAGCGAAGCGGTCGGCTCGTCGAGAAGAAGCAGTTGCGGGTTGTTCAGCATGGCCTTGGCGAGCGCTGCGCGGGTTTGCTCACCCGAAGAGAGCAGGCCACACTTAACGTCTCGAAACGGTTCCAGATCGAACTGCTTCAGCACAAGCGCGATACGCTGTGCTGCGTTCTTTACTCCATAGATCAGGCCGAAGACGCGCAGATTCTGATATACGGTGAGATTGCCGGGCAGGGGAGCATAGACGGCAGCGAAATTCGTGCGCTCGAGCGCCTGCGAACGATGCGACGCCAAGTCGATGCCTTCGATCCAGACGCTCCCGGCACTTGGTTCAAGAACACCAAGAATCATGTTGATGATGGTGGTCTTGCCCGCTCCGTTCGGGCCCAGCAGGCCAACGATTTCTTTTGGCTGCACGTCGAATGAAACGGCGTCTACGGCGATGATGTCGCCGTAGACCTTGCGGAGCTGAGTTACCGAAAGCGCTTTTTCCCGCGAGGGCGCAGCCGTGGACTGCGACTCACTCACTTCGCCGCCGGAACCGCCGGGAAGTCGGCGCCGAGCGATGTTTTCTCCCAGGCATCGAGGTCGCGGCGCAGAACTTCGAGCTTGCCTCGCGCGCCATCCAGGGCCATGCGCCCCAGCACCAGCCGCAACGGCGGGTTGCTCGATTGCACCACTTCGATCATTGCCTTTGCGCCGCGAACCGGATCCCCTGGCTGCTTGCCGCTGCGGCCGGAAATCGCTTGCCGGCGCGCAGCCGCGGTTTTGGCGTAGTCTTCAATTCCGTCGCCGGTCTGCTTCAGGGAGCGCCCGGCCCAATCGGTGCGGAACGGTCCCGGCTCGACGATCACCACTTTGATTCCGAGCGGCTCAACCTCCATGGCCAGTCCTTCCGAGAGACCCTCGACCGCAAACTTGGTCGCGTTATAGTAGCCCACGCCCGGGAAGCCGATGAATCCGCCAATCGAAGAGATATTGAGGATGTGCCCGCGCCGTCGTTTGCGCATGCCCGGCAGAACAGCCCGGGTCACGTCGACGAGACCGAAGAAGTTAGTCTCGAACATGGCGCGAACTTCATTGTCCTCACCCTCCTCGACTGCGGCCATGTAGCCGAAGCCCGCATTGTTCACCAGAACATCGATTTTGCCAAAGGCTGCTTCCGCTTTCTTTACGGCCTCGGCGATCTGCGCCGAATCGGTGACGTCAAGTTTGAGGGCAAGCCCGCGGCCATCTGTTCCGGCCACTAGATCCTGAACCTTCTTCGGGTCGCGCGCCGTTACCACGGCGCACCAGCCACGTTCGAGCACGAGCTTCGCCAGCTCCCGGCCGAATCCGGTCGAGCAACCAGTGATCAACCAAACGGGAACATCTTGCTGCGGCATTGAATCGTTCTCCTGAGGACACAAGCAGGCTGAACTGCTTGTCCTGGTGTAAGTGGATTAACACATAGTCACTATCTTAATATCCAGGCCCACTAGATGCCCAACAGGTCGATGCAGATTCGCAAAACCTGAACGCGCGCTCCTGCCGCGGGCGCAGGAATTGAAAGCACTGGGAGCACTGCGAAAGCAGAAGTTACAGGAAATTGCGAAGGCATAAGTTTCCCCTGCCTTCGTTGGAAGACAGGGAAAAGCAAAGCTCCGATGTGTGTTACAGCGCAGCCGCTCTCCGGTTGCTATCTGGTGAGAGCCGCTTCAGGCGAAGCAGAACACTCCGCGTGGTGTTGCCAAGCTCCTGTGTCGGAGAAGTTCCCGGCCGCATCGAAGAGCCACGGCTGCGCTTCGCCGAGCACGGCGATGTCGTGATGTTTCTGAGCTTCCTCCAGCATGCATTCGGATATATAGATGTCCTCGACGTGCAGGGTATTGGCGATGCGAGCCATGCGGATTCTACCCATGTCGGAAGCATTGCAGGTCTTGATCGCCGCTTGGATGGCCAGGCGGTCAGAGTCCATGATCAACCCTATCCGCGCCGACGGCGTTACCGTTGAGGTCAAGACGTTAGCGTAGGTGTATTCCAAATCCATTTTGTTGAAGAGCCGCCGGGTCGTAATGTCGGCCATCCCCACGCCGCAGGAGTTTCCGTGGCTGCGGTCAGTGATGTCCAGAACTACCACCCGCATGGCCGTGGGGCCGGGATCGAGGTAAGGAGTCGGAGCGCGCCCGGTGATGTATGGGTCCATGCCGCCCCCGGAAAATTCTTTACCCAACTGGTCGACCACCAGAACGTCGAGCGGATGCAACAGCAGCTTGGGCATATTGGCCTTCGCTTCGACCAGCAGCTTGCGTTCGGTCTCAATGATCTGCTCGGCGGGAATGGCAGCGATTTTGGCTACCCGGTCGTAGGCGTTTTCCACGCTTCCGATGCCAAACAGGATGGGGAGCTTTGCCAATTTGACTTTGGCCATCTCGACGCTGAACTCGGCCATGCGCCCGAAGCCGAGCACATGGGCGGCGTCGGCCCCTTTCTGCTTGCCAAGGCCAATGGTAATCATCTTCACCAAGCCGCTCTCGTTGAGGCCGCTGAAAGCGTTGTGGGCCTTGATTCGATTGATCACGATAATTCCATCGGCTTCGTATGCGGGCTTGTCCATGAGTACCGCAAGGCCGTTATCCAGAACGCCGAGTTCGACCACGTCCATGCAGGAAACAATTGGGCAGCCGGCGCTGTCTTCGGTCACTCCCAGACCGGCCAGCACCTGCTGCTGCCCTTCGGCAGTGGCTCCTCCGTGGCTTCCCATGGCGGGCACGATAAAGGGTTTGGCCCCGAGCCGCTTGAGCTCTTCGATGGTGACTCGTACGATCAGCGCGATCTCCGCCACACCCCTGCTCCCGACGCCCACGGCAATGCTCATACCTGGCTTGACCCGGCGCGCAATCTCCGGCCGGCGGAGTTCTTCCCGCAACGTAGCAGCCACGTCATGGACTTCCGGAGCGGCAAATTTCTGCCTCACCGGGACCATCTTCGGCAAAGTGATGTCAGCTAACAGATCCGTAATGATGCCCATGTCTTCAATCACCTCTCTTGTGACTCTCTTCTGAAATTACGCCGAGAAAAGCAAAATGCCCACTCAAAAAATATCGATTTGCGGAGTTTCGTTCCGCCGCCGTTGTGATGGAAGAGACGGCAGCAAAGTTGAAGAAGAAGCTGGTGAGAAAGAAAAAACTGCCGGCCCTGGAATAATCATTTCAGGACCGGCGAGGTATCAGGAGGGTGTACCGTTGTTTTTTGCGGGTTGTGCAACCACGCACCTGATGCGGAAAAAAACTATGGCGAAACGCGCCTTCCACGGTTCACTGCGATAGTGTGCCGTCGACCGAAGCCTGAGTCGCCTGCCGCGTCCGCGGCGTGGTTGTTGTCGATGTATTGGTTCGCGTCACACCCACATTCAAAGCCCTGTCAAACGTGGCTGGCGCGTCGATTAACGTAATCGTCAAGCCGTTGGTCCCGTTCGCTTCTATGATCCGCGTCTTGCCATCTTCACCAACGATGAGCACCGACGAAGGCACGACTTGAAGAGAAACCGTTAGCGTTCCCCTGGAGGATTGAGCTGACGCCGATACGGCGCAAGCGATCAGCACCAGCAAAAAAGCAACCGTTCTGAACTGCTTTCCCAGTTTGCTCATTGCATCCTTCCCGGTACACGGCTTCGCTTACCTATAGAGCAACCAACGAACCAAAGCCACCAAGCCTGCACTTCGCACGCAACCCGCTGATTCATAGAGGCAAACTCGAACATCGAAAGAAGTCCTGACTGACGCCCGCAGAATTTGCGTCCAAGTTCTGGACCAGAACACGGAACTTTGGATACGATTTCACCCTGGCGAGCGGTACGCAATCGAACTCCGTAGATAAACCCAGAAAAAATACCTTAGTTCCCGTAATGGGAATCGAATGTGTTGATCTGATAGATGCACAATCAGTTAACTACGTCAATATGAAGAGCACTACAAGATGACGCATTAATAAGCTGCTGAAAAACTACTTTCCGAGGTGTCATCCTGGGCAGAGCAAAGGATCTGTTGTTTGCGCACGCTGAAAAGAAAGCAGATCCTTAGGACACGCAAAGTCGGCGCGACCTCAGGGATGACACTCTACGAGTTGCGCGAGCGTGATGCGCTGCCTCGAAGCATTTATGAAAGAGTAAATTTAAATGGTTTTTTGAAGTTACTAAAGTTCGATGCCCTTCCGGCAGGGCACGTTCTAACGTAATGTCGGGTCACTTCAAAACTGGCGCACCGCGTGCTAGCGGGAGGTCGGTTCCCTCTCATTCTGAATTCCTCAAAGGCGGCGAAAACTGGAGCGCCTCACTCAACAAAAGAGGCACCCCGAAGGGTGCCTCAAGTTGGTTCCTATGCCGCCGCGAAAAGCGGGTTATTTCGTCTTCAGCACGTCCGGGTTCACGCACGTCTCAGGTGGTTCGCCGTTCAGGACCTTGATAATGTTGTTCACCGCGATCCTGCCCATGCCGAGCCGGGTTTCGATCGTCGATGAGGCGATGTGCGGCACGATGATGACATTATCGAGTTCCGCCAGCCCGGGTTCGATCTGAGGTTCCTTTTCGAAAACATCGAGACCAGCGCCCCAGATCTGTTTACCCCGCAACGCCTTGACCAACGCCTTCTCGTCGACCACTGGTCCACGACAGGCATTGATCAGGACCGCGGTTTTCTTCATCAGCTTGAGTTCCTTCTCGCCGATGTAGTGGTGAGTATCCGGCGTCAGCGGCAGGTGCAGGGTGAGGAAATCCGACTCTTTCAAAAGAGTCTCCTTGTCGACGTAGGTGGCGCCGAATTCTTTTTCGAAATCCATGTTGCGGCGGACGTCGGAGTAGATAATTTTCATATCGAACCCCTTCGCCTTGCGCGCAACATTTGATCCGATACGGCCCAACCCGGCGATTCCCAGCGTTTTTCCGTCCACATCGAGACCGATAAAATCCATCGCTGCCCATCCCTTCCACTTGCCTTGGCGAAGGTATTTGTCAGATTCGACGACTCGCCGCGCGGTGGACAAAAGCAGGGCCCAGGTATGAGTTGCAGTGGCATTGTCGAGCACGCCCGGCGTATTGGTCAGGATCACGCCGCGCTTGGTGGCAGCAGCCAGATCGAAGTTGTTGAAGCCGACCGCGTAGTTGGCAACAATTTTCAACTGCGGTCCCGCGGCGTCCAGCAGATCGCCGTCGACCGTGTCGGTCACCAGCGTCAACAGGGCGTCGCGGCCTTTGACCTTGGCTTGCAGCTCCGCCTTGGGCAGGGCACGATCCTCATAGTTAACCTCGACATCAAAATGCTTTGCCAGCTCGTCGATGTTCGCTTGAGGTATCAGTCTAGTTACGAACACACTTCGTTTCTTCATTTCATCTTTCCGATGCTGCTCGTCTTTCCGAGCATTCTAAATGCGCTTTTCGGACTTGCCTCCAGCTACGATTGCCGTTTGACTTCGATCTGGGCAAGCTTCTCGTAGAAGCGCACGATAGCGCCGTGGTCGCTGTCGCCCATGCCGTCCACTTTCAGCGCCTGCATGATCTCCATGACGGCGGCCGAGAGCGGCAGTGGGACGCCGACTCCGTGGCCGGTATCCAGAACGTTGCCCATGTCCTTGATGTGCAGGTTGATGCGGAACCCGGGATTGAACTTGCGATCCATCATCAGCGGCGCCTTCGCGTTCAGCACCGTGCTGCCCGCGAGCCCACCCTTGATCGCTTCGTACACCAGGTTCGGGTCCACGCCAGCCTTGGTAGCCAGCACCATCGCCTCCGAGACCGCCGCGATGTTGATGGCGACGATGATCTGGTTCGCCAGCTTGGTAACGTTGCCGGCTCCGAGCGCGCCCGTCAGGACGGCGGACGCCCCCATGCACTTGAACACGGGAAGCATGGTGTCGAAATCCGCCTTTTCGCCACCGACCATGATTGAAAGTGTTCCGTCAATTGCCTTCGGTTCGCCACCGCTGACCGGGGCGTCGAGCATGCGGATGCCTTTCTTCTTCAATTCCGCACCCACTTCGCGCGCCACCAGCGGAGCGATCGAGCTCATGTCAACCACCAGCGAGCCGGACTTTGCGCCTTCGATGACGCCGTTCTTGCCCAGCACCACTTCCTTCACCTGGGGAGAATTGGGCAGCATGGTGATGATGACATCGGTTTTGGAGGCCACATCGCTGGGCGAGGTGCCGGCTTCCGCGCCAGCCTTCTTGACCTCTTCGACGGCTGCCGGAACGATATCGTAAACGACCAGTTTGTAACCGGCCTTAAGCAGATTCTTGCTCATGGGTTTCCCCATGATTCCCAAGCCAACAAATCCTATTTTGTTCATTTTCTTTTTTCCTGAGAAATTCAAAGGTTTGTGGAAGCTAAATCCAGAGTTGTGTCAGAGCATGTTCACGGGTCGCCCTGCCGGAGAGCGGGTCTACACTTTTCCGGCTTTCACCAGTTCTGCCATGGCTTCCGTGATGGACTGGTCCTCGCTGGCCGCAAGGCCGCTTACTCCCACGGCACCCAGAACGTTGCCGGCAGCGTTCTTTAGAAGGTTGCCGCCGGGAAGCGCCGAGAGCATATCGTCGCCAAAAAAGCCGGCCTCGATCTGTTCCTTGTGGAGCCGTGCCAGGAATGCGTCAGTGGATACACCCATGCGGACAGCAGTGTACGCCTTGCGGCGCGAGATTTCGATGCTTCGCACCGGCGCTCCATTCATGCGGGCGAAAGCGACCTGGAATCCATACTTGTCGCACACCGAAACGCAAATAGGACGGCCAAAGTCCTTGGTTGCTTTTTCCATGGCCTGAGCAAGGATCTTCTGCGCAGATTCCAAACTCACCATTTCCATAGTTCTTCTTCTTTCTATAGTTGATTGCAGTTCACGCTTACATTATTGTACGACTTCTTTTCGTACTCTCCAATGAGCACCGCTTTGGGTTGGGTGTTGGCTACTTCCCGGCGGCGGCGGCCGCCGCACTAGCCTCTCTGCGCTGCACCTTCTTGTACATCCACGAGGTCAGCAGCGGCGTTAGGATGGCGGTGACGATGACTGAAGCGGTCACCTGAAAAGTGGCGGCTTCTGCAATCGGCAAAAATGATTTATCGGCCATGGCAACCGCGTTCGGAACCACCGCCGAATTGCCCGCGGTGCTCGAGGCGGCAGCCCCGGCGATGCCGCTTCCGCCCAGCAGTTTATCGGCAGCAACACAGACGATGCCGGTGATGACAAACACCGCAACTCCCAGCACGATTCCGGGAAGCCCAGCTTTCAACCCATTCTTGATGTTGAGCGTCTGGCCTAGAGTAAAGGCCATGAAAGGGACGATAATCGGCTCATGCGAGCCAAAGAACTGCCGCAGGTCGTCATCCAGGTTGCCAAGAATGGCGCCGGCCAGGATGGGGGCGACCACGGAAAGCATGGTCAGCCACGGAATCACCGCCAAGCCGGTGCCGACGAAAATGATCATCGTCAGGAACGGTCCGGTCTCGATGCTCTGCAGGACGTAGGTGCCCGCGTCTTCCTTGGTTCCCATGATGCTGGTCAGGGCCAGGAACATGCCTCCATTGGTATCGCTCATGGCCACCATCACGGCCAGGAAGCTCAGGCCCATAATGCTCCCGCCAAGCAGCTTGGCCACCATCACCGCGAGCAGCGTGGCCGTGCCGACCTTGGCGACCATGATGCCGAGGCCCCGGATGAGCATCTTCGGCGCGGCTCTTACGGTCATCTTGGTGCCGACCGTAAACAGGTACATGCCAAGAACTGTCGGATATCCCACACCGGTCAGGGCTTGGGTGAATCCACCAATTTTGAGCAGATTGGGGAAGAATGTATTAATCACCATACCGATGAACAGCGGAACCACCATCATTCCGCCTGGTACACGGTTTATGGCTTTGTAGATTTTCATGATGCTTACTCCCTATGTGTTTCGATTAGCAGCCAAGTCACCCCGTGAACACGCAAAGCTCCAACCATGGCGTGCCGACCGCGTTGGCCGTTCCCGTTCGAACATTTGCCGTTTCATAAGGATGGGTTCCAAGGGTATCAGGGAGGATAGCGAAGATGGGGGGGCGGGTCGAGATTTTAAATCACACTTTGATGTGACACATATCACACTAAAGCCGAGCAAAGCCGTCCAGAGCGTGTAGTTCCGGATAACCAAATCCCCCCTTCCCGCATTCCAATGTACGACGCGCATTGGCCCTGGTATGGGCGTTGAGTGTCAGCAAAGGAAGCGCATCATGCTTTGTGCATCTTGTGGCGCTCAGATCGCCGAAAATGCCGCTTTTTGTCCTACGTGCGGAAAGGCAGTGGGACGTACCTCGCCAAGCGTTGCCGCCCCGCCGACAACCGGCGGTGGCCTCTCCGATAACGTAGCCGGCATGCTCGCCTACTTCACCATTATTCCGGCAATTGTGCTGCTGTTGATTGAGCCCTATAGCAAGCGGCGCTTCGTGCGCTATCACGCGTTCCAGAGTCTTTTCTTTGCTATCGCGTGCATGGTGGCGTCGTTCGCATTGAGGATTGTTGCCCTGATGCCGGTGGTGAGATGGACGACCCTGATGCTCTGGCCCCTGCTGTGGCTGGCCGAGCTCGCGATATGGGTGATCTGCGTGCTGAAGGCCTATCGGGGACAGATGTTCAAACTGCCCTTCATCGGGAACCTCGCCGAGCAGCAGGCATTCACGGTGCCGGACGACACAAACCAGGCAAAGGCCGCCTGAACGGCCGCACGCGAGCGAGCTCTCGAAAGACACAAATTGCCCCATTTGCACAGTGCGAATGGGGCATTTCTACGTCCGATAACGATTTCGTGTCCGATAATGAGCGGCGGTTACCTGGTATAGAACTAAAGTGTCACAATTGGGGCAAAAGGCGCTTTTCATCCTGTGCCGCCCCAACCTTAATTGGGGGGTCGTAACCGACTACCCGCGTGCGTGGGAGAGGTGCAGTTCGGCAACCTCCAGGATCGCACCCTTCGCGGCTTTGATGATCTCGTCAAGGTCGTCATCCGTCATAGGGGTCGAAAGCGCCATCAATCCCGAGCGTGCAGCCATGATGCCCCGGTTCAGAAGACTGCGATGGAAAGTGCCCATCATTTGCCCTTCTTCTTTCGTCTGAAAAGCCGAACGATAGTCGCGTAAGGGGCGATCCGTGAAATGCACTTTCAGCAGCGAACCTGCGCCAACCACCTGCCCCGGCACACCGAAGCCACGAAATGCCTCGCCTATTCCGCTTCGAACTTGATGGCCCATGACATCAAGCCTCTTAAAGGCCGCCCGGTCCAGATTTTGCATACAAGCAAGCCCGGCCCGCATGGTCACCGGATTGCCACAGAAGGTTCCTTCCACGGGAATTGCCGGCTTCCCATGGGTCGCGTCAAATAGCGCCATCATGTTGTTAGGCCCGCCGACCGCACCAACCGGGAAGCCGCCACCGATGATTTTGCCGAGTGTAGTCAGGTCTGGCTTTATATCCCAAATCGCCTGGGCCCCGTAGTATCCAAGTCGAAAGCTGATCACCTCGTCAAAAATCAACACTGCGCCTATCTCGGTCGTTACGCGGCGAACCATCCGCAGATAATCCTGATCGGCAGGCATGAGGCCTGTGCGATTCGGCATCGGGTCCATGAGCACGGCCGCAAGCTCGGCACCGTGCTCTCTGATCAGCTCTTCAGCTCTTTGACAGTCATTGAAGGGGATGGAAACGACGTCATGCAGCACGGTTGCGGGCGTGCCGCGTGCATATGGCAGCGAGGCGGGCGGTTCCCCCCAGGTTTGGGGAGTGGAGTCCAGGCTCACCTCAGCGTAGTCATAGGAGCCATGATAAGCCCCTTCGACCTTGGCGACCTTATGCCGACCGGTAAAAGCGCGTGCCGCCTTGAGGGCTGCCATCACGGCCTCTGTGCCGGAGTTATAAAAAACTACTTTATCGATCGATGCCACCCGCTCGCAGAGCAGTTCTGCAAGTTCCACTTCCGATTCCGTGGGCAATCCAAAGGCTGAGCCCGCGCTCACCTGCTCGATCACGGCACGGACAACTTCAGGGTGGGCATAACCATGGATGAGAGAAGTGAAGTTATTAATGCAGTCGATCCGCTGCACATTATCTTTGTCCCAAATACGGCAGCCGAAGCCCCGAACCGCATAAATGGGGTAGGGGTCCATGTAAACGATGCTGCGTGTGTTTCCTCCGGGCAAACTACGTTTTGCACGCTCATAGAGAGCCTTTGAGAGGGACTGTACGTCTGGGTAGGTCATGGTCAACCTCGCTTTCGCAATTGTTATGCGTTGAGCCAGCCAAAGCCCGTTTTGGATTTTCGGTGTGAGTCTGGAAACGGTAAGTATTCTATCTCAAAGCGAAGTTGGCTTGGCGGGTGGCCCATTCAAGCCTTCGGTTGGCTTGAGTGGGGCGGTTTGTCGGGACATCAACGACCCCAAAATGGCGTCGAATCGCACACTTGAATGGGGCATCCGGCACCAGTTCCATCCGCGCTTCCATCCCACATTTGCCAACAGCGGCAAATGTGGGCCACCAAATCAATGTGGGGCAGTGGAAAACACAAGATCCCTCCGCTGCGGTCGGGATGACGGACGTGCTGTGCTATTGCTTCGCTTTCTTCTGACGCTCTTTTAGCGCGGCGCGATCTTGTTTCGCCTGCGCCGCCTCCGCCGAGCCAGCCTTTAGCTGTTTGTTGCCGTACTTGGCGTTGTACTGGGCAGTGTCCCTTTTGACCTGCTGCTGTTGCGCCTGCTTAGCGGCTTTCTGCGCCGGTTTATTCTTGTCGTCGGCACCCTGCAAGAGCGATGCCCCAAGGATCAGCGCGGTCATCAGCACGGTGGATATGATTTTAGTTTTGTTCATCTTCCCTCCCCACGTTACAACATTACTTTGATCCCACATTAGCCAACGGCGGGCAAATGTGGGCCACCAGATCAATTGCTCTACACCAGTTTTTGGGCGATGTGCTCGTCGAGAATCTCGCGCACGGTTAGCGGGATGATGATGGCGTGCTGGCGGCGGAAGAAGCCGTCGATTTCCGTCAGCGCGTCTCCGGAGAAGTCGAAGGCGACGAAGAAGCCTTTCTTGCGTTTGGCCCGGATCATGGCGGCTTCAAACTGGTCGATGTCCGGGCGGCCGACCTTGTCCTTCTGCTTGACCTGGATGGGATACCAGTCGTCCATGAAGTCGAGTTCCCCGGCGGCCTTGCCGCTGGCGGTGGGTTCGGTGCCGACGGGGTAAATGCGGCCGTCGATGCCCATGTCGCCGACCTGGGCCTTGTTGGGGATGCCGCCGAGGGCGATGACGGCCCAGTTCTCGAACTCGAAGGGCGGGATCGCCGCGAAGCTGCTTTTCGCGTCCACGGCAGGTCGCGGACGACGAAGCCGCGGCCGATCGGCCCAGAGCTTCTCGTCTTCGCGCAGGTGGCAGACGTCGCGCAGCCGCTTGGCCATGACGCGGCAGGCGGTGGGGGAGATGTCGATGCCGATCCACTGGCGGCTCAGGTTCTGGGCGGCGACGAGGGCGGTGCCGCAGCCGCAGAAGGCGTCGAGGACGATGTCGTTGGGGTTGCTGCGATGCTTGATGATCCGTTCGAGAAGAGGCAGCGGCTTTTGCGTCGGATAGCCGAGGCGATTCCTGCAGCTTGACTATTGATCGGCGGAATGTCGTCCCAAATGATTCTGAAGCAGAGCGCCGGGCGATTCGTCGAGATACCTCTTCAGCCGCAGGCGACCGCCAGCTTTCGCGGGGTAATGTAACCGGCCTTCATTATCATACTGTTCCATCCGCTCTCGGTCACACGTCCAACCGTTCGGATGTGGCTCGTAGATTATTCCGTTCTTCGCCTTGAACGAATAATGCAGATTCGGACGACTCGGATGGATTCCGCAGCGGTAACCGACTGCCACCTACGTCCATCGTCGTCCCGGTAATTGAAGCGTTGCTCCACATATTCTGGCTCGAACGGTCCGTAAACCGGGTTCCATGTGAATTCGTCAGACGCCGACGTAGAAGAAGATGCTATCGGTAATGGTTCCGAACCGTCTTCCCGCATTGTCCGTGAGCGTGAGTCCGTTTCCAGACGATCTCGTTCTGGAAATTGTTCTCGCCGAAAATCTGGTCGAGCATGACCTTGACGTAGTGGCAGGCGTGCCAGTCGCAGTGGTAGTAGAAGCTGCCGGTCTTCTTGAGGACGCGGGCGAGTTCGACGCAGCGGGGGCGCATGAAGTCGATGTAGGCCTGGGTGGAGTCGTGGCGGTCCTCGAAGGCGCGTTTCTCCTTGGTCTCGCCCCAGAAGACCTCGTAGTTGCGGTTGGAGTTGAAGGGCGGGTCGATGTAGATCAGGTCCACGCAGGCGTCGGGCAGCTTGCGTGAGCTGTTCGAGGTTGTCGCCGCAGTAGATGACGCGGGTGTCCAGCAGACGGGAGGGTTTGGCCGCGTAACTCATTTTGAGTGGTCATTATGCGGTAAAAGGATGGGTTGTGCAATTCTCGATTTGGGGGGAAGGCCCACATCTGCTAACTGCGGCAGATGTGGGGCACCAAATCAATGTGGGGCGCTGGAAAACACAAGATCCCTCCGCTGCGGTCGGGATGACGGACGTGCTGTGCTATTGCTTCGCTTTCTTCTGACGCTCCTTTAGCGCGGCGCGATCTTGTTTTGCCTGCGCCGCCTCCGCCGAGCCAGCCTTTAGCTGTTTGTTGCCGTACTTGGCGTTGTACTGGGCAGTGTCCCTTTTGACCTGCTGCTGTTGCGCCTGCTTAGCGGCTTTCTGCGCCGGTTTATTTTTGTCGTCGGCACCCTGCAAGAGCGATGACCCAAGGATCAGCGCGGTCATCAGCACGGTGGATATGATTTTAGTTTTGTTCATCTTCCCTCCCCACGTTACACATTACTTCACTTCCATCACCCCAAGAGCAGTTTGCCAACGGCGGGCAAATGTGGGCCACCAAATACAAGGTGAGCCACCGGGAAACACAAGATCCCTCCGCTTCGGTCGGGATGACGGCTATGTGGGCCACCAGATCACACCACGTAACTCATTTTGAGTGGTCATTATGCGGCAAATGAATGGGTTGTGCAATTCTCGAATTAGAGGGCACCCGGCACTCGAAACGGAAGGAAACTACCCCACCCTAGCCGCAACGGAGGCGGCTAAGGATGGGGCACCCGCGCGGATATGGGTCACCAGACTCTTCGATCCCACATTAGCCAACGGCGGGCAAATGTGGGCCACCTGACTGGGGCACCCGATGGGGAAAACACAAGATCCCTCCGCTTCGGTCGGGATGACGGATGTGAGGGTACATGCCAGGGAATAGCGATTCGATTCAGGAAGAGACTACCCCACCCAAGCGCAACAACGGGCTTGAATGGGGCACCCGCAATTCTCGATTTAGGGGAAGGACAAGAAAATACATAGATCCTTCGCTCCTCCACCCCAACAAGCCAACAGCGGGCTTGTCGGGGACCCCGGCTGCGCTCAGGATGACACTTCGGGAGGTTGTTAGCGCAGAAGGAAACTACCCCACCCTAGCCGCAACAGAGGCGGCTAAGGATGGGGCACCCGGCTGCGCTCAGGATGACACTTCGGGAGGTTGTTAGCGCAGAAGGAAACTACCCCAGGTTAGCCAACGACGGGCGAACCTGGGGCACCTGCGCAGATGTGGGGCACCGGCAACCCGGCGGTTAGTGCATCGTCGCCGGGTTACACGTCAAACCGACGAGCGTGGGCGTGGGGATGCTGGCCGTGGCAGGCGGTGTGGCCCAAGGCGCGTTGACGAAATCGAAGAAGTCCAGCAAATTAGGCTGCGCGGCATCGCGCAGGGTGAGGTAGTTGCCGTCCTTGATGAAGCGATCTTCCACGAACTTGAGGATCGCCGTGTGATCCATTGGCACGTGGGAAACATAATGTTTCCGGGTAAACGGCGAGATCACCATATTGGGGAGCCGGAAACCGAGCTGAGCGGCGAATCCCTCTCCTCCCAGCGCCGGGGCCGACGGTGCGTCGCCGGCATTGTAACCGGGATCCTGGAAGTTTCCACGGTCCGTCAGGTCGCAGTTCAGAGTCGGTGTCGGCTTCAACGTAACCGGATCGACGGGACCGTTCGACGGGCACGGGTAAAAGGTGTCCGGGTTGACCGCGATGCTGGATATGTCGGGAATGGTAGCAAGAACGTTCGCCGCAATACCCGTTGCGGGACCGCTGAAATCGTTGGAGTGAGTGGGAACCGGAGGAACGTGATCGAAGGGCCCGCCGCCCTCGTCGTAGGAAAGGAAGAAAACCGAATCCTTCCACGACGGACTGCTCATCAGCGCATTGACCATGCTCGCAACCTGAGCCTGTCCTGTAAGTATGGACTGGCCCGAGCCAGGATGCTCGTCATTGTGGCCGTAGGCCGGCTCAACGAAGGCAAAGCTGGGAAGCGTTCCATTTGCTACATCGGTGAAGTACTGGCTGACGGGAGCGAGGTGAGTCGGGTCGATACAAAACGCATTCTGTGCATCGGCAACCGCCGTTCCCGATGGGATTGTCGGGGCGATGCAGCTTCCCTTCGTTGCCGGAACATACAGATACTTATACGAATCGGTGAAATCGGCGAAGGTGATCGAAGGATAGGCGCTCAGTGTCGAATTTCCGCAGTCGCCGTCCGGGTCCGTGCAGCCACCGTTGGTGACGCCGTAATAGATTCTCCACGACACTCCGGCTTTATCCAATTTGCTGAAGATGGTTGGGATCGTCAGTTGGGTGCCGAGATTGTCGTTCTTGAACGGATCGTAGACCAGCCCTTGCGTGGTTCCACCGGTTAAGGTCGCGATGCGGTTGGGCGTGCTCTTGCTGGAGACAGGCGAGAACCAGCGGTCGGAGAGCGCGAACTGCGAAGCCATGTAGTAGTAGTAGTTCAGGAAGCCCTGATCGTAGTACCCCATGGCGCGTTGCCCGTTGGGATCGTCGGTCATGTTCCCGCTGCCGTTGCCGCTCTGGGCGTAGTTATAGGCGATGTGGACAAAGCCATCCATGTTTATCTTGCGTTGGGTGGTGAAGTTATAACGACTGACATCGCCGTAGCTTCCGAGCCAGTCCGAGGTCAGGTCGTCGATACAGGAGGTGGCCAACTTGAACAACGGGATGGCGCTGCCGTCCAGTCCCGGGACAGGGCTTCCCGGCGTGCAGGTGATGGGCGGTGTCCCGTATTGTCCCGTCGTCGGACAGGTGACAATGTCGGTTTTGTTGGTGAAATTGGCATCCACTACGCCATTGGTTCCGGCAATCCCGTCGACGTCATACTCAGTGCCGTCGTCGCCGATATTCCACGCTTGCCCGGAGGTGCTCTGGGTTGCCCGGTATTTGTTCAGCATCCCGAAGTAGGTGTCGAAGGTGCGATTCTCCTGCATCAGGAAGATGACGTGGTTAATCAGGGACTCATCGGCCGCGGCGTGGACAGTCACGGTGACCGTCGCGGTCGCGGTGACGCCTCCGTTGGCGGCAGTTGCCGTGTAGATGGTTGTTACGGCTGGGCTGGGGCTATAGATTCCGCCGGTGCCGGCGAGAGTATCTGTCGTGCTGTCGACATTGTTGGAGATCACCACTTGCGTCGCGTTGGTAGCCGTGACAGTTAGCGTAGTGGGACTGCCCGCGACAATCGTGTTGGGAGCGGCCGTGATCGACACGGACATTACCGTGATCGTGACCTGAGCGGTAGCCTGATTGTTCGCCCCGATTGCCGTGGCCGTGTAGGTCGTCGTCTGGCGCGGACCCGGAGTTATAGTTGCCGGCCCGCCGCCTGCCGAAACAGGAACGCTCGTGTTATCCACGTTGTTCGTGATGAACACCGAGTTTGCGTTCGTCGCCGTGACATTGAAAGTCACTGGCACCCCGGCACTAATAGTCGGCGTGTTGGTCGTCATGCTGACGGTCGTCGCCGTCGAGGGCTGCACGGTAATGGGCGTACTCGACGAAGCTGTCTGGCTGCCGGAACCGCTTGCAGTCGCCGTGTAGGTGCAGGTTCCGGGTGTAGTCGGGACGGTGACCTGGACCGGTTGCGCGGCGCCGGTTGCCTGCATGGTGGTGGTCTGATTGTCGCAGTTATCGGAGATGACGAACTGTGTGGCGTTGCTCGCCACAACGGTCAGCGTGAGCGAGCCACCCGCAGGGACGTTGCTCGCGCTGGCACTGAGGGTTACGGTCGGGGCCGTCGGCGTGGTTTGCAATCCGCTGGTTTGAGAGCCACCGGTGGGTGCGGCGTTTCCACTGCTGCCACATGCCGAAAGAAATAATAACGCGAGAAGCACTACGCACAGGGCCAAATACCTGCAGCGTCCAGGGGAGGAGGCTTGCAACATGACACCTTCCGATCTATTCGTTCACATCGCAGTCTGCGACCCTTGAATAGAAGCCGGAGTTGCACACCTGAGTTGCTCCGCGATTTTGGTTGCCCCGCACGCAGGGGGGAAATGAGCGATGACAGTCTGGCTTGTGGGGAATCACGTTTCCCAAAACGGGAAAGTAGCGAAAAATCGCACTTTGCTTGCGTGTTTTCGCGCCGTTCTGGTCACGATTTCTCTTTCGATTGCGGTACATTCATGTAAGATATTGAAACCGAACCAGTTATAATCTGGTGTAAGGTGGGGAGATTGGTCACCGGGTTGCAGTTCTCTTGAGTGCAAGATAATGTTTCGACCTTGTCGATAGTTTCGAGGTAGCCATGCTTTCAACGCCGAATTCCTTAGCTGCTGTCGCGCCTCCCACCAAGCCAGAGCGCAAAATCAAGATCGGCGGTGTGGCACGACATTTCAATATCTCCGTGGATCTGCTCCGGCTCTATGAGCGCGAGGGACTCCTTATACCCATCAAGTCGTCCAAGGGTACTCGCTATTACACAGAGAGGGACTATCCGTGGATCGAGACTTTGATGCGACTGGTGCGCGACTACCGGTTGAACTTTGCCGGGGTGCGGCATCTGCTGGCGCTTCTGCCGTGCTGGGATGTTCGCCAATGTGACGCCGCCGAAAGAAACCAGTGCGCCACTACCGCAGAGTCTTCCAATCCCTGCTGGGTTCACCACACCTGCTGTTGGCCGGGGAAGGATTGCTACGAGTGCGAGATCTACCGTGCGGCGCCGGCATGCGAGAACATGAAATCGGTTCTGCTGATGGGTAATACCAAGAAGGGAACCTAGGATCTGCTTTTTTCAGCAAGCGCAAACAGCAGATCCTTCGCTTCGCTCAGGATGACACCTCGGAGAGTAGTTTTTCAGCAGCTTCTGAGGCCGCACCCTTTCGAGAGCTATTCTCGAAACAAGTTCTAACAATTTCTCCTGGCTGAGGGCGGCATCGCAAGATGCGGCCCTTGTTTTTTCCAGCGAACGATAGGCGGCGATTGAGCCAAGTCAGGAGCAGTTACTGGGGCATCGCCGGCCGGTCTTCCGGATCGAGTCCGACGCGGTGACGGACATCGGCGCCGCGAACCCAGAAGATTACGTCTTCGGAGATGTTGGTCGCGTGGTCGGCCACCCGCTCCAGGTTGCGCGTAATCAGCAGCACGTCGAGATAGACTTGCGCACGGGCCGGATCCTCTTTCATGCGCTGCACCAGCACGACGAAGGCTTCGTCCTTCATGCGGTCAACGATGTTGTCCATTGCCAAAACGGCTTGGGCGACCTCGGCCTTGGCGGAGAGGAAGGACTCGAGCGCACGCCGCAACATGGTCAACACGGTTGCCGTCATCCGCCCGATGTCAACCGGGATGTCGGCGACTTCGGGCTCTGTCAGCAGACTCATCGTGCGCTGTACGATGTTCACCGCCTGATCGCCGACGCGCTCGATGTCCGAGTTGATCTTCAGCACGGCGACGATGAAGCGCAGATCGACGGCCATGGGTTGCTGCATGGCGAGCAGGTCGAGCGCAAGTTCGTCGATGGTGCGTTCGGCGGCGTTGATCGAGTCTTCGCGTTCGAAGACCAGTTGGCAGAGCTTTGGGTCGCGCTGAAGGTATGACCCGGCCGCGGCCTCGATCGCGCTCTCCGCCATGCCGCCCATCTGCAAAAGTTTTTGCTTGAGGTCATCAAGCCCGTGTTGAAACCTTGTCCGCGTCATCCAAACCTGCCTGTAATGTAGTCCTCCGTACGTTGATCGGAGGGGGTGGTAAAGATTTTTTGTGTTTTGTCGAACTCGACCAGATTGCCCAACAGGAAGAACCCTGTGTAGTCGGCCACGCGCGCAGCCTGCTGCATATTGTGGGTAACGATGACAACCGTGTAGCGCTCTTTGAACTGGAAGATCAGTTCTTCGATCTTTCCGGTCGAGATCGGATCCAAGGCCGAGGCGGGCTCGTCCATCAGCAGGACTTCGGGGGCCACGGCCAACGCACGGGCAATGCAGAGCCGCTGCTGCTGTCCGCCGGAGAGGCTTGCGCCCGACTTCTTCTTGAGCACATCCTTGACCTCATCCCAAAGAGCGGCCAACTGCAAAGACTGCTCGACGACTTCATCGAGCTCGTGCCGCCTGTGGAAACCGTTCAGCTTGAGTCCGGCGGCAACATTGTCGTAAATCGACATGGTCGGAAACGGGTTCGGCTTTTGAAAGACCATGCCAATGCGCCGGCGCACGTCCACGGCGGCGGTGGCGCTGTCATATACATCAAGGTCGCCGACCTTCACACTGCCGGAAACACGCGCCTCCGGCAGCGTCTCGTGCATGCGGTTCAAGCATCGGATATAAGTCGATTTGCCGCAGCCGGACGGTCCGATAATGGCCGTCACGTTGCCGGGCTCGATTTTCATTTTGATGTCGTTGAGTACCTGAGCCTTACCAAACCAGGCTTTCAGATCCTGGACATCAATGCCTACGCCCATTCAATACGGGCCCCTTTTCTCCCCGCGGCAGCCAATCTGCCGTCCACCGCAATCCAGGTTGGGGGAACTTCGATGGATCATACATCAGGATTGTTGCGCAAAGGAACCGCGGCGCGCCGCCAGGCGCACCACCGCGACGGCCAGGACAATCAGGACAATCAAGACCAGCGCTCCCGCCCATGCCTGCCGATGCCACTCCTCGAACGGCGAGATGGCATAGGCGAAAATTTGCAACGGCAGAGCGGCGGTGGGCTGATTCGGATTGCTATTCCAGTACTGATTGCCAAAGGCGGTAAACAGCAGCGGGGCCGTCTCTCCCGCCACCCGCGCGAAAGCCAGCATGACTCCCGTAATGATTCCAGACCGAGCTGTGCGCAATACCACCGAAACGGTGCTGCGCCATTGTGGAACACCCAGTCCCAGGGCGGCCTCGCGCACCGAGTGAGGAACCATGAGCAACATCTCCTCGGTAGTTCGCGCCACGGTGGGAACCATCATGATGCCCAGGGCTATGCCGCCGGCCAGCGCGGAAAAGTGTCCCTGGCGGAGCACCACCAGAGTATAGGCCGCAATCCCGATCACAATGGACGGAACGCCGTTGAGCACGTCCGCCGTGAAGCGAACCATGTTGGCATATTTTCCGCGCCCGAATTCAGAAACGTAAACACCTGCTCCGATCCCGAGCGGCACCCCGATCACGCTTGCGATACCAAGAATCAACGCGGAGCCGAGAATGGCATTTCCCATTCCGCCGCCCGCTTCGCCGACAGGCTGCGGCGTGTTCGTCAGGAACTCCCAGTTGATGGCGCCGACGCCCCGGTAAACGAGATAAAAAAGAATTGCGAACAGCGGCGCCAGCACCAGAATAGCTGCCGCTCCCGCACCAGCCGTAAAGAGTACGTTGGCTGTGCGGCGCCACAAAGAAACGTGTTGTTTGGCTTTTGACATCACACTCTCGAAGGCGTGCCGCGCGTGATGGACCAGATCAGGAGCCGCGCTAAACCATTCACGATGACAGTGAGCAGCAGCAGTACCAGCGCAATCTCAACCAGCGCGCTGAGGTAGAGATTGCCCGTGGCCTCGGTAAATTCGTTGGCGATGACGCTCGCCATGGTGTAGGCGGGCGCGAACAGCGACTTGGAAATTTCCGGACGGTTGCCGATGACCATCGTGACCGCCATGGTCTCGCCCATGGCGCGGCCCAGACCGAGAATGACCGCCCCGAGGATTCCGGCGCGTCCGTTGCGCAGCACGCCCATCCGAACCATCTCCCAGCGCGTCGCTCCCAGCGCCAGCACCGCCTCACGCTGATGACGCGGCACGGCGATCAGCACCTCGCGGGTGATCGACGCGATGATCGGGATGATCATGATTGCCAGGATGATTCCGGCTGCCAGCATGCCGATGCCAAACGGCGGACCCGTGAAAAGCCCCGTCCAGCCCAACGATTCGGCCAGAAACGGCTGAACATAGTTGCGCAGCAGCGGAGCCAGAATAAAAATCGCCCAAAGCCCGTAGATTACGCTTGGAATTGCAGCCAGCAACTCAACCGTGAACGAAGTGAAACCCCGCAAGGCCTTGGGACAGATCTCGGTGATGAACACCGCGACGCCCACCGCCAACGGCACCGCCAGCACCAGCGCAACCAGAGAGGAAACCAGGGTGCCGTAAAGAAAAGGGAATGCGCCGAATTGCCCGGAAACCGGGTCCCAGTCTGAACCAAGAAAAAAGTTGAAGCCGAATTTTGAAATCGAAAGCTGAGAGCGGGTAACCAGCTCGTGCAGGATCAGCACGACGATAGCCATCACGGAGAGCGAAGACGCCAACATGACATAGCGGAAAGAGTCGTCGGCGATTTTATTGGCCCGTCCGGTTCGCAGACTGATGCGGCGGACGGGGGAGGGTGTTCGTTCCGCATCCAGCGTACTAGGACTTTTTTCGCCAATCACTTGCGGTCTGCCAAATACAGGGCCGGGAACGCGGGGAGCACTGTTGGAGGGGAGTGTACTCACCCCGTAAAGCTAACAGAGCTTTGTTAACGTAGCGTTAAAACTCAAGCGAGAGGCGTCAGCGGCGTCACACGGAAAAGCCTTGGAAGCTGTTTCAAAAGCCGAGGTTAGAGTTCTGGCAGGCTGCTGAAAAACTCTTCTCCGAGGGTTTCATGCCGAGTGCAGCTTAGGTCCCCGGCAACGGCCAAACGGTGGCGCGAAAGCGGTGCGGGCCTCAGGATGAACTTTCTTTCAGCAGGTGCAAATAGCAGATCCTTCGCTCCCGCAAATAACAACGGGCCGCTAAAAGCAGCCCGTCTCGTGAGAACTCGGGTTTCCGGTGAATGGTGCTGTTAGGGCCACGCCGGAGAAGGGAGCAGGATGACCCTCATCATCTTTGCTCTAAACTGGGTCGCTAGCGGATCAACGCTGGCGTCCCATGCCGTGGCGGTTCCTACCGTAGTAATACGGGGGGAGCCGCCATAGGCTCAACCCTTGTCCTTCTTGCTTATTATCAAGAATTTCCTTGCTATTGGCAAGCGTTTTGTGCCCAACCGTTCCCTTATTGGAACCTCCCAAGCATTATTTTCTATTCTTTTCTTGACAAACAGCAAGCGCTTGCAGTATTCTGCCTACATGATGCAGCAAGCAAATACGGATAAGACAATGACTTGCAAAGATTGCAACGCACAATGCCGCAAATTTGGAAAACATCGCAACGGTCTTCAGCGCTTCCGCTGTGCGCAGTGTGGGAAAACCTACACGGAAGATCACGAGCGACTGTTCGGCTCCATGATCGTTCCCGAAGATAAAGGGCTGCTCGCCCTGCAACTGCTCATCGAGGGAACCAGCATCCGCACTGCCGAGAGGATTACGGGGCTGCATCGCGACACAATCATGCGGCTGTTGGTTCTGGCCGGCCAATCCTGCCTTGAACTGATGGACAAGCGGATGCGCGATCTGCACTGCAAAGACATTCAGTGCGATGAAATCTGGACCTTCGTCGGGAAGAAACAGCGCCGCGTCAGCAAAGACGATTCCGCCGAACTTGGGGACGCCTGGGTCTTCGTTGCCATCACGGAATCGAAACTGATTCCCTCTTTCACGGTTGGGAAGCGCAGCATGGCCACGACGAACGCCTTTGTTGGTGATCTGGCGAGCCGTCTGGCGAATCGCGTACAGCTTACGACGGACGGGTTCCGGTTTTACGTTGATGCCGTTGAGAAGCATTTCGGAGCCGATGTTGACTTTGGCCAAGTCGTAAAGCTGTACGGGGATTACGGCCAGCACGATGCTGCCGGGAGGTACTCCCCACAACCAATCGTGGAGGTTATATCCAAGGTTCGCCAAGGAAATCCCGATCCCGAAAAGATGAGCACTTCGCACGTTGAGCGGCAGAACCTCACCATGCGGATGGCAATCCGTCGGATGACAAGGTTAACGAATGCATTTTCGAAAAAACTGGATAACCTAAAGGCCGCATGTGCGCTGCACTTCGCTTATTACAACATGTGCAGAGTGCATCAGACGCTGCGCTGCACTCCCGCCATGCAAGCGGGGATTACAGACCACATCTGGACAATTGCAGAACTGCTAGCTCGGTGAGTCTGCGTGCGTTTACACGCAGACTTTCTCTATAATCGCAGCAGTAGAATCAAATTTTGTACGTATTAACTGAATATTCTCAATTTGATTTGCAGCCCATTTGCTACGATCCTGGAGTGATATCACCTGCTGAAACGAGTCGAGTTGCCCAATCGGCACATTTAGCCAGAGGCTATTCTGAACTAGGACGTTTGCGTCCTCAATGTCACCAATTTGAAAGCCGACCGGCAGACCGGAGGCGATTGGGAAAAAGGCTTTAACTTTCGATTGAATGCTGGCCACTAGATCGTTCTTAATTGCCTGGGAAATCCTGCCGTGCATGGTCTGGTCCGCTCGAATTAATTGCTTTTCCCCTGTTGGCGCACTTGCAGCCATTTCTAGCGGGGTTCTGCGACGACGAGCGGTATCGAAACCGTTAAAGATCCATCCGGCAAATACTGGCCGACCCAAATTATCAAAATCCGTAAAATGTGGGTTTGTGTCCTTGAAACGCTTGAGACCGATTTCCCAATCACTTATAAAGGAGGGCACCATCTGGCCGATCAGGCCAACGCAATATACGCTGAAATTGTCGGATGTACATGGAACCACGTAGTAGTGAGCCGAATAGAATGCAGCCCGCACCAGCGCCCCGAAAGATGGCGGCAGGTCGATAATCACAAAATCAAATGGCTGGCCCTTTTGGGTTTCGGCTGCGGCTACGATTTTTTGCAGTGCGACATACCGACTTAACCCAGTTCCAGTCAGCAAATCAGCGCCAACGTTTAACGAATCTGCGTAGACATTAAGCCAGAAATCGCCAGCGACAAGATCAACATTGCCACTTGTGTGTGGCCCTTTATGAAGGAATATTTCCTCTCCCCCCGTGTTCTGGAGGAAGCGCTGCAAAAACGATCTGACTGTCGTTCCGTATGGGACGTTCTGGGTTGGTAGCGTCCCGACAAACAGGTCTTCTCCAAGCATCGCAATCGACAGATTGCATTGCGGATCGAAGTCAATTAGCAGAACTTTCTTGCCTCGCCTACCAAGTGCGTCCGCCAAATTCCAACAAATTGTCGATTTGCCTACTCCGCCCTTATTATTAAAAATGCAAATCAGTTTCGCCATGCCGTTCGTCCATCCTTTCGCGGGAGAGCTCATTTTACACCCCCGCCAAGGAGCAACGCACGTCTGGGACACTGCCCAGGGTTCAGGCAAAAAGCATGCATCCCTCGGGGGCTAAAGCAATTCCAGAGTTGGTGTATCCCGGATGTTTCAAGGACGTCATCCCGACCGAAGCGAAGCGGAGTGGAGGGATCTTGTGTCTTCCCGCTGTCTTCGTGCAGCCAAGCAACACAAAAGATTCCTCGACTCGCGACGAAAAGGCGTCGCTCGCTCGGAATGACGTTCATCACCTGGGATACAGCATCTCTGGAACTGGTCTAAAGCCCCATTTCCTGTGGCTCTGGACGGCATGGCTGAAGCCATGCCCCTTCAAAGCACCATTTATGAAACACGCTCTAGAAGTCTTCGCCGTTCAATTACATTTCCATTTCAACGTGATAACCAAATCCGCGCGCGTTATCGGTGTAGCGCAGCCAACGGGGCCGGAACGCATAAAGGGTTGATTGCGTAATGGCGGCGGAAAGCAGAACTCCGAGCCGGAAACGGCGCCGATAGCCGGCAATGATCTCGCGGCGCTGCTGCGGGTCCGAGACTTCGGTTGCCGTGCCCTCCAGTTGCACGCCGCGAATCTTCTGCCAACGATTCACCGGAGCATAAACCGCAACCGCAGCCTGCGGCCGCGCGCGCAGATTGATGCTGTGGCGGCTGTCCGCCGATGAGAGCCAATAAAGCGTGAGATCGTTCTGAAGAAAAAAGAAGAGCGGCGCGGCGTCCGGGTGTCCCTGCTCGTCCACCGTCGCCAGCGTCATCGTACTTTGCGACTCCAGCAACTCCCGCACACAGCGAATCGTGTCAAGCTCATCAGAGGTCATGTCTTGCAGCCTACCCCTAGAGTGCTGTCCGAAAAGTTTATGACATCACTTAGGATGTCATGCCGAGCGCAGCCGGGATCCCCGGCGACGGCCGTTTTTGCCGTTGCTGGGGTGGTGGAGCGAAACATCCCCGGAAGACTGTCCCAGCCCGCGCCGCTTTGGGTCTTTTTATGAAATCCTTCGGCTATACCTCAGCCCCACACGGTGATGGGATTCTTCGCTTCGCTCAGAATGACACCTCAAAAGTTATTGCGCGAACCTCTGGGACCTGCACTGCGGAAATCCTCTCGCCGCAATAAAAAACTGCCAGTCTGAACCGGCAGTGAGAGCCTTTAGAACTTGATATACCCGGTACCGGCCGGGCCCGGCAATCGCCCTCGCCGGCTATCTACTTGGCTTGGGGCTTCTGTTCAACATTGCCAAGAGTCGTCTGCATTTCCGTGACCTGGTGGTTCAGGCCATTGGCCTTCTGGTCCACCGCCAGCGCCTGTTGTTGTGCAGTCTGCGCCTGCTGTGTTGCTTGCAGCGCGCGCTCCTGGATCTTCTCTTGCGCCTGCTGCAGCGCCGCGTGACTCTGCTGCAACTGCAGGAGCAGTTTATCGATCTGCTCCTGCTGCTTCTTCATCTGAATCCGCATCTGTTGCAACTTTTGCGCCGAGCTGGTCGTGGCCTGCTTGCGAACGGGCGCTTTCTTTACCGTATCGCTAGCGGCCAGCCAGGTCGAACTGCAAAGCATGAGCGCGAACGCCGCGGCTAGAACTCTCCTCATATTGACTCCAAAGACTGGTTGTGTGTCTTTGAAGTTAGCAGAGCTGTTCCTCCAAAGCTAGTGGATTTGCTGAATCTCCGCGCGAACCATCTTGCTGACCGCTTTCGGCAGAGGAGCATACGTCAATGGCTCGGTCATGGTCTCGCCCTTGTCCAGCATCCAGGTCAAAAACTCCTTCACAACCTTAGCCTTAGCGGGATCGTTAAACTGCGCCGGGATGAGCAGCCATGTGAAAGTAGAAATCGGGTAAGCGTTTTTGCCGGGAGCATTGGTAATGGAGACACGGAAATCGGCAGGCATTTTGGCCGTGGCAGCGGCCGCCGTCGTCGATTCCAGCGAGGCCTTGACGAAATTGCCGGAAGAATTCTGCACGACCCCGAACGGGATCTTGTTCTGTACCGCGTAGATTAGCTCAATGTAGCCTATCGAACCCTGGATCTGGACAATGGTTCCGGCGACTCCTTCATTTCCCTTGCCGCCAATTCCGCCGGGCCACTTCACGCTTGTCCCCTTGCCCACCGTCTTTTGCCATTCGGGGCTGATCTTGCAAAGATAATCGGTAAACACGTAGTTCGTGCCGCTGCCATCGGAACGATGGGCAACCACGATCTCCTGGTTGGGGAACTTAATGCCGGGATTGACCTTGGCGATCGCGGGATCATTCCAGTTCTTGATCTTGCCGAGGAAAATCGCGGCCAGAAGATCGGGCGTAAATTTCAGCTCCGCGTTGACGCCAGGAATGTTATAGGCGGGAACCACCGAGCCGAGCACGGTCGGCACATGCAGGATCTTCATTTGGCTTGTGCCAGCTGTTCGTCGGTCATCGGCCCGTCGCTGGCTCCGAAATCGACCGTTCCCTCCTGCAGTTGACGGATGCCTCCGCCGCTGCCGATGGCTTGATAGTTGATCTGAATGTTGGGATTTGCTTTGTGAAATTCGCTAAACCACTTCGAGTACATCGGATATGGGAACGTGGCACCAGCGGCATTCAAGTTCTGCGCCGCAGCGCACAAACTGAAAAGCGCAACGCATAATGCGACTCTGAGAAAACGATTCACTCCATCCTCCTGATTCAGCTCGATTCGGGATATCTTCCTGAGCTGTTACTACTACAGAAGTTGTTACAAAAAGATGAATTGTTGTTACAGGAGTATGAATTTCCGCTGGACGGGCCTGCGGCAGACCGGCTAAGGAAGCTGAAGTCCCGGACCTGTCATGGTTACTATTTTTCCCGGTGCTGCGCGCGCAGGTGCTCGATGAAGAGCTTTTCGTCGGGTACATCGTAGCTGCGCAGGACATGCCGCACGGTCCTTCCACTCACCAGGTGACAGACCTCTTCGGCGATGTTCTTGGCATGGTCGCCGGCGCGCTCCAGTCCCTGCGCCATGAACAGCACATGAAAGCTCTCCGATTGCCTTTGCTGGTCATGAGTTTCGAGGTGGTGCAGGAAGACCAGGTTGCGGAGACGGTCCATCTCGGCATCGGAACGCAACACGGCTACGGCGCGATCCAGGTTACGATCGCGGTATGCGCCGTCGGCCTCGCCCAGCATGCTCTCCAGGCGCGTTGCCATTGATTCCAATACTTTCTTGTCTTCCACCGCCAAGCGAGGTCCAACCGACTCGACGCGGTTGCCAAAGCTCAGCAGCAGATCGCCGATTCGTTCAAGATTGATCACTAACTTCATGCAGACAAGCAGTTCGCGCGCGTCGCTTTCGCTGACGCGGGTGATGATGGAGGTGGAACCTTCATCGACGTCGTGGTCGATCGCATCGAGATTCACTTCGCAGTTTCGCAAGGCTTTCAGGGCTTCCTCGGAGCCGGTGGCGATTGCCTCCGCGGCGGCCCCGGCACCGGAACGAGCCAGGTGAAACGCATCCAGCGTCAGGGTGATGACGTGAGAGATGTCGGCGAAGTGATCTGAAGAAGAGGTGGCCATGCTATCTCCGCGATGTCTAGGGTGCAATCCCTGGAGCCTGGTGACCCACTGCCCGCCGTATGCTCGCGCAAGTTGGGGAAACTCTGAACCAGCCTTGCTGGCAGAACCGAGGTCCCTCAGAGGCTAAAGCCTGATTGGTTTTGCTGGTCTTACGTACGGGCTGAACAGGCTGCTGAAAAAGTCTTAGGAGTGTCATCCTGAGGTCGCGCGGTTTTTGCGCGATCGAAGGATCTGCTTTATTCTCGGCGCGCGCAAACAGCAGATCCTTCGCTTCGCTCAGGATGACACCTCAGAAATGAGTTTTTCCGCAGCCTGTGAAGCCCGTACCCTTCAAAACCGGACCTGTTCAGACCTTCCTTAGGCAAAGCCCAACTATACCGCGAAAGTGTTTACGCCCGGTGAACGCGCCGCATGAAACCTCGATAAGAACTATGGAACATCGGTTGCCACCGGTAAAGTAAAAAAGAAGATACTGCCGTGGTTCAGTTCGCTTTCGGCCCAGATCGCGCCGCCATGTACACGGACGATGTGCTTGGCGATTGCCAATCCGAGCCCGGTGCCGCCGCTCTCGCGGGAACGCGCTTTGTCAACGCGGTAAAAACGCTCGAACAGCCGGGGCAGATGCTCCGAGGCGATCCCCGGTCCGTAGTCATGCACAAAAAATTCGACGGCGCCTTCCACGTCACGCGCGCCGATTTCCAGGCGGTGTCCCGACGCGGCATATTTTAGCGCATTATCGACCAGGTTGCGGAAGACCTGAAAAGTGGCGTTGCGGTCGGCGAATACACACTGCGCGGCATGATTCTGAACGATTAGTTCCATCACTCCGCTGAGTTCGTTTTCGCGGAAGTTTTCAGCGGCATCCTCGAGCAGCGTTGCGGGCGAAATCGGATGAAGATCGAGCTTCTGCTCACCTGACTCGACCTTGGCAAGCATCAGCAGGTCTTCGGTAATCCGCGTCATGCGCGCGGCATTCTTGCGAATGATCTCCAGAAACTCGCGGCTGGGGCCATCTTCTCCGGCGGTCTCCAGCAGGGTCTCGGCATATCCCTGGACGTTCGTCAGCGGCGTGCGCAGTTCGTGCGAAACGTTGGCGATGAAGTCGCGCCGGGTTTTCTCGACGCGTTCGATCTCAGTCAGGTCGTGCAACACCGCGACTGCGCCTCCACCGGCCATGGGTGCGGCAGTCACGTCGAATATCTTGCCCGGCACGATCGAGGACGCGCGCTTGGTGGAAACCGATCGATCGCGAAGCGCAGCCTGGATGGTGGCCAGGAAATTCGGTTCTCGAATGGTTTCGACGACAGCGGCGTTTGGCCGGACGCCGGTGGTCAGCAGCTTTTCCATCCGCCGGTTTGCCCATTGCACGCGGCCTTCGCGGTTCACCGCCAACACGGCCTCCTGCATGCTATTCAGCAGTGTTTCCAGTTGATCGCGACTGGTCTGCAGGGCTTCGAAGTTCTCCTGCAACTTCTTCGTAGTGGTGTCCAGCGAGTGCGCCACCGCGCCGATTTCGTCGGCGGAATTCTCGTCAAGCCGCGCCGAAAGGTCTCCTTGCTCGACCTGTGCCGCAAAACCGACGATGCGCCGCAGGCGCGTGCTGACGGAGCGCGCATAGAAAGCAGCAAAAACCATCGCCACCAGGAAAGCCAATAGCGAGCTGAACAGCAACTCGTAGCGGATTCTGCGGCGGGCCTCCTGGATGGATTGCAGAGGATAGGCCAAGCGTACGGCGCCACCGCTCACCGGTGCGGCGACATATAGATACTCGACTCCTACAGTCGCGCTTTTGCGGGTATCGCTCCCAACTCCGCCTTGCAGGGCTGCATGGAATTCGGGACGCTGCGCGTGGTTCTCCATCAAGTCCGGTTCGGCGGTGGAGTCCGCGATCACCTTGCCTTGCGGGTCGATGATGGTGGCACGCGCGTTTGCCTGCTGGCTGACCAACTCAACGAGCTTTTGCGGAGAAAGCAGGTGCTCGTGATTCACCCGGTCGGCAAACATCGCCACCTTCTGCCGCAGAGCCGATTCGGTTTCGCGGCGCAGCGAATTCTCCCACGACCGGCGCACCTGCAGATCGAGCGTAACGGTCGCCACCACGATGACGAGCAGAAAAGCGAAGAGCAGCTTGAAAAAGACCCGTTGTTTCACTTAGCCGCACCGAAGCGGTAACCCGCTCCGCGAACGGTTCGCAAATACTGCGGCTGCTCGGGATCCTTTTCGATCTTTTCGCGGAGACGGCGTACATAAACATCGACCGAGCGGGGAGTAACAAAGGCAGTTTCGCGCCACACGGCATCCAGCACCTGATCGCGCGTAAATACACGTCCGGGATGGCGCGCCAAGTAATCCAGGAGGCGAAATTCCGTCGCGGTGGTCGGCACCACCTCACCGCGAACCGTCAGCGTCATGGAGCCACTATCGATCACAAGATCTTCAAACTGTATCACTTCCGGCGCCAGCGGTCGCTCAAATCGACGCAGCACGGCCTTGACGCGGGCCACGACTTCGCGAGGGCTGAACGGTTTTGTAATGTAGTCGTCCGCACCGAGTTCAAAGCCGAGTACGCGGTCGGGTTCGCCGGTCTTTGCCGTCAGGAAAATGACGGGAGTCATGGCAATCGTCTGCCTTCCCCGTATCTGGCGGCAAATGTCGAAGCCGTCTCCGCCGGGAACCATGACATCCAGCAAGAACAACAATGGTTTCTGCTTCTCGGCCTCGGCGAGCACGCTGTTTGCAGTAGAAAAAAGACGCACCTGAAAACCCGCGCCTTCAAGATGATGCCGGAGGAGGTGAGCTATGTCGGCTTCATCCTCCATTACGAAGATGATGGGCTTCACGCCCTAATTCTACTTGTGAATTGATGAAGATACAGCCTGCTGGGCGTCGATTCACGGAACTTTCACAATCCTCGTGGGCACTCCGGGTGCCAGTTTGGGAATAGTCGCTTCCAACCGAAACGGCAATTGAGCTCCGCAGGGTCACGCTTCTTGACTGAGTTATTTGAAGAATGACGGGCCGGTTAGCCGGCTAAATCGCGAGGCGGAAGTAGGAGACATTTGTTCTAAGTTCGGAAACTTGAACAAAATCAAAATAGTTAGCGCATTTTTCGCTGCAACAGGCATGGTCGTACCGGTACGCGGCAATGACTTATTGAATCCCTGAAAGGAGTCTTCCCTTGGCAACTCTACTTAGCTTGATTCTTGCCTTTTCATCCTTCGTCGGCACGGCAACACCGCCAGCCGGCGGCGGCACCACTAACCCTCCCGGGGTCATTCAGCCTGACGGAAGTTCCGGACCGCCGCCACTCGGCAGGTAAGGCTGCATTTGCCCACTGCCGGGTTTGCGGGTATTCTGACGCTACCCGGCAGCTATGCTTTCGTTGCACCAGCTCGTAATTTGGGTCGCCGCTCCGATCATGTTGGCTTTGATAGCGGTGGTTATGGTGCGCCGGAAACTCTCCGCGGAATTTCCAGTCTTCTTTGGCTATGCGCTCTTCCATGTCGTGCAAGTGCCCATCGAGCTCTATTGCTACTTCCATTCCCGAGCGCTCTATTTCTATGCGTTCTGGATTATCCAAGCGTTCGATTTTCTGCTGGTGATCGCGGTCATCCAGGAGGTATTCGGCGCGGTGCTTGCGCGAATATCTGATTCTGAGAAGAAGGGCCAATCAGATTTACCGTTGCGCCGTTCTGGCACTGGTTGTGGTGGCATTCGGGACCGCGCTGCTGGCGCCCGGTACCGAAACGGACCGCACCGTCGCGGGCCTACTGACGCTTGATACCAGCTCGATGATCATTCAATTGGGCGTTCTAGCGACTCTGTTCGTGATGTCGCGAATGCTGGTGCTGAGCTGGGGACAGTTGCCATTCGGAATTGCATTGGGCTTTGGAGTGATGGCGTGCGTGCAGCTTGCAGTTTCGATGATGCGGAGCTACCTGGGAGATGGAAGCACCCCGGGTTACGTGCTGCTTCGTCCGCTCGCCTATAACCTTGCGGTATTGATCTGGCTCTTCTATGCGGCGAAACGCGAGCGGCGCAAAGACGTATCCGCACTGCCGCCGGAAGACGAGGTAAACCGCTGGAATGAGACACTGGAGAAGATGCCGCGTCTCTGACCGGCAATCGCCTCGCCGTGCTACATCCTGTCGAACTTCAGCTCGCCTCTGGCTCGCAGCTCGGAAGGCAGCAGAGCACTGTAGATGGCGGTGTTGACCGGCAAATCGAGCCCAAGTTCCTTGCCCATACGAACGACCGCTCCGCACAGCGACTTTAGTTCGGAAGGACGCCCCTCCAGAATATCGCGCTGCATGGAGGTCGTGCCTCCAGCGGGCATGGCATCGACGATGCGCATGGTGTCATCCACCGAACTGGCGGGCATCTTTACGCCCTTCGCTCTTGCCAGGGTGTCGATTTCCTGAATTGTCCGGTGGAGCAACTGCCGGGTCTCCGGCGTCTGGCGCACAATGCCGGCCGGCGATCTGGTGATGCTGGCCACTCCCCCAAACCCGGTAATAAAGAAGAACTTGATCCAAAACCTGACGTAGATGTCTTCTGGAATGACGGCTTGGACGCCAGACTTGGCGATGGCCGCGCGCAACGGTTCAAGCCTTGGCGTGATGGAATTGTCCTGTTCCTTGAACGCGATGAAAGGGTCAAGGCCGAAATGCCGGATATGTCCCGGCTCGACGATCGTGCTCATCACGCCGCAGAGTCCAACCAGGACCTTGTCCTTTCCAACCATCCGCGACAACTCATCCGGGGCATCCACCCCGTTCTGTAACGGAACGACCATGGTTCTTGGGCCAACGAGGGGTTTGAGGACGGGAGCCAGTTCCGAAATTTGCTCGGCCCTGACGGCCACCAGCACAACATCGACCGGCCCGACATCGTTCGGCTGTTCTGAAACTCGAACACTGGGCAGCACAAAATCACCTTTTATGCTGTCCACTTTCAGCCCATGCTGCCGCATGGCTTCCAGGGTGCGGCCTCGCGCCAGGAACCAGACTTCTTCTCCCGACTGTGCCAGTCTGCCACCGAAATATCCGCCAACAGCTCCCGCCCCTATGACCGCAAATCGCATGGTTTCTTCCTCCACCGAGCATGCCCGCCCGGCAATGCGCCAGCTATATCAATCTAAACTATTTGCGGCCGTGGTGGGCGACTGGCGACAGCCGTTCATTCTGCTGCAAATGAAAAAGGCAGCCGCCGTGTCAACGCGCTGCGCTGTGGATGATTCAGAAAGAAAAACTACCCCACGTTAGCCCAAAATCGGGGCGAACGTGGGCGCCACCCGGCCCGTGCCGCGTCAGTTCTCGCGACGATGCAGCGTCGGCTGATCGTCATCCTTCTTCTGATTCTGATTGCTATCGTTCGTATTGGCGCTGGGCTCTCCGCGGCGAAGTGCGGGAGCAGGCTCCTTGTCCTTGTCTTTATCCTTGTCGTCGACCTTGCGCCGGTTTTCCAGTTTCGCCAGGCGCGCTTTCACTGACTGAAACTCCGATGTATCGAGCAGATACTGGTTGCGATCCGGGAGAATGTGCCCGATTTCTTCCTGCGTTTTCTCGATGCGATCAGGCGTGGGAGGATGGCTTTCGAAGGTCTTACTGAGCAAGCCTGGCTTCTTCTTCTCCATGGCTTCAAGCTTCTCGAAGAAGAGCACGAAAGACTGCGGATCGTAGCCGCTCTTGTAGAGATACTCCACGCCGAGGTAATCGGCCTGAGCCTCGAATGCACGCGAGAACTTCAGAAACGCCACCGGCAGTGACAGACCGGCAACGCCCGACACGGCGTAGCCGAGGCCGCCTCCGACAAAGATGAGCGGGATGGAGGCAATGCTCGCGATCTCTCCACGGGTGGCGCCGCGCGCGGCATGGCAGGCGCAGACGTGCGCAATCTCGTGCGCCATCACGCCAGCCAGCTCCGATTCGTTGTCGGCGGCAAGTATCAAGCCCGAGTTTACGAAGAAAAAGCCGCCGGGAAGCGCAAATGCATTGACCTCGTCGGAGTCGATGACCTGGATTGTGAACGGAACCTGGGCGTCGGAGTTACGCACAATGTTCTGTCCGATGCGGTTGACATACTCGGTGACCACAGGGTCCTGCACCATCTTCGCCGTGCGGTTGATCTGTTCGGCAAAACCTTTTCCCAACGAAATCTGCTTCTCGATGGAGTACCAGTTGCCCACGCCTCGGCCGCAGCCTACGTTGCGGTTTCCGATCGCGCTGAGGTCGTTGATGCTGCCGTCGTGATACTTCGTCTCGGATGAATCGGCGGTGCCGGCCTTCGCGGTATCGGCGGCACGTGCGGCGAGCGACGGCGCAAGCACGGCCGCGAGCGCCAGAATCCAAAGCTTGGGGGACCTCATGAATACACTTCCTCGGTTGTTAAGAACACGGCCGCCAACAAGGGTTTTCGCGGGGCTCAAGGCCCGGCTTCTTTGCGCGAATCTGATCTAATTCTATTCCGTTGTCCGATCCTTGCTGCTTCGGCCACAAACGATTTCCAGCCGAAGCAGACGGCGGTCGGGGAATTAGATGCGGTTGGCGACAACAGGTGCTGCTCGAATAAGTGATTGTCTTTCAAAGTGATACATCCGGCAGGCTCGGATTTCCCGCGCAAAATAAGAAAGGGCCGCCCCGCGAGGGCAGCCCTTCGATCCACATCTCTCAAAAACCACGTTAGACTTTCGGCGATTCGAGCCTACTTCACCTGCTTGCTGCCGATGTGGTAACTCAAGCCAGCCGAGATACGGTAGCTGTTGAAGTCTTCCGCAAAAAGGCGCGAGTGAAGGTAATCGGCGAGCAAGACGATGGAAGCATGCGGCACCACGTGGAAAATCTCGAATCCTCCGCCGGCACCATAGAACATCCTGTATTCGGCTTTCGACTGCCCCCCAACTGGAATGAATGCAGGGATCCCCGCGGGTTGCACGGTGACGAGCGACTCGTGAACCAATCCCCCACCGGGGCGCACAAAGGGGACCACATACTTATTCTTGCGCAAGAGGAATTTTGTGCCGACCGCCACGGTGTACGTGTTCACGTTGAAGGGAACATCCGTATTCCCAAAAATCGGAAGCGGTGTCACTTCGCCCCCGTTGCCGGAATAGTGGCAGAAATCGCCGCCGAGGGTCAGCCACTTAAGCCAGTTATAACCTGCCGAGAGTTCGAAGCCGCGCTGGTTGATGCTGTCCCTGGCGCTGTTCAGGTACGAAAAGCTGCTTGTCAGCTGAGCCTGTGGAATTTGCATTTGAGCAGCGGCACTGAGGCAGAACAGCGATACGAGCAGTAGGGCGCAGATCAGTAATAGAGATCTCGAAATTTTCATGTAGTCTCCAGTTTTTTCGACAAATAGTTTCAGAATGCGCGAGGGATGGTGCGCTGCGCATCGCTACGGCAACTTCTGGCTTGAACATAAATACCAGAGAAGCAGGCCGCTGTCTCTGGAAATATGCCAATATTTTGCGAAATTTCGCTTCGGGAAGAACTTCAGGAGGGACGCCTCGACGCCGAGGTTTGGCGCCGGTGATTCAAGAGCAAGGAGCAAGCGGAAAACCGTCCGCTTGCTCCCTTGATTGAGGCCGAATCTCCACTATTTGATCGGCGCTACATAGGGGATGTACTGGGCGAAGAACCAGCACAGGAAAAAGACGATAGGTACGTGCACGAGCAGCTGCAAAACGGAATAACCGACCAGATCCCTTGCCTTCAACTTCAGAATGCCCAACAAAGGCAGCATCCAGAACGGGTTCACCAGGTTGGGCAGAGCCTCGGCGGCGTTATAGATCTGCACCACCCATCCCAAGTGCACGTGGTGCAGATTCGCGGCTTGAAGCACGTAGGGCGCCTCGATGAGCCACTTGCTTCCGCCCGAAGGAACAAAGACACCCAGAATGGCCGAGTACACGGCCACCAGCAAGCCATAGGTGTTGTGAGTAGTGATATGGACAAACAGATTGGCCAGCCAGGTGGAAATCCCGGTGCCGACGATCATGCCGAAGATGACGGCATAGAACGGGAACTGGATCAGAACGCCTCCGGTAGCCGGAACGCACTCGGCAATCGCCCGGACGAATCGCTTCGGCCGCCAGTGCATGAGTATGCCTGCCGTAAGGAACATCAGGTTATAAATGTTCAGGTCCAGAGCCGCCAAAGCGCCTTGCGGCGAGCTGCGGAAGAAATCGGCGAGGTACCAGATCAGCATCGCGGAGATGAGAATCGTAAGCAGCGGGCTGTACTCGAGCCATTCTCCCGGCTTGCTTTGTGGCTCCAGAGGGCGGTCCGGCTCTTCGTACTTAATGCCGTAATCCTCGGCAGTTCTGGCCTTGTCAGGCGAGGGCGCCGACCAGTAAGCCACCGCGACCGAAACGACGATCAGCACCACCCCGGTAACTATGCTCTGCCACAGAAACAATGTCTGGCTGAGTGGAATAAGGCCGCTGATCGCGAACAGTGGAGGGGGAATCGATCCTTTCGTCGCCATCATCATGGCGGCCGAGGACGAAAGCCCGAGAGCCCACACCGCTCCCGTGCCCAGGTAGCCGGCGGCACCAGCCGCGCGGTAATCCATGCCCTTGACGCGGTGGGCGCATTCGCGGGTAAGCAGGCCGCTGAAGATCAGGCTCAGACCCCAGGAAATCAGCGAGGTCAGCATGGAGAACAACGCTATCATCGCGATAGCGCCCTTGCCGGTCTTGGGAATCTTAGCCAGCAACTGGATGAGCTTATTCACCACCGGCGTGGTCGCAACCACATAACCGCCGATGATGATCATCACCATCTGCATGGTGAATGGAACCAGAGCCCAGAAGCTCTTGCCGCCCTGGATCGCCAGTTTGCTGGGGGACTCCTTTAGCAATAGACCGATGATGAAGACGATCACGATCCCCGCAAAGGCAAAGATCAGGGGATCAGGAAACCACTTTTCACTCCAGTTTGACAAAGCCAGGCCGAGGCGGACGAGACCGCCGTCAGCTTCCTGCTTTGACGCATTAGCCTTCGTGCTCTGGATAGCCATGTTTTGTATACCTTTCCGCTCCAACCGTTAGGAATTTGGAATGATCTCCAACTCGTCCCAATACAGGTCAAAAGAGAACTGCGATCCCTTGTCGCACTTCAGTCAAGATTGCGGTGACGCCATGCCAGCCGAACCGACACAACCTTCTATGTCGTTCGTCACTGCTTAACGTGACTCCGATGGGTGGCGACATTCTACTACAAGAATCCTGTGACGTACGCCACAAAAGGAGGCGACTATCATGGATGGCGGCGACTGGAAATCACTGCCTGAGGGGTTTTTCAGGGCGGGCCCGCTGACCCCCGAGGGCTAAACCAGGTTCGCGGAGCGTATGCCTCGGGAAGAAGCCAGAGGCACAGGGCCTACGGCGAATATTTTGGCGTTTGAAAGGCGGAGCCGCGCTCGCAGCGAGGGCGCAGGCACCGGATGGACATCGCTTTGCACCCCGATGGACATTTTCAGCGTTTTTCGCTACTTTAGGAGTGCCTGCCGACGGAGGGCGCGGTAGCCAAGTGGTAAGGCAGAGGTCTGCAAAACCTTTATTCGCCAGTTCGATTCTGGCCCGCGCCTCCAATTTTTCTTCCAGTTAACTGAATCCCCAATACTTAGTTTAGATTTAGGATTCGTGTTCGTTTGGCCTCAATGGGGCAAAACAGGGCAATTTGGGATTTTCTTTCAGCAGCTTACAAGCGAACCCATTCGTCAGTTCAGAACTTGTGGCCGATAGCTCGTGTCGGAATTTCCGCAACTGTGCCAAGAACCTCCAAGCGACGCATGCGCTCAGTCTTTCTATCGGCTCCGATGCTGTGCGTCGAAGGCGTCCACCCGGCCAATACATTCTCAACACTGAGAGTCCCGAGAAGGGACGAGTACTCGCGGTCTGTTTTCATGATGTGCACTGTCAGCCAATTAAGCACAAAATTTACGATTTCAACGTTGAGTGTAAGTTCACCAGCCTCGCACCTCCTCAGGAAGGATTGCACTTGCGCTCGCAGCTTGTCATGCTCGGTCCGGTGAGCAGCTAGGTCGGAATAACCGTGGAAAGCCATGGCCGCCTCTTCCGCGGCGAAATGCTCTTCTATATAAGTGGTTAACTCCAGCAGTACAGTATGCAATATGGCTTCACGGTGCCCAGCGTGCAAGCCGTCGTGCAACTGATTGAGGAGACTGAAAAGCCGCTTGTGCTGGTCGTCAAAACATTCCACGCCAACGCTAAATTTCGAATTCCATTCAAATAGCGCCATGGTGAACCCACCTCAAATATCAGGATAATTCCAGCCAAAGTTCCACTTTTACGGGCGCGCTGACGGCGAGCACGTGACCGACGAATGGTCGTTTTCGAACCCGCGAGCAAGCGCCGTTCGCCACGGAAGCCGTGTCGAGGCGAACCGAGCCGTATCCGCGTTTCTTTCCGCATTCCTATGGGACCGAGATTGATCCAACTGATCGTGGTACGCAAGTTACAACGGTAACGATGCACAGTAGTTACTTGTAAGCCACAGCGCCGAAACGTTGCACATACTCCGTCAAGTCCTGGATCGTTGGCCATCCGGAAACTGACCTCGGCAGAATCGCGGATTGTCAGCAGGAAATCGTCACCAACCGCTATTTTCAGATTTGGGCGAACTCCAGGGCCTTGAAAGCCCCGGAATACGTCAGAAAAGTTCTAAAATCGTCTGCTAAAGCCGACCAATGTTTTCAATAGCTTACAGATTCAGTTGGTAAACCACCTGGTTTTGGCCCAGGTGCTCTAGCGCGCAGAAGCGCATGAATATTGGCTTTCTCGCCGAATCCAGAATGCCGCAACATCTACAGAAATATCTACAGCGCCTTGGGGTGGAACTGCCACTCTCATACAAGTGATTGTCTTCAATACCTAGGTTTGAGAGCTGTCTGAGGATCCACAACTGGGTTTGCGCTAAGTGTTCTACTTTTTGGGCTGCGGCAGTTTCTTTTCTCACCGCCGAAGCCATGCAGTACGGGCCCAACGCTAATACCGGTTGGCCGCTATTCCTGATTGGCCTCCGATGCAGCATAGGCAGCCGGGTAAATGTGAGTAAAGATGGAGTTAGACCTCATTCATGGCGCAGCGCCTCAATGGGGTCAAGGCGGGCCGCATGCTTGGCGGGTAAATAGCCAAAAATAACTCCAATAGCTGCTGAAAAAATAAATGCGAGTATGTTTATCGGTAGGTTGAATAGATAAGGAACCTGCATAACCTTCGCGAGTGCTATCGAAGCAGCTGTAGCAACGCTGATTCCAATTATGCCACCGACCGAAGACAAGGTAACGGCCTCCACCAGGAATTGCAGCAGAACCTCCGACTCAAGCGCGCCGATCGCCAGCCTGGTCCCTATTTCTCGGGTCCGTTCCGTAATCGAGACCAGCATGATATTCATTATGCCGATTCCGCCCACCAGCAGGCTTACTGCGGCTACTGCACCCAGCAGTGTGGTCATGAGCTGGGTGGTGTTCGACATTGCGGTGGCAATTTCCTTTGTATCTAGGACGTTGAAATCATCTTCTTTGCCTGCGGTAATGTGTCGGCGCTCGCGCATGAGGAGTTCAATTCGGTACCTTATGTTGTCAGTCGATATACCATCATTCGCGGCGACCATCACTGAGCCCACGTCTTGATTGCCGGCAAGTCTTCGTTGTAGCGTCCGCAAGGGAACAATAACAGCGTCGTCCTGGTCCCTTCCCATAGAGGCTTGGCCCTTTGCACTTAGGACTCCTATGATCTGACAAGAGAACTGCTTGATTCGGATTTCACCGCCGATGGGGTTTTCACCGCCAAACAGGTTCTTTCGAACCGTTTCGCCGATGATACATACGGCCTTCCCGGCATGTTCCTCGTTATCGGCAAAGTTTCGTCCGGAGGCCAGATGCCAATTGCCAGCTGTGAAGTAGTCATTGCTGGTTCCGGTTATTGAGGTGTTCCAGTTTCTTGCCCCTGCAACGACCGTAACGCTCTGGCTGGCGGTCGGGGCGACCGCCTTCAACTCGCCGATCTGCGATCTTATGGCATCTACGTCGGCAACCTTGAAACGCGGTGCGCTGGCGGCATCTCGGCCAGCTCCGGGGCGCTGTCCCGGCATAACAATCAATAGATTGCTTCCGAGGCTGGCGATCTGATCGGCAACCGATTGGGTCGCTCCCTTGCCAAGCGTCACCATGGTGATCACTGCGGAAACGCCGATCACAATCCCCAGCATGGTCAGAAATGAGCGCATTGCGTTACGGCGCATCTCTTTGAAGGCGAGAAGCAAGGTGTTCCAAAGCATCAGTGCGCCTCGCCGTTCCTAACTTCTCTCTGCACAAGTCCGTCGAACATGTGCACGACCCTGTGGGCGTAGGATGCCGCGGCGCTTTCATGCGTGACCATTATGACGGCAATCCCATTGTCCCTGTTCAGAGTGGTAATCAATTCCATGATCTCACGGGTGCGCTGCGAATCGAGGTTGCCGGTTGGTTCATCAGCAAGCAGAATTGCCGGCGACGTTACGAGGGCGCGCGCTATTGCTACCCGCTGCTGCTGGCCTCCGGAGAGTTCGGTTGGAGTATGCGATTCCCAATCCGTTAGTCCCACCAGTGCCAAAGCATGCCGCGCCGTTTCGTGCCGTTGAGCACCCGGCACGCGGCGGTAAAGCAGTGGCAGTTCCACGTTTTCAAGCGCACTTGTCCTGGCCAGAAGGTTATAACCTTGAAAGACGAACCCAAAGTAGTGCCGGCGAACCAGTGCCCGCTGATCGCGTGACAGTCTTTCCAGGCGCACGCCTCGAAAGACGTAAGAGCCTGAGCTCGGCACATCAAGGCATCCGAGGATGTTCATCATGGTCGATTTTCCCGATCCGCTCGGGCCCATAATCGCGACGAACTCTCCAGGCCCGATGCGCAGGTCGATCCCTCGAAGGGCCTGAAGCTCAGATTGTCCGTGGCCGTACTTCTTGGTTATCGCGGACAATTCGATCAGACCCTCCGGCCCCCCTCCGCCTCCGAAGTTCCGGGGCGGGCCTTGGATTTCCAGAGTATTCATTTCTTTGCGGCAACACTTTCCGTGACTAGCTGCATGCCTTCTTGCAGTCCTCCTCCAGTCACTTCTGTCAGCCGCCCGTCGGTTAATCCCACACTGACGGGTATAGGTACAAGCCGGTCATCTCGGATTGTCCAGACCTGCTGCGTCTTTCCTTTTGGCTGAGCCGGAGCCGCTTGTGATGAGTTTCCGGGTGGTGGTCCAGGGAGCAAACTGGCGACGATTCCACGTTTCGGCTGCGGTTGAACCAGGGCAGGGGGCATGAACCGCAGTGCCGCATTGGGCACTAACAGTACGTTCTTGCGTTGGGTGGTCGCGATCTCGGCAGTCGCGGTCATCCCTGGCCGCAAGCTCAGGTCATCATTGTTGACCTTCAGCACGGTCGGGTATGAAACGACATTGTCTTTCGTCTGCGAACCATAGGCGACACGGCTGACACTGGCGGCGTATTTCCGGCCGGGATATGCGTCAACCGTGAACGTGGCACTTTGACCCATCCCAACACTGCCGACGTCGGCTTCATCCACATATACCTTTAGCTCCATATGTTGAAGATCCTCGGCGATAACGAAAAGGGTAGCAACTTGCAGCGAGGCCGCAACCGTCTGGCCTGGCTCAACGCTGCGCGTGAGCACTACGCCGTCTATCGGTGAACGAATGGAGGCCTTGGCAAGATTCGTTTCATCGGAACTCAAGGTAGCGCGTGCTTCGTTGATAGATGCTGCCACACTCAACTGGTCTGCCTGCGCGCGAGCCAGCGTTGCTTCGGCCGTCTCCATCTCCGCCTTTGACGGAACTTTGCCCCCGGATATTCGCGAAACCTGCCGCAGCCGCTCTAAGTTCGCGGATGCCTCTTTGACAGTCGCTGCCGATTGTGCGGCTTTCGCCTCCGATGAGGCCAATGTGGCTCGTGACTTTGTAATCTGGTCCTTTAGCTTCGCCTCGTCAAGGCGTGCCAGCACTTGCCTTTTCTTCACTCGATCGTTTTCCTGGACGAATACCGCTTCAACGATTCCGGAGAGTTCGCTGCCCACATCGACTTTATTCTTTGGCTGCAAGTTACCTGTAGCCGAAACCGTCACCGCGAGGTCGCCACGTGTAACCGGTTCCGTGCGGTAGTGTTCTGCCCCAGACGTGCCAGCTCCTCGCAGAATGAAGTATCCCAGTATGACTGTAGATACCAAGAAGACGGTCGCGCCAAACTTAAAAGCGTACCTGTTTGCCCACCGCGCCTTAGTTCGGGCCGCTAGAAGCTGGGATATGTCCTCGTTCTGCTGAACAGCCGTATTGATCATGAGTGATTACCTTGGGTTTGACTTTGGCCGTCACCGTACTTGAAGACCATCCGCCACCCATTGCTTTGTACAGCTTGATGAGAGCCGTGACCCGGTCACCCTCGGTTGTTGCGATACTGTCCTCGATTGACAGGGCCGTCCGTTCCGTGTCCAGCACCGTCTGGAAGTCGGTGAGCCCGGCGCTGTAACGGTTACGGGCAAGCAATGCCGCGTTGTGGGCTGCTCCAAGGGCGGTATTCAAGGCGGCCAGTCGCTGACGGTTCTTTTCAAAAGACACCAGAGCGTTTTCGACATCTTCCAAAGCGGTCAGGACGGTCGACTCGTAGGTGGCGACGGCCCGCTCTTGGATGGCGCTTTGAATATTGATCTGTTGCCTAATCCGCCCGCCGTCGAAGATCGTTTGCGCGCGCTGCCCGCCCATGTCCCGATGGAAGTGCCGCTACTCAGCGCGCCGGTTATCAGCTCTGCTCCAATCGATCCTGTCAGGCTGAAAGCTTGGGTATCGCGCTGCCCGCGCCTTCGCGAGGCGAGCGGTTTCGGCAATAATCCTCTGCTCGGCTGCTTTCACATCGGGACGTTGGCGAAGGATTTCGGCTGGAATCCCAACCGCAACTTGATCTGGGACCGGCAGGATTGGTGCTGAGACAGCAAGTTGCTCTTTGAGCGTGCCGGGCGAGAGCCCGAGCAGAATCCCCAGCCGATGTTGCGCCTGTGCAACGCTGGTTTCGAGGCTTGGAATCTGGGCGCCTGTTTGTGCGAGATTTGTGCGGGCCTGTTCAACATCGACACTGCTGACTAGTCCTGCCTCGGCTCGCCATTCTGTAATCTGTGCTGTTTGCGCCTGACTGGCCTCATTCTCACGGGCGATCCGGAGCCGTTTTTGAAAGGTTCGCAGATCGCTATAATTCGACGCCACCTCAGCCACGAGTGAAACCTGGGTACTATAAAAGTCATTTTGAGTCGCTTGCAAGTCTGCCTGTGCGCCCTTCAGCGCATATCGTTTGCTGCCAAAGACATCCGGCTCCCAACTGGCGTCGAGGGCTGCCGAGTACAAGTTGCCGCTGCTGGCACTGGCAGCGGAGCCGCCGGCTACTATGGCGCCTTGCGGACCGGAGGAACCTCCTATTGCCTGCTGGCCGGAAATTGATCCTGATGCACCGATAGTCGGAAGCCGGTTGGCGGCGGCGAGATTCCGTTGCGCCCGGGCTTCGCGCAAACGGGCTTGGGCAATACGAACGTTAGGGTTCGCTCTTAATGCCTGTTCGATCAGGCTGGACAGTGTCGAATCGCCGAACCGCAACCACCATTGCGAGAGATCTCCTGATAAGGCCTGCACAGTGCTTTGTCCAACACTGCTCCATGCCGGCGGAGTAGTTGTGGGGCTGCCAGCCTTTGCCTTTGTTGTCCGGGTCGCGCATCCGGCAAGCGTGAGCAAGATTAACGAAACAACTATATGTCGAGCCCAGAGTCTGTAACCGTCAAATGCTCTGCCCTGAACACATGCCTTCATGGTCCACCTGTGTGCCTGACCTTGCATTGGCACTTACACCCCATTAGACAGGAAACAGCCACGACACTCCGTAAAGAGTCAGTTCATGAACTGTAAAGATATGTAAAGTCACGAGAAGACTACGGTCACTGTCGTATCAAAATCGGCTGGAGCACGGCCATCAGTGCCTCTATTAATGAGGACTTGGAGATTAGAGCGAGTACTCCACAAGCTTTACACCTGCGTTGAAGCTCTGGCGAGTTTTCTGCCGACATCAGGACGATGCTGGTGGCAGGAAAGTGTTTCAACACGATAGCCGCTGATGCCAGCCCATCTAGGTAAGGCATGTTTACGTCCATTAGTAGCACGTCTGGTTTATACTCTGCTACCGCATCGAGAGCTTCGGCGCCATCATTGGCCCGTCCTACCACTTGAATGGAACCTTCTGTTTCCAAAAGAGTGCAGACGATCTCGAGGAATTCAGGGCAGTCGTCTACAACGACAATCCGAAGGAACCTTAACCGTGTATTCGCACGCGCGGGGTCGTCAACTGGGGAGTCGCAATGCAGATCGTTACCGTGCTCTAGTTCTGGCATACTGTGTCCTTCCCAAATTTACAAACTTGACTGCTGTAAACACTCGGAATGCCAAATAGCTTCCCTAATTGCAGGTAAAGTTATGTGAAGCCATCTGGTCACGAAAATGGTCCCCGTATTGGTTTGAATGGTTGTGCCATTGACGGTCAAAGAAGTGCTCGACTTGTCTAGCGAACTCAGCAGACCTGTGCTCCGGAGTTCTACATACTCTGGTGCAGTTTCTGAATCGTCACGAAGGTTGTCTTGGCTGAGTCGAGATAGCCCGAAGCGAGACTGTTCGGGGCTGTGACCGCCGAAGCCGCAATCGGAGCTATACAGCGCAGGACCGCCCTCGAATGGGCCGAGACACTCCAGCATCATTGCCAAGTCCAGCGTGTTCATCTCGACGTCCACGTCCACGTCCTCGTCGTCGGGCGTTGGCTCCTCGGGAGCATCGGAGTCGAAAGCAGAGACGGGGACGCTGCTGGGGCCGGCCTGACTGGCGCTGGTTGCCGTCGGGTTCTTGTCAACGCCGCCGGCCGAAAGAATGATCCCGTTCATTGGGAACAGGCAAAAGAGCAGTGCGCATCGTGCAAGTGCCTTCATAAGCAGTCTCAATCCCCAATCACATTCAGAGCCCGCGCGCCTCACGTCGGCGGCGTCGAAGAGAAGCGCGCGGCTAGCTGGTCTCCAGCACCAGGAAATACATTTCTCCCCGCCGCTCAACCTGGAGCACGAGCGGAGCATCGTTGGGAGCGGTAGTTAAATACGCCAGCAGGTCTTCCAGACAACCGACAGCGTGGTTGTTGACGGCGTGAATGACGTCTCCGGGTTCCGGAGTCTCGCCCACATACATCGAGCCGGATGTCCGCGCCGCGACCACAACGCCGGATGGGACGCGCAGCCCCTGGCTCAGGGCGGCTTGCCGGTTCACCGTTACGGCCACGACCCCAAGTTTAGGGAGAACGCTGTTTTCGCTCACCGGATCGGCAAGCCCTGGCGGATCGTGGGGCCGGTCTTCCACCATGACGTTTGCCGCAATGCGGTTCGCTCCCCGCAGCACCGCGATCGCCGCGCTCTCGCCGACGCGCACCTGGAACAGCGCCTTCGCGAACTGCGGCACATCCTGAATCGGCCTGCCGGCGAACGTTTCGACGATGTCTCCGATCCTGAGTCCGGCGCGCTCGGCCGGCCCACCGGGCGTGACGTCCTCGATGACGACGCCGAGGGTCTTCGGAAGGGCGAGGCCGGCGGCCAACTCCGGCGTGAGCGTTTTCAGAAACACCCCGATTTGTCCCCGCCGTACCCGGCCCTGCGCCCGTAACTGCGCAACCACGCTTTGCACGAGGTCGCCCGGAACCGCGAAGCCCACGCCCTCGCTCCCGCCGGACTGGCTCATAATGAACGTATTGATTCCAACCAGCCGCCCATGCGTGTCGACTAGAGGCCCGCCCGAGTTGCCCGGGTTGATGGCCGCGTCCGTCTGTATGTAGACGTGAGGATCGTCGCGCGCGAGCTGCCTTGCCACCGAACTGACGATCCCCATGCTGACCGAGTTCTCCAGCCCCAGCGGGCTTCCCAAGGCGAGCACGAGTTCTCCCTGGCGCAGGTCGTCGGAGTCGCGGATATTCAGATACTCCAACCCCGTCGCCTCCACTTTCAGCAGCGCGAGATCGCTGAAGCGATCCACGCCGACCAGCTTCGCCTCGAGCACCGCCTCGCGGCAGCGGGCCGGATCGTCGCCGCATGCGCTCGCGCGGCCATCTTCGCCCGTCTTGGCTGCCTTCGCGCGAACACGAATGCGATGAGCCCCTTCGACGACATGCGCATTGGTCACAATCAATCCGTCAGCCGACAGCACCACGCCCGAGCCGATACCACGCTCGCGGGAGAAGACCTTCATCTGCCTGCTATCGCTGGTGCCTTCGATGTTGAAGCCAGTCGCGCTGACCTGCACCACCGACGCGCTGACACGGGTAACGACTTCCTGCAGCGAAGCACTCAAGGACGCAAGATCCGCCGCGTGTCTCGGCCTCGTTGTTTGTGTCCTATTTTCGATCGCGCTGGCCACGAGCGTCCGCCCTGCGAGGCACAACAGCAGAAGCGCCGCCGTGATCAGCTTCCTCGTGTATTCCCCGAGTCGCGGGCTTTGCAAAGGATGGCTGACCATATGCGCCATCCGCCGGGTGGTGGTGAAAGCAGTATTCATTCACTCCATGAAACCACCTCGACCGACGCATGCAGGCAAAGAGTAGGTTAAGGAACGTAAAGTTCTGTGAAATCGTACTTGGCAGCGAAAAAACTCAGCGGCGTCCGGAATCGGCTGCCGCTGAAGTCATGCATCTGGTTGCGAACCAGAATCAGGCGTTTGTGGGAAGGAGCGACTGTAGAATGGAATGTTACTGATCCAGAGCACTTGCTGACTCAAGATCGCCCGCTCCCCTTCACTAGAAGACCACGCCAGGGGGAAGAGTGCTGTTAAGAGTTAGCGAAGAACTGTAAAGTTGCGTAAACCAGCAATGCCGAGAGGAAAGTTGATAGCCTGACGGAGGTGGACTGGGACGCGCCATCGCGATCTCAGGTATGCGCGAAAAGGATGGGAAAATGCAGGCCGCGCGCATACAGGAGCCACCAGCCAGAGCACAAAGCTGCTCTGGTGAGAAATGCGGGCTAGGACTGGCAAGGAATTGCGACCGTGATGATCAATCCTCCGCCCTCGGCGTTGGCGGCTTTGACCGAACCACCGTGCAGTTGGATGGCGCGCGCGGTGATCGCCAAGCCGAGCCCTGTCCCGCCAGTCTTCCGGGAGCGGTCGTCTCCCACGCGGTAAAAGGGCTCGAAGATGTGCGCCAGCTCTTCTGCGGGTACTCCCGGACCATGGTCCTGCACGGTGAGCACCGCCACGCGCGTTCGCGCATCCCTTTCCACCTGCAGGTTGACGAGCACATCGCTGCCTGACTCGGTGTAAGAGACCGCGTTGCGCAATACGTTTTCCACTGCGCGTCGCAGCAATTCGCGGTTGGCCGCGACGGAACAATCCTGCATTTCGCCGCATCGCACGCGGGAGTTCTTATCGCGCGCCTCGAAGTCGGCGTCTTCTGCGACCTCGCGAATGAACCCCTGCAAATCGACCTCTTCTTTCTCCGTGTCGGTGGCGGAGCTTTCCAATTGCGAAAGGTGCAGGATCTCGCCGATGAGGTCATCCAGCCGCTTCGCCTCGAGTTCAATGCGGTCGAGAGCTGGCTGCGCTGGAGATTCACTCTTTCGGCGCGCGATGTCGAGTGCGACAGACAGGCGGGCCAGCGGCGAACGCAGCTCGTGCGAGACATCCGACATGAGCCGGCGTTGTGCCTTCACGAGCGACTCCAGTTGCTCGGCCATACGGTTGAAAGCCTGTACCAGGCTGAAAACCTCGTCTTTGCCCTTGTCGCGCATCACCGGCACGCGCGCCGAAAGATCGCCGCTGCCAAGCTTCTGCGCGGCGCGCCGCAGCCGCACGAGCGGAACCGTCAGGTACTTGGCCAGCAGGTAACAGATCACGCCGGAGACGAACACCAGGATGGCGAATCGCTGCACGTCGAAATTGCGCGGCGGCGGTGGCAGCCGGCCTTCCAGCAGTGGACCGGGTATCAGCGCCAGCACGCGGTACTCGCGCCCGCTGCGGCCTTGGGCGGTGAATGAGGCGAGCAGCGGACTGTTGGGCTTGCGTGGGAAGTCGCCGACGGCGGGTACGGCGATCGCATCGACATTGGCAGGCGGGGCATCGCCAGCGAGGAGTCGGCCCTGCGAATCGAGCAGGCTTAGGTGGATGTCGTACCTCTGCCGCATCGAGTCGGCGATCCTGCTCGCCGCAGCGGCGCCCTCCGCCTCGAACTGGACAGCCATCTGGTTCGCATACAGCTCAAGTGCGCTGCTGGCGACGTTGCGCCACAGAACCACCGAAGGTGGTGTGCCCTGCCACGGCATCAGCAGCATCGTCGCCAGAATCGACAAGGCGAAGGCCAGGGTGAAGCAGAGAAAAATTTTCTGGAAAACGGTCATCGAATCAGCTGCACTCCTCCGGAAGAGCGTACAGATACCCCACGCTGCGCAGGGTCTTGATGCGGTCGCACTCTCCTCCGGCCCCGAGTTTCTTTCGGATCTTGCTGACATGCACGTCGATGCTGCGGTCAAAGGGAGACAGAACGCGGCCGAGCGCCAGCCGCGACAGCTCGTCGCGCTTGACCACCTTGCCGACGGACTGGAGCAGCGCCGCCAGGATGTTAAACTCCACAGCCGTCAGCTCGATACGAATGCCAGCGCGCGTGACCTCGCGCCGCGCTGGGTCGAGTTCAACATCGCCCACCACCAGCTTGCTCTCGTTGCCGCCCGGCGTGACCGCAGCCCGGCGAAGAATGGCCCGTATGCGAGCTACCAGCTCGCGCGGGTTGAACGGCTTGGGCAGGTAGTCGTCGGCGCCAAGTTCGAGACCGACGATGCGATCCACATCCGTCCCCTTAGCCGTCAGCAGAAGCACCGGGGTATTCGAAACGGCCCGCAGTTGCCGCAACACGTCTAGGCCGTTGAGTTTCGGCAGCATGATGTCGAGGATAACGATGGCGGCTTCGCCCGCCTGCGCGCGCGCCAGTCCCGTGCTGCCGTCGTGCGCGAATTCGACTTCCAGACTTTCGTCCTCAAGGTACTCGCGTACCAGCGCGCACAGTTCGACGTCGTCATCGATGACCAAAACGCGATCCATGTGAATATCCAGCCCTCTCTATATTCCAACAAACGGGGCGCTTCGAACAGGCGGTTTACAAAACTTTACCCGCGATTCACAAACACTTTACCGCCGGCCTGTGAGGCACGTGTTCGGATAAGAGTACGCCAAAGGAAGGCGCCCGCTTCGGTCTTTTCGGCACAAGGCGTGGGCGACTTGAACGCCCTGGGCGAATTGCCGAGCGAGGTCGTATGAAACACGCCGTCTGGCTTTGCGGTGCGGCATTGGTGATCGCTAGCGCGACGTTCTCCGCCGCCAGCGAAAGCGCCGCATCGCTGTTCGATCGAGGGAAAGAGGCGGAGATGCGCCAGGAGTACGTCAGCGCCTACGAGTGTTACAAAAAAGCCTACGAGGCCGCGCCGAAGGACATCCGGTACCGGCTGGCACTGCAGCGAGCCAGGTTTCTGGCGGCCAATGCGCGTGTGCACCGCGGCCAGACGCTGCGCGACGAGGGGAACCTGGAAGCCGCCTTGCTGGAATTCCAGGCAGCCAAGGAGATCGATCCCTCCAACCAGGTCGTCGACCAGGAGCTGCGTCGTACGCGCGAGAAGATCGCCGCACTCAACGCGACGCCCGCCCCAGCCCAGCCCGGCGATGAGCAGGCAATGGCTGGCCCGGTCGAGCTCAAGCCGCTGGCCGACGTTCCCATCACGCTGAAGCTGAGCGAGGACAGCAAAATCGTGTATGAGACGATCAGCAAGCTGGCGGGAGTGAACGTTACGTTCGATCCGGATTACACCTCGCGGCGCATACGAATTGAACTGAACAACGTGAGTCTGCCTGAGGCGTTGCGGGTAACCGCGGCCCAGTCGAAGACCTTCTGGACTCCGCTGACGCGGAACACCATCTTCGTCGCCGCCGACACCAAGAATAAGCGCACGGACCTGGAACACCAGGTGATCCGAACGTTCTATCTTTCCAATTGGAGCACGCCGACCGATATTCAGGACGCGACCAATACGCTGCGAACGCTGCTGGAACTTCCGCGCGTGCAGCAACTGCAGGCTTCGGGAGCGATCGTGGTGCGCGGAACGCCATCCCAGATCGCGCTCGCCGAGAAGGTGCTGAATGACATCGACAAGGCAAAGCCGGAGGTCGTAGTGGAGGTCGTGATCATGGAGGTGACGCGCGACAAGCTGCGCCAGTTGGGTATTCAGATGCCGTTCAGCTCTACTTCGAATCCCACGATTACTTTGCAGAGCACCAATACAAGCTCCACAACCAGCACTACCACGACTGGTACCACCACCACCAACAATAACGGACTGACTCTCAACGACCTGGCAAATCTTAACGCGCGCAATTTCGCGGTCAGCATTCCTTCCACCAGCGTGCAAGCGCTGATGAGCGACAGCCGCAGCAAGGTGATTCAGCAGCCCCAGTTGCGCGCGGTCGACGGACAGAAGTCGATGCTCAAAATCGGCAGTCGTGTGCCCGTGGCAACCGGTTCGTTCACCTCCGGAACGACCTCGGTCAGCGCGCTGGTAAACACGCAGTTCAACTACATTGACGTCGGGGTGAACGTCGACCTGACCCCCCACATTCACGCCAATCGCGAGATCACGCTCAAGATGATGTTCGAAATTTCGTCGGTCCTAAATTACACGAGCATCGGCGGTATCAACCAGCCGGTCATCGGACAGCGCCACATCGAACACGAACTTCGGCTGCGCGATGGCGAGATCAATCTGATCGGTGGCTTTCTGCAGGACTCGGAGACACGATCGATGACGGGGCTACCGCTGCTGTCGCAGGTTCCGATCCTCAAGTACTTTTTCGGCCAATCTCAGGCGGAGCGCGTGCAGGACGAAATCGTCTTCGTCATCATGCCACACATCGTACGCTCGCTCGACATCAGGCAGTCCAATACGAAGGCCGTCGACATCGGAACGGCTAATGCGATCGAGGTGCGCAGGACTGCTCCGCCGACGCCTGCCGTCTCCGGTCCTGCACCGCCAGCGGGCGCCGCGCATCCCTGATTGCCGCGATCGGTAACCTGCTCTTCGTCTGGGAAGCCCGGCTGACAGCCTGTTTTGCGGAGCTACAAACTTAACATTTGGTTACTAACTCTTAACTGCACTTGCTCCGGAAACGTGTTTGGATCAATACACAGGCACACGACTGGCCGCTCGCGCAACGCGATACTTTCAACTGCCGAAGCGAGCCATGCCAGACGTTCGTGACCTAACTGGACTAAACCCCTAAAATGAGACACGGTGTAGATATAAAACGTAGCGGCGTCATCACTCCCGTTGAGAGTGTAAATCGCAGGCGCACGCGACAGTCCGTTCAGAAATCGCCTGCGAGACACCTTCAGGAGGTACTCGGACATAGACGAATTTGTAACGGTCAAAGCACCCAAAAACCGCAAAGTTCAATAGCTTTCAACCATCACCATTTCCAACCGTTCGTGAATAAACGCGATGTAAAGGATGGCAAAGACGAAGATCTTACGGCCGATGCCTGAGATTGGCTATTACGACTCGGTTCATTCGGTCTAGTGTCTCGCTGACGCGTTACCAGGCTATGAAAGAAAGCCTCCAGTTTGCGCCAACGCAGTTCGATTTCTATTTCTTGAATGGATACGCCGACGAGATTCATCGAACCTTTACTATTCGTGAACAATCCCTGGTGCACACTTGAATACGGCAACAGTTCCAAGCAGCGCGAGAGCGGTCTGAGTTCAATAGCAAACGGTTGCCAGTCGCGGCAACGGGAATACTGCCAAGTGAATCACCTGAGGATATGGTTGACAGGCTATCAGGGTTATTTGGGGCAACTGTTAGCTCCACTGGGCGGACCCTGGGCTATTTTGCTCGTTGGCGTCATCGACTCCGCGGCATTTGGTCTTCCCCTGGACCCTGCCGTTGTGTTCTACGTGTACCACGATCCCGACCGCGCTTTTCTATACGTTTTAATGGTCTCAATTGGATCTACGTTCGGTGCGACTATCTTTTACCTGTTGGGGCACACGGGCGGTGAGCAATTCGTGTTGAAGCGCGTCGGCGAAGCCCGGTTTCGGCGCGTTCACGCATTTATGACAAGATTCGGGGTGCTTGCCCTTTTTATACCTGCCATGTTGCCACCCCCAACGCCTTTCAAGTTATTTGAGTACTCCGCTGGCGTGGCGGGGCTGAAATATCCTCGGTTTCTCGCGGCGGTGTTTTGCGGTCGCATGGTGAGGTTCTCGATTCTCGCGATTCTTACGCGTCGTTTTGGGCCGACGGTATTTGCATGCGTTCCTACTCTTGTGCCGTCTCATGGGCGAGAAATGTTGATCGCTGGCGTAGGCGTATTGCTGGTATGGGTAGTTATAAAATATTGGACACGTTGGCGACGAATCGCTGTGACTGCCTGGAACAACTACTTGTCCGTAGCTAAGGGATAAAGCACGGATAATAGGGGTTGTCGTATCGGGACACGGCATGCTTTAGCAACCTGTTCGGGTGCACCCACAAGCGAGTCTGCCTGAAACAAGCAGGAATAAGTCTCGAACTTATCGGTCACAAACAGCGCCGCCGCAAAGCTCTCGCAATTGACTTTCCGAAAGAGGAGTGTGCCATTGCACGCTGCTGCCAAGCGGCAGTCTGTAAAACGTCTCAATGATTTCCGGCTCCAACTGAACGGCATTCAAAGCCGGTATTAGTTCGTGCACGCTAAGATTAAGCTTGCGATCGTGCCATTTATGTCCGTCGTTTACCGAGATAGTCAAGCCGAACAACTCAGGACGTGCTTCGCGAGATACAACGATACGGGCTTCCATCACGGGCTATCTCTCCTTTTCGACTGCATTCCGACTTGGGACGCGAAGTAGCTACTCTTTCGATCATCTTGAGCGGGCTAACCGATAGTTGGCGCCACTAGTCCTTATTGGAAGGTCCCCCCTGTCGGCGGCGGCCTTCGTAAGTTCCACTTCGTAGATCCTATAAATGTTCGAAAAGACTTGGGCCCAGGATGCCCGCATCGCGCGAGCCCGGGCTTCGGCAACCATTGCCCGGCGCATAGCCTCGCCCTTCGCCAACTGCACCACGCTTTCAATAAACTGCGATTCACCGCCAGCGACCAATCCGCTCCTGCCGTGTTCGACAATGAACTTGGGTCCGCCCTTTGAGGTAACTACCGTCGGCACGCCTGACGCCAGTGCTTCCAGCACGACGTTGCCGAAAGTGTCGGTGTCGGATGGAAAAGCGAAGATGTCCATGTTTGCGTATGCTCTTGCCAACTCCGCACCGTGAAGCACGCCGCTGAACTCAGCATTTCGGACATTGGCCGCCAGCCAATCTCTTTCACTGCCCTGCCCCACGAAGACAATCTTGGCGTTGTGGAGACCCTCAAGAGCCAAAGCGTTTGCAACCCCCGAAAAGCGACGAACCTGCTTTTCCGCCGACAACCGGCCAACGTAGCCGACGACAACCTTGCCATCGTCGCTGCGATCACGAAAGAGAGGGCTAAATGCCCGGTGGTCGACGCCCCGCTCCATCAGGTAACAGGGTCTGCCGGTCGCATTGCGTAACTTGTCGACCAGTTCCTGGTTTGGAGCGAAATGGAAACGCGCGACACGGAAGTATAGAGCGGTGAGACGGAAACTGACGTCTTCCACCTTTTGGAGCACTGCGCAGCGCTTGCTACCCTTGAGCGAGGCAGGAAGGATACGATCCAACCGACGAGCCGCGTATTCGTGCAGGTTCGTGTGCCAGGAGGCAGCTACTGGGATTCCCAGGTCGTGACCGGCGATGGCCCCGGAAATTCCAACATCTCCAGGTCCGGTGATATGGACAAGATCAGGCGCGAACGTGCGGACGGCGTCCCGAATGGTTCTGTAGTGCCTCAGGAAAAGGGTGTCGAAACGAAGATCCTTGTCCACGCCAAACGATGCTCTTCCTCGCTTTAATCCGAGCCGAATCAGGGAGCCGTCCGTGTTGATGCCGGTTTTCTCATCCGCGCAAACGAGAAGAAGCGGAAGATTGTTGTCCTTGGCGAATTCAGTGAATCTTCTGCAGGTATTGGAAACTCCATTGACTTCATTGAAACAATCCGCAAATAGCGCCACTCGCATTGGGCGTTCTCTCATAAGGACCCTTCTTGTTCAGCGATTTCCGCAAGCTTTGCTGAGGGCTTTCCTCCCATCATACGAACGGTCCTGAGAAGAAGTAGACTTCTTTCGGTGACCATGGCGGCTCCGAAAATCAACTGTAGTAATTTAGGAGGCTCGCTCCAGAGCCTGGCTATGGGTTGTATTGTGCCCGCGTGGTCGGGGTGAAACGTCCTCTCGTCCCATCTGCGCAGGCCCTCGGCATGAGATGGGTACTCGCGGATGACATCCAGAAACGCTTGGTAGAGGCGCAACGGACGCGATTCCTCATAGTGAGGCAGAAACAGGACTCGGCTGCAGCGTTGTCCTCGAATCTCTTCGACCCACTCTGCAAAGCTTGCTGATTTCGTCAGGTTTATGTTCGCGCTTGGCTCGCAACCATGGCGATCCCCTCCCGAAACAACGGGCTGTTCCCATCGCGATGCCAACTTCATTACCTCCGTATTCTCTTCCCATGAACGTAGTCCATTCACTTCGAAGGCATGAATGTAGGTGCCACATTGGCCAAGAAATGAAACGAGGTTCTCTTGAAAAACCTTCCTCGAAGTGGTCTTCAGCTTCCAGAGAGGGTGATTGAGGACGACCAGTACCGACGGAATAGAGTGCAGTGTCTGTAATAGATCGCACACCCGGTCGCGGTCTGGCTCCGCCGTGCAGGCTTGCAACTCCTCGAAAAGCTGCTGAGCACGCGCGCCTGGTAAATTGTGTATGCCGAGATGGAACACCGAGCTGAGATATGGGACCGTCCACTCCAGTGAGATTGGGATTGCCCGGCTCTCCGGGATGATGCCCAACAGCATGGATGCCCCGATGTCGTTGTGGTCGGTGATCGATACCAGCGCGTCCAATCCGAGGTCTTCAATCTGTGTCCGCTCACAGTCATATGCCGCTCGCGGATTCAGTGGAGGCGTCCAGTAGCCACGGCACAGGTTAACCTGGATTCCTTTCCGTGCGGCGGCCGCCGAACGAGTGGGTATGATGCTTCGTAAAAATTGATTGTGTTCGCGGAAACGTTCAACGAACTCCAAGCTCTCGTGTGAATGGTTGGTATGACTGTGTACGGAAACGCCGGTGCGAAAACTGTGAACAACGTGTTGGTCTTTCTCAAACCACAGCACTTTGTTCTCCAAGACGAATCCCTCCTGCTATGTCTTCAATCAGCACATCGTTGCGTCGGCCGGCGCGCCCACGTGCAACTCCGGTCGCGTTTGATTGTGGTGCAGCAGGATAAACAGGGAATTACGAAACTGCCAAAAGAGTGTGAATGTTGATGGGAATCAGCCTCGGCAACCATCGAGGACATCGGCTCCTGGGTCACGAGAATTTCATCAACAACGGCGTTAGTTTTAATAATTGCCAGACACTTGGCCCCCTTATAATGCCGGAAGATGTCGCTGCGAAAAGACAGATACTCGGAAAGTCTTTCTTCCGGCGCGGACGTATGGTTTGTTCTCAGGTCCATTTTGCATCATCCCTTGCGCATGATTGCGCTCTGGAACGTCAAGACGGCTGTTCTGAGCGCGGCTTTCCGGGGCATCATCTTCTTGGTCGCCGTCTCCCGTTCTCACCATTTCGGAAGATCTGAGGCTGTATTCATCGAAGTTTTCTATGGCGCCGTGACGGGAGGAGTGTTTGGCACTCTTGCCCAATCGTTACGATCGGCGCAGCCCGCATGGATCGCGGAGTCCCTGCTGTTCCTTGTCGTTCCAGTATTGTTTCAGGGGCTCGAACTCGCGGCGCACACGGTTTTTGGGACCACATACTTTCGATCTGGATTGTTTGCTTCTGCTGCCGTGACCGGATTGTCGGCATTGTTCAATTTGTTTGCCATGAGACGTGGCGCTTTGCTGATGGGCGGAGAAAGCAACCCGTTCAGCAAAGATCTTTGCGACCTGCCGAGGCTGGCACTGCAATTCTTGTTGGCAATACCGGTAAACGTCGCGCGGTTTTTTGCGGAGCTGCGGTCATCTTTTTTGCCCGGAGGCAAGGCATGAAGACCTTACATTTGACGAATGCATGGCATGAAACGTCCGGAGGCATAGCGACGTTCTATCGAGTACTCATGGATCGCGCGACGTTAAGAGGGCAGCAGATCCGGCTCGTTGTTCCGGCGGAACACAACCGGATTGAGGAATACAGCTCTTCAGCTCGCATCTATCATGTCCGCGCGAGGCGCGCGCCTTTGAACCCAAGTTATCGCATCATCTACCCACCCGCTTTCCTGTATCCGCACAGCACGATTCAGGCGATCCTTGCCGCGGAGCGTCCGGACCTGGTTGAGGTTTGTGATAAGTACAACCTAAACTACCTTGCGGCGTGTCTGCGGCAACGACTGCTCAGCAATGTTGATTTTCGCCCTGTTGTCGTCGGTATGAGCTGCGAGCGAATGGATGACAATTTCGCCACCTATCTGGGGGCGGGCCGATTGGGCAAAGTTTTCTCGAGCTGGTACATGCGGTGGCTTTACTTCCCATTCTTCGATCACCACATAGCGATCTCGTCTCCAACGGTGGAAGAACTCCGAAGTTGCAGTCATGGCCATCCCGTTACCAGGGGCGTCTGGGTCAGGCCTTTGGGGGTGGAGCTAAAGACGTTTAGTCCGGCGCGGAGATCCTTTCGTAATAGGGAAGAGCTACTCGCCAGGTTCCATCGAGCCCGCGGCTGTTATCTGCTGATCTATGTCGGACGGCTTGCACCGGAAAAAAATCTGCAACTGCTTCTGGAGACCATGCAACGCCTTCGTTCCGAGCCTGAGGACTTCTGCCTTCTGATGGTTGGGGACGGAATTCAACGCGTGGCGCTTGAGCATACCGCGCAGCAGGACCTGCATGGCAAGGTTGAATTTCTGGGCTATATTAAGGACCGTAACGTACTCGCGGATCTTCTGGCAAACTGCGACGTTTTCCTTCACTCGAATCCAAACGAACCGTTCGGCATTGCTCCTCTGGAAGCCATGGCTTCTGGGCTGCCTCTGATTGCTCCCAATTCCGGAGGAATTCTGGAATACGCCAACAGTTCGAATGCTTTTGTTGTAGAGCCAACGGCCAAAGCCTTCAGCGCGTCGGTGTTGGAACTGATTCGCAATCCCGAATTGCAAGCGCTGAAAATAGCCAACGCGCTCTCAACGGCGGAGTCCTTTAGCCTGGAACGTGTTGCGGATTCTTTCCTTTTGCTCTATGAACAAATCCAAGCGGTTTCCGCTGGAAAAATGCCTTTGGACGAAGCCGCTCCTTTGTTCCGGTCGCAGCCCCCCGGCTCTCTCGGCAGCGGGCTGACGAAAATGATGGCTGAGCTTTGTAGCAAGAGCTTCCGTGCCTATGTCACTCTGCGGACAAAGCTCCTAAACCCGCGAACCGCCGGTAGCGAGAATAGCCTCTAATGCCAATACAACGTCACGTCAGGTCCATACGGGTGAAGGCCATAGCTCTTTGCTTAGGCGTTTTCCTCAGCATAGGATTCGGAGCTGGTCTGAGCGACAAAGTGTTCGGAGCGCTCGCGCCTGCGATGATGCCCGCCACAACTTCCAGCCTGCCTAATCTGCCTGTGGAGGAAATTGCCAACCGGCTGGTCCGGGAAAACACAAGGCGTGCTCAAGAACTTTCTGGTTTCACAGGTGAGCGCGTGTACAACCTCGATTACAGCGGCTTTCCCGGCCATCGGGAGGCCAATATAGTTGTGGTTGCACATTACTCGGCTCCGGCAACAAAGACTTTCCACATCATCTCCGGATCAGGCTCGAAATGGATCCAGAACCGCGTGCTGAAAAAGCTTCTTGAAGGGGAAAAGGAAGCCGCTGAGACTACTAATCAGCGCCGAAGCACGCTCACGCAGGACAACTACAAATTCACGCTGCTGGGAACGAAGCCTACTGCACACGGAGGCTGCTATCGCTTGCGGGCGGAACCGGTGCGCGCAAACAAGTACCTGTTTCGCGGCGAGATATGCGTCAATGGAACCGACTTCGCCGTGGAGTCGATCGATGCGGCGCCAGCGAGTAGCCCTTCCATCTGGATTAAGAAGACTCGGATCGAGCATCAGTATGAAAAGATCGGCGAATTCTGGCTGCCTGTCTTTAACAAGTCAGTGACCGACGTCCTGCTTGGCGGCACAGCTACGCTTACCATTCAATACACGGACTACAAGCTGGAAGGCGGGCAGACAACTCGCTAGAATGGTTCCGATTTGTTATTGCAGCGATGCCGCGGGATCCTGTTCCGCCGTGAATGACTCCCAGACTGACTCAACTTGCTCCGGCATCTCCTCGGTAGGTTGCGCCTGGCGAGGGACCAATCGGAGCTCCAGGGGAATAGCCGATGCGCGCCCGATGCTGAAATAGCAGAGTCCAGCCTTCATCACCTGTTCAGGATCAAGCAGATTCCTTCCGTCGATCATAATGGGATACTTCAGCAAATGCCGGATTCGCACCAGGTCGATTTCGGAAAACTCATTCCAGTCCGTCAGAATCACTAGTGCGTCGGAAGACTCTGCGGCCTCATAGGGATCTCTGGCGATCTGTAGATTGCGCCCGGCGAATACGGGACGGGCCCGCTCCGCTGCCGCCGGATCGTAGGCTGCGATATTGCATCCCTCATCCAGCAGCAATTGGATGATCGCAATCGCGGGCGACTCCCGGATGTCGTCCGTGCCCCCCTTGTAGCTGAGGCCTAACACTCCGATTCGCTTTCCATTCAAGGTCCAGAGCACACGGCGAATCTTTTGCACGAAGTTCTGACATTGCAGTTGGTTGATACGCGCAACCTCCTCCAATAACCGAAAGTCATAGCCGTGTTCGCCGGCCATAAACCGTACGGAAGCAAGATCCTTTGGGAAGCATGAGCCCCCATAACCAATGCCGGGATTGAGAAAACGATTCCCGATGCGCTTGTCCGATCCTATTCCCCGCCCGACTTCGGTGATGTCGGCCCCTGTGTTTTCACACAGCGTCGCGACCGCATTGATGAAAGAAATCTTCATTGCAAGAAACGCATTCGAGGCACTCTTAATAATTTCCGCGCTGCGAATACTAGTCTCAATCAACTGCGCAGGGAATGGCTGTTCCGGTCCCGGTATTCTTTGCTCCCGGCCATAGTAGCTGCCGTCGAGAAGAGGAGCGTAGATTTCCCGCAATACCCGAAAGGCCCGCTCCGACCTCGCACCGGTGACGATACGGTCCGGATAGAGAAAGTCGACGACAGCGGTGCCTTCCCGTAAGAATTCTGGATTGTAGACCACGTCGAAGTGATTACGCCCCGCGCGGTTCAGCAGCAGCACGCGAGAGATCCACTCTGTCGTCTTGACTGGAACCGTGCTCTTGCAAACAACCACGCGATAGCCGTCCGTTAACGCTGGCGCAAGTTCACGCGAAACAGCCTCCACACAGGAAACGTCCAGAGTTCCGTTTGCCGCCGGTGTGCCAACCGCTATGAAAATGGCGGATGCCTCCCGCGCAGATTCCACTAGCAAGTTCGAGAAATGCAGACGCTTCCCTCGGTGGCACGTCGTCAGCTCCGGCAGGAACGCTTCGTGGATGATAGACTCGCCAGCATTGAGCGCGGCAATCTTCTCTCGATCATTGTCGACACATGTTACTTGATTACCGAGTTCCGCAAAGCTGGCCGCGGTGACCAGCCCCACATAGCCACACCCTACCACGGTAATCTTCATTCGATGCTTGCTCCTTGCATTCTTCAAGCGCGAAGCGATAGTTGATCGGGCTGCGGGAAGTCGCTTCTTTTGCAGAATGATACAATCGCGATGCGGTGCGGTCTGCTCACCCGACTTACACTTTCCGCAACGCCTTCCTCGCTGCTTCGACGCACTTTGCTCCCGCGTGCTCAAGACTAAACGAATGACTTTACGGCACAGCAGGCAGTATGAAAGATAAAGTTAAACAGGAGATCACAATCAAGAGATATTTTCGTCAATTTCTCTACCCGGAATTGGCAGAGGAGGGAGCGTGGGCCACGGGCCTTGAATCCAAATCCATCTCTAGTTCAGGGGTGAGCACCTGGGCTATCAAAGACCGGCTTAGAATGACCCGGCGTACTAGGTCTAAGGAAACGGACGAGTAAAACTTGGCGATATCAAAACTGCACCAATGAACTTTGGGAATCGCTCTGGTCCAGTACTCTGGCATGAGGTATGGCAAACGCAGCTCGGCTCCAAATCCTGCTCTGCTTCCAATATTCTCTCTTCAGCTTCCCCAACGGCGAATTTGAACGTCGACATTTGACGCGCCGTCATTTTGGGTTTTGCCAGGGCAATCGAAATCGCTACCGCGCCCGCCCCGATTCAGCAAACAATCAACCCACGGCGGCGCCACTGAGGATGTACTCACCTGTACACGATTTTGTACCGGCGAGAGCATCCGACATCAACAGATTTCACTAGCTTTCAACGAGCGGCACACAAATCGTTAAATATAAAACAGTTACAAACCACAGATTTCAACAGATTTCAATAATTACCTGAAACTGGTTCGGGACCAGGGGGTCGGAGGTTCAAATC